>NZ_JAEHOH010000013.1 GCF_016522505.1 Leucobacter chromiisoli | reverse complement strand
GGTGAAGAGATCGTACTGTTGCAAGACCTGCTGAACGATCGCCCGCGCAAGACTCTGGACTGGGCAACGCCGCGTGAGAAGCTAGGAGCTCTACTCACCGGTGTTGCACTGACCCCCTGAAACCGCCGCGAATCCAGAGCATCTACTGACGAGCGCAAATGGGTCGCGGGCGGGTGTGGCGGGCGGGTGTGGCAGCAGGGCGGCGGCCCGGGGCGGGGTCGCTACTCCGCGGGCTTCAGCATGTACCCGGCACCGCGGACCGTGTGCAGCATCGGCTTGCGGCCCGAGTCGATCTTCTTGCGCAGGTACGAGATGTAGAGCTCGACGACCGTGGCCTTACCGTTGAAGTCGTAGCTCCACACGCGATCCAGGATCTGCGCCTTCGAGAGCACCCGACGGGGGTTGCGCATCAGATAGCGGAGCAGCTCGAACTCAGTGTTGGTGACGTCGATCTGGTCACCGCCCCGCTCCACCTCGTAGCTGTCCTCGTTCAGGGTGAGGTCGCCGACGCGCAGCACGGGATCGGGCTGCTGGGCGAGCGCGATCTGGGAGCGCCGGACGAGGCCGCGGAGCCGGGCGATCAGCTCCTCGAGGCTGAAGGGCTTCACCACGTAGTCGTCGCCGCCCGCCGTCAGGCCGTTCACCCGGTCGTCGACCGAGTCGAGCGCCGTGAGGAAGAGCACCGGGAGGTTGTACCCCTCGGAGCGCAGCCGCGAGAGCACCTGCAGCCCGCCGAAGTCGGGGAGCATGATGTCGAGAACGGCCACGTCGGGATCGAAGCCGCGCAGCTTCTCCAAGGCCTCCTGACCGGTGGTGGCGGTGTCGACGTCCCACCCCTCGTAGCGCAGGGCCATCGCGATGAGCTGGGAGATCGATTCCTCATCGTCGACGATGAGAGCCCGCACCTTCCCCCCGTCGGCTCTCAGTAGAGTTCCTACGTCCATGCCAAAAATCCTCCCCCTCCGGACTGGGTACGGGCTGAACCCGATAGCCGACAACTGACGCTCAGCTTCCCCGAATAATGCCTGCTCGCGCTGGTAAAACGCCAGGCCCAAGAAGTGAGCGTACACCTAAACGCACGAGCTCCGACAGGGCCACGCCCGCCTCTTCGCCGCCCTCGCTCACAGCGCGCGCACAGCCGCGCGGCATGCTGTCGAGGGGAGGGATCGGCCGCGCTTCCGACGATGCCGCGGGCCGCGCGGAACCGCAGCCGGAGCCGGGTGCGCGAAGGGATGGGCCGCGCTTGACGAAACGACGGACGAGCTGACCCGGAGCTGCCGGAAAGGGTGGAAGAATGGATCCGATGTCCGTCTCGCTCAGCTATCGCACCCGTATCGTCACCGACGGCACGGACCGCATGGCGTGGATGCGGGCCAGGGCCCGCGGCATCACGGCGACCGACGTGGCGAAGCTCTCGACGCCTCGATCGATCGAGGCCGCCGCCCATCAGAAGCTCTACGGCAGCAGCTTCTCGGGCAACGCCTACACGGAGCACGGCAAGACGCGAGAACCGGAGATCGCGGCCTGGGTGCTCCAGGAGCACGGCATCTCGCCCAGTCAGGCGCTCTTCCACGCGGAGACCGACCTGCGCCACCTGGCCACCCCCGACGGGCTCGTCGAACGCACGGGCGGCTCGCTCGAGCTCGCCGAGATCAAGACGACCAACAAGGAGTGGCGGTCCATCCCCCGGCACTATCTGCGCCAGATCTGGTGGCAGCAGTACGTGCTCGGCGCGGAGCGCACGCTCATGGTGTGGGAGCGGCACGAGAACTTCGTCCCGGTCGGCGACCCCGAGTGCCGCTGGATCGACCGCGACGAGAACGAGATCGAGCGCCTGGTGCGCCTCGCGATGAGCCTGATCGACACGCTCATCGAGCGCACGACCTGAGACGACGCGTCCGCACGGCCGGTGCCGCGCCGCCACGCCGCCGCGCCATCCGGCCGCCAGCGCCGCACGGTCTACCGACGCTCGGCGACAGCGCCGCACGGTCTACCGGCGCTCGGGCGGCAGCGCGGTCGTCGCGTCGGGGTCGAAGAAGCTGGGCTGGCCGGGAGGAGGCGCCACGCTCGGGTAGCCCGGTCGCGCGAGCTGCCCGGGCGGGTACGGGGCGCCCGACACGTACTGTCCACCCCGATACTGCAGTCCACCGCCCGTGGCCTGCCCACCGGCCGTGCCCTGCGCGCCACCGGTGAACTGCGCGCCACCGGTGAACTGCCCGTTCCCCATCCCGAAGCCTCCGGTAAGCCGCTGCGAGGCCAGCGACTGCGCGTAGTTGCGCTCGAGCAGCTCCTGCAGCGCGTCGACGACGACCTCGGGGCCTGGCACGTCGCGCAGGCGCGTGGAGTCGGTGCCGACGAGCAGCTCCACGTCGCCCGAGCCGAAGAGGCGCTGGATCAGGCTGCGTCTCGATCGCACCTCGCGCACGCGGCTGAGCGGCACCTCGGCGCGATGCCGCACGAAGAGACCCCGTCGGACGATCACCCGCCGCGACGTGACCGTGCTGGTCTGCGCGAGCCAGGCGAGCACCGGGAGGAGCACGAGCAGCAGAACCGCCACGGCGGCCCCGACGCCCGCGAGGACGTTCATCCAGGTCTCGGGGAGGGTGCCGGCCCAGTATCCGGTCGCGCCGGCCACCCCGATGAGGATCACCACGGGAAGCGTGAGGCGTCGGCCGTGCCGGCGGAGCCGCAGCAGCACGACCTCGGGCCGCGCGTGCTCCTCGAGCACGGGGCCGAGCGCGGCCTCGAGGTCGGCGGCCTGCTGAGCGGGCGGATGCTTGCGTGGGGTCATGGTTCTATTGTGCTCTCTCCGCGCGGAGCGGGCATGAAGCCCCGAACCGCTGCTCGGCACGCCCTAGGCGAAGGGTCGGGGCGGCCGCCCTCACGCGTCCGAACCGGCGCCCGACGCGGGATCCCCGGAGCCGGACGCGGCGTCGGAGTCACCCGCACCGGAGGCGTCGGACGAGGCGTCCGAGGCGCCCGAAGCCGGCGAGGATCCCGCGTTCCGAGCATCGGAGGCTCCCGCGCTTCCCGCCGCGCTCGGCGAGCCGTGACGGGAACCGTCGTTCGCCTCGCGCGACCCGAAGCCGTCGCGGAGATCCCGCATGGTCGCCGAGGCTTCGCGCGACGCCCGGTTCGAGGCGCGTCCCGCCGCCGCTCCCGCGGCACCGCCTGCGGCGACGCCGTTGAGCATGCCGACCAGATCGACGCCGACGGTGTCGCGCGCCATGTCCAGCAGCCCCTTGATGTTGCCCATGGCGTCGCCGGCGACCTTCGAGGTGCCGTCGGCGGAGACCACCGTCATGGTGTCGATGTTGCCGATCGCTTGCGCGTACTCGCCGGCGATGCTCGGCAGCAGCTGGATGAGCTCCTGCGCCAGCACGGCCTGCGACTGGGTCTCGAGGGCGCGAGCGCGGGCGTCGATCGCGTCGGCCTCGGCGGTGCCCTTCGCGCGGAGCGCGCGAGCCTCTGCCTCGCCCTCGGCGGCGAGCGCCTCGGACGCGGCGATACGGGCGGCGCGGCTCGCGAGGCCCTCGCGCTCCGTCGCCTGGGCGCGGCCCTCCGCCGCGGAGACGGCGGCGGCTGCGTCGGCCTTCGCCAGCTGCTCGACCCGGTAGGCCTCGGCCTCGGCGACGGCGCGCACGTCGGCGTTCAGCTGCTCCTTGCGCAGCGACACCTGCTTCTGCGCGGTGAGCTGCTGCTGCTCGACGATGGCCTGCTGCTGGATCGCGTCCTCGAGGGGCTGGGCCGCGGACGCCTGCGCGGACGCCTTGTCGGTCTCGGCCTGCACCGCGGCCTGGCGCAGCTTCAGCTCGCGGTTGCGGTCGAGCAGGTGCTGCTCGGCCGAGATCTTGGCCTCCTGCGAGGCCTGGTAGGCGTTGGTCTCGGCGATGTCGGCGGCCTGGCGCACCTTCGCCGCCTCGGGGCGGCCGATGTTCGCGATGTAGTCGGCGGCGTCGCGGATCTCCTGGATCTGCAGGGTGTCGACCACGAGGCCCTGCTTGGTGAGCGCCTCCTCGGCGGCCTCGAGCACGCTCTGGGCGACGACGGCGCGATCCCGGATGATCTGCAGCACGGTGAGCCCGCCGATGATCGAACGCAGCGAACCCGACAGCACCTCCTGAGTGGACTCGTCGATCTCATCGGAGTTCGAGAGGAACCGCTGGGCCGCCGCGCGGATCATCTCCTGCGTGCCGCCGACCTTGACGACGGCGACGGCCTGCGCCTGGATGGTGATGCCGTCGGTCGTCTGAGCCTCGGTGGTGATCGAGAGGCGGCGCGAGCGCAGCGAGATGGTGAACGACTTCTGCACGAACGGCACCACGAAGACGCCGCCGCCGGTCACCACCTTCTGCCCCGACAGATCGCGGGTCTCGTTGCCCGCGGCGTCGCGCACCACCTTGCCCTTGCCGCCGGTGACGATGATCGCCTCGTCGGGCTTCGCGATGCGATAGCGCTTGATGATGACGAGCGCGATCAGCACGAGCGCGATCACCGCGCCGAAGATGCCGACGATGGCTGGACTGACGAGGAGGGACATGGCGTCTCCGATTTCGTGGTCGGTGGCGGTCAGGAGGAGGTCTGGGGACGGTCGGGGGACGGCGGGGCGGGCCACGAGGGATCGCCGGGACCCTGCGGCTCGACGGTCGGCCGCGGCTCGGACGGGAGGATCGCCTCGACGCGCACCGAGGTCGCCGTGATGATCTGCACGACGCGGACCGCCGCGCCGCGCGGGATCGCCGTGTCGGCGGTCGCGGACAGCGAGACGCGCTCGCCGTGGCGGATCAGGGCGACCTCGCCGAGGCCGCCCGCGGGGATCGCGAGGACCACGGCCGCCTCGGAGCCGACCAGATCGCTTCCGCTGACCGAGGTCGACGACTCGGCTCCGCGGATCAACCGGGTCAGCCACCACGCGAGCGCACCGCCGAGGATGCCGGCGAGCGCGCCGAGCACTGAGGCGATCGGGGTCGACAGCCCGGCGCCCACCCCCGCGAAGGCGGTGAACCCGAAGATCGAGGTGAACGCGGCGATCGTCGTGAGGCTCAGCGGACCGTCGCCGAAGTCGAAGGCGTCGAAGATGCCGTCGAGCACGAGCGAGACGAGCAGGAGCAGGGCGCCGACCACCCCGATCACCAGGAAGATGCCGCCGGCGAACAGAGAGCCGTCGAGCAGGCGATCGATCCAGTCCATGACGCCGTCCACGCGGGCCCTCCCTTCCCTACCGCTCAGTGCCGTTCTGCGCCAAGCCTAACGGGTACCTATGACGGGCGCAGACGATGGATCCGAACTCGGGCCGGGCAGTCTCGGCACCGCCGCGAGCAGTTCGCGCGTGTACGGCTCGGCGGGGTTCTCGAACATCTCGCGCCCACCGCGCTCGACGACCCGTCCGGCGCGCATGACGACGACGCTCTCGCAGAGCTCGTGCACCACCCCGAGGTCGTGGGAGATGCAGACGATCGTGAGCCCCAGGTCCCGCTGGAGCCCCGCCAGCAGCTCGATGACCGCGGACTGCACCGACACGTCGAGCGCGCTCGTCGGCTCGTCCGCGACGAGCACGTCGGGATCCGCGGCGAGGGCCCGGGCGAGGGCGATGCGCTGCCGCTGGCCCCCCGAGAACTCGTGCGGGTAGGCGTCCATGGATCCCGGATCGAGCCGCACCGTCTCGAGCAGCTCCGAGACCCGTGCGCGCACGGCCGCGCGGGATCCGGGACGGCGGCCGAAGCGCAGCAGCTCGCCGATGGCCCCGGCGACCGTCATCCGGGGGTTGAGCGAGGAATAGGGATCCTGCGGCAGCAGCTGGATCGCGCGTCGTTCGTCACGGCTGCGTCGAGCCCCGAGGGGGCGGCCGCCGAGCAGGATCTCGCCCGAATCCGGCGCCAGCTGGCCGACGAGCGCGCGGGCGAGCGTCGTCTTGCCGGATCCCGACTCCCCCACGATGCCGAGCGCGCCGGCGTGCGGGACCGACGCGCTCACGTCGTCGACCGCGAGGATCCGGCCGTACCGGACGCTCAGATCGCGCACTGCCAGCTCGCTCATTCGCCGCTCCTCTCGGCCGCTCGGCCAGCGCCCTCGTCGTCGGCGGGCACGGTCGCGCCCCGCGCCCGCATGACGGGCAGCCTCGGCACCGCGTCCAGCAGCTCGCGCGTGTAGGGGTGCCCGGGGCTCCGCACGATCGCCTCGGCGGTGCCGGCCTCGACGATGCGCCCCCGCCGCATCACGGCGATGCGGTCGCACACCGAGGCGACGACGGCGAGGTCGTGGCTGACGAAGAGCAGCGTCAGGCCGCGCTCGCGGCGCAGCCTCTCGAGGAGCCGCAGCACCTCGCGCTGCACGGTCACGTCGAGCGCCGTCGTCGGTTCGTCGCAGAGCAGCACGGAGGGATCCGAGGCGAGGGCGAGGGCGATCACCACGCGCTGCCGCTGCCCGCCCGAGAGCTGGTGCGGGTACGAGCGCGCGATGCGCTCGGGATCGGGCAGGCGCACCTGGCGCAGGAGGTCGAGGGTGCGCATCCGAACCCCGGCCCGTCCCCGCCGTGGCGCGGGCGAGCGCCGCGGCGCGGGCGAGCGCCGCGGCGCGGACGAGGACGCGGATGCGCGACTCCCGGGCGCGCGGCCCGCAGAGGCGCGGTCAGCAGCGCGGATGGCCTCGCCCAGCTGGGCCCCGACGCGGCAGAGCGGGTCGAGCGCCGTGAGCGGATCCTGGAACACCATGCCCGCCCGGCCGCCGACCAGGGCGTCGCCCGCGACGACCCGCGTGCCCGACGGCACGAGGCCGAGCGCCGCACGCAGGGTGAGGCTCTTGCCCGATCCCGATTCGCCGACGACGCCGACGGCCTCGCCCGGCGCCGCGTCGAGGTCGACGCCGTCGACGAGCGCCCCGACGGCCTCGGACGCCCCTTCCGCTTCGATGCGCAGCCCGCGGATGCTCACCGCGCCGAGCGGCACCTCGCGTCGCGTGCGCGGCTCCGGTTCCGGAGCGCCGGGACCCGGGCGCGGAGCCGCACGCTCGGCGGCGGAGGCGCGGGCGCGGCCGGAGGGCCGGGCCGGGCCGGAGGGACCGCCGACGCGCCACGCGTCGCCGAGCCCGTCGGCGAGCAGCGACAGCGCGATCCCCGTCACCACCACCGCGGCGCCCGGCAGCGCGCTGAGCCACCAGTGGGTCGTGACGAACTGCTGCCCGTCGCTGATCATCGTGCCCCAGTCGGGTGTCGGCGGCTGCACGCCGAGGCCGAGATAGCCGAGCGTGACGATCGCGACCATGATCAGCACGATCTCGGTCATGAGCAGCACGACCGCCTGGGGCAGCACGTTCGGCAGGATGTGCCGCACCAGCACGCGCGCGTGCGACAGCCCCCCGCCGCGCGCCGCGTGCACCCAGCCGAGCGAGCGCAGCGCCCCGACCTGGGCGCGCAGCACGCGGGCGTATCCGACCCAGCCGACGAGCGCGAACGCCAGGACGATCCCGGCCTCGCCCGCCCCGACGGCGAAGACGATGGCGATCACGATGACGTAGAAGGGGAACGCGATGACGGTGTCGGTGGCGCGTGCGAGGATCCAATCCAACCGCCCGCCGAAGTAGCCGGAGACGAGACCGATGAGCATGCCGATGAGGAAGGGCGCGATCGCGGCGACGATCGCGATGCGCAGGTCGGTCTGGGCCGCGAACAGCATGCGGGAGAGCACGTCGCGGCCGAGCTGGTCGGTTCCGAACCAGTGCTCGGCGGAGGGCGGGTGCAGGCCTCCGCCGAGGTTCTGCTCGGTCGGCGGGTACGGGGCGATCGCCGGTGCGAAGCAGGCGAGCAGCAGGATCGCGGCGAAGAGCACGGTGCCCGCGACCAGCGTGGGGTTGCGGTATCTGGCCGCGCGACTGCGGCGGGCCCGCCCGGGGGGTTCGCCGGGTGTCAGCAGGGCGCCGAGCTCCACCGCGCTCATCTCGCGCCCCCGGCGAGCCGCAGCCTCGGGTCGAGGGCCGCCGAGAGCACTCCGACGAGCAGCGTCACGAGCACCACGAGCACGGCGCAGTAGAGGGCGACGCCCTGCACCACGGGGAAGTCGCGGTTGCCGATGGACTGGAAGAGCAGCGTGCCGAGCCCGTTGATCCCGAACACCTTCTCGACCACGAGGGTACCCCCGATGAGGTAGGAGACGTTCACGCTCAGCAGGTTGAGCGCCGGCAACGCGGCCCCGCGCAGCACGTGCCCCAGCACGATGCGGCGCTCGGAGATGCGCGCGGCGCGCAGCGTGGTGACGAAGTCCGACTGCAGCACGTCGAGCAGTTGGGCACGCAGCGAGCGCACGAGCGGCGGGACGAGCCCGAGCGCGACCGCGAGGGAGGGGAGGACGAGGCTGCGCAGCGGCTCGAACGGGCCCGAGCCCACGCCTCCCACGGGGAACCATCCGAGTTCCACGGCGAACACGATGATGAGGAGGAGGCCGATCCAGAACAGCGGCATGCCGACGCCCACGGTGGGCAGGATCCGCACCAGGTGATCCGCCCAGCTGTCCTTGCGAAGGGCGGCGACGAGGGCGAGCGGCACCGCGATGAGCACCGCGAGCAGCACGGCCAGCAGCACGATGCCGAGGCTGACGGGGGCGCGCTCGAACACGAGTTCGCGCGTCGAGACGCCCGTGAGCAGCGAATCCCCCGTGTCGAAGCGCGTGACCACCTGGGTCAGGAACCCGGTGAACTGCTGCCACAGCGGGAGGTCGAGCCCCAGTTCCGCGCGCAGCCGGGCGATGGACTCGCTCGTCGCGCGATCCCCGAGGATCATCGCGGCGGGATCCCCCGGCACCATGCGCAGCAGGAAGAACACCGCGACCACGACCCCGAACATGACGGGCAGCACGGTCGCGATGATGCGACCGACTGCCCGTGCGATGCTCCTCACCCTCGGAAGACTACTCTGCGCTCGCACCGATACCGGGACCGCGCCCGTCGCCGAGACCGCCGAGGAGGAGCGCGCGCCGCCGACTACTCCCCCGCCTCGATCCACGCGTCCTGGAACAGCACGCTGCCGTTGGGCAGCACCGTGAAGTCGTGCACCTGCGCCGTCGTGCCCTTGAGGTTGTTCGGGAAGAAGAGCGGGATGTAGGGCACCTGATCGGCGAGGATCTGCTGGATCTCGCCGTAGATCGCCTCGCGCTCCTCGCCCTCGGGCGTCGTGCGCCCCTCGTGCATGAGCTCGGTGACCCGCTCGTCGGTGTAGTGGGTCCAGTACGACTTGCTGAAGCCCTCGGGGTCGGCCTGGAAGGTGATGAACCCGTTCGGATCGGGTGCATCCGACTGCCCGCTGTTGAGCATGAAGTCGTAGTCGTAGGCCTTGAAGCGCTCCCGGAACGCGGCGAGGTCGATCGACTCGATCTCGACCTCGATGCCGATCTCGCCGAGCGCCTCCTGCACGATCTGGGCGATCTGCGCCCGCTGCGAGTTGCCGCTCGGGATCAGCAGCGTCGTCGAGAAACCGTCGGGGAACGCGGACTGCGCGAGCTCGTCCTTCGCGGCCTCGACGTCGAAGCCGAGCGCCTCGACCGTGTCGTTCGCCGAGTACTCGATGGTCGGCGGCAGCAGCGAGTTCGCGACCTCTGCGGTGTCGAAGGTGGTCGCCGCGGCGATGCCGTCTCGGTCGAGGGCCCGGGCGACGGCCCGGCGCACGTGCTGATCGGCGAAGTGCTCGTTCTCGGTGTTGAAGAAGATCTGCTCGGTGCTCCAGCCGCTCGTGGACGAGAGCGTCGTCGCGGCGTTGCCGTCGATCTCGGCGGCGTTGGCCGCCGGCACCTGCTCGATGGCGTCGACCTGCCCCGCCGCGAGCTGCTGCTGCATCTGGTTGTCGTCGGCGATGAACCTGTAGACGAGCGCGTCGAGGTAGGGCTTGCCCTCCTGCCAGTAGTGCTCGTTCTTCACGAAGCTCAGGTCTCCGCTCGGATCCCACTCGTCGACGACGAAGGGGCCTGTTCCGATCGGGTTCTGGAAGAACTCCTCCTCGGTCGCGCCGCCGAAATCGGCGGGCAGGATCCCGTTCGAGAACCCCGAGAGCTCGGAGAGGAACGGCGTGTACGGCTCGCTCAGCGTGATGGTGACGGTGCCCTCGCCCGCCTCGATGGACGAGATGGGGGCCTCGAGCGGCAGCGGGCCGCCGACCTCCAGGTGGCGCTCGAGCGAGAACGCCACGTCGTCGGCCGTGAGCGCGTCGCCGTTCGAGAACCGGACGCCCTCCCGCAGCGCGAACTCGTAGACGAGGCCGTCCTCGGACACCTCGTACTCCTCGGCGAGCCAGGGCCGGATCTCGCCCGCCTCGTCGAACGAGACGAGGGGTTCGAAGATCTTGTCGATCGCGAAGGCGTTGTTCGCGGTGATCTGCTGGTGCAGGTCGAGGCTGTCGGCGGAGGCGGGACGGCCGAACGTCAGGGTGCCGCCGCTGACCGGCTCGCCGCCCTCCGTCGCCGGGCCGGATCCGGTGGCGCAGCCCGCGAGCAGCAGCGCCGCGGCGAGCGCGGACGCCGCCGCGGGGATCGTGCGGCGCGTCTTGCGCGAGCGGGCTCCGCTCGGGCGGTTCGGGCCGTTCGAGGCTCGATGCGCGGTGGTCGGGGCGGTGATGGTCACGGGTGGTCCTCTCGTGCGGGGTGGTGATCAAGCGGGTTCGGGTCGGGATCAGGGTGCCGGTCGGGTCCGGGATCCAGGCCGGGGCGCGATCCCGGGGGCGAGCCCGGTGCGGATCCGGCTACGTCGATGACGCGCCCGCCGAGCACCACGGCCACCACCGCGTCGGGGGCGCTCAGCGCACCCGGTTCGCGCGGATCGCGACGCAGGACGACGGCGTCGGCGACCTCGCCGTGCGCGATGGCGCCGCTCGGCAGCTCGGCTCGCCGCCCCGCCGGCGCCGCTCGGCGCAGCAGCTCGGCGCCCGCACGCGTCGCTGCCACGAGCGCCTCGGACGGGCTCAGGCCGGCGCGCACGAGCTCATCGAACTCCGACCGGTTCGTGCCGTGCTGATCGCGAGTGCCGTAGTCGGTGCCGAGCGCGATCGCGAGGCCCGCGTCCCGCGCTCGGAGCACGGCACGGGGGTGCGCGGCGACCGCCTCGTCCACGCGGGTCCGGAACGCGGTGGGAAGCTCCCCCCTGGCGATCATGCCCTGCACGAGCCGGTAGATCCGCAGCGTCGGCACGAGCGTCATGCCGCGCTCCGCTGCACGGGAGGCCTGCTCCTCCGTCAGGTAGATGCCGTGCTCGATGCTGGCGGCACCCGCTTCGATCGCGTCGTCGATGGCCCCGCCTCCCCAGGCGTGCACCATCACGGCGGCGCCCGTCTCGGCGGCGCGCTCGACGACGGCGCGCTGCTCGGCACGCGTGAAGACGGGATCGAGCGGCGTGCCCGCGGGCGCCGCGACGCCGGCGGTCGCCATCAGCTTGACCCAGCGCGCCCCCTCGGCGAGGGCCCGGTCCGCCGCGGCGACGGCGCCGCCCGAGCGGTCCGCCTCCGCGCGATCGATGAGCACGACCGAGGTCTGGAGGCGGGGAGCCGTGGGCTGCCGCGCGGCGGCACCGGTCGGGCCTTCGAACGCTTCGCGTTCTCTCAGCCCGCCCCACCCCGCGCTTCGCTCCGTGGGCTGCCGCGCGGCGGCACCGGTCGGGCCTTCGAACGCTTCGCGTTCTCTCAGCCCGCCCGCATCGCGCACGCTGGTGATCCCGGCATGCAGCGTCCTGCGCAGCGTCTCGGCGATCAGGGCGGCCCGCTGCTCGGGGGTCTCGCGGTTGCGGTCGACCGCGTCGAACGCGTGCCAGCCCGCGTGCAGGTGCGCGTCGACCATGCCGGGGATCACCCAGCGCCGGATCGAGCCCGCCTCCGGCTCGGCAGGGCGCGCAGGGGGGCCCGGCGGCTCGAGCACGAAGCGCCCGCCGCTCCAGCGCAGGGGCGTGTCGGCGAAGCCGCCGTCGGGCAGCATCACGCTCGCCTGCGCGATCGCGCCGGAGTCTGCGGCGCGGCCGGTTCCGTGGTCCATGGAAGAACAGTATCTCGACCCCCCGCGATGGACCATTAGCGCGGTTCCGGAGTGGACCACGGCCTGCGCCGGTCTCTCGGCCTGCGCGACCGCCCGCCGAGACCACCGCTCGCCGAGACCACCGCCGCGTTCGAGGCCGGACGGCGGCACCCGCATCCGACGGTAGAATGTCCTGGTGACCAGCACTGCGACCCCGACCCCGACCGAACGCCAGGCCGCGATCCTGCAGCTCGCTCGAGCCTTCTGCCACCTTCTCGCGGTGGTGGCGATCACGGTGTGGGGCTTCCTCGCGTGGCCGCTGCCGTTCCCCGGCGTGCTCGGAGGCATCGGGTTCCTCGTACTGACCGTGGTGCTCTGGGCCCTGTTCCTGTCGCCGAAGCCCGTGCTGCGCACCGACCGCTTCGGCCAAGCGCTCATCGAGCTGCTGCTGCTCGCCGGCGCAGTGGCGGCGCTGCTCGATTTCGGCTTCTTCTGGCTGTGGCCGGCCCTGTTCGGGGTGGCGGCCGCGGTCATCGGCTACGTGGCGGGATCCCGCCAGGCCCGGTAGCCGCGCCGAGGTCGCGGCCGCACCGGTTCGAGGCGCCGCCGGAACGGTCGGCGCCTCGAACGCGGAGCTACGCCGTCAGCACCCGCCAGGGCTTCGCCGCCGCCTCGGTCGGCATGCCGTCGAGCACCCGGATCGTGCGCTCCGCCGGGTCGCTCACCACGGTGCAGAGCGTCTTCCATCGCTCGCCGAACTGCAGCGCCATGTCGGGCACGGCGCAGAGCGGGGGCTGTCCGTCACCGCTCGTGAGCAGCCCCACCAGCGCCTCCGCGTCGGCCGGCAGGCCGCTCTCGAGGCGTCGATCGACGAGCTCGAGGCGGGCAGAGGAGTCGGGTTCGTAGAGCTCCGACTTCTGGCCGGCGGCCGGTGCGGCGTCGCGGAAGTGGTTCGTCCGCACCACCGCACCTCCGGCCTCGGGAATCTCGAAGACGCCGACCGGGCTCAGCTCCGCCGAAACGGCGCGCGACGCGTCGACGAGCGTGAACGCCGAGGACGAGGCGATGGGCGCCTCCCTGATGAGGGCGAGCGCCTCGTCGACCGAACCGCACTCCGCCAGCACGACCTCGGAGAGCACGTGCATCGGCACGCCGCCCGGCCCGTCCTGCGCGTGCCCGAGAATGTTGAAGTGCAGCGTGAGACCGGCGGAGTTGGTGCCGATCTTGCTGACGATTCCCTGCTCGGTCACGCCGACGAAGCGGTGGCCCGGGCCCGCGACGGCCTGGGTGTGCCAGAAGTCCTCGAGCTCGACGTGCCAGTCCCAGGTCTGCACGGCGAGGCGCTTCCCCCCGACGAGGGCGGCGACCGTCGAGCACTCCCGAGCGGCCCCGCCCGAGGACAGCACCTCGGTGCGGGCGTTGAGCGCGGTGACCTGCAGCACGTCCACGCCGGCCGCCGCGGCCAGCGCCTCGAGCTCCTGGACCGCGCCGGGCCGCCACCCGGAGAGCACGTCGAGGGCGCGCGAGGCGACCTCCCGCTCCTGCTCGGCGCTCACGCCCACCGCCCGGAAGAGCTCGGCGTAGCGGTCGTAGGCGAGCGGAAGCGTTCCGCGCAGCTGCTCGCCGCGCGAACGCCCCAGTTCGGCGGGCGAATCGCCCGTGATCTCGATGTGCAGGCGCTGCTTCTCGGCGCTCATGCCTTCTCCTCTCCGGCCGCTGACCTTAGCAGCACGTCACGCAGCCCCCGGCGGGGCTTCCAACCCGGGCGCGGCGCCGAGGCGATGAGCAGCCGGGTATACGGTTCCTGCGGTCGGTCGAGCACGTCGTCCACCGCGCCCTGCTCGATAATCCTGCCCTCGCGCATCACGACGACGTCGTCGGCGATGTCGCGCACGACCGAGAGGTCGTGGGTGATGAAGAGGTAGCTCAGCCCGTGCTCGGCGCGCAGACGCTTGAGCAGCGACAGCACCTGCCCCTGCACCGACACGTCGAGCGCCGAGACCGCCTCGTCGAGCACGATGATCTCCGGCTCGGCGGCGAGCGCCCGCGCGATCGCGACCCGCTGCTTCTGGCCTCCGGAGAGCGCCGCCGGCTTGGCGTCGGCGTGCCGCTCGGTGAGGCCCACCTCCTCGAAGAGCTCGAGCACGCGCGCCCGACGCCCGGCGCGGTCGAGGTCGGGGCGGTGGGCGCGGAGCATCTCGTCGATGGTGGCGCCCACCGGCAGCGACCGGTTGAGCGATCCCTGGGGATCCTGGAACACCATCTGCACGAGCTTCGCCCGCTCCTTCAGGCGCGCACGGGAGGTGGTCGGCTTGACCTCCCTCCCGGCGATGCGCACCGATCCCGAATCCGCGGTCTCGAGTCCGACGATGACGCGCGCGAGGGTGGACTTGCCGGATCCTGACTCGCCGACGACGGCGAGACAGGTGCCCGCCCGCAGCTCGCAGCTCACGTCGTCGAGCGCGGCGACGCTCGAGTGACGCCCGATGTGGAAGGTGCGGTTCAGCCCCTCCACCTCGATGATGGGTGCGCCGCTCATGACTCGGCTCCTTCTTGCTGCGCCGGATCCGCGCCCCGGACGCCTCCCGCGGCTCCGGTCCCGGCCTCCTCCGCCAGTGCGGCCGCGGAGGCCTCACGCGCCGCCTCGGCAGCGGCGGCGGCCTCGTGGCCCGGCGGATAGAGCATCGGCCTCGCGTCCATGAGGGCGCGGGTGTATTCGTGCTGCGGCCGATCCCGGATCTCCTCGGGTGTGCCGATCTCGAGGATCTCGCCGTCCTTCATCACCGCGAGCCGATCGCACACCGCCGCGGCGAGGTCGAGATCGTGCGTGACGAAGATCATCGAGAGCCCGTGCTCGCGGCGCTTCTCGTCGAGGATCGCGACCACCTCCGCCTGGGTGGTGACGTCGAGGGCGGTGGTGGGCTCGTCGGCGAGCAGGAGCTTCGGGTCGCCCGAGATCGCCCCCGCGATGACGACGCGCTGCAGCATGCCGCCGGAGAGCTGGTGGGGGTACGACTTCAGCACCCGTTCGGTGTCGGTGATGCCGACGTCCGCGAGCAGCCGGGCGGCGCGGCTCCTCGCCTCCGCCTGCGGCACGCCGCGCGCGTCCGTCATCCCCTCGACGAGGAACCGCTCGATCGGCAGCACGGGGTTGAGCGAGCCGTGGGGGTTCTGCGCGATGAGGGCGAGGTCGTCGGCGCGCGTCCGCCGCAGCTCCTCGCCCGAGGCCCGCAGGAGATCGACGCCGTCGAGGTCGACGACGCCCTCGACGCGGGCGCCGCCCGGTTCGATGCCGAGGATGCACTTAAGCGTCATCGACTTGCCCGAGCCCGACTCTCCGACGAGGCCGACGGCCTCGCCCTGGGCCACCGAGAAGGAGTTGCCGTGCAGGATCTCGGTCTCCGCGCCGGTGTCGGGGTCGGAGACGGTGAGTACGAGGTTCTCGATGCGCAGCATCAGCGCGTCCTTCCCGCCGCTCGGCGTCCGCCGAGCTGCTCTCCGACGTAGCCGAACGCGGCCACGGTGATCACGATCGCGAGTCCGGCGAAGATGCTCTGCTCCCAGAACCCCTGCTGCAGCGACGACTGCCCGTTCGAGACCATGAGGCCCCAGTCGGGGGTCGGCGGCTGCACGCCGAGGCCGAGGAACGAGAGCGCCGCCAGGTCGATCATCGCATAGCCGAAGTTGATGGTCATGCCCGTGAGGATCTGCGTGCGCACGTTCGGCAGGATGTGGCGCAGCGTGATCACGAGGCCCGAGATGCCCTGCAGCTGCGCCGAGGTCACGTACGGCAGGTTGCGCTCGCGCAGAGCGACCGACCGGATGACGCGCGCCGTGTAGGGCGTGTACCCGATGGCGAGCGCGATGGCCGCGGTCACGATCGACGGGCCGAAGATCGCGACGGCGAGGATCGCGAGCAGCATGTTGGGGAAGGCGAACAGGATGTCGAGGATCCGGCCGATGAAGGCGTCCACCTTGCCGCCGAACCACACCGCGGTGAGCGCGAGCACGGTGCCCATCGTGGCCGTCCCGAGGATCACGATCAGGGGCCCGATGAGGCTGCTGCGGGCTCCCCAGATGATGCGGGAGAGGATGTCGCGGCCCGACTGGTCGGTCCCCATCAGGTGGGCGAGGCTCCAGGCCTCGTGACGCGCGGTGACGCTGCCCGCGTAGGGGTCGTAGGGGGCGACGACCGGCGCGAGGATCGCGAGGAGCACCACGATCGCGATGACGATCGCGCTCGCGATGCCCAGCCAGCCGAGACGCCGGGTGAGCACGCGCCAGCCGGAGACCGGCACCTCGTTGCGGCGCTTGCGCAGCAGCTGGACGGCGACCGTGTTCTGCGCCGCGGTGCCGGTGTGCGGCGTCTTCTGCGAGTTCTTCACGACTGCGCTCCCTTCGCCAGGCGCACGCGCGGGTCGATCACCGCGTAGAGCAGGTCGACCAGGAGGTTGATGAGCCCGAACGCCAGCACCATGATGAGCGCGATGGCCTGCACCACCGCGAAGTCCTTCTTCTGCACGGAGTTCACGAGCAGCGACCCGATCCCGTCGAGCGTGAACGCGTACTCGATCACGAACGCCGCGGCGAGCAGGCCGGCGACGTGGGTGCCGAGTATCGTCACCACGGGCAGCATCGAGTTCCGGATCGTGTGCCGCCAGAGCACGAAGCGCTTCGGCAGGCCTCTCGCCACCGCCATGATGACGTGCTCGGAGCCCTGCTCCTCGCGCACCGAGGTGCGCGTGATGCGCGCGACGACGGCGATGGATGGGAAGGAGAGCGCCAGCGCGGGAAGCGTGAGATGCCAGATGCGGTCGGCGAAGCCCTGCCCCGATCCCGAGACGGGGAACCAGCCGAGCCCGACGCCGAAGATCGCCATGAGGATCAGCGCGGCGAAGAAGGTCGGCACCGCGAATCCGAGGTTGGAGCCCAGCACGATGAGCTTCTCGAAGACGCCGGAGCGGGTCGCCGCGAGCACACCGAGGCCGACGCCGAGGATCGCGATCAGCAGCGCCGAGTAGAGCACGAGGTACAGCGTGGTGGGGACGCGGGAGGCGACGAGCGCCCCCACGTCCTGCTGGGTCACGAGGGAGCGGCCGAAGTCGCCCTGGACCGCCCCCATGATCCAGTTCCAGTAGCGCACGAGGAAGGGGTCGTCCAGACCGTACTGCTGCCGGATCGCAGCGAGCACCTCCGGGCTCACGGTGCGTCCCTGCACGAGGAACTGCTCCGGGCTGCCGGGCGCCAGGTACATCCCCGAGAACACGACGAAGCTCGATACGACGAGCACGATCACCAGTGCCCCGAGCCGTCTCAAGAGGTACGGCATGGACGTTTCCCCTCCCTGTTATGCATGCGGTCTAGGCCGGTGCGCTCACTCGGCCGCGCCGAGATCGGCCGCCCACGGGTAGTTCAGGTACACGAACGAGGCGGGGACGCCGGTGATCGAGTCGTCCATGAACAGGCGGACGTTGAGCTGGGCCACGGGCACCCACGGCATGCTCTCCATCATGAGCGCCTCGGCCTCGACGGAGAGCTCGGCCCGCTTCTCGGGGTCGGGCTCGGTCCTCGCGGCCTCGATGGCGGCGTCGACCTCGGGGTCGCTGAACTCGTTGAAGTTCTGATCGCCGCCCGTGCCCGCGATGCCCGAGATGTAGTTGATCGGCGAGGGGCTCGAGGGGTAGTTGATCGTCACGAATCCGTCGTATCCCTTGCGGGCCTCGGGATCGGTGAAGAACGCCCCGAACTGCGCGCTCGGCACGCCGGCGGGCTCGAGCTTCAGGCCGAGCTCCGCCGCGCCGTTCGCCATCTCGTTGATGATGTCGGCGTAGAAGGAGCGCTCGCTCGGGTAGGCGATCTTGATCGTCTGCGAGAGGTCGGCGTCCGACTCCTCGAGCTCCTGCTTCGCGGCCTCGATGTCGAAGCTGAGATCGGGCAGCCTCTCCTCGCGGAGCTCCTCGACCTCGGGGGTCGGCTCCCAGTTGAGCTCGGGGACGATGGACCGGGCCGGGACGGCGGTGCCCTCGTAGACCGTGTCGACGATGGCCTGGCGGTCGGTGGCCCGCGTGATGGCGCGCCGCACGATCGGGTCGGCGAACGGACCGTCGCCCTGGGCGATGATGCCCATCAGCTGCATGCCCTTGCCGGAGTAGAGCTGGCCGGAGGAGCTGCCCGCGAGCTGGGACAGCGCCGGCAGCGGCAGGTCGTAGCCGCCCAGGATCTCGCCGGTCGAGAGGCTGTTGCCGATCGCGGTCGGATCCACGACGAAGTCGATCTCGAACTCCTTGGCCTTCGCCTTGCGATCCTCGTTCCAGTAGTCGTCGTTGCGCTCGAGCAGGATCGACTGCCCCTGCTTCCACTCCTTGACCTTGAACGGACCGGTGCACATGACCCCGCCGCCGGGGTTGCCGAAGTCCTGACCGGCCTCGACGCGCTGCTTCTGCTGCACGACCGCGCCGATGGGGGTGCCGAGCACCTCGACGAAGGTCGCGTCGGGCTCCTTCAGGGTGATCGTCATCTCCCAGTCGCCGGTCTGCTCGACCGACGCGATGTTCGCGGCGCTGCCGGCCCAGTAGCTGCCCTCGGCGGGGTCGAGGTTGCGGTTGACCGAGTAGAGCACGTCCTCCATGGTCATCGGCGAACCGTCCCAGAAGGTGACGTCGTCGCGGATCGTGAAGACGTAGGTCTGCGGATCCTGCTCCTCCCACTCGCTGGCGAGGTTCGGCGCGATGGAGAGATCGGGCTGCATCTGCACGATCGTGTCGCAGATGTTCGCGGTGACCTGGTTCTCGGGGTAGTTGAAGCCCTTGATCGGGTCGATGCTCGCCGGTTCGCCGTACGGCAGGTTCCAGTTGGCGTAGTCGATCTCACCGGCGGGTGCGGGAGTCGTGGTGAGCAGTTCGCCCCCGCCGTCCTCTCCGCCGCCTGCGCCGCCCCGGCTTCCGGTGGCGCACCCCGCGAGGGCCAGGCCCGCGACGGCCACCAGCGCGAGCGAGGTCTTCGTGAGTGTTCTCTTCACGTCCTTCTCCATTCGATTCGTCGTTGAACCCCCGCTTCGCGGCGTGAGCCGGGAATCAGGAAGGCACGGTTGCGATGGTAGCAATGCAAATCGTTTTGCACAAACCGATTTGGTCACGGTCGTGTCTCATCCGCCGAGGAGGCGTCTCCGGCTCGGGCGCCCCCGCCCGCTCACACACGGAGCTGCCCCGGAGCGGCTAATGTGGTACCCGTGCAACGACCCGCTCGACCGACGATCAAGGACGTGGCCCGGGCTGCCGGAGTCTCCCCGACGACGGTCTCGCACGCGCTCAACGGCAAGGGCGTCGTGCGCAGGGAGACGGAGGAGCGCATCCGCCAGGTCGCCGCGCGCATCGGGTACCGGCCGAGCGCGATCGCGCGCGGGCTCCGCAACTCGCGGCTCGGGCTGCTCGGGCTGATCATCCGTCCGTTCGACACGCTCGACTCGTTCATCCCCGCCGGAGTGGACTACTTCCTCCGCATCGCCGGCTCGGCATCCCTCACGGCGATGGAGCACGGCTACAGCCTGATGATGGTCGACGACCCGTCGAAGCGGGGGCGGCCCGTCAGCGCCCTCGCCGCCGACGGCTACGTCGTGACCGAGCCGTTCGAGAACGACCCCGTGCTCTCCCTGCTCGAGCGGGAGCGCATCCCCTTCGTCGCGGTCGGCGCCGACATCGCGCGACGGGACGAGTTCGTCACCATGGACACGCTCGCCGACAAGCAGGCCGTGCAGATGATCGAGCATCTCGTCTCGGCCGGAGCCACGCGCGTGGCACTCGTCGTGGGCACCGACCGCAACGCGTGGAACCTCGACTCCCGCGACGCCTATCTCGACTGGTGCGCACGGGTCGGGCAGGACCCGCTGTGGATCGCGATCCCCGAGGCCCAGGGCGAGCGCGCCGGCGAGATCGCGCTCGACCGCTTCTTCGGCGAGGGCGCGGCCGATGCTCCCGACGCCGTCTACTGCCTCATGGGGCGCCAGGCCTCCGGCATCGCCCGGGCCGCCGTCGCCCGCGGCATCTCGGTTCCCGACGAGCTGCTCGTCGCCGCCGGATCGGGGGCGCTCCAGAACCAGACGATGCACCCGACCGTGACGGCGTTCGACCTGCAGCCGGAAGTGATCGCGCAGCGAGCGGTCGAGGCGGTGATCCGCCTCATCGAGGGCGAGGCCGTCGAGACGCCGTTCGAGGCGCCGGAGGCCTTGCTGCATCTGCGGGAGTCGACCCAGCGGGTCTGAACCGCGATTCGGCCGACGGCCCCGGCGCCGGTCGACCCGACCCGGGCCCGCCCGACGGTGCCGGGCCGGCCCGCCGCGGCCTCAGGACACCGCGTCGATGAGGTCGGCGAAGAGGCCCGCCGTCGTCCGCGTGTTCTCGTAGTCGACCGCCTCGGGAGCCGAGGAGAACTTCACGATGATCGTGCCGCTCGCGGGATCGAGCCAGAGGTACTGGCCGTGGATGCCCACGGCGTGCACGCTGCCCCGGGCGTCGCCCAGCGACCACCACTGGTTGCGGTAGGTGAAGTTCGGGAAGACCTCGCGCTTGGGCGACCCCTCGGTGTGCGCGGGGTCGCCGCCCGCCATGGTCTGCGCCACCCAGGCCTCGGAGACGACCCTGCGCCCCTCGATCTCGCCGCCGTCGAGCATCAGCCGTCCGACCCTGGCGAGGTCCCGGGCCGTGCACTCGACGCCGCCGTTCGCGAACGCGAAGCCTCCGCGGTCGACGCCGATGCGAGCATCGTGCGCGCACCCGAGCTGCGACCACAGCCGGTCGGAGAGCACCTCCGCGTAGCGCTGCCCCGTGGCGTTCTCGGCCACCCAGGCCAGGGCATCGGTGACGGCCGAGCAGTACTGGAACACGCGCCCGTGCTCGCCCCGCTGCGCGAGACGGGCGAGGAACTCGTAGACGTTCTGCGGATCGCCCGCTCGCCGCTCGGCCCGGGCTCCGCGGAAGTTCGCGGCCCGGTCGTGCGCCTGCACCTCCGACTCCGGGTCGTCGTAATCCTCCGAGTACTCGACCGAGACCAGCATGTCGAGCGCCTGCTGCACCGTCGCGCCGCCGAACGCGCTCCCCGCCAGGTCGGGCGCGTAGCGCCGCATCTCATGCGCCGGATCCACGATCCCGTCGTCGATCAGCGCGCCGAAGGCGATGGCCAGCAGCGACTTCGACACGCTCATCAGGAGGTGGGGCTGCTCGGGGCCGAAGCCGGGCGCGTACCACTCGGCCAGCACCTCGTCCCCGCGCTGCACCAGGATCGCGTCGGTGTAGGTGTCCTCGAGCCGCTCATGCAGCTCGGGCACGTGCGCCACGCGATCCAACCCCGCGGGCTCGGGGCGCCGGGAGAGCGGGATGCGCGAGACGGCGGTCGTCGGCACCGTCTCGGCGAAGTGCCGGAACGCCCAGCGGTTGAACCGCGGCTCCTGCCACGTGTCGAGCGTCGGAGCCTCGGTCAGCCCGAGCTCGTGCTGCCGCCTCCCCGGAACCGTCCGCCGCTGCACCGCACCCTCGTCGTTCGCCTGCATGCTCTCCCGCCTTTCTCGCTGTTCCAGCTGTCCTGCTCGTACGCGCCCCCAGCGGCGGCGCCCGCTCTCGGTGCGGCGCTCATGATCCGCCCGCCGCGCTCCGGTCACCCGGCGCCGAACGCCGCCCGGACCTCCTCGTGCGGCAGCGCATGGCTCGCATGCCCCTCGCGGCCCTCCATGTCCCGGGCCGCCACGAGGGCGTTCAGCACCGCCTCCTCCGTCGCCTCGACGACCGCCTCGTAGAACGGGTCGATCCCGCCCCAGGCCAGGAAGTCCAGCCGCTCGATCGAGCCGGCCGCCGTGCCCATCCGGGATCCGAGCGCGCCCCCGTTCGCGGTCGAGAAGGCGAGGAAGATGTCGCCCGAGAAGTGGCTTCCCGTGGTGCCGGTGCGCGCCAGCCCCAGCGGCACCCGGCGCGCCAGCGCGCGGCACTGCTCGGGGAGCAGGGGAGCGTCGGTCGCGACGACCACGATCACGCTGCCGGATCCCGGAACGGCGCGGCGTTCTCCGCCCGCCTCGCGGGCGAACCAGTCGGTGTCGTGCATGGGGTCGGGCGCCGCCGATGCGCGGCCGAGCGGGCGGCCCGCCACCTTCAGCTCCCGGCGCGCGCCGAAGTTGGCCTGCATCAGCACGCCCACCGTCCAGTGCCGCTCACCGGCCCGGACGATGCGCGAGGCCGTTCCGGTCCCGCCCTTGAACCCGTAGCAGTTCATCCCGGTGCCGCCTCCGACGTTGCCCTCGGCGACGGGGCCGCCCGCGGCGGCGTCGAGCGCCGCGACCGCGTGCCCGGGCGTCACGAGATCAGCGTTGATGGAGTTCAGGTAGCCGTCCCAGGTCTCTCCGACCACCGGCAGCATCCACTGCGCCGCTGCGGCCGGCTCGTGCTCCGCCATCCACCGGTCGATGCCGCGGTGCACGGACCCCACCGCGTGGGAGTTCGTGATGCCGATGGGGGTCTGCAGCTGTCCGGACTCGTCGATCCAGGCGCGCCCCGTCAGCTCGCCGTTGCCGTTCAGCACCGCGACGCCGGCCGCGCAGGGCTGCGCCGCCCCGGCCCGGCCGCGGGGGAGCACCACGGTCACGCCCGTGCGAGCGACCACCGGGGAGTCTTCGACGATGGTGGCGTAGCCCACTTCGACTCCGGGCACGTCCGTGATCGCGTTCCACCTGCCGGGTTCCCCGTCAAGGGGGATGCCGAGGTCCCGGGCCCGCACCTCGCCGATCGCCTCTGCCCCGTGTACGCGCGTCATCGTCGCTCCTCAGATCCTCGCCGACTCGCGCACGCGAGCCGGTGTCTGCGCCCACCCTACAGAGGTTCTCCGGCTATTTCCAAATCGTTTTGGTTCCGTGTGAGAGCGCACCGGACCGTCCCCCGGGAACGGGCGGATCCGCACACTCGCCGCTTCCCGGGCGGGCGGCGCCAGCGGCCCGTGATCGACGCGCGGGCGATCCCGACCGGCACCGCTCAGGGCGTCAGCAGGATCTTCCCGACGTGCTCGGAGGCCTCCATGCGGCGGTGGGCGTCGGCCGCGCGGGAGAAGGGCAGCACGGAGTCGACGACGGGCCTCAGCGCTCCCGAGGCGAACGCGGGCCAGAGCCGCCGCCCCATGTCGGCGACGATCGCCCGCTTCTCGGCGACCGGTCTCGCGCGCAGCGTCGTGCCCCACAGCCGACCGCGCTTCATCATCAGCGCGAAGGGGTTGAAGGACATGCGCTCGCCGCTCTGGTTCGCGATGACGACCAGGATCCCGTCGGTCGCGAGCGCCCGGATGTTGGCGCTCGCGTTCGCTCCGCCGACGATGTCGAGGATCACGTCGGCTCCGCCCGGATACGTCTCGGCGATGCGCTCGGCGAAGTCCTCCTCGCGGTAGTTGATCAGCGTCTCGGCCCCCAGCCCCGCGCAGAAGGCGAGCTTCTCGGCGGAGCCGGCGGTCGTCGCCACTCGGGCGCCCGCGAGCCTCGCCATCTGGATCGCCATCGAGCCGACTCCGCTCGCGCCCCCGTGCACGAGCACCACGTCTCCCGCACCGACCTCCGCCGAGCGGAACAGGTTCGACCAGACCGTCGCCACGACCTCGGGCAGCGCGGCGGCCTCCACGAGCCCGACCCCCTCCGGCACCGGCAGCGCCATCTGCGCGTCGACGACGACCTCCTCGGCGTATCCCCCGCCGGCGAGCAGCGCGCACACCTCGTCGCCCGCACCGAAGCGGTCGACCCCGGCGCCGACCTCCGAGACCGTCCCCGACACCTCGAGACCCGGCCACTCGGGCGCGCCGGGGGGAGAGGGGTACTCGCCCTCGCGCTGGGCGACGTCGGCGCGGTTCACCCCCGCGGCGGCCACCCGGATCCGGATCTCGCCCGGCCCGAGCGGCAGATCCTCGACCTCGCGCAGGGCGAGCGCCTCCGGCCCTCCCGGCCTCTCCACGACGATCGCGCGCATCGCTTCTCCCCTCTTCTCTCCCCGGTTCCGCCTCGATCTGCGCGGCGCTGCCGACAGCCGGCGGGCTCTCCTCGATCCTACGCACCGCCCCTCGCGCTCGCCCTCGGACCGGGATCGCTCGCCGCCGCTCCGCAGGCGCCCGGAGCCGGCGCGGAATACGGGGCCTCCGAGCCGGGTTGGGAAGGGTATGACACACTCCGACGCCCGAGGGGCGAGCACCGATCCGCGCCACCAGCCAGATCGCACCGCCGGCGACCCGACCCCGCGGTCCGAGCCCCTCAGAGCCGTCGCGGGCGCCGGCCCCGAGCAGCTGATCCTCGGGCTCGACAGCTTCGGCGACGTCACCCGCACCCCGGCCGGCGAGCCCGTGCACCCGGCGCAGGTGCTGCGCGACGTCGTCGAGCAGGCCGTGCTCGCCGATGAGGCGGGGGTCGACGCGCTCACGCTCGGCGAGCACCACCGCGACGACTTCGCGATCAGCTCGCCCGAGATCGTGCTCGCCGCGATCGCCGGGCGCACCAGGCGGATGCTGCTCGGCACCGGCGTGACGGTGCTGTCGAGCGACGACCCCGTGCGCGTCTACGAGCGCTTCGCCACCCTCGACGCGGTCAGCGGCGGCCGCGCCGAGGTGGTGCTGGGCCGCGGCTCGTTCACCGAGTCGTTCCCGCTCTTCGGCTATCGGCTGAGCGACTACGACGAGCTCTTCTCCGAGAAGCTCGACCTCTTCAATCGGCTGCGCGCCGAGGGCCCGGTCACCTGGTCGGGGCGGCACCGCTCCGCCCTGGTCGAGCAGGAGGTGCACCCGAAGACCGAGCAGCCCGGCGGTGTGCGCGCGTGGATCGGCGTGGGCGGCAGCCCGCACTCCGTGCTGCGCACCGTGCAGCTCGGGATCCCCATGATGCTCGCGATCATCGGCGGCGATCCGCAGCGCTTCCTGCCCTTCGTCGACCTGTACCGGCGCACGCAGCAGGAGCTCGAGCGGGACCCGATGCCGCTCGGCGTGCACTCGCCGGGGCACGTCGCCGACAGCGACGCCGAGGCCCGCGAGCAGCTGTGGCCGCACTTCGAGGCGAACCGCAACCGCATCGGCGCGGAGCGGGGCTGGCCGAGGACCACCCGCGCCGAGTTCGAGCGCGAAGCCGACTCGGGATCGCTGTACGTGGGCTCCCCCGAGACCGTCGCGCAGCGGATCGCCGGAACGGTGCGGACGCTCGGCGCCGACCGCTTCGACCTCAAGTACGCGACCGGCACGATGCCGCACGAGCAGCTCATGGGGAGCGTCGCGCTCTACGGCCGCGAGGTGATCCCCCGCGTGCGCGAGCTGCTCGCCGCCCGCTGAGCGGTTCGGGAGACCCGCCGTCAGTCGCGGCCGAGCGGAGCCGCTCCCCCGACGATCACCTCGGTGACGCGCAACTCGGGATCCAGCACCGCGAAGTCGGCCCGCCTGCCGGGGGCGATGTCGCCGACGCGTTCCCAACCGATCGCCCTCGCAGGGTTCGACGCGGTCTGCCGTGCAGCCGCGATCAGCGCCGCGTCGAGATCCCGCCGAGACCGGGCATTCCGTTCGAGACCGACCGCTGCACCCCGCGGAGCATGCTCGGCCTCGGCGAGAGCGGCCGATCCCCATGCGCCGGCGACCGCCGCGGGGTCGCGGAGCGCCCTCCGGCGGAACACCGCGTCCATCGTCACCGTGCTGCCGGCGATGGTGTCGGTGCCGAGCACCCGCGCGATCCCGCCCCGCACCTCGACGTCGAGCGCGCCGAGCCGGTGCCGTCCGTCCCCGCAGCCTGCTGCGCCCATCGCATCGGTGACGAGCGCGACGCGATCCGCCCCCACGGCCGCCTCGACCCCCTCCACGAGGGCCGGATGCAGGTGCACCCCGTCGGAGATGAGCTCGAGGGTCACCCGCTGATCCCGCATCAGCGCCACCACCGGCCCCGGCTCCCGGTGGTGCACGGGGCGCATCGCGTTGCAGAGGTGCGTCGCGACGGTCGCCCCGGCGTCGATCGCAGCCCGGGTGCGGGCGTGGTCGGCGTCGGTGTGGCCGATCGCCACCGTCACGCCGGCGTCGACGAAGCGGCGGACGGCGTCGAGCCCGCCGCGCAGCTCGGGGGCGATCGTGACCATCCGGATCGCCCCGTCTCCCGCCGCGAGCAGCGCGTCGATCTCGCCGGGATCCGGATCGCGCAGCAGCGCGGGCGCGTGGGCTCCGGCGCGGGCCGGGCTGAGCCACGGCCCCTCCAGGTGGATGCCGCCGACCTCGCCGTCCGCGGCGAGCGCCGCGAGCATCCGCACGCCGGCGAGCAGCTCGGCCGGGGCCGCGGTCACGAGGCTCGCGAGCGTCGTCGTGGTGCCGTGCGCGCGGTGCGCGTCGCGGGCGCGCAGGGCGCTCTCGACGGATCCGTCGGCGTAGCTGCCGCCCCCTCCGCCGTGCACGTGGATGTCGACGAAGCCGGGCACGAGGATCGCCGCGCCGAGGTCGCGGTCGATCCGCTGCGGCCGCCCGGCTCCGAGGCCGACGATCGTGTCGCCCTCGATCGCCACCCAGCCGGGCGCGTGCACGGCGCCGGAGGTGACGACGCGGGAGGCGGCGAGCACCGTCGCGGCGGGGCCGCTCATGGCGCGGCGCCCGTTCCGGCATGCTCGGGCAGGTTGCGCTGCACGTGCTCGTAGTAGTCGGTGAGCCGCAGCAGCGAGGAGGCGGCGCGGTCGATGACGACGGTCGCGTCAGGGTGGAGCTGGAGGGCGCTCGCCGGACACACCGCCGCGAGCGGCCCCTCCACCATGCGCGCCACCGCGTCAGCCTTCGCCTCGCCGTGCGCGACCAGCAGCAGCTGCCTCGCCTCGAGGATCGTGCCGAGCCCCTGCGTCACGCAGTGCAGCGGCACCTCGTCGAGCGAGCCGAAGAAGCGGGCGTTGTCGATGCGGGTCCTCGGGGCGAGCGTCTTGAGGCGGGTGCGGGATGCGAACGAGGAGGTGGGCTCGTTGAAGCCGATGTGACCGTTGGCGCCGATGCCGAGCAGCTGGAGGTCGATGCCCCCGGCCTCGCGGATGCGGCGCTCGTAGTCGAGGCACGCGGCACGAATGTCGGCGGCCGCGCCGTCGGGGACGTGCACGCGCCGCGGGTCGAGGCCGAGCGGCTCGGTGACCGATCGGCGGATGACCGAGTGGTAGCTCTCGGGGTGCGTGGGGTCGAGGCCGAGGTACTCGTCGAGGGCGAATGCGCTGACGCCGGCGGTGTCGATCTCCCCCGCCCGCACGCGGCGCGCGAGCTCGGCGTAGGTGCCGAGCGGCGAGGATCCGGTGGCGACGCCGAGCACCGCGCCGGTCGCCTCCCGCCCTCCCGAGGCCGCCGAACGGTCCGCCGTCGACGCTCCCGACGCTCCCGACACTGCCGAGGGCGCCGGACGGCCGGCCGCCGAGCGGATGGTCGCGGCGATGCGCTCCGCCGCGTAGCGCCCGACGGCCTCCGCGTCGGGGACGATGACGATCTTCACGGGGACTCCTCACCGGGCGGACCCTCGATCCCGCGCCGCGCATTAGGACTAGACCAATATCTGGCTGCTAGATTGGCATGGACCAATTTGCCTGTCAAGCCGGCACGGGAGGGGAGGCGCGTGCGGATCCCGAAGTACTACACGCAGAAGCTGCGCATCCTCGAGCTCATCTCCGAGGCGCCGGCGGGGTCGGCGCTCCCGACGGAACGGGAGCTGGCGGAGCGCTTCGGCACCTCCCGCACCACGATCCGTCAGGCCATCGGCGAGCTGGTGGCGGAGGGAAGGCTCCGCAGAACGCAGGGCAGCGGCACGTTCGTGGCGGAGCCGCCGGTCCTGCACGTGCGCCAGCTCACCTCCTTCAGCGACGATCTGCAGGGGCTGACGGTGGAGGGGCCGACGCTCGGGATCGAGCGGGTACCGGCCGAGCGGGAGGTCGCGGCCGCCCTGGGCGTCTCCCCCGGCTCAGCCGTGCATCGGATCGAGCGCGTCCGACACCACGCGGGCGAGCCGCTCGCACACGAGATCGCCTTCCTCCCCGACGAGCTGCCCGGCCTGGCGGCCGAGCTCGAACGGCGCGGCTCCCTCTACGAGACCCTGGACGAGGGGTACGGCGTGCGCATCAGCGGCGCCGAGGACGAGATCGCCACCGCGCTCGCGACCCCGGCTCAAGCCACGGTGCTCGGAGTCGAGATCGGCTCACCGCTGCTCGTCGTGCACCGCACCGCATGGGAGGCGTCCGGCCGCGCCGTCGAGTGGACGACCTCCGTCTTCCGCGGCGACCGGTTCCGGTTCCGCGCGCGGAGCGGAGAGCGCCCGGATCCCCGTCACGAACGGTGAGCGGAGGGTATCCGCGGGCTTGCGATTCCCCCGGCAGCCGCTAGCCTAAGTACATGAGCGAACTCCGACTTGAAGAGCTGTCCGCCGCGACGATCGTCGCCGTGAATCAGCTCGGCCTCAAGCCCGGCCAAGAGCAGTTCATCACCCCCGTCTCGTACGCTGCCGCAGCGGCCGTGACCCCGGCCCACTCCGCGTGGCAGCGCGTGGTGCTGAAGGACGACCGCGTGGTCGGGTTCATCCACGGCAACTTCGACCCCGACGCCCCGCAGGAGGAGTTCCGCGCGGCGCTGTGGCGCATCAACGTCGACGCCGAGGCCCAGGGCATGGGCGTCGGAACGTTCGCGGTGAACGCGCTCATCGAGGAGGCCCGGCGCCGCGGCGTCGACCGCCTCACGGTGCTCTGGGAGCGCGGCGAGGACGGCCCCGAGCGGTTCTTCCTGCACATCGGCTTCACCCCGGTCGGCGAGACGCCGTACGGCGAGGTCATCGGCGCCATCGACCTGCAGTAGGGTCCGCGATCCGCGTCGGGGGGGCCCCCCCCCCCCGGGGGGGGGGGGGGGGGGGGGGGGGGGCGGCGGGGGGGGGGGGGGGGGGGGCCCCACCGCCCTGCTGTGGGGCCGGCTTGCCGGGGCGCCCCCCCGCCCGCGGGGGGGCCCCCGATTCCGTCTGCGGGCCTCCGGCGGGGCTTCGTCGAGGGCCGCATGCTCGCGCATCGCCGCCCTCTCCTCGCTCCTCGCTCCTCGCTCCTCGCTCCTCCCTCCTTCGCTCCTTCGCGAGCACCCCATCCGCCCCACCAGCCGCCGGGAGTCCCATGCCGCAGTCCTCGTCTCACGGAGCCTCCTTCGCGAGCCGCGGAGTTCTCGCCTCGGTCGGGGCCTCCGTCTTCTTCGCCGGCATCTACTTCGTCACGCCGATGCTGACCCCTCTCCCCTCCGAGCCGCTGTGGGCGCTGCGCAACATCGTGACCCTCCCCTTCGTCGCACTCGTGCTCGTCGTCATCCGCCAGTGGTCGCTGGTCGTCGACGTCATCGCCAAGGTCCGACGACGTCCCCTGCTGGCACTCGGAGTCGCCGTCTGCGGCTTCCTCGTCGCCGTGCAGCTGTGGCTGTTCGGCTGGGCCCCGCTGCACGGTCGGGGGCTCCAGGTGGCGCTGGGCTACTTCCTCCTGCCCCTGGTGCTGGTGGTCATCGGCCGGTTCCTCTACAAGGACAAGATGACCTGGTGGCAGTGGGCGGCGTGCGGCATCGCCGCCGTGGGCGTCGGCTTCGAAGCGATTCGCGTCGGCGGCGTCTCGTGGGAGACCCTGCTCGTCGCGCTCGGCTACCCCGTCTACTTCGTGCTGCGCCGGTCCATGGGCACGGGGCACCTCGGCGGGATGTTCTGGGAGTTCGCGGCCATGGCGCCGGTGGCGGTCGTGTTCCTGACGATCGAGCTGACGAGCGGCTCGTCCCTGCAGCAGAACCCCTCGCTGTACTGGCTCGGCCCGGCGTTCGGACTGCTCTCGGCGGTCGCGCTGCTGCTCTACCTCGGCGCCTCGTGGCTGCTGCCGATGGCGCTCTTCGGCCTGCTCAGCTACGTCGAGCCCGCGCTGCTGATCGTGGCGTCGGTGCTGAACGGCGAGCGCATCGGCCACGACGAGTGGTTCACCTACGGCGCGATCTGGTGCGCAGTCCTGGTGCTCATCGCTGGCGGGGCCGTGCAGATCGCGCGCTCCCGCCGCGGCCCGGCCGTCTGACGCCGGCCACCTCGCACTCCAGGCTCGGCACGGTCGGATCGCGTCCCCAGCGGAAGATCGGCCCCAGCGGAAGATCTGCGTCCAGCGGAAAATCTGCCCCCATCGATGCCGACACCCCGCTTCGCGTTCCTCTGGAGGCAGATTCACCGCTGACGGCAACTTGAGGGCCTCTCCGCCGCAGCACCTCTCCGCCCCAGCACCTTGCCACCTCAGGGCCCCAGGAGCGCGATCACGGTTCGGTCACGAAGCGTCGGGACCTGAAATCCGGCTTGCATTTAATTAGTTCGTAAGCTTTACTAACTTGCATGAAGGACGCAACGACGCGCTCGGAGCCTGCGCCGGCCACGCCACCGCAGGCGACCCAGTCCCGCACCGAGGCAAACCGGCTCCGGCAGCCCGTCGCCCCGTCGCGCTCGCTCCGTCTCAACGGGAAGGCGACCCTCGGAGCGGCCCGCCAGCACAATCGCACGCTCCTGCTGCAGACCCTCTACCTCTCGGGGCCGCTGAGCCGGGCCGATCTCGCCCGCGCCACGAAGCTGACGAAGGTCACCGTCTCGGAGCTGATCGCCGAGCTGATCTCCGAGGGCCTGGTGCGCGAGCTCGGGCAGCGGGAGTCCCAGCGCCCCGGCAAGCCCGCGATCCTCGTCGACCTCGCACGCGACGCCCACGCGGTCGTGAGCCTCGACCTGAGCGATCACCGCCTGCTGCGCGGCGCCGTGCTGAGCCTCGCGGGAGAGGTGCTGGCCCGCGCCGAGGCTCCCCTCGACGGAGCGACCGGCGACGCCGCGACCGAGCGCACCTGCGAGCTCGCGCAGCGCCTCATCGAGGCCTCGACGGTTCCGCTGCTCGGCCTCGGCGTCGGCACGCCCGGCGTCGTGGACGAGGGAGGAACGGTGCGGACCGCCCCGAACCTGGGCTGGAACGAGGAGCCGCTGCGGCGCATCCTGGAGGACCGCACCGGGCTCGCCGTCGTCGTGTCGAACGATGCGAACGCCGCCGCCCTGGCTGAGCACAGCTACGGCGACGCGTGCGACGATCTCATGCTCGTCGCGATCGGGCACGGCGTCGGCTCGGGGCTCATCGTCGGCGGACGCCCGGTGACCGGCAGCCGCTTCGCCGCCGGCGAGATCGGCCAGGTCATGGTGGGCACGGACCTCGGGATCGAGGCCCCCTACTCGCGCGACCAGGTGCTCGAGCACTGGCTCTCGGTGCCGAGCCTCACGGCCGCGCTCGCGGGCGCCGGCGACGAGGGGCGCGACCGGGTGCTGCGCGAGGCGGGGCAGCGCCTCGGAGTGGCCCTCGCCCCCGTCGTGGGCGCACTCAACCTCGCCGAGGTGGTGCTGGCCGGCCCCGAGGAGCTGATCGACGACACGCTCGTCGAGGCGACCCTCGAGATCCTCCGTCGCCGCACGATGCCCGACTCCCACAGCGCCCTCGTGCTCCGCACGAGCACCCAGGGCAAGGATCTCGTGCTGCGCGGCGCCACCGCCCTCGTACTGCAGGAGCGCCTCGGCGTGAGCTGAGCGCGGCCGCGCGGAAGGCGGTCGGGATCCCCGACCGAGAACCCCGAACCCCGAGGACCCTGAACCCCGCGAACCCCCGAAGAACCGACACGACCAGACTTCACGACCACTCGAAACCACCGACGGAACAGAAGATCAGGAGCCCGGCGCAGGCCGGGACTCGCACCGAAAGGAACACACCATGAAGAGAAAGCTCACGGGCCTCGCCGCTGCGGCCATGGCTTCGACTCTGCTGCTCACCTCCTGCGCACAGGGCGCGCAGGGCGGCGAGGAGGTCGACGGCGAGGGCAAGACGATCACCATGTGGGTGATCGGCGGAGACACCCCCGACACGCTGCGCGACTACCTCGCGGAGGAGTTCGCGGAGCAGACCGGCGCGACGCTCAAGATCGAGGAGCAGGGCTGGGGCGACGTCGTGACCAAGCTGACGACGGCGCTGCCCGACGAGAACAACACCCCCGACGTGACGGAGATCGGCAACACGCAGTCGCCCACCTTCACCAACGTCGGCGCGTTCCTCGACATCAGCGACATGTACGACGAGCTGGGCGGCGATGACCTGCTCCAGTCGTTCGTCGAGGCGGGAGCCGTCGAGAGCAAGAACTACACGCTGCCCTACTACTTCGGCTCGCGCTACGTGTTCTACCGCAAGGACGTCTGGGAGGCGGCCGGCGCTCAGTTGCCGACCACCCTCGAGGAGTTCAACGCGGCGGTCACGAAGATCGCCGAGACGAACCCGAAGGGCATCGACAACTTCTCCGGCTTCTACTTGGGCGGCCAGGACTGGCGCGACGGGATCTCGTGGATCTTCGCGAACGGTGGCGAGATCGCCGAGTTCCAGGACGGCGAGTGGGTCGCGACCCTCGACTCCCCCGAGTCGCTCGCGGGGCTGGAGCAGCTGCAGCAGATCTACCGCACCGCCTCCCACGCGCCGAACGACGCGAAGGACGCGAACCAGTACCAGTTCCTGAACGACTCGGATCAGGTGAAGGACGAGGCGGGCAACGTCACCGAGGATCTCTCGCTGGCGGCTGGCACCATCATGGCCCCGGGCTGGGCCCACTGGTCGATCGGAGACCTCGTCGAGGGAGAGGACGGCGAGCCCGCGCGCGAGTGGAACGACGACGTCTTCGGCACCTTCGTGCTGCCCGGCGTCGACGGCGAGCCAGCCCCGGTCTTCGCCGGCGGATCCAACATCGGCATCTCCGCGAAGTCGAAGGAGCCGGAGCTCGCCAAGGAGCTGCTGCGCATCATCTACTCGGAGGAGTACCAGACGATGCTCGGCGAGAACGGCCTGGGCCCGGCGAACCAGAACTACACCGATTCGCTCGGCGACGACCAGTTCGCGCAGGCGCTCGTGGAGTCGGCGTCGAACTCGAAGCTGACTCCCGCCGCTCCGGGCTGGGCCTCGGTCGAGGCCAAGAACATCATGGAGGAGTTCTTCGCCCAGATCCGCGACGCCGACGACCTCGAGCAGCTGGCGAAGGACACGAACGCCAAGCTCGATCCGCTGCTGAACCAGAAGTAGGCCTGAGGGGGCGGCCCGGCCGCCCCCTCAGCCGACCGCCCGCTCCCCGAACGGCACCCCTCCGCCCCGACGAAACGAGACACCGTGGCCCGCACCGCTCCGAGCGAGCTCACTGCCCCGAGACGGCGCTTCCGCATCACTCCGTACGCGCTGCTGCTGCCCGCGACGCTGATCGTGCTGCTCGCGCTCGGCTACCCGATCTTCTGGCAGCTGATCACGTCGATGCAGTCGTTCGGGCTGGCCCAGCAGTTCGGCCAGCCGCCCGAGTTCGTGTGGTTCGCGAACTACGTCGAGCTCTTCACCTCGCCCACCACCTGGCTGGTGGTCGCCCGCTCGGTGGCGTTCTGCCTGGTGACGGCCGCGGTGACGATGGCGGTCGGCATCGGGATCGCGCTGCTGATGCAGGCGACTCCGCCGGCGATCCGGATCACCATGCAGATCTCGCTGCTGCTCGCCTGGGCGACTCCCGTGGTGGCGGCGATGACGATCTGGAACTGGATCTTCGACTGGCGGCGCGGCCTCGTCAACTGGATGCTGAGCGGCGTCGGCCTGCCGATGCAGGGGCACAACTGGCTGCAGCACCCGCTGTCGTTCTTCGCGGTGGCGCTGATCGTCGTCGTCTGGATGAGCGTGCCGTTCGTGGCGTTCTCGGTCTACGCGGGCCTCACGCAGGTGCCGGGCGAGGTGCTCGAGGCGGCGCAGATGGACGGCGCGAGCCCGTGGCAGCGTCTGCGCCTCATCATCCTGCCGGTGGTGAAGCCGGTGCTCGGGATCGTGATGCTGCTGCAGATCATCTGGGATCTGCGCGTGTTCACCCAGATCAAGCTGCTGCAGGATCGCGGCTCGATCGCGAGCCAGACCGACGTGCTCGGCACGTACATCTACCAGCTCGGCGTCGGCTCGAGCGACTTCGCGATGGCGAGCGCCATGTCGATCTTCGTGCTGCTGCTCACCATCGCCCTGAGCTGGGCCTACGTGCGCAACCTACTCAAGGAGGATGAGGTGCGATGACCGCTCCCTCGATTCCCGCGGCCACCGGTGGCGCCCCGGCGCCCCGCACGGCCCCCGCGACCGAGCAGATGACGGCCCCGATCGGCGTCGTCCGCCGCCGCGGCCGCAGCATCGGCAGACGGCCGGTCAGGATCCTGCTCGGCGCCCTCGGCATCGTCGTGGCGCTCGCCTGGGTCTTCCCGGTCTACTGGATGCTGAACTCATCGCTGCTGCCGAACGTCACGCTCGAGCGCACGACGCCGACGCTGCTGCCCTTCGGCGGATCCCTCAGGAACTTCGCCTCGGTGTTCGCCGACGGCTCCTTCTTCCGCGCCCTCGGCATGAGCGTCGCGGTGGCGGGCATCGCGGTCGTGTGCTGTCTGCTGTTCGCCTTCCTCGCGGCGCTCGCGCTCAGCCGCTTCCGCTTCCGGGGCCGTCGCAGCTTCGTGCTCGCGGTGCTGTTCATCCAGATGCTGCCGGCGGAGGGCATGTTCATCGCGCAGTACAAGCTGATGGGTTCGCTGAACCTGCTGAACTCGGTGGTCGGCGTGAGCATCATCTACATCGCCGCGGTAGTGCCGTTCACGATCTGGATGCTGCGCGGCTTCGTCGCCGGCGTGCCGGCCGACCTCGAGGAGGCGGCGATGGTCGACGGGCTCAGCCGCACGCAGGCGTTCCTCAGGATCACGCTGCCGCTGCTGGCGCCCGGCCTCGTGGCGAGCGGGGTGTACGCCTTCCTGCAGGCCTGGAACGAGTTCACGGTCGCGCTCGTGATCCTGCAGGATTCGGGATCCCAGACCCTGCCCCTGTGGCTGCGGGGCTTCATCCAGCAGTCGGCCTCGCGCTCGATCGACTGGGGCGAGGTGATGGCGGCCTCGACGCTCGTCGCGGTGCCGGTCATCGTGTTCTTCATGTTCGTGCAGGGGCGCATGACGAGCGGGCTCGTGAGCGGGGCGGTGAAGGGGTGAACGCGACGCAGAGGGTTCCGCGCGCCGACGCACCGGGTGAGCCCGAGCGCCTGCATCTCGACATCCGCGCGACCCTGATGCCGGGCTTCACGGGGCACACGGTGCCCGCCTGGATCGAGGGAGCGCTCGGCGAGGGCCTCATCTCGGTGTGCGTGTACGGCGACAACGTGCGCGACGCCCGGCAGCTGCGAGAGCTCGGCGAGGCGCTGCGTCGCACCCGCTCCGACGCCCTGATCGCGATCGACGAGGAGGGCGGCGAGGTCACCCGGCTGCACTACCGCTCGGGAGCGCCGTATCCGGGGGCGGCCGTGCTGGGTCGCATCGACGACGAGGCGTACACGGAGCGGGTCGGCGCCGCCGTCGCGCGAGACGTGCTGGCGTCCGGTTTCAATCTGGTGCTCGGCCCCGATGCGGATGTGAACTCCAACCCGGCGAACCCGGTGATCGGCACGAGAAGCTTCGGCGCGGATCCCGATCTCGCGGCCCGTCACGTGGCGGCGTGGGTGCGCGGCGCGCAGGCCGCGGGTGTCGCGGCCTGCCCCAAGCACTTCCCCGGTCACGGCGACACGGCGCAGGATTCGCATCTGGCGCTGCCCGCCGTCGACGCGCCGTCCGAGCTGATCGAGCGGCGCGACCTGCCACCCTTCCGCGCCGCCGTGGAGGCCGGTGCGCGAGCCGTCATGACCTCGCACATCCTGCTGCCGCAGATCGACGCGGAAGCGCCGGCGACCTTCAGCCCGGCGATCCTGCAGGGAATGCTGCGCGGTGGGCTCGGCTTCTCGGGCGCGATCGTCACCGACGCGCTCGACATGGCGGGGGCGAGCGGAGAGAGCGGCATCCCGGAGGCCGCCGTGCGCGCACTCGCGGCGGGCTGCGATCTGCTGTGCATCGGCATCGGCACGACCCCCGGGCAGCTGCGAGAGATCGAGGATCGCATCGCGGCGGCGGTGTCGGAGGGGAGGCTGCCGGAGACGCGCGTGCGCGAGGCCGCAGCGCGGGTGCGGGAGCTCGCGGCCGCGCTGGCGGGTGCTGCTGCGGCCAACGCGGCTCTGGCGGGCGATGCTCCTGCCGGCGCTGCTCAGCCGGGCCCGGCTGCCGCGAGCACTGCTCCCGTGCCCTCGGCCCCCTGGGGCGGCACCGAGGAGCTCGCCAGGATCGTCGCGAGTTTCGACGGCGTCGAGCCTGCCCGGCGATGGCTGGGCGAGCACCCTCGAGCGGCCGTGCTGCGCGTGGAGGCGGAGGCGAACATGGCCGTCGGAGCGGTGCCGTGGGGGCCGTTCGCCGCGGCAGTGCACGCGAAGACCGGCGAGAGCGGAGCGGCCGCGCGGTTCCTCGCGCGCCCCGGCACCTCGACGGACGAGGTCTCGCCGATGCCGTGGACGCTCGGCCTGCCTGCAGATGCCTCCTCCAGGGGTGTGATCGTGATCGGCCGCGATCTGCATCGGCACGAGTTCGCCCACGACGGCATCGAGAGTCTGCACGACGAGGGCGTGCCGACGCTCGTCGTAGAGATGGGCTGGCCCGACGCCGAAAGGGGCCTCGCGGACGTCGCGACGCACGGCGCCTCGCGCCTCGTCGGGGAGGCGCTGCTCGCGCTGATCGAGGGGCCGGGGCTGTGATCGCGGACCTCGTGGCCGGGCCGCGTTCCGAGGAACCGCTCGGACGGGGGCTCGAGGGGCGCATCGGCATCGACATCGGCGGCACCAAGACGGAGGCCGTGGCCCTCGACGCGGAGGGGCGCATCGAGTCGAGCGTCACGGTGCCGACGGTGCGCGGCGCGGACGCCGTCGTGGCGACGTCCGAGACCGTGGTGGCGGCGCTCGCTGAGCGCACCGGGCGCCGCATCGGCGAGTTCGTCTCGGTGGGCGTCGGCATACCGGGCCAGGTCGACCGCGAGGGCGGGCTGGTGAGTCACGCCGTGAACCTCGGTGTGACGTCGCTGGCGCTCGGCCCCGCGCTCGCCGAGCGCACCGGGCTGCCGGTGTCGATCGACAACGACGTGACGGCGGCTGCGCTCGGCGCCGCCCACCTCATGGGCCTGACCGGCACGATGGCCTACCTGAACCTGGGTACCGGTCTGGCCGCGGGCATCGTCGTCGACGGTCGGCCATGGCGCGGCGCGCGCGGGGTGGCCGGCGAGATCGGGCATCTGCCGGTGGACCCGCTGGGGCGACCGTGCCCCTGCGGGCAGCGCGGGTGCCTCGAGACGGTGGCGAGCGGATCGGCGCTGCGGAGCAGTTGGCCGGCCGGCGGGGATCACCCGGGGCGACGGATCCTCGCGGCGATCGCCGAGGGCGACGACGAGGCGAGGGCGGCGTTCGAGCACCTGGTCGCGGGCGCTGCCGCGTGCGTGCGGCTCCTGGCGCTGTCGGTGGATCCCGAGACGGTGGTGGTCGGCGGTGGGCTGCGCCTGCTGGGTGCGCCGCTGGAGGACGGCCTCAGGTCGAAGCTCGACGGCTGGGCTGCCGGATCGCCGTTCCTGGCCGCACTCGGGCTGAGCGAGCGGGTGCGGATGCTCGCGGCGGACTCGCCGGCCGCCGCCGTGGGTGCCGCCTTCGCCGGCGAGCGGTGAGGGATCCCGGCGGCACCCCTTACCACATACCCCCTCGGGGTGTATCATTATCGCATGACAGACACGCAGCTCCACGTCGAGGATCTCGCCGCACCATCTGCGCACGCGCACGGCTACATCGACCACAAGGACGACCTGCTCAAGCGTCTGCGCCGGGCCGAGGGGCAGGTGCGCGGCGTGCAGCGCATGGTGGAGCAGGACGAGTACTGCATCGACATCCTCACCCAGGTATCGGCGGCGACGAAGGCGCTCGAGCGTGTGGCGCTCGCCCTGCTCGACGACCACCTCAGCCACTGCGTGGCGCAGGCCGCCCGCGACGGCGGCGAGGTGGCGGAGACGAAGCTGAAGGAGGCATCGGACGCGATCGCCCGCCTCGTGCGGTGACGCGAGGCGCTGAGGCGAGGCGTGCGGAGTTGTCCTGATCCTCCGGGCCTCCGCCACCCGATGCGACGATTCCTGCACCCGAGGCGACGTTTTCCGCAGAAGACAAGGGAAGCGAATTCACTACCCCGGTTCCATGCAAGAATATCCTCGGAGATCAACACGCACAGCGAACTGACAGGTCGCGGCGAGACAACTATGGGGGACGGGGGCACTTTTCGTGTGTCGACACCGGCATGAGCGCCCCCACGACCGGATGTGTCTCCCCTTGAGGGCGGTGCCATGGCTGTGAGTGCGCCCGCTTGGGAGCGACGCTATGCCCGAAAGCTGATAGCCACGGACATCGTCGTCGTCGTCGCCTCCGTGGTTGCCTCACAGGTCATGCGATCCGGGCTCGCCACGGAGGAACTGGAGTTCTCTCCCACTGCTGAGAGCAACATCCAGATCAGCTACACGATCCTGTCCGGAGTGCTCATACTCGGCTGGCTGGCTGCTCTCAGCCTCTTCGACACTCGCCATCCGAAGGTATTCGGGAGCGGCCCGGACGAGTACAAGCGCATCATCAACGCCACCTTCGCGACATTCGGGGTCATGGCGATCCTCGCGTTCGCACTCAAGTCGCCGATCGGCAGAGGTTACCTGCTCTTCGCACTTCCCGCAGGCCTCCTGGCCCTTATCGTCGTGAGATGGGCCTGGCGTAAACGTCTGCACCGACGGCGACAGCGTGGATTCAACTCCTATCGCACGCTCGTCATGGGCGAGCGCGTAAAGGTTCAGCACGTGACCGGGCAGATTCTGCGCAGCCGCTACGCCGGCTTTGACCTCGTAGGGGCGGTGACTGAGCACGGTTCCTCACAGGATCTCGCGCAAGGCGTCAAAGTGCTCAGCGACTACGACGGGCTTATCGACTGCATCGACGAACATCAGGTCGACACGCTGATCGTCACCGCCGCAGACACCATCACGCCTGAGCAGCTGAAGCACATCGGCTGGGAACTGGAGTCGCGCGGCATCGACCTCATCGTTGCGGCGTCGCTCACCGACATTGCCGGCCCGCGTATTCATATGCGTCCCGTGGCCGACCTGCCTCTCATTCATGTGGAGTACCCGGCCTTCACCGGCCGCAAGTACTTCGCCAAACGCATGTTCGATCTCATCGGGTCGGCTCTGCTGATTCTGCTGCTCTCCCCCGTCATGTTCGCCGTGGGCATCGCCGTGAAGACCACCAGCAGCGGGCCCGTCTTCTACAGCCAGGAGCGCGTGGGTCTGCGCGGACAACGCTTCCACATGTTCAAGTTCCGTTCGATGGTGCAAAACGCGGATGACCAGCTGCAGTCACTGCTCGATCGACAAGGAACAGCGGACAAGCCGCTGCACAAGATCAACAACGACCCTCGGATCACGCCCGTTGGCAGGTTCATCCGGCGCTACTCGCTCGACGAGCTGCCCCAGTTGTTCAACGTGTTCCTCGGAACCATGAGCCTGGTGGGCCCGCGCCCTCAGAGAGACGCCGAGGTCGATCTCTACAAGCGATACGACCATCGACGTCTCTTCGTGAAACCAGGGATCACCGGCCTGTGGCAGGTGAGCGGGCGCAGCAATCTCGAGTGGGAGGATGCGATCCGACTCGACCTCTACTATGTCGAGAACTGGTCGATGACCGGAGACCTGATCCTCCTCCTCCGGACCGCTCGGGCAGTGATCACCTCCGATGGTGCACACTGATGCCTGCCCCTCTGGATGTGAACAGACGCTGGTAAATTATCTTGAATACACGCCCAGTCAGTGGCTACTCGTTAGCCGTCCTCCATCGAATGAGCAGAAGTTGACGTTGAGCCGCAATCCCCATGACACACACACTGGTTGAGTTCGGCATAGCCGGGCTTTCGTTGATCTCATTCTTCAAGCTCCTACCCCAGCTCACCGCTCTGGTTCGAGATGTGCACAGCCGTTGGCTCTCCCTTGCATTGCTGACGCTCATCGCCGGTGGGATGCTCGGGGACACGAGGGCCCTCACCGATGTGCCCGCCTTCAAGCTGCTCTACGCGGGACTTTTCCTTGCGCTGATCTTCGTCTCGTTGACCGCTCCCCCCTTGAGAAGCAGCACGACAGCCTCCCTGCTCCCCCTGTTCCTCATCCTCGTCTTCTGGGCATGGCTCTTCGCCGTGAACACCGTGCAGAACGCCTCCTCCAGCAGCATGGGGGAGCTGCTCATCAGGCTCGCGCCCGGAGCACTATGGATAGCCCTACTCGCGGTCTGGCGCCGCTCCCCGATCAGCCGTGAGATGCTTGCAGTGGTCGCAGCGTTCGCCCTGACGATTCCGGGCCTCATGCTTCCCTTCATCGGCGAGGCATGGCGGCCCTGCGACGACTTCAAATGTGGAGCTTTCGGAGGCATGCTGACCGGGGCCTACACCTCCGAGAACTATCTGTCTCAACAGGTCGCTCTGGTACTGGTGCTGTACCTGTCGACCTTCGGCATGAAGAATTCTCTGCACTTCTTGGCATTGACCGCGGCATGGCTCCTCGCCACCGAGTCACGCACCGCACAGTATGCTCTGATCGCAGGCCTGGCAGTGGTGATACTTGCTGCCATCGGGAAGAAGCTCTTCAAGTTCCCCCGCCGCAAAGGCCCCTCGCTTCTCGCTCAGACGACTCTCTTCTTCACACCTCTGCTGTTCATCTCCACGGCATCGTACTTTGCTCTCACAGCTTCCCCGGAGGATTTCAGCAACCGTGGAAGCGTCTGGATCAGCGCAATCCGTGTACTCCGAGAAGAGCCGCTGATAGGACAAGGCATCGATCGTTGGAGTTACTTCCAGCAGCTCGGCCTTCTCCCCAGTCACTTCCCTCACAGCCTGTATGTCTTCATCGCATTCTCCGGCGGCATCGTGGGTCTTGTCCTGTTGTTCTTCTGGCTCAGCCAATCACTCATCGTCACCGCCAAGCAGTCGGGAGGTCTCTCCACTCCTCTCGTCCTCGGTATCGTGATCATGACGCTGGGTTTGCTCGAAGTGGTGTGGAACCCCATCGCCGTGGACGGCACCAGCTGGATCCCGCTGATGATCATGTCCGTCAGCCGCCCAGCTCCTTACGAGAACACCCTCGATACGGACACCAGTCGCAACCTAGCCGAGCTCCAAAAATGACCAGTTCCTCACCGTCTTTCCGCAGCCACCCCGGGGTCACCGTGGTGATCCCGACAGTTGGGCGTCCGGAGCTCGCACGCGCGCTCGACTCCGTACGACGTCAGGACTATCAAGGGCAGATAGAGGTCATCGTCGTGGCGGACAGGCCAGAGGGCACAGTAGACGAGGAGCTGTTGGAGGGCGCAGACGTAGTCTTGTACACCGGCGGCGGTAAACGAGCCGGCGCTGCGCGCAATTTAGGAATTGCGCATTCGACTCACCCCTATGTCGCGCTTCTCGACGACGATGACGAGTGGTTGTCCTGGAAGCTCTCGGCTCAGATGCCTGAGTTCGCGGCAACGGGGGCTGAGGTCATCGGCACTCAAGCCGTGTACCGAAACGCCAACACTGGAACGGCGAGCCCCCCGGTCCCGACACGGGTGAAGCAAGCGACACAGACATACGCCGAGTATCTGTTCCGCAAACGAAGCGCTACAGTCGGTCGGCCTGTGATCTTCGGGATCACACTGATCGTCTCCACCGAGTTGGCACGGCGAGTGAAATGGGACGAGACGCTTTCGAGGCACCAGGACTGGGATTGGGTCGACAGGATGGAGCGGCAGGGCGCTACGGTCCTCCAGCTCCCTCAGGCTTCGGCCATCGTGTGGACCGGCTCCGAAGGCTCCATCTCCTCTGCACCCGACTGGCGCGCCTCACTTGCGTGGGCTGAGTCGCGCAGAGGGGCTTGGGCGCCCGAAGTGCTTGTCGATTTCCTAGCCGGACAGGTCCTTCGATACGCGCTTCAGGCTCGGTCTCCCTCCGGGGTCCTCAGGTCTCTCGCCGCCATGGCTCGAGCCCGACGGTTCCCGTCGATCCAATGCCTCACCCTGGGCTTCGTCGGGATCGTTCCGAGAGCATTCATCAACAAACGCATGACCAAGCAACGCTGAAGAGCCGAGGACACCCCGCTTCGAGAAGCCGCGGAGACCCCCGGTAGACGCATCAGATCTCGCGTCTCAACATCGTCGGAACCGAACGGCTAGGACCAATATGAGCCACCGCCCCATCATGATCTTTCACGTTCCATTCGAACTGAACCCACAAGCGGGTAGCGCCAGCGGTATCCGTCCGGTCAAGATGCGGCGCGCTTTCGAGGAGATCGGCTTCGACGTGGTCGAGATCTCCGGTACTCACTCCGCGCGACGAAAACTGATCACAGAGACCAAGCGCAGGATCGGGAATGGTCTGAATGTCGGGTTTGTCTATTCAGAGGCCATGACAGCCCCTACAGGCTTCGGAGAACCGCTGACTTTGGCGACCAGTTTCACTCGAGATGTGAGGTTCTTGCAGTTCTGCCGCGAAGCGGGGATTCCGGTGGGCCTCTTCTATCGGGATATCTACTGGCAGTTCCAGAGCGGTCCTGCCGGCCCATTATCCTTGCTGAAAAGAAGGATTCGTCGTTCACGGTATGTCGCGGACCTGCGCGCTTACGAGACCGCTGTCGACAAACTCTACTTGCCCTCAATGCGAATGGCTGGCTACCTCCCCCGAGCAAATCAACGGCAGGCCGCGCCGCTTCCCCCCGGTTCCGACCAGGTCGACACGCCCTTCCCTTCCACCGGGTTATCGATCTTCTACGTGGGCGGCACAGGCGGCTACTACCGCATGGAGGAGACCGTCAGGGGTGTGGAGGCGGCTCCCGGAGCACGACTCACGATATGTACCCGGGAAAGCGAATGGCGAGAAGACGCTCCGCTCTACAAGGAGGTTCTGGGCGACTCCACAACTGTCGTACACAGATCGGGATCCGAACTCGAGGGTCTCTACGCCGACGCCCATCTCGGTGCGCTTCTCATGGAACCGGCGGAGTACCGCGAGTTCGCAGCTCCTATGAAACTCTACGAGTACCTGGGCCACGGAAAGCCCATTATCGCGACGAAGGGGAGCCTCGCCGGAGATTTCGTCGAGCAGAACGACATCGGCTGGGCCATCCCTTATGACGCGGGCGCGCTGACGGCGCTGTTAGAGAGGCTGACAGCGGAACCGTCCTTGTTGCAGGCCAAGCACCGTCGATGTGAGATCGTGGGCAAGGAGCATACTTGGGAAGCCCGTGCGGGCCAGGTGGCCGAGGAACTGCTGCAACCGGTCGACGAGGAACGCCGGCTCGGGCGTAACACGTAAGCGGACAACCGAAGCACGGGTGTAAGGATTGATGTGAGAAAACACGGCGCCGGACGAGGAATCGTCTATCTGATGACCGGCACTGTGGGCGGACAGTTCATTACCCTGGCCGGCCTGCCAGTCCTGTCACGACTGTACTCTCCTGACGAGTTCGGCCACTACTCCTTCATTGTCGCCTTGGCGGGCGTCGCCATCTCAGTCGCGACCTTCAGGCTGGACGCGGCCGCCATGCTTCCGACGTCCACCCATCAGGTTCGCGCCCTTGTCTGGCTTTCACTCTCCTCCGCCCTTCTTGTCTCCGTCCTCTTCGCGATCAGCTTGCACGTCTTCTCAGAGCTGGAGATGTTCGGCCTGCACGAGTATCCCTTCCTCGCAGTATGGGTCGGAGCCTTCACGTTATCGGGCGCCCTCTTCGGCTTGTTCAGCCAGCTTTCCTTACGCAAGAGACAGTACGGTCTCGTAGCGAGGCGCTCCTTTCTACGCGCCTCAGTCTCTACAGCTTCACAGGCCGCAATGGGCGTCGGCCCCAGCAGGATCTCGGGAGGTCTCCTCTTCGGCGGCCTGATCGGTCAACTCGTGGGTATCGCGAGTATGGTCCGTTCCACACGCGACCTCTCGGCGTTCCCGGATCTGCGTCAGCTCCGCCCCGCTTTGCGACGGTACTGGAGGTTCCCGGCTGTATTCGCCCCCTCCGCACTGCTCAACACTCTCGGGTTGCAGGCTCCACTCATCTTCGTGACCGCGTACTTCGGCGTCGCGGCAGGAGGCCAGCTCGGAATAGCAGAGAGGGCCGTTGCCATCCCCGTCACTCTCGTGGGCACGACTGTGGGACAGGTGATCGAAGCCGAGGTCGCGAAACACACGCGCGAAGGAGGCGGGGGCCTGAGATCGACCTATCTGAGGTTCAGCCTCCTCCTCTCCCTAGCCGGCATAGCTGTAGCAGCAGGGGGATCGGCTCTGGGCGGGGTTCTTGTACCGTGGGCCTTCGGATCGGATTGGGATCTCGCCGGGGTCATGGTTCAGATCATCGCTGTCAACGCTGGGGTGCGCCTGCTCGTCAGCCCCCTCAGTAAATTCCTGGTCGTGCTGCAGCAGTCGCTCGCCGTGACCCTGCTGGACATCCTCCGCGTCTGCGCAATGGGTGCGGCGATCTGGGCCACCGTCTCATACGAGCATGATCTCACAACCGCTCTGTGGCTCATCTACTCGGCCCTGACGTTCACATATATCGTCACCTGGTTATACGGATTCTGGATCGTAGGTAAAAAATGAGAATTGTGGTGGTCACTCCCTGGTTCCCGAGTCTCCTGAAGCCCGCAGCGGGTATCTTCGTCAAACGCGACGTCGACCTGCTGCAAACGAATCACGAGGTCACGGTCCTGCACCTCGCGGAGCACGGAGATCTGGGCGCCGATGAGCCTTTGAGGATGCCACTTGATTCCGGTGCGACGTTGATCAGGCAACGGTTCGATCCTATGAATCCGGTCTCCCTGCTGAAGGCAGTCTCTTCAGTACGAGAGCTGCTTCAGGAGGCAGACGCGGTGCACTCTATGGCTATGCACGCACTCATGCCGGTCCGCCTCGCACGTCCCCGTGTACCCTGGGTGCATACCGAGCACTGGTCGGCTCTGATCCGACGCTCCCTTCCCATAAAGAAGCGCATCGGGCTCGCACTGTATCGTTCCTCACTATCCCGGCCGGACGCCGTGGTAGCGGTCGGGGAGACCCTTGCGAATGCGGCCGAGCGCTATACGGGCGCTCGGGTCGAAGTTATCCCGAATCATGTACCGCTCGGTACTCACGGCCATCTCCCACAGGTGCCGGAGGCGCGAGGGGAAGCGCCTCTGAGACTCGTCGCCGTCGGAAGCATGCTCCACCACAAGGGGCCGTTAGAGTCCATCGACACCCTGAACGAGCTGCGTCGGCTCGGAGTCGCAGCCACCTTGACCTGGATAGGTACGGGACCGTTGGAACATGAGATGCGGCATAAAGCAGAACAGCTGGGTCTACGCGAAGCACTCGTACTTCCTGGGCATGTCGCCCCGGAAGAGATCCCCGAAGCACTTCGCCAAGCGCACGTATTCATTCTCCCGACGAGTTTCGAGACATTCGGCGTTGCGATAGCCGAGGCCCTAGGCCAGGGGCTCCCGGTCGTCACCGCAGGCTATGGAGGACATCTTGATTTCACGCCTCCCGAGGCCTCCCGCATCGTGACCCAGCGCACTGGGGCTGCTCTTGCCTCAGCCGTCGTCTCACTCATCTCAGATGAGAATCGTTGGTCCCCCGAGCAGATACTCGAGTACGCCTTGGAACGGTTCTCAGATCACCAACGCGAGCTGGCATACTCCTCGGTGTATCGCCGCATTACCTGAGCCCTTCACGGAGAACCGTCGCTCAACGGCGTCCTACGGACGCCCCCTCACTTCTTCCGCGCACGAATCCACTTCACCGCTTCGACAAGTCGCGTGAACCAGGCTTTCCAGAAGGCGAGGACGCCAGGCGGAGTCTCGGGTCTCAGTGCGCGCAATTGGCCAGGCCTCAGGGCGGATGCGTCAAGGAAGACGTCCATTTTGGCCCGCAGCGGCGCCTCCTTGAAACGCCACCACCAGCCCTCGACCGAACGCCCTTGTTGGCGCAGCTGCATCTGCCACTCCTTCAATTCCGGGCTCGGCGTCACCTGCTCAGGCTTTACTCCGAGACGCTGCAGAAACGGAGCCGCAGTGTGCACTGCGCTGAGCAGACTCGCCTTGCTGTGAAGCACGGCACCCGCTTCTGCGCCCCATTTGGCCTCGCACCGCGCGGCGAGGGCGTCCAATCGCTCCTCACGGTTGGGGATGCCCGAACTCCTGATATCGTGCAATGCCAGCATCAGCGCACTGACCTCAGCGCCGGTCGTATGCACTGGTGTGCTCTGGATGAAGCCCCTCTCCTTCTCCTCCCACAGCAGGTCGAAGATATGGCCCCTCTCCGCCAAGAAACCCGGCCAGAATCGATGCAGATCGATCATGTTCGGCCAGTACGAGTGAAGCAGCGTATCCGAGTGCTTCTCATGGGCGACGCGCAACTCCGCCGCGTCCTTTCGATACCATCCGTCTGCGCCGAGAACGTCACGCACTCGATCAAAATCGTTCGGGTGCACCAAGAGATCTATGTCCAAGGATGTCTTGGGAGGACGCAGCCCTTGCTTCGCAAGGACCTGACCTTTGATGAAGAGGACACGCAATCCATGTTCGTTCAGTCGCCGCTGAGCGAGCTCCCCTACCAGCGTGTATGCCACGTCGAAATCGACAGCCTCAGCCCGCTCCATAGGCCCAGATTACGCTACACCACGTAGATCTTTGGTCGGGCGGCAGATAGCTCGCGACTCCTCCCTCGCTCCAGTGTTCAGATGATGGCTCCTACTGACATCTGTGCCGCCATCCATCGCAGAGACTCCAGGAGCTCACGTTCTACTCGTTCCTGAGCTTCGCTATCGACGCACGCCTTGCTTTGAGCGACTTGCCCAAGGCACGATTAGGAGTATGAGCACCGTCGAGATCACCTCAGCCAACAGCGCAGCCGCGCATGCAGAGACCGCCGAGGAAATCAGCGTGAACGAGAGCGAGGCCGTGAACGGTTCACCCCAGCACTTCACCCTCTTCGCGGTCTTCCGGGTGAGCTCGAGCCATCCGATCGTGCTCGACGGCCGCGACGTGCCGGGCGTCGTGCGGGAGTTCGAGGACGTCATCGGCCTGATCGGCAATGAGAACGTCACCCTGCGCGGCTGCTACGACATCAGCGGCATGCGCGCCGACGCCGACCTCATGCTCTGGCTTCACGGCTCTGCAGCCGAGGACCTCCAGTGGGCGCTACGAGAGCTGCGTCGCACCGCGCTGCTCCGCCCGCTGATCCGCGTCTGGGGCGCCGTCGGCGTGCATCGCGAAGCCGAGTTCAACCGGGCCCATCAGCCCGGCTTCGTTCGCGGGGTTCCCGCCAAGCAGTGGCTTGCCGTGTACCCCTTCGTGCGGTCGAACGACTGGTACCTGCTCGATCCGGCCGAGCGCAGCCGCATGCTCGCCGACCATGGGCGCACCGGTGCCGCGTTCTCGGGAGTGGTCGCCAACACGGTCGCCGCATTCGCACTGGGCGACTACGAGTGGTTGTTGCCCATGGAGGCCGACGACCTCACCGAGCTGGTCGACATGATGCGCGCCCTGCGCGGCGTCGACGCCCGTCGGCACGTGCGCGAGGAGACGCCTTTCTACACGGGTCGCCGCATCGAGCCGGCGGAGATCATCGAGGTGCTGCAGTAACTCCGCCGAGGGTGGCGTCAGAGCGGCCCCGGAAGCAGATGGTCGCATCACCAGCCGCCACGAGCTAGCGCTCCCGCAGCACCCCGGCCTCGACGAGGCCCGCACCTGCGGCCCGAATGGCCTCGCGCAGGGTTCCGCTCGGCGGATCACCCAGCTCTGCCCGTATGCGCGCTTCGAGATCGTCCCAACCCTCGCCCGCGCAGATCCCGCGCCAGAGCACCGGCCCGACCCCGGCGAGCACCTGCACCCTTCGGTCGGCGGTGAGCACGGCGGTTCCCTCGGCGCACTCGATGGCGTCGACGACGCCCGTCACCGCATAGGGGGCCGCACCGCACTCGGCGTCGAGCGGAAGCACCTGTTCCCAGGCCTCGCACGCACCGCTCTCGAACAGGTGCTCCGCAACCCCTGCGATGCGCTCGGGTGATCCCACCCGGAGTCGTCGCAGCCCGCCGGTCGCATCGGCGATCTCGGCGATGCGACGCAGGGGATCCGACAGTTCGACCAGGTAGCTGGTCTGCTGCACCAGTTCGACCAGGCCCTCGGCGAGCGGCAGCGGTTCGACGCTCGACTCCTCGGTTCCCGCCGCCGCCCGCTCGAGCAGTACGAGGCCCGCGATGCGCAGCTCGGTCTTCGGCAGCGGCGCCAACCCCAATGCCGAGGGCGGGATCTGCAGCTTGTCCGCGTGCCCCTCGGTGATCACGGACAACGGCTTCCGGTAGGGGAACACGCGATCGTCGGGGGTGATGGTGATCGTCTCGTCGCTGACGTAGCCGTACGTCTGCGCCAGCTGACGAACGGTCGTCGTCTTCCCCCGCCCCGAGGGCCCGATGATCGCCACGACCGCCCCCTCGGCGTTTGCGATCCCGGCGGCGTGGAACATCAGGTGCCGGCCGCGGTGGTGCTCCAGCGCGGCCAGCGTGACCCGCGAGCTCAGCAGAGATCCCGTGCGTTCGAGATGGGCACGGCTCAAGCTCCCGAGGTCGACGACCGGGATCGCCTGCCCCGGATCGGCCGGATCGGCCGAGCTCGGCACAGCCGTGCCGCCCTCCGCCCGCGACACCGCACGGAAGCCCGCATCGCTCCAGGGCGCGATCACCTCGGCGAGAAGCGCCTCGGCCCCGTCCTCGGCATGCGCGGTCACGCGCACCGGAGTGCCGAACGCCTGCACGGTCGCCGTGAGCAGCTCGTTCGGGACCGGGTTCATGTCTTCTATCTTGGCAGAGCAAGAGCGGGGCCCGGCGAACCCGGACCCCGCTCTCACCCCGTGGCGCGGAGCGCTCAGATGAAGCTCCACGTACCGGAGCCCGTGAGGCTCGTCGTGCCGTCAATCGTCCCGGGGATATCGAGGGTGTGCTGCCAGCTCACCTGACCGGTGTCGGCGAGCACGGTGAGCGTCCAGCTGCCATCGGGGTTCTCGAACCCCGAGACGCCCACCATGTTGCGCACGCTGATCGTGGCGCCCTCCGGGCTCGGCGTCAGCGTGATGGTCGTGCCCGCAGGCAGATAGCCGGGAACGAGCTCTCCGTTCTCCACGAGCCGCCCCTGGGCGTTGGCCCCGTTCCAGATGCCGGCGGGCGCACCGCTGTCGCCGCCGAGGTACACGTATGTGGCCTCCTCGGTGGGCTCACCGGTGGCTGCGACCGCGGGTACGGCGACCGCGGTGGCGATCACCGGGGCGGCCCAGGCGGCGGCCTTGACGACGGAGCGGCGCTTGATGCCGTCGGGGGTGTTCTGCGTATTCTCGTTCATGTTCGCGCAGAGGTCCTTTCCTCTTGGAGTTCTGCAGCGCTTTGCGCGCCCCTCCATATCACCCCGGCGAAAAGCCGACGCACAGCAGATAGCGAGGATCGGTCGCGTTCGGTATTGGAGATGTCGCGTTGAGTAGCGACCGGCCTGCCCCGGGCCGCTTCACGACGTCAACAGCGCACGGCCGAGGGCGAGGGCATTCCGGTCGCCGACATCGCGCGTGCCAGGCTGGATCCTCCGCTGAAGCCGACGAACTGTGCGATCTGACCGACGCTCAATCCGTCGTAGTCCGGATCCCCGAGCATCCTCCGCGCCTGCTCGACCCGCACTCGTCGCAGTTCCTGCCGGATGGTGGTGCCGTTCTTGCGGAACTCCCGCTCGAGTTGCCGCAGCGAGATGTTCACTTCCTCGGCGACGGCCGCGGCGGTCAACTCGGGATCCGAGTGCTGCGCCTCGATCACCGACATGGCGAGTGGAAACGTCGACTGCGTCTGCGCGCTCGGCATGTGCTCGGGCCGATAGGAGTCGACGAGCAGCCCCTGCAACATCTCCTGCAGAAGCCGCTCGACGTAGTAGCTCGTGAACCCGGAAACGCTACCCACGGCTTCGCTGAGCGCGCGCGCCGCGAACGCAGCCACGGGCAGCAGCAGCATCGATGTCTGGGAGACCGGCTGGATCCCGCTGTGAGGCCAGACACCCCGCGCCTCGCCGACCACCTCGGACGGGACCGCGATGGTCAGCAGCTCGCATCCGGTCTCGCTGCGCAACTCGATCGGCGTGCTCGACAGCAGGAAGACCGCGTCGCCCGCCGTCAGAGCACGGCGGTTTCCATTGCTCTCGATCAGCAGCTCTCCCTGCCGGACGACATGCAGTCGCAGTTGCTCCTGCGAGCGGGAATCGAGGCGATGAGGCGACCCGAGAAGCACGCGATGCCCGGCCGGCAGAAGGCGGAGTTGAATCTCCGACACGCCGAATACCGCGCTCTGCGACTTCGCCTGACGCATTCTCGTTCCCTTCCGCGCACTTCCCCGGCGCCCAGCGCCTCGGACCACCGCTCGAGCGCTCCGCCTCGGTGCAGGTCGAGATGCTGCGCGATCGCAGGAGTCGCCGAGATCATTCTTCGACCGCCGACGCCACTCGCTTCGCCACACCTGCAACTTTCACCCCCTTTTTCACCCTCCGAGGCATCCCTGGAAGCGCTCCGGGCGGAAGCTCCGACTGCCGAAGTCCTCCCGCTCAACGGATACACTCGAGAGCGCGGCACCGACGCAGGTGCGCGCAGTCGCCGGTGAAGGAGTACCCGTATGACCGAGGAGCGCCGCTCCCCCGTACGACGTGCGCTGTCCCACCCCCTGACTCACCTGATCGCGGCCACGCTGATCCTCGCCCTCACGCAGGCCTTCGTCGTGAAGCTCTTCCGCGTGCCCTCGGGTTCCATGGAGCAGACGCTCGAGATCGGGGATCGGATCTTCGTCAATCGTCTCGCCTACGGCGCACCCGTGGTGCACGGCACCCCCGACAACGGCGACATCGTCGTCTTTCACACGCAGGATGACCTGTGGCCGCGATCCTCTGATACCTCCAACGGGAGTTCCGCGCTCGACGGCCTCAAGCACGCAGCTCGATGGGCGCTCGGCGACGTGCTCGGCTTCGGCCCCGGAACGCGGCACATGATCGTGAAGCGCGTGATCGGCACGCCCGGCCAGACGGTGGAGTGCTGCGACGCCGAAGGGCGCCTCATGATCGACGGTGTTCCCCTGGACGAGCCCTACGTCTTCGAGGATCTGCCCTTCGTCGCGCGCGAGCTCGACTGCGAGACGGAGCAGCGATCGAGCCGCTGCTTCCCGCCGATCGAGGTTCCCGCGGACAGGTTGCTGGTGCTCGGCGATCATCGCGGTGCGAGCTCGGACGCGGTGTCGCACTGCCGCGCCGGCACGGAGCCGACGGGCGCGGAGTGCGTACGCTGGGTGCGTACCGAGGACGTGATCGGCGAAGTGCTGGTTCGGGTGTGGCCCCTCGGCAGCCTGGGCGGTGTCGAATGAGCGCCGTGGGATCGGGCCGGCTCTTCTCGCTCGACGCGGCGCGCGGGTTCGCCGTCTTCGCGATGGTGATCGCGCACACGTCGCCGTTCATACGGCCGGCGCCGAAAGCGGTCGAGCTCGTCGAGGACGCCCTCAACGACGTCGCGGCGCCGCTCTTCGCCCTGATCATCGGCGTGACCGTGGCCGTCACGGGGCCGGCGCCCTCGACTGCCGACCCATCGGCGCGACGACGCTATCAGCTGCAGACCGCCGTCAAGGCCGCGGCGCTCATCGGGATCGGGATCCTGCTCGAACTCGCCCCGTCGGGCGTGAACATCGTGCTGCAGACGCTGGGCGTGACGATGCTGCTCGCGATCCCGCTCCTCTTCGCCCGGGTGCGCACGCTGCTCGTCTGGGCCGCTGCGCTGATGGTGGTGGGCCCGGGCATCGTCACCGGCCTGCGCGTGCTCGCCGAGTCGCGCCCCGAGCTCGTCTTCCCCCGGACGCCGCTCACGGTGCTGCTCGACCTGCTCGCGCTCAACCCGGGGTATCAGGTGCTCGCGTTCCTTCCCCTGCTGTTGGCCGGCATCGCGATCGGTCGCACGGTGCTGAGCGATCGCCGTCCGATGACAGTGCTGCTCGCGGTCTCGTTCGCCGCACTTCTCCCGATGCAGCTGTGGAAGTCGCTCGACCTCGCCGGAACCGGTCTTCGGGGCGGGTACGTGGAGGTGTGGCGCGAGGCCCCGCTGGCACTGTGCGCCTTCGCGCTCATCGTTCTGCTCACCGACCTCGCGTCGGATCGGGTCGCCGCGATGCGGCGCGTGTTCGCGCCCTTCTCCGTGCAGGGGCGGCTCGCCCTCAGCGTGTACGCCTTCCACGTGCTGGTGCTGATGTGGCTCTTCGCGGTGCGCGCGACCGCCTCCCCGGAGACGCTGCCCTGGTTCGCGCCCCCGCGAGGGTGGCTGCTCCAGATCGGGCTCGTTACCGCCTGCTGGATGTTCTCCGCCGCGTGGTGGCGGTGGCTCGGCGTCGGCCCCATCGAGCGCGTCATCGGTGCGCTCTCGGGCCGGCACCCCTGGAGCTCGGTCTGGGCGACATCGCGGCGGACACATATCAGTCGCCGTGAGCGCACAGGAGCACCCGTATAGGTCTCTTCTCTGCTACTTCCCGGCCTCGAGAACTCCCCGAACAAGAGCTTCGATCTCTTCGAGACCATACGCAACCGGGGATGCGACCACCGGCTGCTGGAGACCGCCCAAGACGACAGCAGCCGGCCCTCCTTGAACTCCCAGAGCGCGCATAGCGGCTTTTGAAGCATAGCGCGCGTACGGGGCTGCATCGGGAAATCGATGTCTCACGACATCGGGCCGCGAGGAAGTCAGAACACGAATCCTTGCAGGTGCGAGCTGTTCTTGCCACTGGGGCACGCGCGCAGCTGTTTTCACACAGCTGCTGCACTCGGCGGAGAGAAAGAGGAGCAGCACAGGGGCTCCGCGCCCGAGCCTCCTCAAACCTACCGGTATGCCCGTATCACTGACGACTTCGACATCAGGAATGGGATCCCCAATAGACGCACCGCCCGTCATCATGTCAATCGAACCAGGAACGACTTCGTTCTCAGATCCCCCAATGCCCGGCTTCTGGTGGCGTGACCTCTGTCCACCGCGGGCTTTCCACAGCGCCAACAGCAGCAAGAGGATTGCCACAGCTGCCCAGGAAAGAGCCACTCCCAGCACGAACGCGAGATCGGCCACGGCCAGGGTAGAGAACAACGAGCCATGTCCGGCTGCGCCCACGGCGACAGTCAGAGCCAAGGCGGTGAGTATCGAATTCCGCAGAATAGACCAACCGGTAACTCGGTCGCTGGCGGAGAGCGGTCCAAAACAGCCGCAGTCGACTTCTTCGTGCCGACTCAGCACGCCCGCGAGGAAAAGCGTGAATACGAACAGAGTCCCGACCGCCAGCCAAGCCGTCACGGCGCGAACCACGCCGGAGGCGAACAGGAATCCAGCAGCGAGCAGCAGTTCCCAGACGGGCAGTGCAGCCGCGAGAGGACGCCGACGTAACACCGCAGGTACCCGTAGCGCTGCCATCGCAGCGAGTGTGGAGGCGCTCCGCCCCAGCTTCATCGCGCCGGACAAGACGAGTGCGAACGCAACAAGCCCCGTCGACGACGCGATGGCGAAGTCGACGGGGCTTGTTGACACAGAGCTAGACTCTAGCGGTTCACACCGGAGCGGTGCCGCAGAGCTGCACGCGGAGGTTCAGGCCGTCGAGAACGGTAAGGCCGCCCGTGAGGCCGAGAATCGCACGGATCAGACCGCGGGTGACCGAGTTGACCGGGCCCGGGAGCACGGTCTCGAGCACCGCACCCAGGTCGAGCGTGCCGAGGTCGACGCTGGCACCAGCGAGAGTGTTGATCTGCCCGAAGTCGGGTGCCTCGTTGCCGGGGTTCGACGGAGCGTCGTTGCCGAGAAGCGACAGAGAGGTCTGCGTGATGACATCGGCATCGAGCAGCAGAGACTGCAGTTCAACAACGGCAGCGGCAGTCGAGATCGGAGCGGTGGTGGTGAGCACGAAGCCCTCCGGGTTGACGCTCGCCACGAAGAGCGCCTGCACCGAGAGCAGGTCCTGGAGCAGTGAGAGGTCGATGAGCGCCGACGGGCTAGTGGCGAGCAGGAACTCGGTTCCCGCCGGAATGGTTCCCTCGTCGGCAGAGATCTCGAAACGCCTCGTCGCACCCTCGTTGAAGCCCAGCAGCCCAAGAGCAGCCTTCACGAGGTCCGTAAGAATGCTGAGGTCGAGGGGCAGGCCAACGAGGCTCACATTGCTCAGCAGACTTTCGAGCGAGGCGATATCGTACTGGCCGTCGCAGACCGCAGTGACGCGGACATCGGTGCCCGGCTCCAGCGTCGCCGAGACGGCGGGAACAGCCACAGCGGTGGCGAGAACGGGCATCGACCATGCAGCGCCCTTGACGATGGTGCGGCGCGAAAGGCCCTGACCCTTGATCTCTTCAGTCATTTCACTTCTCTCTGTATTCGGAACACACAGGCGAACAGGGCGGAACACCCGCCCGTCGTGCACGAGAGAGCAATTGAGGACCCCCGTGGACAGTTCTCACGCAATGGTCGAACTGTCCACGAGAGGCGCCGTCTCCCCTCGGCTGATACCCAACGTAGAGAAAACGGTCGCAATTGTTGAGGGGCGGATCGCAAATCGTCGCCTTATGGGCGAAGCCTGCGCGAAATGTGCGAAGAGGAATGCGCGGAATAACCGTCCTGCGCGATATGTGCCAAATGTGCGCGAATTGATCTCAATTCAAAAAGCGAGAAAGCGCGGACCACGCGAGAACCGTGCGCGGAACTCGGAGACCCTCGCGCGTCACTGCGCGACGACGGCAGCGGCTCCCCCGCGGCACCTGCGGAGCTCGCGCGGCCCGGATCCGTAGAGCTCAGTCAGCGCGCGCCGCATGCTCATCGTCGTACCGAAGCCCGACCGCTCCGCCAGCTGCTCGATCCCCAGAACGTCGTACCGGCTGTCCATGAGCAGAGACCGTGCCAGCCGCGCGCGCTGACGCCGGATCTCGGCGGCGACCGAGGTGCCCGCGTCGGAGAAGACCACCTGCAGCTGCCGCAGCGAGGACTGGACGGCATGCGCGACCCGCGCCGGGTTCAACTCGGGATCGCTGCACTGCTGCGCGATCACCGCCATCGCCCGGTCGCGCAGCACCGCCTTGGGGCTGCCCTGCGACCAGCCTCCGCCCATCCGATCCAGCAGTAGGGCGCCGCCCATCTCGAGCACGAGCTGCTCGACGGCGTAGCTCTCGATCGATGACGCCCGCTGCGCCGACTCCAGCACCGTGGAGACGAACTCCTGCATGGAGCAGTCGAGCAACGAGCGTTTCGCGAAGGTTCCGATCGACGAGGGGAGCTCGGGAACGAACGCCTCCATCGCCTCTCGCGGCACCCGTGCGGCGACGAAGCTCCACTCGCCCGTCAGCCGCAGGTGCCTGCTGATCCCGTTCGGCGCCACCACCAGGGTGGCTTCGAGCGGCACCCAGACGCCCTCGTTCCGGTACGCGAAATCACCGCCGCCGATGAAGATGAAGTCGATGAGGGGAACCTCGCCGGCCTCGGGCTCCAGCATGATCTCCAGCGGCTGGCCGCTCACCGACAGCAGCGAGAGCCCGCCGAATGACCGCTCCTTGGCCCGCACCTGGACTCTGCCGTTGAGCCCGCGGGCACCCGCCGCTATGAAGTCGCTAGGCCCGTACTCACGGGTCCCTACGTCACTGGCCATGTGTCTCCCCAACCCACGACGTGAGAAAGATATTCGTGTCCTTGACATTAGCGTGTCCGACGGATGCAGCGCAGCCGCTCGCGCAGAGGTAGCATCGTATGGATTGTCCTGCCTACTTGATGCCAGAGGGAGACCCCGCGCGTGGAGCTGACCGACTACTGGAAGATCCTGCGTGCGCACTGGATCTCGCTCATCGTCATCACGCTCGTCGGCGGCCTGCTCGGCTTCGGCTGGGCCTTTCTGCAGCCGAAGGTCTACACGGCGGATGCCAGCGGTCTCGTCTCGGCAGGGGTGAGCAGCGATCTCGGATCGGCGATGGCCGGTGAGAACTATGCGAAGTCCCGCGTGAAGTCCTACCTCGATCTCGCGAAGTCGCGCTCGGTCGCCGAAGACGTCATCCAGTCCCTGGGGCTCGACGCGGACCCCGACGACCTCGTCGGTCAGATCGAGGTGGCGAACCCGCTCGACACCGCCACGCTCAGGGTCTCCGCGAGCGCGGGATCGCCTGAGGCGGCACGGGATCTCGCAGAGGCCTGGGTCGGCGCAGTGGGCGAGCAGGTCGCGGAGATCGAGAACGCCAACGCGGATCCCGCGCTCGGCCAGCAGTCGATCGTCGCCTTCCGCTCGCTCGACGCCGCGCAGATGCCCGAGGCGCCCTCCTCCCCCAACACCAAGCTCGCCGTCGCGATCGGCCTCATCGTCGGCCTGGCGCTCGCCGTGGGCTACGCGCTGCTGCGCAACATCTTCGATCGGCGCATCCACTCGATCGCCGAGGTCGAGCGCGAGACCGGGCAGGCCGTCGTCGGCACGATCCCGCTGCACAGCGGTTTCGACCAGGACACCCGCATGATCACGAGCACCGGCGGCAACGACCAGGGGCAGAAGAGCAACGAGGAGTACGCCGTCGCAGAGGCGTTGCGCGAGCTGCGCACGAACCTGCAGTTCATGAACATCGACAACCCGCCGCGCTCGATCGTCATCACGAGCGCGCTGCCGGGCGAGGGCAAGTCGACCATCACCGCGAACCTCGCGAACACCATCGCGGCCATGGGTCGCCGCGTCGTCGTGATCGACGGCGACCTGCGCCGCCCCATGGTGGCGAAGACCTTCGGGCTGCTGCCCGGCGTGGGCCTCACCGACGTGCTCATCGGCAACGCGCAGCTCAGCGACGTGCTGCAGCCCTGGGGCAACACCGGCAAGCTCTACGTGCTGGGCGCCGGCAAGATCCCGCCGAACCCCAGCGAGCTGCTCGGCTCGAACGCCCTGCACGACGTCATCGAGGAGCTCTCGCATCACGCGATCGTGCTCATCGACGCGCCCCCGCTGCTGCCCGTCACCGACGCGGCGATCCTCACCGCTCGCACCGATGGTGCGCTCATCGTCAGCCGCGCGCGCCGCACCACTTACGACGCCCTCAAGGCGGCCCTCAACAACCTCGAGCGGGTCAAGGGGCACGCGCTCGGCATCATCCTCAACGGCGTGCCCAGCAAGGGCGCCAAGGCCGATGGCTACGGCTACCGCTACCGGGCCTACTACGGGCGGACCGAGAAGCAGGAGCAGGCCCCGGTCGTGCAGCAGGACGACGCCGACGAGTTCGCCGCCCTCATCGCGGGCACGTCGGCCCCCGCAGACACCACGGCGGCTCCGCGGCCTGCGGCGCCTGCACAGCCTGCAGCGCCGGCCCAGCCCGCTTCCCCGGCGCCGGCTGCGACGGCGACGCGTCAGGCGCCCGCAGCCCCTCCCACTCCGACCGCGGCACGACCTGCGGCGGATGCGCCGCCCGCCGCGGGCCCCGGTCAGGGGTCGGCGCCCGCAGCCGATGAGGGACCGCGCCGGCGCAGGCGCGCGCAGACCCGATGAGTCGTCGCAGCAGACGCAGTGTTCCGCCGGTCGCCGTACTCACGGTCTGCACCGGCAACATCTGCCGGTCTCCGCTGGCGGAGCAGATGCTGCGGATGCGCCTGCGCGACGACCCCAGGTTCGAGATCGGGAGCGCCGGCCTGCACGCCGTCGTCGGCGCACCGATGGATCCCGACGCCGCGACCCAGCTGCGGGCACACGGAGGGGATCCGGCCGGCCTCATCGGCGAGCAGCTCGCCGATGAGCACGCGGACGCCGCCGATCTGATCCTCACCATGACGCGCGGACAGCGCGACGAGGTCGTGCGGCGGCATCCGAGAGCCGCGCGACGCACGTTCACCCTCGCCGAGTTCGCGGCGCTCGCCGGCTCGGGTGACATCGATCGCGCAGCGGATCCTCGCGCCGTCATCGACCAGGCGGGCCGGTCCAGGTCCACCGTGCGGCTCACGGAAGACCAGGACGTTCCCGACCCGATCGACGCGACGGCCGAGGTGCACGCCGTCGTCGCCTCGCAGATCGTCGGTCTCGTCGACACCATCGTGCGGACGCTGCGATGAGCGACGCGCGCTGGGCCGTGCCCGACGACGTGATCTGGGTGGACGCAGAGGGCGCCACCTTCGTGCTCGACACCCGAGTGCGAGATCCCCGCCCCCAGCGGCTCGACGGAGGCGGGATCCTGATCTGGGACCTCCTCACCGCTCGACCGCGCACGATCGATGAGCTCGTCGACGAGATCGCGGCGGCCACGGGAGCGCCCGAGTCCGAGATCCGCGGCGGAACCGCGCCCTTTCTCGAGCGGATGGCCCACCTGGGCTACGTCGAGCGGCGGTAACGCCGGCGGTGCTCGGTGCGCCGTCCTCGCGATTCACATGCCGCGGCCGCTCCGCACCCGCTCCGCCGCGATCCGGCCCATCCCCGCCAGTCGCCGGCGCTCCCGTTCCTCCCGCCTCCAGGCCTGCACCAGCGCGATCAGCAGCACTCCGCAGAGCGTGCCCAGCGTGTTCGCGATCACGTCGAGCACCGAGGTCACGCGACCGGGAATGAAGAGCTGGATCGTCTCGATCGCCGTCGACACCGCGGCGCCCAGCACCACCGTCCCCACGAGCCCCCAGGGGCGAAGCCAGCCGAGGGCGGGCGGCACGAGCAGGCCGAAAGGCACGAACAGCACGATGTTCGCCCCGAACTCGATCACTCGGGCGGCGAGCCCGACGGGGACGCCGAAACGACCGGCGAAGTCGGCGAGCACCCAGACGAGATCGAGGGCCTGATGGTCCTCGGGCGGCAGGAACACGATGAGCACCAGCAGCACGGCGTTCACCGCGAGCAGCAGGAGGGCGACCGCCCTGCCCAGTCCCGCTCGATTCCGCATCACCCCAGTATGCCCGTCGGCTCCTGAGCGGATTCGGATGATACGGTGCACGAAGGGTGGCAGGGGATCCGGTTCGCTCGCTCCTTGCATCCGCTTCCCCACGTTCTCCCCGGCTCGTCTGCGCTACGCTGAGCTGGAAAGAGCGTCGGGCGACGCTCGTTGCGGTAGCCGGCGCCGAACTCCCCGTTCCTCGCGCCGGCGCACACTTCAAGGAGACGACACCCGATGGCCGATTCGCGTTCCGCTCTGGACCAGCTCTTCGACGAGGCGCCCTCCGGGACCTCGGGCGGCAGCGGGTCGGGCGGAGGCTCCGGTCGGAGAGGCGAGGGCCGAGGGGGCGACGGCCGGCGGGGCGAGCCGCGCAAGCGCCGCGGGCTGCGCAACACCGTCATCGTGCTCGTCTCGCTCATCGCGCTGCTCGGGATCGCGGCGGGCGTCGCCTACCTGCTGATCGCGAACACCTACAACGAGGTGAAGCGGGTCAGCATCGAGCAGGATCCCTCGCTCGAGCGCCCCGCAGAGACCGTCGTCGATGACGGCGCGAAGGCGCCGATCAACATCCTGCTGCTGGGCTCCGACTCGCGAGAGGCCACCGATCGGAACGCCTCCGTCGAGGATCTCACGGGTTTCCGCAGCGACGCGATCATGGTGGCGCAGATCTCTCCCGACCGCCAGCACGCGACCATCATGTCGATCATGCGCGACAACTGGGTGCCGATCCAGGGCGTGGGCGAGGCGAAGATCAACGCCGCGTTCTCCTACGGCGGCCTGCCCCTCGCCGTGAACACGGTCGAGAACTACATCGGCGCGCGCATTGACCACGTGGCGGTCATCGACTTCGAGTCGTTCAAGGGCCTCACCGACGCGGTCGGCGGGGTCACGGTGAACAACACGGTGCCCTTCACGGCGCAGAACGGCGGCGGGGGCTTCACCTTCGAGGGCGGCGAGATCACCCTCGACGGCGAGCACGCGCTCTCCTTCGTGCGCGAGCGCTACGCGTTCAGCGACGGCGACTACCAGCGGGCCCGCAACCAGCAGGCCTACATGAAGGGGCTGCTGCAGAAGACCATCAGCTCCGAGACCATGAGCGATCCCTCGCGCATGGTGTCCATGTTCCAGTCGCTCAAGCCCTACCTGATCCTCGACGAGGGTCTCGACCTGAACCGCTTCGTCAACCTCGGGCTCGAGTCGCGCAAGCTGCGCTCCGACGACATCGCCTTCTTCACGAGCCCCACCCTCGGCACCGGAACCTCCGCCGACGGGCAGTCGATCGTGATCCCGGACGAGGCGGGCATGGAAGCGATCCGCACAGCTTTCCACGACGGCACGATCCACGAGCTCGCGCCCACCCTCGCCGCGGGGTAGGGCGTCGCCCGGGAGACGCCCACGCCCTCGTGGCCGCAACCCAGCTGTTCAGAGAGGAACACCGATGATCGAGATCGACTCGGGCGCGGACGTCGCGCTCCCCGCCTACGATCGCACCGGCGTGACGGTCGGGATCGCGCACTTCGGCGTCGGCAACTTCCACCGAGCCCACCAGGCGCTCTTCATCGACCGCTGCCTGCACCGGCCCGGGCAGCAGGACTGGGGGATCTTCGGGATCGGAGCCGGAGACTCCCCCGCCTCCCGCATCAAGGCCGACGCCTTCGAGCGGCAGGGCGGGCTCTACACGCTCACCGAGTTCGCGCCCGACGGCGGCCACTCCTCCCGCGTGATCGGCTCCATCCTCGAGTACGCCCACGCGCCCGCGGACTACGACCGCGTCGTGCGCGCGCTCGGCGACCCGCGGCTCAGGATCGTCACGCTCACCATCACGGAGGGCGGCTACCTCGTCGACCCGGCCACCGGCCGCGTGCCCGAGGACCACCCCGCGGTGCTCGCCGACGCGCAGGGAGACCGGCCGACCGTGTTCGGTCTGCTCGCCCGGGCCCTCGCCGGGCGGCGCGGCGCCGGCATCGCGCCGTTCACGGTGGTCTCCTGCGACAACCTGCGGCACAACGGCGACGTGGCGCGGGCGGCCCTCACCGGGGTGGCAGCGGCGATCGATCCGGAGCTGGCGCGCTGGATCGGGGAGCACGTCGCGTTTCCCAACTCGATGGTCGACCGCATCGTGCCCGCCGTCGGCGACGCCGAGCGCCAGCGCCTGAACGAGCTCACCGGCGTCGATGACGCGATGCCGGTCATGGCGGAGTCCTACCTGCAGTGGGTGCTCGAGGACGACTTCCCCGCCGGGCGGCCCGAGCTCGAGGCCGTCGGCGTCGAGTTCGTGGAGGACATCACGACGCACGAGACGATGAAGGGGCGGATCCTCAACGCCTCGCACGTGCTGCTCTCCTTCCCCTCGTTGCTCGCCGGATACCGCCACGTGCACGAAGCCCTCGCCGATCCGCTGCTGCGCGGCTTCGCCGAGCGGTTCCTCCTCGACGACGTCATCCCCGTGCTCGACGCTCCCGCCGGCGTCTCGCTGCCCGACTACGCCGCGTCTGTGCTCGAGCGCTTCGCGAACCCCGCCGTCGGCGATCAGTGGGTGCGGATCGCCACGGACGGCGCGACGAAGATCGGCGTCTTCCACACCGCGACCCTCGAGGCGCTGCTGCGGGCAGACGGCGACACGCGTCGCCAGGCGCTCATGATCGCCTGCTACGAGCGGTTCCTCGGCGGAGTCGACGAGCGGGGCGTCTCGTTCGAGGTGGGCGAGCCGACCCTGTCGGACGCCGATCGCGATCGGCTGCGCGATGCGGACGGGCTCGGGATCCTGCGCATCGCGCCGCTGGCTCCGCTCGGACTCGACCGCGATGCGGCGTTCGCCGCCGACTACGCGCGGGCCCGCGATGAGCTCGCCGCGCGGGGCGTGCTCGGCGCGATCGAGGCGCTCGGCCTCGCCTGAGCGCCGGACGGCGTCCGTCGGCGCCGCGACCGATCGCGGCGGGCGCCGAACCCGCGCCTCAGAGGCCCGAGTAGGCGTGCAGGCCCTTGAAGAACACGTTGACGATCGTGAAGTTGAAGATGACCGCGGTGTAGGCGATGATCGACAGCCAGGCGGAGCGGATGCCGCGCCAGCCGCGCGTGGCGCGGGCGTGGATGAAGCCCGCGTAGAGCACCCAGATGACGAAGGTCCAGACCTCCTTGGTATCCCAGCCCCAGTAGCGGCTCCAGGCGCGCTCGGCCCAGATGGCGCCGGCGATGAGGGTGAAGGTCCAGAACGCGAAGCCGATGATCGCCATGCGATAGGCCAGATCCTCCAGCCGCACCGCGTCGGGCATGCTGCGCAGCCAGGGCATGCCGGCCTGGCCGCCGTCCTTCAGCTGGTTCTCGCGCCGCGTCTGCAGCAGCTGCAGCACCGAGAGCCCGAACGACAGCGTGAGGAATGCGACCGCGAGCACGGCCACGAGGATGTGGATCACGAGCCAGTACGAGTCGAGCGCGGGCTGCAGCGGCACGATCTCGACGTAGAAGTTGATCTTGGTGACGCCGAGGAACAGCACCGAGAGGCCCGTGATGAGGGCGCCGAGGAAGCGCAGATCGACGAAGACCTGCACGACGAGGAAGACGAGCACGATCGCGCAGGTGGCGGTCAGCGCGAACTCGTACATGTTGGCCCACGGCACGCGCTCGGCGCCGATGCCGCGCAGGATCGTGGCGCCCATGTGCAGCAGGAAGCCGAGCACGGTCAGCGAGAAGCCGACGCGCAGCGATCGGGAGCGCGAGCGCGCAGGCGCGGCGTCGACCGCCGACGCCCCACCGCGCGCTCCGCCGATCGCGCTTCCGCTCGGGATCCGGCCGGGGGCCGGATCGGCGGCGGGGGCGGGCGCCAGAGTCGCGGTGGCGGTCGCTCCGCCGCTCGCGCCCTCCGCGGACGCGGAACGCACGGTCGCGGCCCGCGTCGCGCCGATGCTCCCGGCGGCCTCGTTGAGGGCGGCGGCCCGGTCACCGCTGCGGTTGGCCAGATCGACCACGTAGAACACGAACGCGATCGAATAGACGATCATCGCCGAGTAGAGGGCAATCGTTGAGTATTCTTCCAGCGCCACGATCCCTCAGCTTAATCGCTCCCCGTCCTATTCGGCTGGGAGCGCGGCGCGTACCTGCCCGAGTAGAAACGCCTCGGCTCGTCAGTTGTGTACCCGAAATCGCGATTTCGGTTACACAACTGACGAGCTGAGGAGGTCGGCGTGCAGAAGAGGCGCCTACACCCGCTCGCGGTGGCGATCCCGCAGTTCGGTCACCGCGCGCTCGAGCGCTGGGTCGTCGCCGCGGGCGAGCGCGGCGTACTGCAGCACCACGCCGTCGTCGGCGGGCACGGCCTTCACCCACATGCGCCGGCGCGGCACGAACAGCGACCAGAGCAGGCCGCCGAGCGCCGCGAGCGCGAACACGAGCACCCACACCTGGGTGGGGTCGCGCATCACGTCGAACGACGCGTAGCGGGGGGCCGCCGAGAAGGTGATCGTGCCGAGCCCGTCCGGCAGCTCGGCGGTCTCGCCCGGCCTCAGCTCGATCGAGTCGACGTCGACGGCGCGCCCCGTCAGCTGCTCCATCTTCGACGTGTCGAGGGCGTAGACGGACTGGGGGACGCCGTCGTCGATCCCGAGATCGCCCGCGAACACGTCGAGCGTGAGCACCGGGTTCTCGAGATCGGGGTACACCGAGGTGTACGCGCCGGTGTCGAGGTCGGCCTTCGTGGGGTAGAAGAAGCCGCGCAGGCCGAGCTGCACGTCGGCGCCCGAGTCGTCCACGATCCCATGCGGCACCTTCACGACGCCGAGCGAGGTCATGTTGAGGTTGTCCTGCGGGATGAAGGGCATCGACTCCTCGTAGACGACCGTGCCCTCGGAGTTCGCGATGGTGAGCGTCGGGGCGTAGCCGTTCGCGATGAGGTAGATCGGCGATCCGTGCACGCGCAGCGGGTCGTTCACGCGGATCACCTCCTGCGAGGTGCCGTCGTCGCCGGGGCCCATGAGCGTCATGTTCGCGACGTACTCCTTGACGAGCCCGATCGCGTCGACGTTGCCGTCGTCGGGGGTGTTGTACGAGACGTCGAGCGAGTCGAGCCGCAGGCCGAACGACTCGAGGCTCGCGTCGTCGAAGGATCGCCCGGAGTTCACGGTGTCGTAGTCGATCAGCTGGTTGATGAGGGTGTCGCCCTCGACGAGCACCTTCTGCCCGTTGAACTTCACGGCGCCCCCGATCCCGACGCTCACCAGCACGCCGAGCAGCGCGACGTGGAAGATGAGGTTGCCGGTCTCGCGCAGGTAGCCGCGCTCCGCCGACACCGAGATCTCGGTCGTCCCGCGGCGCGTGACCCGCTGGATCTCGGTGCGGTACCGCTGGCGCCTCAGCAGCGCGGCGGCCTCCGACACCGCGCGCTCCGCGAACTCCTCGCGCTCCTCCGACGTGGCCGAGGGGTTCGAGATCCGCAGCTCCTGGTACCCGGCCATGCGGGCGAGGCGCGCCGGCGTCTTCGGGGGCGTGCCCCGCCACGCCTTCCAGTGGTGGGCGATGCGCGGCAGCACGCAGCCGATCAGCGAGATGAACAGCAGCAGGTAGATCGCCGAGAACCACACCGATCCGTAGACGTCGAACGCCTGGATCGGGAACGCGTCGAGGATCGGGAACAGCTCGGGGTGATCCTGCTCGTACTGCACGACGCCGTTCGGGTCGGCGCCGCGCTGCGGCAGCAGGGAGCCCGGGATCGCCGCCACCGCGAGCAGCAGCAGCAGGATCAGGGCCACGCGCATGCTCGTGAGCTGCCGCCAGAACCAGCGCAGCCAGCCCTTCAGGCCGAGCTCGGGCGACTCGGCGACCACCCGGCCGCCGGCCCCGCTTCCGTCGTCGTAATCAGAGGGGCGTGACATATCCGCCGATCACCGCCTGCAGTGCGTACATCATCCGGCTCCAGAGTCCGGTCACCATGAGGAGACCGATGAGGATCAGCAGCCCGCCGCCGATCAGGTTCACGGCACGTATATGCCGTTTGAAGAATGTCATGGTCTGCGTCATCCAGCCGAAGCCGAACGCGGCCAGCACGAAGGGGATGCCGAGCCCCAGGCAGTAGAAGATCGCCAGGATCACGGCGCGGGAGACGGAGCCCTGCTGCAGGCTGAGCCCCATGATCACGGTGAGCGTGGGGCCGAGGCAGGGGGTCCACCCGATCGCGAAGACCGCTCCGAGCACGGGAGCGCCGGCGATCCCGAGCCGCGGCTTGACGCGCAGCTTCCTCGTGGTCTGCATCCTCCCGAGGAACCCCATGAACACGAGCCCCATGAGGATCACGACGACGCCCATCACCCGGGTGATGACGCCCTCCCACTCGAGCAGCCACACCCCGACGGTGCCGGCGGCGGCGAGGAACGCGACCAGCACGGCGCTGAATCCGCCGACGAAGAGCAGCGAGCCGAGGATCAGGCGCCTGCGCGCGGGCGTCTCCCCCGGCGTCGACTCGGCGGCCGAGCCGACGTAGGCGAGGTAGCCGGGCACGAGCGGCAGTACGCAGGGCGAGAGGAAGGAGAGCAGCCCCGCCGCGAGAGCGATCGCCGACGCGACGAGCAGTTGCCCGTCGGCGACGAGGTGCTGCACGTCCACGTCTAGTTCTCGCCCGCGGTCTCTTCGAGGGTCTCGGTGATCAGGGTGCGCAGCTGGGAGGCGTCGGCCAGCTGGCCGAGCACGCGGTGCGCGACCCGCCCCTCGGCGTCGAGCACGAGCGTCGTCGGCACCGCGTTCAGCGGCACCTGCCCCGCGAAGGCGCGCTGCACGGCGCGATCGCCGGCGTTGTCCATGATCGAGGGGTACTCCACCCCGAACTGCTCGGCGAACTGCACCGCCTGGGCCGACTGGTCGCGGGTGTTGACGCCGACGAACTGCACGCCCTCGGGCGAGAACTCGTCGTACGCCGCCACGAGGTCGGGGGCCTCGGCGCGGCAGGGGGCGCAGCCCGCGTACCAGAAGTTGACGACCGTGACGCTGCCCGCCGTGTCCTCGGAGCTCAGCCGCCCGCCGTGCTCCGTCTCGCCCGAGAACTCGACGGGCTCGGTGCGCTCCGAGGGCGGGATGCTGATCGAGGATCCGTCGCCGGCCACGTAGCCCTTGTCGCTGCCCTCCTCCCACTGCTGGGAGAGGTTGTCGTTGCCGCCGCTGCAGCCGGTGAGCACGAGCGCCGCGATGAGCGGAACGGCGAGCGCCCCCGTGATCCGGGACCGGCGCGCCCTGTCGGTCGCTCCCACTACACGGCCCCCACGTCGACCGCGCCCTCGACGAGCCCCGAGGCGGGCGTGCGGTAGTCGACCTCGAACCAGCGCTCGCCGCGCTTCTCGAAGCTGGTGATGCTCGACAGCTCGCACCGCCGTTTCGCCGGGTTGTGGAAGAGCGGCCTGCCCGCGATATCGAGGTGCGCGATCCAGATCGGCGACTGGTGGCTGACCATCACGATGTCGCCTCCGCGCACCTGCTCCCACGCCTCGTTCATCGCCCGGCGCATGCGCCCGGCGATCTGCCGGTAGGGCTCGCCCCAGCTGGGGACGAGGGGGTTCCAGAGCCGGTACCAGTAGCGGGGGTTCCTGAACGCGGAGTCGCCCCCTGAGTTCACCTTGCCCTCGAAGAAGTTGGCGGGCTCGATGATCCGCTCCTCGGTGCCGATCTCGAGGCCGAGAGCGCTGGCGATGGGCCGCGCGGACTGCTGCGCCCGCTCGAGCGGCGAGGCGAGCAGCCGGGCGACGATCCGATCGCTGCCGGCCAGCTCGAGCGCCGCGGCCTCGGCCATCTGGTGCCCGCGCTCGGAGAGGCGGTAGCCGGGGAGGCGGCCGTACAGCACCCTGTCGGGGTTGTGCACCTCGCCGTGGCGCACCAGATGCAGGAGTTTATCGCTCACGCCACCATTCTACGTTCGCGCCCGGAGCGGACTCTGGGAGTTGACGGTTCAAGCAGATCGACCGCCGGCGGCGGGACGGCTCAGCCGGCGGGGAGCTCGATGCCCATCGCCCCGAGCGCCCGCATCGCCGAGTCGACCTCGCCGAACTCCTTCTCCTCGAAGTCGATCCGCGAGCGGAAGAAGGGCAGCACGCGGTCGCCCTCGATCTCGTAGGAGACGACGCCGAGCTGGTTCATCCCGGGCCCCGTGACGCGCGCCATCTCGGCGCTGCGGTGCACGAACGCCGTCGGAGGGGCGGAGACGGCGACGGCGCTCGGCCGCGACGGCGCCGCGGTGAGCGCGTAGTGGTGCAGGTGGCCCGACCCGAAGCCCCGCGCGTCGATCCGCGAGAGGATCGCCTCCAGGCGGGGAAGGACGGCGGCGTCGAGCGAGACCTTCGGCGTCTGGTACTCCGGCGCGTGCGCCCAGACGGGCTTGTGGCTGAAGATCAGCGTCGGCCGGCCCCCGAGCCGCTCCGGCAGCGACTCGAGCCACGCCCACTGGTCCTCCTCCTCGGGCAGCCCCGAGCCGAAGAGCTCGCTGTTGAAGCCGACGACCGTCCACTCGCCCACCTCGTCGACGAAGCGGTCCTCGCCGAAGTGCGCGCGGAAGGCGGCGACGCGCTCGCTCGTGACGGATTTGCCCCCGAACGGATCGGCGCCGGGCTCGCCGATGTCGTGGTTGCCCGGCAGCACGCGCAGCGGCGCCTCGATCCGGGAGAGGATCGCCTTCGCGGCGACCCGGTCGTCGTCCTCGTCGGGGTCGAGGATCGTGACGTCGCCGGTGTGCACCACGAGGTCGGGCTCGAGCTCGCTCACGAGCTCGATCGCCTTCTCGGCGTTCTCGTTGGTCGTGCCGCCCAGCTGCGAGATGTGGGTGTCGGAGATCTGGATGATGCGCATGATGTGATCCTTGTCGATGTCGCGGCCGATGTCACCGGCCGAGCGGGTGCGGCGGAGCGCCGGGTGGTTCGTCATTTGATCCCGGAGCGCACGAAGGCGTCGACCACGTAGCGCTGCAGGAAGATGTAGATGAGGAAGATGGGCAGGCAGGCGAGCGCGCTCGCGGCCATGACGGCGCCCCAGTTGTTGCCCTCGGCGCCCAGGAACCCGCGGATGCCGACCTGGATGAGCGCCCCCGACTGCTGCATGATCAGCGACGGCCACAGGTACTCGTTCCACGCGCTGATGAACAGCATGATGCCGAGCGCCGCGAGCGCGGGCCTGAGGTTCGGCACGACGACCTCCCACAGCGTGCGCCAGGATCCGCGCCCGTCCATGTCGGCGGCCTCCAGCAGCTCGCGCGGGAAGGAGTCGAGGTGCTGCTTCAGCAGCATGACGGCGAAGGCGGCGGCCAGCTGCGGCACCATCACGCCGAGCACGGTGTTCAGCAGCCCCAGCTTCGCGACGAGCAGGTAGTTCGGGATCATCGTGACCTGGAAGGGCACGAGCCAGGAGCCCACGAACAGCAGGAACAGGATCTTCTGCCCGCGGAACGACCACCGGGCGAAGCCGTACGCCGCGAGGATCGCGATGAGCAGCTGCCCGATCGCGAGGCCGAGCGCCATGGCGAACGTGTTGCCGAGCATCCCGAGGATCGGGATCGTCTCCCAGACGTAGGCGAAGTTCTCGATGCTGAACGGGCCCGGGACCGGGTTGGTCGAGAGCATCTGGTCCGCGGGCCGGAACGCGGTGACGAACATCCAGTAGATCGGGAAGATCGAGATCACCGCGAGCACCGTGAGGATGAGGAAGGCCGGGATCAGACCGAGGCGGCGGCTCCGGCGGGCCCGGGCGAGGGTCTGGGCGCTCCGGGCGTCCGCCGCGATCGGCGCCTCGGGGGCGGTCGACGCGACCAGGCCGGAGTGCTGCGGGGCGACGAGGGTGAAGGTCATGGCGGGTCCTTAGTTGTCGTGGAAGCTCAGGCGCTCGGACAGCTCGACGAAGACGAGCGCGACCAGACCGAAGGCGATGAAGAACAGCGTGCCCGCGGCGGCCGAGACGCCCGCGTCGAAGTTGCGGAAGGCGAACTCGTAGAGCAGGTGGTAGATGTTCGTCGAGCTGCCGCTCGGGCCGCCCTGCGTCACGAGGTCGATGATCGGGAACGTCCACTGCGCCGAGAGCAGGATCGTCATGAGCGAGAGGAACACGAGCGACGGCGAGAGCAGCGGCAGCGTGATCCGCCACGTGACCTGCCGTTCGCTCGCCCCGTCCACGCCGGCCGCGTGCGCGTAGTCCGGGCTGATGCCCGAGAGCCCCGCGGCGACGACCAGCACGCCGAAGCCGAGCATCTGCCAGCCCACGATCACGATGACGGCGATCATCGAGGAGCCGGGCTCGCGGAGCACGTTCCCCATCTCGACGCCGAAGAGCGTGCGCGCGACCACGGGGATCGTGCCGCCCTCCGGGGCGAAGAGCCAGCGCCAGATCGCGCTGGTCGCGACCGGGGTGACGAGGAAGGGCACGAAGATCAGCGCCTGGTAGATCGTCTTCGCCCGCCCGGCGACGCGGCGGGAGATCAGCGCGAAGACCACGGGCAGCGCGACCGAGAGCACGAGGAACGCGAGGATGTAGAGCACCGTGTTCCACAGCGCCTGATGCAGCTCGGGAAGGGTGAGCACGGTCGCGTAGTTCTCGAAGCCCACGGGGGTCTTCGGCTGGGTCGGGATCAGGTTCCAGTCGACGAAGGAGAGCTCGACCGTCTGCACGAGCGGCGCGTACGTCCAGACGACGAGCAGCGCCACCGCGGGCAGTACGTAGAGGTAGGGGGCCAGCGTGAAGCGCCTCGGGCCGCGAGCCTCTCGGACCCGGGCGGCATGGGCCCGCCCCGCGCCGGGTCGGCGAGCACGGGCCCGCCCGGCACCGGGCTCTCCGCCGGCCCGTCCGTCACCGGGGCGTCGGGTGATCGTGGGCTCGGATGCATCTGCTCCGGTGTCGGCTGCGGCCTGCGGGGCCGCCGGCGGGAGTACCTCCGTGAACATCAGGCCGGCACCGGCTCTGCGGTCTTGGCCATCTCGGAGCCGACCTCCTCGAGGGACAGCCCGGTCCACGAGCGCAGCTGCTCGGCGGTGACCTCGTACACGGTCGAGAACTCTCCGATCGGCACGACCGTGTGCATCACGCGGTCGCCGTAGAGGTGCACGAGGTTGAAGCCCTGCGCGCCGTCCCGCCCGCGCATGCTGCCCGGCTTCACGTTGAGATCCTGCGTGTAGCAGGTGGCAGACGCGACCGACACCGGCACGCCCCCGATCTCGCTGAAGGTGTTGAAGTGCAGGTGGCCGCCGAGCACGGCGCGCACGTCGGTGCCGCGGATCGCCTCGGCGAACCGATCCTGGCCCCGCAGCTCCACGAACGAGAAGGCGGGCAGCAGCGAGGGCACGGGCGGGTGGTGCAGCGCGATGAGGGTGCCGTGCGGGGCGGGTGTCGCGAGCACGTCGGCGAGCCAGGCGTACTGCTCCTCGCTGATCTCGCCGTGGTGCTCGCCCGGCACCGTCGAGTCGAGCGCGATGATGCGCAGGCCGTTGACGTCGTGGACCAGGTCGACGCTCTGCTCGCCGGCGTCCGAGTCGAGGAGCTCCCTGCGGAAGGGCGTGCGGGTGTCGTGGTTGCCCATCACCCAGATCACCTGCGCGCCGATGGCCGCGGCCGCGGGCTCGACGATCGCGCGGAGGCGCTGATAGGCATCGGCGTCTCCCGTGTCGGCGAGGTCTCCGGTGAAGACGATCGCCTCGGGTCGCGCCTGGGTCTCGGCGAAGTCCTCGAAGAGGCGCTTCAGGTTGGCGTCGCTGTCGACCCTGCCGTGCAGCAGGTCTCCGCCGCCGACGAAGTGGGTGTCGCTGATGTGCAGGATGAAGTGCTCGGGCGCGGGGTGCTGTGCGTCGGTCATGGAGTGATCCTTTCGAGAGGACGAGAACAGAGAGGCCAGGGAGGACGGTGGAGACGAGAGGTGAAGGGGAGGAGCGGGGCCCGGCCGGGCCCCGCTCGGGGTGCTCAGGCGACGAGACGCGTCCGGAGGCGCGCCAGCGCGTCGTCGTCGAAGCCGGCGGCGATCAGCATCCGCTCGGCGCTTCCGTAGCGGTCGTCGATCACGTCGAGGGCCTCGTCGAGCGCCTCCGCGGGACTGGCCGCGATGAGCTCGCGCACGGCGTCGTCGATCGGGCCGGGGAAACGCTCGGCCGCGGCCGCGATCATGCGCTCCACCCAGGCCCCCGCGAGGTTCGCGGCGCTCGCCGCGTAGTCGGCGAGCACATCGTCGCGGGAGACGCCCACGGAGGCGAGCGCGACGGCCACGACCATGCCGGTGCGGTCCTTGCCGGCGGTGCAGTGCACGAGCACGCCGCCCTCCGGGGCGTCGGCGATGAGCCGCACGGCGCCCGAGAGCGCGTGCACCCGGTCCGTCGCGATCGTGCGATAGACCTCGCGCAGGGTCGGCGCCGGCCCGGTCGTCGGGATCGCCGCCCCCTCGAAGATGGGGTGGTGGATCGTCTCGACCGCGCCGGCGGCGAGCGCGCTCGGCGCCTGGAGCCGCTCTCGGCCGTCCCGCAGGTCGATCACCCGGGCGATGCCCTGGGCGCCGAACTGCTCGACGCCCAGGGGGCTGAGCAAGTGCAGGGCGTCGGAGCGGAACAGGCTGCCCGTCCGGATCGCGCCGCCGGCCGCGGCGTACCCCCCGGGGCTGCGGAAGTTGTAGGTGCCCTCGACGGGGATCGGCGCTCCGATCCGGGGCGCTGCGCCGGACGCGGCGACCGCGAGGGATCCCGCGCCGGATGCCGTGGCGGCCGCGGGCGCGGCGCCCGCGGCGACCGGCGCGGATGCGGGAGAGAACGTCAGGGAGGATGCGATGGGGTTCACGGCCGGCCTCAGTCGATCAGCGCCTGGGCGCGGTCGGCGGCCTCGCTCATCGTCTCCTCGGCGGGCTTGCCGTAGTAGACGACCTCCTCGGCCGCGGTCGTGAAGAGATCCGAGACCTGCGTGTAGCTGTTCCCGGGGAAGGATCGCCAGGCCTCCAGGCGGTCGAGCTGGTCGAGGTTCGGCTGCACCGTCGGGATGCTCTGCGCCCACTCGTGCAGCGCGCCGCCCTCGTCGGTCAGGCCCGTGCGCAGCGGCAGGTATCCGATCTGGCTCGTGATGAGCTCGAAGGCGCGGTCGCTCGTGAGGAAGGAGACGAGCTCCCACGCGGCGCGCTGCTTCGCCTCGTCGTCGCTCAGGATGTAGAGCGCCGAACCGGAGTTCACCGGCACCGACTGATCCTGCCCCTCGAACGCGGGCAGTCCGACGCCGCCGAGCTCCCAACCGCCGGCCTCGGCGGCCTCCAGCAGCATGCCCTGCACCGCGGCGCTGTTGAGCAGGAAGGCGGTGTCGCCCTTCGCGAGCCCCTCGAGCTGAGCGGCGGAGTCGGCGTTGCGCAGCACGCCGGCCTCGTACATCTCCGCCATGCGCTCGGCGGCGCCGGCGGCCTCGGGGGAGCCGAACTCGATCGTCGTACGATCCTCGGAGATCACGCTGCCGCCGTTCGAGTTGACGAGGGCCTGCAGGCACCACTCGCCGCTCGCGTAGAAGCAGGCGACGTCGACGGACGGCTTCCCGGTCATCGCGGTGACCTTCGCGCCGGCCTCCTGCACCTCGTCCCAGGTCGAGAGGTCGGCGTCGGCGGGCACGCCCGCCTCCTCCAGCAGGGTCTTGTTGACGAACAGCATCGGGGTCGAGAAGACGTAGGGCATGCCGTAGGTCTTCTCGTTCCAGTCGCCGAGCGTCTTAGCGCGCGGGTGGTACGGGTTCTCGCCGCCGAAGTGCTCCTCCACCGCCTCGTCGCCGACCAGGTCGTTCATGGCCTTCGCGCCGAGCTGCGACGCGGCGAAGTCGAGCGAGTTGAAGCCCAGCTGCACGACGTCGGGCGGGTCGCCGGCGAGCAGCTGGGTCTGCACGCTGCTCACGACGTCGTCGACGGTGCCGCCCTGCGGGGGCTGGGCCTTCACGGTGATGTTCGGGTGCTCGGCGTGGAACTCCTCGAGCAGCTGGTTCACGGTGTCGGTCCAGGGGCCGGCCTGCGTCAGGTTGTAGCTCTCGAAGACGATCTCGACCTGCTGGTCGGCCTCGAGCTCGGGGACGACGGAGGCCGCCGACTCGGGGGCGGCCCCCGAGGAGCAGGCGGCGAGGGCGGTGGCCGCGACCAGGGCGGCAGCGGCGGCGACGGTGCGTCGGAGTCGCATGGGATGGATCCTTTCAGGATGCGAGGGGTGAGTGTCGAAGCGGACGGGGTCTCGGGGTGGGGTTCTCGGGGTCTCGGAGTGGGTCAGGCCGACTGGAGCTCGACGCCGAGCACCGCCGGAGCCGGGAGGGGATCCGGCCGCCACTCGAGGCGACGGCCGCTCTCGCGGTCGAAGAGGTGCACGCGCGAGGCCGGGGCCGTGAGCACGACGAGGTCGCCCGCCGCCCACACCGACTCCCGCTCGCACGCCACGGTCACGCGACCCTCGTCGACGCGGCAGTGCACGAGCTGCTCGCGACCGAGGTTCTCGACGAGCTCGACGGCGCCGCGCATGGCGACGCCGGCCGTCGGCACCGCTTCCGGGGCCCCGCCGGCGTAGACGGAAAGGTGCTCGGGCCGCACGCCGATGACGATCTCCCGCTCGGGCGTGGCCCCCTCCCACAGCACGGCCTCCAGGCCCGGCGCGAGCACGGTGATCTTGCCGTCGCCGGTCTGCAGCGTGGCGTTCACGAGGTTCATCGCGGGCGAGCCGAGGAACCCGGCGGCGAAGACCGAGCTCGGGGTGTCGTAGAGCTCCTCCGGGGTGCCGTACTGCTCGAGCCGGCCCTCGTTGAGCAAGGCGATCTTCGTCGCCATCGTCATCGCCTCGACCTGGTCGTGAGTCACGTAGACGAAGGTCGCGCCGAGTTCCCGGTGCAGCGCCGCGAGCTCCTGTCGCGTGGCGGTGCGCAGCTTGGCGTCGAGGTTCGACAGCGGCTCGTCCATGAGGAACGCCCGGGGCTCCCTCACCAGGGCGCGGGCCACGGCGACGCGCTGCCGCTGCCCGCCCGAGAGCTCCTTGGGCTTGCGGTCCAGCAGGTGGGCGATGTCGACGGCCTCGGCGGCGACCCGCACGCGCTCGTCGATCTCGCTCCTCGCCATCTTGCGCACCCTGAGGGGGAACGCCAGGTTCTTCGCAACGCTGAGGTGCGGGTAGAGGGCGTAGCTCTGGAAGACCATCGCCAGATCCCGCTTGCGCGCGGGGAGCGCCGTGATGTCCTCCCCGTCGACCTCGATGCTGCCCGAGGTGGGTTCGAGCAGGCCGGCGATCATCCTCAGCAGCGTCGTCTTGCCGCAGCCGGAGGGGCCCAGCAGCACGAGGAAGTCGCCGTCCTCCACGTCGAGGGAGATCCGGTCCGTCGCGGTGACGTCGCCGAACGCCCGGGTGATCTGGTTGAGTACGAGCCGAGCCATCGGCCACCTCCCGTGGAATCGGGTTTCCTGAATCTCGGTTCTCAGGAAACGATTGATTCCAGAGTGGGCGCCGCAGGTGAACCCTCCGCGACGCTCAGGCGAACACGCGGAACCGGGATCGCGAATTCGAGGTGCACCGGGTGAACGGCGGGCCCGTTCGGGGTCGGGGCGCGGTTGGGCCGGTGCCGTGTCCGGCTCCCAGGGTGTTCATCGGTCACCGAAGTGCGCGGTCGCGCGGGATCCGGATCCCTCGACCATGGTGCGCACCTCGTCGAGCACCTCGGCACGGGCCCGTTCCGACCCGGGCAGCACCCCGAGCGACGCGGCGTGCAGCGCGGAGAGCAGCAGCATCTGCACGATGTTCCCGATCACGGTGCTGTCGTTCCAGCTGTGGAAATCGGCGCCGGCGACGAGGGCGTGGGTCGCGACGCCCGCGAGGTCGGATCTCGCGTAGCTCGTGATGGCGACCACGGTGGCGCCGTTCTCCGCCGCCAGTCGGGCGGCCCGCAGCGTGAAGTGGTTCATGCCGCTGTCGCTCACCGCGAGGCAGACGTCGCCCGGCCGCAGCAGCTTCGCCGCGATGTGCTGGGTGACGATGTCGACCGGGTTCTCGCACACCTTGCCGCTGCTGAGGAAGTGCAGCGCCACCGACTGGGCGGCCGCGAGCGACGCGCCGTTGCCGACGACGAGCAGTCGCGCGCAGCCGCGGATCGCCGCCGCCGCCGCATCGAACTCGGAGAAGTCGAGCGCGCCGAGCGCGCCGTGGATGCCGGCCATCGCACGGTCGAAGACCTGGGCGACCGGGTGGGAGGAGGGCTCCCCTGCCGCGACGCTCAGGGCGTCGTCCGGTACGGCCGACCCCGATCCCGATCCCGCCGACGAGCCCGCCCGTCCGGTCGATCCCGCGCTGCCCGCCCATCCCGCGGGATCGACGATGCCGCGTCCGGCACCGGATCCCGCGAACGACCGCGCGCCCTGATCCCGGATCAGGAGCTCGCGGAGCCGCTGGAACCCGCCGAACCCCATCCGCTGGCACGCGCGCACCACCGTGGCGGGCGAGACCTCGGCCCGCCGGGCGAGATCGGCGACCGACATGTCGACCACCGAGGCGGTGTCGTCGATGCAGACCTGCACCACCCGGCGCTCGCTCGGCACCAGCGAGGGAGCGAGAGACAGCAGGAGGGAGCGGGTACCGCCGAGCGGAGGGGATGCCACCGAGTTCATACCCCGTTGGTAGCAGGCCCCGATGACCGGCGGGTAGCCGGCGGGTGTCGGCTCGGCAGCACCGCCTCGCGCCATCGGGCCGGAAGCGCCCCCGCATCGACCGCGCCCGGCGTCCGCTCGTGCCGCGGGGCGGGCCTCACGCCGCGGAGGCGGGCGCGATCCCCGAGAAGCTCGATCCCGCGAAGACCAGGGGCCGCTCGGGGCGGTGCAGCGCACCGAAGCCGAGCACGTCGGCGATGACGACGCGATGGTCGCCGCCGTCGAGCACCTCCCGGATGGCGCACTCGAACCAGGCGCTGCCGCCGCGGACGATCGGGTGCCCCAGGCGGGGCGAAGGCGTCGTCCGGATCCCCGCGAACTTGTCGGCCGCCCCGGATCGCGCGAGCTGCCTCGCGATCGGGCCCTGGTGCTCCGCGAGCACGGTCGCGGCGAAGGATCCGCCCGCCGAGATCCTCGGCCACGTCGTCGATCCCCGACCGACCGAGAGCAGCACGCGCGGCGGGTCGATCGAGAGCGAGACGAAGGACTGCACCGCGAGGCCGACCGGCTCCCCCGACGCGTCGGCCGCCGTGATCGCGACGACCCCCGAGGGGAAGCGTCCGAGCACGCTGCGCGCCGCGGCGGGATCGTCGACGCCGACCTCGGGGACCCCCGCCAGCGGGTAGGCGTAGGCGAAGAGCTCGAGCACGCGCTCGCCGCCGATCCACAGCCCGTCGCGCTCCGGCACCCGCGTGAAGCCGAGCGCGTCGTAGAGTCGGTGCGCGCCGCTCATGTGCGGTCTCGTCTTGAGCACGACGGCGCCGAACCCCTCCGCCTCGGCGTGCGCCACGACATGCCGCATGAGCGCCGCCGCGACGCCGCGACGCCGGGCGAGGGGGGACACCCCGAGCAGACGCAGATCGAGTTCGCCGTCGACGGCGTCCTCGTGCAGCGACGGCCCTCCGCGCCTGCGGGTCGTCGCACTGCCGAGCAGCCTGCCGCCGGCGTCGACCGCGACCCACACGTCGTGCGCCTCGGCGCGCCTCCTCGCGCTGCGCATCGGGTCGGGGCCCTCGTCGGAGTCGCCGTAGTCGTGGGCGTACGCGGCGGCGATCAGGCGATCCACCTCGGCGTACTCCTCCGGCCGCGCCAGCCTGACGAGGTATCCGGCGTGTGCCGTCTCGGTGCTCGTCTTCGCGTTCGTCGCCTCGGTACTCGTCTTCGCATTCGCCGTGAGTGTCTCGGTCGCCACGTTCCCGTCCGCCTCTCCTGTCATGTCTGCCCCGCGCTACGCCGCTGCGCGCTCGGTCCGTCTGTGCGCCGGCTCCCACCCGAGTGCGGGCCCGATGCTGGTGGCGAGCTGGTGCAGGATCTGCTTCCAGTCGTCGAGCTCGAACTCGAACGGCAGCTCGAAGAGGTAGTCGTCCGCGGCCTGGAAGGCGATGTCGTTCGAGATGAACTCGACGATCTCGTCGAGGGACCCGAGGACGTCGCGCGCGATGATGGTGTTCTTGCCGTGCACCTTCTTCGTGCGGGGCGTGCGGGCGTCGGCGTACTCCCGGTACTTGCGCACCTGCTCGGGCGTCGCCCCGTCGGTCGGCACGATCACCCGGGCGACGGTCGCCCGCGCGTCATCGCCCTCCGGGTGCTGGGCGCGGAAGGCATCGATCTGAGCCCGCTGCACCTCCGAGAACTCGGTCAGCCCGTTCTCCGCCGAGCTGATGTTGCTGACGAGCCAGTTGAAGCCCGCCCGGCCGGCCCACTCGGCCGACCTCAGCGATCCGCCCCCGTACCAGAGCCGCTCCGAGAGGCCCGGGCTGTGCGGCTCGACCCGCTCGGAGTCGAAGTCTCCGCCGATGCCGTTGTACTCGGGCACCTCGCGCACCCGATCCCCCGCGAGCAGGCTGCGCAGGCGCTCGATGCGGCCGTAGCCGTAGTCCTCGTCGCGCCAGCCCGTGTCGTGCACGAGGTCGTTGACCTCGTCGGGGTATCCCGGCGGGTGCACGCTCAGACCGGGCAGCACACGGCCGCCCGAGAGCGCGTCTGCGGTTCCGAGATCCTCCGCCAACCGGAACGGGTTCTCGAACCCCACCGGGATCACGGCGCTGCCGAGCCCGATCCGATCGGTGCGCTGCGCTGCCGCGGCGAAGAACGAGGCCGGCGAGGGCAGCCCGTACTGCAGGTGGCGGGTGCGCACCCAGCCGCTGTCGAGGCCGAGCTCCTCGGCGTATGCGAACAGCTCGAGGCCCTCGTTCAGCCCCTTGGCGGGGTTCTCCCGGTCGAAGGGCACGAGATGGATGAAGCCGAGGTGGCGCAGAGGGCGCGGCGCGGTGCTGGTCATGGTTTCTCCTGGTGGGTGCACGGCGCCGTCCGAGTGCGCCTCGGCCAGGATAGGAACACACAACGCATCACTTCAATTGATGTGTCACATTATTACTCGTTATGACCCGTGGCGGTGCTCCCCGCCGTCCGAGGCACCGCAGGGCGAGAGCCGGTGCCGGGGGCGCACTTCGGCTTCCTCGTGCAGAGCCTCCTTCGCGCAGAGCCCGGGATCTCGCGAGCGCTTCGCAGCACGGAGGGGATCGCGGCGCCAGCTAGACTGTCCGGGTGACTGAGCGTGTATTGATCAAGGATCTGGCCGCCCGCGAAGACGGCCCCGTGCGTGTTTCCGGCTGGGTCGAGAAGGTGCGCGACCAGCGCTACGTGCAGTTCGTCGTGCTGCGCGACGAGTCGGGTGCGGTGCAGCTCGTCAACGGCGGCGTGCTGCGCGAGGCGGATCCGGAGAACCCGCGCTCCGACATCCTGCTCGCCCGCACCACCACCATCGCGGAGCTCTCGCACGGCAGCTTCATCACCGTGACCGGCGAGCTGCAGCACAACGAGCGCGTGAAGCTCGGCGGCGTCGAGATCCAGATCGACACGATCGACGTGGTCACCCAGGCACTGCCCGAGACGCCCATCGCCAAGGATTCGAGCATCGATCACCGCCTCGACTGGCGCTTCCTCGATCTGCGCCGACCCGAGCAGAACCTCGTCTTCCGCATCCAGACCACGTTCCTGCACGCGCTCCGTCAGGTCTGGATCGACCGGGACTTCATCGAGGTGCAGACGCCGAAGCTCATGGCCAGCGCCTCCGAGTCGCGCGCCGAGCTGTTCGAGGTCGACTACTTCGAGGGCAAGGCCTACCTCGCGCAGAGCCCCCAGTTCTTCAAGCAGATGGCGCAGGCCGCGGGCTTCGGCGGCATCTTCGAGGTCGGCCCGGCGTTCCGCGCGGATCCCTCGTTCACCTCGCGCCACGCGACCGAGTTCACCTCGGTCGACGCCGAGCTGAGCTGGATCGACTCGCACGAGGACGTGATGGAGCTGCACGAGGAGCTCATCGTCGCCGGCCTCACCGCGGTCAAGGAGAAGCACGGCGAGCAGATCCAGAAGCTGTTCGGAATCGAGATCGAGGTGCCCGAGCGCCCGTTCCCGCGCATCCCCCTCGCCGAGGCGAAGGAGATCGTGAAGGCCGAGGGCTACGAGGTGCCCCGCGCCGACGACGACATGGACCCCGAGGGCGAGCGCCGCATCGCGGCCCACGTCAAGAAGAAGTACGGCCACGACTTCGTGTTCCTCACCGACTACGCCTCGTCGATCCGCCCGTTCTACCACATGCGCCACGAGGGCGACGAGTCGCTCACGAAGAGCTACGACCTCATCTACAACGGCACCGAGATCTCGACCGGTGCTCAGCGCGAGCACCGCATCGACGTGCTCGAGGCGCAGGCCCGCGAGAAGGGCATGGATCCCGCCGAGCTCGGCTTCTACCTCGACTTCTTCCGCTACGGCGTCCCGCCTCACGGCGGCTTCGGCATGGGCCTCGCCCGCGTGCTGATGCTGATGCTGCAGCAGTCGTCGATCCGCGAGGTCACCTACCTGTTCCGCGGCCCCACGCGCCTGCTCCCGTAGTCCGGGATCCGCAGACCGCTCGAAGACGGCTCCGCTCCTCCCCCGGAGAGCGGAGCCGCCTCGTATGCGCGATGACTCGATGCGGGCCGGCCTACCGCGACCGGCGGCGGGCGACGATGACGGTGTCCTCGAGCTCGGCCCGCTCCCCGTCTGGGCCCGTCGCCTCGCGCGAGCGCACCTCCGCGACCTCGACCTCCCAGGCATCCGGATCGAGCTCGAGCGAGGCCAGCTCGGCCGAGGGCGACGGGAACAGCGAACGGTGCGCCGCGTGAGCCCTCGCCCAGGGCGGCGGCGCCGCGTGCGAGACGACGACGAGGCGGCCTCCGGGGGCGACGCGAGCGGCGGCGGATCGCAGGATCTCCTCCCGTGGCAGCTCGACGGGCGACTGCAGAAAGCTCGCCGTCACCAGGTCGAACTCGCCCGGCTCATCCCACTCGGCCAGATCGGCGGCCACGAAGCGGGCGCGTCCCTCCGGGATCCCCCGGGCCTTCGCCGCGTCGCGCGCCCGGTCGACCGCCGTGGCCGAGAGGTCGATCCCGGTCGCGACCCATCCGTGCTCGGCCAGCCAGATCGCGTCTCCACCCTCGCCGCACCCGAGGTCGAGGGACCGACCGGGCGCCCACGTCTCGGCGAGATCCGCGAGCGCGCGATTCACCTTCCCCGACCAGATCCGCTCGGACTCACCGTAGCGGCGTTCCCAGAACTCCGCCGGATCCTCGGCGGCGGGATCCGGCTCCGGATCGCCAGACCGACCGGCGGCATCAGTCGCACCCGCGAGCGCCGTCTCGAAGTCCTCCTCCACGAGGGCGGCGTTCACGGCAGCGCCCGCGAAGCTGCCGGCGCCCACCACCATCGGCACGCTCGCGGGCGGGTTGACGACGTTTCCCGCGGCCCAGATCCGAGGGTGGCTGGTGCGACCGAACAGGTCGACGGCGATGACGCTGCCCATCGGCCCGTCGGCGCGCTCGAGGCCGAGCCCGTCGAGGAACGCGTCCTGCGGCACCATCCGTCCCATCGAGAAGACCGCGTCGACCTCGATCTCCCGCCCCGAGGCGGTGCGGACGACGATGCTGCGACCCCTGCCTTCGCCCGCGCCCTCCCCGACCGTCGAACCCGGATCGCCGGACGCCGAGGCCCGCTCCGCGGTGTCGGCGACCTCGACGGCCGGGGCGTCGGCGATTCCGACGACCGGGTCGTCCTCGAGGGCGATCCCGCGCGCACGCAGCGCCCCGCGATCGCCCTCGGCGAGGTCGCCGAGCCCCGCGGTGAAGACCGTCAGCCGGTCGCTCCACTGCCGCACGAGCCTCGCCTGATGCATGCCGAGCGGAGAGGTCGGGATCACGGCGAGTCGCAGCCCGCGCACCTCCCAGCCGTGGCAGTAGGGACAGTGCAGCACCCGGTCGCCCCACCGCTCGGCGAGGCCCGGGATCTCGGGGAGCGCGTCCGCGACACCCGTGGCGACGACGAGTGCGCGGGCGAGCAGCTCGCGCCCGTCGTCGAGCCTCACGACGAGCCGGGCGCCCGCGGCTGCCGGCCCCGCGGCGGTCTCGTCCTCCCCTCCGCTCGCCTCGCGCACCTCGGCGATGACGCCGTCCGCGAACTCCACTCCGTAGGCCTCCGCCTCGGCGCGCCCGCGCTCCGCCAGCTCCGAGGGGGGCGCCCCGTCGAAGCCGAGCACGTTGTGCATGTGCGCCGCGAACCGGTTGCGCGGCGAGCCCGCATCGACCACCAGCACCCGCCGCAGCGCGCGCCCGAGGGACTGCGCAGCACTCAGACCGGCGGGCCCGCCGCCGATCACGATCGCATCGAATAGTTCTTCTCGCATGCCACCAGTCTCGAAAGAACGTGCGATAATTGCAATCGGATTTGCCGAATATGCAACAACGAGGGATGGGGAGGAGCTCGTGCAGGAACTCGAGCAGGTCGGGCCGCGCTTGCGCGCCGCGAGGCAGGCGCGGGGGTGGACCCTCGAAGATCTCGCCGCCCGCGCCAACATGTCGGTCAGCACGCTGTCGCGTCTCGAATCCGGCAAGCGCCAGGCGAGCCTCGAGCTGCTCCTCCCGCTCACCCGCCGGCTCGGCATCCGGGTCGACGATCTGCTCGAGGAGCAGGATCGGGATCCGCGCGTGCGCCGCCACGAGGTGCAGCGCGACGGGATGACCATCGCACCGCTCACCCTCGAGGAGTCGAGCGTTCGGGCCTACCGGATCACCTACCATCCGGGCTCCCCCGAGCACGAGCCGAAGACCCACGACGGCCACGAGTGGCTCTACGTGCTCAGCGGGCGACTGCATCTGCATCTCGGCGGTGAGGATCTGGTGCTGAAGCGCGGCGAGGCCGCCGAGTTCGACACGCGGACGCCGCACACGATGCGCGCCGAGGGATCGCGGCCGGCTCAGATCATCAGCATCTTCAGCGCGACGGGCGAGCGCATGCACCTCTACGGGGCCGAGAGCGAGTAGCCGCTCAGGATCGGCGCGAGCAGGCGAGCGGTCGCCAGAAGACGCCGATCGTCTCCCCGCGCCCCCTCGAGCGAGATGCCTGCGGCGGATGAATCGCCGTCCCGATTCCCTCGAGCGCCCGGAAGCGTCACGACGGGTTGCCCGGAGACAGACCCAGGGTTGACGTTACGGGTGCCGACCTCGAAGATATCCTCATCCGTCCCGAGCGCCGAGGTCCGATCCTCTCCGACCATGGGCGCAGTGATCGGAACGGTGGGATACAGCAGTCCAGCGATACCATGCGTTGCGAACAGCGCATCGTACCGAGCCTGCAGGGCAACCCGCATCGCGAGCGCTTCCGCGTACTGATCGGAGCGCGCTTGTGCCCGCCCCGACTCGCGCAGCGCTTCGCGGACGTCATCGCGCGCGACCCGTTCCACAAGCTCTGCGAATGGCAGTGGGCGCGGCAGCCCCGCCAGATATGCGCCGAGGCACCGAGCCATCTCGAAGAACTCGATCTCGTGCCCACAACGCCGCTCGAGCTGGTGCACCTCCTCGGTGTCGACCCGCACGAGCTCGACGGCACCCGCTCCGCGAAGGCGCTCGAGACTCTCCTCCCAGCTGTCGCGCACCGGATCGGCGAGGCGGGCCGTGAACGTCGTACCGGGCTCGGGAATGCCGATCCGGATCGGCCCGACGGGTGCGGTCGCCCTGCCGGTCGTGGGCGCGTCGACCACTGCGCTGTCTACCGCGGCGAGAATCTCGACCGATTCCCCGATAACGCCGACAGTATCCCGGCTCCGCGACAGGGGGACGACGCCGCCTACCGGCCATCTGCCGGTCGTCGGCCGCAGGCCGAAGACACCGCACCACGCCGCCGGGATCGAGATGGAGCCGCCCGTGTCGGTTCCGAGCGCGAACGGAACGATGCCCGCGGCCACCGCTGCGCCTGAGCCACCCGAGGAACCCCCGGGAGAGCGGGCGGGCTCGAGTGGGTTTCTCGACGCCGGGAAGGCACCGGCGCTCGTCGTGATTCCGAGCGCGAGCTCGTGCGTATTCGTCTTACCGATGAGCCGCGCGCCAGCGACCGCGAGTCGAGTCAGCACCGGGTTGTCGCGCTCCCGCGTGGTCCCCAGGAGAGCCGGCGTGTTGGCGCTCGTCGGGAACTCCCGTGTGTCGATGTTGTCCTTCGCCGCAAAGGGGAGGCCCCCGAGCGGCCGTCCATCTGGGGGCTCGGGGGCGATCTCCTTCGACAACGCGACGAAGCTGCCGTGGTCGTCGGCATGAGCCCGCTCCAGCGCCTCGCGGGTGCTCCATCCGTCCACAGTCATGCTCCGTCCCGTCGCCCCGTCCGTCATGCCACGGCGGCCGGCATCTTCCCCCGTTCGACGGCGCGCTGGAGGAAGAAGTACACCGGACAGATCACCACGAGGCCGATGATCCAGGAGACGTCGACGCCGCCCAGCGCCTCGCCCACGGGACCGGTGTAGAGCGCAGTCACCATGAACGGGATCTGGATGATCGCACCTAGGACGTAGCAGATGATCGCGACCCAGTTGAAGCGGCCGTACATGCCTCCGTCCTGGCGGAAGAAGTCCTCGACCCGATAGTCTCCGTGCTTCACGAGGTAGTAGTCGACGAGATTGATCGCTGTCCAGGGCACGAGCACGTACAGCAGCAGCGCCAGGAAGTTGGAGTAGTACACCAGGAAGTTGTCGGCGCCGACGAGCGCGAGCGCGAGAGACAGCGCGAAGATGATGATCGCGGTCACCGCGCGCGTCCCGGCGCGTGGCTTCCATGCGGGGTAGAAGGTCTGCACCACGGTGAGCGTCGAGAGCACGCCGCAGTAGAGGTTCATGGAGTTCGTGGCGGCGACGCCGAGCGAGAAGATGCCGACGATGACGATGGTGAGCGGCTGCAGCAGCGTCCCCATCCCGCCGACCACGTCGTCGGGGTTCATGTTCCCTGCGATCAGCTTCGCACCGACGAGTGCGCCGAGGAACATCGGCAGAGAGGCCCCGAGCACGCAACCCCAGTACGACGACCAGAAGGCCTGTTTCGACCCCGTGCCCTTGGGGAGATAGCGCGAGTAGTCCGAGACGTACGGGGCGTAGGCGATCTGCCACAGTGCGGCCACCGATACGGTGCCCATGAAGCCGCTCCAGTTGAAGCCGCCGACGGCTCCGGCGTCACCGCCCTGCGAATTGACGATCAGCAGGATGAAGGCCACGACGAGCGCGAGGCCCGAGACGACGCTGAGGATCTTCGTGTAGGCGTGGATCAGTCGATAGCCGTAGATCGTGGCGATGACGCTCACGATGCCGATGATCACGATGCCCGCGCTGACCGACAGCCCTGGGACGATGGTGGCGAGGGCCTGACCGCCGAGCACGAGATTGGCTGCGAAGAAGCCGATGTACATCAGCACCGTCACGATGACCACGAGCAGGGCGCCGTACGAGCCGAACTGGCCCCGGGTCTGCACCATCTGGGGTACGCCCAGTTGCGGACCCTGGGCTGAGTGCAGCGCCATGAAGACGGCGCCTGCCAGCTGGCCGATGGCGATCGCGAGAACACCGCTCCAGAAGTCGAGGCCGAAGATGGTCGTGGCCAGTGCGCCGGTCACGATGGTCAGCACCATGATGTTGGAGCCGAACCAGATGGTGAATAGGTCGCGAGCCTTGCCGTGGCGCTCGTCGAGCGGGATCGGCTGGATCGTCTTGTCCTCGATCGTCGGGACCTGCTGTTGCGTCGTTGCACTCATGGGATCTTCTTTCGAGAAGGGGCGGGCGCTGCTACTTGGTGAGGAAGCCGCCGTCGATGGGGAGGGAGACGCCGGTGATGAACCCCGCGTCGTCGGAGAGCAGGAAGGCGATGCCCGCGGCGATCTCCTCCGGCTGGGCGAGCCGGCCGAACGGGATCGGTGCCGCGAGCTCGGCCTTCGCCGTCTCGAGCTCGGCGCCTTCGACGCCGAGAAGGCCTGCGATGAGCGGGGTGTCGCAGTCGGAGGGGAGCACGGCGTTGACACGCACCCGGTCCGCCGCGTGCTGCACCGCCATCTGACGGGTCAGGTTGATGACTGCGCCCTTCGAGGCCGCGTAGCCGCACTCGTCCGGATTGGCGACCATGCCGAACACCGAGGCGATGTTGACGATGGATCCGCCGCCGGCGGCGATGATCCGGGGGATCGCGTACTTCCCGGTGAGGAAGATGCTCTTCACGTTGATGGCCATCGTCTTGTCCCAGGCCGTCTCACTGCACTCCACGACCCCGCCCTCGCCGAGGGCGACACCGGCGCAGTTCACCACGAAGTGGACCGCTCCGAACTCCGTCGCGAGCTTCTCCACGCCCGACTCGACCTGCTCGGCCGAGGTGACGTCTGCGACGATCGTCGCAGCTGCGCCGCCTGTGGCGCGGATCTCATCCACCACCGCCTGCGCGGCTTCCTCACGGAGGTCGACGACGCCGACTCTGGCGCCCTCACGGGCAAGGCGCAGGGACACCTGCCGCCCGATCCCGGAACCGCCACCGGTGACGAATGCGACTTTCTCTGCCAGACCGTTCATGTTCGCTTTCGCGTCCTCTCTTGTTGCGTTGCACCTCACCGGTTCTCCGGCGGGTGCTCGGTCTCGCGTCGGAACGCGAGCGATGGGAATACGGATAATGACTGGGCGTGTCCTGAGGATCGGATCGGTTTCGACATCTGATCAGGGACCCGAGGGCTCCTCCGCCCGAGAACGGAAGAACACCCCGTGCAGCTGTGCCCGATCAGCCCCACTGCATCCAGGTGGTCTTGTAGTCGGTGTAGTTCTCGAGTGCGTGCACCGAGAGGTCGCGCCCGAACCCCGACTGCTTGAAGCCGCCGAACGGCGTCGTGAAGCCGAGCGCGTCGACGGTGTTCACGGAAACCGTGCCGGCGACGAGCCGCTCCGAGACGCGGTGGGCGCGGGCGAGCGACCCCGTCCACAGCGACGCCGCAAGACCGTAGGGCGTCTCGTTCGCTCGTGTGATCGCCTCCTCCTCGGTGTCGAAGGGCGTCACGACCGCGACGGGGCCGAATATCTCGCGGGTGTGCACCTCGTGGTCGGAGGGCACGTCGGCCACGATGGTCGGCTCGATGAACGCCTTCGAACCGTTGATCTCGGGGCGGGCCCCGCCCGCGACGATCGTGCCGTCGCGACGCGCGTTCTCGATGGCGGCCCAGACGGTGTCGGCGTGAGCCTCAGAGACGAGGGAGCCCGTCCCCACCGCGGGATCGAGCGGGTCGCCCGGAGCGTAGGCTCGGGCTGCCGCGGACAGGAGTTGCAGGAACTCATCGTAGACCGATCGCTCGACGAAGATGCGCGAATTCGCGGAGCAGACCTCCCCCTGGTTGTAGAAGCTGCCGAAGGCGGCCTTCTCAGCGGCCAGCCGCAGGTCGTCGCAGTCCGCGAAGACCAGGTTGGAGCTCTTGCCCCCTGCCTCGAGTGCGAGGCGCTTCATGTTCGACTGCCCCGCATACTGCTGCAACTGCTTCGCCACCTCGGTCGATCCTGTGAACGCGAGCATGTCGACATCCTCGTGCAGTGCGAGCGCTCTGCCGACCACCGATCCGCGGCCGGGTACGACGTTCAGGACGCCCGCGGGGATACCCGCCTCGATTGCGAGCTCGGCGAGCAGCAGCGCGGAGTGCGATGCTTCGACCGGTGGCTTCACGACCACGGCGTTGCCCGCGGCGAGCGCCGGAGCGAGCTTCCATGTGGCGATCTCGAGCGGATAGTTCCAGGCGACGATGACCCCCACGACGCCAAGCGCCTCACGGGTGACGAGCGCAGTCGAGCCGGGCGGCGTCACGGGGATCAGATCCTCCGTCTTCTCGATGGCCTCGCCGTAGAAACGGTAGAGCGCGGCGGACCCCGGCGCGTCGATCGTCGACGACTCGCGGATCGGCTTGCCCATGTCGAGGGTGTCGTAGAGCGCGAACTCCTCAGCGCGGGCCTCGATGAGACGGGCGAGCTCGAGCAGTCGCTCGCGTCGGAAGCCGGCGCCCGAACGCGACCACACCCCGGACTCGTAGGCGGCGCGCGCCGCCGCGACGGCCGCGTCGACATCGGCCTCGACGCAATCGTGGATGTGCGAGATGATCTCGCCGGTGGCAGGGTTCCGTTTCTCGATGGTCCGGCCGGAACTCGCGTCCGCTCGCACACCGCCGATCACCGGACGGCCGTCGAAGTCGAGTGCCGCCGCTGCGGCCTGCCACTCCTCGTAGCTGCGGGTCATGTGGTTCTCCTTACGTTTCTGCTTGTTCGAGCGCCAGGTCCTCGCGGCTTCCGGCGTCAGGACGCCGACCGGACCAGCGCAACGTCGAGCGCGGTCCACGCGAGCCCCGTCGCGCCGTCGCGCAGGGCCTGCTCCGCCCGATCGCCGACGCAGGCCGCCGCGAACTCGGGCTGATGGTTGCTGGCGTCTCCGCCGACGCCGATGTAGGGATGGATGGCGTTCACGACCTGGGAGACATTGCCCATGTCGGTCGAGGCTCGGTTCATGGTCGCGGCGATCGGATCGACGTCGAAATCGCGGCCGAGCGCGATGGCGTTGGCCCGGTACAGATCGAGCGCTTCCTCATCGGTCCGCATCTCGGCATAGCGCTGGCTCTCCGGTGTCACGGTCAGCCTCGCACCGGTCGCCAGCTCGCCCGCTTCGAAGCATTTGAGTACGCGCTGCTCGAGCTCAAGCAGCTGCGCCATACTCTCGGCGCGCACATACCAGCGCCCCTCGGTGCGCTCGGGTATCGCATTCGGGGCCTCGCCGCCGAGAGTCTGCACGCCGTGCACACGCACACCTGCCGGCAGCTGCTGACGAAGCAGCGCGATCGCGAGCTGCGCGACGAGGAATGCGTCGTTTGCGTTGGTTCCGCGCTCGGGGTAGGCCGCCGCATGCGCGGCCCTGCCGTCATACCGAACGTGCCAGTGCGCCACCGCGAACGGACGCGCCTCAGCCACATCGACGGGAGCCGGGTGCGCCATGAGAGCGAAGTCGAGTTCACGGAACGCCCCGCGCTCGAGCAGCTCGATCTTGCCGCCGCCGCCCTCCTCCGCCGGGGTGCCGATCACCTCGACGCCGATCCCCAGATCCCCGGCAACCTCGGCCAGGCCGATCGCACCACCCACGGACATCGCCGAGATGAGATTGTGGCCGCACGCATGGCCCAGTCCGGGCAGCGCATCGTACTCGGCGAGGAAGCCCGCCGTGAACCGCGGGTGCGCGGCCCCGCCGGTCGCGCGAAACGCGGTGTCGAGTCCGAGATAGGGGTGCTCGACCGCGAAACCATGTTCCGCGAGCACTCCGGCGACCGCCGCCGAGGAGCGGTGCTCCTGCCAACCGGTCTCGGGATCCTCATGCAGACGGTTCGAGAGCGCGACCAGCGCGTCGTCCACCGCCGCCAGGCGTGACGAGATCCGTTGCTTGCGCGCCTCATTCATCGCCGGGGACCCCGTACGAGGGCGCAACCGCAGGGTTGATGCCGCGGTGGATGTAGTCGTCCCGCTGCGGCAACCACTCCTCGAGCACGCGTCCCAGCTCTCCGATGGGATCATCGTCGACCCAGTCGACCCTCAGGTCGGTGACGCGCCAGCCAGCCTCTCCGACGACCGAGATGCCCGCGGAGTGCACCGGTCCCTCCTCACCGCCGGCAGCCAGCGCGGCCCGCAGGGCCGCATACAGCCGTTCCTCGATGCGGCCGCTCGTCGTCAGTGCGGTGTCGACGAGGGCGTCGAGCACGTCGAGGCTCGCGAGCATGTTCCCACCCGCGACCGCGTTCTCACGGGTCTCCGCCCCGAATGTGCCGAGCGCACGTGCTCCCGAGAAGGCCGCGGAGCCTCCGGCGCTGTCGAGCACGAGCAGCTGGCGGTACTCGATCGTCTCGGGATCGGCTCCGGCGATGACGGCGTCGAGCGCCTCCTGCGCGGCGTCGCCCGCGCGCAGACGGTCGATGAGCTGCGCGCCGAGGCGGGGATCGGTGACGTTCTGCGAGTTGGCGGCCCCGATGCCGTCGGCCAGGTTCAGGCAGCGCGCCGCGACCGCGGGCGATGAGGAGGAGATCGCCGAGCCGAACTCACCGCTTTCCGGATCGCGGAGGATGAGCGAGAAGGTCATCACGCACCCCGCTCGCTGATGACCGCGGTCGCATCGATCTCGACGAGCCATTCCGGCCGTGCGAGAGCCTGCACGACGATGCCCGTGGAGACGGGGAAGACTCCCTTCAGCCATGCGCCCATGGTGCGGTAGACGTCTTCGCGGTAACGGGGATCGATGATGTACACCGTGACCTTGACGATGTCCTCGAGCCTGCTCCCCGCTTCCTCGAGGAGCATCTTGATGTTCGACATCGCCTGCTCCGTCTGCGCCACGACGTCGCCGATGCCGACCGATTCGCGCGTCTCGAGATCCTGTCCGATCTGGCCGCGGAGGTAGACGACGCCGTTCGCCACAACGGCCTGGCACAGGTCGTTGTCGAGGTTCTGCTCCGGGTAGGTGTCCTTCGTGTTGAACATCCTCAGTCGCCGATGCGTCGGTTCCGTCACGGTGTCCTCCTCTTCGAGTGCGCGATGCACGAATGGCCCTTCTGCTCCATTGTTCGCAGAATGCGTCTCATCCGTAAAATAGGCATAATTTAGTCAGTCGATCGGATAAGAAGATGGACGATCGTCGCTCCGATGCACTCAGGAGGCCCCGTTGGCGCAGCGCTTTCCGATCACCCTGACGCAGCTCGGATACTTCGCCGAGTGCGCGAAGACTCTCAACATGACCGTGGCGAGCCAGGAGCTGCATGTCGCGCAATCGGCGGTCTCGACCGCGATCTCCCACCTGGAACGCTCCCTCGGAACCACACTCTTCATCCGCCAGCATTCGAAGGGACTCATCTTGACTCCCGCCGGCGAGGGATTGCTCCGCGATACCCAGCTGCTCTTCGGGTTCTTGGGAGACATGATCGAGAACATCCGAGCCGATCAGCAGGAGCTCCGGGGCTCGATCACGGTCGCCTGCTTCAACACGCTCTCCCCCTTCCTGCTGCCGAAGCTGCTGAGCAGGCTGCACGTCCAGCATCCCGAGCTGAACGTCGAGATCCTCGAGGGCGACTACGAGGAGAACCTCGCGGCCCTGAGGGGAGGTCGGGCGGAGCTCTCCATCGGTTACGACCTGACGTCTCCCGAGGGTATCGCCCGCGAGTCGGTCGGCCGCGCGCGCCCCTACGTGCTGCTCTCCACGCACCATCCGCTCGCCGAACAGGACGAGCTCTCCCTCATCGAGCTCGCCGCCGAGCCGTTCGTACTGCTCGACCTCCCCGACAGCCGGGACTACTTCCTCGGTATTCTCGCGAGCGCCGGTATCGTCACGCACCCGCGCTATCGCGCGTCCGGCTACGAAACCGTGCGCTCGATGGTCTCGGCCGGCCTCGGCTTCTCCCTCCTCAATCAACGCCCGCACACCCGAGAGACCTACAGCGGGAACGAGGCGGTCGCCGTCGAGATCGCGGACGACGTGCAGGAACTCGGTGTCGTCGTCTCCTCGCTCGCTCAGATCGACCGCTCGGCTCGGGCAGAGGCGGTGGTCGCGACGGTGCGCGAGATCCTCTCCGAGCCGCACCCGGGCTGACACCGGTCCGCCGTGCCTTCGCCTCCGAGCCCGGGTCGGCTCAGAAGCAGCGCACTCAGATGCAATCGACTGATACTCAAACGACTTTCCATCTTGAGAACAGATGGAATGGACCGCGAAAGTGTATTGGCGCCCCCGCACGGGAGTGCGGTTTGCTGGTGGAACCCGGGCGGCGCGGAGCCGCATCCGAGACGCCACTCGGGTGGACCGTCCCGCGCATCCGGGCGGATCACGACCAGCGAGCGGAGAAGATATGTCGAGCGAAGAAGCCGAGGTCACCGAGGTCCTTGTCGTCGGCGCGGGCCAGGCGGGAATCGCGATGAGCGAGCACCTCACCAGGAGGGGGATCCCCCACATCGTGCTCGAGCGCAGCCGCATCGCCGAGCGCTGGCGCTCCGAGCGCTGGGACTCGCTGGTCGCGAATGGGCCGGCCTGGCACGACCGCTTCCCCGGGCTCGAGTTCGACGACGTGGACCCCGATGCCTTCGCCTCCAAGGATCGCGTCGCACGGTATTTCGAGGACTACGCCGCGATGATCGAGGCGCCGATCCGGTGCGGCGTCGAGGTGACTTCCGTGCATCGGAGCACCGGCTCGCCCGGCTTCTCGGTCGAGACCACCGCGGGCCCCTTCTCAGCTCGCTACGTCGTCGCGGCCACCGGTGCCTTCCAGACCCCCTCTTTCCCGAGGATCGTTCCCGAGAGCGCGCCCATCGAGCAGATCCACTCCAGCCGATACCGCAACCCTCGACAGCTCCCCCCCGGCGGTGTGCTCGTCGTCGGAGCCGGGTCCTCCGGAGTGCAGATCGCGGACGAGCTGAAGCAGTCGGGGCGCGACGTCTACCTGGCGGTAGGCGCGCACGACCGCCCTCCGCAGCGCTACCGGGGCCGCAGCTTCGTGTGGTGGCTCGGCACACTCGGCCTCTGGGAGCGATCGACCCCGCCGGAGGGAGCCGAGCACACCACCATCGCCGTCAGCGGCGCAGGCGGCGGCCGCACCATCGACTTCCGCGACCTCGCGAACGACGGCATCGTGCTCGTCGGCCGCGCGGAATCCTACGAAGACGGAGTGCTGACCTTCGGCGGCGACCTCGAGCGCGACGTGCGCCGCGGCGATGAGAACTATCTCTCGGTGCTCGAGCAGGCCGACGCGTACATCGCCCGCACCGGCATCGACCTGCCCGAGGAGCCCGAGGCGCACGTGCTCGGCCCGCTCCCCGCATCGGTGACCGACCCGCTGCGCTCGCTGAACCTCGCGGAGGCCGGCATCACCTCCATCGTGTGGGCCACGGGCTTCCGCGCCGACTACGGCTGGCTGCCCCCCGAGGCGACCGACGAGCGGGGCCTGCCGAAGCACGAACGGGGCGTCTCCGCCGAGCCGGGCGTCTACTACCTCGGACTGCCCTGGCAGTCGCGTCGCGGTTCAAGCTTCATCTGGGGGGTCTGGCACGACGCGCAGTACCTCGCGGATCAGATCGACATCCAGCGCGGTTACCTCACCTACGAGGGCAACGCCGAACCGGCGGGCGGGCTGCCCTCCCGCAGCACCTCCCTCGCGGGCGCACCGGCACCCGGTCCCTCTCTCCTGCATCGAGACCGCGGTATCGACGCGCGCGCGAGGACCCGCGCCTCCTGAGCGACGCGACATCCGGCCGATCGCGGCGCTCACCCCTCGAAGGACTTCGCCCACTCCCGCACCCGGCGGGCGCTCTCCTCCTCCGAGAGATCCTCGACGCGGGTCATGATCGACCATCGCACGCCGAACGGATCCCGGACGCTCGCGTAGCGGTCCCCCGACACGAAATCGGTCGCCGGCTCCCGCACCGTCGCCCCGGCGGCGACGGCGCGCTCCACGACCGCGTCGACGTCCGAGCAGTAGAGCGCCAGCGAGTAGCAGTCGTCCTCGCCCTCGGGTGCGGCGACGAGGTGGTAATCGGGCATCGGCTCGCCGAGCTGCAGGTGCCCGTCGCCGAAGTCGAGATCTGCGTGGGCGACCACGCCGCCCATCTCGGTCACGTCGACCACCCGGGCGCCGAAGACGTCGCGGTAGAACTCGACGGCCTCCTTCGCCCGGGGCAGCGCGAGGAAGGGTGTGAGGCTGGTGGATCCGTGGGGGATCCCGCGATCGGTGTGGGCGCCGTCAGCGGCGCGTGACTCGTGTGCGTTCATACCGGCAGAATAGGACCGGGGCGGGGCTCCGGGCTTGCAGATTCGCGCCAGCCCGCGCCCACCGCTTTCCGGGATCGGGGGACGACATGCACGAGGAGCGACGCGGCATCCTCTACCCCGGGCGGCTTCCGGAGTTCCACCGCATCCCCGCGCCTCCGGGGCTCGCCCACGCCGTGCGCTGGTTCTGGATCCCCGTGTGGGATCTCCCCGACGGGGAGGAGTCGCGCCAGACCGTGCTCCCCTTCCCCGCCTGCAACCTCGTCGTGGAACCGGGCGGGATCACGGCGGTGGGACCACCGACGCGCTGCTCCGAGCGGATCCTCGTCGGTCGCGGGTGGGCCGTCGGCGCGCTGCTGCGCCCGGCAGCCGTCCCGCCGCTGATCCCGTGCCCCGCCGAACTGCGGGATACCGCCGCATCGATCGACGATCGTGCCCTGCACGCCGCCGTGGCCGGGGCGATGGACGATCCCTCGGCCCCGTCTCCTGCGCGTCGCGAGAGCGCCGTCGCGGCGCTGGGGGCCTGGATCCAGAGCCGCGTCCCGTCCCCGGAGGACGGATCCGACGCCGCGCTCGCCAATCGTCTCGCCGACCTCCTCGCCGACCCGACCGTGCTGCGGGTGGACCAGCTGGCCGAGCGCGCCCACCTGTCCGTCCGCAGCGCGCAGCGCCTCGCCGAGCGGTTCTTCGGGCTCTCGCCGCACGCGATGATCAGGCGCCGTCGGCTGCAGGAGGCGGCCGAGCGGCTGCGCGAGGATCCCCGGGCGACGATCGCGGCGCTCGCGGCGGAGCTCGGCTACTCAGACCACCCGCACTTCACGACCGATTTCAAGGCCGTGCTCGGCGTGACCCCGAGCGCGTACCGGGCTCTCGCCTCGCCGGGCTCTGCCGGGTAGGGACACGGGCTCCCCGAGAGGACCGAGAGGACCGAGAGGATGCAGCAGGCCGCACTCCTCGGCGCCGGATCCTCACGAGGAGATGCTCCAGAACAGGATCAGGATCAGGGTGACGAGAAAACCGGAGCAGTAGTTCAGCCAGATGAATCTGCGCCAGGCCCCGTTCGTACGAGCGGACTCGGCATCCGAGATCCGCACGTAGGGGGCGCAGTTCGCGAGGTACGGCACGGCGAGACCGGCCGCCAGCGGCCCGGGCCACGGGGTGAGGAGCATCAGAGCTCCCGCTGTGAGCCACAGCGCGAGCGCGATCCGCACAGTGCGGGCCGCCCCGAGCGCCGTCGCGATCGAGCCGATTCCCGCCTCGCGATCCGGAACGATGTCCTGCACCGCGCCGAACGCGTGCGCCGCGACTCCCCAGACGAAGAACGCCGCCAGCAGCAGCACCAGCGCGGTGTCGACGTCGGCGCCCGCCAGAGCGAGGCCCACGATGGCGGGCGTCACGAAGTGGGCGCTCGAGGTGATGGAGTCCAGCACCGGCTGCTCCTTGAAGCGGAGCCCCGGAGCGGAGTATGCGACGAGCGCGAAGGAGCTGACGGCGAGGGCGAGAGCGGACGCCGGGGTCCCAGCCGCGAGCAGCAGCGCCAGGAACGGAAGATTCGCGCCGAAGGCGAGCCAGAGCATGGGCCGGTGGAGCGCGGGCGGCAGCAGCGCGCCCTCGATGCCGCCCTTGCGGGGGTTCTTGACGTCGGAGGCGTAGTCGAAGACGTCGTTGACGCCGTACAGCGCGAGGTTGTAGGGAACGAGGTAGTAGATCGTGCCGACGACCAGGAGCCAGTCGACCTCCCGGGTCGTCAGCAGCGTCGCGGCGGCGAACGGGAACGCCGTGTTCACCCAGCTCACCGGCCGCGAGGCGACCCAGGCGTGACGCAGCAGCGCCGCCGCGGAGCCCGTTCCGGAGCGGCTGAGCAGCACCCACAGGGGAGGCAACGCGAGCACCGCCGCGAGCGGGTAGGCGAAGTCCTCGACGGGGGCGAGGCCCACCCGGAGGCCCGAGATGAGCCCCTCCTCGTAGGTGAACAGACCCGCGGCGATCATGAGGCTGTCGAAGAGGGCGGTGAGCACGAGCAGCGCGACCCCGGCCCCGGCGATGGCGCCCCAGGAGAGGGCGCTCCCGGCACACCGCGCGAGCACCGCGCCCCCGATCACGGCGACGGCGAGGAACGCTGTGGAGAGCAGCGCGTAGGTCACCGCAACCTCCTCCGCGTCCGATTCCGCCTCCGGCGCTGGAGCAGGCGCGCGAGGCCCGTGTACAGCACCATGGTGCAGAGCACGAGGAAGACGAGGAAGACCGGCTCCTCCAGCGGGAGCTCGGGGGCGAGGACGACGCCGGACGCGATCCCGGCTCCTCCCCGCAGGAAGATCCCGCCGGCGATCCCCGCGGCGTCCCAGAGCAGCAGGAACGCCGTTCCCGCCAGCGTCACCATCGACGCAGCCGCGGCATCCCTCCAGAAGAACAGGCGGAACCGACGGTCGATGAGCAGCATGCACGCGATTCCGAGCAGCAGGAACGCCAGGTAGACGAGTGGGATCATCCGCGGACCTCGGTCGAAGCAGCGGCGGGACGCGGTGCGGTCGGGCCGGCGGAGTGATCCTGTCGGATCCTCTTGAGTACCAGCTCCGCGCTGATCAGGCACATCGGCACCCCGACGCCCGGCGCCGTCGTCGCGCCGGCGTAGTAGAGGCCCGCCACCCGCTTGGACGCGTTCTGCGGGCGGAACATGGCGCTCTGCCGCAGGATGTGCGAGGGGCCCAGCATGCCGCCCCTCCACGAGTGGTACTGACTCGCGAAATCGGCCGGTCCGATGGTGCGACGTACCACGATCCGGCGACGGAGATCGGGGATGCCGGCCCACTCCTGGATCTGCCGGATCGCCGCGTCGGCGGCCCGCTCGACGCGGGGGTCCCCGGAGCCGTCGGCGCCTCCGGAGCCGATGGCGACGTCGGCGGGCACCGGGATCAGCACGAAGAGGTTCTCGTGCCCGGCGGGCGCCACCGAGTCGTCGGTGGCGCTCGGGCGGCAGACGTAGATCGAGGCCGGGTCGGGCACGTGGCCGTCCTCGCCGAAGATCGCCCGGAAGTTGGCGCCCCAATCCCGCGTGAAGAAGAGCGAGTGGTGCTCGAGTTGCGGCAGCTCGCCCTCGACGCCGAGCAGCACGACGATCGCTCCGGGCCCGCTCTCCCGCCGTTCCCACCAGGCCTCGGGGTAGCTCCGGGCGCCGGCGGGCAGCAGTACCGTCTCGGTGTGGTGGAGATCCGCGCCCGAGACCACGAGGTTCGCGTGCTCGACGTGCTGAGCGCCCGCGGCATCGGACCATCGGACGCCGCTGACGCTGACGCCCTCCCGAGCTCGGCGCGTCAGGATGTCGGTGACGCGGGCCTCCGTGACGATCTCGGCCCCGGCATCGCGCGCCAACGCCTCGAGACGCTCCACCACCCGGTGGAAGCCGCCCATCGGATACCGGACGCCCTCGTCGAGGTCGAGCGCGCTCATCAGGTGGTACATCGCGGGGGCGCGATGCGGGTCGGTGCCGAGAAAGACCGCGGGATAGCCCAGCACCTGCCGCAGCAGCGGGTCGGAGAACCGTCGGGCGGCGAACCCGGCGAGCGAGGTGCCCAGCAGCGTGAGGAGCCGGGGCGCAGCCCGCACGACCTCGGGAGTCGCCAGCGATCCCCATCGGGTGAAGGCGTTGTAGAGGAAGTAGCGCTCCGCCATCTCCGAGGCCCGGTTCGCCGACCTGAGGTAGCGGCGCAGCGCTGCTCCGCTCCCCGGCTCCCGGAGCTCGAAGGCTTCGATGACGCGCTCTCGCCCGCGAGGGATCGTCATCGCTTGCTCGGGTCCGTCCCCCGGCTCTCCGAACACCCGGTAGCCGGGATCCAGGGTGCGCAGATCCAGCTGCTCCTCGGTGCTGGTGCCGAGCAGGTCGAAGAAGTGGTCGAACACCCGGGGCATGAGATACCAGGACGGACCGGTGTCGAAGCGGAACCCCTCGATCTCGAGGCTGCCGGCGCGCCCGCCCACCTGCGGGTGCTGCTCCAGCACCCGCACGCGATGCCCTTCGCGCGCCAGGAGCGCGGCCGTGGCGAGCCCGGCGATGCCTCCTCCGATCACGATGGTGCGTGTCATCCGATATCCGCCTTCCGGGAGGGCAGCGACGCCGGCGACGCCAGCATCGAGCGCACGGCGAGCCAGGCCTTGACCGGATTCGAGACCCGGACCCGGCCGCGGCGCAGAGCCGGGGCCGGAGTTCTCGCGATCCGCTCCGTGAGCCGTTCGAAGAGGCGGAGCGCGCATCCCACGGCGCCGCGAGCGTCTCGCGGCAGCAGGGGAAGAACGGCTTCGGCATCGGCGAGCTGCCCGCGGATCGTGTCGACCCACCGCTGCTGCAGCTGCGGAGTCATCTCGACCTCGCCTCCCAGGTAGGCGCGCCCCAGCCGCTCGGTGTCGTCCCCGATGTCGCGGAGGAAGTTGACGTTCTGGAAGGCGGCCCCGAGCTGCCTCGCCCCGTGCTCGAGGCGCCGGACGGTCTCCGGCCCGACTGCCTCATCGCGCATGAAGACGCGCAGGCACATGATCCCGACGACCTCCGCCGAGCCGTGCACGTAGGCGGCGTGCTCATCCGGACCGAATGCTCGCGTTCGGGTGAGGGCCTGCTCCGGCCGCGCTCCCCGGGCATCCGGGTCGGGCGGCAGGTCCATGCGCATCGACGCGAAGAACGGGCGGGTGAGGGCCGCGTCGATCGCGGCGCCTCCGGCCGTGCGGGCGAAGGCGTGCACGATCGGGTTGGCGCTGTACCCGGTGCGCATGGCCAGTTCGGTCTCGACCTCGAGGTCGTCGAGCTCGCGGCGCTGCTCAGCGGGCCCGAGGCCCGCCTCCGCGGCGACGCCGTCGACGAGTTCGTCGGCGACTCGGACCAGCGCGTAGATGTTGCGGATGTGCCTGCGATGCCTCCGACCCAGGAGCCTGGTGGCGAGCCCGAACGAGGTCGAGTACGCCGCGATGATCCTGGCCGACGCGGATTCGGCCGCGGCCGTGTAGTGATCGAGCGGCTCGAGCCGGCGAGTCCGGAGCATCACCCGCGCCTCCCGTCGAGCGCCTCGACGACGCCCAGGAGGAACCGCATGAGCGCGCGCGGGATCGCGGGCTCCTCCTGGCAGACGATCCCCACCGCCGCCCGGATCCGCTCGTCGACCATGGAGCGGATGGCCCGCTCGGCGCCGCACTCCCGCAGCAGCGACCGCAGGGCTCGTCCGTCCTCATCGCCGAAATCGCCCGCGCCGAGCTTGGGGTCGATGCGCGACCAGGCGCTGGTCGTGCGCGCATAGGCGATGATCGCCGTCTCCTTGCCCTCGCGAAAGTCCGAGAAGGGATCCTTGCCGTGCTCCCGGCTGTCGCCGAAGGCGCAGAGCAGATCGTCCTGCAGTTGGAAGGCGACCCCGAGGTGCCGCGCGATCGCCCCCAGCTCTTCCTCGAGCCGGGCGTCCGCTCCGGCGAGGATCGCCGCGGCTCTGAGCGGCAGCTCGAAGGTGTAGGTCGCCGTCTTCAACCGGCTCATCTCGAGCACCTCGTCCAGGTCGGATGCGATGACCCCGTCGCTCAGTCCGATGTCGTGCTGCTCGCCCGCCACCGACTCGGTGATGGTGCGATCGAGCAGATCGAGGAGCCGGACGCGCATCGCCTCGGGAACCGCCTCCCTGGCGAAGACCTGGTGCACGGCGGCGAGCATGAGGTCGCCCAGCAGGATCGCGTTGCTTCGGGCCCAGTGGAGCCGACGGCCCTCGGACCTCCGCGCCTCGGAAGCAGCGGGAGACTCCGCACCTGTTCCACCGAGGAGCCTCCCGATCGCATTCGGGGCCCCGCGCCGAATGAGGTCCTCGTCGATCACGTCGTCGTGGAGCAGGAAGGAGAAGTGGAGGAGTTCGACGGCTGCGGAGATGCGGAGAGCCGAGCGACGCCGGCTCGCCTCGGCCGCGGGTCCCGCGGCGAGTGCATCGAACGCGCCGATCAGCAGCCGGGGCCTGAGGAGCTTGCCGCCGAGCAGGCACTCCGATGCGATGTCCCAGAGATGGGCGAAGCGGGGTCCGTGGGCCCGCGCTCTCGGCTCCCGCGCTCCGAGCAGCAGCCGCACCTGCTCCTCGATCTCCTCGACCGCATCGCCGACCGCGCGACGTTCCCGCACGGCCTCGATCACCCGTCGCTCCCTGCGGCGAACGCCCCCGCCGTGAACAGCCTCGGCAGCTGCGCTCGGAGCCAGGGGCTGAAGGCGAACGGAACGCTCTCGACCGATCGGAGCAGCGCTTCGGGATCGACCCACACCCACTCGACGACCTCGGCGGCGTCAGGTGCGACCGGACCGCTCGCACGCGCCGTGAACACGGGGCAGACCTCGTTCTCGACGACCCCGCCGGCGTCCACCGCGCGGTACCTGAAGTCGGGGAGACGCTCCTCCACCGCGCCCACGACGGTGCGGAGCTCTTCGCGGCCGCGTCGACGCACGGCCTGTTCGAGCGTCTCGCCCGGTGCCGGATGTCCGCAGAAGCTGTTGGTCCACACGCCGGGCCAGGTCGGCTTCGAGAGCGCTCGACGGGTGACGAGCAGCCTCCCGTCCTGATCGGTGAGGTAGCACGAGAAGGCGAGATGCAGAGGCGTCGCGTCGGTGTGCACCGAGATCTTCGGACTGGTTCCGACGGGGGAGCCGCCCTCGTCCAGGAGCACCACGAGTTCCGGGTCTTCCACGCCACCTCCTTCGCTACAAGATAACTTTCAATATAGCATATTATTTCTCATAACATATATTAACTAAGCAGATACTTTATTCTCGATACGGAGAAAGAATCGTAGGATTGTGCCATGGAGAATCGTGCGGCCGACGAGACCGGCGACCCGATCTCCGAGAACCTCTACCGGGTCGGACTCACAGCCGGCAGCAGCGATCTCCTCGACGCCTCCGGGGTATCCGAGGAGGCCATCGACGAGATCGCCGAACTCATGAACGCCCTCGCCCGTCTGCGCGAAGCCGAGTCGCGGCTCTCCGAGGCCTCGCGCAAGTACATGCGACTGAGCGAGCAGGACATGCGCGCCCTGCACTACCTCATCGTCGCGAAGCGGCAGGGGGAGATCGTGACCCCGGGCATGCTCGCGACGCACCTCCGCATCTCGGCGGCTTCCACGACGAAGCTCTTGAACCGGCTCGAGCGCGATCATCACATCGTCCGCCACGTGCACCCCCGCGACAGGCGGGCGTTCATGATCGAGATCACCCCCGAGACGGAGGCGTCGGCGAAGCAGACGGTCGGCCGCCAGCAGGCCAGGCGGTTCTACGCCGCCGCGCGGCTGACGAGCAGCGAGCGCGCCGCCGTGACCCGGTTCCTCACGGACATGACGAACGAGATATCGCTCAGGGGCGCCGACTGGGCGGACGACCCGTCGGCACCGCGGGCGGCACCGCCGGAGGAGTGACCGTTCGGGCGCCGCAGCCGCCGCATCGCCTAGATCGTGAAGTCGTTGCCCGCGCGCGCCACCGCGTGCCGCTTGATCACGGCGGCCGCGGCGACGTGCTCGGGGTGCACGGCGTAGGCGGCGAGGCCGTCGGCATCGGCGAACGTCGAGACGAGCGTCACGTCCCAGTTCTCGTCGTGGTTGATCTCGTTGCGGTGAACGCTCAGCGAGCGCACGCTCGGCACCGTCTCGGCGAGCGGCGCGAGGGCCGCGATGATCTCGGCGGCCTGTGCGTCGCGGTCGGAGACGGTCTCGCCGCTGAGCTTCCAGGTGACGATGTGGTGCAGGGTCATGTTCTCTCTTCTCTCAGCCCTCGCGGCGGAACTGCAGGAGCGGTCTCTTCGCGGCCTTCTCGAGCGCCCGGGAGAGCTTCCCGGCGTCGACTCTCCAGATGGCGTGACGGCGCCCGTTCACGAGCACGACCGGGATGTCCTCCGAGTGCCGCCTCGCGAGCGCGGGATCGTCGAGGATGCTGAGCTCCTCGACCTCGGTCCGGATGCCGCGCTGCTCGGCCTCGACGCGCACCGCGGCCACCACCTCGCGGGCGGCGTCGCAGAGGTGGCATCCGGGTCTGCCGATCAGGGTGAGGCTCACGGTGGGCACATCTACAGATCCTAGCCTCCGAGCGACCGCCGCCGTCGGTCCGGATCGGGTACGAAAAAGGCGCCGAGCCGAAACCCGACGCCCGCGTCGCGAGAGCCCGCGACTACTTCTTGTTGCGACGCTGGTGGCGCGTCTTGCGAAGCAGCTTGCGGTGCTTCTTCTTGGACATACGCTTGCGGCGCTTCTTGATGACTGAACCCACAGTTACCTCACAACGTCTCGGGGAAGGCCGCACATTGGCCCACAAAACACTTATCTTACCGCCACTCGTGCGCCGGCGCGAACTCGAGTACCCTGCGCACCGCCGACGGCTGCGTCCCCGACGACCTCACCCGCGAAGCCGGAAGCGCGCGACGAGCTCCTTGACGCGATGCTCCGCGCGCGCGGCCGCCCGGCCGATGCGCTCCGCCGCAGCCGCCGCCTCCTCGGGCAGCACCTCCCCGTCGTCCGTCGCGGTGCGGCCGACATCGTCGGGCCCGGCGTCCGGATCGGGCAGCCGCTCGCCCGTGTCGGAGAGGTACTCGACCGTGACCTCGGTCTCGACGCCCGCGGTGAGGAAGGGGATCACGAAATCCTCCACCATCTCGAGCGGCTCGGGGTCGAGGGAGTAGAAGCGGTGCTGCCCCTCCTCCCGCACCGTGACCAGTTCGGCGTCGCGCAGCACCTTGAGGTGCTTCGAGACGGTGGGCTGGCTGATCTCCAGCTGCGTGACGATCTCGGACACGCTCGCCTCGGCCTCCCGCGTGTGGCGCTCGAGCAGAACCCGCAGGATATCGCGCCGTGTGGCATCCGCGATGACTCCGAAAATGTCTGGCATACCCAACAGGGTAGCCCGCGGTGTGTGTAGCATGACAACCGCGGGTGCCGGCTTCGGTCAGTGGGCACCCGTTGTGTTCTCGGGAAGAAGGAGACGTGGGGGCAGACACCGCGACGGGGAGGGTCTCCGCACCGCTGGCGAGGAAGGGCTGGATGCACTCGGTGTTCCAGTCGTCCCCGGCACGGGTGGCCCTGCTCATCTTCACCGGGTTGATCCTCATCTGGACCGCGCTGCTCTCGCTGCCGATCGCGAGCGCCGACCGCTCCGTCACGCCGCTCGCCGACGCGTTCTTCACGGCGGTCTCCGCGATCTGCGTCACCGGCCTCTCGACGGTCGACATGAGCACGCACTGGTCGCTGTTCGGCGACATCGTCATCCTCGTGGGGTTCCAGGCGGGCGGCATCGGCGTGCTGACCCTCGCGAGCATCCTCGGGCTCACCGTGACGAGGCGTCTCGGACTGCGGCAGCGCCTGCTCGCCGCCAGCGACACCAACCCGATGCGCGCGAGCCGCGGCGTCAGCGAGAGCCAGGCGGTCGGCCTCGGCGACATCGGCGGCCTGCTGCGCGCGGTCGCCGTCAGCCTGCTCGTCATCGAGTTCGCGCTCACCGTGCTCATCACGCCGCGGCTCATGGTCGCGGGCTACGATCTGCCGCACTCGCTGTGGTACGGCTTCTACCTCGGCGCCTCGGCCTTCACCAACACCGGGTTCGTCCCCATTCCCGACGGCCTCGCACCCTTCGCCACCGACCCGTACATGCTCGGGGTGCTCGCCGTCGGAGTCTTCCTCGGCAGCATCGGCTTCCCCGTCATCTTCGCCCTGTACCGCTACGTCTCCAACGGGTGGAAGCCCCACCGGAAGAAGATGGGCCTGCACAAGAAGATCGGCCTGCACGCGAAGCTCACCCTCACCACGACGATCATCTTCGTGATCTTCGGCTGGCTCGCCATCGCCGGCCTCGAGTGGGACAACGCCGCCACCCTCGGATCGCAGAACGTCTGGGACACCCTGCTGAGCTCGGGCTACACCTCCGTCATGACGAGATCCGGCGGGCTCGGGATCATGGACCCGCTCGACATGAACGGCTCGACGCTGCTCGTCATCGACATGCTCATGTTCGTGGGCGGAGGATCCGCGTCGACCGCCGGCGGCATCAAGGTGACCACCATCGCGGTGCTCTTCCTCGCCGCGTACGCCGAGGCGCGCGGCTACCAGGACATGCAGGCCTTCGGCCGCCGGATCCCGGTCGAGGTGCTGCGCGTGGCGGTCTCGATCCTGATCTGGGGCGCCACGATCGTGCTCGCCGCCTCGGTCGCCATCATGCACATGACCGGGGAGCCCCTGCACATCGTGCTCTTCGAGGTCATCTCCGCGTTCGGCACCTGCGGCCTCTCCAACGGCCTCTCCGGCGAACTGCCCGACGCGGGTAAGTACGTGCTCGCCGCCACGATGTGGGCGGGGCGCGTCGGCACGGTGACGCTCGCCGCCGCGGTCGCGGCCACCAGCCGCTCCCGCATGTTCCGATTCCCCGAAGAAAGGCCGATCGTTGGTTGATATTCGCAGTGACGCCCCCGTACTCGTGATCGGGCTCGGGCGCTTCGGCGCCGCCACCGCCGGGCAGCTCGACCGGCAGGATCGCGAGGTGCTCGTCGTCGACACCGATCCCCTGCTCGTGCAGAAGTGGTCCGATCGGGTGACGCACGCCGTGCAGGCGGACGCGCGCTCCATGGAGGCCCTCGAGCAGATCGGCGCCGCCGAGTTCCAGATCGCCGTCGTCGCCGTCGGCTCGTCGATCGAGGCCAGCGTGCTCGTCGCGGCGAACCTCGTCGACCTGGGCGTGCCCCAGATCTGGGCGAAGGCCATCTCCGCCTCGCACGGCAAGATCCTCGAGCGCATCGGCGTGAACCACGTCATCTACCCCGAGCGAGAGGCCGGCGAGCGCGTCGCGCACCTGCTCTCGGGCAGCATGCTCGACTTCATCCAGTTCGACGACAACTACGTGATCGTGAAGATGTACCCGCCGCGCTCCATCCGCGGCCTCGCGCTCAAGGAGAGCGGCGTGCGATCCCGCTACCGCATCACCGTGGTCGGCGTGAAGACGCCGGGGCAGCCGTTCACGCACGCGACGCAGGACACCGTGATCTCGCCGCACGACCTCATCATCGTGTCGGGCACGGCCGAGAACGTGGAGCGCTTCGCCACGATCGCGTAGGGCCGGCGTCGCGCCGGGTGCGCGTCACGGGCGCCCGGCCGGCTCCGCTACTCGGCCGCGAGCTCCTCCGAGCGGCGGATGTTGGCGGCGAGCGCCCGGTCGAACAGCTCGCCCCAGCCGCCCGTCTGCAGCACCTCGACGGCGCGCTCCGTCGTGCCCTTCGGGCTCGTCACGTTGCGGCGCAGCTGGGCGGGATCCTCCTCGCTGCGCGCCATGAGCTCGGCGGCGCCGGCAACGGTCCCCTCGACCAGCAGCTTCGCCTCGGCGGCGTCGAAGCCGAGGCGCCTCGCGGCGGCGGTGAACTCCTCGGCGAAGAGGAACAGGTAGGCCGGGCCCGATCCGGAGACGGCGGCGCGCGCGTTGATGCGCCCCTCCTCCCGCACGAGCACGGCGCCGAGGGTCTCGACGCGCCGGCGGACGACGTCGACGTCGTCCGCCGAGGCCGTGCTTCCGCCCGCCACCCCGGTGACCCCGCGCCCGAGGTGCGAGGGCGTGTTCGGCATCGCCCGCACCGCGGCGACGTCGCTCGGCAGCAGGGCCTCCATGCTGCCGGTCGTGACGCCCGCGGCGACGCTCACGACGACCGCGCCCGGTTCGAGGTCGTCGGCGATCTCGCGCAGCACGTCGAGGATCATCCACGGCTTCACCGCGAGGATCACCACGCGCGCACCGCGCACCGCGATCCGGTTCGCCCCCGGCTCGGTCTCCGAGGCGCGGGCGACCACGTCGTCGGCGTCGGCGAAGGGCGCCGCGCTCGCGGCGGAGCGCGTGGTGATGGAGATGGGACCGTCGACCGAGACGCCCGGGGAGCGCAGCCCCGCGAGGATCGCGCCGCCCATGGAGCCGACGCCGATCATCGCGGTGCGGGGCAAGGACGCAGCGGCTCCTCGCGGGTCGTGGGGGGCGTTCGAATCGCGTGCTTCTATGCTGTCGGTCACAGCTCCCCATCCTAGGATGGTGCCGTTACCAACAACAGCGCTGGGCAAGAAATCGGAGGGTTCCCGACATGAGTGCTTCAGGCGGCGGCAAGGCTATCGTGGCGGCGTTCCTCGCCAACCTCGGTATCGCGATCACGAAGTTCGTCGCGTGGTTCTTCTCGGGGTCGTCGTCGATGCTCGCGGAGGGCGTCCACTCGCTCGCCGACTCGGGCAACCAGCTCCTCCTCCTGCTCGGGGGCAAGCGCGCGAAGCAGCGCGCCGACAAGGAGCACCCCTTCGGCTACGGTCGGGTGCGGTACGTCTACGCCTTCGTCGTCGCCATCGTGCTGTTCTCGATCGGCGGCGTCTTCTCGGTGTACGAGGGCATCTCGAAGATCCAGAATCCGCACCCGCTCGAGGTCTGGTGGCTGCCGCTGCTGGTGCTCGGCATCGCGATCGTGCTCGAGGGATTCTCGCTGCGTACCGCGATCGTCGAGAGCCGCCCGCACAAGGGCGACGGCAGTTGGATCTCCTTCATCCGCCGCTCCAAGGCTCCCGAGCTGCCCGTGGTGCTGCTGGAGGATCTCGCCGCGATCACCGGCCTGCTGCTCGCGTTCTTCGGCGTCGGGCTCACGGTGCTGACCGGCGACGGTCTGTTCGACGGCATCGCGACGATCTGCATCGGCGTGCTGCTGATCGGCGTCGCCGTGATCATCGGCGTCGAGGTCAAGAGCCTCCTGGTGGGCGAGGGCGCCAACGAAGACGACGTGGCGAGGATCGAGGCCGCGATCCTGGACAGCAGCGATATCGAGCGCATCATCCACATGAAGACCCTCTACCTCGGCCCCGACGAGTTCATGGTCGGCGCGAAGATCGCCCTCGCCGCCGAGCGCACCATGAACGAGGTCTCCGTGATCGTGAACCTCGCCGAGCGCCGGGTGCGCGAAGCGGTGCCCGCGGCGCGGGTCATCTACCTCGAGCCCGACGTCTATCTCGACCCGAACGCGAAGACCCCGACCACGAGCTCGATCGTCACGCTCTCCTACGACTGAGCGGCGCCCCTCGGCGGGGCGGCACGGGCGCTCACCGTCGCTCATCGGCGCTCACCGCCTCCGGAGGGTCCGCAGGAGCATCTGCGCCAGGATGCCGGCGAGCAGCAGCGAGAACGCGATGTTCGACCAGAGCGGCGGCAGGTGCGCCGCGATCACCGAGCCGAGCGGTGAGAGGATGCTCGCCGAGACGCCCAGGACGAGCGCTGCGCGCAGATCCACGTTCCGTCTGCGAGCGTTGCCGATCGTTCCCGACAGCGACCCGGGGACGAGCATGATGAGTGAGGTGCCCTTCGCGACCAGGTCGCTCGCGCCGAAGAAGAACATGAGGATCGGCACCACGACGACCCCGCCGCCCACGCCGAGGAGGCCGGAGAGCACGCCGGTGACGAGGCCGGTGAGCACGAGCATCGAGATCGTGAGCGCGTCGAGCTCGATCGTGGCGTCGCGCTGAGGGATCGCGAACCAGAGCCCCACGACCACGGCCGCGAGGAAGACCATGAACATCCAGCGGAGGAGAGCGGTGGGGGCCCGGGAGAGCAGATAGCTGCCGAGCTGAGCGCCGACCACCGCGCCTCCGGCGAGGGCGAGGGCCGCGATCCAGTCGACGTTGCCCTGCACGGCGTACCCGGCACCCCCGATGGCCGCGGCGGGCAGGATCGCGGCCACCGAGGTTCCCGCGGCGACGCGCTGCTCGTAGCGGAGCAGCGCGACGAGCGCCGGGACGAGGACGACTCCCCCGCCGATGCCGAACACCCCCGAGAGCAGCCCCGTGACCGCGCCCAGCAGGGCGAGCGGGAGCAGGCCGGGCCTGACGGCGCCGCTCACGGGCGGGAACGGGATTCGGCGAGCGCCTCGGGGTGGGGCGAGATGTAGATCTTCTCCCGTCCCTCCCGCTGAGCCGCGAACGCCTGCTCGTACGCCTCGAGGGGGAAGACGCGCGCGGGGATGCGCTCGAGAGGCAGCCGTTCGAGCAGCGCCACCGACCTGCCGTGCGTGTAGGGGTTGATGACCGAGCCCACGATCGTCAGCTCCCGCTCGAACACGTCCCGCGGCGAGAGCGCGAAGCGGTCTTCGCGGTCCGCGACCCCGAAGATGAGGAGCGTGCCGCCCTTCTTCGCGACGCCGAGCAGATCACGGGCGATGCTTCCGCGGCCGACGGCGTCGACGACGTATCGGAAGCCCTCGCCGTCGGCGAGCCCGGCGACGGCCTCGCCGTGGAGCTCGTCGGGATGGAATGCGGCGTCGGCGCCCATGTCGAGGGCGAGCCGGCGCCGCTCCTCCGAGGGTTCGAGCACCACGATCGGCGCGAGCCCGTGGCTGCGCGCCAGGGCCACCAGCATCGCGCCGGCGGGCCCGCACCCCGCGACGAGGATCGACTCCCCCGATACGGGCGAGAGGCGGTCCATCGCGTGGAGGCAGCAGGCGAGCGGCTCGGCCATCGCGCCGATGAGGGGATCGATGCCGTCCGGGACCCGGTACAGCACGCGTCTGGGCACCACCATGTCGGTCGTCATCCCTCCGTCGAGTCGCACGCCGTAGCCGCGCTTCTCGACGCAGAGATGCTCCTTGCCGATGCGGCAGAAGGAGCATTCCGCGCAGTACCGGTGCGGCTCGAGCGCGACGAGATCGCCGACGCTCAGCGGAGACCGCTCCTCGGAGCCGAGTTCGGTGACGACGCCGCAGACCTCGTGCCCGAGGACGATGCCGTCCTCGGAGGGGAACTGCCCCGCCAGGATGTGCGCGTCGGTTCCGCAGAGCCCGACCGCGAGCACCCGCACTCGAGCCTCGTGGGGCTCCAGCTCCGGGACGGGCTCCTCGCCCAGCGCGAGCCCGTCAGCCCGCCGATGCCTGAGGGAGAGGCGGGTCCCCCGCTTCCTGTTCCGGTCCTTCAAGGATCCTCCTGAGTCTGACGATGTGTGCCCGGGCCACCCGCTCGGCGGCGTCCGGATCCTGCTGCACGAGCGCTTCCAGGATCGCTCGGTGCTCGGCGGTCGCCCTGCCGACTCCCCCGCTGAGGTTCGTGGATCGCATGGCGACGATGACCTGTCCCTGGATCTCCTCGAGCATCCTCGACAGCACCGGGCTCCCCGCGAGATCCCGCACCCGCCGGTGGAACCGCGCGTCGAGGTCGATGTGGCGGGCGAAGTCGCCGGGATCGATCGCCTCGTGCTCGTCGAGGATGAGCGACAGCTCGGAGACCGCCTCCGGCGTCGTCCGCGCCGCCGCGAGGCGCGCGGCCATCCCCTCGAGCGCCTCTCGGGCGTGGTAGAGGCTCACGAGCGAGGCCCGGGAGGGGATGAACACGGTCGCGCCCCGGTTGAACTCCTCGATCGCGAGTCCCTCCCGCACGAGCTGCAGCACCGCGTCGCGCACGGGGCTCCGGCTGACGTTGAGCTGCTTCGCGATGGCGGGGACCGTGAGTCGCGCCCCCGACGAGAGCTCGCCGGTGAGGATCCTGGCGCGCAGCTCCTCGTAGACGCTCGTCCCGACTCGCACGGGAGGTTCCCAATCCACGCTCATGCATCCCTCCTAGCTCTGCGCGTCGACGAACGCCTCCGCGAACTCAGTGTAGGTTCGGGCGATCGCTGCGCAGGCAGCAGTCCGGACGTCATCGTCTGCGGGGTCGGCGACGAGCTGCTGCACCGACTTCCACCAGATACTACGCCCGATGGCGAATCCCGAGTATCCCGCCTCGGCAGCGATCGCGAGCCACCGGCGGACCGTCTCCTCATCGGCGCCGGCCCCGAGGATGATGCACTCTCCGCCGTGCTGCCGGGCGAGCTCGACGGTCCGGCGCGAGGACTCCAAGTCGCCCTGGTGCTCGAGCTTCCAGAGGTCCACGCCGACCTCCTCGAGGATCTCCCGCATGGCCTGACGCGTGAGCTCCGGGCGGAGCTCGTGGTCGAAGCGCTCCTCGTCGCCGTCGACCTCCGCGAGCTGCTCCGCGGTCGGGGGGACGAGGAGCTCGAAGAGGAACCGGGTCCCGGCCTGCCGGGAGACGTGCGACGCCTCCGCGAGACGGCTGCGCTGCAGGGCGCGCTCCTCCGGGTCGTCCGCGGGGTTGTAGCGCACGAGCACCTTCGAGAACTCCGGCGCGTAGTGCCGGAGGTACCCGCCGAGATCCTTCGGCTCCGTCTCGTACACGCGCAGGCCCGCGCGCTCGATGGGGAGCGCGAGGCGGACTCCGCGAGCCTTGGCCCGCTCCGGTACCCCGGGGCCGAGTTCGGGATCCACGAGGATCGCACCGCCGCGCGGCACGGATTCGGCGACGGCCCGCAGGAGCCCGTCGAGCACCAGGTGCTTGGCCTCGGTCGTCAGGCTGCGTTCGTCGGGGGACGCCTCCCCGGCGTGGCCGAAGAGCGCGTTCAGCAGCCAGGGGCGCTGGTCGACGGCGAGAATGAACAGGTTGTCGGTGGTCATGAGCTCTCCTCGGAGGTGATGTAGGGCTTCACGTATTCCCCGTCGAGGAAACGCTGGAAGGTGTCGGGCAGGTCGGACAGGGCCGTGGCCGACATGATCGTGTCGCGGAGCAGGGCTCCGTGGCTCCGCAGCAGATCCCAGTTCTGCGGGACCTCGGAGATCGGGAAGTAGAACGAGCGCACCGTGAAGCAGTCGGTGCGGCGCCAGCGCGGCGTCGCGGGCATCGTGTACGGCTCGTTCGACTCCCCGAGCGCGAGGATCGCGCCCCCGGGCTCGACGAGGTTCTGCGCAAGATCGCGCGCGGGCTTCGCACCGCTCACCTCGGCGACGACCTGATACCGGTTGATCGACTCGAGATCCTCGGCCCGCGTCGCGCCGAGGCGCTCCGCGAGCGCGAGCCTGCTCTCGATCGGATCCCAGGCGTGCACCTCGGGGATCCCCATCGCCAGCGCGACGGCGACGACGCCCAGGCCGAGCGGGCCGCAGCCCACCACGAGTAGCGCCTGGATGCCCTCCGGCTGCGTGAGCGCCCCCAGTCGGAGCGCGTGCGCCGCGGTGCCGAAGGTGTCGAGCGCGAGCACCGCGACGTCCGCCGGGATGTCGTCCGGCACCGGCAGCACGCACTGCCGGGGCACGTCCATGTAGTCGGCGAAGCCGCCGTCGAACTGCCAGCCCATCAGGCCCTCGAGCCGGTAGCAGCGGTTGTTCTGGTTCGCGCGGCAGGCCTTGCACTCCCCGCAGCTCACGGGGATGTAGACGACGACCCTGCCGCCCTCGGGGTGCTCGTCCGAGCGCGATTCGACGATCGTGCCGACCACCTCGTGCCCGGGGACGACGTCGCTGCCGCTCTCGAGCAGGCGCTTGTCGGAGCCGCAGAGCGCGCAGACGTCGACGCGCAGCCTGACCCATCCCTCGCGCAGGTGCCCCATGGGCGCCTCCGCGAACGAGATCCGGCCCTGCCCCTCGAACCGTGCGCTCCGATTCACGATCGTGTCCGTCACTTGACCGCCCCTCCCGTGAGGCCCCGGACGAGCCACCGCTGGGCGACGATCGTCAGGATGATGGCGGGCAGGGAGATGAGCGTGCTCGCGGCCATCAGCCCGCCGTAGTCGCTCGAGCCCTGCCCGATGAAGTTGAACGCGATGACCGGGAGCGGCATCGTGTTGGAGTTCGCGAGGGCGAGGGCGAACAGGAAGTAGTTCCACGAGAAGATGAAGCTCAGCGTGATCGCCACCGAGATGCCGGGCGTCACGAGCGGGAGCACCACCTGCATGAACCGGCGACCCGGGCTGCACCCGTCGATCATCGCCGCCTCCTCGAGGCTCTTCGGGATCTCCTCGAAGAAGGGCACCAGCAGCCAGATGCACAGCGGCAGGGTGATGATGAGGTGGGCCGCGATGAGCAGCGCGAAGTTCAGGAAGTCGTTCGAGGGGGCGCCGATGTTGATCGACATCACGAACAGCGGCACGACGAACAGCACGCCGGGCGCCATGCGCGCGAGCAGCGTCAGGAAGCCCACCGAGGGCAGGTCCCTCCGCACGATCACGTAGGCCGCCGGCACGCCGAGCAGCAGCGCGAGCACCGTCGATCCGCCGGCGATGATGAAGCTGTTGCGGACGTAGTAGATGAAGTCGAAGCGCTCGAACAGCGTCGTGAAGTTCTCGAACGTCAGCGGAGTGAAGACGTTGAAGATGCTTCCGGTGATGTCGACGTTCTGGCGGAAGGCCGACCAGAGCATGAAGAGCACCGGAACGAAGAAGATGAGCGCGGCGATGACGTACCCGAGGTACGTCAGGGCGTATGAGCGCCGCCGCTGCGCAGCTCTACTCGGCATTGGGAACTCGCTTTCGGACGATGGTGAAGATGGCCGCGATGAGGATCACCAGGACGAGCAGGCTCAGCTGCAGCGCAGCGGCGTAGCTCGGATCCTGATCGATGAACGCGGCTCGGTACCCGTAGACGTTGAGGGTGTTCGTCGCGTTCACGGGCCCGCCCTGGGTCATGATGTAGACGGTGTCGAAGAATCTCACCAGGTCGACGGTGCGCAGGAGCATCGCGACCAGGAGGACCGAGCGGAGGAGCGGCAGCCCCACGTAGAGCGCCTGCTTGATCGGGCCGGCCCCGTCGATCGCGGCGGCCTCGAACGGGTCGGTGGGAAGCGACCGGATGCCCGCCGAGATGATGAGCGCCATGAAGGGCGTCCACTGCCAGATGTCGACGATCGCGATCGACCAGGGCGCCATCTCGCGGCTTCCGAGCCAGACGACCGGATCGAGCCCGATGGCCTCGAGGATCTGGTTCGCGGCCCCCAGAGCCGGGTCGAAGATGAGCAGCCACACCAGGGCGACGGCGACCGAGGCGGTGATCGCGGGGATGAGGAGCATGCCCTGGAAGATCGCGCGCCCCGGCACGTCGCGGCTGAGGAGGTACCCGAGCGCGAGCCCCAGCACCGTCTCGACGAAGAGGCAGAGGACGAAGAGGAAGATCGTGACCCGCAGGGAGTTCCAGAACTCGGGGTTCTGGAACATCGCCGCGAAGTTCTCGAAGCCCACGAAGCCCTGGTTGTTGCCCGCGATGTCCTGCTGCGTCAGGGAGAGCCAGACCGTGTAGAGCACCGGGAACAGCACCAGGAGGGCCGTCACGATGAGCGCCGGGACGAGGAACGGGAACGTGCCCCGGGCGACGGGGTCGATGTTTCTCCCCCGTCGCCCGCGTCCCGACGTGTCGGCAAGCGCGATGGCGCGCGTCGTCGAATCGGACATGGTCGCGCCTCTGCTACTGCTGATCGAGCAGATCGTTCAGGCCGTCCTGGATCTCGGCTGCGGCCTCCTCGGCCGTCGCCTCTCCGAGGATCGCCTTGCCGATCGCGTTGCCGATGACCTCGCGCATCGCCGGGGCCTTGGTGCCCACCGGGCCGACCTCGGTGTGGCCGTTCGCCTGGATGTCGGCCACGGCCTCGAGCCACTGCTGCTGCGCGGGCGTGCTGAGGCTCTCGAGGTAGCTCGGGTCGCTCGCCACCGAATCCCGCGGCGGGGCGATGTCGGCCTCGGTCAGCTGCAGCTGCACCTCGGGCGAGGTCGCCCACTGCATGAACTCCCAGGCGGCATCCTTGTTCTTCGAGAACGGCGACATCGCGAGGCCCCACGAGAGGGCCGTGGGGGCCGCCTCGACGGATCCGGCGGGCATCTTGGCGACGCCCACGTGATCGACCACCGTGCTGTTGTCGGGGTCGATGAGCGAGTTCAGCTCGTTGCTCGACTCCAGCGACATCGCCACCTGGCCCTGCGCGAAGAGGTTCGACGACTCGGTGAAGCTGTAGTTGATTACCCCGTCGGGCCCGTACTCGCGGGCGAGCGTCGCGTACTCGTCGATCGCCTTGACGGCTCCGGGGTCGTCGAAGTTCGCGGTGCCGTCGGGCTTCGTCCACTCGACGCCCTCGCCGTGCAGGAAGGGGCCGAAGTCGAACGCGACGGCCGCTGCCGCTCCCCGCAGCGTGATCGGGGTGATCTCGCCGGCCGCCTCGATCTTCTCCGCGGCCTCGATCACCTCCTCGATGGTCGTGGGAACCTCGATGCCGAGATCCTCGAACACGTCGGTCCGGTAGAAGAGCACCGGGCCCTCGATGTTCAGGGGCACGGCGATGGTCTCCTCGTCGACGCTCTGCATCCCGGCGATGGCCGAGGGCGAGAAGTCGTCGGCCGCGTACTCGCTCGGCGCACCGTCGAGGTACTCGTCGAGCGGCTCGTAGTAGCCGGCGTTCGAGAACTGCGGCCCCTCGCGCGACGGGAGCGTCATGTACACGTCGGTCGCATCGCTCTTCGACTGCAGATTCAGCAGGATCCGGTCGCGGGCCTGCTGCTCGGCGAAGGTCTGCACGTTCACCTTGATGCCGGTCTCCTCCTCGAAGTCCGCGACCAGCGGCTCGATGCCCCGCTGCCACGGGTGGTTCGACAGCACGACGTTGACGGTGCCCGACTCGGCCCCGCCCCCGGATCCTCCGCCCGGCGAGCCGCACGCCGTCAGCGCCAGCAGACCCGCCAGCGCCGCGGCCACGCCGCCCGCACCGGCCTTCCGAGATGTTCTCATCATCGTTCCTCCTTGATCGATTTCTGCGTTGTAGTGAATTGGCGGCGCGGAGCCTCAGACGAGTTCGACGAGCGGCGTCAGCCACTCCTGGAACCCGTCGAGGGATCGTGGATCCGATCGCCTCCACCGCTCGGGGACGTGGCGGACGCGGCCAGCGACCTCCCGGAGCGGCACCGCCCGCGGCGCGCCCTCCGACGTGAGCGAAGCCATGACCCCGCTGGGCCCGGCCGGGTCTCCCAGCCAGCGCGCCGCGATGCGCCCCAGCTCCTCCGCCTCGCGCTGATCCCGCTCGCTCACCAGCGCCGAGCTGCAGCGCTGGGCCGTGCCGATCACCTCGCCCCGGGCCGTCACCCCCAGGCGCTCGCTCACCTCTCGGGCGAGCACCCGGGAGACGCCGCCCTGGATGAGCCGGGTGTGGTTCTGAGATTTCACCGGCGAGTCCGTGAGCTCGGGGGCCACGCCCTCGCTCACGACGACGAACGCCCGCCCGCGCTCCGAGAGGCGCGCGGAGACGTCGGCGATGAACGCGTCGAGCGAGAAGGCGCGCTCGGGGATGAGCACGAGGTCGGCGGCGTACCGCGGGTCGTGCAGGTGGTAGCTCGCAGCGAGACCGAGCCAGCCCGTGTCCCGCCCCATGGTCTCCACGATCCTGACCTTCTCGATCCCGGCCATCGCGACGTGGTCGCGGACCATGTCGGTGACGGTGCTGGCGAGATACCGCGCCGCCGATGCGAAGCCGGGAGAGTGGTCGATCCCCTCGAGATCGTTGTCGATCGTCTTCGGGATCCCGACCACGCGCAGACCGTATCCGCGGAGCGACGCCCGCTCGTCGATCGCGTGCAGGAACGCCATCGTCCCGTTGCCGCCGATGAGCGAGAGGCCCGTCGCGCCGTGCTCGGCGAGGCGATCGACGATGCGGTCGAGGTCGGCGGAGGCGATCGCCCGGCGCCCGCTTCCGAGATACGACCCCGCGGCGTCGAGATCGCCGTCGTGCGGGAGCTCCGGCACGAGCGTTCCCGTGACGAGCGCATCCGGGCCGCCGTGCCCCAGCAGCACGCGCCGCTCACGCGCTCCCGTGAGGAACCCGCGGACGCTGCGGTTCACGACCGCGGTAGGAGCCCCGGTCTGGGCGAGGACGAGCGCCATCTCACACCGCCATCGCCGTCATCCGGAAGTGCTGGTGCGCTTCGAGGCCCAGTCGCCCTCCCTCGTAGCCCAGCCCGGAGAGCCCGACGCCGCCGAAGGGACCGCCGGGGTAGTTCGGGGTGCCGGTGTTGATGCCGACGATCCCCGCCCGGAAGCGCGCGGCGACGGCGCCGGCGCGCTCCTCGTCGCCGCCGCACACGTAGCTCGCGAGGCCGTAGCCGGAACTGCGCTGCAGCGCAATGGCGTCCTCGACGTCGTCATAGGCCACGACCCCGGCTGCGGGGCCGAACACCTCGTGCGCGACGAGGTCCGATCCCGCAGGGGCTCCGAAGACGAACTGGGGAGCGGCGTAGTGCCCGCCGGCCGGCACCTCGCGCTCGTCGAGGAGCCGTTCGCCCCCTGCCGCCACGGCGGCCTCGACGAGCGCCGAGACGCGCGGGCCGTCCCCGGCCGGGGCCAGCGGACCGAGGCCCGTTCCCGCCTCGCGCGGATCGCCGACGACGAGGCCCTCCACCGCCTCCCGCAGTGCGTCCCTGAAATCCGACTCCAACCGCTTCGGCACGAGCACGTTGTTGGCCGCGATGCAGGACTGGCCGTTGTTCCTGAACTTCGCGATCATCAGCGTGTCGACGGTCCGGGCGACATCGGCGTCGTCGAGCACCACCAGCGAGCCGTTCCCGCCGAGTTCCATCACGGCGGGCAGGAAGCGCCCGGCGATCTGCTCGTTGAGGATCCGTCCGACCCGGGTCGAGCCCGTGAAGGACACGCAGTCCGCGCGCTCGAGCCAGGGATCCACGACATCCGCTGGCGCGCCCAGCACCGTGTTCACCACTCCGGAGGGCACGAATCTCTCGACGATCTCGATCAGGCGCAGCGACGAGAGCGCACCGATCTCGGACGAGCGGAAGACCACGGTGCAGCCGGCGGCGAGCGCGGCGGCGATCTTCCGCGCCGGAATCGACACGGGGAAGTTCCACGGAGTGAGCGCCGCGACGACGCCCATCGCGACCGGGGCGACACGATGCGAGATCCCGGGCACGGCCGAGAACTGCTCGGCCTCCTGCTCGAGCACGAGGCGTGCGAACGTCTCGAAGTACAGGGCCGAGAAGTTGAGCTCGCCCTGCGCCTCGCCGAGCCGCTTGCCGGTCTCGGTGCTGAGCAACCAGGCCCAGCCGTCCGCCGCCCCCGATTCGGCCTCGGCGCGCAGCTCCCGCGCGATGCCGCGGAGCGCGACGGCGCGCTCCTCCGCGGAGGTCGCCGACCATGACGGGAAGGCCCGCTCGGCGCTGTCGAGCGCCGCCGCCGCGTCCTCCGACGTGCCCCGCACCACCTCTCCGACGGCCGCGCCGTCGATGGGGCTCGTGACGGTCCTGATCGTGCGGTTCCCCGCCTGTTCGTGGGCGGTGCCGTCGATGCGGACGCCGGACATGCGCGTGGTCATGCTGTCTCCTTGATGTCTACGAGATGGGGGGCGAGTGGCTCGAGATCGATGTGCAGGCCGATACCGGGACCGTCGGGAACGGTGACGAAGCCGTCGGGGCCGAGGAGGTGGTCGACGGGCTCGCGGACCGGGTTCTGCCGGATGTCCCACTCGAGCCACGGCGTCGTGGGGTTCGCGGCCGCGAGCTGCAGGGATACCGCCGTCGAGTAGGCGCCGTTGTACTGGTGCGGCGCGACGAGCGCCGACGAGCCCCTCGCGGCCGCCACGACGCCCAGGTAGTCGCTCACGCCCCCGACCTTGCCGACGTCCGGCTGCAGCACCGTCACGCCCTCGGCGGAGAGGTAGGGCAGGAAGGAGTCGGCGCCGTAGAGGTTCTCCCCCGTGGCGACGGGGATCCCCGTGCGCGCGGCGAACTCCTCGAGGTCGCGCGGAGCGTCGCCCCGGATCGGCTCCTCCATCCAGCCGAGGTCGAACTCCTCGAGACGCTTCGCCATGCGCACCGCCTCCTCGAGATCCCACCCCTGGTTGGCGTCCGCCAGCAGGGTGTAGTCGTCTCCGAGCACCCGTCTCGCCGTGCGGAGGTTCTCGCGGTCCCGCTCCTCGCCGAACCCCAGCTTCACCTTCGCCGCACGCAGGCCGAGGGCGAGGCAGCGCTCGGCGCTCTCCGCGACGTCGTCCGGGCCGAGACTCGATCCGTAGGCCGGGATGCGACCGCGCGGCGAGTCGGCGATGAGCGCGGCGAGCGGCACGCCGCGCGCCTCGGCCGCGCGCAGCCAGAGGATCTGGTCGATCGCGCTGATCGTCTGGAAGACCGGGCCGATGGCGCCGGCCTGCCGCCCCACGGGGGTCAGCGCCGACAGCAGCAGCTCGCGGACCTCGGCCGTGTCGGAGAACGTCCTGCCGACGAGCAGCGGCGCGACGCCCTCGAGCACCGTGGCGACGCGCTCGCGCCAGCCCCACACCGGGAAGTTGACCCAGGACTCGGCGAGGCCGGTCGACCCGTCTGCGAACGACAGCTCCACCAGGAACATGACGCGGTGCGAGAGGGGGGCGAACGACATCGCCACCCCCTGCGAGATGGGTGCGCGGTACACCCGGCACCTCACCGCGGCGATGCGGGATGCCGGGAACGCGACGCTCGGCAGCGACGCCGAATTTTGATTGTTTTCAAACATTGCATGCAGTTTGACACGACAGGCGGGATCGGGTCAAGGAGCATTCCGATTCAGCGGGGGAGCACGAACTCGACGCCCTGGGCCTCGATGACGGCGGCGAGTCCGGCCTCCCACGGCGCGTCGGTGACGATCGTCGAGATCCGCCGCAGGTCGCACACGCGCACCGCTCCGCTGGCCTGCGCCTTCGACGAGTCGACGACGAGCACGACCTCCTCCGAGGCGTCGATGAGCGCGCGCTTCGTCGCGAGCTCGACCGAGCCGTGCACGTAGATGCCGTCGCCGTCGACCGCGCTGGCCCCGAGCAGCAGGACGTCGATGCGCAGATCCCGCAGGGCCGCGATGGAGTCGGGCCCCACCATCGCCTGGTTCTCGTGCAGCAGATCGCCCCCGACGCCGATCACCCTCGACTCGGGCCGCTCCAGCATGCTCGCCAGCACGGGGATCGAGTGCGTCACGATGCACCCGGTGAACTCCGCGGCGATCTCGAGCACGCACGCGTGGGTCGTGGTTCCCGCGTCGACCCCGAGCACGCTCTTGAGTGGAACGATCCGCTTCGCCGCCTCGGCGACGCGCTGCTTCGCCGCGGGGTTGCTCTGCCGCCGCCCGGCGAAGTCGATCGGCCCCTGCCGCCCGGCGACCAGCCGCGCGCCGCCGTGCACGAGCTCCAGCTCCCCCTCGTCGGCCAGCCGCCTGAGGTCGCGGCGGATGGTCATGTCGGTCACCGCGAACTCATCGCTCAGCCCCCTGACCGACACGTGCCCCACGCGGTAGAGACGTTCGAGTATCAGGATTCTCCGCCGTTCGGCGCCGCCGTGACGGAGCGATTCAGATTCCCGATCCACGTCTTGCATCCTATCCGCCCGATGGGTAGAGTTCGACGCAGAATGTTCGATTTCTAACAAATACTCAGGGAGCTCCGTGTCCGATCTTTCCGCACTCACCCGCCCCTCCGGCGGATACGCCATGCTCGCCGTCGACCAGCGCGAGGCGCTCCGCGACATGATGGCCACCGCACGGGGCACCGCCATCGCCGATGCGGACCTCACCGACTTCAAGGTGCGGGCCGCGCAGATCCTCACCCCCTTCGCCTCGGCGGTGCTCGTCGACCAGGAGTTCGGCTGGGACGCGATCGTCGATCAGGGCGCGATCGCCCCGGGCTGCGCCGCCATTGCGGCAGCCGACCGATTCACTCCCGGCAACGGGGAGTTCGTGCGCACCGCCGAGTTCGACACGACGCTCGACTACGCGCGGATGAAGGAGCAGGGGGCGAAGGCGCTCAAGCTCCTGGTGCTCTGGCGAGAGGACCGGGATCCGCAGGAGCGCATCGACGAGGTCCGATCCTTCGTCGAGACGTGCCGCTCGCTCGACCTCGTCTCGATCATCGAACCGGTCTCGCGCGGGCGGTGGGACGGGGCGCCCTGCGACACCGAGGCGGGCGTGCTCGCCGCAGCCCGGGAGCTCGGCGGCCTCGGCGCCGATGTCTACAAGGCGGAGGTCCCCTTCAAGGGACGGGCGACGGACTCCGAGATCTCCGAGGCCTCGCGGGCGCTGACCGACAGCATCGACGGCCCGTGGGTCGTGCTCTCCTCGGGCGTCGACGCCGAACGGTTCCCCGAGGCCGTGCGCATCGCCTGCACCGCCGGCGCCTCGGGCTTCCTCGCGGGGCGGGCGGTCTGGGCCTCCGTGCTCGGCGCCGCATCGATCGAGCAGGAGCTCAAGGACGTCTCGGTCGCACGCCTCCAGCGCCTCGCCCGGGTGGTCGACGACGCCGTCTCGGCCTGATCCCGGGCCATGACCTGGCTGTTCGCCCTGCTGTTCGTCACGGTCGGGGCGGCGCTGCAACGCGTGACGGGGCTCGGATTCACCCTGGTGTCCGGGCCCCTGCTCGTCCTCGTCCTCGACCCTTTCAACGGCATCGCGCTCGCCAACATCCTCTCGGCGGTGATCGCGGCGCTGGTGCTCGCCCGGACGTTCAGGAACGCCGATTGGCGAGCCGTCGGCACACTCCTCGCGGGGATCGCCGTCGGGCTTCCCCTGGGCGCTCTCGTGGTGCACTCCCTCCCGCCCGAGATCCTGCTCATCGTCGTCGGCTCGCTGACCGGCCTGGCCGTGCTGCTCGCGCTTCTCCGGCGCTCGACGCGCATCTTCGCAGGACGGCTGGGCACGATCTCCGCCGGCGCGCTCTCGGGCTTCAGCAACGTGACCGCCGGCGTGGGAGGGCCCGCGCTCGCCCTCTACGGGGTCGCCGCCGCCATGCCGATGCAGGTGTTCATCCCGACGGTGCAGGCGGTCGGCCTCGCGACCAACCTCCTCTCCGTCGCCGCCAAGCCCCAGATGGCCGTCCCGCTCCCGCTCCTCCTCGGCTCCCTCGGGTGCATCGCGGCCGGCCTCGCGATCGGTTCCCTGCTCCAGGGGCGCATCCCGGCGCGGAGAGCGCAGGTGCTCGCGCTGGCTCTGGCGCTGCTCGGATCCGCTGCCGCCACGGCCCGCGGCGTCATCGCGCTGCTCGCCTGAGCGGCGCCGGCCCCGCCCGGCGACTCAGCGCCGGTCCTCGAAGAAGTCCCGCAGCAGCGCGGCGCACTCGTCGGCCCGCACTCCGCCGACGACCTCCGGCACCGGGTGCGGGAGCCGCCCGTCGCGCAGCAGGTCGTAGACGCTGCCCGCCGCGCCCGCCTTCTCGTCCCAGGCGCCGAACACGACCCGGGGCACGCGCGCGGCGAGGATCACCCCCGCGCACATCGCGCACGGCTCGAGCGTGACGACGAGCGTGCAGCCGTCGAGGAAGCGGTCGCCCAGCGCCTCGGCGGCCCCGCGGATCGCGACGACCTCGGCGTGGGCCGTCGGATCCGGCCGGGCCTCGCGCTCATTGCGACCCGCGCCGATCACCTCGCCCGTAGGCCCCAGCACCACCGCGCCCACCGGGATCTCCCCCGCATCCGCCGCGCGGCACGCCTCGGCGAGCGCGAGCCCCATCGCGCGGAGCTCCTCCGGCGCGGGCGGGATCGTGGGCTGGGTCGTCGTCACGGCAATAGACTAGTGACCATGCGAGTCTTCGTTGCGGATCACCCCCTGATCACCCACAAGCTGACGGTTCTGCGCGACGCGAAGACCTCGCAGCCGACGTTCCGGCTGCTCATCGAGGAGCTCATGACGCTTCTCGCCTACGAGGCGACCCGCGAGGTCCGCGTCGAGGCGGTCGAGATCGAGACCCCCGTCACGAGGACCACGGGCGTGCGGCTCAGCGAGCCCCTGCCGCTGATCGTCCCGATCCTGCGGGCGGGCCTCGGCATGCTCGAGGGCATGGTCAAGCTCGTGCCGACCGCCGAGGTCGGCTTCCTCGGCATGGTGCGCGACGAGCAGACCCTGCAGCCCACGACCTACGCCGAGCGGCTGCCCGACTCGCTCGCCGGGCGCCAGTGCTTCGTGCTGGATCCGATGCTCGCGACCGGCGGCTCGCTCGCGGCGGCCATCGAGTTCCTCTTCGATCGCGGCGCCGACGACATCACCGCGATCTGCGTGCTCGGCACCCCCGAGGGCGTCGAGGCGATCCGCGCCGCCGCGGGAGATCGGAACGTCACCCTCGTGCTCGGCGCTCTCGACGAGGGCCTGAACGACCAGGCCTACATCGTGCCGGGGCTCGGGGACGCGGGCGACCGCCTCTACGGCACGGCCGACTGAGCCGCCGAATTCCGGCTTGACACACGACGAAATCTTCTATTAACTGTCCCTCATGAGTGACATCCATCGTACCCAGTCCGCCTTCGAGGTGAACTTTGGGCAGACCGGCATGATGATGGCCGGCAACGATGTCATGCGCTGTCGAATGTGCGCGTAGCGAGCACCCGAACCAGGTAGTCCGCACCCTCCCGGCGCTTCAGGCAGAGTCCCTTCTGCGCGCCGGTGCCACCCGCCGCTCCCGGCGGACAGGCTCCCCGAACGGTCGATTCGGACCGTTCGCCTCACGCACCCGCGGCCCGAGCCGCACCCGCCGCCTCTGCGCGCGGCGAACCAGCACAAGGACAGCATCATCATGACCACCACCGCCTTCCCCCGCACCGAGAACCCCGCCGCGAGCACCGACGCCCTGCGCGCCGCCCGCCCCGACCTCGCCGCCGAGCTCCCGCAGCAGAGCGCCCCCGAGCGTCGCGTGCCCGAGGGCACCGAGGTTCGCGGCTTCGCCCTCTACGTGGGGCTCGCCGACGACAAGATCGCCGAGGGCGACCCGAAGCTCGGCGAGATCGTGGCCCAGATCAAGGATCTGGTCGCGCAGCTCGCCCCCGCCTCCGAGACCTACGCCGCCGTGGCCCTCGCCCCCGAGGGCGCGGGCGGCCGCGACGTCGACGTGGTGCGGCTCGCGCTTGGCGATCCCGCGGCCCACGCGCGCCAGAGGCAGGACACGACTCCCGATCAGGACCGCGCGAAGAGCGGCGTGACGATCGACCTCTCCCGCAAGCGCGTGCTGCTCGACAACGTCTCCGCGGCGCTGACCTTCCGCGAGTTCGAGCTGCTGCAGTACCTCGTGCTGCGCGAGGGCCGCACCGTGAGCCGCGAGGAGCTGCTCACCTCGCTGTGGAGCGGGTCCACCGAGGGCGAGGCGCCGAACGAGCGCACGATCGACGTGCACGTGCGCCGCCTGCGCGTGAAGCTCGCCCAGTACCAGGACATCGTGCGCACGGTGCGCGGCACGGGCTACCGCTTCGACCGCCACGCCGACGTCGCGATCCTGCACTCGCAGACCCCGAGCCCCGATCTCTTCTAGGCCTCCGCTCCCCGCCTGCGGGGCGCGGGCCCTCCGTTCGGACCGCTCCCCTGTATAGACTCGCTGCGGAGAAGCGGTCGCACCGCTTCCCCACCTGCCCCTGGCTGGGGTAATTTGGGCTCAACAGACGCGAAGGAGACTCTCATGAGCACGCTGCCCCCTGATGCCAACGGCGACGGTCAGCACCCCGGACAGGTGCCTCCCGGCGCCGGCGGATACGAGGCCCCTCCGGCGGGCGCCTACCAGCAGTCCGCCCCCGGCTACCAGCAGCCGGCCCCGGGTTACCAGGCGCCCCAGCCGCAGTACCCGGCGGCCGACCCCGTGAGCAACATCACCCTGAACTACTGGCTCTCGGTGTTCTTCACGTGGATCCCGGCGCTGATCTTCTTCCTCATCGAGAAGGAGAAGGGCAACGGGCTGGCGACGGCGTTCCACCGCGAGAACCTCAACTTCTCGCTCGTACGCACCGGCCTCTACATCGTGCTGCTGATCCTCACGCCGATCCCCGTCCTCGGATGGATCCTCGGCCTCCTCGGCGGTATCGCGGCCATCGTGCTGTTCGTCTTCCACATCATCGCAGCGGCGAAGGCCCCCGCGGCCTACCGGGCGGGTCGGGGGCCGGAGTTCATCCTCAACATCCCCTTCATCAAGTAGCGCCGCCGCTCACCGAGTAGCGCCACCGCGAAACGGGGTCTGAGCAGTTGCTCAGGCCCCGTTCTCGCTGTCGGCTCTTCGCTATCCGCTCTCGCCCCGGCGGTACCGGCCGTCCTCTCGGTCCCCGGCGTCCTGCCTGGCGCGCCTGCGTGCCCGACGCTCCCGCCACCAGGTCCAGAAACGGGCGAGCACCATCCGCAGCCAGCTCGTGACCCGCCTGGCCCAGTGGAACTCGGACCCCAGGATCGTGAGTCCGAGGAACACGATCAGCCAGCCCGGGCCGGGCAGGGGCACCAGGATGAGCCCCAGCACCACGACGAGCAGCCCGAGCACCGTGATGATGATCCGGTACACGGTGTTCAGCCAGGGGCGGCGCCGGATCATCCTCCGCCAGCGGGCCATGAAGCGCCCGATGGGGCGACCGATGCGGTTCGCCCGCGCCAGGTCGTCGGCGGAGGGATCTGTCATGCTCCGATCGTAGACAGCGCGCCTGACTGTTCCCTCGCGGCGTGCGACCTTCGTCGGTGCGCCTCTCTTGCCCGCTCCACCGCCCCTGCGGTGTATGTGCCTTCCGAGGATTCGAATCCCCGATCTCGGTTCCTCCGACGGCAGATCCACCGCTGGGGGACGCGAGGAGCCTGCGGAAGGGGGCGGGAAGGCGAGTAGCCCGCTGAGCGGAGGGGGATCGCCCTAGACTTGAGGCCATGACTTCTCGATGGCGCGCCGTCGCGCAGGCGACCGGTCTCACCGCCCCCGATGGATCCACCCGCCCCACGATCTTCGCCGAGATGTCGGCGCTCGCGGCGCGATACGAGGCCGCGAACCTCGGCCAGGGGTTCCCCGACGCCGACGGGCCCGAGTGGATCAGGGAGCTCGCCGTCGAGGCGATCCGGGGCGGCGCCAACCAGTACCCGCCCGGGCGCGGGATCCTGCCCCTTCGCACAGCGATCGCGGAGCATCAGCGCAGCCGCTACGGCATCGACCTCGACCCGGAGACCGAGGTGCTCGTCACGGCGGGCGCCACCGAGGCGCTCGCGGCGAGCATCCTCGCGCTCGCCGGGCCCGGCGATGAGGTGGTCACACTCGAGCCCTTCTACGACTCGCACGCCGCGTGCATCGCGATGGCCGGCGCCGAGCACGTCACCGTGCCGCTCGCGCCGACCGCCGACGGGTTCCGGCTCGATCCCGAGGCCCTGCGGGCGGCCGTCGGCCCCCGCACGCGCCTCATCCTGGTGAACACCCCGCACAACCCGACGGGTACGGTGCTCTCCGCCGAGGAGCTGCGGCTCATCGCCGAGGCGGCGGTCGAGGTCGACGCCGTGGTCGTCACCGACGAGGTGTACGAGCACCTCACCTTCGACGGCCTGAGCCACACGCCCCTCGCCACGCTGCCGGGCATGGCCGAGCGCACGCTCACGATCTCCTCGGCGGGCAAGACCTTCTCGCTGACCGGCTGGAAGATCGGTTGGGTCTCGGGCCCCGCCGCGCTCATCGAGGCGGTGATCGCGATCAAGCAGTTCCTCACCTACTCCGGGGGCGCGCCGTTCCAGCCCGCCGTCGCCCGCGCGCTCACCGAGGGGCGGGCCGACGTCGACGAGCTGCGGGACTCCCTCGCACGGCGCCGCGATCTGCTCGTGGCCGGTCTGCGCGAGGCGGGGTTCGAGGTGAACGTGCCGGGGGGCACGTACTTCGTGTGCGCCGATGCGACGCCGTTCCTCACGTCCGAGATGCCGGACGGCGCCGCCTTCGCCCGCGCTCTGCCCGAGCTCGCGGGCGTCGCCTGCGTCCCACTCTCGGCGTTCTGCGCCGAGGGTTCCGCGACGGCCCGGGCGCTCGCGCCCTGGGTGCGGTTCACCTTCGTCAAGGACGAGGCGACGCTCCGCACCGCCGTCGAGCGACTGCACGCGCTGCGCACCTCCTGACTCGAGCGCCTCGCGGCGGGGTCTCTCCGTGTACGGGGCCGCTCCGCCCGGACCCCGTACACGGAGAAGAGCCGGGCCCCGCATCGCGGGACCCGGCTCTTTCGGCGGAGATAGGGGGATTTGAACCCCCGGTCGAGTTGTAGCCCGACCCTTCATTAGCAGTGAAGTCCGTTCGGCCGCTCCGGCATATCTCCGTAGAACATCCTACGCGACGATACTCGGCTCACGAAATCGGTGCCGAGTTCTCCGACGACTATCAGACTAGAAGACCGTCCTGCCCGCGGAGCACGTCTGGTTCGCCGCGCTCTGGCCAGTGACGCCAGGCGGCAGCTGCACCGGGCCGTCGCTCGCCCCCTCGGTCGGAGGCGTCTCGCCCTCGGTCGGGGGCGCCTCCCCCTCGGTCGGAGGGGTCTCGCCCTCGGTGGGCGGCGTCTCACCCTCGGTCGGCGGGGCCGCCGGATCCTGCCCCTCGGCCTGCACGCCCTCGCCCGTCGCGGTGACCTCGAAGGCCTGTCCGCTCGCGATGATCTCCATCAGGAGGTCGCCCGCCTCGCTGTCGGGGGTGAGCCGGCCGGCCTGGTAGGGGTGCGTCTGCGTGGGGTACTGCACGAAGTTGATGCGCTCGAGGTCGATGTCCTTCACCGTGCTGGCCACCCGCTGCATGAACGATACGTCCGCCATGTTGCTCGAGAGGGTCATGTTCTCGACGCCGGCCTTCGCGAGCGAGTACACCTTCGCCGGGTTGCCGAGCGTGTCCGCGCTCCTCAGCTGGCGCACCATGCTCGACATGAACACCTGCTGGTTGCTGATGCGGCTCGTGTCGCCGCCGTTGCCGACGCCGTAGCGGGTGCGCAGGAACTGCAGCGCATCGCCCCCGACGAGGGTGTTGTCGCCGGCGGGCAGCGACAGGCCGGTCATCGGATCCTCGATCGGCTGGGTGAGGCACACGTCGACGCCGCCGATCGCATTGGACATGGCGATGACGCCGTCGAACGTGATGAGGCCCGCATACGGGATATCGAGGCCCGTGAGCTCCTGCAGGGTGCGCGCCACGCAAGGCAGGCCGCCCTCGCTGAGGGTGGAGTTGAGCTGCTGCTCGCTCATCGCCGGGAAGTAGTCGGGTTCCCCGTTCGGGCCGGGGCAGCTCGGGATCGGCAGCATGAGGTCGCGGGGGAAGCTGATGACGGTCGCGTTCTGATGGTCCGCGGAGACGTGCAGCAGCAGGTTCACGTCGTTGAGCTCGCCGGTCTCGCCGTCGTCGAGGCTCTGACCCTCGCGCGAGTCCGAGCCCACGAGGAGGATCGTGAGCGGCCCGTCCACGGCCTCCGAGCCGGCGCCGACCGCATCGGGGGTGTCGGGGTTCAGGTCGACGGTCTTCACGTCGGACCACAGCCCCCACGCCGCGTACGCGACCACGGAGGCGCCGCTGAGCGCCATGACGAGCACGGCCGTGAGCAGCACGCGGCCGGCGTTCAACCAGCCGCTCGAGCGGCGAAGCCTGCCGTGGCGAGCGCTCGCCATGCGGTCCACCTCTTCGCTGTGTCTACGCGCCATTCCGTCCCCGTTCACGTGGCGGGCCCGAGGTCGGGCCCACGAATACCTGAACGAATGTACCCGAAGCCGCTGGAAGCGCCCTTGGAGCGGTGCCGCGCACGATCGCAGACGACCCGACGACACCTGCATGCCCGGCCAGAAACAGGATCTGACCGGGCATTCGTGGCGGAGGGTAGGGGATTTGAACCCCTGAGACGGGGTTACCGCCTGCTTGTTTTCAAGACAAGTTCCTTCGGCCGCTCGGACAACCCTCCGCAGACGAGCCTACAACACGGCTTTACCGGACGCGGCCCGGAGAGGCACGGAGTATCCCCGCTCGGGGAGCGAGTTCCAGAGGCCGGTTTCGGGCACGCTCCCCCGAGGAGCCGGAGCGCGCACCCGGCGTGACCGACGCCGGTTACAGGAGCCCGGCGAAGCGGTCCCGCAGCGCGGCGAGCAGGCCGATCTCCTCGACGGTGCCGGTGACGCGGGAGGCGACCGCCTTCACCTCGGCCGTCGCCTGCCCCATCGCGACCGCGTCGCCGTGCCGGGCCACCCACCGCAGCATGTCGATGTCGTTCTGCCCGTCGCCCGCCGCGAAGACCCTGGAGCGGTCGATCCCGAGCCGGGCCGCGACCACCTCGAGCGCGCTCGCCTTGTTCACGCCCTCGGGGGCGATGTCGAGCCACGCTGTCCACCCGACTGCGTACGCCACGTTCACGAGCCCCATCGACTCGACCACCTGGAGGAAGTCCTCGAGGTGATGGTCGGGCGAGACCACCACGACGCGGGTCGCCTGGACGCCGAGCAGCTCGTCGAACGAGACCTGTCGCTGCGCCGCGGGCAGCGTGCCCGCCGGGATCGGCTCGGTGTAGAGGAAGGTGCCGTCCGTCACCTCGACGGCGAAGCGGGCCGTGACGAGGTGCGATCGGATGCGCTGCAGCACGTCGGTCGCGTCGAACGCCTCGACGTACTCGCGGCGGTAGGAGCGCTCGGCGAGGGGATCGCGTCTCAGCGTCACCGCGCCGTTGGAGCAGATCACCCACTCCGGTCGGATCCGCAGCTGCTCGACCACGGGGAGCGTGGCGTCGACCGAGCGCCCGGTCGAGACGACGACCTCGTGGCCGGCCTCGTGCAGGGCGCGGATCGCGGCTCCGAGCTCGGGTTCGAAGGTGCTGTCGTGGAACAGCACCGTGCCGTCGAGGTCGAGGGCGACGATGTGCCGATCCGCCTGCGCGACTCGCGTGGCCGCCATGCTCACGCCCTGCCGAGCGGCTCGAGCACCTCGAGGCCGCCGAGGTAGGGGCGCAGCGCCTCGGGCACCGTCACGCTGCCGTCGGCGCGCTGGTGCGTCTCGAGGATCGCCACGATCCAGCGCGTGGTCGCGAGTGTGCCGTTGAGCGTCGCGACGGGGGCCGTCTTGCCGCTCTCGGTGCGGAAGCGGGTCGCCAGCCGGCGCGCCTGGTACGTGGTGCAGTTCGACGTCGAGGTCAGCTCGCGGTACGTGCCCTGCGTCGGCACCCAGGCCTCGATGTCGAACTTGCGCGCGGCGCTCGAGCCGAGATCGCCCGCCGCGACGTCGATCACGCGGTAGCCGAGACCGAGCGACTGCAGCATCTCCTCCTGCCACGCGACCAGGCGGTCGTGCTCCGCCTCCGCCTCAGCGGGATCGGCGTAGACGAACATCTCGAGCTTGTTGAACTGATGCACGCGCAGGATTCCGCGGGTGTCCTTGCCGTGAGAGCCGGCCTCGCGCCGGTAGCAGGTCGACCAGCCGGCGTAGCGCAGCGGACCCTCCGCCAGGTCGAGGATCTCGTCGGCGTGGTAGCCGGCGAGGGCGACCTCGCTCGTGCCGGTCAGGAAGAGGTCGTCCTCGGGCAGGTGGTAGACCTCGCTCGCATGGTCGCCGAGGAAGCCCGTTCCCCGCATCACCTCGGGGCGCACCAGCGTGGGCGTGATGAGCGGGGTGAAGCCGTTCGCGAGCGCCCGGTCGAGGGCCATGTTCATGAGCGCGAGCTCGAGCCGCGCCCCGACGCCGCGCAGGAAGTAGAACCGGGCGCCCGAGACCTTGGCGCCGCGCTCCATGTCGATCGCGCCGAGCAGCTCGCCGAGCTCGAGGTGGTCGCGCGGCTCGAAGTCGAAGCCCGGGATCTCGCCGACCTCGCGCAGCGTGACGAAGTTCTCCTCCCCGCCCGCGGGCACCCCGTCGATGACGATGTTCTCGACCCGCATCGCGATCTCTCCGAAGAGCGCCTCGGCCTCCTTGGCGCGGGCCTCGGCGTCCTTCACGCGGGCGGCGAGCGCCTGCGCCTGCGAGATGAGCGCCGGCTTCTCCTCCTTCGAGGCGGCCTTCACCTGCTTGCCGAACTGGTTCTGCTCGGCGCGCAGGCTCTCGAACTCGGCGAGCGCGGCTCGGCGCGCCTCGTCGGCGGCGAGCGCCTGATCCACCACCGCCTCGTCGTTGCCTCGTGCGCGCTGCGAACGCTTGACGGCCTCGGGGTCGGTGCGGAGCAGAACGGGATCTATCACACCGGCAAGTCTAGCCGCGACGCCCCTTCGGGTCGCCAGGGCGCCACCGATGCGAGCGGTACCCTGGTGCTCATGGTCGATACCGTCGCACGCCCGCAGCCAGGCGCGGCCGTCGTGTATCAGCCCTTCAAGACGGATCTGCCCGCTCTGCGGGCGGCGGTGCGCCGGGAGGAGGCCGGGGCGGGCTGGGCTCCGACCCGCTGGTACGAGACCGCTGAGCACGATGCCGGCGTCGCGGCGACGGAGCAGGCGATCGCCGACGGTGCGAGCGTGGTGCTCGCCTCGGGCGGCGACGGCACGGTGCGCGCGGTCGCGGAGGCGCTGCGCGGCACCGGGATCCCGCTCGCGGTCGTGCCGCAGGGCACGGGCAATCTGCTCGCCCGCAACCTCGGCATCCCGCTCACCGGCATGGGCGAGATCGTCCGCGCAGCCTTCCGCGGGCACAACCGCCCCATCGACCTCGGCGTCGTGCGCATCGTGCGGCAGGACGACTCCGAGGACGAGCACGTCTTCCTCGTACTGGCGGGGATGGGGCTCGACGCCCGCACCATCATGGCGACCCGGGCGACCCTCAAGAAGCGGCTCGGCTGGCTGGCGTACGTCGACGCCGGCCTGCGCACGATCGTCAAGGACGCTCCGCTGCGCATCCACTACTCCGTCGACGGCTCCGAGCCGAGGGCCCTCACGGTGTACACGGTGATGATCGGCAACTGCGGGCTCATGCCGGGCGGCGTGCTGCTGATCCCCGACGCCGCCGTCGACGACGGGCAGCTCGACGTGGTGGCGCTCCGGCCGCTCGGCGCGTTCTCCTGGCTGCGCATCTGGAACAAGATCGGCTGGGAGAACGGGGTGCTGCGCAAGACGAAGACGGGTCGCAAGATCATCGACCTCGCCAACGACACCCGCAACGTCACCTACGTGCGCGCCACCCGCTATGCGCTGTCGGTTCCCGAGCCCGAGCCGGTGCAGCTCGACGGGGACGACTTCGGTCTCGCGCTCGCGGTGAACGGGAAGGTCGACCCCGGCGCGCTCCTCGTGCGGACCCTTCCGCATTGGCGCGGCCGGTAGCCGGACGCGGAGCGTTCGGATACCAGCCGCGCTGGCGCTACCGCGCCAGACCCACGGAGCGAAGCGAGGGGTGGCGGCCCCGATATGTGAACGCGGAGCGTTCACCGGGGCCGCGGTGCCGCTTCGCGGCAGCCCACGGAGCGAAGCGAGGGGTGGCGGCCGGTAGCCGGACGCGGAGCGTTCACCGGGCGTCAGGCGTCGCCGTCGGGGGTCCCCTCGATCACGCCGCGCAGCCAGTCGCGGGCGTCCCGGAAGGTCTCGTCGTCGTGCACCCTGCGCGTGGTCGCGGCGACGCGGTCCGCCCGGGGATAGGAGCCCAGGAAGACGACGCGCGGGCTGTATCGCTTCACCCCGAGCAGCGCGTCGGCGACGCGCTCGTCCATGACGTGCCCCTCGGCGTCGATGACGAAGCGGTACCGCCCCATCCGATCCCCGATCGGGCGCGAGGCGAGCAGCGTGAGGTTCACCCCGCGGGCCGCGAACTGCTCGAGCAGTTCGAGCAGGGCGCCGGATCGATCCTCGGGCAGCTCGACGATGAGGCTCGTCTTGTCGGCGCCCGTGGGCGGCGCCACGGGCGCCGTGCGGCCGACCAGCACGAAGCGCGTCACGGCGTCGGGGTTCTCGGCGATGCCCTCCGCGAGCACCTCGACGTCGTAGTGCTCCTCGATGCCGGGCGGAGCGATGGCCGCGTCGACGCTCGAGTCGGCCGCCACGAGGTCGACCGCGGCCTGCACGTTCGAGGTCGCCGGCAGGTGGCGGTGGCGCGGGATCTGATCGTCGAGCCAGGCGCGGCACTGGCCGTAGGCGACCGGATGCGCCGCGACCACGCCCACGTCCTCGAGCTTCGTGCCGGGGCGCGCCACCAGCACGAAGCGCACCGGCACCAGGTACTCGCCGATGATGCGCAGACCCGAGATCGTCGCGAGCGCGTCCTGCGCGACCGTGACGCCGCCGTCGATCGAGTTCTCGATCGCGATCATGGCGGCGTCGCTGCAGCCCGTGATCACGTCGTCGAGGGCCTCGCCGAGGTTCGCGACGGGGCACCACTCCTGGCCCGCGGCCTCGGGCACCTGCTTCAGCGCCGCCTCGGTGAACGTGCCGGCCGGGCCCAGGTAGGAGTAGCGGCGGCGTGCGTCGTGCGAGGCGTCTGACATGGGATCAAGCGTACCGCTCGCGGGGCCGCCCGCCCCGCCGCACGGGGCCTCGTTGCGGGGCGAAGGGCGCGAGAGACTCCGGCCCCCGCGCCTGGCTCGCGCCGGTGCGGAACGCCGGCGCGAGCCGGTCAGCCGAGCACGCGGGCGACGAGCGCCCGCGCCGCCGCCTGCACCTCGGCGAGGTGCTCGGGCCCGCGGAACGACTCCGAGTAGATCTTCATGACGTCTTCGGTGCCGGAGGGGCGCGCCGCGAACCATGCGTGGTCGGTCTGCACCTTGAGCCCGCCGATCGGCGCATCGTTGCCGGGCGCCGAGGTGAGGATTCCGGTGATCGGGTCGCCGGCCAGCTCGGTGTCGGTGACATCGTCGGGCGAGAGCGCTCCCAGGCGGGCCTTCTGATCGGGGGTGGCGGCCGCGTCGACGCGCGCGTACGCCGGCTCGCCGAAGCGATCGACCAGCTCGCGGTACCGCTCGGACGGCGACTGCCCCGTGACGGCCTGGATCTCGGCCGCGAGGAGGGCGAGCAGGATCCCGTCCTTGTCCGTGCTCCACGCGGAGCCGTCGAAGCGCTGGAACGAGGCGCCCGCGCTCTCCTCGCCGCCGAACACGACGTCGCCCGAGGAGAGACCCGGCACGAACCACTTGAAGCCGACCGGCACCTCGAGCAGCCGGCGCCCGTGCGAGGCGACCACGCGGTCGATCAGCCCCGAGGAGACGAGCGTCTTGCCGATCCCGGCCTCCACCGGCCAGTCGGGGCGGTGCGACAGCAGGTAGTCGATCGCGACGGCGAGGTAGTGGTTCGGGTTCATCAGGCCGCCGTCGGCGGTCACGATGCCGTGCCGGTCGGCGTCGGCGTCGTTGCCCGTGACGATCGGGAAGTCGTCGCGGTACGCGTCGACGGTGGCCATGACGGACGCCGAGGAGGGATCCATGCGGATCTTGCCGTCCCAGTCGAGGTGCATGAACGCCCACTGCGGGTCGACACCGGGGCCGAGCACCGTGATGTCGAGGTCGTAGCGATCGCGGATCGCAGCCCAGTAGGCGACGCTCGCGCCGCCCAGCGGGTGGGCCCCCAGACGGATCCCCGCCTTGCGGATGGCGGCGATGTCGATCACGTTCTCGAGATCCTCGACGTAGTTGCCGAGGAAGTCGTAGCGGCCGACAGGGGTGCCACCGATGCCGTCCTCGGTGGCGCGCGGGATCGCCGAGACTCCGCTCTTGAGCAGCTCGTTGGCGCGTTCCGCGATCCACCCGGTCGCGTCGGAGTCCGCGGGCCCGCCGTGCGGAGGGTTGTACTTGAATCCCCCGTCCTTCGGCGGGTTGTGGCTCGGGGTGACCACGATGCCGTCGGCGCGATCGGGATCGTCGGCCGCCCGCCCGCGGTTGTGGGTGAGGATCGCGTGGCTCACGGCCGGGGTCGGCACGTAGACCTCGTCGCCGCTGCCCGAGCGGGCGAGCACCCGGACGCCCGCCGCCGACAGCACCTCGCGCGCCGTGTGCTCGGCCGGGGCCGAGAGGGGGTGCGTGTCGGCGCCGATGAACAGGGGACCCGCGATGCCCTGGGCCGCGCGATACTCGGCGATCGCCGCGCTGATCGCGACGATGTGCGCCTCGTTGAACGAGCCGTTCAGCGAGGAGCCGCGATGCCCCGAGGTGCCGAAGACGACCCGCTGCGCGGGATCCGCCGGGTCGGGCGCGACCTCGGCGTACGCGGTGAGCAGTTCGTCGACGTCGACGAGATCCTCGGGTTGGGCCAGTCGGCCTGCGCGCTCGTGCATATCCATAGTGTGCCAGTGACCACCGACTTCTGCACCCGCCACACTCGCGAGAGCCGCGCACCTCGTTTCCCGGATCCGGCGGAAGCACGCCCACACAGCGGGAGCACTGGCTGCGGAGCAAGGCGCAAACCGCGAACAACCTTCCCGGGAACCCGCGCAGGGGCTACAGTTGCGCCATGGATTTCCGGCAGCTGGAGTATTTCGAAGCAGTGGTAAAAGCCGGATCGGTGTCTCAGGCGGCGAAAGCGCTGAACATGACCCAACCTCCGCTCAGCTCCGCCATCTCCCGTCTTGAGCAGGAGGTAGGAGTGCAGTTGCTCGTGCGTTCGCCCCATGGCGTGCGCCCCACCAGCGCCGGAAGATACCTGCTTTCGCAGGGCGGGATGATGCTCGCCGCGCGGAACCGCGTCGAGCGAGTGCTGAAGCTCATGGGTACGGGCCTCCTGGGGGAGCTGCGCATCGGCGCCGAACCCATGGTGATCCACGAAGTGATCGCCGACGTGCTCTCGAGCTTCGCGGCGCTGGCTCCTGACGTGCGAGTCGCACTGACCGATACCAACCCTCGAGCCGTCCTTGAGGGGCTCGGCACCGGCGAGTTTGATATCGGCTGCATTCCGTGGGCGCCAGAGGACATCGCGACTCCCATCCGGGAGCGATTCGACTGGCTGCCACTCAGGAAGATCGACCTGCGGTTGGCCGTGCCGGCTGCAAGAGCCGCGGAGCGGCACCCAGAAGGCCGGGACTGGGGCCGCTGGATCCTGCCCCACCGAGTGCCCGGCATGCCGGGCATGCTCGAAGCAGTGGAGTCGGAACTCGCCGGCACACCGTCGTTCGATTCGATCCTGGTCTCGAATCCGCAGACCGCCATCCCCCTCGTCGCTGCCGGCATAGGGGTGTCTCCGAGCACCGAGAGGATCTGCGCGCACGACCCGAGGGTGGGGGCGGCTCCTCCTCCGCGCTGGCTCAAGCCGATGCAGGTCACACTTGCACTCCGCAAAGGCACCGAGCGGACGCCCCTCATCACCCGTTGGCTCGACCTTGCCACGTCGATGGCGGGTTCGGACCGCGCCACTAAGAGGCTGGTGAGGGCGACCGCTCCCAGTTGACGGATCGTGCGGCGGCACCGGGCGTATGCTGCACCATTGTCTAGCGTATACCCGGGAGCCTTCACGACGCTCCCCGATAAAACTCCTGTTCATTAGGTCTTTTAAGCGCTCTCACCTCGAACTCCTCCCGGCTCCTGATGCGTGCGAGCGCCCTGTGAGAGCACCGTTTCGCATGCCCCCCGTTGACACTTCGTATACCCCTCGCACAAGATCTTCCCCAGATGCACCGCCCGAGGCGCGCAGTCAGGATCGCGACCGGGTATCGGCGTCTTTCTGAGCCTGCGGCGACCTTCCGCCGAAGGCCGTAGTTTGCGATTTCCAATGTCGGAGAGGACAGCGATCGACGATGACGCAAGAGCATGATTTCGGTGGCGTTGAACAAGCCCACCGGCCGTTCACGGGCCAGGAGTATCTCGACAGTCTGAATGACGGCCGTGAGGTGTGGATCTACGGCGAGCGCGTCGAGAACATCGCCAAGCACCCGGCATTCCGCAACTCGGCCCGCATGATCGCCAGAATGTACGACGCGATGCACGACCCGGCTCGCAAGGACGTGCTGACGACCCCCACCGAGTGGGGCGGCTACACGCACCCCTTCTACCGCGCCGCAACGACGGTCGAGGAGCAGGTGAAGTCGCGCGACGCGATCGCCGAGTGGCAGAAGATCGCCTGGGGCTGGATGGGCCGCTCCCCCGACTACAAGGGCTGCTTCCTCGGCACGCTCGGCGCGAACGCCGAGTTCTACCGCGGCTTCGAGGAGAACGCGCGCAACTGGTACCGCAAGGCCCAGGAGAAGACCTACTACATCAACCACGCCATCATGAATCCGCCGGTCGATCGAGCCTCCGGCGAGGATGCCGGCAAGGACGTCTTCATCCGGGTGACCCGCGAGACAGAAGAGGGCATCTACGTCTCGGGTGCGAAGGTCGTCGCGACGGGATCGGCGCTCACCCACTACACCTTCATCGGTCACGTCGGCCAGGTCGCCATCCAGGACCCGGCGTACTCGCCGGTGTTCATCATGCCGACGAACTCTCCTGGAGTGAAGCTGCTCTGTCGTGTCTCGAACGAGTACCGCGCCGGTGTGCTCGGCAGCCCCTTTGATTACCCGCTCTCGAGCCGCCTGGACGAGAACGATGCGATCCTCGTGCTCGACGACGTGTTCGTGCCCTGGGAGAACGTATTCATCCACAACGACCTCGAGCAGGCGAACCGCTACAACGTGCACTCGGGCTACCTCGAACGCGCCTCGCTGCACGGATGCACCCGCTTCGCCGTCAAGATGGACTTCCTCGTCGGTCTGCTCTCCCGTGCGCTCGATGTCACCGGTGCCGGCGGCTTCCACGGCGTGAAGTCACAGCTCGGGGAAGTCATCGCCTGGCGCAACACCTTCTGGGCGCTCTCGGATGCCATGGCCAAGAGCGAGGTGCCGTGGAAGAACGGCATGATCCAGCCCGACTCGCACTTCGCAGGTGCCTATCGAGTCATGAACCAGCTGGCCATGCCGAAGATCAAGAACATCATCGAGCAGATCGTAGCGAGCGGCCTCATCTATCTGAACTCGCACGCGATCGACTTCGACACCCCTGAGATCAAGGGATACCTCGACACCTACCTGCGCGGCACCGGCGGCATCACCGCCGAGGAGCGCGTGAAGGTCATGAAGATGCTCTGGGATTCGATCGGCACCGAGTTCGGTGCTCGCCACGAGCTCTACGAGATCAACTACATCGGCAGCAACGACGTCACGCGCCAGACCAATCTCTTCGGCGCGATGAACACCGGCACCCTCGAGTACTGCCGCGGCTTCGCGCAGTCGGCGATGGACGAGTACGACCGCGACGGCTGGACCGTGCCTGATCTCGTGAACCCCGACGACATCAGCATTCTCTCGAGAGCCTGATCCGACCGGCCTCGCCACGAGCGAGACCGACATCCCGGTGGCTGCACCGGAACCCGGGGCGGAGAGATCCTCCCCGCCCCGCACCAACAACTGTTTTCAAGGAGGAGAACATGGCAACCGCAGTGGACCTCGCCCAGGTCACCTACATGGCGCCCGACCTCGATGCCATGGAGGGTTTTCTCACAGCCTTCGGCATGACGAAGGCCGAGGGCAGCGACGCTGAGACGCTGTACATGCGCGGCACCGGCCCGCAGCGCCACATCCACGTGACGCGTAAGGCCGAGAAGCAGCGCTTCATCGGAGCTTCGTTCGAGATGGCTGCATTGGCCGACCTCGAGGAGCTCGCCACTTTCGAGGGATCGGGCCCGGTCCAGGAGAGCACCGAGCCCGGTGGCGGCTACGAGGTCATCATGCACACCCCCGACGGCATCGAGATCAAGGCGATCTGGGGTCGCGAGAAGGCCGAACCGATCTTCGATCGCGAGCCGAACCTCTTCAACAACATCCGCGACAAGAATCGCGTATACGATCCGGTGCGTGCGCCCGTCGCACCTGCCACCATCGCGCGGCTCGGCCACTTCGTGCTCCACGTCAGGGATCACGATGAGACGATGGCCTGGTTCAAGGCGCGCTTCAACTGGCTCGATTCCGACTACTTCCTGCCCCCGGGCCAGGACGGTCCGATCGTCGGCACCTTCGTACGCCTCGACCTCGGCAAGCAACTCGTCGACCATCACTTCGCCCTGATCCTGCAGTCCGACTGGGTAGGGGTGCACCACTCCGCGTTCGAGGTCATCGATCTCGACGCGGTCATGGCCTCGCACGACTACCTGGTCGAGCAGGGCTACGCTTCCGACGTGGGCGTCGGCCGTCACCTGCTCGGCAGTCAGGTCTTCGACTACTGGAAAGATCCGTTCGGGTTCCGCATCGAGCACTACACCGATGGCGATGTGGTCGACGCCGACTTCAAGCCGGGTAAGTTCAACGGAACCGCCAGCGAGACGACGCAGTGGGGCAACCGCCCGCCACTGGAGTTCTTCCAATGAGCGCCAAGACCGCAGCCGAGTCACGGGACGGGGTCTGCTTCTCGCTCGATGCTGAGACCCGTGTGAAGCTCGAGCGCGTCGGGTCGGCGAATGTAGCGAACGTGCTGCTCGGCCACGGTTTCCGGAACATCATGATGCCGGGGCTGAAGCCGTTGAATGGCTCGCAACGGCAACTCGTCGGGCCGGCGTACACGCTGCGCTTCATCCCCGCCAGAGAAGACATCGATTCGATGGGCGACTACTCCCGCGACGACAACCTGCACCGCATCGCGATCGAGCAGTGCCCGAGCGGCGCCGTGCTCGTCGTCGACGCGTTCGGCTGTCTCGGAGGCGCGTCCATGGGCGACATGATGGCTGCCCGCCTCGTGCATCGCGGCGTCGCCGGCGCCGTGACCGACGGCGGCTTCCGCGATATCGACGCGATCGCGCAGACCGGACTCCCCTGCTATCAGCGGGAAGCCGCGCCCGCGGCGACACCGATCCGCATGCATCCCATCGCTCTCAACGAACCCATCGGCTGTGCGGGCGTGGCCGTCTACCCCGGAGACGTGCTCGTCGGTGACGGCGACGGCGTTGCCGTGATCCCCCGCGAGCTCGTCACGGAAGTCGCGGAGGCGGCACTCGCCGCGGTCGAGTACGAGCAGTTCGCGGCCCGCGAGATCGCCCGGGGCAGGTCGATCCTCGGCCTCTTCCCTGCCACTCCCGAGAGCCGCGTCGAATACGACGAATGGGTCGCCGCCGGGCGCCCCGAGCAACACTGACCCAGAACCCCAGGAGCACAACCATGAACATCTCCCCCGAAAGCCTCGAGAAGCTCGTACACGAGACCGACCTCGTCGAGGACGAATGGATCGACTACCCCGAGTACGGTTTCCGCCAGTACTTCCTCTTCAAGAACCCCGAGACCGGCGCTTCGATCGCTCTGCTCGACTACGAGCAGGGCGGGCGGATCCCGACCAAGCACACCCACGCCTCGAACCAGTTCATGTACTGCGTGAGCGGGGATTACGAGTACGTCGATTCCGGCCTGCGCCTCAGGCCCGGCTCGTTCTACATGAACCCGAAGGACCATCCCCATGGCCCGACCATCGCCCACGAGAAGAGCGTGCTAGTCGAGATCTACGACGGCCCGCACTACTACGAGAAGCCCGAGTATCACACCGATGAGACCATCGGCGATTTCCTCGCCAAGGACTGATGGCCGACTCGGCAGCGGTCTCGCGACCCGCTCCGACGGCCGGCCTCCCACCCACCAACCGAAAGAGACGCACATGTCCACCACCACACTCTTCGATGCCGACGAGGCGCTGGCCGCCGCGGGCATCGAGGACATCAATTCCGGCGCCTACTCCTCTTCGGCCGGCTGGGCTCCGACCGAAGGTCGCGAGCTGATCGACGCCGTCTGCCCCGCCGACGGCGAGGTCTACGCCAGGGTCGCATCGGCGACCGCCGACGACTACGAACGGATCATCGTGGAAGCCGAGGAGGCGCAGCGCCGCTGGCGCATGGTGCCGGCGCCTCGTCGCGGCGAGTTCGTGCGCCGCATCGGCGAAGCCGTCGAAGACAACATGGACGCACTCGCCGCCATCGTGGCAATCGATACGGGCAAGTCGATCATGGAGGCCAAGGGCGAGCTGCGCGAGACCGTCGACATGGCGATGCTCGCAGCTGGTCAGTCGCGCATGATGTACGGCTTCTCGCAGCAGTCGCAACGGGTCGAGCACCGCATGTACGATCAGTGGCTGCCGATCGGGGTCGTCGGCATCATCAGCGCCTACAACTTCCCCGCCGCCGTCTGGGCGCAGAATGGGTTCCTCTCCGCGATCACCGGCAACACCGTCATCTGGAAGCCGAGCCCCAAAGTGCCCCTCACCGCGCTCGCGATCCAGCGCGTCGTGAACCGAGTCGCCGAGGAGATGGGCCACCAGGGCGTCTTCTCGCTCTTCATTCCCGGTGACAACGCCGTGGGCGAACTGATGGTGCGCGACACCCGTGTCGCGATGATCTCGTTCACCGGCTCCACCGGTGTCGGCAAGCTCGTCGCCGACATCGTGAGCAGCACGCTCGGTCGCCGATACCAGCTCGAGTGCTCGGGCAATAACGGCTGCATCGTCGACGAGACCGCCGATCTCGCCCTCGCGGCGAAGGCGATCGCGTTCGGCGCGGTCGGGACGACAGGCCAGCGCTGCACCAGCACCCGTCGCGTCATCGCGCACTCGAGCATCGCCGACGAACTGGTCGAACTCATGGGCCGGGCATTCGCTCAGGTGAGGATCGGCGACCCGCGCGACCCAGGCACGCTCGTTGGCCCGCTCATCGACGACGGCGCCGTCGCCGACTACCGTGTGGTGATCGATCGGGCCGTCGCCGACGGCGCCACCCTCGCCTACGGCGGGCAGACGATCGATCGTCCGGGCAGCTACGTGGAGGCGGCGATCCTCACCGGAGTGCGGCCCGACTCGCACGCGGCGCAGGAGGAGACCTTCGTGCCGATCGTCTCCGTGCTCACCTACGAGACGCTCGACGAGGCGATCCGGATCCACAACGACGTCGCCCAGGGCCTCGCCTCGGGAATGCACAGCACCAACATGATGAACATCGAGGCCTTCCTCTCGGCTCGCGGCAGCGACTGCGGCATCGTGCGCATCAACATGGGGACCACGGGCGCCGATGTCGGCGCAGCTTTCGGCGGGGAGAAGGAGACCGGCGGCGGTCGCACCGCGGGCTCTGACGCTTGGAAGGGCTTCGCGCGCCGCCAGAGCGTGTGCATCAACTGGAGCGGGACGAGCGCCTGGGACGACAGGATCTCGCTCTGAGCCAGATGGACCGCTCCACCCACATCACGACAGACAAGGAATAGCAAGCAATGCAGAAAACACGCGTCACCACCGAACAGGTGCCCGAGCCCGCACCGGGCACCTGGTCGAACTGCCTCGCCATCGGCGAGCTGATCTTCGTCTCGGGCATGACCGCCCGGGGAAAGGACCGCGAGACCGTGCTCGGAGACAACGAGTACGAGCAGGCGAAGGTTGTCTTCGAGAAGATCAAGCACCTCGTCGAAGCCTCCGGCGCGGCGATGGACGACATCGTCAAGATGACGATCTTCGTTACGAACATCGCCAACAACCTCCAGGTATGGGAAGCCCGCAAGGAGTTCTTCTCCGGCGACTTCCCCGCCTGCACGCTCGTCGAGGTCTCGAACCTCGCGAAGCCCGAGATCCTGCTCGAGATCGAGGCGATCGCGATCGCCGGCTCCTCTCGCGGAGAGTAGCACCCGGGCTGCTGCACGAATACATCGTGCAGCAGCCCCCTCATCCCCTCCCACGAGTCCGGCCGGTCCTCGAAGATGAGCGGCGATCCGGACCTTCAGAAATGAGCACTTCCCATGAATAGCAATGCTGACAGCGGCGTCAAGCAACAATCCAACCTCGCGCGTGCCGCGGAAGACCACTCTCTCCAGCGTGTCCCCGACGGCGAGCGGCAGAGCGGCTGGAAACTGGCGCTGAGCCCGATCTCGGTCGCCACCGCCCTCGTCCTCTTCGCCGTCGGCGGCTTCTCCATCATGCTCGCGGGCTTCAGCATCGGCATGGTCTCAGGCGTGGTCGTCGCGATCATCGGTGTCTTCCTCGGCAAGGCGCTGGGCACGATCGGTTTCCGCACCGGCGTCTCGAGCACCGTCACCTCGCGCATCTTCGGATTCGGCCAGAAGGGCTCGGTCCTCGGATCCGCGATCTTCGCCTTCATGATCCTCGGCTTCCTGGCGCTCGAGTCGGCGCTGCTCTACGAGGGCACGCTCGTCATGTTCTCGCTCGAGGACACCCTGATGACGAAGGTCTGCATCTACGGCGTCCTGACGCTCGCGTGGATCCTGCTCGCGATCTTCGGGTTGAAGCTCGCGCTCCGAGCGAGCGCGATCATGACCACCATCACTCTGCTCGTCACCGTCTGGCTCATCATTCAGATCTATGTGGTCCAGGGGACGAACCCGCTCGACTTCTTCACCTACGAGGGTATGGTCCCCGGAAACGGCTGGGCGAAGTTCCAAGCCGCATTCGGCGTCATGGGAGCCACCGCGGGCACGATCGCACTCGTGACGATGGACTTCTCGCGCTATGCGCGGTCCGACAAGGACGTGTCGATCCTCGCCGCAGCGGGTCCCATCACGCAGAACATCATCATGACGGTCCTCGGCGGCATGGTCACGGTGGGCGCCGTTCCGCAGGTCGTCGACTACCTCCTCGCCCGCAACGCGGGCATGAGCCCGGAGGAGGCCGGCGCGGTGGCCGGCGGCTATGTCATGGGCAACACCGGGGCCTTCTTCGTCATCTTCGCGGGCTGGCTCGGGTTCCTCACCATCTACGCGGCGCAGGCCAAGGCCCAGGCCATCAACGCGTACTCGGGGTCGCTCACTCTCGTGAACATCGTCGACGCGCTCACCGGCCGCCGGCCGGGCCGCCCGCTGATGGTCGTCGTCGGCAACGTCATCGCGCTCATCATGATCGCAGGCGGCATCCTCGGGAAGTTCACCGAGTGGCTCTCCTATCTCGGCGCCATGACGTTCTCGATGGCCGCCATCATGATCGTCGACTTCTACATCGTACGAAGGGGCAAGTACGACCCGAGCAGCGCGAAGGTCGAGAACTGGAACTGGGCCGGCCTCATCACGATGGCGATCGCCGCCTCCGTCGGCATCGCGCTCATGGTCACCGGGACCTTCTCGATCGGCTTCATCATCTCGCCGTTCGTCGTGCTCATCGTCTATCCCATCCTGCGCAAGCTCCTTCCCGAGGGCACGGCATCGTCGTACGCCGAGGCGAACGACGTCTTCGAGGAAGCGCGGTAAAGGTCGTACGACCTCAGGAACTCCGGGCCCGACGGACCCGCAGCAGAACAACCGAAAGGCAGTACCGTGTCCGATTTGATGTGGAACACTGAGATCTTCACCTCCGCCGAGCGGGCGAAGGCCGTTGCGACCGAACACGCAGTCCCGACCATGCAGTCGGACCAGCGCCTCCTCCGCAACACGCTCGGCAACTTCGCCACCGGCGTCGCGGTGGTCACCTACGAGTCGAAGGGCGAGTATCACGGCGTGACGGTGAACTCCTTCACCTCGGTGTCGATGGATCCGCCCCTCGTGCTCATCTCCCTGATGCGCTCGTCCCGTGCGCTCAACTACTTGATGGAGCGGCCGTTCGCCGTCAACATCCTCGGCAACGAACAGCTGGCCACGGCGCTCCAGTTCGCCGGCAAACCACAGGAGGGCCACGAGATCGAGTGGGTCACCGAAGAGCAGGCGCCGCGCATCAACGACTCGCTCGCCTTCTTCCAGTGCCAGCCCTGGGCCGGCCATGACGGCGGCGACCACGTGCTGCTGCTCGGCGAAGTGCAGTCGTTCGGCCAGCGCGATGAGAGCAAGCCCCTGCTGTTCTACCGCGGCCGCTGGAGCGAGCTCGCTGCAGCCGAGAACACCGCCTGAGCTTCGCGGCAGCCCGCTGACCCCATCGACACGGAACACACGAAACGGAAATCATCATGACCACGTCACCCGAACGGAGCGTCCGGATCGCGCAGCTGATCACCGCGATCGACGGTCTCCGCGACCTCGTCGAGCGCGAGGCCCCCGCTTCCGAGCGCCTGAACCGTCCCACCCCAGCCGTGCAGGCAGCGCTGAAGGACACCGGCGTGTTCGACATGCTGGTCGACGAGGATCGCGGCGGCTACGGAGCCCGGCCGACCGACATGCTCGAGATCATCGAGCACGTCTCCTACCTCGACCCGTCGCTCGGCTGGCTCGTACGCGTCATCACGAGCGAGACCGCGAATGCCACCGAGCATCTCCCCGCCGACGTGCGCGAGGAGCTCAGCGCCGCGAACGGGGAGTTCCTCGTCGCGGGGCAGTCCACGCAGCACGGCGGCAGCGCCGTGCGCGAAGAGGAGGGCTACCGCATCTCGGGAACCTGGAAGTACGCCCCCGGCCTCGCGATGGCCACGCACGTGGCGCTGTGCGTCGAGCTCGAAGGGTCGGATCAGATGCTCATCGCGATCGTCGCCCGCGAGCAGGTCTCGATCCTCGACGAATGGAACGCTCTGGGCCTCCGCGCCTCCGCGAGCTTCGACTACACGGCGAAAGACCTGCTGGTGCCGGAGCGCTTCGTCTTCCGACCCGAAGCCGACCAGCAGCACGCGACCGAATTCGGGTCGAAGCTCGGCCCCGCCCTGGTATCGGGCCTCAACCAGGGCGCGTGGGCGCAGGGAGTCGGCCGCCGGATGATCGACGAGCTGCGGGACCTCACCCGCGACCGGCTGGACACCGGTGATGAGGAGCTCGTGAGCGACGAATTCTACGCCGAGTTCGCCCGCCACTACTCGCATGTCAAGGGCACGATGGAGCTGCTCCGTTCGACGTGGCGAAACAACGAGGATACGCTGCTCGCAGACAGCCCGCTCTCGGACGAGCAGGAGACCATGACCCGTCTCGCCTCGTCACTCTCGACTCGGACCGTGCTCGAGATATCCCAGCTGATGCATCGCTTCGCCGGTGCGCACGTCATGCGCAACGGCACCATGCAGCGCCTCTTCCGGGATGCTCACGCAGGCACCCAGCATCGTGCCACGGGGCAGGTGGTCGCACAAAACTGCGGCCGCATGCTGGTGGGCGCGCTGCCCCAGGGTTCGCACTGGGGTTACTTCGACCTGGTGATCCCCGAATGAGAATCGCGACGATCGAGCACGGCGGCAGCACCACCGCCGTCAGAGTGGACGAGGGCCGACTGACGCCGATCGATGGTTACGCCGACGCCGGTGAACTGCTCGCAACGGGCCGATGGGAACAACTCGCGGCCGAGGCTTCCGGGCCCAGCATCACCGCATCGGACGCGGTCTTCCTGCCCCCGGTTCTCGAACCGGGCAAGATCCTCTGCATCGGCCTCAACTACCGCAAGCACATCCTCGAGATGGGCCGAGAACTACCGGAGTACCCGAGCGTCTTCGCGAAGTTCCCCGAGACCCTCACCGGGGCAGCAGCCGATGTCGAGTCGAATCCCCTCGATTCCGCTATGGATTGGGAGGGCGAACTCGCCTTCGTCATCGGCGATCGAGCCTACCGCGTCGACGAGACCGCGGCCGAGTCCTGCATCGCCGGTTACACCGTGGCGAACGACATCTCGATGCGGAGCTGGCAGAACCGTACTCCCGAGTGGTTGCAGGGGAAGATGTGGGCGCGCACAACGCCCGTCGGCCCCGTCCTCGTCACCCGTGACGAGTTCGACCTGAGTTCGGCCGTGCTGCGCACCACCGTCAATGGTGAGACGGTGCAGGAAGAGGAGCTCTCGGACCTGCTCTTCTCTCCAGCGCAGCTCATAGCCTATCTCTCGCAGATCCTCCCGCTGAACCCGGGCGACCTCGTGCTCACCGGTACGCCCGGCGGAGTGGGTCATGCACGGCGCCCCCAGATGTACCTCCATGAGGGCGACACTGTGGAGGTCGAGATCACCGGCCTCGGTGCGGTAAGGAACCGGATCACCGCTCCGGCCTGAGCAGCGGCGCTGTCTCATCCCCCGGGGCCGGATCCGTCTCGCATCTCGTAGTGAGGAACCGGTCCCGCCTGATACCGCTCGCGCGCAGTCCACGCCACTGTGGAGACCGCGGACCGCAACGCAACACTCCGTTCACATCGTCGGGATACCCTGGGATCCCGAGCCCACGAGCGGAAGACGGTGCGCGACATGAGCACGCAGGATCAGCAGGAGCCCCAGGATCCCCGGGCCGGCATCGAGTGCTGGCTCACCGACATGGACGGCGTGCTCGTCCACGAGAACCGCGCGATTCCCGGCGCCGCCGACCTGATCCGGCACTGGCGCGAGACCGAGCGGCCCTACCTGGTGCTCACCAACAACTCGATCTTCACGGCGCGCGACCTGAGCGCGCGCCTCGCCGCCTCCGGCCTCGACGTGCCCGAGGACCGCATCTGGACGAGCGCCCTCGCCACCGCCGCGTTCCTGAAGCAGCAGAAGCCCGGGGGCAGCGCGTTCGTGATCGGCGAGGCCGGGATCCTGACCGCCCTGCACGACGCCGGCTACGTGATGACCGAGAGCGACCCCGACTTCGTGGTCGTCGGCGAGACGCGCAACTACTCGTTCGAGGCGATCACGAAGGCGATCCGCCTGATCGACGCCGGCGCCCGGTTCATCTCGACGAACCCCGACGCCACCGGGCCGAGCTCGGAGGGGCCGCTGCCCGCGACCGGCGCGATCAACGCGCTCATCACGAAGGCGACCGGCAAGGAACCCTACATCGTGGGCAAGCCCAACCCCATGATGTTCCGCTCGGCCCTCAACCGCATCGGCGCCCACTCCGAGAACACGGCGATGATCGGCGATCGCATGGACACCGACGTGGTGGCCGGCATGGAGGCGGGCCTGCACACGATCCTCGTGATGACCGGGATCGCCGACGAGCGGGAGATCGAGCGCTTCCCGTTCCGCCCGGACGAGATCCTGGAATCGGTCGCGGAGCTGCTGCCCGCGGAGGCCTAGCCGCGTTTAGGACCCGTCCGGAGCTTGCGGAAGAGCATCTGCACGAGAATGAACACCAGATACAACGAGAACGCCACATTCCCCCAGAACGGATCGATCCACGCCGCCAACAGCGTCCCGAACGGCACGCACACGCACGCCGCGAGCCCCACGAACACCGCCGCACGCAG
>NZ_JAEHOH010000012.1 GCF_016522505.1 Leucobacter chromiisoli | reverse complement strand
GGCTCCCCGCCCGTGGGCGGGGAGCCGGCCGACGCCGTTCAGTGGCGCTTCGCGCCGTTCAGCGCGGTCTCCGGGGCAGGCGGTGCCCGGCGCCCGCGCCTCGCCGTGTGTCCGCCGCCGCCGTGCGCTAGGCTGGATCCTTGCGGCCGGGGGAGGAACCCGGCCCGATCCGTCAGATGAGGAGGTGCCCCGTGCCCAAGGAGACCGGCGAGAAGCTGATCGCCTCGAACAAGAAGGCCCGGCACGACTACCACATCCTCGACACCTACGAGGCGGGGATGGTGCTCACGGGCAGCGAGGTGAAGTCGCTGCGCATGGGCCGCGCCTCGCTCGTCGACGGCTACGTCTTCATCGAGCACGGCGAAGCGTGGCTCGACGCCGCCTACATCCCCGAGTACCTCAACGGCTCGTGGACGAACCACGCCCCCCGGCGCAAGCGCAAGCTGCTGCTGCACCGGCAGCAGATCGACAAGCTGTGGCAGAAGACCCGCGAGGGCGGCATGACGATCGTGCCGCTCAGGCTCTACTTCCTCGACGGGCGAGCGAAGGTCGAGATCGCGCTCGCGAAGGGCAAGAAGGAGTACGACAAGCGGCAGACCCTGCGCGAGAAGCAGGACAAGCGGGAGGCGGAGCGCGCGATGCGCACCCGCAACCGCATGGGGGAGTAGGGTCGACCGTTATCGGCCACGCGGCCTGCGCTGCTCGCGCGGTCCGCGCTGCTCACGCGGCCTGCGCTGCTCACGCGCCCCGCGGTGTTCGCGCGGCGGGGCCGGCGGTCACGCGGCCGCCTGGGCCCGGACGCGGCGACCGGCGAGGGCGACGTAGCACAGGATCGAGACGAGCATGCCCGCCGGCACCGAGAGGTCGATGTAGCCGAGAGCGACCCCCAGCGGCCCCGTCCAGATGTCGGTCGAGAGGAAGAGCGCGGTGGCGATGCCGCCGGCGACGACCGAGGCGAGCCCCGCGATGCTGAACCCGCCGTGGTACCAGAAGGTGGCGCCCGGGCGCTCGTCGAAGAGGTCGAGCCCCCGGTAGCGGTTGCGGCGCAGCACGATGTCGGCCGCGTAGACGGCCATGGTGGGGGCCGAGATGATGAGCAGGAACTGCAGCATGAGGTTGATCGCGTCGATGAGGCTCGTCGACATCACGAGGAAGAGCGTGAAGGCCGTGCCGAGCACCCCGATGAGGATCGCCGACGGGATGCGGCGGATCGGCACGCCGATGGACTGGAAGGCCATGCTGGCCGTGTAGGTCGTCATGCCGTTGAGCGCGACGGTGTTCACGATGACGCCGATCACGAAGACCGGGCCGAGCCAGGAGGGCAGCATGTCGAGCAGGGCGTACTCGATGCCGAGCTCGAGCGCATCGGCCGAGACGACGCTGCCGAGCAGGGCGCCCACGATGGTGAAGAAGGCGCAGGGGATGGCGCCGCCGAGCGCCGTCGCGGCGACGATGTGCGACGGCTTCGCGTCGCGGGGGAGGTAGCGGGCCATGTCGGCGCTGTTGGAGAAGGAGAGCGGACTGGACGCGAGGATCGCGAAGGCGATGGTGAGGCTCGACCAGAGCGCGACCCCGTGGAGCGGCTCGGGCTGGGAGAAGTTCCAGTCGACGGTGGGCAGGATGAAGCCGGTGACGACGAGGAAGATGAGCAGCAGCACGGCGGTCAGCGCCGTGTAGGCCTTGAGGATCAGCGCGTGCCCGTAGACGGCGACGAGCACGGTGACGATCGAGACGACGGCGGTGACCGCGACGAGCCCGATCGTCTTGTCCTCGACCCCGAGGCGTGTGAGCAGTTCGGCGCCCATGAAGGAGGAGGCGACCCAGTTGAGGGCGAGGAAGACCCCCGAGATGAACCAGCCGTAGAAGGCGATGACGATCTTGTTGCCGCGGAAGCCGTAGATCGCGCGCTGGATCACGGAACCCGAGGTGCCGGCCGCTGGGCCGCTGACGGCCACGATGCCGGGGAGCACCCAGAGGAGGGAGACCGCGAGGGTCACGGCGGCGGCCTGCCAGATCTCGAGGCCGAGCACGGCGGTGAAGGAGGCGCCGATGGTGAAGTTGAGAACGCTCACCATCGTCGCGGCCCAGACGGCGAAGAGGTCGCGGGGCCTGCCGTGGCGTTCGGACTCGCCGACGAGCTCGATGCCGCGCGTCTCGGGCTGCGTGGCGACGTCGACGAATTCCTGCTGGGGGTCTGAGTGCTGGGTCACGTGCGGTTCCTCTCGGCAGAGCCCGGAGCATCGTCGCTGGAATGACACACGAAGCGGCGCTGCTATTGGTCATGGGGCCAATGGGATCTATTGGTCACTAATCCAATAGGATGGGACGCATGGTGTCAAGCGGAGGTGTGCCGCGGGTGCGCAAGCAGCCCGAGGAGCGGCGCGCTGAGATCCTGGCGGAGGCGGCCCGGATCGCCCTCGAGGAGGGGCTCGAGCGGATCACGCTGCGCGCGGTCGCCGACGGGCTCGGCGTGCGGCCGGGCCTGATCAGTCACTACTTCCCGGCGGCGGAGGACCTCGTGGTGGCCGCCTTCCTCGTGGCGGTCTCGGGTGAGCGGGAGCGGCTGCAGACGGGGGAGGGGGAGCCGCTCGAGCGCCTGGCCGCCTTCGTCCGCCGGATCGAGTCGGAGTCCGTCGATCTCGCCCGTCTGTGGCTCAACGCCCGGCATCTCGCGCGCTTCACGCCGGCCCTCGCCGACGCCATCGAGGAGCAGGAGGCGCTCGACCGCGAGCGCTTGATCTCGCTCATCGATGAGGGCTGCGACGCGGGCGTCTTCGAGGTGGAGGATCCGCTCGCGGCGTGCGTGCGGATCTTCATGGCGGTCGACGGCTTCGGCGCGTACGCGAACAACGCCGCTCCGTTCGAGCCCGACGCCTACGCGCACTTCGTGACGGACGTGAGCGAGTGGGCGCTCGGGCTGTCCGCGGGTGCGCTCCGAAGCGTGGGGACGTGGGAGGCCGACCCGGTTCCGTGAGACCGGGAGGCTTCCCGGTCCCGGAAGGCGTGCGTGTCGGATCGATCCGTGGTATCCTGAAAGGCCCGGTTCGATCCGGGTGTGACAACTCCACAGAGTGCGATGCGAACGCCCCAGACTGCGCCCTCGGGTGCATGCGCCCCACGGCGTCACAAACGGGGCCGATCGGTTTCGACACGTCGATTTGAGACTGTGAGAAGCGGGTCGAGGACGCGAAGTTATCTCGTAAACGCCCTTCGCAAACCATAGGTGCCAACGCTAAGCGCACCGACTTCGCTCTCGCTGCCTAAGCACGAGACCGAGTCCGTCAAGTTCGGGTTCGTCCCCGCCCCGATACTTGGCGTCATTTAGGGGACTCGCTGGTGCGTCGCGTCTCGGGGCGCACCGGGACTCTCACCGAGGCTGGGCCTGTCGCTCGAGGTGTCCGTGACACAGAGCGGGGCCGAGTAGAACGCTTGCACGGACTACGCCCGTAGAAGGCACGGAATCATCGAAGTGGACCGGGGTTCGATTCCCCGCGGCTCCACGAACGTTCGCATCGCACTCGGAGTCGTCGCAGGAGGCCGCCCCTTCGGGCGGCCTCCTCGCGTCTCCGGGAGCGTGCGGTTTCCCGGCGCGTGCGGTGCGGAGGCGGGGAGGAGGCGCGCCCGCGGGGCGCCGGCGCGCCCAACCGGCCACGACGAGGATCGCCACGACGAGGATCGCCGCGGCGAGCACGAGCATCCCGATCGTCCAGGGGGACCACTCCTCCCGGAGGAAGTGGACCGGGTTCACGCGCGATCCTCGAGGCGCGAGGCGGCCGCCCCGTCGATGAGCCGCGCCAGCGCGGTCGGCGACACCGAGGGAGCCTGGACGAGGAGGTCCTCCGAGATCAGCGCGTCCACGAGCAGGATCCGGCTGTCGGGGATCGGCTGCGACCACGGCATATGCGACCAGGGCCCGCCGTGGGGGTCGACCAGCGCCGACTGCCTGCTGGCGTCGTGGGCGTCGCCCCGCCGCGCCTCCGGACCCGAACTGCTGCTCCAGTACCGGCGAGCCCGCAGGAAGTGCTCGCCCAGCTGCTCCCACCCCGAGTAAGTGCGCTGCAACTGCGCGGAGACGAGGTTCAGCGTGTCGACGGCCTCCGCCTCCGTCAGCCAGCCCAGCGAGTAGCCGGCGCGGCAGAGCATCGCGGCGCGCACCAGATCCCACGCCTCGAACCTCGTGTCGCGGATGCCGCGGGTGTTCGCGCTCACCTGCCGGCGCTTCGTCGTCCCTGCCGCGACCTTCGGGCTCAGCGCCTCAGTGCGCGCTGGAACAGCACCGCGATACCGCGCCACCCGAGGAGGAAGACGCCGACGGAGACGGTCGCCACGATCACGAACGGCATCGCGGTGCCCGCGCCCGTGAGCGCGCGCAGCAGCATGCCGATGGCGACCGTACCGACCCAGAGCGGAACGCCCGATCGCACGATGCGCAGCGGGGCGCGCCAGACCCGCGCGGCCAGCCAGACGACCGCCAGGCCGACGAGGAACGGCCACGCCGTCTCGACGAGGCCGACGAACGTCGCCTCCCGCGCGTGACTGCTGCGGCCGAGCGCCGCGAAGAGCACGACGAACAGCGCGTCGGCGACGAGGGCGAACGCGATGATCGGGGGTTTCGGGGCGGTGCGCCGGTCGGTGTTCACGCCTCGAGTCTACGCGTCGCGCGCTCGCCCATCGGGCTTCCGGAGAGCGCGTTCCTCTCCGAAGCGGCGCCCGAGCAGCCGGTGCCTCGCGGGCCGGTTCCGGGAACAGCCGAATCTCCCGTGCCGTCGCACGGGACTGGCATAGAATTGGGCGAGGACCGGGGCCGACGACCCCGCATCGGAAGAGCGAAAAGGGCAGTAGTCGTGGCAGAACCTCAGTGGTTGGACTCCGAAGAGCGAGAACTCTGGCTCCGCCTCGTGAGCCTGACCATCCTGCTTCCCGGCGCCCTCGAGTCCCAGCTGAAGCGGGACGCGGGCGTCACCCTCTTCGACTATCACGTCCTGGCGATGCTCTCCGACGCCGAGGATCGCACCCGTCTCATGAGCGATCTCGCGTTCTTCACGAACTCGTCGCTCTCGCGCCTCTCCCACGTCGTCACCCGGCTGGAGAAGCAGGGGTGGGTGCGCCGCGAGGCCTGCCCCAGCGACGGCCGGGCCACGAACGTCGTGCTCACCGACGAGGGCTTCGCCCACCTGGAGGAGCAGGCGCCCGAGCACGTGCGGACGGTGCGGAGACTGGTGCTCGACCCGCTCGGCCGCGAGGGGCTGCGCGAGTTCTCGATGCAGCTGGGCAGGATCCTCGAGGCCGTGGATCCGGACCGGCGCCGCATCGCCGACGCCTGATCCGGCCGACGCCTCCGTCAGTCGCGCGGCTGCGTCAGTCGCGCGGCTGCGTCAGCGGCGCGACTGCGCGACGGCCTCGACGACGGCGGCGTGCAGCGGCCCGTTCGTCGCGAGGGAGCTGCCGTTCCAGGCGCTCTCGTTGCCTGCGATGTCGGTGAACCTGCCCCCGGCCTCGCGCACGATCGGAACCAGTGCGGCCAGGTCGTAGGGCTTCACGTCGAACTCGGCGACGATGTCGACGAGGCCCTCGGCCAGGAGCATGTACGACCACATGTCCCCGTAGGCGCGATCCCGCCAGACCCTGCGGCTGAGCTCGATGAGCGGCTGCAGATAGCCCGCCAGGTCCCACTGCTCGATGCTCTGGAAGCTCAGCGAGGCGTGCTCGAGGTCCGCCACCTGCGAGACCCGCAGCCGGCGCGGCGCCTCGCCCGTCTGCTCGCCCCACGCGCCCGACCCGGTCTCGGCCCACCAGCGTGCGCCGAAGGCCGGGGCCGACACGACGCCGACCGTCGGCAGGCCGTCGATCTCGAGCGCGATGAGGGTGGCCCAGTTGGGGACTCCGCGGAGGAAGTTGGAGGTGCCGTCGATGGGATCGAGGATCCACCGCCGCTCGGGACCCTCCGAGGCGCCCTCCGCGCGCCCGGACTCCTCGCCGAAGAACGCGTCGCCCGGACGTTCGGCCTCGATGCGCGCCCGCAACGCGTCCTCGACGGCCCGATCCGCGTCGGTGACGAAGGTGCGGTCGGGCTTCGTCTCGACGTTGAGGTCGGCCGCGCGGAAGCGGGGGAGCGAGATCGAGTCGGCGAGGTCGGCGAGGTCGAGCGCGAACGCGAGGTCCGCAGAGGGGGAGGGGGGCGTGAGGGGCATGGGCGCGCCTTCCGTGGGTGCGTGGCCGGGGAGGTGACGTGGTGGGGCGGATGAGAGGAGGTGGGCCGCCTCGACGGAGACGACAAAGGCCCGAGATCGTGACGATCTCGGGCCTGAACCGTGCGCCCTCACGGGCTCGAACCGTGGACCCGCTGATTAAGAGTCAGCTGCTCTACCAACTGAGCTAAAGGCGCCTGCTGCTCGCTGAGCAACAAAGCTACATTAGCACGCCCGTTCTCGCCGTTCAAAATCGGTCGGCAGCGGCGCAGCTCCCGGGCGCGCCGTGCTTTCGGGGCGCCCTGTTTCCCGGCGCGCGTGCTCTCGGGGCGCCGCCGCGCCGCCCCGGTCAGCGGCGCGAGCGCGGCCGACGGACGAGGAAGCACGCCGACACTGCGACGGCGACCAGCGAGCCGACCATGACCGAGAGCCGGGCGGTGTCGCCGTCGCCCGGGTGCGTGAAGCTGAGGTCGGCCACGAGCAGCGCCACGGTGAACCCGACGCCGGCGAGCGCGCCGACGCCGATGAGCTGCGGCCAGCGCACCGCGGAGTCGAGCTCGGCGCGCGTGAACTTCGTGATCAGCCAGGTCGTGAGGGTGATGCCGATCGGCTTGCCGAGCACCAGGCCGAACATCACGCCGAGGGCGATCGGATCGAAGGGGAACCGCGACTCGCCCCCGATCGCCACCCCCGCGGCGAAGAAGGCGAAGATGGGCACCGCGATGCCCGTCGACAGGGGGCGGAACCGGCGCTCGAACACCTCGGCGAGGGCCACTCCGTCCTTGCCCGCGACGGGCACGAGGAACGCGAGCAGCACGCCGGCGATGGTCGCGTGGATGCCGGAGGCGTGGAAGAGCGCCCACGCGACGGCGCCGATCGGCAGCAGGACGAGCCAGGGGCCGAAGCCCGACCGGGCGAGCCACCCGGGGAAGCGGTGGGCGACGAAGGCGTACACGGCGAGGGGGATCGCCGAGAGCGCGAGCGCGGCGAACTGCACGCCGTCGGTGTAGAAGATGGCGATGATCGCGATGGCGATGAGGTCGTCGACGACGGCGAGCGTGAGCAGGAACATGCGCAGCGCGGCCGGGACGCGCGGAGCGAGGAGGCCGAGCACCGCGACCGCGAACGCGATGTCGGTGGCGGTCGGGATCGCCCAGCCGTGGACGGAATCGGCGCCGGCGTTGAAGGCGACGTAGATGAGAGCCGGCACGGCGACGCCGCCGAAGGCCGCCGCCACGGGCACGATCGCCGTGGAGAACCTGCTGAGCGCGCCCTCCACGAATTCCCGCTTGAGCTCGAGCCCCACCATGAAGAAGAAGATCGCGAGCAGCCCGTCGGAGGCCCAGTGGCCGACGCTCAGTCTGAGGTGCAGCGATTCGGGGCCGAACTCGGCGTCGCGCAGCGAGAAGTACCAGTCGGCGACGGGGCTGTTCGCCGCGACGAAGCCGACGAGGGCGGCGGCCATGATGATGACGCCGCCGATGAGCTCCGTGCGGAGCAGCCTGTTGACGCGAGCCGCTTCGCGCTTGTTGACGAGGGTGAGGATGCGGCGTCGGCGCCCCCGGTTGCTGGGGGCGTCCTCGGCGTGCCGGAGGGATTCATCGTTCATGGGTGTTCACGGGGTCCGATTCTGGAGAGTCGGCGACGAGACGTCGTCCGGGCTTCCCGACGCGCCGGACACGATCCTATATGGACGCCGCGAGCCCCGGAGCATCGTCCGCACGGGGGCTTCCGGCGTCTCCGCGGTCGGGATCCGGTCGCGGCGCCCCGGCGACGAGCGGGCCGGCGGTCCCGTCAGCGGCGGCGCTTGCGCTCCTTCTTGCGCGCCTCCACCTCTTCCTCGAAGTCCCGGTCGTCCTCCTGCATGGCGACGCCCGCGATCGCGAGCGCGAGTCCGGCGAGCCACACCCCCCAGACCAGCAGGCGCCGCCAGTCCTTGGGCATCGACTGGGTCCGCTTGGCCGTGGTCGCGGCGCCCACCGCGGCGCCGATCACTCCGGGGTTCGTCACGTACTTGCCGATCGACATGCGGCCTCCCTTGCGGCTGTGCGGAGCCGGGCGCCGGGGTTCCGGGCCCTTCGCCGGCGGCCGGGCCGCCCGCTCGATCCAGCTTAGCGTCCGGCCTCGCCCGGGTCCCGGGGCTTGCCCGGCACCGCCGGCCTTGCGCTACGCTTGATGGCGCGCGTGTGAGTCGCGGGATCCCGCCTCGCACTCGAGGTGTCAGGCGTTCGGAGTCGAGGGATGGTCAGCATGGCGAAGCAGCAGACGCAGGAACTGTTCGAGGAGAGCTCGCAGGGAGCCGTCAGCGCGGTGACCGCGATCTTCTTCATCCTCTCCTTCGTCCTCATGGTCGGCGGCTGTGTGCTCATGAGCTACGGCGTCGACGCGACGATCGGCGCCTCCGCCGAGCAGCTGCGCTTCGCGGGCGGCCTCGCCGCCGTCGTGATCGGCTTCGTGCTTCCGTTCACGCTGCTCCCCGCCACGGGCAAGTAGACGCCGGGCGGCATGCGCGTCCGCGTCGGCGGCAGGCCTTAGACTTGGGCCATGGCAGAGATCGACATCAAGCCGCGGAGTCGCGACGTTACTGACGGGATCGAGAAGGCTGCGGCGCGGGGCATGCTGCGCGCCGTCGGCATGGGCGATGAGGACTGGGACAAGCCCCAGATCGGCATCGCGAGCTCGTGGAACGAGATCACCCCCTGCAACCTGAGCCTCGACCGGCTCGCGCAGGGCGCGAAGGAGGGGGTGCACGCCGGCGGCGGCTACCCCATGCAGTTCGGAACGGTCTCGGTCTCCGACGGCATCTCGATGGGCCACGAGGGCATGCACTTCTCCCTCGTCTCGCGCGAGGTCATCACCGACTCGGTCGAGACGGTCATGATGGCCGAGCGCCTCGACGGCTCGGTGCTGCTCGCGGGATGCGACAAGTCGCTCCCGGGCATGCTGATGGCCGCGGCCCGCCTCGACCTCGCCTCCGTCTTCCTGTACGCCGGATCGATCGCCCCGGGCTGGGTGAAGCTCAGCGACGGCACCGAGAAGCAGGTGACCATCATCGACGCCTTCGAGGCCGTCGGAGCGTGCAAGGCCGGCACGCTGAGCGAGGAGGACCTGAAGCGCGTCGAGTGCGCGATCGCCCCGGGCGAGGGCGCCTGCGGCGGCATGTACACCGCGAACACCATGGCGTGCGTGGCGGAGGCCCTCGGCATGAGCCTGCCCGGATCCGCCGCGCCGCCCAGCGCGGACCGGCGCCGCGACTACTACGCGCACCGCTCGGGCGAGGCGGTCGTGAACCTGCTGCGCCAGGGCATCACCTCCCGCGACATCCTCACGAAGAAGGCGTTCGAGAACGCCATCACCGTGGCCATGGTGCTCGGCGGCTCGACGAACGCCGTGCTGCACCTGCTGGCCATCGCGCGCGAGGCCGAGGTCGAGCTCACCCTCGACGACTTCACCCGCATCGGCCAGAAGTCGCCGCACCTCGCCGACATGAAGCCCTTCGGGCAGTACGTCGCAGAGGACTTCGATCGCGTGGGCGGCATGCCCGTCATCATGAAGGCGCTGCTCGACGCCGGCCTCCTGCACGGAGACGCCCTGACCGTGACCGGCAAGACCGTCGCCGAGAACCTCGCAGACGTCGACACGCCGCTCGACGGCAAGGTGATCCGCACGCTCGACAACCCGCTGCACGAGGGCGGTGGCCTGACGATCCTGAGCGGCACCCTCGCCCCCGAGGGCGCCGTGGTGAAGACGGCCGGCTTTGACGCGGAGACCTTCGAGGGCCCTGCGCGCGTCTTCGACCGCGAGCGCGCCGCGATGGACGCGCTGACCGAGGGCAAGATCGGCAAGGGCGATGTCGTGGTCATCCGCTACGAGGGCCCGAAGGGCGGCCCCGGCATGCGCGAGATGCTCGCCATCACCGGCGCCATCAAGGGCGCGGGGCTCGGCAAGGATGTACTATTGTTGACTGACGGACGATTCTCGGGCGGCACAACCGGCCTGTGCATCGGCCATATTGCGCCGGAGGCATCGGACGGGGGTCCGATCGCCCTGGTGCGCGACGGTGACCTGATTCGGGTCGACATCGCCGCACGAACGCTCGATCTGCTGGTGGATCCCACCGAGCTCGCGGCCCGCCGAGACAGCTGGGCCCCGCTTCCCCCGCGGTATACGCGCGGCGTGCTGGCCAAGTACGCGAAGCTCGTGCGCTCCGCCTCAGAAGGCGCGATCACGGGCTGACGCCGTATCACTGCGCCCACCGTCAACAGAAAGCCAGAGATGAACTCGGACACGAGTGCAATTCCCACCCAACCACCCGCGGGCGCCTCGCGCGGAGAGCGGATGACCGGTGCCGATGCCGTCGTGCGCAGCCTCGAGCTGCTCGGCGTCACCGACGTCTTCGGACTGCCGGGCGGCGCGGTGCTGCCGCTCTACGACGCCCTGATGGACGCGCCCAAGCTGCGCCACATCCTGGTGCGCCACGAGCAGGGCGGCGGCCACGCCGCCGAGGGCTTCGCGGCGGCCTCCGGCAGGGTCGGGGTCTGCATCGCGACCTCGGGCCCCGGTGCGACCAACCTGGTCACCGCGATCGCCGACGCCTACATGGACTCGGTGCCGCTGCTCGCCATCACCGGCCAGGTGTTCTCGCACCTGATGGGCACGGACGCCTTCCAGGAGGCGGACATCGTCGGCGTCACCATGCCGATCACCAAGCACTCCGTGCTGGTGAAGCGCGCGGAGGACGTGCCCGCGGCGATCGCCGCGGCGTACCACCTCGCCTCGAGCGGCCGGCCCGGCCCCGTGCTCGTCGACATCACGAAGGACGCGCAGGAGGGCCTGCTCGACTTCGTGTGGAACCCGAACGTCGAGCTGCCCGGCTACCGTCCGATCACGAAGGCCAACAGCAAGCAGATCCAGGCCGCGGCCGAGCTGATCGCGGAGTCGAAGAAGCCCGTCTTCTACATCGGGGGCGGCGTGGGCCGCGCCGGGGCCTCGGCCGAGCTGCTGCAGCTCGTCGAGCAGGTCGGCGCTCCCGTCGTGACCACGCTGATGGCGCGGGGAGTGTTCCCCGACGACCACCCCCAGCACCTCGGCATGCCGGGCATGCACGGCACGGTGCCCGCGGTGCTCGCTCTGCAGGAGGCCGACCTGCTCATCACGATCGGCGCGCGCTTCGACGATCGGGTGACCGGCAAGGCGGCGCTCTTCGCACCCGAGGCGAAGGTCATCCACGCCGACATCGACCCGGCCGAGATCGGCAAGATCCGCGCCGCAGACGTGCCCATCGTGGGCGACGCCGGCGAGGTCATCTCAGACCTCATCGCCGCGATGTCCTCCACCCAGCGCACCCGCGAGTGCGCCGACCAGAGCCAGTGGTGGGAGCGGCTGAACGAGCTGCGCGAGCACTTCCCGCTCGGCTACCAGGCGACGAGCGACGGCCTGCTCTCCCCGCAGTACGTGATCCAGCGCATCGGCGAGCTGACCGGCCCCGAGGGCGTCTACGCCGCGGGTGTCGGCCAGCACCAGATGTGGGCGGCGCAGTTCATCAAGTACCAGCGGCCGAACGCGTGGCTCAACTCGGGCGGCGCCGGCACGATGGGCTATGCGGTGCCCGCGGCCATGGGTGCGAAGGTCGCCGAGCCCGACCGCACGGTGTGGGCGATCGACGGCGACGGGTGCTTCCAGATGACCAATCAGGAGCTCGCGACCTGCACGGTCAACGACATCCCGATCAAGGTCGCGGTCATCAACAACTCGTCCCTCGGCATGGTGCGCCAGTGGCAGACCCTCATCTACGAGGGCCGCTACTCCAACACCGAGCTCAACACGGGGCACGGGAGCCAGCGCATCCCCGACTTCGTGAAGCTGGGCGAGGCCTACGGCTGCCTGTCCATCCGCGTGGAGCGCGAGGACCAGGTCGACGACGCGATCAAGCTGGCGCTCGAGACCAACGACCGCCCCGTCGTGATCGACTTCGTCGTGAGCGCCGACGCGATGGTGTGGCCGATGGTGCGCCAGGGCACCTCCAACAGCGATATCCAGTACGCCCTCGAGCACAGCCCCGAGTGGGGGGAGGAGTAGTCATGAGCCGCCACGTTCTGAGCCTCCTCGTCGAGGACAAGCCCGGTCTCCTGACCCGCGTCGCCGGCCTCTTCGCGCGCCGCGGCTTCAACATCGAGTCCCTCGCCGTGGGGCCCACCGAGGTGAAGGGCCTGTCCCGCATCACGGTCGTCGTCGACCAGGACGACGTGCTGCTCGAGCAGGTCACGAAGCAGCTGAACAAGCTCGTCAACGTGATCAAGATCGTCGAGCTCGATCCCGCGCAGTCGGTGCAGCGGGAGCACATGCTGATCAAGGTGCGGGCCGACAGCCAGAACCGCTCGCAGGTGCTCGAGGCCGTCACCCTCTTCCGCGCGCGCGTCGTCGACGTGGTCACCGACGCGCTCGTGATCGAGGTCACCGGCGACTCGGGCAAGATCGACGCCTTCCTGAAGGTGCTCGAGCCCTTCGGGATCAAGGAGATCGCCCAGTCCGGCCTGATCGCGGTCGGGCGCGGATCCAAGTCGATCACCGAGCGCGTCTTCAAGAACTAGGCGCTCCTGCGGCACGAGCCGGAGCGCACGGCGGGGCCCGCACCCGGAAGCGGGAGCGGGCCCCGCCACGGAATTCAGAAACCCAACAACGAAGGAGAATGTCACGTGGCTGAGATGTACTACGACGACGATGCGGATCTGTCGATCATCCAGGGCAAGAAGGTCGCCATCGTCGGCTACGGTTCGCAGGGTCACGCTCACGCGATGAACCTTCGCGACTCGGGCGTCGAGGTGGTCATCGCGCTCAAGGAGGGCTCGAAGTCGATCCAGAAGGCCGAGGAGGCGGGCTTCACCGTCAAGACGGTCGCCGACGCCGCCGAGTGGGCGGACCTCATCATGATCCTGGCTCCGGATCAGCACCAGCGCACCATCTACAACGAGTCCATCAAGGACAAGCTGACGGCGGGCAAAACCCTCGCCTTCGCGCACGGCTTCAACATCCGCTTCGGCTACATCGAGGCCCCCGAGGGCGTCGACGTGATCCTCGTCGCCCCGAAGGCCCCGGGCCACACCGTGCGCCGCGAGTTCGTCGCCGGCCGCGGCATCCCCGACATCATCGCCGTCGAGGTCGACGCGTCCGGCTCCGCCTGGGACACCGCCATCTCCTACGCGAAGGCGATCGGCGGCACCCGCGCCGGCGTCATCAAGACCACCTTCACCGAGGAGACCGAGTCGGATCTCTTCGGCGAGCAGGCGGTGCTCTGCGGCGGCACCTCGCAGCTCGTCCAGTACGGCTTCGAGGTGCTCACCGAGGCCGGCTACCAGCCCGAGATCGCCTACTTCGAGGTGCTGCACGAGCTCAAGCTCATCGTCGACCTGATGTGGGAGGGCGGCATCGCCAAGCAGCGCTGGTCGGTCTCCGACACCGCCGAGTACGGCGACTACGTGTCGGGCCCCCGCGTCATCGACCCGAGCGTCAAGGAGAACATGAAGGCCGTGCTCGCCGACATCCAGTCGGGCGCGTTCGCGGAGCGCTTCATCACCGACCAGGACAACGGCGCCGCCGAGTTCACGGAGCTCCGCGCCAAGGCCGAGTCGCACCCGATCGAGAAGACCGGGCGCGAGCTGCGCAAGCTCTTCGCCTGGAAGCAGCAGGACGAGGACTACGTGGACGGCTCCGCCGCGCGCTGATCCCTCTGATCGAGAATCTGCCCGACTCCGTGCACGCTCCGGGCCTCCCGGATGGCACGGAGCCGGGCAGATTCTTCTGTCATCGGCGTCGGGCGCGAGCCGTCGCCTCCGCGGTCCACGGATCCTCGGGCCAGGGGTGCTTCGGATACCGCCCCCGCATCTCGCGCCGCACCTGCTGGTAGGGGCCGTTCCAGAACGACGCGAGGTCGTCGGTCACGGCGAGGGGCCGTCGGGCGGGGGAGAGCAGGTGGAACAGGATCGGCACGCGGCCGCCGGCCACCCGCGGGGTCTCGGCGAGGCCGAAGAGCTCCTGCAGTTTCACCGCCACGACCGGGCGCGTCCGGAGGTCGTCGTCACCGGGATCCGGGTACTCGATTCGGACGTGCGACCCCGAGGGCACGGCGAGGCGCTCGGGGGCCAGCTCGTCGAGGCGCGCGGCCTCGGGCCAGGGCAGCCGACGTCGCAGCGCCGAGGCCATGTCGAGGCCGCGGAGCGAGGCGCCGGGCCGCAGCCGCTCGAGGTCGGGGCCCAGCCACTCGTCGATCGCGTCGAGCAGCGCTGCGTCGCCCATGTCCGGCCAGGGTTCGCCCAGCTCGCGGTGCAGCAGCGCGAGGCGCGAGCGCAGGGCCGCCGCCGGCTCGGACCAGTCGAGCGCGGCGAGGCCGGCCTCGCGCAGGTGGGCGGCGAGCGCCGGAGCGGTGTCCTCGCGGGTGGCGGCCACGGGCGTCGACGCGAGCGGGATCGCGCCCAGCCGCCGCTCCTCGCGCACCCGCACGCGCCCGCCCTCGATGTGCGCCGAGCGGGTGCGGGTCGCGAGCGCGCCTCCGATGCGGAGGGCGTCGTCCTCGGCGATCGGGGCGGCGAGCCGGATGACCGCGCCCGTGCCGTCGGCCGCCCGTCCCTCGGCGCGCTGCACCTCCCGCACCGCGATCCACTCCGCGCCGAGCAGCGCGCTCCCCTCGGGCAGGGCGGCCCGAGTGCCGCTCCCGAGCAGGTAGGCGCGCGACCCGGCGGTCACCCGCCTGGCGATCCACTCGGGCCGCGCGAGGGCGACGACGATGCCGGGAGCCGCGGCGTCGGCCCCTCCGGACCGCGGCGCCGCGTCGGAGCCGGACGCCCGGCGGGCCGGCTCCTCGGCGCTGCCGGCGACCGCGATGCGCTCGAGCCGGGTGCGCTCGCGCCGCCAGCGATCCGCTCCCGGCGCACGCCCGGATCGGAGCTCTCGGAGCAGCCGGGGCAGCTCGGCACCCGGATCCCGGTGGTCGTCGGAGACGGCTGCGACGATCTCCGCGGCGGCCCGCGCATCGCCGAGCTCCGTCGCCCCGGCGACGAGCGCCCGCGCCTCGCGGGCTCCGACGGGCAGCAGCGCGACGCGGGATCCGAGCGGCGTCGGCCGACCCATGTCGTCGACGAGCCCCAGCCCCCGCAGCACCTCCTCCGCTTCGGCGATCGCAGCGGCCGGGGGAGCCGTGGGGAGGCGGAGGCCCGCGCCGCGCGGGGTGCCCCACTCGGCGAGCAGGAGCGCCGCGTCGGTGAGATCCGCCGAGGCGATCTCGGGAGGCGACTCCGCGGGCATCCGCGCGAGATCGGCCTCGGAGTAGACGCGCACGGCCCGCCCGGGCCCCTGGCGCGCGGCGCGACCCGCGCGCTGCTCGGCGCTCGCCCGCGACGCGCTCGCCGTGACGAGCCCGGTCATGCTCCGCGCGCGGTCCCGCCGCACCTCGCGGGCCAGGCCGGAGTCGACCACGAGACGCACGCCCGGCACGGTGAGCGAGCTCTCGGCGAGCGCCGTGCTCACGACGATGCGCGGCGGGTCCGCCGGGGAGCGCCCGCGCACCGCCCGATCCTGGTCGCGCGCCGCGATCCTGCTGTGCAGGGGGAGCACCTCGGCGGAGGAGGCGGCCCGCAGCAGCCGGCTCAGCTCGTCGACCTCCCGCGCACCGGGCACGAACACGAGGGCGTCGCACGCCGCCTCCGCCTGCGCGGTCGCGGTGACATCCGCCAGGTGGGCGAGGTACTCCCGGGTCACCCCGCGGCGATCCAGGCGCGCGCCCGCGAAGGGGGCGTAGTCGATCCGCAGCGGGTGGAGCGCCGAGGGGATCTCGACCACCGGCGCCGCAGCGGGGCCATCGCCCGGGCCCTCGCCGGATCCCGCGGCCCCGAGCAGCCCAGCGGTGCGCCCGGCGTCGAGCGTGGCCGACATCGCCACCACCAGCAGATCGTCCCGGAGCGCGCGCACCTCGGCGAGCAGCCCGAGCAGCAGATCGCCCTCCACCGAGCGTTCGTGCACCTCGTCCAGGATCACGGCGCCCACGCCGTCGAGCCCCGGGTCCGCGAGCAGCCTGCGCAGCAGCACGCCGGGGGTGAGCGCCTCGATGCGGGTCTCCGCGGTCGTGCGCCGCTCGCCGCGCACCGTGAACCCGACGGGGCCGCCGAGGGAGCTGCCATCGAGCTCGGCGATGCGCGAGGCCGCGGCCCGCACGGCGACTCGGCGCGGCTGCGTGAGCAGCACCCGAGCGCCCGCCGGCCCGCGCTCGGCGACGAGGTCGGCGACCAGCGGCGGCACGTACGTGCTCTTGCCCGTGCCCGGCGGGGCCGTCACGACCATCGCCCCGGCGACGGCCGCGCGCTCGAGCTCGGCACGGGCGCCGGCGACGGGCAGGCCGGCGCCGATGGCGTCGAGGTCGAAGCGGTGCCGGGTCACCCGTTCATCCTAGGAGCCCGGGATCGCGGCGCACCCCATCTCAGCGTCGCGGGAAGCGCCACGCGATCACGGCGGCGCCGACCGCCACGATCCCGACGCACCAGAGCACGGCGATGAGCGGCTGCGAGCCCGCGTCCGCCCCCGTGAGCCAGGCGCGCACCGCGTCGGTGATCGGCGTCACGGGCTGCACCTCGGCGAGCGGGCGCAGCCAGTCGGGCATCGTCTCGGTCGGCACGAACGCGCTCGACAGGTACGGCAGGAAGAGGATCGCGAAGCCGTAGCCGTTCGCGGCCTCCGGGGTCGAGGCGAGCAAGCCGATCGCGGCGAACACGACGGTCACGGCGACGATCCAGCACAGCAGGATCGTGACCGCCCCGAGCCACTGGAGCGGGCCCGCCGCGGGGCGGAACCCGAGCAGCAGCCCGGCCCCCAGTACGATCGCGGTGGCGAGCAGATTGCGCAGCACGCTCGCGACGACGTGTCCCACGAGGCAGGTCGCGGCGGGGATCGGCAGGCTGCGGAAGCGTCGCATCGCGCCGCCGGTGACGTCTCGGTTCACCGATACGGCCACCGACGAGGCGCCGAAGCCCGAGCACAGCACGACGATGCCGGGCGTGACGTAGTCGACGTAGCCGCCGCTCGAGTCGAAGGCGCCGCCGAAGACCACGGTGAACAGCAGCATGAGCATGACCGGCAGCAGGACGGCGAGCAGCAACCCCTCGCCGTCGCGCAGGCTGTGGCGCAGGCTGCGGCCGACGAAGATGCGGCTCGCGGCGACCGGACCGGTCCCGGGATGCGCGGCGGTCATGGCGCTCATGCCGCCACCTCCCGCGAGTCCCGGCGCGCAGCCGTGCGGCCGGGCTGCCCGGTGAGCGCCAGGAAGGCGTCGTCGAGCGTGGGGCGGCGCAGCTCGAGGTGCAGCCGGTGATCCTCCTCGGCGAGCCCGGCGAGCTGCCGGGCGAGGGCGCCTGCGTCGCCGGTCGCGCCGAGCGTGCGCCGCACCTCGCCGGCCTCGTCGACGAGCACGGCGGTCTCGGTGCCGACGAGCGAGATGAGGCGGTCCACTGTGCCGTCGGCGACGATGCGCCCGCCCTGCAGGATCGCGACGCGGTCGGCGAGCGCCTCGGCCTCGTCGAGCATCTGCGTGGTCATGAAGACGCAGCAGCCCTCCGCGGCGCGCGCGGCGATGGCGTCCCACAGCCGAGCGCGGCTCGCGGGGTCGAGGCCCGTCGTCGGCTCGTCGAGGAACAGCACCGCCGGAGTCAGCACGAGCGAGGCCGCGAGATCCACGCGCCTCCGCATGCCGCCCGAGTATTCCGCGACCGGGCGGTTCGCCGTCTCGGCGAGATCGAACGAGGCCAGCAGTTCGTCGGCCCTCCGGCGCGCGTCGAGGGTACCGAGACCGAGCAGCCGCGCGATCATCACGAGGTTCTCGCGCCCGGTGAGCGCCTCGTCGATGGCCGCGTACTGGCCCGTCGTGCCGATATGCCGGCGCACGCGGGCGGCATCGCGCTCGACGTCGTGACCGAGGATCCTCGCGCTCCCCGAGTCGGGGCGCATCAGGGTGCTGAGGATCGAGACGAGCGTCGTCTTGCCGGCGCCGTTCGGGCCGAGCAGGGCGAAGATGCCTCCGGTGATGTCGAGTGCGAGCGAGTCGAGCACGGTCTGTCCGCCCAGCCGCTTGCCGAGTCCGTCGAGTTCGATGACGGCGGTCATGAGCTCCTCCTTCTGTATGTGTCATAAACAGTATGCATCATAAACAGTTGATTCGCCACGCGGTTATGCTGGGTGCGACGCAAGGAGGACCATGTCGGAGACCGGAGTGCCGCGTACGCTCGCGCTGGCCTGGGGGCTCGCGGCGGCCCCGCAGCGCGGGCCGAAGCGGGAGCTGACGCTCGAGCGCATCGTCGAGGCCGCCATCGCCATCGCCGATGCCGAAGGCCTGGCCGCCGTGACGATGCAGCGGGTGGCGAAGACCTTCGAGTTCAGCACCATGGCGCTCTACCGCTACGTCGCCACGAAGGAGGAGCTGCACCACCTCATGCTCGACGCGGCGCTGGGCGGCGCGGAGGTCGGCGGTGCTGCGGCGGAGGGTGCTGCGTCGGGGGGTGGGAACTTCGCCCCGGCCGCTTCGGGGGACTGGCGCGAGGAGCTCGGCTCGTTCGTGCGCGGGCTGGTGGAGGGTTACCGGCGACACCCCTGGGCGCTCGACATCTCGCTCGCGCCCGACATCCACCTGATGCCCGGCCAGATCCGGGTCGCGGATCGGGGCCTGCGCGTCATGCGCGACCTCCCGCTCCCGCCCGACGCGAAGCTCGGGGTGCTGTCGCTGCTCGCGGCCTTCGCCCGGGGCCAGGCCGATGTGGAGCGCGAGGTGCTCGCCGGTGCGATCACCCCGGCCGAGACGCGCGCGCTCATCGAGGAGGCGGTGACGCCCGCGCAGTTCCCGCAGGTGGCGGCGCTGGTGCGCACCGGTGTCTACTTCGGCGACCCGCCCGCCGGTGAGACGGCGCGGGATCGCAGGAGTGATGCCGATGAGATGCTCGACTTCTCCACGCAGGTGCTGGTGGCCGGGCTCTCGGCGATCCTGAGCGAGATGCCCGAGACGCCCGCGGAGGCCGAGAGCAGGGGGCGGGAGCCGACGCCCCGGGAGGCCTACGAGGCGGCAGAGACCGAGCTGCGCGAGCATGTCGAGCTGCGCAAGCGCACGCAGCGACGGGTGCGCGAGCTGGAGCGCGAGGAGGCTGCGCTCGCGAAGGCGCGGGACCGGGCCAAGGAGTTCGCGAAGGCGGACGCGAGACGAGCTCGCGGGTAGGCCGACGAGCGAACCGGTGCCCCTCGTCGGCTCGTGGTCACCTCGTCGGCTCCGGTCGACCTCCGGGCGCCCGCGCGCGTCCGGTGTTTTGTGAGGGAGCGATCGCTAGGGTGGAGGGCATGGGAAAGAGGACGGCCCGCGAGGCTCGGGAGAGCGCGCTCGCCAGCGGGTGGACCGTCGAGGGCGACGAGAGCCCCGAGGAGACGTCGCCGCCCGTCGTGCCCTCCGAGGCCGACGCCCGCGAGGCCGAGCGCGAGAGCGGCCCCAGCGAGCTCACCGAGACCGGCCCCGTCGACGTGCCGTCCGACGGCCCGACGCAGCTGAGCAACGGCGCGCTCGTGCTGCTCGGCGTGTTCGGGGGCCTCTACCTGCTCTACACCTGGGGCTGGTTCATCGTCGCGCAGGTCTACTCGGCGCAGAACGCGCTCATCGCCGCGGGCAGCGGAGCCGTCGGCGGCGTGCTGCAGCAGATCGTCTACTGGGCGGCGACGCTCGCCCCGGCGCTCTGGTTCTTCAGCTCGCTGAAGCTGAGCGGCGGCGGGCGCACCCGGCGCCTCGCGATCCTGCTCGTCGTCGGCGCCGTCGTGCTCGTGCCGCTTCCGATGCTCGTCCAGGGGGCCGCCGCGTGAGACTCGGAAGACTCCTGGCGTGGGCGGCCGGCGCCCTCGTCGTCGCGCTCTACGCCTACGCGGTCGTCGCCGCCGTCGGCAACATGACGGGGATGCTGCAGTCGGCCGAGAACATCGGGCTCGGGATCAGCGGCCTGGGCTGGGCGCTGCTCGTCTTCGGGCTCGCCCTCCCGCCCCTCGTGCTCGGCGGCGCCCTGCTCGTGGCGCGGAGGAGCGACGCCTGGACCCGGGTGCTGATCCTCGCCACCGGGCTGTGCGTCGTCGGCGCGCTGCAGCTCACCCTCACCGACCTGGTGTCGCGGGTCATCTCGCCGCTCAGCCTCTTCGTCTGACGGAGGAGGCCCGAGCCGCCTCATCCGCGGGCGGCGGCCGTGCGGGCGGAGGCTTCGTCGCGGGCGGTCCGCGACCCCTCGGTGTGCGCGAGGCCGATCGAGCGAGAGTACACTGAAACCCGGCCCTCCTTTTCCGGGGCCGGATGTTTCTGTCGCTCACCCCCGAAGGAACCGCTACTGATGCCTGCGCCGGTCGTGCTGATCGCCGAACAACTCTCACCCGCAACCATCGCCGCGCTCGGCCCCGACTTCGAGGTGGTGAACGTCGACGGCACCGACCGCGACGCGCTCCGCACCGCGCTCGGCACGGCCGACGCCGTGCTCGTGCGATCCGCCACCCAGCTCGACGCCGAGGCCATCGGCTGGGGGACGAGGCTCAAGGTCATCGCCCGCGCGGGCGTCGGCCTCGACAACGTCGACATCAAGGCCGCGACGCAGGCCGGCGTCATGGTGGTCAACGCCCCCACGTCGAACATCATCAGCGCCGCCGAGCTGACCGTGGCGCACATCCTCGGGCTCGCGAGGCACCTGCCGCGCGCCCACGGCTCGCTGTCCGCGGGGGAGTGGAAGCGCTCCGCCTACACCGGCACCGAGCTCTACGAGAAGACGATCGGGATCGTCGGCCTCGGCCGCATCGGCGCACTCGTCGCCGAGCGCCTGCGCGGCTTCGGCGTCGACCTGATCGCCTACGACCCCTACGTCACCGCCGCTCGCGCGCAGCAGCTGGGCGTGCAGCTGGTGCAGCTCGACGAGCTGGTGGAGCGAGCCGACTTCCTCACGATCCACATGCCCCGCACCCCCGAGACCCTCGGCATGATCGGCGCCGAGCAGCTCAGGGCGATGAAGCGCACCGCCTACGTCGTCAACGTCGCCCGCGGCGGCCTGATCGACGAGGCCGCGCTCGCCGCCGCCCTCTCCGAGGGCGAGATCGCCGGCGCCGCGCTCGACGTCTTCATGCAGGAGCCGCCCGCCGACGCCTCGCTCACGGGCCTGCCCAACGTGAACGTCACCCCCCACCTGGGTGCCTCGACGGCGGAGGCCCAGGAGAAGGCCGGCGTCTCGGTCGCGAAGTCGGTGCGTCTCGCACTCGCGGGCGACCTGGTGCCCGACGCGGTGAACGTCGCCGGCGGCGCGATCGACGAGTACGTGCGCCCCGGCCTGCCCCTCACCGAGAAGCTGGGCCAGGTGTTCGCCGGCCTCGCGGACGGCGCGATCGCCTCCCTCGACATCGAGGTGCGCGGCGAGCTGTCCGAGCACAAGGTGGAGGCGCTGCGCCTCGCCGCGCTCAAGGGCGTCTTCTCCAAGGTCGTGAGCGAGCCCGTCTCCTACGTCAACGCCCCGCTCCTCGCGGAGCAGCGCAACGTCGAGGTGCGCTTCGGCGTCGAGCCCGTCTCGGAGAGCTATCGCAACGTCATCACGCTGCGCGGCTCCCTGGCCGACGGCACGCAGCTCTCCGTCGCCGGCACGCTCACGGGGCCGAAGCAGATCGAGAAGATCGTCGCCGTGAACGGCTACGAGGTCGAGCTGCCGATCCCCGAGCACCTCGTCGTGTTCAGCTACACGGATCGCCCGGGCATCGTCGCGACCTACGGCAAGCTGCTGGGCGACGCCGGGGTGAACATCGCCGGCCTGCAGATCGCCCGCGACGAGAAGGGCGGCACCGCGCTCTCCGTCGTCTCCGTCGATGCGCCGGTCTCCGAGGACGTGCTCGAGGGGCTCCGCTCCGCCATCGACGCCGAGACGCTGCGCGCGATCGACGTCGACGCGCTCTAGAAGCCGCGCCGCGCCCCCTCCCTCCGCCTCGAGCGGGCGGGGCGGGGGCGCGCTCGCGACGGCGGGCGACACGGAACCGGCGCCCCCGCGGCCGACGGTGCTATTCTGGAGATGCGGGCGTCTGCCCGCATCAACGAAGAGCCGAGCACGGGGTTCACGGGCTGGTCTTCGGTGGTGGATCCCTCTCCGCGATCCCGAGCCGCTCCCGCGCGGATCGGAGCCGAGAGTGACCTTCTACTGTTGATCAGCGCCTGCGTCAGACGCAGCGCCCTAGGCCGTGACCGCGTGCTCTCGTAACTGCAGAGGAGATCCCGTGGAGGGTCCTGAGATCAAGTTCGCCGAGGCCGTGCTCGACAACGGCAAGTTCGGCAAGCGCACCATCCGTTTCGAGGCCGGCCGCCTCGCACAGCAGGCGCAGGGCGCGGTCGCCGCGTACCTGGACGAGGAGACGATGCTCCTCTCCGCCACCAGCGCCTCGAAGCAGCCGAAGGACCACTTCGACTTCTTCCCCCTGACCGTCGACGTCGAGGAGCGCTCGTATGCCGCGGGCAAGATCCCCGGCTCGTTCTTCCGTCGCGAGGGGCGCCCCTCGACCGAGGCGATCCTGGTCTGCCGCCTGATCGACCGCCCGCTGCGCCCGTCGTTCGTCGACGGCCTCCGCAACGAGGTCCAGATCGTCGTCACCGTGCTGTCGATCGCCCCGGGCGAGTTCTACGACGCGCTCGCGATCAACGCCGCCTCTGCCTCGACGCAGATCTCGGGTCTGCCGTTCTCCGGTCCGATCGCCGGCGTGCGCCTCGCCCTGATCGGCGAGCAGTGGGTCGCGTTCCCGAACGAGGAGCAGCTGCAGGAGGCCGTCTTCGACCTGATGGTCGCCGGCCGCGTCGTCACCGACAAGGACGGCAACGAGGACGTCGCGATCATGATGGTCGAGGCGGAGGCCACCGAGGGCAGCTGGGAGCTGATCCGCGGCGGCGCCGTGAAGCCCGACGAGGCCGTCGTCGCCCAGGGGCTCGAGGCCGCGAAGCCGTTCCTCTCGCAGCTCGTGAAGGCGCAGGAGCAGCTGGCCGCGCAGTCGGCCAAGGAGATCGCGGAGTACCCGGTCTTCCTGCCCTACGCCGACGAGGTCTACGCCGCCGTGGCGGGGCTCGCCGAGGCCGAGCTGACCGGCATCTACCAGATCGCCGACAAGCAGGAGCGCCAGAACGCCGACGACGCCCTCAAGGCGCGCGTCAAGGAGGCCGTCGCGGAGAAGGTCGCCGCCGGCGAGCTGCCCGCCGAGGCCGAGGGCCAGGTGTCCGCCGCGTACAAGTCGGTCACGAAGAAGATCGTGCGCGGCCGCATCCTCACCGAGGGCGCCCGCATCGACGGCCGCGGCCTGCGCGACATCCGCGCGCTCGACGCCGAGGTCCAGGTGATCCCGCGCGTGCACGGCTCGGCCATCTTCCAGCGCGGCGAGACCCAGATCCTGGGCGTCACCACGCTGAACATGCTGAAGATGGAGCAGCAGATCGACTCGCTGTCGCCCACCACCAGCAAGCGCTACATGCACCACTACAACTTCCCGCCGTACTCGACCGGCGAGACGGGCCGCGTCGGCAGCCCGAAGCGCCGCGAGATCGGTCACGGCTTCCTCGCGGAGCGCGCGCTCGTGCCGGTGCTGCCGAGCCGCGAGGAGTTCCCCTACGCGATCCGCCAGGTCTCCGAGGCCCTCGGCTCCAACGGGTCGACCTCGATGGGATCCGTCTGCGCCTCGACCCTGTCGCTGCTGAACGCGGGCGTGCCGCTGCGCGCACCCGTCGCCGGCATCGCCATGGGCCTCGTCTCCGACGAGGTCGACGGCGAGACCCGCTACGCGGCGCTCACCGACATCCTGGGAGCTGAGGACGCCCTCGGCGACATGGACTTCAAGGTCGCCGGCACCAGCGAGTTCGTGACCGCGATCCAGCTCGACACCAAGCTCGACGGCATCCCCTCGGACGTGCTCGCCGGCGCCCTGTCGCAGGCCAAGGAGGCGCGCACGACGATCCTCGACGTGCTCACCCAGGCGATCGACGCTCCCGACGAGATGGCCCCGACCGCGCCCCGCGTGATCACGGTCAACATCCCGGTCGACAAGATCGGCGAGCTGATCGGCCCCAAGGGCAAGACGATCAACGGCATCCAGGACGAGACCGGCGCCGACATCTCGATCGACGACGACGGCACCGTCTACATCGGCGCGACCGACGGCCCCGCGGCCGAGGCCGCCCGCGCCCAGGTGAACGCGATCGCGAACCCGCAGAACCCCGAGGTCGGCGAGCAGTACCTCGGCACCGTCGTGAAGAACGCCGCCTTCGGCGCCTTCGTGTCGCTGCTGCCCGGCAAGGACGGCCTGCTGCACATCTCCGAGGTGCGCAAGCTCGCCGGGGGCAAGCGGATCGACTCGGTCGACGACGTGCTCTCCATCGGCCAGAAGATCCTCGTGAAGATCACGAAGGTCGACGATCGCGGCAAGCTCTCGCTCGAGCCGGTGATCGAGGAGCAGGCCTCCGAGGACGCGGCTCCCGCGGAGGCCCCCGCGGCCGCCGAGGCCCCCGCGGAGTAGGCTCCCCGCCGGACGGGGCCGCCCGCCCCGAGCCGGGATCCCGAGGCGCCCGCCGCACCCGCACCGGTGCGGCGGGCGCTTCCGCGTCCGCGGGTCGGGGCGTCCCCGCTCGGCGATCCGCAGCCGGGCGCGGCGGCGCGTCTACTGCTGCACCGTCTTGAGGACGCCGGTCACCCCCGAGCGACCGGTGCGGATGAACGGGTCGCCCTCCACCTCCTGATCGTCCTTCTTCAGCGCGAAGAACGCCCAGACCCCCGCGCAGGCGACGACCGCGGCGATCACCAGGAAGGTCGGCTGGAACCCGATCGCGTCGCGGATGTACCCGAAGGGGATCGCGAAGATCGTATTGCCGAGCTGGGCCGAGAGCTCGAAGCCGATCATGTACAGCGTCGCGGAGAGCACCGCGGGGAAGTGCAGGGTGATGTAGCGGAAGATGCCGAGGATGAACAGCGGCACCTCGATCGCGTGGAGCATCTTGATCGCCGAGACGATCACGGGATCGGCGAAGACCGCGGAGCCGAGGATGCGCAGGCACATCACGGAGACGCCCAGCATGAGGATGTTGCGTACGCCGACCCGGCGCATGAGGAGCGGGACCAGCATCATGCACCCGGCCTCGGCGAACACCTGCACGGAGTTCAGGATGCCGTAGGTGCGGATGCCCACGTCCTCGTTCTCGAACAGCCCGGTGTAGAAGTTCGGGAACATCTGGTTGTCGTAGAGGTTGTAGAACGTCCAGCTGAAGATCACGAAGGCGATGACGACCCACAGCTTCTTCAGCTTCAGTACGCCGACCATCTCGCCCAGGCTGGGTGTGTGCGGGTGCGACACGTGCCCCGGCGCGAGGGGCACGTGATCGGTCTTCCAGAAGATCTGCACGAGCAGGCAGGTGACGCCGAGGGCCGAACCGATGAAGAAGTTGATCTGCGGGTTGATCGTGAAGATGAAGCCGGTGAACAGTGCGGCGACGCCGTAGCCGAGGGATCCCCAGCCGCGGGCCTGGCCGTACTCGAAGCCGTAGGTGCGGCTCATGCGCTCGGAGAACGCCTCGAGCAGGCCCACGGCGGCGGTGTAGCCGAACGGCAGGTAGATCGCGCCGAGCAACACGCCGAAGAAGAAGGTGCTGTCGTTCTGCAGCATCGGCTGGTACACGAGGATCACAAATGGCGCCAGGCTGGCCATCACCGTCGAGGACAGGATGACCAGGTGCCGGCGCAGGCTGAGCCTGTCCTGGATCATGCCGTAGAGCAACATCGTCACGATCGTCGTGAGCGAGTTCACCGAGTAGACGGTGCCGATCTGGCCGCCGCTGAGCCCCAGTTCCTGGCCGAGCCAGACCGCGAAGAACGACCACCAGATGCCCCACGAGGCGAAGAAGACGAACAGTGTCGTCGAGCTCTGCAGGTACGCACCGTTCGTGAAAAGCCTGCCTGCCATGTCGTGACCTCCATTGGTCGCTCAGGGTTGCTGAAAGGTTTCAGCGCACATTAACATGGGAAGCGGGCGGTTTCCAACTGCGCAACCTCCCAGACCCGCGGGACCGCGTGAACGCCCGGCGCCGGAGGGCGCTTCCAGAGCCGACCCCGGTCGCGCCCCGAGTCGGCGCGGGCGGGGTCGCACCACCTACCGACCGAGGGAATGCCGATGCCCGACCTCCTCCACGCAGGAGCCTCCGCGCCGATGCGCGAGCATCTGGAGCGCGCCGAGACCGCCAGGGGCCGCCTCCGCGAGAGGCGCGGGGACCGGTGGTACCCGAGGTTCCACATCGCCGCTCCGGCCGGATGGATCAATGACCCGAACGGGCTCTCGTACTATCGGGGGCGCTACCAGGTCTACTTCCAGCACAACCCCTTCGCCGCGGAGCACGATTCGATGCACTGGGGACACGTGTCGAGCAGCGACCTGGTCACCTGGCGCCACGACCCCATCGCGCTGGCGCCGAGCACCGAGGAGGACCGCGACGGCGTCTACTCTGGCTCGGCCGTGGTGAGCGACGACGGCGAACTCGTCGTCTTCTTCACCGGCAACCGCTGGTGCAACGGTGCAGACGACGCAGACGGCAACCTCCAGGTGCAGTGCATGGCCGTGAGCCGCGACGGCATCGCGTTCGAGAAGCGGGGCGTCGTCGTCGACCGCCCGGAGGGGATTGCGCACTTCCGCGATCCGAAGGTGTGGCGAACCGACGGGGTCTGGCACATGATCCTCGGGGTCTGCTCGGCCGACGATCGTGGAGAGGTGTGGCTCTACACCTCTCGGGACATGCGCGACTGGGAGTTCGACCGGGTGCTGTTCCGCGACCCCGATCCCGCGGCCTTCATGCTCGAGTGCCCCGACCTCTTCCCGCTGCCCACCTCCGAGGGCGACAAGTGGGTGCTGCTCTACTGCCCGATGGGCACGAAGCCGAGCGGTTACCTCGCGCGCAACGGGCACAACGCCGGATACGTCGTCGGCGACTGGGCACCGGGCCGCGATTTCGAGCAGCTCACCGACTACCTCCCCCTCGACTGGGGCGGTCAGTACTACGCACCCCAGACGTTCGAGGCGCCGGACGGCCGTCGGATCGCGTTCGCCTGGATGGGGTCGTTCACCGCTCCTCTCGCCTCGGAGGAGGATGGTTGGAGCGGTCAGCTGACCGTACCGCGCGTGCTGAGCCTGGGCGACGATCTGCGCCTGCGGTCGCGCCCGGTCGAGGAACTAGCGGGCCTGCGCACGGAGAGCCTGGAGCTCGGCTCCTTCGAGCTCGCAGCCGAGGAGGACCGGGTCCTGCTCGAGCGGGTCGACGCCGCGGAGGTAGAGCTCGAGCTGGATCTCGCGGCGAGTGCGGCGGAGCGGGTCGGCCTCGCCGTGAACAAGACCCCGGGCGGCCACGAGACGCTGGTGGCGTACGACGATCTCGCCCGGCGCGTGATCCTGGATCGCCGGCGCGCGGGGCACGGCGACCGGGGCTACCGCAGTGCTCCGTGCTCCGGGGATCGGTTGACGCTGCGAGTGCTCGTCGACCGCGCGTCCGTCGAGGTCTTCGTGAACGACGGCGCCGAAGCGATCACGTCCTTCGCCTTCCCGGCGGAGGGGCCGCGGTCCATCGAGCTGTACGCCGAGTCGGGCTCGGCGCGGGTGACCCGGCTCGCGGTGCACCGCATCGTCTCGATCTGGGAGGGCGAGCGGTAGACGGTCGCGTCTTGCGCGCCTCGCGACCGGAGTGCCGCCGGGCGCCTCGTCAGGGGCGCAGCCGGCGCTCAGGCGGTGCCGGGGCCGCGGATCTCGCGTACGGAGCCGCGCTCGATGAGCGGTATCGGCACCAGCATCCGGGAATCGGGGATCGGCGCTCCCGAGACAACGCTCTCCAGCAGCCGTTCCATCGCGAGGGCCCCCATCTCCAGGTACGGCAGGCGCATCGTGGTCACCGGCGGGTCGAGATAGGAGGCCAGCTGTTCGTCGTCGAAGGACATCACAGACACGTCGGCCGGTATGGAGAGCCCGCGCTCCTGGGCGGCCTGGTAGACGCCCAGCGCCATCCGATCGTTCAGGGCGATGATCGCGGTGACCTCCGGATGGTGGTCCAGGATCTCCGCGGCGCCCCGGTGACTGACCTCCGGCTCCCAGTACACGGCCTCCACCTCATGCTCGAAGGCGAGACCGGCCTCGGCCATGGCGGCGTCGATCCCGGCCATCCGGTCGCCGATCGTCACCGAGACGGCGGGGTCGAGGTGCACGTCGGAGCGCCCGATCAGGGCCAGCCGCCGGTGGCCCCGGCGCACCAGGTGCTCGACGGCCTCGCGACCGGCGCGCTCCTCGTCGGGCAGCACCGACCCCACTCCCTCCGCGACGCCGTTGACGACGATGGCCGGCGCGCCGCCGAGCGGGGGGAGGTCGATCCGGCGCGCGCTCATGAGGCCGAAGAGGAGGCCCTCGCTGCGACGCGTGCGCAGCACCTCGAGGGCTCGTTCGAGCCGCTCCTCACGGTGATCGGTCTCCGACATGACGACGACGTAGTCCGCGGTGTCCGCCGTGTCGATCAGGCCGCGGATCATCGCCGAGGCGTACCGCGTGACCGTCACCTCGTCCGAGATGAAGCCGATGATCCCGGATCGCCCGGTGCGCAGCCCCCGTGCCGCAGGATCGGGGGCGTAGCCGAGCAGCTCCGCGGCCTCGTGCACGCGCTGCGCGGTGTCCGAGGGGATCCGAGTGCCGGCGTGTCCGTTGAGCACGGTACTGATCGTCGAGATCGCGAGACCCGTGTGACGAGCGATGTCGCTCAGCGTCACCCGTTTCCCCACAGCACCCGTCCCATCGTCGGCTCCGTCAATCATAGACCGGGCGCGGCGGCGCGTCCCCGCCGCGCAGTAGGCTGGAGGGATGCGAGAGCCGATCCAGTTTCCCCTCGACCTCCCGGAACTCGACGTCGACCTCGGAGGCGCGCGCGTGCGGCGCACGGTCCACCCGAGCGGTCTCCGCGTGCTCACGGAGCACATGCCGGGGGCGCGGAGCGCCTCGATCGGCTTCTGGGTGGGCGTGGGGTCCCGCGACGAGCAGGCGGAGCAGCACGACGCCCCCGGCAGTCTCGGCTCGACCCACTTCCTGGAGCACCTCCTGTTCAAGGGGACGCCCAGCCGCGACGCCTACGGCATCGCCATCAGCTTCGACCGCATCGGCGCCGAGAGCAACGCGCTCACGGCGAAGGAGTACACCTGCTATCACGCGAAGGTGCGCGACGCCGACCTGCCGCAGGCGGTGACCGTGCTCACCGACATGGTGGCCAGCTCCGTCCTCGATTCGGGCGAGTTCGAGAACGAGCGCGAGGTGATCCTCGAGGAGCTCGCCATGGCGGCGGACGACCTGGCCGACGTGGCGGGGGAGCGGTTCTTCGAGGCGGTGCTGGGGGACCATCCCCTGGGGCGCCCCATCGGGGGCAACCCCGAGACGATCCGCGCCGCGCGCCGCGACGACGTCGACCGGCACTACCGCCGCCGCTACGATCCCTCGACCCTCGTCGTGACGGCGGCCGGCGCGGTGGACCACGACCGGCTGGTCGAGCAGGTGCTCGCCGAGCTCGCGCTCTCGCGGGAGGAGCGGTGGCGCACCGACGTCGGGGCGACGCCCGTGCGGCGCGCGCAGGGCGGCGCGGACGCCCCAGCCACCCCGGACGCCCCGGGGGAGGAAGGCTCCCCCGAGGGGGTTGCGCGCGTGGCCGTCACCGAGCGCCCCAGCGAGCAGGTCAACCTCATGATCGGCACCGAGGGCCTGCGCTCGAGCGACCCGCGGCGCTTCGCCTTCGGGATCATGAACTCGGTGCTCGGCGGCGGCATGTCGAGCCGCCTCTTCCAGGAGATCCGCGAGAAGCGGGGCCTCGCCTACACGGCGTACTCCTTCGGCGCGAGCTATTCCGATACCGGCATATTCGGGATGTACGCGGGATCGGCGCCGCAGAAGGCCGGCGAGGTCGTGCAGCTCGCCCGAGCGGAGCTGCAGCGGATCGCGGCCGAGGGCGTCACCGAGGAGGAGTACGAGCGGGCCCTCGGTCAGATCGCGGGATCCTCCGCCCTCTCGCTCGAGGACTCCGACACCCGGATGGGGCGGCTCGGGCGCACCGAGCTCGGCAGCGGCGAGCTCTTCGACCTCGACGCGTCGCTCGACCGCTTCCGCGCCGTCTCGGGCGACGAGGTGCGCGAGATCGCCGCCCTCATCGCCGCGCGCCCGACCACGGTCGTCGCGGTGGGCGAGGTCTCCCGGTCGGGGCTCGAGGCCTCCGAGTAGCCGGCGCCCGGCTCGCGTCCGCGGCCTGAGACGCGCCCGGGCCGCTCCGCGCCCAGGCACTACGCTGGGAGCATGTCATCGAGCGTCGCCGTCTCCGGATCCACAGGTCGTCTGGGCACCCTGGTGTGCCGGGTGGTCGACGACCACCCCGAGTTCGAGCTCGCGGCCCGGCTCAGCAGCGGGAGCGCTCCGGACGAGGGCGCCGACGCCGCGATCCTGATCGACGTCAGCACCCCCGACGCCTCGCCCGCGATCGTCGAGCGGGCGCTCCGCCGGGGCCAGCGGGTGATCGTCGGCACGAGCGGCTGGTCGGCGGACCGGCTCGCCGGCCTGCGCGCCCTCGTCGACGGGATCCCCGGGGCCGGCGCCATCGTCGTGCCCAACTTCTCGCTCGGCTCGGTGATCGGCACCGCGCTCGCCCGGATCGCCGCGCCCTACTTCGACGCGGTCGAGGTGATCGAGGCCCACCACCCGCGGAAGGTGGACTCGCCCTCGGGCACCGCGGTGCGCACGGCCGAGCTGATGGCCGAGGCGCGGCAGGGGGCGCCGGTCGATGCCCCCTTCGCCGAGCAGCCGGCGCGCGGCGAGCTCGTCGCCGGGATTCCCGTGCACAGCCTGCGGCTGGCGGGGGTGGTGGCGAAGCAGGAGGTGCGCTTCGGCGGCCCCGGCGAGGTGCTCACGGTCACCCACGACACGCACTCGAACGACGCCTACCGGGCCGGCATCGTCGCGGCGCTCGAGGCCGCGCGCACGACGACGGGGCTCACCGTCGGGCTCGACGGGATCCTCGGGCTCGGCGCCATCGCCTCGGCCGGGTCTCCCGGAGCCGGGGCATGACCCCTCGCGCGAGATCCCTCGTCGGGGTCGTCGTCATCACGGCGCTGCTGCTGCTCTACCTCGTGTTCGTCGGCGTGCGCGCCCTCGCCCTGCTGGGTTCCGGCTCCCCGCTCGCGGTGGCGATGGGCGTCGCGCTCGTGATCCTGCCCGTGCTCGGGGCGTGGGCGCTGCTGCGGGAGCTGAGCTTCGGACACCGCACCCACCAGCTGCTCGACCTGCTCGAGAGCGAGGGGCTGCTGCCCGACGAGGAGGTCGACACGCTGCCCTCGGGGCGACCGGACCGGGCGCAGGCGGACGCTCTGTTCCCGCGCTACCGGGCCGCCGCCGAGGCGGACCCCGGATCGTGGCGCGCCTGGATGCGGCTCGGGATCGTGTACGACGCCTGCGGCGACCGGAAGCGGGCCAGAGCGGCGATCAGACAAGCGATTTCCTGTAGGCGCGACGAAATCCGTGGTGAAAGTTCGGATAATTAGGGTTTTCAGTCGTTCAGTGCCTACAATCGTCGGCGGACTTCACCGGCCGGGGCCCCATGACCCCGGATCTCATACGCCGGTGCAGGAGAGGTGATACGGGCGCGACGCAGCCCCGAGAAAGAGGCGAGCTTTCCATGACGAAGGACGCGACACAGACGAGCCCGCCCACGCGGGCCCTCGATTCGGTGACCGGGATCAGCCGGAAGGGCCTCCAATCGGGAACCGTCGGCGTGCTCGGCGCGCTCGTGATCGGCCTGTCCACCTGCGCGCCCGCCTACACGCTCACGGCCGCGGTCGGCCCCGCCGCGAGCGAGGTGGGCTACCAGACCCCCGCGATCTTCCTCATGGGCTTCATCCCGATGCTGCTCGTGGCGCTCGGCTACCGCGCCCTCAACACGGCGATGCCCGACTCCGGAACGTCGTTCACCTGGGCGACCCGTGCCTTCGGCCCCTGGATCGGCTGGATGGCCGGCTGGGGCCTCATCGCGGCCACCGTGCTCGTGCTCTCGAACCTCGCGGGCATCGCGGTCGAGTTCCTCTTCCAGTCGATCAGCATCGTCACGGGCGATCCCGCGATCGCCGAGCTCGCCGGCAACCGGTTCATCAACATCGCGGTGTGCCTCGGGTTCATGGCGCTCGCCACCTTCATCTCCTACCGCGGCATGACCTCGACGAAGGTGTTCCAGTACATCACGGTGCTCTTCCAGATGGCCGTGCTCGTCTGGTTCATCGTCGCGATGTTCGTCGGCGCCGGGGATCCCGCCAACGCCGAGGGCCGGCTGCCCGAGCTCTCGTGGTTCAACCCCCTCGAGGTCGACGGCTTCAGCGCGTTCGCCGCGGGCATCGCGGTGTCGATCTTCGTGTACTGGGGCTGGGACACGGTGCTGACGATGGGCGAGGAGACCAAGCCCTCGAAGGGGCGGCTCTCGACCGAGAGCAAGGCCGCGATGATCCTCGTCGCGATCCTGGTCGTGCTCTACGTCGGAACGGCGACGGCGACTGTCGCCTACGCCGGGCTCGGCGAGACGGGCACCGGTCTCAACAACCCCGACATCGCGGAGAACGTCTTCGCCGCGCTCGCCCACCCCGTCATGGGGCCCGCGGCGATCCTGCTCTCGCTCGCGATCCTCGTGAGCGCGATGGCCTCGATCAACTCCACCGCCATCTCCCCGGCGCGCACCCTGCTCGCGATGTCGCACTACGGGGCGCTGCCGGCTTCGATCAAGAAGATCCACCCGAGGTTCAAGTCGCCCCACGTCGCGCTGCTGTGGTCGTCCGTCGTGGCGTCGGCCTTCTACGCCGTGATGCGCTTCATCAGCGAGGACGTGCTGTGGGACACGATCACGGCGCTCGGCATGATGGTCTGCTTCTACTACGGCGTCACCGCGCTCGCCAGTCCCTGGTACTTCCGCAAGACCGCCCTGCGGGAGGGGCTCGGCGCCGTGGTCTCGAAGATCGTCCTGCCCGCACTCGGCGGCGTGCTGCTGCTCGTCGTGTTCGTGCAGACCACGGTCGACAGCATGGATCCCGCCTTCGGATCCGGCAGCAACGTCGCGGGCATCGGGCTCGTCGGCATCATCGGCGTCGTGGTGCTCGGCATCGGCGTCGCGCTGATGCTCATCCAGGCGAAGGCCTCCCCGGCCTTCTTCCGCGGCGAGGTGCTCAGCCGCAGCGACGACAGCCGCGAGACCGAGACCCTCGAGGCGTTCGACGACGGGCTCGGCGCCTAGGCGGGATCGGCCGGACCCCCGGAGGCCGTGTCCTCCTCGGTCATCGGGTTCTGGAAGTCCTGTCCCGACGCGTCTCGGACGTCGTCGGCGTCGCGCGGGGACTCGTCTCGCTCCTCCGACTCCTGCTCCGTCCCGTCCTCCTCGCGGAGAGAGCGGCTGTCGGGGAACGAGTCGTCGGGGAACGAGTCGCCGAGGCTGCGGGGATTCGGTGCTACCATGCTCCGAAGCTAACGACGCCGCTCGGGCCGGCATAGACGGTTGACCGCGAGATGCCGAGGCGCAATAATGCGCGGTCGTCGGTTCCGCGGGGTCCTGCTCGCCGGCTCTCGCGGCGGTAGACTCGAGGGCGTGAGCGCGAACACGATCCCCACCCCCTACGAGGACCTGCTGCGGGAGGTGCTCGAGACCGGCACCCCGAAATCCGATCGCACGGGCACCGGCACGCGCAGTCTCTTCGGGCGCCAGATCCGCTACGATCTCGCCGAGTCCTTCCCCCTCATCACCACCAAGCGGGTGCACTTCAAGTCCGTCGCCGTCGAGCTGCTCTGGTTCCTGCGGGGCGAGGGCAACATCGGCTTCCTCAGGGATCACGGCGTCACCATCTGGGACGAGTGGGCCGACGAGCACGGTGACCTCGGGCCCGTGTACGGCGTGCAGTGGCGCTCCTGGCCGACGCCGTCGGGGGAGCACATCGATCAGATCGCCGGGGTCCTCGAGCAGATCCGCACGAACCCCGACTCACGGCGGCTCATCGTCTCGGCGTGGAACGTCGCGGACCTCGGCGACATGGCCCTCGCGCCGTGCCACGCCTTCTTCCAGTTCTACGTCGCCGACGGCAGGCTCTCCTGCCAGCTGTACCAGCGCTCCGCCGACATGTTCCTCGGCGTGCCCTTCAACATCGCCTCCTACGCGCTGCTCACCCTGATGATGGCGAAGCAGACCGGGCTCGAGCCCGGCGAGTTCGTCTGGACCGGCGGCGACTGCCACATCTACGACAACCACGTCGAGCAGGTCGAGCGGCAGCTGGCGCGCGAGCCGTATCCGTATCCGCGCATCGAGATCGCCGACCGCGACTCCGTCTTCGACTACGAGCTCGACGACTTCACGGTCGTCGGCTACGAGCACCATCCGGGCATCAAGGCCCCGGTGGCGGTGTGAGCGGGCCGACGTGAGACGCGAAGAGCTGCGGGAGGACCTGCTGCCGGCCGTCGGCGAGGGCATCGGCATGATCTGGGCCGAGGCCCGCGGCGGGGCGATCGGCCGGGACGGCGGGATGCCGTGGCACCTGCCGGAGGACCTCGCCTACTTCAAGCAGCGCACCTGGGGCGCCCCCGTCATCATGGGCCGGCGCACCTGGGAGTCGCTGCCCGAGCGGTTCCGCCCGCTCCCAGGGCGCGAGAACCTCGTCGTCACGCGCGACCCCGGCTACGAGGCGCCGGGCGCGAGCGCGGTGCCCTCGCTCGAGGAGGCCGTGTCGCGCGCGGAGGGCGCCGTGCGGGCCGAGTTCGAGGCGCACCTCGCACGGCTCGCCGCCGAGGAGGGGGCGTCCTGCCAGGATCCCGGGATCTGGCCGGCGCGCGCGGCCTGGGTGATCGGCGGCGGCCGGCTCTACCGCGCGGCGATGCCGCTCGCCCGCGAGCTCGCGGTGACGAGGATCGAGCTCGACGTCGACGGCGCAGACACCTTCGCCCCCGAGATCGGCCCAGAGTGGCGACTCGTCGATCCCGGGGAGGCGCTCACGTCGAGGACGGGCCTCGTCTACCGCTTCGAGCGCTGGGTGCGGGGCTGAGCCATCGGTCGGCGCCGAGTGAGTGGCGGCTCGGGCGGTCGTCTCCGAGTCGGCGCGCGGCATGCGCGGGGCGGCGAGCCCGGCGCGCGCCGCTGGCGTTACCGGTCGGGATGTCGAGGTCCCGGAGCTGGCGGTCGAACTCCGTGATCCAGAGCCTCAGACCGGCGAGGCTCTGGCGCGGAGGCGTGAGCTGACCGGACGCTACCAGCTCCTCGTAGCGATCCGTCTGCAGCGGCAGATCTTGGCGACCGGTTTCCCGTGATCGGTGATCTCGATGACCTCGCCCTTGGCCGCGCGCGCGACGACCTCGGACGCGTTCTGCTTGAGTGCCCTGATGCCGACGGTGCGCATGTGCTACATCGTGGAACATTCCTGTGCGAAGGAGAAGAGACGAGCTGCGGTCGGGGTCGATCCCGAGCCGCCGCTGCGATGTTCCCCGGCGCCGTCGGGTAGCCTAGAGAGGTGACGACCACAGAGAACCCCTTCGGCCAGGTGCTGGTCGCGCTGGTGACCCCGTTCCAGGCGGACGGCGAAGTCGACTGGCAGGCGACCGAGCAGCACATCGAGGACTGCATCGCGAACGGTGCGGACGGCATCGTCGTGACGGGCACGACCGGTGAGACCTCCACGCTCACCGACGCCGAGAAGCTGAAGCTCGTCGAGGTCGGCAAGTCGGTCTCGAGCGGGCGCGCGAAGATCATCACGGGCGGCGGCTCGAACGAGACCGCGCACGCCATCGAGCTCTACAAGGCCAGCGAGAAGGCCGGGGCCGACGGCGTGATGATCGTCACCCCGTACTACAACAAGCCGACCCAGGCGGGGATCCTCACGCACTTCCGCATGGTGGCCGACGCGACCGACCTGCCGGTGATCCTCTACGACATCCCCGGACGAACGGGCGTGCCGATCAAGTACGAGACCATCCTGCGTCTCGCGAAGCACCCGAACATCCTCGCGGTGAAGGACGCCAAGGGCGACCTCAGCGAGGTGAGCCGCGTGCTCAACCAGACGGATCTCATGTACTTCTCGGGCGACGACGCGAACGTGCTCCCCGAGCTCGCGATCGGCGCGACCGGCCTCATCGGGGTCACCGCCAACATCGCGGCTGCCCCCTACCGCGCCATCATCGACGCGGTGAACGCCGGGGACCTGCACACCGCCCGCGACATGCACCAGCGCCTCGAGCCGCTGGTGCGGGCCGTGATGACCCACGTGCCCGGCACCGTCGCGACCAAGTACGTCCTCCACGGCCTCGGCCGCATCGGCAGCCCGCGCGTGCGCCTGCCCCTCGTCGGCCCCGAGGAGTGGGAGGCCGCCACCATCGAGGACGAGCTCGCGCTCGTGCACGACGTCCCGGGCGTCGACTTCTCCAACTTCAGGCCGGACCGCAACGCGGCTGCCGGCGGTGCCCTGCCGAAGGTAGCCGGCACCACCCGCTAACCCAGAACCTTAAGGAGGCACACCTCAGTGCCGAATCACACGTACGCTCCGCCCAAGCTCAAGCAGGGCACCCTCAGGATCACGCCGCTCGGCGGCCTCGGCGAGGTCGGCCGCAACATGACCGTCTACGAGATCGACGGCAAGCTGCTCGTGGTCGACTGCGGCGTGCTCTTCCCCGAGGAGCACCAGCCGGGCGTCGACCTGATCCTGCCCGACATCTCGCAGATCGAGCACCGCCTCGGCGACATCGTCGCCGTCGTGCTGACCCACGGCCACGAGGATCACATCGGCGGCGTGCCGTACCTGCTGAAGCGCCGCGAGGACATCCCGCTCGTCGGCTCCAAGCTGACGCTCGCGCTCGTCGCCGCGAAGCTCAAGGAGCACCGGATCAAGCCGGTCACGCAGGTGGTCGCCGAGGGCGACCGGGTGCGGTTCGGCCCGTTCGACCTCGAGTTCATCGCCGTGAACCACTCGATCCCCGATGCCCTGGCCGTGGCCATCCGCACGCAGGCGGGCCTCGTGATCGGCACGGGCGACTTCAAGATGGATCAGCTGCCGCTCGACGGCCGCATCACCGATCTGCGCGCCTTCGCGCGGCTCGGCGAGGAGGGCGTCGACCTCTTCATGACCGACTCGACCAACGCCGAGGTGCCCGGCTTCACGCCGCTCGAGAAGAACATCGGCCCGGTGCTCGAGCAGGTCATCGCGAAGAGCCGGGGCAAGGTGGTCGTCGCGAGCTTCTCCAGCCACGTCCACCGCGTGCAGCAGGTGCTCGACGCGGCGCAGAAGAACGGCCGTCGCGTCGTGCTGCTCGGCCGCTCGATGGTGCGCAACATGAAGATCGCCGCCGACCTGGGATACCTCGACGTGCCCGAGGGGGTGCTCGTCGACCTCAAGAAGAGCGGCGACATCCCGGATCACCGCATCGTGTACATGTCCACGGGCTCGCAGGGCGAGCCGATGGCCGTGCTGAGTCGCATGGCGAACGGCGAGCACCAGGTCGAGATCGGCGAGGACGACACCGTGATCCTCGCCTCCAGCCTGATCCCGGGCAACGAGAACTCGGTGTTCCGCGTGATCAACGGCCTCATGAAGCTCGGCGCCAACGTCGTCCACAAGGGCAACGCGAAGGTGCACGTCTCGGGTCACGCGGCCGCGGGCGAGCTCATGTACTGCTACAACATCGTGCGCCCCAAGAACGTGATGCCCATCCACGGCGAGTACCGCCACCTCGTGGCGAACGCGCAGGTCGCCATCGAGACGGGCGTGCCGCAGAACCGCACGATCATCGGCGAGAACGGCACGGTCGTGGATCTTGTCGACGGGGTCGCCCGCAAGGTCGGGCAGCACGACATCGACTTCATCTACGTCGACGGCAAGAGCGTCGGCCGCGTCACGGACGACGACCTGCGGGATCGTCGGACGCTCGCCGAGGAGGGCTTCATCTCGGTGATCACCGTCGTTGAGACGAGCCTCGGCCAGATCGTCTCGGGTCCCGAGATCCACGCGAAGGGCGTGGCGGAGGACGACAAGGTGTTCGAGACGATCAAGCCGAAGATCGCGGACGCGCTCGAGGAGGCCATGCGCAACGGCGCCACCGATCAGGTCGCGCTGCAGCAGGTCACCCGCCGCACGATCGGCCGCTGGGTGGGCACGAAGCTGCGCCGCAAGGCGATGATCGTCCCCGTCGTCGTGGTGGTGTGACCGGTGCCCGCGGGCGGCGCGGAGGCGCTCGCGACCGGCGCGGATGAGACGCCGGCGCTGGCGCGCTTCGCGAACGACGGTGAGCTCGCCCGCTGGGACGCCCTGATCGCGGCGAACCCCGGCGGCGGCGAGGTGTGGATGGGCGATGCCTACCTCGAGCAGAAGCGGGAGGGGCGGTACCGCCCGCGGCGGCTCGTCGTGGAGCGGGCCGGCCGGCCGGCCGTCGCGGTGGGCGTGCTCGCGAAGCGCGCGCCGCTGCTCGGCGAGTGGTGGCACCTGCCGGCGGGGCCCGCGGGCGAGGACGCGGCGGCGGTGGTCGAGGTCGCCGCGGCCGTGGCCCGGCTCGCCCGGGATCGCGGCGCGTTCCTCGTGAAGATCGAACCGCGCGTGGCGCCCGTCCACGCGCGCGAGCTGCGCGCGCTCGGCTACCGGGAGTGCGCGCGCATCATCCCCAACCCCTCGACGGTGCTGCTCGACGTGAGCGGCAGCGAGGACGAGGTGTTCGCGCGCCTCGGCAAGAAGGCACGCAACTCCATCAACCGGGCGAGACGCGACGGCATCGAGGTCTCCCGGGTTCCCGCGACGGACGCGAACTGCGCCGCCCTCTACGGCCTGCTGCGGGAGACCGCCGAGGGGCGCTTCGTGCTGCGCGGCGAGCACTACTACCGCACGTTCTGGCAGCGGTTCGAGCGGGCGGGCGAGGGGCAGCTGTTCTTCGCCGAGCGCGACGGGCGACTCGTCGCCGGCGCCTTCGCGATGGCGCTCGGCGCCAAGACCACCTACAAGGACGGCGCCTCGGTGCGCGCCAAGACCGCCTACGGCGCCTCGCACGCGCTGCAGTGGGAGGTCATCCGGTGGGCGAACGAGCGGGGCGCCCGGGTGCACGACCTCTGCGGAGCACCCCCGTCCGATCGAACGGCCGACACCTCGCATCCGCTGCACGGCGTCGGCAAGTTCAAGCAGTCGTTCGCGCCCGAGATCACCGACTACGTCGGCGCCTTCGAGCTGCCGCTCAGCGGGTGGAGGTACGCGGTCTGGTCGAAGCTCGGAGATCGCCTCGCGAGGCGCTGGTCGCTCGCCGTGCACCGGGACCCGTACTACTAGGACGGGGTTCCCGGGCCGGCTGGGGCGATCCGGCGCGCCGTGCTGACCGGCGCGCGCGTTACTGGCGCGAACTGCGTGGGTAACGCGTGTGTTCGTCAGTAACGCGCGCGACGCGCGATGCCCGCCTCGCCTACGCCCGATCGCCGACGAAGCGGCGTGCGAGCGAGTAGACCGCGTAGCTGAGCGGCCTCACCCCGAGCTCCCACGTGCCCGAGTAGTCGACCTGCCGGCCGCCGAACGATCGCTTGAAGTCGCTGAAGCCCGACCACGCGTGGTCCGTGACCTCCGGGGGCACGACCCCGTAGAGGTCGAACTCGCCGAGTCCCGCCTCGTGAGCCTCCTGCATCATCGAGGTGACGAGGATCACGCCGGGGGAGAGGTTGCGGTGCGCCGTGCTGGCGGCGGCGTGGCCGTAGTAGCGGCGCTCCTCGTCGTCGTAGACGAGGGAGGCGGCGATCGGCAGCTCCTCGCCGTCGAGCTCGACCAGGTAGATCCTGGCATCGCCCCCGGGCACGAGCGTCTGCGCCTGGGTGCGCAGGTAGGCGTCCGCGTGCGCGTGCATGCCCGTGCGGTCGGAGACCTCCCGGAGCAGTCGCAGCAGATGCTCGATATCGGCCGGGTCGCCGCTCGAGCGCACGGAGAGCCCCTTCTTCCCGAAGTTCCGGTGCAGGTTGCGGTTCGTCTTGCGCATGCCCTTCAGCACCTCGTCGAAGGGGCGCGAGAGGTCGACGCGCTGCGTGTGCTCGGGCTGCACGCGGGCGACGCGGCGCAGGCCGGCCGCCTCGAGCAGGGCGGGCGGCAGTCCCGGCTGGTCGTCGGGGCCGGGCGCCTGCGCGAGCACGGGCTCGACGCGGATGAACGCGGCGCCGAGGCGCCGCGCCTCCGCCCGGAGCGCGTCGAGGGCGGGCCGCAGGGCCTCGGGCCGATCGAGCTGGGGGCCGTAGGGTGCGTAGAGCCGGGAGTTCAGCCTGCCCCGCTCGACGAAGGCCTGCACCCGCCAACCGTCGCCCTCGAGCCGCACGACCTCGCGATCCTGCGCCCGCTGCAGCCGCGCCCAGGCCTCGCTCTGCAAGAAGTGTCCCATGTGCTCACACCCTCTGATCGTCTGCTCGTGTCGCCTGGTGCCGAGGCGCCGGGCCCGCTCCGGATCCCGCCACCGCTAGTACATGCCCGTGTCGTCGTAGCGCCCGCGGTGGAGCCGCTGGGCGAGGCGCAGCCCGTAGCGCTGCCACCGCGAGTACGCGCCCGGCCGCATGACGAGGTCGTAGGCGCCGATGAACTCGGTGACCTCGCGCGCGAACGACAGCTTGAACGGCGCGAGCGAGTGGTTCAGGTACTCCGGGTCGTCGAGCCGGTCGCGGGGCGGCACGCCGACGAGGTCGTAGCTCTTCGCCCCGGCGTCGCGCTGCACGCGCATCATATGCCACTGCAGCAGGTTCGACATGCCGGGGGTCGTGCGGGGGCGCTCGGATCCGCCGTCCTTGTAGAAGGCGCGCTCGCCGACGCGGATCGTGTAGGCCATCACCGCGGGGGCGCCGTCGACGTCGATGCCGAAGAAGCGCCCGAGCCCGGCGTCGGAGAAGGCGCGCCAGAATCGTTCGGTGTAGGCCTGCGAACGCAGATCGAGCTTCGCCTTGCCCCCGCCCACGAGGCGCATGAGCCGGTGCATGTGGGCGAAGGTCTCGGGCGTCGCCGGGTACTCGCGGATCTCGACGCCGTCCCGCGTGGCACGGCTGATCATGTTGCGGCACTTCTTGTGGAAGCTCGCGAGGAGCTCGTCGTCGTCGCGGTCGACGTCGACGATCGCGGTGCTGGTGTTGATCTGGATGCCGTCGCGCCACCGCGCGCCGAGCGCGGCGAGGGAGTGCTCGCCGGAGTCGAGACGGGTGCGGTTCTCCTCGGTGTCCTCGACGAGGGGCTCGAGCGTGGCGGCGAACACCCCGCGCGCGCGATCGCGGAGGAAGTCGCGCAGCGCCTCGGCGTGCGCCCGCAGGTCGGCGGTCGTGCGCACGGCGGGCCCGTGCGGCAGGTACCAGTAGTCGCCCACGGTGGGGATGCGGCGCTCGAGCACGAGCGACACGGAGACGACGCGGCCGCCGCCCGCCTCCTCGAAGACGAGGTAGCGCGGGGTCCAGCCCACCGCGGCCTTGGTCGTCGCGAAGCCCCGCACCTGCAGGAAGTCGCCGCCCGAGGGGTTCGCTGCCACCAGATCGTCCCACCGGTCGATCTCGGCGGGGGAGGCGTATCTGGCCTGGAGGCTGGTCATGGGTGAACGATCCCTCTCTAACGTCGGGCGCCGTACAGTTTAGCGGGGCAGGGCGGGGCGGGCGTCGCGCCGGCCGCGGTCAGCGGCGGCCCGGGATCATCGCCGTCGCCCGCCGGGCCAGGGCGGCCGCCTCCGGGTTCCGCAGCAGCAGCAGGATCCCGGCGTACACCGCGCCCATCGCGACCGTGACCGCCGCGCAGGAGACGAGGGCGCCGCCGAATCCGGCCACGGGGAACGCCCCCTCGGAGATCCCGCCCAGTGCGACGAGCACGCCGACCCCCGCGGCGGCGGCGGGGATCGCCGCGACCGCGTTCTGCAGGAGACCCGCGACGACGCTGCGGCCGCCGACGGGGCCGATGCGCCGCCGCAGCAGCAGGAAGGTGACGGTCATCTGGACGAGCCAGGTGATCGATACCACGAGGGTGATGGTCGCCGTGATCATGCCGGTGGGCAGGCCCATGCAGAGCACGGCGGCGACGACCGTCGCGGCGCACTGGCCGGCCTGGATGAAGAACGGCGTGCGCGTGTCGCTCAGCGCGAAGAAGCCGCGGTTGAACACGAACAGCAGGCTGAAGGGCACGAGCCCCACGAGGTTCGCGAGCAGCACGACCGAGACCGTCGCGATGACCTCGTAGGAGGAGCTGGGCTGGATCAGGCGGATGAGCGGGTAGGCGAGCACCGCCATCGTCACCGTGAAGAACATCATCGCGAGGGCGGCGAGCCTCGCCGAGCCCTGGAGATCCCGGCTCACCGCGGCGAGGTCGCCCGCGTGCACGTTCTCGCTCATGCGGGTGAAGCGCGCCGTCACGATCGAGATCGTGATGATGGAGTGCGGCAGCACGAAGATGAGCGAGCCCAGCTGCCACGCGGCGATCCCGGCCTCGTCCTGCCCCGCGAGGTTCATGACGCGCGTGTTGAAGAGGCCGGTGGCCTGGGTGAGCAGCACGGAGAGGAAGGTCCACATGGCCACGCGGCCCATGGTGCCGAGGCCGACGCCGCGGAAGCCGAAGTCGGCGCGGAACGAGAGGCCGGCCCTGCGCCAGAACGCGAAGAGGATCAGCGCCTGCACCGCGACCCCGAGGGTGGTGGATCCCGCGACGAGGGCCTCGCCCGCGACGTTCCAGGCCTCGACGCCGCGCCGGCCGTCGGGGTCGGACCCGAAGAACCACACGAAGACGAGCAGACCGGCGATGTTGAGGACGTTGTTGAGCACCGGCGACCAGGCGTAGGGGCCGAAGAGGCTCCTCGCGTTGAGCACCTCGCCGAGCACCGTGTAGAGCGAGTAGAAGAGGATCTGCGGCAGCAGCCAGAAGGCGAACATCGTCGCGAGCCGGACCTGGTCGGCGGGCCAGCTCGCGCCCAGCCAGTGGATCAGCAGCGGCGTGACGGCCGCCGCGGCGAGCATGATCGCTCCGGATCCGACGATCGCGAGGGTCACGAGCTTGTTGATGTATCGCGCGCCGCCGTCGGCAGCGAGGGCGGCCTTCGTGATCTGGGGCACGAGCACGGCGGTGAGCGCGCCCGTCGCGATCAGGGTGTAGACCGTGTTCGGAACCTGGCTCGCCGTCGCGAACGCGTTCGCGCCGGCTCCGATCGAACCGATCGCGTACACGAGGACGATCGAGCGGATCAGCCCCAGCAGGCGCGAGGTGAGCGTGCCGGCCGCGATGACGAGGCCCGCGCGCCCGATGTTCGAAGCAGCCATGGTCGAGAAGTCTATCCGGGGCCGGCCTGTTAGGGTTGACAGGAATGTGCTCCTGCATCGAGGGTGTAGGGGGAGGAGCACGCTTCGGGGGAGACGTCTTTGCCGATCGTGCGTGAAGGTCTGAGGAAGGACGTGTCTATGGCTGCTCGTGCGAGCCGTGCCCATCGCACGGCAAGACGAGTCGTTGCCGGGGGAGCCGCCCTGGCCCTGTTGACGACGGTGCTCCTGGGGTCGCAGCTGGCGAGCGCGCCCGAGGCCCGTGCGCAGGGCGTCGACCAGTCGCTCCCCACCTGGGAGGACGTCGAGGCCGCCAAGCAGGACGAGTCGAAGACCGCCGCGAAGGTGACCGAGATCGAGGCCCTCCTCGTGCAGGTCGAGGCCGAGGTCGAGCGGACCCGCAAGGCCTCGGAGGATGCGGCGGCGGCGGCGCAGAAGGCCATGGAGGAGTACCAGGCGGCCTACGAGCGGGCGGAGACCTTCGCCGCCCAGGCCGAGGAAAGCCGGAAGCGGGCCGACGAGGCCGCCGAGCAGGCGTCGGCCCTCGTCTCGCAGATGTACCGCTCGGGCGGCGTCGACCGCAACGTCGAGCTCTTCCTCGAGTCGGACGGGGACACCGCCGACCAGCTGCTCGAGCGCCTCGCGTCGATGTCGAAGGCCACCGAGCGGAACACGACGATCTCCGACGAGGCCGAGCAGGCCATGAACTCGGCGAGCTCGCTGGGCAAGCAGGCCGACGAGGCGGCCGCCGAGCGCGATCGCCTGCAGCAGGAGGCCGAGCAGAAGCGCCAGGTCGCCGCAGTCGAGGCCGAGGAGGCCCGACAGGAGCTCGTCACGCAGGAGAACCAGCAGAAGGAGCTGGAGCAGCAGCTCGCCGCGCTGAAGGACAAGACCGTCGAGACCACGGCGGGGTACGAGGAGCGCGTTCGCCAGGAGCAGGCCGAGTGGGAGCGCATCCAGGAGGAGCTGCGCCGCCAGGAGGAGGAGCGTCGCCGCCAGCAGCAGCAGAACCCCGGCGGCGGAGGCGGCGGCGGCGGGGGCGGCGGCGGAGGAGTCGCCCCGCCGCCCCCGGTCTCGAACTCCGGATGGACCGTGCCGATCGCACGCGGGACCTACTGGATCAGCGATGTCTGGGGCGCCGGCCGCAATCACCTCGGCATCGACCTCGCCGTCGGCGCGGGCACGCCGATCATGGCGGCCGGTCAGGGCACCGTCACGTTCTCGGGGTGGTGGCCCTACTGCGGCGGCTACATGGTGGAGATCACGCACCCCGACGGGCTGAAGACCTGGTACGCGCACCAGAACGGCCCGCCCCCCGTGGCCAACGGGCAGTGGGTCGGCACCGGTCAGGTGATCGGCTTCGTCGGGATGAGCGGCTGCGTCACGGGCCCGCACCTGCACTTCGCCACGCTGGCGGGCGGCATGAACTTCGTCGAGCCCCAGTCCACGATGGCGCCGCGCGGGGTCTACTTCTAGACCCGCGGGCCGCCGGACCCGGATGACGGCGGGGATCGGGGGCGCACCGCCCCGGATCCCCGCCGTTGTCGGTGGTGGCTTGTACTCTGGGTGGCATGGCCAGCAAGTCTTCGACGCGCGGAAAAACCGGTAGATCGCCCGCGACCGGTTCGCGGGCGACGGCGAAAACGAAGGTGCTTCCGAAGTCCGAGCGCGAGCCCGAGGCGACGGAGAGCTGGGCGGTGCGCGCCTGGCTCGGCCTCGGCCACGGGGTCGGCGCCGCCGCGCGGGCGTTCAGGGTCGAGCCGCTCGATCCCGCCGACCGGCGCGACGGCATCCCGCTGCTGCTCGTGGTCCTCGCGGTGATCGGCGCCGTCGTGGAGTGGTTCCTCATCGGTCAGCCGGTGGCGGTGCAGCTCGACGCCTGGAGCTTCGGCGGGCTCATCGGGCGCGTCGCCTTCGGCCTCCCGATCATCATGATCGGCTTCGCGCTGTGGCTGTTCAACAACCCCTCGAGCGTGAACGACAACCGACGGATCGCGGTCGGGCTCTTCCTCGCGATCGCGAGCGTCTCCGGTCTGTGCCACGTCTACGGCGGCCAGCCGGCTCCGCAGCAGGGCATGCCCGTGCTCGCCGAGGCGGGCGGGCTGCTCGGGTGGATGATCGGCGCGCCCCTCGCGCTGCTCACGGCCTGGGTCGCGACGCCCGTGCTCGTCATCCTGCTGGCGCTCTCGCTGCTCATCATCACCAAGACCCCTCCGGGACGGGTCGCCGCGCGTCTGCGGGAGGCCTACGCCTTCCTGTTCGGCGTCGCGGACGGCGACGGCGGCTCCGACCACGAGGAGGCCCAGCCCGAGCCCGCCCCCTCGCGTCGCCGCGGCAGGAAGAAGGACGACGACGCGCTCTTCGACCTCGAGAACCAGGAGGAGATCGGCGGCGAGCTGCCCTGGTGGCGCCGCACGTCCTCGGGGCGCGAGGAGGCGCCCGAGTACCGGGCCGACGCCGACGCACTCGACGCTCTCGACGGGGCGGCCGGCGCGGCAGCCGATGACGGTGCCTTCGAGACCGCGCTCACCGGCGAGCAGGAGGAGGTGCGCCCGGGCGCCCGGGCGCTCACGGACGACCTCGCCCAGGCCGAGGCCGCGGTGGCGGCCTCGGGAGGCGGGCGCGGCTCCGGGCTCGGCGACGACTCGCCGACCGAGGTGTTCCCCCTCGACCCCGGGCCCGGGGCGGCCGCGCCCGCGCCGTCGACGACACCCTTCGCGGTGGCCCCGGCGCACCAGCCCGCCGAGCCGGCCGAGTACCGCCTCCCCGACCAGTCGACGCTGTCCGCCGGCGAGCCCGCGAAGTCGCACACCCAGGCGAACGACGACATCATGGCGGCCATCACCGAGGTGATGGCGCAGTTCAAGGTCGACGCGAAGGTCACCGGATTCTCGCGCGGCCCCACCGTCACCCAGTACGAGGTGGAGCTCGGGCCCGGGGTCAAGGTCGAGAAGGTGACGGCGCTCTCCAAGAACCTCGCCTACGCGGTCGCCTCCAACGAGATCCGCATCCTGTCGCCGATCCCGGGCAAGAGCGCGATCGGCATCGAGATCCCGAACAAGGATCGCGAGAACGTCGCGCTCGGAGACGTGCTGCGCTCGAGCAAGGCCCAGCGCAGCACCCACCCGATGACGATCGGCGTCGGCAAGGACGTCAAGGGCGGCTTCGTCGTCGCGAACCTCGCGAAGATGCCCCACCTCCTGGTGGCGGGCGCCACCGGCTCGGGCAAGTCGAGCTTCATCAACTCGATGATCACCAGTCTCCTCATGCGGGCGACGCCCGCCGAGGTGCGCATGGTGCTCGTCGATCCGAAGCGCGTGGAGCTCACCGTCTACCAGGGCGTGCCGCACCTCATCACCCCCATCATCACGAACCCGAAGAAGGCGGCCGAGGCGCTGCAGTGGGTCGTGAAGGAGATGGACATGCGCTACGACGATCTCGCGAGCTTCGGCTTCCGTCACATCGACGACTTCAACGAGGCCGTGCGGCAGGGGTCGATCGTGCTGCCCGAGGGCAGTCAGCGCGTGCTGAAGCCCTATCCGTATCTGCTGGTCGTCGTCGACGAGCTCGCCGACCTCATGCTCGTCGCCCCCCGCGACGTCGAGGACTCGATCCAGCGCATCACGCAGCTCGCGCGCGCGGCCGGCATCCACCTGGTGCTCGCGACCCAGCGGCCGTCGGTCAACGTCGTCACGGGTGTCATCAAGTCGAACGTGCCGAGCCGATACGCCTTCGCGGTGGCCTCCGGCACCGACTCCCGAGTCATCCTCGACGAGGTCGGCGCCGAGCGGCTGATCGGCCAGGGCGACGGCCTGCTGCTCGTGAACGGCGACTCCACGCCGCGGCGCGTCCAGGGCGCCTGGGTGAACGAGTCCGAGATCGCCCGCGTGGTCGAGCACGTGAAGGCGCAGGCGCGTCCCGAGTACCGCAGCGACGTAGCCCAGTCGGCCGAGAAGAAGGAGATCGACTCCGACATCGGCGACGATCTCGAGGTGCTGCTCGCCGCGATCGAGCTGGTCGTCACCTCGCAGTTCGGCTCCACCTCCATGCTGCAGCGGAAGCTGCGCGTCGGCTTCGCCAAGGCGGGCCGCCTCATGGACCTGATGGAGTCCCGCGACATCGTCGGCCCCTCCGAGGGGTCGAAGGCGCGCGACGTGCTCGTGAGCCCCGAGCAGCTGCCCGAGGTGCTCGCCCGTGTGAGCGGCGGCGGGGACCAGCAGGGAGGCGCAACCCGGGGGCCCGGGCCGCAGGCTCCGGCCCCGCAACAGGCCTCGGCCTCGGCCGCTGCCGCCGCGGGGGCGGGGGCCTCGGGCGCCGCCGCGGGGGCGGGGTCCGCCGATGATTCGGCCGACGCGCCGTGGTTCGCGTCCGACTCCGGACGCGCCGGCGAGGCGACCGGAGCCGATGCCGATTTCACGGGCGAGTCGCCGGATGCCGCGACCGAGGTGCTGGAGCCGCTGCAGCCCGAGTCGGTCGAGCAGCACCGCCCGCCGCGCTTCTCGGAGCCCGACGACCGCTACGACGACCCCGTCGGCAGGTACCAGGCCTCGCTCGAGGAGGTCGACGGAGACGACGGCGACGAGGACGCCTGGCAGCTCACCGGACCGGACTAGCGGGGCTCCGACGCTCTAGGCTGGCTGCACGGGGCCCGCCGGGAGGGCCCCGGCGAAGGGAAGGCCGACATGACCGATCCGCAGCAGGCGCAGCAGACCGCGCCCTCCTCCGACGATCCGTACCCGCTCGACCTCTGGGGCGCGGAGAAGCCCGCGGTGCCGCGCTGGGCGTGGTGGCTCGGGGCCGGGCTCACGCTGGTCGTCCTCGGCGGAGCGACCGCCGTCATCGTCTGGGGCGCCGCTTCGGGCGAGCGCGGCGCGGCCTCGGCCGTCGCCGAGCGCTACGTCGAGGCCATCGCGGACGGAGACGCCGACGCCGCCAACGAGCTGGCGAGGGTGAACCTCGACTCGCCGGAGAACGCCGTACTCGCCTCGGACGCCCTCTCCGAGGCCGAGCGCATCGCCGACGCGGAGGTGGGGCGGCTGAGGGTGAACGGCGAGGCCGGAGAGGCGGAGGCGAGAATCGACTACCGCCTCGCCGGTCGCAGTCACACCGACACGATCCGCCTGGTGCAGGACGGCGGGGGCTGGTACGTCGACGACGGCCTCGTCTACGATCTCGCGATGTACGGCTATGCCACGGCGCCGGCCGGGATCGAGGGGTTCGACGGCCCCGTGCCGCTGGAGTACGGGTCCGCCCCCGCCCACGGGTGGGGATCGGACGGATCGTACTCCGACGAGGGGTACGTCGGCGGGCCGACCGGCATGCGGGCCTACCCCGGCGTGTACACGGTCGTGCCGCCCAACGAGTTCTTCGACCTCGTCTCCGATGGCCGGCTGGAGGTGTCGCCGCGCGCGGAACCCCGCTGGGACGAGTGGGTGATCCCGAATCGCGCCTACGAGGCCGAGGTCGACCGTCAGGTCGAGGAGTGGTTCGACGCCTGCGCCGACGAGCGCACCGTGGGGGCGCTCGCCGAGTGCGGCATCCTGGTCGACGCGTACGCGGGCGCCTCCGATCGCGACCTCGTGACCGACGTGGAGATCGACCGGTATCCCTCCTTCGAGGGCTACGACAGCGGCTGGGGCGAGCTCGGGGGAGAGGGGCGCTTCACCGTCACGCTCGACGGCGAGCGCTCCGAGGGGGAGACCGTGGACGCGACGAGCGACGGGGCGGAGGTCTCGGTCGAGGCGACCGAGGACGGTCTCGAGCTCTCCTTCCTCTTCTACTCGGCCTACTGACGAGTCGGGCGGGCGGCACGCTCCGGTAGGCTGCAGGGCATGCCATCACCGTCGCCGCCCGACGCCCGCCCGAGCAACTGGAACGCGCCGAACGTCATCACCGCGGCGCGCATCGTCGCCACCCCGTTCTTCATCTGGATGCTCCTCGCCGACGGCGGAGAGATGGGCGCCCTGCGCTGGGCGGCCGCGATCTTCTTCGTCGTCGCGATCGCGACCGACGCCCTCGACGGCTACCTCGCCCGGTCCAGGGGGCTCATCACGGACCTCGGCAAGCTGCTCGACCCGATCGCCGACAAGTTCCTGACCGGCGGCGCGCTCGTGGGGCTCTCGATCCTGGGCGAGCTGCCCTGGTGGGTGACCGCGATCGTGCTCGTCCGCGAGATCGGGATCACGATCCATCGGCTGTTCGAAGCTCGCAGCGTGGTGCTCGCGGCCGCGTGGATGGGCAAGCTCAAGACCGTCGCGCAATCCGTGGCGATCACGCTCGCGCTGCTGCCCCTGGCCTCGGTGCTGGGCGACTGGGTGGTCTGGGTGAACATCGTCTCCATGTGGATCGCGGTCGCGCTGACGGTGGCGAGCGGGGTCGACTACATCGTCACCGTCGCCCGGATGGGGAAGGGCGTGCGGTGAGCCGGGCGCCCGCCGGCTCCGAGGCCGCCGCCGAGCCCGCGACTCGAGCCGAGGCCGCCGAGCCCGCGACTCGAGCCGGGGCCGCCGAGCCGGCCGAGGGGGTGGAGGCGACGATCGGGGGGACGGCCGCCCGTGTGCTGGCCTCAGCGCGGCGTCTCGGCGCCCGTGTCGCGGTCGCCGAGTCGCTCACCGGCGGGCTGCTGGCGGCGGCGATCGTCTCCGTGCCCGGCGCCTCCCTCGTCTTCTCGGGAGGCGTCGTCGCCTACGACACGCGGCTCAAGCACTCGCTGCTCGACGTCGATGCGGCGCTGCTCGCCGAGCGGGGTCCCGTGGATCCGGAGGTCGCGCGGCAGATGGCGCGCGGGGCGAGGGTCGCATGCGGGGTGCCGCCCCATCCGGGATCCGAGGTCCGCCCGGCCGATTTCGGGATCGCGACGACGGGGGTCGCCGGCCCGGATCCCGACCCGCGGACCGGTACTCCCCCCGGAACGGTGTGGCTGGGGGTGAGCGGGCCGCGGGGCGAGCGCGCCCTGGAGCTCCGCCTCTCGGGCGACCGGGCGGAGATCAGAGCCCTGACGGTGCTGGCGGCGCTGCAGGAGCTCGCGATCGAGATGGGCGACGCGGCGGATCGCCGCTGATGCCGCTCGGCCCCTCCTGCGCCCCGGACGCCGACGGGTTCCGCCCGAGCACCCCGGAAAACGACACCGCGGGCAGAAGTGTCGCAGAACTTGAGTCACCTTCTGTCAAGTTCAGCGAAGTTTCAGGAATATGCGCGGTAATCTCTTGGTTGTTCCCAGTGACACCCGACAGACTGGACGGTGTTCCCGCCGCTTCGGCTGTCGTGGCGGACGGGTAGTGTGGACGTGCGGTTCCCAGGGGCCGCGCCGACAGGAGGAGGGTGCACATGGTGCTGTTTCGTCAGGAGATCGGCGACGTGCTGCGTGACTTCCGGCTGCAGAAGGGCCGTACGCTGCGGCAGGTCGCCGGTTCGGCGAGCGTGGCGCTGGGGTACCTGAGTGAGGTCGAACGCGGGCAGAAGGAAGCCTCGAGCGAGATCCTCGCCGCGGTCGCGGAGGCGCTGGAGACGCCGCTCTCGGTCATCATGGGGGAGGTCAGCGAGCGTCTCGCCGTCGTCGAGGGGCTCAGCGTCCCCATGACGAGTCGGGTGCCCGATACGGTTCCCGACGACCTGGTCTCCGGTTTCTCGCCGGAGCTGGTCTCCTAGGAAGGTGAAGTAGTCGTGTCGACGATGCGCGCCCGGTGTGGGGCGCGCGAGCAGGCAGGAGCCCGTCCCGTGGGGACGGGCTCTGTGTCGTTCCGGGGTGCGGCGGTGCGCGTTGCGTCTGAGTGAGTTCCAGCGGGCCGTCGCCGAGGAATTCGGCGAGGCGTACGCGGGGGTGCTGATCCGCGACCACTGGCTCGCGGCGCTCGGCGGCACGGCTCGCGAGGCGCTGGAACGCGGCGTGCCGGCTCGGAAGGTCTGGGACGCGCTCTGCGTCGACCTCGACGTGCCGGTCGAGCGTCGCCACGGCCGCGGCCTGCGGCCGCCGAGGGACTAGCGGGGCCGTCGTCCGCGACTCGCCGCGCGGTGTTCGAAGATGTGTTCGATTCTTGCTAGTGTCGTCCACAGGTGCTCTGCAGTGGTCTCCGTCCACAGATCGGCCCGCTCCGCCCCGAATGTCGGAGGTGCCGTCTAAGGTCTGAATCACCAGACGCCACGTGCCTTGTCCGCCGCCGGTCCTCCCGGAGGCGAGACAGTCGGTAGGCAGCAGACCGGTGGCATCGCCGCCCGAACGAAGGAGCAGGAAATGGCAGCACCGAAAGACCGTGAGAAGGCGCTCGATGCGGCCCTCGCGCAGATCGACCGTCAGTTCGGCAAGGGCGCGATCATGCGCATGGGCAGCCAGGAGCGGGCGCCCGTCGAGGTGATCCCGACCGGTTCGGTGGCGCTCGACGTCGCCCTGGGCGTCGGCGGGCTGCCCCGCGGGCGCATCATCGAGATCTACGGCCCCGAGTCGTCGGGCAAGACCACGCTCACGCTGCACGCCATCGCCAATGCGCAGCGCAACGGCGGCATCGCCGCGTTCATCGACGCCGAGCACGCCCTCGACCCCGAGTACGCCCAGAAGCTCGGCGTCGACATCGACGCGCTGCTCGTATCCCAGCCCGACACGGGCGAGCAGGCGCTCGAGATCGCCGACATGCTCATCCGCTCGGGGTCGGTCGACCTCGTGGTGATCGACTCGGTGGCGGCCCTGGTGCCGAAGGCCGAGATCGAGGGCGACATGGGCGACAGTCACGTCGGCCTGCAGGCGAGGCTCATGTCGCAGGCGCTCCGCAAGATCACCGGCGGCCTGAACGCCACGAAGACGACCGCGATCTTCATCAACCAGCTCCGCGAGAAGGTCGGCGTCTTCTTCGGCAGCCCCGAGACCACCTCGGGCGGCAAGGCGCTGAAGTTCTACGCGTCGGTCCGCCTCGACATCCGCCGCATCCAGACGCTGAAGGACGGCACGGACGCGGTGGGCAACCGCACCCGGGTGAAGGTCGTCAAGAACAAGATGGCGCCGCCGTTCAAGCAGGCCGAGTTCGACATCCTCTACGGCCACGGCATCTCGCGCGAGGGCTCGCTCATCGACTACGGCGTGGAGCAGGGGCTCATCAAGAAGAGCGGCGCCTGGTACACCTACGACGGCGATCAGCTCGGCCAGGGCATGGAGAACGCCAGGCGCTTCCTGATCGAGCACGCCGACGTCGCCGCCGAGATCGAGGAGAAGATCCTGACGAAGCTCGGAGTCAACGGCCGCGGGGCGGCGACTCCGGCCGAAGCTTCGCCGGAGACCCCGGTCGTGCCGGTGCCGACCGCCGACAAGCGGGCCAGCGCCTGAGCCCGTGGCCGTACGATTCCTGCCGCCGCCCGGCGAGCCCCGGGGCCCCGAGCCCGCAGATCGGGGCGACCTCGCAGAGGTGATCTCGCTGCGCTCCCGTCTTCCGCAGCGGGGATGGCAGCATCCTCAGGAGGAGACGCCCGCCGACGAGGACGCGGTCGCGGACATCGCCGAGGGCGAGCCCGATCCGGCGCCCGAGGCGCCGGCCCGGCCCGAGGTCGCTGCCCGGTCGGAGACGGAGGCTCGGCCCGAGGCCACCGCTCAGGAGGACGGCGTGCGGGTGCTCGCGCGGCGGGCCCGATCCAGCGGGGAGCTGCGCCGGGACCTCCTGGACCGGGCGCACGATCCGAACGAGGTCGAGGCCGTGATCGACGAGTTCGCGCGCAGCCACTACCTCGACGACCTCGGCCTCGCGCGTGTGCTGACCGAGAAGCTCCGCGACGGGAAGGGCGCGAGTCGCTCGCAGATCCGCCGCAAGCTGCGGGACCGGCTGCTGCCCGACGCGGTCATCGAGGCGGCGCTGGGCGAACTCGACGACGACGAGGAGTTCGAGCTCCTCCGCAGTGCGGCGAGAGACCGCGCCCGCAAGCTCGGCGGGCTCGACCGGCAGACGGCCGAGCGCCGCCTGCTGGGGTTCCTCGCGCGTCGGGGGTGGGGAGGCGAGCCCGCGATGCGCGCGGTCCGAGACGCTCTCGACGAGGCGGACGGCGCCTCGGGCGGAGGCGGCTCGCGGGGCGTGCGCTTCCGCTGACGGGACGCGGCCCTCCCCGTCGCCGGTAGAATCGGAGCATTATGACTTCCGCCTCAGCTGACCCCGTCGTGATCGAGCCGTCGCCCGCCGCGTTCCGCGCCGATGGCGCCCCGCGGAGCTACACGGTGCGCACGCTCGGCTGTCAGATGAACGTGCACGACTCGGAGCGGCTCTCCGGCTCCCTCGAGGCAGCGGGCTATGTGCACGCGGAGGACGGCGAGCAGGCCGACGTCGTCGTCATCAACACCTGCGCCGTCCGCGAGAACGCCGCCAACAAGCTCTACGGCAACCTCGGGCATCTCGCCGGCGTGAAGCGCGAGCGAGACGGCATGCAGATCGCGGTCGGCGGCTGCCTCGCGCAGAAGGATCAGGGCACGATCGTTGAGAAGGCCCCCTGGGTCGACGTGGTGTTCGGCACCCACAACATGGGGTCGCTGCCGACCCTGCTCGAACGCGCCAGGCACAACGCCGAGGCCCAGGTCGAGATCCTCGAAGCGCTCGAGGTGTTCCCGTCCACGCTGCCCACCAAGCGCGACTCCGCGTCGAGCGGGTGGGTGTCGATCTCGGTCGGCTGCAACAACACCTGCACCTTCTGCATCGTGCCCGCGCTGCGCGGCAGGGAGAAGGACCGTCGCCCGGGCGACATCCTCGCCGAGGTGCAGGCGCTCGTCGACGACGGCGCCATCGAGGTGACGCTGCTCGGCCAGAACGTGAACACGTACGGCGTCGAGTTCGGCGACCGCCAGGCGTTCGGCAAGCTGCTGCGCGCCATGGGCGAGATCGAGGGGCTCGAGCGGGTGCGCTTCACGAGCCCGCACCCCGCGGCCTTCACCGACGACGTCATCGCCGCCATGGCCGAGACGCCGAACGTCATGCCGCAGCTGCACATGCCGCTGCAGTCGGGATCCGACGCCGTCCTGAAGGCGATGCGACGCTCCTACCGCTCGAAGCGGTTCCTCGGCATCCTCGACCGCGTGCGCGAGCGCATCCCGCACGCGGCGATCACCACCGACATCATCGTCGGCTTCCCCGGCGAGACCGACGAGGACTTCGAGGAGACCATGCGGGTGGTCGAGGCCTCGCGCTTCTCGAGCGCCTTCACCTTCCAGTACTCGATCCGACCCGGCACCCCGGCCGCCACGATGGAGGACCAGGTGCCGAAGGCGGTGGTCCAGGAGCGCTACGACCGGCTGCTCGCCCTCCAGGAGCGCATCTCGCTCGAGGAGAACCAGGCGCAGATCGGCCGTACGCTCGACATCCTCGTGGCCGCGGGCGAGGGCAAGAAGGACGACGAGACCCGGCGGCTCTCGGGGCGCGCCGAGGACAACCGCCTCGTGCACTTCGCCGTGCCCGAGGGCGCCGAGGTTCCGCGGCCGGGCGACGTGGTCACGGTGCGCATCACGTCGGCCGCGCCCCACTTCCTCATCGCCGACCGGGCGGAGGGCGCGCCCTACGAGCTGCGCCGCACCCGCGCGGGCGACGCCTGGGATCGGCGGGAGGCGGAGAGCTGCGGCGTGCCGGCCCCGGCCTCCGCCGGCGGCGGGGCCCTCGCCGTGAGTCTCGGTCTGCCCACCGTCCGGAAGCGATGACGCCGCGCCTCTGGGCGATCGTCGGCGCGACCGGCACCGGTAAATCGGAGCTCTCGCTCGACCTCGCCCAGCGGCTGGCCGAAGCCGGACGGCCCGCCGAGATCGTGAACGCCGACGCCATGCAGCTCTACCGGGGCATGGACATCGGCACCGCCAAACTGCGCCCCGAGGAGCGCCGCGGGATCCCCCACCACCTCTTCGACGTCGTGGAGCCCGCCGAGGAGGCGACGGTCGCCCGGTACCAGCCGGCCGCCCGCGCGGCGATCGAGGGGATCCTCGCGCGGGGACGGCACGCGATCCTCGTCGGGGGATCCGGTCTCTACGTGTCCGGCGTCGTCTTCGACTTCCGCTTCCCGCCGCGCGACGAGGCGCTGCGCGCCGAGCTGGAGGCCGAAGTGGCGGAGACCGGGCCGGCTGCGCTGCTGGAGCGGCTGCGAGGCCTCGACCCGGTCGTCGCCGAGGCCGTCGACGCCCGCAATCCGCGGCGCGTCGTGCGGGCGCTCGAGGTCGCGCTGCTCGGCGGCGACGCGCGCGCGACCCTTCCGTCCGACCCCGTGCCGTGGCTCCCGGACACCCGCATCCTCGGCGTGCGCTGCGAACGGGCCGAGCTCGTGGGCCGACTCGACCGGCGCGTCGAGCGCATGTGGGCCGACGGGCTGCTCGACGAGGTGCGCGCGCTGATCCCGCGCGGAATCGAGCGCGGCCCCACGGCGAGCCGGGCCATCGGGTACGCGCAGGCGCTCGCCCAGCTGCGCGGCGAGAGCACCGAGGCCGAGGCGGTCGCCGAGACCCAGGCGCTCACCCGTCGCTACGCGCGCCGCCAGGTGAGCTGGTTCAAGCGCTACCCCGGTGTGGAGTGGCTGGAAGCGCCGGGTGGCGACCGCGTCGCCGGCATCGTGCGCGGCGGGCCGCGGTTCGCGGACTGACGCGACGGGGCCGTCGGGGCAGGGGCCTCGGGCGCCCTGGGTTCGCGGTGGTGGCCTGGTCCGCGCCCCGCCGGTCCCCCTAGGCTGAGAGCATGACTCAGTTCGACGCACGGACCGTGCCCGCCGATCAGACCTCCCGCGCGGCGCTCGAGCCGGCCGGCCTCGACTACCGCCTGGTGGATGCCGCCGACACCACCGCGCTCGACGGCCTCAGTCGCGCGGTCGCCCGCGGATTCCTCGAGAGCGAGCCGACCGAGGAGGTGCTGCTCGCGGGCCGCCCCGCTCAGGAGACGCGGCGGCTCGTCGGCGTCTACGACGGAGAGAATCCGCGGGTGGAGATGCCCGTGGCGACGGTGGGATCGTGGGTGGCGCCCCTGACGGTGCCCGGCGGGGAGTTGCCGATGTGGGCGGTCAGCGAGGTCACGGTCGCTCCCACGCACCGCAGGCGGGGGATCGCGCGGGCGATGCTCGAGGGCGAGCTGCGGGCGGCCGCGGGCGCCGGGATCCCGATCGCCGGGCTCACGGCGTCCGAGGCCACGATCTACGGCCGCTACGGCTTCGGGCAGGCGACCTGGGAGACCCGCTGGACGGTCGACACCCGCAGGGCCGGGTGGGCCGGTCCGGAGCCGGAGGGGCGGTTGCACCCGCTCGACCGGGAGCTCCTCGCCGCGGCCCTCGGGGAGCTGCACGAGCGCACGCGCGCCTCCCGCGCCGGCGACATCGCGGGGTGGACCCGCCGCTGGCAGCAGATCGCCGGCACCGATCCGGGGGAGCCCCACGGCCGGAGCGTGCGCGGCGTGCGCTACGTCGACGCCGAGGGCGCTCTCCGCGGCGCCCTGGCCTACCGCGTCGTGGAGTCCGAGGTCGACTGGACGCGCTCGCGGCTGGAGATCCGGCACATGATCGGCGAGACGGCCGAGGCTCGGGCGGCGCTGTGGCGGTTCGCGCTGCAGCACGACCTCGTCGGCACGGTCGAGGCGGGGATGCGCCCCGCCGACGACCCCCTGCCGTGGCTGCTCGCCGACTCGCGGGCGGCGGTGCCGACGGTGCAGGATCACGGGTGGCTGCGGATCCTCGACGTGCCCCGCGTGTTCGCCGCCCGCACCGCGGCGGCCCCGCTGTCGGTCGTGCTCCGCGTCGGCGACCGCCTCGGCTTCGCGGAGGGGGTCTGGCGTCTGGAGACGACGGACGACGGGCGCTTCCGTGCGACCCCGGCCGCCGGGGCGGAGGCCGAGCTCGAGCTCGGAGCGGGCGAGCTGTCGTCGCTGTACCTCGGCGGCGTCTCCGCCCGCTCGCTCGCGGAGGCCGGGAGGGTGCGCGGCGACCTCGCGGCGGCGGCGCGGCTCGACGAGGCGCTGCGCCTCGAGCGCGCGCCGCACCTGAGCATCATGTACTGAGGCCGGCCGGCGGCGCGCGGAGGCCTGCCCCGTAGAATGGGTGGATGCGCACGCTCGACTTCACCAAAGGCCACGGCACGGGCAACGACTTCGTGCTCGTCACCGACCCCGAGGGCGAGCTCGATCTCAGCTCCGAGCAGATCGCGTTCCTCTGCGACCGCCGGTTCGGGATCGGCGCGGACGGCCTCATCCGCGCGGTGCGCTCGCGCGCCATTCCCGAGGGCGCCGCGATCCTCGAAGCGGAGCCGGAGGCCGAGTGGTTCATGGACTACTGGAACGCCGACGGGACGCCGGCGGAGATGTGCGGCAACGGGATCCGGGTCTACGTCCACTACCTGATCGAGGAGGGGCTCGTCGCCCCCGAGCGGCGCGACACGCTGCCGATCGGCACGCGCGCGGGCGTGAAGGACGTGCTGCCCGGCGTGTCGGGGTACACGGTCGACCTGGGGCGGTGGCGGCTCGGAGGCGAGCACCTCGTCGCGGCGCACGGGCTCGACGTCGCGCGCCCGGGGCTCGGCATCGACCTCGGCAACCCCCACGTCGTGACGGCCCTCGCCGACGCGGTCGAGCTCGACGGGCTCGACCTGCACCGGATCCCGGGCCTGGATCCCGTTGCCGAGCACGGCGCCAACGTCGAGTTCGTGGTGCCCGAGGAGCCGCTGATCAAGGAGGGCGTCGGCCGCATCCGCATGCGCGTGCACGAGCGCGGCGTGGGCGAGACGCTCTCCTGCGGCACCGGCACCGCCGCGGCCGCCCTCGCGTTCCGCCACTGGGGCGGAGAGGGCATGCCCGACCACTGGCGGGTCGACGTGCCCGGCGGCAGGCTCGCCGTGCGCATGTTCGCGACCGAGGAGGGCGAGCACGTGTCGCTCAGCGGGCCCGCCGAGCTGGTCTACCGCGGGGCCATCGAGCTGCCCGAGCTCTGAGCGGCGCGCGCAGCGCGCCCGGGGCCGCGCTCCCGGCCTTCCGCGGCGCTCCCTCGACGACGCTTGCGGAGCTGCGGCGGGTGGCTCGACCGCGGACCCCGGGATCCCGCGCGTCAGTCGCGCACCGCGCGGATGACGTGGAAACCCCGGTCGCGGGCCGCGCGGTCGACGGACAGCTCCGGGAACTCCGCCGCGATCCAGCGCTGCAGCGAGTCGGCGCCGAGGTGCTTCGCGACGACGAGGTAGGCCGTGCCCTCGGGCAGCAGGCGGGGCAGCCACCGGCGCAGGATCCCGCGCAGCACCTCCTTGCCGACGCGGATCGGCGGATTCGACCGAATCTCGGCGAATCCGAGCCGCTCCGGCACCTCGTCGGGGGCGGCCACGCGGACGTTGCCGAGCCCCAGTCGCCGCGCGTTCTCCGCGGAGAGGGCGCGGGATCGCTCGTTCACGTCGACCGCCCAGACCTCGCGGTCGGGGTGGGAGAGCGCCGCGGAGAGCGCGATCGGGCCCCAGCCGCAGCCGATGTCGAGGATCGGCCCGGCCGGGGCGAGATCGTCGAAGGCGCCGGGGTCGGGGAGCTTCCGCAGCAGCACCTCGGTGCCCCGGTCGAGGCCCTCCGGGCTGAATACGCCGCCCGCCGTCACGAGGGCGCGCGGCGCCCCGGCGAGCACGGCCTCGATCTCGCGGGTGCGCATCTCTCCCGCGGGCGACTCGGAGAAGTAGTGCTGGGTTCCCTCGCTCATCCCTCAAGTATCCCAGGCCCGACGGCGCTGCCGGCACCGGATCCCGGGCCTACTGCGGCGCCGAGACGCGCCTACTGCAGCGCCGAGGTGAGACGCATCACCGACTCGGCGTAGCGCCGGGTGAGGGGACGCGAGGCCCAGACCGCGGGATCCAGCACCGAGCTGCGAGCCGCATACTCCGCGATGACGTCGCGCACCTGCTCGACGATGTCGCCGCCGGTGGCGAGCAGGCTGATCTCGTAGTTGAGCCCGAAGGATCGCATGTCCATGTTCGAGGAGCCGAGCACGGCGCATGCGTCGTCGACGAGGAAGCACTTGGTGTGGAGCACCTCGGGCGCCGGGTAGCGGAAGATGCGCACGCCGGCGTCGAGCAGGGCCCGGTAGTATGAGGACTGCGCCCGGTCGACCATGAACTGGTCGGCGACCTCGCTGACGTAGAGCTCGACTGAGACGCCGCGGTGGGCCGCGGTCGTGATCGCGGCGAGCACCGACTCGTCGGGCACGAAGTAGGGGCTCACGATCGCGAGCCGGCGCTTCGCCGTGTACATGAGCGAGGCGAAGACGCGCAGGTTCGGCTCGGTCCTGAACCCGGGCCCCGAGGGGATCAGCTGCACGGCGTTGACCTCGCCGCCGACCGCCCTGACGGGCTCGTGGACCGCGGGCAGCAGGTGGCTCTCGGACCCCGGGTCCCCGAGCCCGCGATAGGTGTGCACGTCGATGAGCTCGCCGCACTCGCTGTACCAGTCCACGGCGAACACGGCCTCGAGCGACGACACGATCTCGCCGGTCAGCTCGACGGTGATGTCGTTCCAGCGCCGCCCGATCTTGCGGTTCCTCGGCGAGCCGTAGCTCGCCTCGATCATGTTCTGCGACCCCATGACCGCGGTGACCCCGTCGACGACCATCAGCTTGCGATGGTTGCGCAGGTCGATGCGACGGGCCTTGCCCCGCAGGGGAAGGAAGGGCAGCATGAGGTGCCACTCGATGCCGGCCTCCGTCATGCGGGTCAGGAACTCCCGGAAGCCCGGGTACTTGCGCGAACCGATGTGGTCGAGCAGCACGCGGACCCGGACGCCTCTCCGCACCGCCGCCTCGAGCGCGGCGAAGAAGCCCTCCGTCGTGGAGTCGCGGGCCATGATGTAGATCTCGACGTGCACCGACTCGCGGGCGCCCTCGACGAGGCGGGTCATGCGGTCGATGCCGGCCTCGTAGTCCATGACGACGCCGTGGTTGGTGCCGGTGACCATGGGCAGCGAGGTCAGCGACCGGGACAGCTCCGCGATCCCGGCGAGCTCCGGCGAGATCGCGGCCGTCTCGGGGACGGGAGGGATGCTCTCCGTGCCCTGGGCGAGCAGCCGGTTCGCCTCTGCCTGGATGGCGGCCCTGCGCCGGTGGACGTACGGGCTGCCGAGGAGCAGGAAGAGCGGCACCCCGACGACCGGCAGGAAGAGGATGAGCAGCAGCCACGCCGTCGACGACGACGGGCGCCGGTTCTCGGGGACCACGCCGACGGCGACGATCTTCACGACGTACTCGAGGACGACGAACGCCGTGCTGGCGATGGCGAAGGCGCTCATGCCCGGATTCTATCGGCCGGGAGCGCCCCGGGCGGGAGCCCGGGAGCCAGGAGCGCCCCCGGCGGGAGCCCCGGGGACGCGCTACGAGATCCTGCGGCGATGCACCAGCGAGGCGAGGAGGGAGGCGACGATCAGGATCGCGACGCACCACGCCAGAGCGCTCCAGAGCTCGGCGCCCGCCGGCTGCCCGGCGAGCAGGCCGCGGATGGAGTCCACGATCGGGGTGACCGGCTGGTGCTCCGCGAACCAGCGCACCGGCCCGGGCATGGTCTCGGTCGGGACGAAGGCGGAGCTCAGGAAGGGCAGGAAGATGAGCGGATACGAGAACGCGCTGGCCCCGTCGACGGTCTTGGCCGTGAGGCCCGGGATGACGGCGATCCAGGTCAGCGCCAGAGTGAACAGCAGCAGGACGCCGGCGACGGCGAGCCACCCGAGGACGTTCGCGGGGGAGCGGAAGCCGATCGCGATCGCGACGCCCACGACGATCGCGAGCGATGCCAGGGTGGCGACGACCGATGTGAGCACGTGCGCCCAGAGCACGCTCGAGCGCGCGACGGGCATGGACCGGAAGCGCTCGAGGATGCCGTCGCGCATGTCCATGAAGATCCGGAAGGCCGTGTAGGCGACGCCCGAGGCGATCGTGATGAGCAGGATGCCCGGCAGCAGGTAGTCCACGTACGCTCCCGCTCCGGCGCTCGCCCCGATGTCGATCGCGCCGCCGAACACGTAGACGAACATCAGCATCATCGCGATCGGCATGAGGGCGGTAGTGATGATGGTGTCGGGGCTGCGCACGATGTGCCGCAGCGAGCGTCCCGTGAGCGCGGCCGTGTCGCCGATGAAGTGCATGGTCATGGTGGGTCCTTCCGGTCGGTGGGCGTTCGTCGGCGGCGCCGCGGGAGCTCAGGCCTTCGCGGCACCGCCGACGAGGGCGAGGAAGATCTCCTCGAGCGTCGGCTGCTTCTCGACGTACTCGACCCGAGCGGGGGGCAGCAGCCGCTTCAGCTCGGCGAGGGTGCCGTTCGCGATGATCCGGCCCTCGTGGAGGATGGCGATGCGGCCGGCGAGCTGCTCCGCCTCCTCGAGGTGCTGCGTCGTCAGCAGCACGGTCGTGCCGCTCTGCGCGAGCTCGCGCACCGCGCCCCAGACCTCGAGCCGGGCCTGCGGGTCGAGCCCCGTGGTCGGCTCGTCGAGGAAGACGACCGGGGGATCCCCGACGAGGCTCATGGCGATGTCCAGGCGGCGGCGCATGCCGCCCGAGTAGGTCGCCACCCTGCGTCCGCCCGCTTCGACGAGCGAGAAGCGCGCGAGCAGCGCGTCAGCGGTCGCGCCCGGATCGCGCCGGTGCCGCAGCCGCGCCACGAGCACCAGGTTCTCGCGCCCCGTGAGCACCTCGTCGACGGCGGCGAACTGGCCGGTGAGGCTGATCGCCTCGCGCACCCTCGCCGGCCGTGCGGCGACGTCGTTCCCGTTCACCTCGACCGCTCCCGCGTCCGCGCGCAGCAGGGTCGACAGGATGCGCACGAGCGTGGTCTTGCCCGCGCCGTTCGAGCCGAGCAGGGCGAGGATCGTGCCCCGCCCGACCTCGAGGTCGACGCCGCGCAGCACGCGCAGATCGCCGTAGGACTTCTCGAGCCCCCGCACCCGGATCGGCTCGGCGGCGATCATGATCCCGCCCCCTCCTCGTCGCTCTCGGCGCGGGCGATCGCGTCGGTCAGCCGCGCCCGCTCCTTGCCGATCCACTGCCGGTCCGAGTAGTTGCGGAGGAACGCCTCGGCGAACTCGACGGGATCCTCGCCCACGATGCCCCGGACGGGAGTGGCGCTCTCGACGCTCTGCTCGAACAGCTCGAGCAGGTCCTCGAACATGTCGACCATGGCGTCGCCCTTCATGATCCCCGCGTACATGAGGTAGCGCTCCACCGCCTCGAGAGCGGTGCGGTAGGCACCCGGAAGCTCCGAGACGCGCTCCCGGTACCTCCGGTAGCGCTTCTTCTCCTCGAACGATCCGGTGATCGTCTCGATCCATTTCGCGGCCATGATTACCTTCCTCCTCCATCGAGCCCGTGGAGCCGTTCGAGTCGCTCGGAGAGGAAGCCCCACGTCGTCCAGAACTCTTCGAGGTAGTCGCGCCCTTCCGCGCTCAGCGTGTAGACCTTGCGGGGCGGCCCCTTCTCGGAGGGAACCCGCTCGACCTGCACGAGCCCCCGTCTCTCGATGCGCACGAGGAGGGCGTAGACGGTGCCCTCGGCGATGTCGGAGAACCCCTGATCCCGCAGGCGGGCGGTGATCTCGTACCCGTAGGCGGGCCGCACCGCGAGGATGGCGAGGACGATGCCCTCGAGCGTGCCCTTGAGCATCTCGGTCATCTGCTTGCCCACGAGGCACTCCCTGCTACTCAGTGACGCTGACTACCAGTACATAGTACCACTGAGTAGTCGTGGTGCACGGGCGGATTCTCGAGACGGTGCGGCGGATCGGGGAGGACCTGCGCTGTGGGCGAACCCGCGACACGCGCGAGCGCGGGTGGCATACACTGGGAAACCAGATGACGAAACGTATATCCCAGGATCAGCAGTCCGATCTCGATCAGGCCGAGGACGTGCGCGACGCCGCGCCCACCGAGGCAGAGACGCCCCTCCCCGCCGATCCCCTCGACCGCGTGCTCTCGCGCGCCGCGGGAGTGGGATCCGCGACCGTGATCCGGGACCTCACGGGCGGCGCCCAGGCGCTCGGAGACGCCGAGCACGATCGGCTGGCCGAGGACCTGGACGCGATCCGCATGGAGCGCGAGGATCGCGCCTCGCTGCGCCGCGTCCCCGGCCTCTCGACCGAGCTCGAGGACGTCACCGAGGTGGAGTACCGGCAGCTCCGGCTCGAGAACGTCGTGCTGATCGGCGTCTACTCGCAGAAGTCGACCGAGGACGCCGAGAACTCGTTGCGCGAGCTCGCCGCCCTCGCCGAGACGGCGGGTGCGGTGGTGCTCGACGGCCTGCTGCAGCGGCGCGCGAACCCCGATCCCAGCACGTATCTCGGCAAGGGCAAGGCCCAGGAGCTCGCCGAGCTGGTCGCTGCCGTGGGCGCCGACACCGTGATCGCCGACACCGAGCTGGCGCCCAGCCAGCGCCGAGCGCTCGAGGACGTGGTGAAGGTCAAGGTGATCGACCGCACGGCGGTGATCCTCGACATCTTCAGCCAGCACGCCAAGAGCCGCGAGGGCAAGGCGCAGGTCGAGCTCGCCCAGCTCGAGTACCTGCTGCCGCGGCTGCGCGGCTGGGGCGAGTCGATGTCGCGGCAGGCCGGCGGCCAGGTGGGCTCCGCGGGCGCGGGCATGGGCTCCCGCGGCCCCGGCGAGACGAAGATGGAGCTGGATCGCCGCAAGATCCACACCCGGATGGCGAAGCTGCGCAAGCAGATCGCGGGGTTCGCCCCCGCCCGCGAGGCGAAGCGCGCCAACCGCAGGCGCGGCGAGGTGCCGTCGGTGGCCATCGCCGGCTACACGAACGCGGGCAAATCGAGTCTGCTCAACCGGCTGACGGGCGTGCAGGAGCTCGTGCAGAACCAGCTCTTCGCGACCCTCGACACCGCGGTGCGGCACGCCGAGACCGACGACGGGCGTCGCTTCACCTACGCCGACACCGTCGGCTTCGTGCGCAATCTTCCGCACCAGCTGGTCGAGGCGTTCCGCTCCACCTTCGAGGAGGTGGGGGAGGCCGACGTGATCCTGCACGTGGTCGATGCCTCGCACCCCGACCCGGCGGCGCAGCTGCAGACGGTGCGCGACGTGATCGCCGAGGTCGACGCGCAGGGGATCCCCGAGCTCGTCGCCTTCAACAAGGCGGATCTCATCGACGATTCCCAGAGGCTCGTGCTGCACGGGCTCGCCCCCGATGCCGTCTTCGTCTCGGCGCGGACGGGCGAGGGCCTCGAGGAGCTGAAGCGCCGGATCGACGCCGCGCTGCCCGTGCCGGATCGCGAGGTCACCGTGGTCGTGCCCTACGACCGCGGCGAGCTCGTCGCCGAGATGCACGAGCGCAACCGCGTGCTCGAGACCGAGTACGTCGAGACCGGCACCCGCGTGCGCGCCTTCGTCACCTCGGAGATGCTCGCGAAGCTCGAGCCCTACGTGGTCTGAGCGGCGCGACGGGCCGACGCCGGCCGGGTTCAGGGGACGGGGCGGCGTCCCCGGGATCCCTATGCCCGGAGCGCCTCGGCGAGCGAGCGGAAATCCTCGATGAGCACCGACATGTCGTCCTCCGTGTGCGCGAGCGAGACGAGCCACTGCTCGTCGAGCCCGGGCGGGGTCAGCACGCCCCGGTTGACGCCCCAGAGCCAGGAGAGCTCGGCGACCCCGAAGTCGGTGGCCTTGTAGTCGCGGTAGTTGCGCACGGGGCCGGTCGCCCAGGTGACGCAGCCCTTCGCGCCGAGGCCGACGGTGTGGGCGGGCAGCTCGTACTCCCCGATGATCGCGTCCAGGGTGTCGAGGGTGCGGGTGTTCAGGGCCTCGAGGCCCGCGCTCGCCTCGGGGGTGATGAGCTCGTCGACGGCCTTCGCGGCGGCCATGACGAGCGCGTTGCCGTTGTAGGTGCCGAAGTGCGCCATGCGGCCGTCCACGACGACGTCCATGATCTCCTGCTTGCCGCCGAACGCGGCCAGCGGCAGACCTCCGCCGATCGACTTCGCGAGCGTGATGAGGTCGGGCTTGATCCCGAGCCGCTGCGCGGCGCCGCCGTGACCCGCCGTGAGACCGGTCTTGACCTCGTCGAAGATCAGCACGACGCCGTACTCGTCGCAGAGCGCGCGGACTCCCTCGAGGTAGCCCTCGTCGGGCAGCACGATCGCGAGGTTCTCGATCACGGGCTCCACCACGAACGCCGCGATGCTGCCGCCGTGCTCGCGGAACGCCCGCTCGAGCTGCCCCAGGTCGTTGTACGCGACGACGTGCACCTCGCCCGGCACCGCGTCGGCCGGCGCGTCGGGGATCGGGCGGTCGGCGGGGCCGATGTCCTCGAGAGCCGGCTTCACCGACACCTGGAGCGCGTCGTAGCCGCCGTGGTAGCCGCCCTCGATCTTCGCGATGCCCGAGCGCCCGGTGTAGGCGCGAGCGCTGCGGATCGCGTACATCAGCGACTCGGTGCCCGAGTTCGTGAAGCGCAGCATGTCGAGGTCGAAGCGCCTCTTGAACCGCTCGGCCATGTCGGTGGCCTGCGACGACGGCGTGACGAAGAGGGTGCCGATGCTGGTGAGGGCGTGGGTGACCTCCTCCACCACTCGCGGGTTCAAGTGGCCCACGAGACCGGCGCCGAAGCCCATCGAGAGGTCGAGCAGCCGGTTGCCGCCCACGTCGGTGAGGTGCGCCCCGCGCGCGGACTCGATCGTGATGGGGTAGGGATCCCAGTGCTGGAACGAGCTGGTGACGCCGAGCGGCAGCGAGGTCGAGGCGCGCCTGTTGTGCTCGCCCGAGGCCTGCGACCAGGAGGTGAAGCGATCCCACTCCTCGGCGAGGAGCTGCTGCACCCGGTCGGCGTCGACCGGCTTCGAGTCGGCGGGAACCACGCGTCGGGTCCCGGGCGCGTTCGGGCGGGTGTTCTCGGTCAAGGTTCCTCCTCCATCGCAGGATCCGGCGCCGAGCGGCGCCGGCCCGCTCAATGTAAACCGCGCGCCGCGGGGGAGCAAGTCGGCGGCGTCGGCTCGGCCTCGAGTCCGGACCGTGGGCAACGGTGCGGTCGTCGGTCCTCCGCTCGGCGCCGTGGTCGGGTCGACGGTCCTCCAGCCGTCGGCCGCCGGTCGTCGGTCCCCGGGCGGCGTAACATTTCGTAGTTCATACGGCGCAACATCGGGGCGGGGCCCGTCGCGCCCCGGATAGCTTGAGGGGACCCGGGGCCGCCCCGGTCCTCCCCGCCCGCCGATCCGAAGGACGCCGATGCCCGCCTCACCCCTGCCGAACGCCACCATCCTCGGTTACCCGCGCCTCGGGCGCCGCCGCGAACTGAAGCGCGCGGTCGAGGCGTTCTGGAAGGGGAGCGCGAGCGAGGCGGAGCTCGTCGAGGCGGCCCGCGGACTGCGCGCCGCGACCCGGGAGCGCCTCGTCGAGCTCGGCCTGCCCGCCGAGGGCGCCGCGATCCCCGAGAGCTTCAGCTTCTACGACCAGGTGCTCGATGCGACGCTCGCGCTCGGGGCGATCCCTGCGCGCTTCTCCGACGTCGCCGCCGCGGAGGATGCCACCGACCTCTCCGTCTACTTCGCCCTCGCCCGCGGCGACGAGCGCCACCAGCCGCTCGAGATGACGAAGTGGTTCGACACGAACTACCACTACAGCGTGCCCGAGATCGACCCCTCGACACCGTTCGCCGCGAACGCCGCCGCCCTCGTCGGGCAGCTCGCCGAGGCACGCGAGCAGGGCGTCGAGTCGCGGCCCGTGATCGTGGGCCCCGTCACCTACCTGCTGCTCTCGAAGGCGGCGGATGGCGCCCCCGAGGGCTTCGCCCCGATCGACCGCCTCGACGACGCGGTCGCCGCGTACGCCGAGCTGCTCCGCGAGCTCGCCGCCGCGGGCGCCTCCTGGGTGCAGCTCGACGAGCCCGCGCTCGTCTCCGACTCGCTGTCGGTGCCGCGCGAGGAGATCGTCGCCCTCGTCGAGCGCGCCTACGGCGTGCTGGGCGGCGGCGAGGACCGCCCCGCGATCCTGCTCACCGCGCCCTACGGGGACTCCTCCGGTGCGCTGCTGCGCCTCGCCGCGCTGCCGGTCGAGGCCGTGCACGCCGACCTGGTGCGGGGCACCCTGCCCGCCGGGGCGTTCGAATCGGGAGAGCTCGTGAGCGCCCTCCACCGGAAGCAGCTCGTCGCCGGCGTCGTCGACGGCCGCAACATCTGGCGCACCGATCTGCGCGTGGCCTCGGGGGTCGTGCAGGATCTGCGGCTCGCCGGCGTCGACGCGGTCGTCGGCACCTCGAACAGTCTGCAGCACGTGCCGCACGACGTGGACGACGAAGCGAAGCTCGAGCCGCGCCTGCGATCCTGGCTCGCCTTCGCCGACCAGAAGGTCTCGCAGGTCGCGGTGCTCGCCCGGGGTCTGCGGGAGGGCGCCGACGCGATCGAGCCCGAGCTCGCCGAGACGGAGCGCGTGCTCGCCGATCGCGCGGCCGCGCCCGGCGTGCGCGTCGACGGTGTGAGGGCCCGCGTCGCCGAGGTCAGCGACGCCGACCGTGGCCGCGCCTCCGAGCAGGAGCGCCGCGACGCGCAGCGCGCGCTGAGCATCCCCCGCCTCGCGACGACGACAATCGGATCCTTCCCGCAGACCGGCGATATCCGCAAGGCCCGTGCGGCGTTCACGAGGGGCGAGATCGACCAGGCGGCCTACGACGGCTTCCTGCGCGAGGAGATCGAGCGCGTCATCAGGCTGCAGGAGGAGATCGGGCTCGACGTGCTCGTGCACGGCGAGGCCGAGCGCAACGACATGGTGCAGTACTTCGCCGAGAATCTCGACGGCTTCGCCGTGACCGAGCACGGGTGGGTGCAGTCGTACGGCACCCGGGCGACCCGGCCGTCGATCCTCTGGGGCGACGTGTCCCGCCCCGCGCCGATCACCGTCGAGTGGTCGAGGTACGCGCAGTCGCTCACCGGGAAGCCGGTCAAGGGCATGCTCACGGGCCCCGTGACGATCCTCGCATGGTCGTTCGTGCGCGACGACCAGCCGCTCGGAGACACCGCTGCGCAGGTGGCGCTCGCGCTGCGCGACGAGATCGACGACCTCGTCGAGGCCGGCATCGGCATCGTGCAGGTCGACGAGCCGGCGCTGCGCGAGTTGCTGCCGCTCGACGCCGACCGCCAGGCGGCGTACCTCGACTGGTCGGTGGGTTCCTTCCGCCTCGCGACCGGAGGGGCCGCCCCCGAGGTGCAGATCCACACCCACCTCTGCTACTCCGAGTTCGGCGAGATCATCGACGCGGTCGACGGGCTCGACGCCGACGTCACCTCGATCGAGGCCGCGCGCAGCCGCATGGACGTCGTCGAGCCGCTCGGCGACCACGGCTACTCCCGCGGCATCGGGCCCGGCGTCTACGACATCCACTCGCCCCGCGTGCCGAGCGTCGAGGAGCAGACCGAGCTGATCCGGATCGCCGCTTCGCGGATCCCGGGCGAGCAGCTGTGGGTCAACCCTGACTGCGGTCTGAAGACCCGCGGCTACGAGGAGACCGTGGCGAGCCTGACGAACCTCGTGCGGGCCGCCAGGGCGGTGCGCGAAGGCGCGGCGTGACGCCCGCGGCGAGCACCGTCGAGGCCTGGCCGGCGGGGCGGCTGCCGACCGAGCCGGTCGGCTCGCTGCCCCGTCCTGCGCGGCTGCAGCGCGCCGTGCTCGACACCGACACCGGGCTGCTGAGCGCCGAGGAGCTGGCGGCCGAGCAGGACCGCGCGGTGCGCGACACCCTCGAGCGCATGGCGGCGACCGGGTCGCCCATCCTCAGCGACGGCGAGCAGCGCCGAGAGAGCTTCGCGAGCTATCCGCTCGGCACCTCGTTCGACGGGATCGCGGAGGAGGGGCCCGTCTTCGCGGTGTTCGCCGACGGCCACCACCGGGTGATCCCGAGCCTCTCGGGCACGCCCTTCCGCTTCCGGGCGTGGGCGGCGGACGACGTGCGCCACGCGCGCACGCTCACCGGGCTGCCGCTGAAGCAGGCCGTCGTCTCGCCCTCGATGCTCTCGCTCATGGTGCCGGCCGAGGGCATCGGGGACTACACGCGGGAGGAGTTCCTCGACGACGTGGTCGCCGGCTGCGCGGAGGATATCCGGCGCTGCTTCGCGGCCGGCGCCTCGCGCGTCACCGTCGACTTCACGGAGGGGAGGCTGGCGCTGCGCCGAGACCTGCGCGCGCCCTGGGCCGGCCCCGAGGCGCTCGGCGGCTTCATCGACCTCGTCAACCGCGTGCTTGACCGCCTCGCACCGGCTCAGCGGGCGGCCGTGGGGGTGCACACGTGCCCCGGCAACGACCGCGACTCGGCGCACAGCGCCGACGTCGACTACGCCGAGCTGATCCCCGAGCTCTTCCAGATCGACGCCGGCTACTTCCTCGTGCAGGCGGCGAGCGAGCAGGAGCCCGACCGGGTCGCGGGGCTCGTCGGGCGCGAGCTGCGCCGCCGCTCCGAGGCCGACGGATCCCGCCGCCCGCGGGTGCTGTTCGGCGTCACCGTGCCGACGAGCCCCAAGCTCGAGACCGCGGAGGAGATCCGGGATCAGCTCGTGCGGGCGGCCCGCTTCGTGCCGCCCGAGCTGCTCGGGTCCACGGACGACTGCGGCTTCTCGCCCTACCTCATCGACGAGAAGCCGCGGCACGGGTCGCCCGACTTCGCCCGCGACGTCGCCTTCGCGAAGATCGCCGCCCGCGTGCGGGGCACGGCGCTCGCCGCCGAGGAACTCGCGGGAGGCGCGCCGTGACCCCTGCACCGCACGGAAGCGTGCTGCTCACGGGGAGCGCCGCGACGCGGGCCCGCTTCTCGTTCGAGGTGTTCCCGGCGCGCAGCGGAGCGGCGGCGCTCGCGCTCGGCCACGCCGTGCAGCACCTCTCGGCCGCGGGCCCCGACTTCATCTCCGTCACCTACGGGGCGAACGGCTCGAACCGCGACGCCTCGCTCGACCTGCTGAGGTATCTGCGCGGCAACACCGACGCCCTGCCGCTCGCGCACCTCACGACGGTCGGCGAGACCCCCGATGCGATCCGCGCGACGATCCACGGGATCATGGACGCGGGCGTCCACGACTTCCTGGCGCTGCGCGGGGACCCGCCCCGCGGTCTGGGCGAGGACGATCCCGCCGTGTCGGGGTCCCTCGACGCGGTGCAGCTGGTCGAGCTCATCGCCCAGGCGCGGGCCGAGCGGCCGCCGCTCACGAGCGTCGGACGCACCGCGGTCGCGGCGTACCCGAACGGCCACCCGCTGTCGCGATCCCGAGCCGAGGACATCGAGTGGCTCATCGCGAAGCAGGAGGCGGGAGCCCAGTTCGCGATCACCCAGCTCTTCTTCCGCGCCGAGGAGTACCTGGGGTTCGTCGACGACGCGCGGAGTGCGGGCCTCGAGATCCCCGTGCTGCCCGGGCTCATGCCGGTGTCGACGATCGCGCAGCTGCGCAAGGTCGCGTCGCTCGCCGGGCGGCCGGCGCCGCCCGAGCTGGAGCGGGCGCTCGAGGAGGCCGGCGGCTACGCCCCCGAGCTCGGCGTCGAGCACACCCGGGAGCTCGCGCGCGAACTCCTCGCCGGCGGAGCGCCCTCGATCCACCTCTACACCTTCAACCGCCACGAGCAGGTGCTCGCGGTGCTCCGCGACCTCGAGCTGCTGACGCCCGATCCGGTCTCGCCCGCTCATCATCTGCGCTCGGCAGTAGATGCTCCGAATTCGAAGATTCAGGACATCTACTGACGAGCGCAGATGAACGGGTGCGGTGCGGGTGGGACGGGGGCGGGACGGGGCGGTGAGGGACGGCGGGATGCGAGCCGCGAGGCCGGACGCCGGTCACACCGCCTGCAGGAACGCGTCGTCGGCCGTCGCTCGCTCGGCGAGGTGCCGAAGGTGCTCGGGCACGGTCCGCCCCTTCGCCGCCATGGTCTGCGCCCACAGCCGGCCGGCTCGGTACGAGGAGCGCACGAGCGGCCCGGCGAGCACACCGGCGAATCCGATCTCGTCGGCCGCGGCCTTGAGCTCGACGAACTCCTCGGGCCGCACCCAGCGGTCGACGGGGTGGTGCAGCTTCGATGGGCGCAGGTATTGCGTCAGTGTCAGGATGTCGCAGCCGGCGTCGTTGAGCTCCCGCATCGCGGCGTGCACCTCGGCGACCGTCTCGCCCATGCCGAGGATCAGGTTCGACTTCGTGATCATGCCGGCGACGCGCGCCTGCGCGATGACGTCGAGAGAGCGCTCGTATCGGAAGCCCGGCCGGATGCGCCGGAAGATGCGCGGCACCGTCTCGAGATTGTGCGCGAACACCTCGGGCCCCGCCTCGAACACCTGCGCCAGATCCTCGGGCCGGCCTCCCAGGTCGTCGGCCAGCACCTCGACGCCGGATCCCGGGTTCAGCCCGTGGATCTGCCGGATCGTCTCGGCGTAGAGCCACGCGCCCGTGTCGGGGAGGTCGTCGCGAGTCACCCCCGTGATGGTCGCGTAGCGGAGGTCCATCGTCCGCACCGACTCGGCGACGCGGCGCGGCTCGTCGAGGTCGAGCGGCAGCGGCCTGCCCGACGTGATCTGACAGAAGTCGCAGCGCCGCGTGCAGATCGAGCCGCCGATGAGGAAGGTCGCCTCCCGATCCTCCCAGCACTCGTAGATGTTGGGGCAGCCCGCCTCCTGGCACACGGTGTGCAGGCCCTCGCGCTGCACGAGGGATCGGACGTCGGTGTACTCGGGTCCGGTGCGAGCCCGGGTCTTGATCCACTCCGGCTTCCGCTCGATCGGGGTCTGCGCGTTGCGCGCCTCGACGCGCAGCAGCGGGCGGCCGTCGGGCTGCGGCCGCTGCGCGGCGTCGGGCCCGGCGCGATGCGCGGATCGGCCGGCCTCGATCGGCTCCTCCGGTGTCGCCTCCTCGGGAGTCTGCTCTGCCTGGGACTGTGCCGCGTGTGCCCGCTCGCCCGCGGCCCGCTCGCCCGCGGCTTGCTCCTTGGCGGCTCGCTCCTTGGCGGCTCGCCCCTTGGCGGCGAGCACCTCGGACAGCGGCTTTCCGATGTTGACTGCGCTCATGCCGCGACCTCCTCGATCTTCGCCGAGAGTCGCGGAACGAGGTGCGGGATGACGTCGGCGGGGGCGATCGTCGCTCCCGCGAGGCTGCTGAGCGAGGCGACCCCGGCGTCCGTGATCCCGCACGGCACGAAGGATGCGAAAGGCTCGAGGGCGTTGCTGCAGTTCAGCGCGAAGCCGTGAGTGATGAGGCCCTCGCGCGCATGCAGGCCGATCTGGGCGAACTTGACGGGCACGCCCGAGGCCGCAACCGTGCTCGCACCCGGGATCGCAGCCGCGCCCGCGGCCGCAACCGTGCTCGCGGTCGCGGTCGTGCTCCCTGAGCGGGGCGCCTCGGCCCAGACGCCGGAGCGCCCGGGGATCCGCATGCCCCTCACGCCGAAGTCGGCGGCGACCTCGATGAGCACCTCCTCGAGGTCGCGCACGAAATCGACCACCCCGTGGCCTTCGCGCAGCCGGACCACGGGGTAGCCGACGAGCTGACCCGGGCCGTGCCAGGTCACCTTGCCGCCGCGATCGACCGGGATGACCGGGCTGCCGTCGTCCGGGTACTCCTCGGGCAGCGACCTGCGGCCCGCCGTGTAGACGGCCTCGTGCTCCAGCAGCAGCACGGTGCCGCGATCCTCGCCGCGCTCGACGCGTTCGGCGGCCTCGCGCTGGAGGGCGAGGCCGCGTGCGTAGGGTACGAGCCCGGGGACGAGGCCGACGTCGACCGGCGGGGGTCCGGTCTCCGCGGCGCGGCCGGTCGGGGGAGCGAGGAGCGGTGTCTGCGGCATGGCGTCCACAATAGATGAACTCAGTTCAAAAAATCGAATGCGGGAGTGCCGAAGGTCGCAGGGGCGCCCGCGACGGGCGCCGGGCGCCGCGACGGATGCCGAGCGGTCGCCGCGACGGGCGCCGAGCGGGCGCTTCTGCACCGGTCCCGGGGCATCGGGCGCGGAGGGGCGCTCTCGGCGGGCAGGCCGGGGAAGGCCGGATGATCCTGCGCTGCGGAGGGCGTGTCTACGCGAGGGGCTACACCGAGCGGAAGACGGCGACCACCTTGCCGAGCACCTCGGCGTGGTCGCCCAGGATCGGCTCGAATGCGCTGTTGCGGGGGAGCAGCCAGGTGTGCCCGTCGCGCTGACGGAAGACCTTGACGGTCGCCTCCTCGTCGAGCATCGCGGCCACGATGTCGCCGTTCTCGGCGTTCTGCTGCTGGCGCACCACCACGAAGTCGCCGTCGCAGATCGCGGCGTCGATCATCGAGTCGCCCACGACCTTGAGCATGAAGAGCTGGCCGTCTCCGACGAGCTGGCGGGGCAGCGGCACGAGATCCTCGACGTGCTGATCGGCCGTGATCGGAGCGCCGGCGGCGATGCGGCCGACGAGGGGCACGAGGGTCGCCTCTGCGGCCTCCTGGGACGGCGCCTCGCTCATGGCCGATCTGGTCTCGGCGAGTTCGATGAGGATCTCGAGCGCCCGGGGGCGATTCGGATCGCGCCGGATGTACCCCGCGGCCTCGAGTCGGCTCAGCTGGTGCGTGACGCTCGAGAGGGAGGAGAGCCCGACCGCGTCGCCGATCTCGCGCATGCTCGGCGGATAGCCGCGACCCTCCACCGACCGTGCGATGAACTCGAGGATCGCCCGTTGCTTCTCCGTGAGCGGCTTCGGCGCCGACGGGGTGGCTGCCTGGGTCATCGCGGCTCCTTCGGGTGGTCGGGTCTCGGTGTGCGACGCGGTATCGGAGCGCCGTGCGGTCGAGCCGAGGCGGCTCGCCCGGCAGGTCGCGTCACCCGGGTCGGGATCGGCGGAAAACCGCCGATGTCAGTGGTCCGTGGTTCGGTGTTCCTTGTCCGGAACCCTAGCGGCTCGCCGCGGCGCTCGGCAAACGTTTGTTCGAGTGTCGCGCGAAAATTCTCGCTCAGAGTTTCGAATTCCACCTTGCAAATCCACAGAATCGAATATAGATTCGAAACAGATGTTCGAACCGGCTCGCCCGGTGCGCATATCGCAGACGAAGGGAAGCGAACATGAGTGCAACGCTGGTCATCCAGGCCGAGGCCCCGCGTGCGGCGGCAGCACCCTCGCCCGTGCGGCTGAGGCTCACGCGTCGCGGCCGCGTCGTGTTCGGTGCGATCGGCACCCTCCTCGTCGCCGGAGCGCTCGCGATGCTCGCCGCCATCGGCGCCCCGGGGGCGCAGGCCTCCGCGGAGAACGGCGGACGGGAGTTCGGGTACGTCGTCGTCGCGCCGGGGGAGTCGCTGTGGTCGGTGGCATCGGAGCTCGATTCCACCACGGACCCGCGCGACCTCATCTCCGAGATCGTGCGTCTCAACCAGCTCGAGGGCTCGGCCGTGCAGGCGGGCCAGCCGATCGCCGTGCCGCTCCGGTACGCGGACGAGCCCGGGGTTGCGACCGCCGCGGAGGTCGGGCTCGACTGAGGCGGCCGCGGCAGCGGGTTCGGCCCGCTGGCCTCGGGCGAAACGTCTTCAGTCGTCCTCGCCGGCCTGGGGTTTCGGCGCCGGGCACTTCATGTGGGTCGGCTTGCCCGGGCCGCCACGATCGATCCGATGCTCCTTCATCGGTGCACCGCAGACCGGGCAGGTCGGGTTCTCCGGGGGCACGTACGGGGGCTCGTTCGGGTCGCCCAGCTGGGCCGTCCCCTCGAACTGGTAGAAGAACCGCTGCACGGCGGCGTAGGCCCCCGGCACATCGTCGTAGGGAGTCGCGTGCCAGAGTCTCCGCTTCGGTGTTCGTTTGCCCACGAACAAAATGCTAGCAGAAGTCGTTCGCGGACGAACGAGGTAGGATCGGGCGCATGCAGGAACTCCCCGACGACGCCCTCGAGCTCGACCGGCAGGTGTGCTTCGCGCTCGCGGTGGCCAGCAGGAGCGTCATCGGCATCTACCGCCCCATCCTGGAGCCGCTCGGGCTCACGCACCCGCAGTACCTCGTCATGCTCGCGCTCTGGGGCGGCGCACCGCTGCGCTTCGGGGAGCTCGCCGAGATGCTGCGTCTCGACCCCGCGACGCTCTCGCCGATCGTCAAGCGACTGGAGCAGTCGGGGCTCATCGAGCGGGCGCCCGTCGAGGGCGACGACCGCACCTTCTGCCTCGTGACCACGGAGGCGGGGCGGGCCCTGCGGGAGCAGGCCCTCTCGGTGCCTCCGGCGGTGATCGAACGGCTCGGGCTGCCGGTGGAGCGCCTGCTCGCCCTGCGCGACGAGCTCGCGGCCGTGATCGCGGCCGTCGAACGCTCGGAGTGAGCCCCGCCCGGTAAACTCGATGGGGTGACCGATCTCAGCGAACTCCCGCTCCGCGACAACCTCGTCGGTAAGCGACCGTACGGCGCCCCCCAGGATCCCGTGCCGGTCAGCCTGAACGTCAACGAGAACACCCACCCCATCCCCGACGGGGTGGCCGCCGACATCGTCGCCGAGCTCGAGCGCGCGGTGCGCGGCGTCAACCGCTACCCGGATCGGGAGTTCCTCGCACTGCGCGAGGCGCTCGCGGGGTATCTGGGGCACGGGCTCGCAGCCGACCAGCTGTGGGCTGCGAACGGCTCGAACGAGGTGCTGCAGCAGATCCTGCAGGCCTTCGGCGGGCCCGGGCGCACCCTGCTGAGCTTCACCCCCACCTACTCCATGTACCCGCTGCTGGCCTCCGGCACCGACACCGGATGGACGCCGGTGGAACGGCCCGAGGGCTACGCCCTCACGTCGGAGTTCGTCGCCGCGGCGCTTCGCGAGCACCGCCCCGACATCGCCATCCTCTGCGGACCCAACAACCCGACGGGCACGCCCCTCGATCGAGAGGTCGTCGTCGCGGCCTACGACGCCTTCGACGGCATGCTCATCGTCGACGAGGCCTACCACGAGTTCGACGCCGAGCGCGAGAGCGCCGTGTCGCTGCTGCCCGGCCGGCCCCGGCTGCTCGTCTCCCGCACCATGAGCAAGGCCTTCGCGTTCGCCGGCGTGCGGCTCGGCTACCTCGCCGCCGACCCCGCGGTGATCGACGCACTGCGCCTCGTCCGCCTGCCGTATCACCTCTCCGCCCTCACGCAGGCCGCGGCGACGGCGGCGATCCGGCACTCCGCCGAGATGCTCGCGACCGTCGCCGACATCCGCGATCAGCGGGATCGCCTCGCCGACGCGCTCGAGGGGCTGGGCTACCGCGTCCACCCCTCGGGCGCCAACTTCCTCCTCGTCGGGGGCTTCGCCGATCCCACGGCGACCTTCGAGGCGCTCCGCGCGCAGGGCATCCTGATCCGCGACCTCGGCATCGAGGGGCACCTGCGCCTCACCGCGGGCACCGAGGAGGAGACGACGACCCTCATCGAGGCGATCGCCGCGCTCGGTCCGGGCGGCGCCCGCGGCTGATCCGGACGCCGGCCGCGCCGGAGTTGTTCCACGCCTGACGCGCAAGTCGGGGAGGTCCGTTAGGCTGTGAGCGATGTCTGACGAACACGAGAGCGGCGCGCGGGAGCGCTCCGGCGGAGTCGCTGCCCGGACGAGGACCCGGGGCCCCGTCGAGACGATGGACCGCACGACCCTCGAGCGCAGGTACCGGCTGCTGCGCAACTACTGCGTGGTGCTCGGCGCGCTCGTGATCGTGCTCGCGGTCGTCATCGGCATGCAGATGACCGCCCTCGACGCGGCGCGCTCGGGCGGTGGCGCGGACGCAGGGTCGTCGGCGGGCGAGGGGCGGGCGACGGCCGAGGGGCGGGACGGCGCCGCCGAGGCGTGCCCGGTGGAGGCGCGGCGCGAGGCCGACGACCCGATGGCGCTCGGCGATGCGGACGCCCCCGTCGTGCTGGCGGAGTGGACCGACTTCCGCTGCCCCTACTGCGGCGTGTTCTCGCGCGACACGCTGCCGGTGCTGATCGAGGAGTACGTGGACACCGGCAAGGTGCGCATCGAAGTGCACGACGCGGACTTCATCGAGGGCGAGGTGTCGGCCCGCGTCGCCGTCGCCGCGCGCGCCGCGGGGGAGCAGGGGCGCTACTTCGAGTACCTCTTCGCGGTCTACGACGACATGACCGACGACCGCCCCGAGATCACCGACGAGCGGTTGCTCGAGTACGCGCGCCAGGCGGCCGTCCCCGACCTGCCCCGCTTCTCGGAGGATCTGGGCAGCGAGGAACTGCGCGAGGCGGTCCGCGCGAGCAGCGATGAGGCGCGACGGCTCGGTGTGAGCTCGGTGCCGTTCTTCGCGGACACCGGGACGTGCGGCGCCCTGCAGGGCGCGCAGCCGGTCGGGGAGTTCCGCAGCTTCCTCGACGGCGCCGTGGAGCAGGCCGAGCAGCGCGAAGGCGAGCAGTAGGCTGCCGTGAGCCTGAGTCTGCTCGGGGCCTTCCTCGGCGGCGTGCTGACGCTGCTGAGCCCGTGCTCCGCGATGCTGCTGCCCGCCTTCTTCGCGTACGCGTTCAACAGCGCCGGCGCCCTCCTCGCCCGCACGGGGGTGTTCTTCCTCGGGCTCGCCACGGCCCTCGTGCCGCTCGGGCTGCTCGCGGGCAGCCTCGGCGTGTGGGTGAGCGCGCATCGGCACGCGCTCATGACCGGTGCCGCGATCCTGGTCATCGCCCTGGGGCTCGTGATGCTGCTCGGGATCCGCCTGCCGGCGCTCGCCCGGCAGCGCGGGGCGAAGAGCGCGTCGATCGCCTCGGTCTACGCGCTCGGCACGGTGTACGGGCTCGCCGGGGTGTGCGCGGGTCCGCTGCTCGGCGCGGCGCTCACGCTCGCGGCCTACGGCGGCGCGCCCCTGCTCGGAGGCCTCGTGATGCTCTCGTTCGCCGCCGGGATGGCGGTGCCGCTGCTGCTGCTGGCCCTGCTGTGGAACCGGATCCCGGCCGTGCGGCGTCTCGTGCGGCCGCGCGAGCTGGTGCTCGGGCGCTGGCGGAACGTCTGGACGAACATCGTGGCGGGCGCGGCGACGATCGGCATCGGGATCCTGCTGCTGGCGACGCGCGGCACGAGCGCGCTCGGCAGCCTCGTCGGCTACTCCGAGCAGGCGCGTCTCGAGGGCTGGGTGCAGCAGGCGTCGGCGGCGATCCCGAACTGGGTCTTCGTCGTCGCCGCGCTGTTCCTCGGCGGGCTCTGGGTGGCGACCCGGCAGGCCCAGCGGGCCGGCGGGCCGGCCGGATAGGATGGGGCCCATGACCTCAGCCCCCCGCACCGCGACGCTCGAGCGATCGACGAGCGAATCGCAGATCAGCCTGAGCCTGAACCTCGACGGCACCGGAGAGTCCGACATCGAGACGGGCGTGCCGTTCTTCGACCACATGCTGACGGCGTTCGCCCGCCACTCGCTCACCGACCTGACGGTGCGCGCCGAGGGCGACATCCACATCGACGTCCACCACACGGTCGAGGACACGGGCATCCTGCTCGGCCAGGCGCTGCTCGAGGCGCTCGGCGACAAGCGGGGCATCTCCCGCTACGGCGACGCGCTCGTGCCGCTCGACGAGGCGCTCGCGCAGGCCGTCGTCGACATCTCGGGGCGGCCCTACCTGGTGCACTCCGGGGAGCCTTCCGGCTACGAGTTCCACCTCATCGGCGGCCACTTCACGGGGTCGATGGTGCGGCACTTCTTCGAGGCGCTCACGTTGAACGCGCGCCTCACGGTGCACCTGCGCCTCATCGAGGGGCGGGATCCGCACCACATCGCCGAGGCCGAGTTCAAGGCCTTCGCGCGGGCGTTCCGCCGCGCCAAGGAGCCCGACGCGCGGGTGACCGGCATCCCGTCGACCAAGGGCGCGCTGTGACCCGAGCGGGCGAGGCCCCTCGCGTCGCGGTGCTCGACTACGGGTCCGGCAACGTGCACTCCGCCGTCAAGGCGCTCGCCCGCGCGGGCGCCGACGTCGAGCTGACCCGCGACGCCGACGCCGTGATGGCCGCCGACGGACTGCTCGTGCCGGGCGTCGGGGCCTTCGACGCGGTGGTGCGGCAGCTGCGCGCCGTGCGCGGCGACGAGCTGATCGACCGTCGGCTCGCGGGCGGCAGGCCCGTGCTGGGCATCTGCGTCGGCCTCCAGGTGATGTTCGAGGGCGGCGTCGAGCGCGGCGTCGAGACCTCGGGGCTCGGCCAGTGGCCCGGGATCGTGCGCCGACTGGACGCGCCCGTGCTGCCCCACATGGGCTGGAACACGGTGGAGGCCCCCGCCGACTCGGCGCTGTTCGCCGGCATCCCCGACGAGCGCTTCTACTTCGTGCACAGCTACGCGGCGACCGAGTGGACGCTGGAGGGGCGCAGCGAGGCGACGGCGCCCAGGGTCACCTGGGCCGAGCACGGCGAGCGCTTCGTCGCCGCCGTCGAGAACGGGCCGCTCTCCGCCACCCAGTTCCACCCCGAGAAGTCCGGCGAGGCCGGCATCCGGCTGCTGCGCAACTGGATCGACACGCTGCGCTGACCGCGCGGGCCGCGGGCCCGCGCGCCGCACACCCTGGAACGACACACCGAGATAGCGAGAAGTAACGAATGATCGAGCTGAACGAGCGGCCCAAGCTGGAGCTGCTGCCGGCGATTGACGTCGTCGACGGGAAGGCCGTGCGCCTCCTCAAGGGCGAGGCCGGCACCGAGACGAGCTACGGCACCCCGGTGAACGCCGCGCTCTCCTGGGTCGAGCAGGGCGCGGAGTGGATCCACCTCGTCGACCTCGACGCGGCCTTCGGGCGCGGCAGCAACATCGGCGTGATCCGCAAGGTGCTCAAGCACGCGAAGAACGTGAAGGTCGAGCTGTCGGGCGGGATCCGCGACGACGCGAGCCTGGAGGCGGCGCTCGAGTTCGGGGCGACGCGCGTCAACCTCGGCACCGCGGCGCTCGAGAACCCGGAGTGGACCCGCGCGGTGATCGCCCGCTACGGCGAGCGGATCGCCGTCGGCCTCGACGTGCGCGGCGAGACCCTCGCGGCGCGCGGGTGGACCGAGGATCGGGGCAACCTCTGGGAGGTTCTCGAGCGCCTCGAGGACGCCGGATGCCCCCGCTACGTCGTGACCGACGTGACCAAGGACGGCACGCTGCAGGGGCCCAACATCGAGCTGCTGAAGCAGGTGGCCGCGCGCACCGATCGACCCGTCGTCGCCTCGGGCGGCATCTCGACGCTCGACGATCTCGCGGCGCTGCGGGAGATCGTGCCCCTCGGCATCGAGGGCGCGATCGTGGGCAAGGCGCTCTACTCGGGTGCCTTCACGCTGGCGGCCGCGCTCGACGTCGCCGGGAGGGGCGAGTAGGCGCGGTTCCGAGAGGGCCGGACGAGAAGGAGGGCACGGTGGCGATCAGGAAGCTCCCGTCGAGCGGCGACGCGCCGCGCAGCACCGGCGTCCCCGAGAGCCTCGTCGCCGGAGGGGCCGCGGACTCCGCGGGCTTCCCGTGGGCCGGACGCACCTTCGACCATCACGGCACCGAGTTCGCCGACGACGACGGATCGACCCCGGAGGAGCTGCGCGCCGCCGTGCAGGGCGTGCGCGACGCCGCTGCAGCCGTGCGGGGGTCGGATCCGGGTGCGGATCCGTCGGCGGCCCTCGCCGCGCTGGCGCAGGGGCACGCTGACGCGGTCGCCGCCCTGTCGCGGTGCCGCCTGCTGATCCCGCTCGTCGCGGAGGCCGGGGATCTCGGGCGCACCCCTGAGGGGCGCACGGTGGAGAAGACGCAGGAGCTCTCGATCGTGACGGTCGCGGCGCCCGACGGCCGCCGCGTGATGCCGGTGTTCAGCTCGACCGACGCCATGCGGCGGTGGAACCCCGGAGCCCGGCCGATCCCCGTTCCCGGACCGCAGGCGGCCCTCGCCGCGGCGCAGGAGGGGACGGACCTCGTGATCGTCGATCCCGGCTCGCCGGAGTGCGAGTACGGCGTGCGCCGGCCGGCCCTGCGCGCCGTCGCGACGGGGGAGCGGAGCCTGCCGTCGTGGGCCGACGCCGACGTGCGCGCGGCCTTCAGCGCATCCGTCGCCGACGATCCGCGGGTCAGGGACGCGGTGCTCGTGCCGGGAGACCCGGAGGGCCGGCTGCTCGCCCCCGAGACGGACGCCGTGCTGCTGATCGAGCCGGGTCTCGGGCGCGACGAGCTCGCCGAGGTGGTCGAGCGGGCGCAGCGGCGGTGGGCCGGCGACGCGGTGGTCGCCGAGCGCGTGGACTCGCTGCGCGTGGTGATCCGGCCGGCGGCCTGACCGCATTCGCGACGCCTCTCCGCGGTATGGTGCTACGCTCGCGTGGAAGACGGACGGCGAACAGGAGCGACACACCGTGACGCAGAGCACCTCGGCCCCGGCGGCACCGCAGCGCGAGCAGTGGTCCGGGCAGATCGGATTCATCTTCGCGGCCATCGGATCGGCGGTGGGTCTCGGCAACATCTGGCGCTTCCCCGGCGTGGCGTTCGAGAACGGCGGCGGCGCCTTCCTCATCCCGTACTTCGTGGCGCTGCTCACAGCGGGCATCCCGATCCTGCTCTTCGACTACGCCCTCGGCCACCGATTCCGCGGCTCGGCCCCGCTCGCGTTCCGCCGCACGGCAGGGAGGGCCGGCGAGGCCGTCGGGTGGTTCCAGGTGATGATCAACGTCTTCATCGCGACGTTCTACACCGTGGTCGTCGCGTGGGCCGCGAGCTACTTCGTCTTCTCGTTCGATCTGAAGTGGGGAGACGACGCCACCGGCTACTTCGTCGGCGAGTACCTGCGCGTGGCGGAGGCCCCCTTCACGCTCGACTTCGTCCCGGCGGTGCTGATCCCCGTCGTCATCGCCTGGGTCGTCGTGCTGCTGATCCAGAGCACCGGAGTCGCCAAGGGCATCGAGAAGGCGAACGTCATCTTCCTGCCGCTGCTCGTCGTGAGCTTCCTGGCGCTCGTGATCGGCGCCCTGACGCTCCCCGGCGCCGTCGAGGGGCTGAACGCCTTCTTCACCCCCGACTTCGCGGCGCTCGCCGACCCGCAGGTGTGGATCGCCGCCTACGGTCAGATCTTCTTCTCGCTCTCGGTCGCCTTCGGCATCATGCTGACCTACTCCTCGTACCGCAAGCGCCGCTCCAACCTCTCCGGCCCCGGCCTGGTCGTCGCCTTCGCGAACTCCTCCTTCGAGCTGCTCGCGGGCGTCGGCGTCTTCGCGACGCTGGGGTTCTTCGCCTTCCAGCAGGGCATCCCCGTCAGCGAGGTCTCGGGCACGGGCGTGGGGCTCGCGTTCATGACCTTCCCGGCCATCGTCGCCGAGATGCCGATGAGCCAGCTGTTCGGCATCCTCTTCTTCGGATCGATCGTCATGGCGGGGCTCACCTCGCTGATCTCCGTGCTCGAGGTGGTCTTCTCCGCGGTCATGGACAAGTTCGGCCTCTCGCGCAAGCAGGCCGTGTGGGGCGTCGGCGGAGTCCTCGCGCTCGTCTCGATCCTGCTGTACACGACGACCTCCGGCCTGACGGCGCTCGACACGATCGACAACTGGGCGAACAACATCGGAATCGTCGCCTCGGCCGTGGCCGCGTCGGTCGTGGTGATGTGGATCTACAAGCGCGGCCCCGAGCTCGCCTTCCACGTCTCGCAGGTCTCGACCTTCAAGGTGGGGCGCATCTGGCGCCTGCTTGTCTCGGTGCTCGGGCCGGTCGTGATCGGCTTCATGCTGATCCAGGTCGTGATCGGGCTCGTCTCCGAGGGGTACGGCGGCTACCCGGCCTGGTACACGACGCTGTTCGGCTGGGGCGCGGTGGCGGTGATGCTGGTCGCGGCGGGCGTCTTCACGGCCCTCCCCTGGAAGCGGGACCCGGGAGGGTTCACGCCCTACCCCGCGTACCCTCCGGCACCCGCGACCGCCGCCGCGGAGAAGAACGAAGGGAGCGGCCGATGACCCCCGTCGCCGTCGTGTTCATGATCCTGTCCTTCGTGCTGCTGTGGGGCGGGCTCATCGCGAGCTCGATCTTCCTCGCGCGCCGCCCGGAGGTCCCGGTGTACCCGCCGGGAGGCGACGATCCCGAGGGTGAAGAGGTGTACGACCTCCCGCCGATGCGGGACACCTGATCGACCGCGGCGTCGCTCGGCGAGCCGGCTAGACGAGGTTGAGCAGCAGCACGTAGCAGGTCGTGCCCGCCGCGATGCTCAGCAGGGCCCGTCGCCTCGAGAGCAGATGGACCGCGACCGTGACGCCCACCGCGACGAGGACGGCCCACGCGCGACCGGGGTGGGCGGCGAGCTGGTCGCGCAGCACCACGACGGCGAGGATCAGCAGGATCCCGGCCGGCATCCAGCGCCCGAGCGCCTGCACGAGCCGGGACTTCCGCAGCGGCTTCAGCACCGCGAACGGGAGTGCGCGCAGCCCGAGCGTGACGAGCCCGGCGATCGCGACGCCGGCGACGAGGTACCAGGTCTCAGGCACGGTCGCCTCCTCGGCTCCTCCTGCGGCCCAGCGCGTACCGCAGCGTCAGCAGCAGCGCGAACACGACGAGCGCGACGAGCAGCGCCGAGCCCGGAGCGGCGACGAGCGCGGCGGCGACGCTGAGCCCGGCGAGCAGCACCGACGGGATCTCGCGCCTCGACCGGGCGGCGTCGAGGGTCATCACGACGAACAGGGCGCACAGGGCGAACTCGAACCCCTCGATCGGCTGAGGAAGCGCCGAGGCGAATGCGACCCCGACCAGCCCGCCGCCCACCCAGTAGGCCTGCGAGGCGAGCTGCATCGCGACGATGCGCGCCGATTGGAGCCGCTCCCTCGGGGCGAGCGCGTAGGTGGCGTAGGCCTCGTCGATCATGGCGTACACCGAGTACGCCCGCGGGAGCCCCGGGCGCACCCGATCGATCGGGAACGAGAGGGCGTAGAACACGTGCCGGAAGTTCACCGCGAGCACGGTGACGGCGACCGTGAGCAGCGGCGTGGCCGCCGCGAGCATGCTCACGAGCAGCAGCTCGACCGATCCCGCGAACACGCCGACGGACAGCGCGGGGGCGAGCCACCAGGGCAGGCCGGCCTGCACCACCAGCACACCCAGGGCGATCCCGAGCGGGAAGATGCCGAGGCCGACGCCGAGGGAGTCGGCGAGACCGGCCAGGATGCTCGCCCGCCGGGTCGTCGCGGCGTCGCCGCGGGCGGCGGGATCGGGGAGGGAGCGCACACGACCATGATGCCCGAGCCTCGCTGCGAGGATCCGGATCGCGCTCCCGCACCTCCCGCTCGCGCTCCCGCACCTCCCCGCTCGCGGCGGAGCGGGGCTAGGCTGAGGGGATGAGCTACGTCTCTTCCGCTGAACGATACGAAGATCCCTCGATCCGCCGCTCGGGCCGCAGCGGCCTGCAACTGCCCCCGCTGTCCCTGGGGCTCTGGCAGAACTTCGGCCATGACCGCCCGTTCGCGGCTCAGCGCGAGATGGTGCTCGGCGCCTTCGACCGCGGCGTGTTCCACTTCGACCTCGCGAACAACTACGGCCCGCCGCCAGGTTCGGCCGAGAGCGGCTTCGGCAGGCTCCTGCGCACCGACCTCGCCCCCTATCGCGACGAGCTGGTCATCTCGACGAAGGCCGGATGGAACATGCACCCCGGCCCCTACGGGTCGGGCGGCAGCCGCAAGTACCTGCTCTCCAGCCTCGATCGCTCGCTCGAGCGCCTCGGCATCGACGCGGTCGACGTCTTCTACTCCCACCGCCCCGACCCCGGCACCCCGCTCGAGGAGACGGCCGCCGCTCTCGACCACGTCGTGCGCTCGGGGCGCGCCCACTACGTCGGGGTCTCCTCGTACTCCGCCGACGCGAGCCGCGACATGGCCCGCCTGCTGCGCGATCTGGGCACGCCGCTCGCGATCCATCAGCCCTCCTACTCGATGCTCAACCGCTGGATCGAGGAGGACGGCCTGCTCGACGTCGCGGAGGATGAGGGCTTCGGGATCATCGGCTTCAGCCCCCTGGCGCAGGGGCTCCTGACCGACAAGTACCTGCGCGGGATTCCCGAGGGCGCGAGAGGCGCGCAGCCCGGATCCTTCACGGGCGACGCGCTCACCGACGACCTCCGCGACCGGCTGAGCGCGCTGGCCGCGCTCGCGGAGCGCCGCGGTCAGAGCCTCGCGCAGCTCGCCATCGCCTGGGCGCTGCGCGACGCCCGGGTGACGAGCCTCGTGGCCGGCGCGAGCCGGCTCTCGCAGCTCGAGGAGAACCTCGGCGCGCTCGCGGGGCCGGAGCTCGACGAGGCGGAGATCGCCGAGATCGACGGCCTCGCCGTGGACGCGGGCATCGACCTCTGGCGGAGCGCCCGCCTCGGCGGGGCCCTGCCGCCGCTCTCCGCGAAGACTAGTTGACCGGGCCCGTGTACTTCTCGCCGGGGCCCTGCCCCGGGGCATCGGGGATCGCGGAGGCCTCGCGGAACGCGAGCTGGACCGAGCGGAGGCCGTCGCGCAGGCTGCGCGCGTGCATGTCGCTGATCTCCGGCGCGCCCGCCGTGATGAGCCCGGCCAGGGCGTTGATGAGCTTGCGCGCCTCGTCGAGATCGGTCTGGTGCTCCGGATCGTCGGCGAGGCCGACCTTCACCGCGGCCGCGCTCAGCAGGTGCACGGCGGCCGTCGTGATGACCTCCACCGCAGCGACGTCGGCGATGTCGCGAGCGGCCTGCGCGGCGTCGGCTCCGTGGCCGGCGGGCTCATCTGCTTCGGGGGAGTTCGTCTCGCTCATGCTGTCCTGACTGTCAGTGCGGTTCTTGTGCTAAACTTTGTGAGGTTCTCGGCGCTTCGTCGAGATTACGGAAGCGGAGATACTCCCACCCGGCACCAGACAAGGTTACCGGGTAGTTGGCACCCCGCCACTCGCGTGGCAGCTGAAACAGGGTGCAGGATGTGCGCGTACGCGCGATCCTCGATCTTCGTGCCCGTTGCCTCCCGAACGGGAGAGGCCAGACACGAGATCAGAGGAGCAGGCGATCAGCGATCCCCGTACGAATGACAGAATCCGCGTCCCCGAGGTGCGACTGGTTGGCCCCAGTGGCGAGCAGGTCGGTGTCGTGCCGATCGAGACCGCGTTGCGCCTGGCGGCAGACGCCGATCTCGATCTCGTCGAGGTTGCCCCGAACTCGAAGCCGCCCGTGGCCAAGATCATGGACTTCGGCAAGTTCAAGTACGAGGCCGCCCAGAAGCAGAAGGAAGCTCGTCGCAACCAGGCGAACACCGTCCTCAAGGAGGTGCGCTTCCGCCTGAAGATCGACAAGCACGACTACGAGACCAAGACCAAGCGCGCGGTCGGCTTCCTCTCGCAGGGCGACAAGGTCAAGGCCATGATCCTGTTCCGCGGTCGCGAGCAGTCGCGGCCCGAGATGGGCGTGCGCCTGCTGCAGAAGTTCGCGGAGGACATCGCGGAGTACGGCACCGTCGAGTCGAACCCCCGCATCGACGGCCGCAACATGGTGATGGTCATCGCACCGATCAAGAACAAGTCCGAGGCGAAGGCGGAGCAGAACGCCCGCCGCGCCGAGGAGAAGGCAAGCCGCAAGGCGGACAAGTCGGCCGAGGCCGGCTCCGCCGCGGGCGAGTAGACGGCGGCCGCCCCGGCCGCAGCAGACGTGGCCGTCCCGGACGGCGCGCAGGAAATCCAAGGAGAGAACGATGCCCAAGCAGAAGACCCACTCGGGGGCGAAGAAGCGCTTCAAGCTCACCGGCTCCGGCAAGCTGATGAAGCAGCAGGCCGGCATGCGCCACAACCTCGAGGTGAAGGCCTCGAAGCGCAAGCGCCGCCTGAACGCCGAGCAGGTGCTCGCCAAGGGCGACGCCAAGCAGGCCATGAAGCTGCTCGGTCACTAAGCACCCGTCTACCCCCAGACTTTTCGTAAGGAAGAACTGAAATGGCAAGAGTCAAGCGGGCCGTCAACGCCCACAAGAAGCGTCGCGTCATCCTCGAGCGCGCCGAGGGATACCGCGGGCAGCGTTCGCGCCTGTACCGCAAGGCCAAAGAGCAGGTCATCCACTCGCTCGTCTACTCGTACAACGATCGCCGCAAGAAGAAGGGCGACTTCCGCCGCCTGTGGATCCAGCGCATCAACGCCGGAGCCCGCGCCAACGGCCTGACCTACAACCGCTTCATCCAGGGTCTCGGCCTGGCAGGTGTCGAGGTCGACCGTCGGATGCTCTCGGAGCTCGCGACCAACGAGCCCGCCGCCTTCGCCGCCCTCGTCGAGGTCGCGAAGAACGCTCTGCCGGAGGACACCTCGGCCCCGAAGGCCGCGTAAGCCCGGTCTTTCCGCCTCGCGGAGAACCCCGCACCCCTCCGGGTGCGGGGTTCTCCGCGTTTCCGGGGCTCTTCGTCGCGGGCCCCTCTGCGGCGCTCGGGCGTGGCCGACCGTTGCATCGGAGATGCCGCATCTGTCGGATCCGGACCGCGGTGTCGCTCCGACAATCCGATGATCTCCGACGTCAGCGTGCGCGCCCGTCGCGGCGCCCTGCGGGCTGACGCCTGCGTCGCCGGGGGCTAGGCTGGCGTGGTGAACGATTCGATCCTGAGCAACCCGAAGGCGCCGCGCGTCAAGCGGGTCGCCGCGCTCGCTCGCAAGCGCGAGCGCCAGAGCGCCGGGCGCTTCCTCGTCGAGGGTCCCCAGGCCGTGCGGGAGGTGCTCGCGCACCACCCCGAGATCGTGGACGCGGTGTACGCGACGATCGACAACGCCCCGTGGCAGCTCGAGCTGGACCGCCTGGCCGATGCCGCCGAGGTGCCGGTCGAGCGGGTGACGGACGCCGTGCTGTCGGCGATGGCGGAGACCGTGAACCCGCAGGGGGTCCTCGCCGTCGCCCGGACGAACGCGGTGCCCCTCGCCGAAGCGCTGGTCGGCGCGCGGCTGGTGGCGATCCTGCACGAGGTGCGGGATCCCGGCAACGCCGGCACGGTGCTCCGCGCGGCCGACGCCGCCGGCGCCGACGCGGTCGTGTTCTCGGGGGAGTCGATCGACCCGTTCCACCCCAAGGTGGTGCGCTCCACCACGGGGTCGCTCTTCCACCTCCCGGTCGCCGTCACGGACTCCCTCGAGAGTGCTGCAGCCGGGGCGAGAGCGGCCGGGCTGACCGTGCTCGCGGCGGACGTGCGGGGGACGGAGCTGCTGGAGGCCCGGGCCGAGGGGGCGCTCGCGGGCCCCGCCGCATGGGTGTTCGGCAACGAGGCCCGCGGGCTCGACGAGGGCGCGCGGGCGCTCGCCGACCGCTCCCTGAAGCTGCCGATCTACGGGGCGGCCGAGTCCCTGAACCTCGCCGCCGCCGCGAGCGTGCTGCTCTACGAGACGGCGTTCGCGCAGCGCGCCGGGGACTGAGGCCGCTCAGCGCACGTGCAGCTCCTCGATGAGGCGGTGTCGAAGCGCGGCGAGGCCCTCCTCCCCGATATCGCGCGGCCGGGGCGACTCGACGACGTGCTCGTAGGCGAAACCGCCGTCGTTGAGCACGATGATGCGGTCGGCGAGCCCGATGGCCTCGTCGATGTCGTGCGTGACGAGCACCGCGGCCGGCCGGTGGCGGTCGACGAGCTCGGCGACGAGGGTCTGCATGCCGATGCGCTTCAGCGCGTCGAGCGCGGCGAAGGGCTCGTCGAGCAGCAGCAGCTGGGGGCGGCGCACGAGCGCGCGGGCCAGCGCCACGCGCTGGGCCTCGCCGCCGGAGAGGGTCGACGGCCAGCTCCGCTCGCGCCCCGCCAGCCCGACCTCGGCGAGCGCGGCGAGCGCCGAGGCTCGGGTCTCCGCGCTCCTCGGCAGCCCGATGGCGACGTTCGCGAGCACGCGCTTCGACGGCACGAGCCGCGGCTCCTGGTAGGCGAAGGTCGTGCGCTGCGGCACGAGCACCCGCCCGGAGTCGGGCCGCTGCAGCCCGGCGAGCACCCGGAGCAGCGAGGTCTTGCCGGTGCCGCTGGGCCCGAGCAGCGCGACGAACTCGCCGCGTCCGACCTCGAGGTCGACGCCGCCGAGCACGACCTTGCCGTCGAACGAGAGGCGGACGTCCGAGGCGCTCACGCGCAGTTCGCCCCGCCCCGACGCGTCGGTCCGCCCCGCCGTCTCGATGATCCCCTCGGGCACTGAGATCGGCCCGGGCGCCTCGGGGATCTCGGCCCGCACGCCGGCGCTCATCGCAGCACCGCCCCGCGCTGCCAGGGCAGGAGCGTGCGCTCGAGCAGGCGCACGAACGCGTCGAAGAGCAGGCCGAGCGCGGCGTAGACCACGACGCACAGGAACAGGTAGTCGACGCGGTTGTACTGCTGCGCGAGCGACACGAGGTAGCCGAGTCCGACCCTCGTGCCGACGTTCTCGGCCGCGATGAGCGCGCCGATGCTGATGCTCAGGCTGATCCGCAGCGCCATGAGGATGCCCGGCAGCGAGAGCGGCAGCACGACCTCGCGGATCAGCCGGCTCCCGGCGAGCCCGTACCCCCGCGCGGCCTCGACCAGCTTCCGGTCGATGCCCCGGACGGCGAGGTAGACGTAGGCGTACATCGGCGCGATCGTCGCGAAGGCGATGACGAGCACCTTGAAGGTCTCGTCGATGCCGAACCACGCGATGAAGAGCGGGACGACCGCGAGGAAGGGGATCGCCCGGACGATCTGGAGCGAGCCGTCCACGAGATCCTCGCCCGCCTTCGAGAGCCCCGAGAGGAGCCCGAGCGCCAGCCCGAGCCCGGCCCCGAGCAGCACGCCGGCGATCACCCGCAGCAGCGAGGCGCCGAGCGAGGTGGCGAGCTGACCGCTGGCGATGAGGTCCCAACCGGCGAGGAGCACGTCGGGGATCGTCGGCAGCACGGCGACCGGCACGAGCCCGAGCCCCGAGACGGCCCACCAGGCCAGCAGGATCGCCGCCGGGATGGCGGCGCGGCGCAGCGCCACCGCGCCGGGACGCGTCGTGCGCCTCGGCGGATAGGCGGGTTCCCGCAGCGCGGTGTCGCCGCCGAGCGCGCGGGCGTCCGTCGCAGCCGGGCGGTCGTCCGGTGCGCCCGCGCGGGCGCCGGAGGTCTCCGCGGGGGTCCGCTCGACGTCAACCGAGATCTGCGACGAGGTCATCCGCGGTCACCCCCTCCGGGATCACGCCGTTCGCGGCGAACACGTCGATGATCGACTGCAGCCGCTCGCGGTCCTGCTCGTCCGGCACGCGCAGGGTCGCGGGGTTCGCCCCGTTGACCCGGACCTGCCAGTCGAGGGCGTCGCCCTCCAGTGCTCGCGGGCCGCTCGAGTCGAAGACGTTGACGTAGTCCTCGGGATGCTCTGAGCGAGCGGCGACGACGGGGCCGGCGGCCTCGACGACGGCCTGGGCGATGTCCGGGCGATCCGCGAGCAGGTCGGCGGTGAACAGGATGATCTCGCGATCCTGCGAGTCGATGTCCCGCTCGGTCGCCACGACCGTGCCCGTCTCCTGCGCCTGGCGGAAGAAGTCGCCGAAGGTGGCGACGGCGTCGACCTTGCCCGAGGTGAAGGCCGACAGGGCCTCGGCGGGCTGGAGGTACTGCAGCTCGACGTCGTCCTTCGCGAGGCCCGCCCGCTCGAGGGCCAGCAGCACGATGTACTCGCCCTTGCCCGCCGGGTTCACCGCGATCGACTTGCCCGCCAGATCGGCGACGTCGGACGCCCCGCTGGCCTCCGTCGCGACGATGCCGGAGTCGTCGCCGGCCGCCTCGGTGCCGAGGACGGCGCCGACGCGGATCGGGGCGTCCTGGGACGCCGCTCCTACGACGGGCGTGAACGCGCCCTCGCTGACCTGGATCTCGCCGGTGCTGAAGAGCGGGAGGTTCGCCGACACGGCCCCCTTCGCGGGCACCCACTCGACGGTCGTCCCGAGCGGTTCCAGGGCGTCCTCGAGCGTGCCGTCCCGCTTCGCGACGGCGAGCCAGCCGTTGTTGACCGGGTCGGTGACCTTCAGCGTGTACGCGCCGTCTCCCGTCGATCCCTCGTCGGCGCGCGCGCCCTGTTCCAGCGCGGATCCGGAGGTGCACGCCGAGAGCAGCATCGCGGGAACGGCGAGCAGCAGTGCGATGGCGCCGAGGCGCCGGGAGGTCTTCGGCCTGGGGTGCATGATGTGGGTCCTTTCAGATGGTCTGGAGCCGGGCGGAGCCGCCGGAGCGGCCGTCGGCGGCGGCGCAGGCCGCCGCGAGGTGGCCGATGGCGGCGCCGATGAGCGGAGGGGAGGAGAAGAGCGGGTCGGCGTGATCGGCGCCGGCGACCTCGAGCAGCGTCGAGTCGGCGCCGATGGAGCGGAGGGCGGCGTGCCAGGTGCGCTGGGAGTAGCGGATCTCCTCGGAGTCGTCCGTTCCGACCAGGAGGAGGAAGGGCGGGAGACGCTCGGGGGCGAGATCCGCGAGGTGGAGGCGCGGGTCGCCGTCGAGTGCCTCGCGCAGCGTCACCGAGCCGAGATCGGCGGTGCCGATGAACGGCACGAACGGGTCGCGCGGCTCGGGCGGCTCGGCGCCGCCCCGGTCCCAGAAGCCGCCGGGCCGGGGCGCGTCGGGATAGCGGTGCTTCAGGTAGCGCGAGGCGGGGTCGAGCGGTGCGTACCAGGAGACGACGGCGCCGGGGAGCGCGGCGAGCCGGCCCTCGGCGAGGCCCTTCGTCACGGCGAGCGACGCGAGGTGCCCGCCGGCGGAGGATCCCCCGATGCCCAGCACCGGTGAGCCGGCGTCGAGGCCGAGCTCGGAGGAGCGATCCCCCACGTACGCGATCAGCGCGAGGACGTCGTCGACGTTGCGGGGGTAGGGATGCTCGGTCGTGAGGGTGTAGTTCGCGTTCAGAGTGGTGATCCCGGCGCTCGCGAGCGCGGCGGGGATCCGCTCGCTCGTGGACTTGTCGCCGTATCGCCAGCCGCCGCCGTGGAGGTAGAGGAAGGCCCCCGGGAGCCGGGGCGCGGTCGGCCGGAACAGGTCGAAGCGCTGCCCGGCATGCGCCTCGTCGCCGGCGCGGTACTCGACGTCGCGGATCACCTCGAACGCGGCCGTCACGCGTTCACCCCCTGCAGCTCGGGCGCGGGGGCGGGCGGCGCGGGTGCCCCGGCCTCGGCGGATGAACCGCCGGTCGTCGCGCCGGCCTTGGCACCGCCGGTCGCCGCGACGCCGCTCGCCGAGCCGTCCGCCTCCGCACGGCGCCTGAGCACCGCCGGCCGGGGGAGCCCGAGGTGGCCGCGCAGCGTGTCGCTCGTGTACGAGCTGCGTGCGATCCCGCGCCGCTGCAGCTCGGGCACCACGAAGTCCACGAAGTCGCCGAAGGCCGAGCGCATGAACGGCGGGAACACCTTGACGCCGTCGAAGGCCCCGGAGACGTACCCCTCCTCGATCCAGTCGGCCACGTCGCCGGGGTCGCCCACCACGACCGGGAAGTTCTTCTTGTTCGCCGCGAAGCGGAAGAGGTCGTCGAAGGTGAAGTCGTAGTCGCCGGTGATCCGCGCGAAGTCGTCGAGCAGGGCCCGCGCCGTGCCGCCGGCCGGCAGCTCGTCGATGTCGAGCGCGGCGGCGACGCGGGACTGCGCGCGGACGCGATCCGCCTCGATGCCCAGGTGCCTGGCGACGAGCGCGGGGGAGAAGCGCTCGACGAGGCCCGCCTGCACCTCCTCGAAGAGCTCGCGCGCCCGGGCGCGGGTCTCGGCGACGTAGATGTTCGCGCCGACGACGAAGGCGTAGTCCTCCGGGCTCCGGCCCTGTCGCACCGCGAGCTCCCGCTGATCCTGCGCGTAGCGCCGGTTCCACTCGACCGAGGCGTAGGGGCTGAAGCGGACGTCGGCGTAGCGGGCGCCGAGCTCGAACGACTCCTGGGAGGTGCCGGCGTGCAGGATCGGCACCCGCCCCTGCGGCGAGCGGGGGGCGTTGAGCGGCCCGGCGACGCGGAAGTGCTCGCCGACGAAGTCGATGGGCTCCGCGGCCTCCGGGGCGAAGAGCCGGCCGCGCTCCTTGTCCCCGACGAACCAGTCGTCGGACCAGGAGTCCTGCAGACGGGTGAAGACCTCGAGGTACTCGTTCGCCCGCGTGTACGCGTCGGCGTGGTCGGGGCGCTCCGCGTGGCCGAAGTTGCGGTGGGCCGCTCCGCCCGGGGCGCCGGCGACGAAGTTGACGCCGAACCGGCCCCGCGAGAGATGGTCGACGTTGCTGGCCAGCTGGGCCGTGAGGTAGGGGTCGCTGTAGGTCGTGTTGACGCTGGCGACGAGGCCGATGCGGGACGTCAGGCCAGCGAGGTGGGCGGCCGCCGTGAACCCGTTCAGCTGGAAGGCGTTGCGGACCACGCCGCCCGGGTTCGCGTTCGAGCTGTCCTCGGTGTTGCCCCAGAAGAAGTAGTCGAAGACGCCGCGCTCGGCCAGGCGGGCGGTCTCGGCGAGCAGGCCGGGATCGAAGATCCCGCCGGTGTAGGAGGAGCGGGAGCGCCAACCGCTGTTGGTGGCGCCGGTGGGCCAGTAGCTGACGGCGAGGATCAGGTGGTCGCGTTCGGGACGGGGTGCGTGTGACATGGTGCTGTCTCCTGTGGAGTCGGAATCGTCGGGGCGGCTAGGCGAGGGATCGGGACAGTTCGCCGTCCCGGCGGGGCGTTCGGCCGCCGGTGCGCGGCGCGGCGGAGAGCTCGCCGCGTTCGATCCGTTCGGCGAGCGCCGCGTAGCCGTTCTCGCGGAGCCAGCCGAGGTTGTACTCGCGCGAGACGTAGTCGCGCGCGCTGTCGGCGGAGAAGACGACGAAGACGTCGTCCTCGCGGGCCTCGGCTGCGAGGTCGAGCGCGACCCGTAGCGAGAGCGCGGAGGAGACGCCGATCAGCAGGCCCTCCTCGCGCGCGGCGCGCCAGCCGAGCTCGATGGCCGCTTCCCGATCGCGGCGCTCGAACCGGTCGATGACGTCGAGGTCGATGTTCTCGGGCCAGTCGTGCTCGAGCCGCTCGAAGCCGGGCTCGCGCGCGGCCACCCGGTAGAGGTTCGTCTGCGAGTGCATCGAGTCGGGGTAGTCGGTCGCGATCACCTCGATCTCGGGGTTCCGGCGGTGCAGATACGCGCCCGTGCCGCTCACGGTGCCGCCCGTCGCGATCTGGGCGAGGAAGTGCGTGACGCGGCCGGCGGTCTGATGCCAGATCTCGGGCCCGGTCGAGGCGATGTGCGCCGCGGGGTTGTCGTGGTTGCTCTCCTGGTGCGACCACCAGCCCCGCTCCTCGGAGGCGGCCCTGGCGCGGGCGACGTTCGCCCAGTGCTCGGGGTCGTCCCGGGGAACGTCCGGCCGGCCGTGCAGCAGCTCGACGCCGAGGAAGGCCAGGAGGTTGGCCTTCTCGGGCGAGAGCGTCGGCAGCGGGACGGAGCTCGAGGGGTGGCCGGTCGCGTTGCCCGCGAGAGCGATGCCGATGGCCGTGTTGCCCGCGCCGGTGTCCGCGATACGGCCTCCCGGCAGGAGCCGGCCGCTCGCGACGGCCTCGCGGACGATGTTCAGACCGATGCGGTCCTTCGACGACCCGCCGAGGTTGAAGCCGTCGAGCTTCACGTAGACGGACGCGGGAAGCCCCTCGGTGAGCCGGTTCAGCTTGACGAGCGGGGTGTTGCCGATCAGCTCCAGCACGCTCTCGTAGGTCTGGCTGCGGGTCGGGTCGGGGAAGACGGGCGGCAGGGCGGGCATGTGGCTCCTTGCGGTGGCGGTGGACGCGGAGGATCGCGCTCACCAGCCGAAGCTACCGCCTGACCGAGAACATGTGGTGATGTGTGAAGTAATGTGACGTTATGACTGCGGCCGCGGTGCTCCCATCACTCGAGCAGCGCGGCGCCGAGCGTCTCGCCCGGTTCGAAGCCGGGCAGGATCGCGAACACCGCCGAGCCGGTGTGGGTCACCCACTCGTTGAGCAGGTCGAGCTCGTCGAGCCGCCGCTGGATCGGCACGAACTGCCTGAGCGGGTTCCGCTGGTAGCAGGCGAAGAGCAGGCCCGACTCCGCGCCGTCGTCGTAGTTGACGGCGCGGCGGAAGATGCGCTCGTCGGGATCCTCCGAGTGCGCGCGGCGCACGTGCGCGAAGCTCGGGATCACCGTCAGGCCGAGCGCGTTGCGGGCCTCGTAGTCGACCGGCGTGTGCTCGTCCCCGCCCGTGAGGGGTGCGCCCGTGTCGAGCCTGCGGCCGATCGTCTGCTCCCGCCCCGGTCGGTCGACCTGGTCCCAGGTGTCGAGCTCCATGCGGATGCGGCGCAGCACGAGCGCGGTCCCGCCCTCGAGCCAGGCGCCCGCGCCGCCGCGGCCGTCCCGGGACGCGTCCTCCGGAGCGCCGCCGATCCACACGAGACCGTCGAAGTCCTCGTCGGCGGGCGACGGATTGACGGTGCCGTCGACCTGCCCCATGAGGTTGCGCATCGTCGTGCCCCCGGCCTCCGCTCCTCGAGCCTGCCGGAAGCCCTGCTGGGTCCACAGCGGCTCGGCGAAGCTCGCGAGGTCGCGGGCCAGCATGCGCGCGGCGTGCGCGATGGGGAGCGGATCGTCGGCCTGCAGCAGCACGAGCAGGTCGCCGCCGTCGTGCTGCCCGCTGAGGCGGTCGCGCGAGAACGGCGGCAGCGGGGCGAGCCACTCGGGGCGCTTCAGGGGATCCACGCGATCCACGAGGCCCGGTCCCACCCCGACGGTCACGGTGAGCCGTGCGGGACGCGCCGCGAGCTCCGGCTCGGGGTCGGCGAGCGGCCCCGTCCCTGAGGCGAGCCCCTCGACGTCGCCGGTGAGGATCCGGAGCATGCGCCGGATGCCGTCGCGGTCCGTCTCGGGCCTGAGCCGGTACGAGACGTAACGGGCGTGCGCCGCGGGCGGGGTGGTCGTGACGCCCGCCTGGTGGGCGCCGTGGCACGGCAGGGCCTCGCCGCCGAAGCCGGGCAGCTCGCCTCCGATCCCCGAGGAGCGGTCGGCCTCGGGGGAGGGGTCGACGCCGCCGGGAGGCCCGGCCTGAGGAGTCCCCCGGTCGCGCAGCGCCGGGATCCCGAGCCCGGCGCCCAGGCCGAGCAGCGTCCCGACGCCCGCCGCGCCTCCCGTGAGGAGGGCGCGGCGGGCGACGGCGGGACGGTTCTCGGAGGCCTCCGGGCTAGTGCCCGGCATGCTCGTCTCCGTGCTCGGAGTGGTCGCCGTGCTCGGAGTGCTCCCCGTCGCCCGAGGAGTCGTCGCCGCCCTCGAGGTTCTCGTAGTTCTCCTGTGCGCCGGCGAAGTCCTTCACCAGCACGCCGACCTCGGCGGTGGAGCCGTCGCCGAAGTGAAGGGTCAGCCGCACCTCGTCGCCCGCGAGCAGAGGCTCGGGCATCTCCATGAGCATGATGTGGTCGCCGCCGGGCGAGAGCTCGAGGGAGCCGCCGGCGGGGATCTCGAACCCGCCCTCGATCTCGCTCATCGTGGCGTTCCCGCCGCTCGTCGAGGTCTCGTGCAGTTCGACGACGCCCGCGGCGTCGCTCGACGCGCTCTCGAGCACGAGGGGCGCGTCGCCGGTGTTCTCGATCGTGCCGAACACCCCCGTCATCCCCTCGCCGGCCTTCGCCCAGCCGTCGTGCAGCTGCACCGCGTCCGCGGCCGCCGCCTCCTCGGTCGCGGCGGGGGCGGGATCATCAGCCGCGCCGCAGCTCGCGAGCAGCGGCGCGGTCAGGGCGAGCAGCGCTGCGGCGGTGGCGGCCCGGGTGCGGTTCGGGATCATCGCTCGCCGCCTTCCTCGCTCGTCGCGGAGCCGGGCTGCGCCGCGGCGCGGCGCCTCCTCCGCCCGAGGACGGCCAGGACCGCGAGGACGGCGGCGAGTCCGCCCGCGCCGATCAGGACGGCCGGCCAGACGCCGCCCGGCGATGCCACCTCATCGGCGTCGTGCTCGTCCCCCTCGCCGTGCTCGTGCTCGGCGGGCGCCTCCGATTCCGGCTCCTCCGCCTCCTCCGAGGGGGCGGAGGCCTCCTCGTCGAAGGGCTGGATCGCCGGGGGCTCCGTCTGCCCCTCCTCGAATTCGAACGAGAAGGCGCCCTCGATGGGGTGGCCGTCGCTCGACACCACGCGCCAGACGACGTCGTAGCCGCCCTCGGAGAGATCGGCGGTGAGCGGCTGCAGCACGTCGCGACCCCGGTGCTCGGGGTCGCCGTCGGCGGCGTCGGCCCCGTCGGGGCCGCTCACGACGATCTCGGTGCCGACGGTCAGCACCTCGTTGTTGAAGGTGAGCTGCACGGCCTCGAGCGAGCCGTCGGCCGGGTCGATGACGAAGCCGGTGTCGACGAGCTCATCGTGGGCGAGCGCCGGCGCGGCGGGGAGGCAGAGCGCCGCGGCGGCCGTCAGGGCCGTGGCCGCGACGACGAGCGCTCGGGGGCGCGAGGGCGCGACGGCGGACAGGCCGCCGAGGGGAGCGCCCGGGGTGTTCTGGACATGGGTGTGCGAAGACATGGTCGCCTGTTTCTCCCGGAGGATCCGGGGGGTCGAAGCGCCGCTGACACGCCGAGGCGGCAGCGGCAGGGTGATGGAGCTTCAGGAAACAGGGACGGCGGGAGGGCCGCGGTGGGTGATCGCCGAGGGTGAGCAGAGCCGGTCGCGCAGGTCGGCTCCCGCGACGAACCGGGCGCCGCGGAGGGTCGCGCGCTCGCCGGGGATCGGGAGCCCGCCGGGCAGCGCCGCCGGCAGCGCCTCGCGGATCAGCCCGACGAGGCGCAGCGCCGCGCGCTCGCCGCGGTGCAGCAGCAGGGTGGTCAGGATCGCCGCCACGGCGTGCGCGACCCACATGGTCGCGTCGGCCGCGGCGGCGTCGGCGAGGCGAGGGGCGATCGATTCCAGGCCGGCCAGGTGCTCGGCGTGGAGGGGCAGCGGCGCACCGGATCCCGGGCCGCCGGCCGAAGCGTCCGCGCCAGTCGAGAGGCCGAGGCCGGCGAACGACCAGTGGTAGACGAACTGGCTGCAGGCGACCGCGACGGCGAGACGCCACAGCGATGCCGTGCGGCCCGCGAGGGCGACGCAGAGCGGCAGGGCGAGCAGAGCGGTGGCCACGACGGCGAGGGCCGTGACCCGGCCGCCGACCAGCGCGTGCGAGGCCGCCGCGAACAGCGTCGCGATGGCGGCGCCGGCGGTGCCGCGCGCAGCGCGAAGCGCGCGGGGCATGCCCGCCGCACCCGACCCGGCCGTCATCACGCCTCCAGTCTACGCGGGCCGAGAGCGGAGGGTCGGGCGCCGAGCGGCGCCCCGCCCCGGCGGGCGCGGCGCCTCCGTCGAAGCGGTGCTACGCCCAGGGGCGCTCGACGAGCGCGTGCCCGCCCGCGTACTCGGGGAAGGGCGGCTGCGACCAGCCCCCGAGCAGCTCCTCATCGATCCGGTACACCTCGACGCCGATCGGGCGGCAGACCTCGACCGGATCGTGCGCGCCGTCGCCCCACATCGGCACCGAGAGGTCGCCTCCGGGGCAGGTCGAGAGGGCCATGAGCAGATCCTGCTCGGCGAACATCTCGAAGTAGTCGCCGACCCGCGCCGGGCAGGTCTTCATGAAGTACTGGTCCTGCTCGTTGAGGCCCGTGCACTGGAAGACGTTGAGCACGTCGTGCACATCGAACTCCGTGAGGCCGAAGGGGCGCACGGCGCGGGTGAGGTTCGAGTGGCAGTGGTAGTCGAAGTCCTCTCCCGTGAGCATGCGGTTGACGTAGGGGTCGCAGCGCGTGCCCAGCGTGTCGTGCACGCGCCCGCCCTCGGCGTCGGTGCCGTAGTCCTCGAGGGTGTCCGCGGTGATCGTGACGAGCGGGCGCAGATAGGGCAGGTTCGACCACAGCCGGTCGAAGGTGGTGACGTGCGCGGCCTGCAGCTGCCGGGTGCGGGCCGCCCAGAAGCGCTCGCGGGGGTTGTGCCGGTTCCACACGTTGAGGTCGCCCACCTGGGGGCCGTCGACGGTGAGCAGCCGGCAGACGTGCCCCGCGGGCACCTCCCAGGCCCGCCCCGATCGGATCGGGATCTCGAACGAGTCGACGAGGGTGCGGGCTCCGGACTCGCGCGCGATCGCACCGTAGAAGTCGCGGTCCACCTCGAGCGCCGGCCCCTTGTAGGCGGCCTCGGTGAGCGCGGCGACCCGCCCGTTCTGTTCGGTCATGGTGTTCTCCCGGTCCTCTCGGTTGATGATGATGCGTCGTGGGGGTCTCGGTCGGCGTCGTCCTCGTCGCCCGCGGCGCCCGATGCCGCTGCGGCGCTGCGGTGCCGCGCGCGGTTGGCGGCCCGGATCGCGTCGATCACGCGGGCCTCGGAGTCGTCGAGGTAGGAGGCGAGCGCGGCGGCCGCCTCCTCGCGCGCACCCGAGAGCACGAGCTCGGCGATCTCCCGGTCGCGCGGCACCCACTGCACCTGGAACGCGCCCTCGTCGGGGATCACGGCGAACGCGAGCCGGAGCTGCGCCACGGTGCCGACGAAGAAGCGGTCGAGGCTCGACGACATGGCGAGCCCCACGAGGGCGCGGTGGAAGTCGAGGCTGCCGGTGCCGACCTGCGACCAGTCGCCGGCGCGCACGCTGGCCTCGGTGCGCGCGACGGCCTGCTCGACCCGCTCGAACAGCTCGGAGGCGGCGGAGACGCTCTGCTGGACGGCGCCGGCCTCGACGATGCGGCGGGCGGTGTAGAGATCGCGGATGTCCTCCACCGTCAGCTCGCGCACCGAGTAGCCGGCGTTGCGCACGGAGACCGCGAGTCCGTCGGCGGCGAGGAGGCGGAGCGCGTCGCGCGCGGTATTGCGGGAGACGCCGTGCTGCTCGGCGACGGTGGCGTCGACGAGCCGCGCCCCGGGCGGGATGCCCCCCTCGATGATGCGCCGGCGCAGCGCGTGCAGCACCGTCTCCGCGGCGGAGCCGGCGGGCCCCGCGAACGCAGAACTCTGGATCATGAGGGCGATCATAGCAACTTCTCGAGCAATTGTTCATCAATATACTCCGATCTGGCGGACGGCAGCACCTCAGGGACCGCGCGCGCCGCGTGTGAGCATGCCCTCCAGGCCCTGATAAGCAGGGGATTTGCGGGAGGGGAAGCAGAAACGATCGATTGCCCCGCCAATGTGTTGCATAACTTCACCTTGACAAAATTGTTCAACTATCCGTAGCGTCGTCTGCATGATTCAGAGAAGAGTCCGCGGTGCCCGCGGCGCGTTCGCCGCTCTCGCCGCGGTGGTCATGGCGATCCTCGCGGTCCTCGTGCCGCTCCAGACGGCGCAGGCCGCCGAAGCCGACGACTCGGCGAGCGGTGAGACGCTCAGGATCGGCTCCGACCTCACCTACCCGCCGTACGCCTACCTCGACGGCGACGAGCCCTCCGGCTTCGATCCCGACTTCATGCGGGGCCTCTCGGCCGAGCTCGACCGCGAGGCCGAGTTCGTCGACACCCGCTTCGAGCAGCTCGTCCCGAACCTCCAGGCCGGCCACTTCGACGTCATCGCCTCCGCGCTCTACATCACCGAGGACCGTGCGCGTCTCGTCGACTTCATCCCGTACTTCATGACGGGCAACTCGATCGTCACCCCCGCCGACGCGGAGCCCGCGCGCGACGCCTCCGACCTCTGCGGGCTGAGCGTCGCCGTGATCAAGGGCGGCGAGGTCGCCACCCAGCTGCGCGGCGAGGCGAGCCAGGAGTGCCTCGACGCCGGCGAGCGGGCGATCGACGTGCGCGACTTCGCCGCCGACACCGAGGGGACGCAGGCGCTCCTCGCCGGGCAGGTCGACGTGCAGGTCACCGACGCCGCCGTGGGGAAGACGGCCGTGGACTCCTCGAACGGCGCGCTGGCGCTCACGAGCACGGAGCTGCTCTTCCCCGTGCCGGTCGGCATCGCGGTGGCTCAGGGCAACGCCGAGCTCGCGGACCAGCTGCGCGCCGGGCTCGACGAGATGCGCGCCGACGGCAGCTACCAGGCGCTGCTGACCGAGTACAACCTCGAGGAGCCGGATCCCGAGGCGGTCGAAGAGGCGCTCGGATCGCAGGCCGACGCCGCGAGCGCGGGCGGGGGCTTCTCCTTCGACTGGCCCTACTTCTTCAGCCTCTTCGCGCACGCGGACTTCTGGAACGCGACGCTCACCGTGCTCGCGCTCTCCGCGCTCGCCTGGACCATCTCGACGGTGCTCGGCATGCTCGTCGCGCTCGGCCGCCAGTCGCGGCAGGCGTGGCTGCGCGGGATCCTGGGCGTCTACGTCTGGTTCTTCCGCTCGCTGCCGCTCCTGGTGCTCCTCATCTTCGTCTACAACGCGCCCCAGGTGATCCCCGAGCTGCGCACGATCGTGGGATCCCCTTTCATGGCGGGACTCATCGCCCTCGTGCTCTCGGAGACGGCCTACATCTCGGAGATCCACCGCGGCGGCCTGTCCTCCGTCGCGGGCGGGCAGGGCGAGGCGGGCCGGGCGCTCGGCATCCCGTGGCGGGGCGTGCAGCGGCTCATCGTGATCCCGCAGGCGTTCCGGGTCGCCCTCCCCGCGCTCGGCAACGAGCTCGTCACCATCATCAAGCTGACGTCGCTCGTCTCGGCCATCTCGCTCACCGAGATCCTGCTGGTCGGTCAGCGGCTCTACACCCAGAACTTCAAGGTGCTCGAGACGCTGCTCGTGGTCGGCGTGTTCTACGTCATGATCGTCACCGTCTTCGACCAGGCGCTGAAGTACCTGGAGCGCAGACTCGACGTGAACCGGCGCGGGAAGCGGGCGAGGCTCGGCACCGCCACCTCCTCGATCGACGTGATCCCGCCCGCTGCGAAGCGGGAGCGCACGCCCCACGAGGGCGAGGTCGTCATCAGCGTCAGGGACGAGCGGAAGTCGTACGGCAGCGTCGAAGTGCTCAAGGGCATCGACCTCGACGTGCACCGGGGCGAGGTCGTAGCCGTGATCGGCCCCTCGGGATCGGGCAAGACCACCATGATCCGCACCCTCAACGCGATGGAGCAGATCGACGGCGGCGACGTCCTCTACCGCGGCGAGCCCGTCGGATACACCCGCGCAGCGGACGGCTCCGCCCGGCCGGCCCCGGATCGCGTGCTCGCGAGGACCCGCGCCCGGGTCGGCATGGTGTTCCAGCAGTTCAACCTGTTCCCGCACCAGACGGTGCTCGAGAACGTCACCTTCGCCCCCGACTACCTGCGCGTCGCGAGCCGCGCCGACACCCGTGCGCTCGCGCTCGAGCTGCTGGCGAAGGTGGGCATGGACGCGCACGCCGACAAGTACCCGCATCAGCTCTCCGGCGGTCAGCAGCAGCGCGTCGCGATCGCCCGGGCGCTCGCGATGGAGCCGGAGGTGCTGCTGTTCGACGAGCCGACGAGCGCGCTCGACCCCGAGCTGGTCGACGAGGTGCTGCGGGTCATGACCGAGCTCGCGGCCGAGGGGCTGACGATGGTCGTGGTCACCCACGAGATGCGCTTCGCCCGCGAGGTCGCCGACTGGGTGGTGTTCATGGACCAGGGCGTCATCGTCGAGGAGGGGCCCGCCGAGGAGGTCTTCGACCGCCCTCGAGAGGAGCGCACGAGGAGATTCCTCAACCGCGTGCAGGCCGGGGCGTAGACGGCCGACCCGGGGCCGGGTCGGGGACGCTTCGCCCCGGCCCGGCGCCCGGGCACGGTAAGCTTGATCCCTGTGTCAGACACTTCTCCGATCTCCCAGGACGCGGTCGACGCCGCAGTCGATGCGGCGCTCGCCGCCTTCGCCGCGGCTAGCACCGTCGCCGAGCTGAAAGCCGCCCGCACCGAGCACGCCGGGGAGGCCTCCGCCATCGCCGGTCTGAACCGCAGGATGCGCGAGGTGCCCAAGGACGAGAAGGCCGCCACCGGCAAGCTCATGGGCCAGGCCCGCGGTCGCATCGAGGGCGCGTACCGGAGCCGCGAGGCCGAGCTCGCCGAGAAGGAGGCCGCCGAACGCCTGGTCGCCGAGACGGTCGACGTGACGGCCGCCCCCGTCCGCAGGCGCGCCGGGACCCGCCACCCCCTCGCCCAGCTGCAGGACGAGGCGGCCGACATCTTCATCGGCATGGGCTGGGAGGTCGCCGAGGGCCCCGAGATCGAGCACGAGTGGTTCAACTTCGACGCCCTCGGCTTCGACCCCGACCACCCGGCGCGAGCGATGCAGGACACGTTCTTCGTCGAGCCGGCCGACCGCCACCTGCTGCTGCGCACGCACACCTCGCCGGTGCAGATCCGGGCGCTGCTCGAGCGCGAGCTGCCCGTCTACGTCGTCGCGCCCGGTCGCGTCTACCGCACCGACGAGCTCGATGCGACGCACACCCCGGTCTTCCAGCAGATTGAGGGGCTCGCGATCGACCGCGGCCTCACGATGGCCCACCTGCGGGGCACACTCGAGCACTTCGCCCGCCAGATGTTCGGCGAGGAGGCGGAGATCCGCCTGCGTCCGAACTTCTTCCCGTTCACCGAGCCCTCGGCCGAGATGGACGTGTGGCAGCCGCACGCCAAGGGCGGCGCCCGGTGGGTCGAGTGGGGCGGCTGCGGCATGGTCGACCCGAACGTGCTCGCCGCTGCGGGCATCGACCCCGACGAGTACCAGGGCTTCGCCTTCGGCATGGGCATCGAGCGCACCCTGCAGTTCCGCCACGACCTCAACGACATGCGCGACATGGTCGAGGGCGACATCCGCTTCAACGCCCAGTTCGGAGGCCTGGTCTAGGTGAACCGGATCCACAACGTCACAGGCGTGCGCGCGGCACGCGAGTTCAACACCGGAGGCCTGGTCTGATGCGTATCCCACTGAGCTGGCTCGGCGAGTTCGTCTCGCTGCCCGCCGGCGCCACCCCCGAGCAGGTGCACGCCGACCTGGTGCGCGTGGGCTTCGAGGAGGAGTCGATCCGCCGGTTCGACGTGACGGGCCCCGTGGTCGTGGGCGAGGTGCTCGCCCAGGAGCCCGAGCCGCAGTCGAACGGCAAGACGATCAACTGGTGCCAGGTGCGCGTGGCCGCTCCCGGTGAGCGCGCCGCCGACGGCGGCGAGGACGTGCGCGGCATCGTGTGCGGCGCCCACAACTTCGGCCCCGGCGACAAGGTCGTCGTGACCCTGCCCGGCGCCGTGCTGCCGGGCGACTTCAGGATCGCGGCCCGCCAGACGTACGGCCACGTCTCGGACGGCATGATCGCGTCGGCGCGGGAGCTCTCGCTCGGCGAGGACCACGACGGCATCATCGTGCTCTCCCGACTCGGCTTCTCCGCCGAGAACGGGAACGATCCCGAGCCCGGCGCCGACGCGCTCGCGCTGCTCGGGCTCGACCAGAGCGCCGTCGAGATCAACGTGACCCCGGATCGCGGCTACGCCTTCTCCATCCGCGGCGTCGCGCGCGAGTACGCGCACTCCACCGGCGCCGAGTTCCGCGACCCCGCGCTCGCCGTGACCGTCGCGCCCGCCGCCGGCTTCCCCGTGGTGCTCGCCGACGAGGCGCCGATCCGGGGTCGCGAGGGGGCCGCCGGCTTCATCGCGCGCATCGTGCGCGGGATCGACGCCGCCCGCCCCACGCCGCCGTGGATGGTCGCGCGCCTGCAGCTCGCGGGAATCCGTGCGCTCTCGCTGCCCGTCGACATCTCGAACTACGTGATGCTCGAGCTGGGTCAGCCGCTGCACGCCTACGACCTCGCGAAGCTGGACGGGGGCATCACGGTGCGCCGTGCCGCTGCGGGCGAGACGCTCGTCACGCTCGACGAGCAGGAGCGCGAGCTGCACCCGGAGGACCTGGTCATCGCCGACGAGTCCGGGGCCATCGGCCTCGCCGGCGTCATGGGCGGCCAGTCGACGAAGACGGACGACGGCACGGTCGACGTGCTCGTCGAGGCGGCGAGCTTCGACCCGGTCTCGATCGCCCGATCCGTCCGCCGTCACAAGCTGCCGAGCGAGGCGTCGAAGCGGTTCGAGCGCGGGGTCGACCCCCTCGTCGCCCGCGCGGCCGCGCAGCGCATGGTCGACCTGCTGGTCGAGCTGGGCGGAGGCGCGGCCGACGAGCTCGGCACCGAGATCGCGACTCCCTGGGAGCCCGCGGTGGTGCGCCTGTCGCTCGCGAGCGTCAACGGCCTGCTCGGCACCGACTACACGGCCGACGAGATCCACGGTGCGCTCGAGACCATCGGCTGCTCCGTCTCCCTCGGCGCGGCCGGCGACCCCGACCTGCTCTTCGTCACCCCGCCGAGCTGGCGCAGCGACCTGACCCGACCCGCCGACCTCGTCGAGGAGGTCGCGCGCATCGTGGGCTACGACCGCATCCCCTCGGTGCTGCCCGTCGCGCCCGCGGGGCGCGGGCTCAGCCGCGAGCAGCGGCTGCGCCGCCGCGCCGCGAACGTCGTGACGGCCGCCGGGTTCGACGAGGTGCAGAGCTACCCCTTCGTGGCACGCGAGCAGCTCGACGCGTTCGGAGCCGGGAGCGGCGACGCCGAGGGGAGCGTGGCGGCCGTGCGGCTCGCCAACCCCCTCGACGGCGGGGCGCCCTTCCTGCGCCGCTCGCTGCTGCCGGGGCTCGTCACCGCGGCGCAGCGCAACGTCTCGCGCGGCATGACCGATCTCGCGCTCGTCGAGTTCGGTGCGGTGTTCGAGCCGGGCGAGCCGGCGGGGCGGATCGGCACCGACGAGGTGCCGCCGCTCGGGGCGCGGCCCGCCGACGCCGTGCTCGCGGAGGTGAACGCCTCGATCCCGACTCAGCCGCTGCGCGTCGCGGGGCTGCTGCTCGGCGACGCCGTGCTGAAGCAGCCCGGGGAGGCCGCCCGCGCCTCCGATTGGGCCGACGCGCTCGACGCGGCCCGGATCGTCGCGGGAGCCGTCTCGGCCGAGCTCGTCGTGGGCCGGGGGAGTCACCGCGCGTTCCACCCCGGCCGCACCGCCGAGCTGAGCGTGCGCTCGGAGGAGGGGCTGCGGGTCGTCGGCGTGGCCGGGGAGCTGCTGCCCGAGACCGTCGCCGCCCACCACCTCCCCGGCAGGGTCTCCGCGTTCGAGCTCGACCTCGGCCTCCTCATGGAGCTGGCGCCGCGCGAACCCGACACCCGTCCGCTCTCGGCGTACCCGGCGGCGACCCAGGACCTCACGCTCGTCGTGAGGGTCGAGGTGCCCGCGGGCGAACTGCTGGCCGCCGTCGTCTCGGGCGCCGGGGCGCTGCTGGAGGATGCCCGCGTCGTCGACGACTACCGCGGCGCCGGCGTCGAGGAGGGGCGGAAGGCGCTGACCTTCGCGCTCCGCTTCCGCGCCGACGACCGCACGCTGAAGGCCGAGGAGGCGAGTGCGGCGAAGCTCGCGGGGGTCGCCGCGGCCGAGGCGGCGTTCGGGGCGACGATCCGCGAGTAGGAGCCGGCCCGGGCTTCCGGCCCCGCTTCCCGCCTCGCCCGGGCTTGCGGCCCCGCTCTGAGCCCGGGCTTCCGCCTCGGCCCTCCGCGACGAGGGCCTCTTGTGACGGGGGCCGGCGAGGCGGATACTGACTGAGGGCGTGGTCGCGCGGGCCCGCCGGGCCCGTGCGGCGCCCGACGACGAGGAGAGGCCGCCATGAACGTATCGACCGCAGGGCAGAGGATCGTGCCCAACATCTGGTGCAACCGGAACGCGGAGGAGGCCGGGCGGTTCTACGCCTCAGCGTTCGACGCCGCCGCTCCCGGAGGGGCGAGCTCCGAGACGGAGTCGCGGTACCCGGGCGCAGGGGAGGGCCTCGCCGACTTCCAGCTCGACTTCGCGGGCGAGCCCCTGACGGTCGCGGTGACGATCGCCGACACCCGGCTCGTGCTCATCAACGCGGGTGACGAGTTCGCCCCGAATCCGTCCATCTCCTTCATGCTGAACTTCGACCCGCTGTTCTTCGGCGACGACGAGCAGGAGGCGCGGGAGCGGCTCGACGCGCTCTGGGACGTGCTCTCGGAGGGCGGCGGCGTGCTGATGCCGCTCCAGGAGTACCCCTTCAGCAAGCGCTACGGCTGGGTGCAGGATCGCTTCGGAGTGAGCTGGCAGCTGACGCTCACCGATCCCGAGGGCGACCCCCGACCGTTCCTCATGCCCTCGCTGCTCTTCGGCGGCTCGGCCCAGAACCGGGCGGCAGAGACGGTCGACCGCTACCTGTCGGTGTTCGAGGACGCCCAGCTCGGGATCCGCGTGCCCTACCCCGAGCAGACGGGCCCGGCCCGCCCCGGTGACGTGATGTTCAGCGATTTCAGGATCGGGGACCAGTGGTTCACCGCGATGGATTCGGGTGTGGAGCAGGCGTTCTCCTTCACCTGCGGCATGTCGCTCGAGGTGCTGTGCGAGGACCAGGAGGAGATCGACCGGCTGTGGTCGGCGCTGTCGGCGGTCCCCGAGGCCGAGCAGTGCGGCTGGCTGGCCGACCCCGCCGGTGTGAGCTGGCAGATCGTGCCGGCGAACATGGCCGAGCTCATGCGGCGGCCGAACGCGTACGCCATGATGGAGATGAAGAAGCTGGTCATCGCCGATTTCTGACGGCCGGCCGCGTCGTCTCGGGATCCGGGCCGGCGGAGGGCGCGACGGGGGCGCCGTGCTGCGCGGGCCGGGTAGTGCCAGAATGGTAGCTGTTCGCCTCCGTGGCGGCCCGCCCCGGCCGTCACGGAACCCAGATCTACACGTGCGAGGAGCGCAGATGGGATACAGCGTCGCCGTCGCCGGTGCTTCGGGATACGCGGGAGGCGAGCTGCTGCGCCTGCTCGCCGGCCACCCCGAGTTCGACATCCGCACCGTCACCGGGCACTCGAGCGCCGGCCGTCCGCTCATCGAGTCGCAGCCGCACCTGCGGTCGCTCGCGGGCCTGACCCTGCAGGAGACCGTGCCCGACGTGCTCGACGGCCACGACGTCGTGTTCTTCGCGCTGCCGCACGGCGCCTCCGGGGCGCTCACCGACGAGCTGCGGAACGTCCGCCTCGCCGTCGACTGCGGAGCCGACCACAGGCTCGCCGACCCCTCCGACTGGGCGGCGTTCTACGGCGGCGAGCACCACGAGGCGTGGACCTACGGGGTGCCGGAGCTGCTCGTCGCGCGCGGCGCCGATCCGGGCGGCGCCGATCCGCGCCCTGCCGAGGGCGTCGGCGCCGGCGACCTGCCCGGCAAGCAGCGGGAGGCCCTCGTGGGGGCGTCGCGGATCGCCGCTCCCGGGTGCAACGCCTCGACCGTCGCGCTGTCGCTGGCCCCGGGCATCGCCGCGGGCGTGATCGAGGCGGGCGACCTCGTGAGCGTGCTGGCCGTGGGGCCCTCGGGCGCCGGCAGGGCCGCGAAGACCCACCTGCTCGGCGCCGAGCTCATGGGAACCGCGAACCCCTACGCCGTCGGCGGCGGCCACCGCCACATCCCCGAGATCCGCCAGGCGCTGCGGGGAGCCGGCGCGCGCGGCGAGCCCACGATCAGCTTCACCCCGGTGCTCGTCCCGATGAGCCGCGGCATCCTCGCGACCTCGACGGCCAGGATCGCCGCGGGCATCGACCCGGCCCGGGTGCGCGAGGCCTGGGAGCGCGCCTACGCCGACGAGCCGTTCGTGCACCTGCTGCCCGAGGGGGTCTTCCCGCGCACGGCCGACGCGCTCGGCGCGAACACCTGCCTCATGGGCCTCGCCGTCGACGAGGCCGCCGGCCGCGTCGTCGTGGTCGCGGCGCTCGACAACCTGGCGAAGGGCACCGCCGGGGCGGCGATCCAGTCGGCCAACATCGCCCTCGGCCTGCCCGAGGCCACCGGTCTGCCCGTCGACGGCGTCGCCCCGTGAGCCCCGCCGACCAGATGGGCCCCGGCGGCCATACCGCCGCGGCACCCCCGTTCAGCAGCAAGGAGCAGCAGTGAGCGTCACCACCCCCCGCGGGTTCCGTTCGGCCGGCATCGCGGTCGGCCTCAAGAGCACCGGCAAGCCCGATCTCGCCCTCGTCGTCAACGACGGGCCGGCCCGCGCGAGCGCCGCCGTGTTCACCGGCAATCGCGCCCAGGCGAACCCGATCCTGTGGAGCCGGAAGGTCATCGCCGGCGGCACGGCACGAGCGGTGGTGCTGAACTCGGGAGGCGCCAACTGCTTCACGGGCGACTTCGGCTACGAGACGACCCGGCTCACCGCCGAGGCGGTGGCAGCGGCCCTCGGCGACGCGCGCGCCGAGGAGATCCTCGTCTGCTCGACGGGCCTCATCGGCACGGGCGACCAGGCGTTCCGCGACCGGATCGTCGGCGGCGTGCCGACCCTCGCGGCCGTGCTCGCCGAGGACGACGCGACCGCTCCGGCCGCGATCCTGACCACGGACTCGGTCGAGAAGACCGCGGTGCGCGAGGGCGGAGACGAGGGCGCGCGGTGGACGATCGGGGGCATGGCGAAGGGGGCCGGCATGCTGGCGCCGGGACTCGCCACGATGCTCGTCGTCATCACCACCGACGCCCTGCTCGACGACGGGGCGCTCGACCGCGCGCTGCGCCGCGCCACCCGCGTCAGCTTCGACCGGCTCGACTCGGACGGCTGCATGTCGACCAACGACCAGGTGTCCCTCCTCGCCAGCGGCGCGTCGGGCGTCGCCCCCGACGAGGAGGAGTTCGCCGCTGCGCTCGCCGCCCTCTGCGACGACCTGGCGTCCCAGCTTCAGGCCGACGCCGAGGGCGCGAGCCACGACATCGACATCGAGGTGCGGGGCGCCGCGACGGAGGAGGACGCCGCCGAGGTCGGACGCTCCGTGGCCCGCAACAACCTCTTCAAGGCCGCCATCTTCGGCAACGACCCCAACTGGGGTCGGGTGCTGGCCGCGATCGGCACGACGGAGGCCGCATTCGACCCCTACCGCGTCGACGTCTCGTTCAACGGCGTTCGCCTGTGCCACGCGGGGGCCCCCGACCGCCCGGTCGAGGAGTGCGACCTCACCCCGCGGCGGACGCACGTCGAGATCGAGCTGTTCGCGGGAGACTGCTCGGCGACGATCCGCACCAACGACCTCACGCACGACTACGTGCACGAGAACAGCGCGTATTCGAGCTAGGACGGGGAGCGGAGCACACCCATGAGGACGACGACGAAGACCCTGGACCACGAGCAGGCCGCGGTGAAGGCCGAGGTGCTCATCGAGTCGCTGCCCTGGCTGAAGAAGTTCCGGGATCGCGTGATGGTCATCAAGTTCGGCGGCAACGCGATGGTCGACGACGCCCTGCTCGACGCGTTCGCCGAGGACGTGGTGTACCTGCGCCACACCGGCATCCGCCCGGTCATCGTGCACGGAGGGGGCCCGCAGATCACCGCCATGCTCGAGCGCCTCGGCATCGAGAGCGAGTTCAAGGGCGGCTACCGGGTGACCACCCCGGAGACGATGGACGTCGTGCGCATGGTGCTCACCGGCAAGGTGAACCCCGAGCTGGTCGACGCGATCAACGCGCACGGCCCCCTCGCGGCCGGCACGACGGGCGAGGACGCCGGGCTGTTCGTCGGCCGCCGCCGCCCGCCGATCGAGGTCGACGGCGAGACGGTCGACCTCGGGCTCGTCGGCGACGTCGTCGGCGTGCGCGCCGAGCCGGTGCTGGCGCTGCTCGACGCCGGCCTCATCCCGGTCGTATCGTCCATCGCGCCCGACGCCGATCGCCCGGGCGACTCGCTCAACATCAACGCCGACGCCGCCGCCGGCGCGCTCGCCGCGGCGCTGGGCGCGGAGAAGCTCGTGATCCTCACGGACGTCGCCGGCCTCTACGCGAACTGGCCCGACCGGGACTCGCTCGTGTCGAGCATCGCCGCCGCGGAGCTCGAGGAGATGCTGCCGAGCCTGGAATCGGGCATGATCCCGAAGATGCGGGCCTGCCTCGAGGCGGTGCGCGGCGGTGTCGGGAAGGCGGCGATCATCGACGGCCGCGAGCCGCACTCGATGCTGCTCGAGATCTTCACCGAGCGCGGGATCGGCACCGAGGTCACGCCGTGAGCGCAGGTCCCGTGCCGGGCAGTGCCGTGAACGAAGCCGCCCCGTGAGGAGGCGGCGCGGCGTGACCGGAGGCGCCCGGTGAGCGACGGCCCGATCCTGCTGATCCGGCTCTCCACGCTGCTCTGGGGCTCGGGCGCGGTGTGCTTCGTCGTGTTCTCGGTGTGGTTGAGCGTCGTGGATCTCGTGACGCGGCGCCTGCCGAACCGGCTCGTCGCCTGGGGCACCGGATCCACGCTCGGTCTGCTGGCGGCCTCCGGTCTCGTCCAACTGGCCGCAGGGGTCCGGGATCCCGCGCTTCGGGATCTGGGGCTGCTGGCCGGTGGCGCCGCGGCGCTGTTCGGGCTGCTGTACCTGCTGTGGCGCACGGCCCCGGCGGGCATCGGGGGCGGCGACGTGAAGGTCGCACCGCTCGTCGGCGGCGTGCTGGGGTTCTTCGGCGGCGCCTGGGCGGTCGTGCTGGGCGCGGCCGTCGCGTGCGTGATCGCGGCGATCTGGGGAGCGGCGAGCCGGGTGCGCGGCACGGGCGCCTCGCGCGGCGTCCCGTTCGCGCCGTGCCTGTTCGCCGGGTGCTGGGTCGCGATCCTCGCGCTCCCGTTCGCCCTGCCGATGCTCGGTTAGGCGCGAGGCCCGCGGCGGCGTTCCCCGCGCGTCACGGGCGTGTTGCCGGCTGACAAGGCCGGGCCGAGGCCATTACGCTGGAACGGTGTCAGCAGAGCATCACGCGATCAACACCCTTCCCAGCTGGGATCCGGACGCCTACGAGGCCTTCCTCTTCGACCTCGACGGGGTGATCACCCCGACGGTCGACCTGCACATGCGCGCCTGGGCGGAGACGTTCGACCTCCTCTTCGCCGAGCGGCGCCTGCAGCCGTACCGAGAGTCGGAGTACTACGCCTCGCTCGACGGGCGCCCCCGCTTCGAGGGCGTCGCGACGCTGCTCGCCGCCCGGGGGATCGTGCTCCCGCCCGGAGCGCCGGGCGACGTGGGCTTCGAGAGCGTGGCGGGCATCGGCAACCGCAAGAACCTCATGTTCACCGAGCTCCTCGAGCGGGACGGCATCGCGCCGTACCCGGGGACGCTCGCGCTGCTCGACGAGCTCGCGCGGCGCGGCGCGGCGCTCGCGGTGGTCTCGAGCTCCCGCAACGCGGAGGCGGTGCTGGCCGCCGCCGGGCTGCGGGATCGCTTCGCCGCGGTCGTCGACGGCGTCGTGGCGGCCCGGGAGGGCCTGCCGGGGAAGCCGGCGCCCGACACGTTCGTGCGCGCGGCCCAGCTGCTCGGCGTCGCGCCGGCGCGGGCCGTGGTGTTCGAGGACGCGGCCTCGGGTGTCGCCGCGGCGCGGGCCGGGGGATTCGGATGGGTGATCGGGGTCGATCGCGGAGCCGGGGCGGAGGCGCTCGCGGAGGCCGGGGCGCACACGGTGGTACGAGACCTTGAGGAGCTGATGTGATGAGGGTGAACCCCTTCGATTCCGAGGTGGAGGAGCTGCGTCGCGACTTCGGAGACGACCCGTGGCGGCTCGTCGTGCACGGCATCGATCCCGAGCAGGCGGGGCAGGACGAGACCCTGTTCTCGCTCGGCAACGGGTATCTCGGGCTGCGCGGCAACCACGAGGAGGGCCTGCCGCTCGGCAGCCACGGCACGTTCGTGAACGGGCTGCACGAGACCTGGCAGATCCAGCACGCCGAGAACGCCTACGGGTTCGCCGAGCACGGGCAGACCATCGTCAACGCTCCCGACGCGAAGACCATCCGCATCTACGTCGACGACGAGCGCCTCAATCTGGAGTCCTCGGACATCATCGACGTGCAGCGCACCCTCGACATGCGCTCGGGCACGCTCACGCGGTCGCTGCTCTGGCTCACGCCGACGGGCAAGCGGGTGCGGGTCGAGACCCGTCGAATGGTGTCGTTCTCCTCACGGCACCTCGCGACGCTCGAGATGCGGGTGACCGTGCTCGACGCCGACGCCGACCTCACGTTCAGCAGCCTGCTCATCAACCGGCAGGATCTCGGCCGTGTGAACGCCGAGCACCCGAAGCGCAAGGTGGTCGACTCGGTGGGCATCGCCGATCCGCGCAAGACGGAGCAGCTGGCGGAGCGCGTGCTGGAGCCGGGGCCGGTGCTGCACGATCACGGCCGGAGCGTGCTCAGCTATCGCGTGCACGCCTCGGGGATGACGCTCGGCGTGGGCGTCGACCACGAGTTCCACTCCGGCGAGGAGGAGACGACGGTGCTCTTCGAGGACAGCGGGAGGGCGGAAGGCGTCTCCCGCGCGGCGATGACGCCGGGGGCCTGGCGCACCCGCGTCGAGTCCGCGCCCGACCGGGTGCGGCACGTCTTCCAGGGCACCGCGAAGCAGGGGCGCACCGTGCGCCTCGTGAAGACCGTGTCCTACCACTCGTCGGCGACGGCGGATCTGCCCGAGCTCATCGACCGCTGCGTGCACACGCTGGAGAAGGCCGCCTCCGAGCCCGGCGAGGAGCGCTGGGAGCGGCAGCGCGCGTTCCTCGACGCGTTCTGGGACCGCAGCGACGTCCGGGTCGACGCCGAGCCGGGCGTGCAGCAGGCGATCCGCTGGAACCTCTTCCAGCTCGCGCAGGCCGCGGCGCGCGCCGACGGGCGCGGAGTGCCCGCGAAGGGTTTGACGGGCTCGGGGTACAACGGGCACTACTTCTGGGACTCGGAGATCTACACACTGCCCTTCCTCACCTACACCACCCCGCTCTGGGCGAGGAACGCGCTGCGCTCGCGCGAGCACATGCTGTCGCAGGCGAGACTGCGCGCCATGATGCTGAACGAGGAGGGCGCGCTCTTCCCCTGGCGCACGATCAACGGCGAGGAGGCGAGCGCCTACTACGCCGCCGGGACCGCGGCGTACCACATCAACGCCGACATCACCTACGCGCTCGCGCGCTACGTCTCGGCGACCGGCGACCTCGAGTACATGCTGACGGGGGCGAGCGACATCCCCGTCGAGACGGCGCGGCTGTGGTGCAGCCTCGGGTTCTGGCGGGCCGAGAGCGACGGCAGCCGGAGCTTCCACATCCACGGGGTGACCGGCCCCGACGAGTACACGACCGTCGTGAACGACAACCTGTTCACCAACGTCATGGCCAGGTTCAACCTCCGCTTCGCGGCGGAGGTCGTGCGAAGGCTCCGCTCGGAGGCTCCGCAGGCCTACGCGGAGCTCGTCGAGCGGCTCTCCCTCGATCCCGCCGAGGTGGACGCGTGGGAGCGCGCCGCCGACGGCATGAGCGTGCCCTACTCGCAGGAGCGGGGAATCCACCCGCAGGACGCCCACTTCCTCGAGCGGGAGGTCTGGGACCTGGCGGCCACCCCGCCCGAGCAGAAGCCCCTGCTGCTGCACTTCCACCCGCTCGTCATCTACCGCTTCCAGGTGCTGAAGCAGGCCGACGTCGTGCTGGCCCTGCTGCTCGCGAGCGACGAGTTCAGCCGCGAGGAGAAGCAGCGGGACTTCGAGTACTACGACGCGCTGACGACGGGCGACTCGACGCTCTCCGCCGTCGTGCAGTCGATCATCGCGGCCGAGGTGGGATACCGGGATCTCGCCTACCGCTACTTCGACCACGCGCTGCGCGTCGACCTCGACAACCTGCACTTCAACTCCGCCGACGGCGTGCACATCGCCTCGGCCGGCGGCGTGTGGATGATGCTCGTGCAGGGCTTCGCCGGGATGCGCGACGCGGGGAGGAGGCTGACGTTCGACCCGAGGCTCCCCGCCCACTGGAACGCGCTGCGCTTCAAGCTGGAGTGGCGGGGCAGCCGGCTCGCGATCGACCTCTCGCAGCAGACGATGCGATTCGAGATGGTGGAGGGGTACCACCCGGTGACCGTGACGGTCCGCGGCGAGGAGTACGAGATCCGGCCGGGCGAGCCGGTCGAGGTCGTGCTCGACGGCCAGGGCCCCGACCTCGGGCAGTTCCGCGGCCTCTCGGCGGGGATCCTGCCGCGGGAGGGCGAGACGGGGGCCATGCCCCAGTTCACGGCGGAGATCCCGGTGGTCACGACCTCGATCCCGGTCGTGACGTCGTCGATCCCGACGCGCGGCGCCCCCTGACCGCGCGGCGCCCCCTGACCGCGGGGCGCCCCTTGACCGCGCGCCGCCCTCCGGCCTCGCGGCACCCTCTGATCTCGCGGCGATAGGATGGAGCCATCCCGATTGACAGGCGAGCCGATCCCGGTGCGCGGCGTCCGGCTGCCCGGCCGGCGCGTCGGCAGCGGCCGCCACTGGAGTGAAACGAAAGGCGGAGTGTCGTGACCTATGTGATCGCTCTTCCGTGCGTCGATGTGAAGGATCGAGCGTGCGTCGACGAGTGCCCGGTCGACTGCATCTACGAGGGCGAACGCTCGCTGTACATCCACCCCGACGAGTGCGTCGACTGCGGCGCGTGCGAACCCGTGTGCCCCGTCGAGGCGATCTACTACGAGGACGATCTGCCGAGCGAGTGGTCCGACTACTACAAGGCCAACGTCGAGTTCTTCGACGAGATCGGCTCCCCGGGCGGCGCCGCGAAGGTCGGGGCGTACGATTTCGACCATCCGATCATCGCGGCGCTCCCGCCGCAGGGCGAGTAGCGCGTGCGCGGCCCGCTGCCCGAGTACCCCTGGGACGCGATGGCGCCGTACGCCGAGCAGGCGGCGGCGCACCCGGGCGGAGCGCTGAACCTCTCGGTGGGGTCCCCCGTCGACCCGACGCCGGACTCGGTGCGCGAGGCCCTGGCGGCCGCGACGGACGCTCACGCCTATCCCGCGACGGCGGGGACGCCGCGGCTGCGCGAGGCGATCGCCGAGTGGTTCGCGCGCCGCCGCGGCGTGTCCGTCGAGCCGGGGGCCGTGCTGCCCACGGTCGGCTCCAAGGAGCTCGTCGCGCTGCTCCCGTTCCTGCTCGGCCTCGGGTCGGGGGAGGCCGTGGTGTTCCCGCGCATCTCCTACCCGAGCTACGCGATGGGGGCGGCGCTCGTGGGAGCGGACGCCGTCGCCTCCGACGACCCCTCGGAGTGGCCCGAGCACACCGCGCTCGTGTGGGTGAACTCGCCGGGCAACCCGGACGGGCGGGTCGCCGACGTCGAGGCGCTGCGCGCGGCGGTGGCTCGGGCGCGCGAGCTGGACGCGGTGATCGCGGGCGACGAGTGCTACGCCGAGTTCGGATGGGACGCGCCCTGGGACCGCGACCCCATCCCCTCCATCCTCGATCCCCGCGTCGTGGGCGACGACCACTCGGGCGTGCTGAGCGTCTACTCGCTGAGCAAGCAGTCCAACCTCGCGGGCTATCGCGCGGCGTTCCTCGCGGGCGATCCGGACCTCGTCGAGCGGCTGCTGACCGTGCGCAAGCACGCGGGGCTGATGCTGCCGGCTCCCGTGCAGCACGCGATGATCGCGGCGCTCGGGGACGAGTCGCACGTGGAGCAGCAGCGGGATCGCTACCGGGCGAGGCGGGAGGTGCTGCGCCCGGCTCTCGAGGCGGCGGGCTACCGCATCGAGGGCAGCGAGGCCGGACTCTACCTCTGGGCGACGCGCGACGTCGACGCGTGGGAGAGCGTCGCGGATCTGGCTCGCCTCGGCATCGTGGTGGGGCCGGGGCACTTCTACGGGGAGCATTCGCCTCGGCACGTGCGCCTCGCGCTCACCGCGAGCGATGACGACATCGCGGCCGCCGCGCGTAGGATCTCGGGCGAGAGCGCCTGATCCGCGGGGGAGGCCGAGCTCCCCGCGAATCGACATTTTGTTTGATGTCGAGATAATCTTGTGAGGCGGACCGCGCAGGCCGATGCGTCCGAGCGCTCCGAACCGGATAGGGTGGGAAGCGGGTGTGCGCCGCATCAGGCGCTCCCGACCGCCTCAGACCTCACGAGGAGACGATGTGACCGAATCGACTCAGGGCCAGAACCAGGCCGCAGCGAAGCTCACGTTCCCCGGAGGGTCGGCAGAGCTGCCGATCCTCTCGTCCGTGGACGGCGCCGCGGCCATCGACATCAGCACGCTGACCAGGCAGAGCGGTTACACGGCCCTCGACTACGGGTTCGTGAACACGGCCTCGACCAAGTCGGCCATCACCTACATCGACGGCGACCAGGGGATCCTCCGCTACCGCGGGTATCCCATCGAGGAGCTGGCGCGCGCCTCGACCTTCCTCGAGGTGGCCTACCTGCTGATCTACGGGGAGCTGCCGACGGCCGACGAGCTCGCCGCCTTCGACGGCGAGATCAGGCGGCACACGCTGCTGCACGAGGACATGAAGTACTACTTCGAGGGCCTGCCTCACACGGCCCATCCGATGGCCGCGCTTTCGGGCGGGCTGCAGGCGATGTCGACCTATTACGAGGACTCCCTCGACACGACGGTGCCCGAGTTCGTCGAGGTGAACACGATCCGCCTGCTCGCGAAGCTGCCCGTGCTGGCCGCGTACGCGCACAAGAAGTCGATCGGCCAGGCCTTCCTCTACCCCGACAACGACCTCAACTTCGTCGAGAACTTCCTGCGGCTCAACTTCGGCAACATGGCCGAGGAGTACGAGATGAACCCCGTACTCGTCGACGCGCTCGACAAGCTCCTGATCCTCCACGCCGACCACGAGCAGAACGCCTCGACCTCGACGGTGCGCCTCGTGGGCTCGACGGGGGCGAACATGTTCTCGTCGATCTCGGCCGGCATCAACGCCCTGTCGGGCCCCCTCCACGGCGGCGCGAACGAGGCCGTGCTCGGCATGCTGGCGCAGATCCGGGACTCCGGGCAGAGCGTGCAGTCGTTCGTCGAGCGTGTCAAGAACAAGGAGGCGGGCGTGAAGCTGATGGGCTTCGGGCACCGCGTCTACAAGAACTACGACCCGCGCGCCCGCATCGTCAAGGAGAGCGCCGGCCGCGTGCTCGGCGAGCTCGGCGTCAACGATCCGCTGCTCGACCTGGCGCAGGAGCTCGAGCAGATCGCGCTCGAGGACGACTACTTCAAGGAGCGCAAGCTCTACCCGAACGTCGACTTCTACACCGGCGTGATCTACAAGGCCATGGGCTTCCCGACCCGCATGTTCACGGTGCTGTTCGCGATCGGGCGCCTTCCGGGCTGGATCGCGCAGTGGCGCGAGGCGCGCGACGACGCGCAGACGAAGATCGGACGCCCGCAGCAGCTGTACACGGGCAGCCCCGAACGGCACCTGGAGCGGTAGACACGGCGACCCATGCTGCGCTCGTCAGAAAGTGTCGGAGAAGACGACTTTCCGGACCTCTACTGACCAGCTGAGCTGCGCGACCCGATCGTGCGCGCCGGCGTCCTGTGGATAACCCGGGTTTCGCAGCCGGGGCACCCTTCGGCCTGTGGATGGCGGCCCCGGTCGACGCGCGATCCTCTCCATGATGAGTGGATGAGTCATACACCGCTTCCGTCATCCCTGAACTCCGCCTTCTCCGTCGCCGAGGCCAGAAGGCTCGGCGTGGGCCCTGGCCGCCTGCGGGCGGCGGACCTCGAGCGCCCGTACCGAGGAGTGCGCATGCGGGTTGCCGAACCCGAGAACGAGGTCGAGAGTGCACCCGAGAACGCGCCCGAGAACGAGGGCGTCCGAGCCGTGCCGGCGAGGGGCCGCTTCGACGCGGCGTTGGATCGGGAGCTCGAGCTCATCCGCGCGCTCGCGGAACGCGCGATCCCGGGTCAGTTCTTCGTGCGACGCAGCGCGGCGCTCCTCCACGGGATGCCGATGCCGCACCTCGACGAACCCGAGCTGCACCTGGGGGTGCTCCTCCCGGCGCGCGCCCCGAGGGTCGCCGGGGTGGTCGGACACGCGCTCTCGAGCCACCGGTGCAGCGTCGAGACCCTCGAAGGGATCCCGTTGACCTCTGCCGCTTCGACCTGGGTCATGCTCGGCGATCTCACCGTGCACGAACTCGTCGCCGCAGGGGACTCCCTGATCCGCGTGCATCGGCCCGGCTACGGCAGGCCGAATGCCGGGAAGCCGCCCCTGACGACGCTCGAGGAGCTCTCCCGCGCGGTCGGACTGGGACGGTGGCGCGGCATGGGGCGGTTGCGTCGCGCCCTCACCCTCGTCCGTCGGGACGCGTGGTCGCCGATGGAGTCGGTCCTGAGGGTCAGCATCGTGTTGGCGGGTCTCCCCGAACCCGAGCTGAATGTCGATCTGTTCGACGACCGCGGCGTCTTCCTCGGATGCTTCGACCTCGTCTATCGTCGGTACCGCATCGCCATCGAGTATCAGGGGGTGGGCCACGCCGACCGGTATGCGCAGGATGTGGAGCGGATCGCGAGGCTGCGGGCCGAGGGATGGATCGTGATCGAGGTCACGAAGGCGCTCATGAGCGACCGGACCAGGGTGATCGCCCGGATCCGGGCCGCGCTGTGCGAGCGCGGATTCGCCTGAACGGCCCCGAACCGCCCGCGCCCCGAACCGCCCCTCACGCGCTCGTCAGTAGATGCTCATTCGCGCATGAGATCGGGCATCTACTGACGAGCGGAAGTGGATAGGAGGCGCATATGGGCTGGATGCGCCGGGTGGAGGGGAGGGGGAGGTGGAGGAGGAGGCGTCGGCGCTACGCGTGCAGCGCCGCGTTGAGCACGATGCCGGTCCCCTCGCGGGGCAGCGCCTCGACGGCGCCGGTGCGGGAGTTGCGGCGGAACAGCAGCTTCGGCAGTCCCGAGAGCTCGCGCGCCTTCACCTCGACCGGCTCGCCGTTCGACTCGGAGGTGCCCTTCGGCAGCACCACCTTCGTGCCGGCGGTCACGTACAGTCCGGCCTCGACGACGCTGTCGTCGCCGATGGAGATGCCGATGCCGGAGTTGGCGCCCAGCAGCGCCCGCTCGCCGATCGAGACCCGCTCGGTGCCGCCGCCCGAGAGCGTGCCCATGCTCGAGGCGCCGCCGCCGATGTCGGCGCCGTCGCCCACCACGACGCCCTGCGAGATGCGGCCCTCGACCATCGAGGCGCCGAGGGTGCCGGCGTTGAAGTTGACGAAGCCCTCGTGCATCACGGTCGTGCCGGGCGCGAGGTGCGCCCCGAGGCGCACGCGCGACGTGTCCGCGATGCGGACTCCCTGGGGAACGACGTAGTCGGTGAGCCGGGGGAACTTGTCGAGGCCGACGGCGGTGATGCCCGCGCTCTTGAGCTCGGGCAGCCGCGCCGCGTAGTCCGCGGGCAGCATCGGGCCGGCCGTCGTCCACGCGATGTTCGGCAGCTTGCCGAAGATCCCGTCGAGGTTCAGGGAGTTCGGCAGCGCGAGGCAGTGCGAGAGCAGGTGGAGGCGCAGGTAGGCGTCCTCGGTGCTCTCGGGGGCGGCGTCGAGGTCGATCTCGAGGTTCACGATCCGGAGCTCGACGCGGCGGCGCTCGTCCCTGCCGGCGAGCTCCGCGAGCTCCGCCGGTGCGATCCAGGGATCGCGGCTCTCGGGGCGCCGGCCGAGCGCGGGCGCGGGGAACCAGGCGTCGAGTACGGAGCCGTCGGAGGCGACGGTGGCGAGGCCGGAGGCCCAGGCGTGTCGAGTTTCAGTCATGCCTCCAGATTACCTTCGCCGCACGCCTCCGTGGTCCGGGCGGCGGAGGCGCGTAGGCTGGGCGGGTGAGCAGCAGCGCAATCAGCCAGGAACCCCCCGCCCTCGATCCCGCACTCGGCCCTGTCTCCCTGACGAGGCAACTGTGCGACATCGCGTCGGTCTCCGGCGACGAGCGGGCGATCGCGGATGCGGTCGAGGCGGTCCTGCTGGAGCGGGCTCCGCACCTGAGCGTCGTGCGCGACGGCGACACGCTCATCGCGCGCACCGAGCTCGGTCGCGAGCGCCGCGTCGCGATCGCCGGCCACCTCGACACGGTGCCGATCAACGCCAACCTGCCGGTGCGCGACGAGCTCGACGCCGAGACCGGCGAAGCGGTGATCCGCGGGCGGGGCACGGTCGACATGAAGGCCGGGGTCGCGGTGCAGCTCGCCCTCGCGATCGAGCTGGTCGAGCCGGCCGTCGACCTCACCTGGATCTGGTACGACCACGAGGAGGTCTCCTCCGACCTCAACGGTCTCGGCCGGGCGCAGCGCAACCGCCCCGAGCTGTTCGCCGCGGACTTCGCCATCCTCGGCGAGCCCTCGAACGGCACCATCGAGGGCGGCTGCAACGGCACCCTGCGCGCTCGGGTCGGCGTCCACGGGAAGCGGGCGCACTCCGCCCGCTCCTGGAAGGGCGTGAACGCGATCCACCGCGCGGGCGCGCTGCTGCAGCGTCTCGCCGCCTACGAGGCCGAGACGGTGGAGGTCGACGGCCTCGCGTACCGGGAGGGGCTGAACGCGGTGCGCGTGGGCGGCGGCATCGCGGGCAATGTGATCCCCGACCGCTGCGACGTCGAGGTGAACTACCGCTTCGCGCCCAGCAAGAGCGCCGAGGAGGCCGTCGCCTTCGTGCGCGAGTTCTTCTCCGACGCCGACGAGGTCGAGATCGTCGACCTCGCCCCCGGCGCGCGGCCCGGCCTCGACGCGCCGCTCGCCCAGCGCTTCGTGCGGGCCGTCGGGCAGACCCCCGTGGCCAAGTTCGGCTGGACGGACGTCTCCCGGTTCTCAGCGCTCGGGGTGCCCGCGGTGAACTTCGGCCCGGGTGATCCACAGCTCGCGCACGCGGACGACGAGCGCGTGCCGGTCGCCCAGATCGAGAGCTCGTACGCGGCGCTGCGGGCGTGGTTGAGCGGCGATCTGTGACACGAGGATTTCCGCGGGGCCGTGCACTAGCGGATAATAGAGAGCGAACCACCACCACTAGCGAGGAGGCGTCATGGCGGCAATGAAACCGAGGACCGGAGACGGGCCGATGGAAGCGGTGCGGGAGAGCCGCGTCATCGTGCTCCGGGTTCCGCTCGAGGGCGGGGGCCGTCTTGTCGTTTCGGTCAACGACGAGGAAGCCGCAGAGCTGCGCAACGTGCTGAACGGAGTGCTCGGCGACTGAGCGCCGGCATCAGCACGCGAAGAGGCCCGCCCCGGAGGATCCGGGTCGGGCCTCTTCGCATTCGCGCTCCTCAGCCCCGAGGCGGCTCCGCGGCTACGCGTCGAGGCGGGTCAGGGTCAGCAGGCCGTCGCCCGCCGGGGAGAGCACCGGCGCGATCGCGGGGGAGTCGGAGACCGTCGCGAGGAGGTCCCGGAGACTCTGGGTCGCTGCATCGCGAGCGGCCGGATCCGACACCCGGCCGCGGGCGAACGCGTTCGGCACCACGATGCTCCCTCCGGGGCGGACGATGGTGAGCGCGTACTCGACGTACTCCAGCAGGTGCTCGGGCTCGGCGTCGAGCAGCACCAGATCGTATGCTCCGAGGTTCAGGCGGGGCAGGACGTGCTGGGCGTTGCCCTCGATGAGCCGGAGCTGCGACGCGGGGATCCCCGCGCCCGCGAAGACGCTCCGGGCCTCCCGCAGGTGCTCGGGCTCCACCTCGATCGAGGTGAGGGTCGCCTCCCGCACGTAGCGCAGCAGCGCGAGACCGCTCACGCCCACGCCCGTGCCGACCTCGCAGATCGCGCGTGCGCGCCCGACGACGGCGAGGCCCGAGAGCTGCGCGGCGACCGCGCGGCTGACCGGTTCGACGCCGAGCTCGAGGGAGAGGCGTCGCGCTCTCGTCTGCGCCTCGGTCTCGCTCGGATACTGCTCGGCGTACTGCCAATTGCGTTCGAGCCTGCTCACTGTCTGTCCTCCACGCGTGCCAGCGGGCGGCGGGTGCCGCCGTTCATAGCGTAGATGCTGGGGCCCCGATGCCGGGACTCCCACGCCGCCGCGGCGCGAGGGCGAGCGGAACACGCCGGGCTTCGCCGACCGATTCGTCGGCCGGGCGTCTCCGCGACCACTACGATAGTGACTCATGGGGCTAACGATTGAGAAGATCATGGTGATCCTGGTCATCGCCATGTTCTTGCTCGGTCCGGAACGCCTGCCGATCTACGCCAAGAAGCTCGGCGAGCTGGTCCGGGGTGTGAAGCGCATGGCCGACGGCGCGAAGGATCGCATGCGCGAGGAGATGGGGCCGGAGTACGACGATGTCGACTGGCGTCAGCTCGACCCTCGGCAGTACGACCCCCGGCGCATCATCCGAGACGCCCTGCTCGAAGACGAGCGCGAGACGCGCGCGGCCGCACGGCGCGCGCGGGCCGAGCAGGCGGCGGCGCAGCGGCGCGCCCGCACCGAGGCGGCCGGCGGCCGCCTGAACTTCGACGAGGAGGCCACATGAGGCGCGAGCGGCGAGACCGGAGCCGCCGCCCGTCATGAACGACGCCGCGGAGCTCGCGCGTCTGCGAGAGGAGAACGCGTCGCTGCAGCGTCTTCTCGACGAGCTCACGTTCGCCCTCAACGTGCACTCGATCGTCGCCGTGACCGATCCGCGAGGGGTCATCGTCGAGGTCAACGAGCAGTTCTGCGAGATCTCGCAGTACCGTCGGGAGGAGCTCATCGGCAGGACCCACCGCGTCGTGAGCTCGGGGCGCCACCCCTCGGAGTTCTTCGCGCGAATGCGGCGAGTCATCGCGCGCGGCGAGATCTGGAAGGGCGAGATCTGCTATCGGGCGAAGGACGGGAGCGAGTACTGGGGAGACACGACCGTGATCCCGCTTCTCGACGAGCACGGCGAGCCGCGCCGCTACGTGGCGATCTGCACCGAGGAGACCCAGCGCCACCTCGCCGAGGAGCGGGCCCGCGAGCTCGCCTACACGGATCAGACGACGGGCCTGCCGAACCAGGCGTCGCTGCTGCAGCGGGTGGACGAGCTGCTCGGCGGCGATCGCTCCGGCATCTCGGCGGTGCTCGCGGTCGGCATCGACGAGTACTCCTGGGTGAACGACGGCTTCGGCTTCTCGACCGGGGACCGTCTGCTCAGGCGCGCCGGGTCGCGTCTGAGCGGCCTCGGATCCCCGGTGGAGACGGTCGGGCGCGTCGGCCCCGGCACCTTCGGCCTCCTGCTGCCGCGCCTCGGAGACGATCCGCACCGCGCGAACGAGGCGGCCGAGGAGACGGGCCGGAGGGTGGCGGAGGCGCTCGGCGGCACCGCCGACCTGGGCGACGGGGTGTCGGTCGAGATCTCCGCGACGATCGGCTACGCGACCTTCCACGCCGACGCCTGCCCCGCGACGCAGCCGCCCGTGACGGCCGCCGACGAGGTCCTGAAGGCGGCCGAGATCGCGCGGAAGCGCGCCGCGCTCTCCGGCGGTCGGACGCGGCTGTGCCGCTTCGAGCCCCGGATGCTCGACGAGGCGCAGAGCCGGGTGACGCTGGCCTCGGATCTGCGGCGGGGGATATCCGCCGGCCAGCTGCGGCTCTACGCCCAGCCGATCGTCGACCGCGACCGTCGGGTGATCGCGCACGAGGGCCTGCTGCGCTGGGAGAGCCCCGCCCGGGGGCTCGTCGCCCCGGCGGATTTCATCCCCATCGCCGAGCAGACCGGCATGATCGTCGAGATGGGCGCCTGGGTGCTCGAGGAGGCCTGCCGCGTGCTTGCGGGCTGGGCGGAGCGCCCCGAGACCGCTCACCTCGCCTTCTCGGTGAACCTCAGCGAGCGGCAGCTGCGCGCGAGCGACTTCGTCCAGACGGTGTGCCACGCCCTCGAAACCCACGGCGCTCCGGCCGAGCGGCTCAAGCTCGAGATGACCGAGAGCATGTTCCACACCGACATCGACCGCACCGTGCGCGTGCTCCGAGCGCTGCTCGCCGAGCACGTCAGGGTCTCGCTCGACGACTTCGGCACCGGCTACTCGTCGCTGAGCTATCTCAGGCAGCTCCCGGTGCAGCAGGTGAAGATCGACCGCTCGTTCGTGACCCGCGTCGTCGAGGATCCGGACGAGGTGGCGATCGTGAAGACGATCGTCGACCTCGCGGACATCCTGCGGCTGCAAGTCGTGGTGGAGGGGGTCGAGACGGAGGAGCAGTTCGCGGTGCTGCGTGAGCTGGGCATCGACGCGTTCCAGGGGTATCTCTTCGGGCGGCCCGCCCCCGTCTCCGAGATCGATCCGCTCGCGGCCGGCGGCTGATCGGTCGGTTCAGCCGCGCGGACTGACCCCCAGGCGCCGGCCCGCGAGGCCCCGGCCGCGACCCGCGATCCCGGCCGCGATGCGCAGCACCTCCGCGGCGGCGGGATCCTGCGGGCGGTCGAGCACCGCGGGCACGCCCGCGTCGCCGCCCTCCCGGAAGCCGGGGCTTAGGGGGACGCTCCCGAGCAGGGGCACGTCGCCGTGCTCCTCGTCGCTCAGGCGCGAGGCGACGAGGGCGCCGCCGCCGGAGCCGAACAGTTCGAGCACCGAGCCGTCCGGCTGCCGCAGACCCGACATATTCTCGATCACACCCGTGACGCGCTGCCCGGTCTGCCGGGCGACGAGGGCGCTGCGCACCGCGACGTCGGCGGCCGCCTCCTGGGGCGTCGTGACGACGAGGACCTCGGCCTGGGGGAGCAGCTGGCCGACGCTGATCGCGACGTCGCCCGTCCCGGGGGGCAGGTCGAGCAGCAGGACGTCGAGATCGCCGAACCAGACGTCCCGGAGGAACTGCTCGATGGTGCGGTGCAGCATGGGCCCGCGCCACGAGACGGCGGTGCTGCGCGGATCGGCCTCGCCCAGGAACATGCCGATGGAGACGACCTTCACCCCGAAGGCGACCGGGGGAAGAATCATGTCGTCGACGCGGGTCGGCTGCTCCGTGCGGCCGTCGCGGCTGAGCCCGAGGATGCCGGGGATCGAGAATCCGAACACGTCGGCGTCGACGAGGCCGACGGAGAGGCCCTGCGCGGCGAGCGCCACCGCGAGCCCCGCCGTCAGCGACGACTTGCCGACGCCGCCCTTCCCGCTCGTGACGGCGATGACCCGCGTCAGCGAGTCGGGCCCGAACTGCCGGGGTCGCGCCTCCGCTCCGCCGCGCACCCGCTCCGTGAACGCCCGCCGCTGCTCGGGGGTCATCACGCCGACGTCGACCCGCGCGGCCGCGATCCCGGGGGCGCTCTCGGCGGCCGCCAGGGTGTCGGCCTCGATGCGCCGCGCCGCGGGGCACCCGGCGATGGTGAGCAGGATCGACACCGACGCCTCGCCCGAGGACGTCACGTCGACCCCCGTCACCATGCCGAGCTCCGTGATCGGTCGCAGGATCTCGGGATCCTGCACCCGGTCGAGGGCGCGCCAGACCGCCAGCTCCTCGGCCGAGGCCGACTCCCGGGCCCTCACCGCGGATCCCGGCCGTCGGCATCGGCGTCCGTCGACCGCCCGGCCTCCCGCCGCTCCGGCTCCGGCTCCTCGGAGAGGTCGGCGATGAGGGCGCGCAGCTCGGCGCGGACGAACTCCCGATCCGGCAGCTCCTTGAGCGCGAGACGCAGCGCGACGACCTCGCGGGCGAGGAACTCCGTGTCCGCCAGGTTGCGTTCGGCGCGCTGCCGGTCCTGCTCCATCTGCACCCGGTCGCGATCGTCCTGGCGGTTCTGGGCGAGGAGGATCATGGGGGCCGCGTAGGAGGCCTGCAGCGAGAGGATCAGGGTGAGCGCCGTGAAGCCGAGGGCCGCCGAGTCGAACCGCAGATGATCCGGCGCGACCGTGTTCCAGACCAGCCACGCCACGCAGACGAGGCTCAGGATCAGGAGGAACCACGGAGTGCCCATTCCGCGGGCGATGCTCTCGGTCCAGCGGCCGAAGCGCTCGTTGCCGCCCCGTCGCCGTCCCTGCCCGCGGCCGCCGCTCATGCGGGGCGCGTCGAGGCCGGTGTCGCGCCTGAAGAGGTTCATGCGCGCCCCCTGCGAATCGGTGCCGCGGGTTCGTCCTCGGCATGACGCCAGTCGTCGGGCAGCAGGTGGTCGAGCACGTCGTCGACCGTGACCACCCCGACCAGGCGCTTCTGGTCGTCCACCACGGGGAAGGCGACCAGGTCGTAGCTCGCGAGGCGGCGCGACACCTCGGCGGCGCTCGCGTGCACGGGCACGGCCTCGATCTCGGTGTCGATGAGGGCGCTGAGACGCTCGTGCGGGGGGAACCGCAGCATCCGCTGGAAGTGCACGAGGCCGAGGTACTCGCCGGTCGGGGTCTCGTACGGCGGATGGGTCACGTACACGGCGGAGGCCATGGCGGGCGGGATCTCGGCGCGCCGGATCATCGCGAGCCCCTCGGCCACGCTCGACTCCGCCGACAGCACGATGGCGGCCGGGCTCATCAGCCCGCCCGCGGTGTCCGCGTCGTACTCGAGCAGGCGTCGCACGTCCTCGGCCTCCTCGGGCTCCATGAGGTCGAGCAGCTCCTCGCCCCGCGCCTCGGGAAGGGCGGCGATGAGATCGGCGGCGTCGTCCGGCTCCATCCGGTCGAGCACGTCGGCCGTGCGGTCGGAGGGGATCAGCGCGAGCAGGGCGAGCTGATCCTGCTCGCTCATCTCCTCGAGGGCGTCGGCCACGCGATCGTCGGGCAGCTCGCCGATCACCTCGAGCATGCGGGGCTGCGGCAGCTCGAGCAGCGCCTCCGCGAGGTCGGCGGGCTTGCGGTCCACGAGGGTCTGGATCAGGAGCTCCGCGGAGTGCGCCCCGACCCGGTCGCTCCGCATCTGCACCTCGTTCCAGCGCACGATGCGCGACTCCCCGCGGGTGAGGCGCCCCGCGGGCTTCGGCAGCCGGACGAACAGCTCCGAGACGATCCACTCCCCGGAACGCGTCCGGTCGATCGCAGCGTCCTCGATCGTCGCCGTGCCGCCCTCGGTGAGCGTGACCTCGCGGCCGATCATCTCGGCGATCATGCGGGTCTCCCCGCCGCGCTGCTCGAATCGGCGCACGTTGATGAGGCCGGTGATGATGACCTGGCCGGCGCCGATCGACGTGATCCTCCCGATCGAGACGAACACCCGGCGCTTGCCCGGGATCTCGACGATGAGGCCGACCACCCGGGGGGCGCTCGCGGCGCGATAGACGACGAGGACGTCGCGGACCTTGCCGATCCGGTCGCCCACGGGATCGAACACGCCGCGGCCGGCGAGACGCCCCACGAAGATCCTTGAACTGCTCACACACCTACGGTAGTCCTCCGAGCTGTTCGTCGCAGCACCGCGCACCGCGGCCCCGGACGTGGGACAATGGGGCTATGAGCTCCTTCGGCCCCTCGTCCCGCCGCCTCCCCCTCGTGCCCGAGCTGCCGAGCGGCGACATCATCTCGACGTACGACCGCTACCAGGACGCGAAGAACGCGGTCGACGTGCTGGTGCGGGCGAACTTCCCCGTGCGCGAGGTCTCGATCGTGGGCAACGACATGCGCAGCGTCGAGCGGGTCACCGGCCGACTCAGCTACGGGCGCGTGGCCCTCATGGGGGCGCTCTCGGGAGCCTACCTCGGGCTCTTCCTCGGGCTCCTGCTCTTCATCTTCCAACCCGACAACGCCGCGATCGGAGGGGTGTTCGCCGCCGCGATCGCCATCGGCGCGGGCTTCGGCATGCTCTTCGGCGTGCTCTCGTACGCGATGAACCGCAACCGGCGCGACTTCTCATCGGTCATGCAGATGGTCGCCACCCGCTACGACCTCGTCACGGACGCCGAGCTCGTGATGCGGGCGCGCAGAATTCTCTCCGGACAGCCGGAATGACGCCCTCCCGACAATCGGCGACAATCGGCGACAATCGGAATGATGTTCTGCGGGCCGGCGGAATGAGGCTCTCCGGGCATCCGGAATAGACAGCCGACGGTCGGAACGGGAAAGCGGGCGGGATCCTCTCGGATCGCCGCCCGCCTCCGTGCTCTCGGTGCCGGACTAGCCGTTCGCGGCCTCGTATTCGGCGACGAGCCTCGCGGGGATGCGCCCGCGGTCGGAGACCTCGTGCCCCTGCGCGCGGAGCCACTCGCGAATAGCCGAGAGATCGCTCCCGGATCGCGAGGCGTTCGGCTTCGACGCCCGAGCGCCCCTGCCTCCGCCCGTCGACCTGCGGCCCTTCTGCACGTATGCGCGCAGCGCGTCGCGGAGCTCCGCCGCGTGCTCGTTCGTGAGGTCGATCTCGTAGCGCACGCCGTCCAGCGCGAATCGTACGGTCTCGCCCTCGTCGGGGCCGATCTCCGTGCCGTCGAGGTCGTCGATGAGGATCTCGGTGATCTTCTTGGCCATTACTCGCCTTTCTGCCGATGGATGAATTCGCGGTGAACACGGTGACGAATGTCGAATAGCGATTCGAGCGCCGTGGAAAACGATGTCATTGGCAGTATAGGGCGATAGAGAATTCGAATTGCTGAATCTCGAGTATCTCCGTCGAATTCCGCGAGGAAGGGAAATGCTGAATGGGAATTCCCCGACCGGGGTGGAGATTCTCGGAGCTATCCGATATCGGGCGATGAGCGAATAGACCGCGAATAGACCGCGGATACGGAGCGGATCGGCATCGCCGCCAGCACGGTTCGGCGAACGGGCGCCGTGGCTGCCGCCGTGTGCGGCACTGCGGGCTACGCCGACGCTCCGCGCCGTCGTGACGCCCGCTGCCCCTCGCTTCGCTCCGTGGGCTGCCGCCGTGTGCGGCACTGCGGGCTACGCCGACGCTCCGCGCCGTCGTGACGCCCGCACCCACTCCTCGACGTCGTCGGGGGTGCGGGGGATGTCGGACGAGAGGTTGATGCACCCGTCCTCGGTCACCACGATGTCGTCCTCGATCCGGATCCCGATGCCGCGGAACTCCTCGGGCACGGTCAGATCGTCGGGCTGGAAGTAGAGCCCGGGCTCGATCGTGAACACCATTCCGGGTTCGAGGATCCCATCCATGTACATGTCGCGGCGGGCCTGCGCGCAGTCGTGGACATCGAGCCCGAGATGGTGGCTGGTGCCGTGCACCATGTAGCGGCGGTAGAAGGCGAAGCCCTCGCCGCCGTCGCCCGTCGGCGCGAGCCCCCACTCGCGCGTGCGGCGCTCGATCACCGCCATCGCGGCGTCGTGCACGTCGCCGAAGCGGATGCCGGGTCGCACGATCGCGCGTGCGGCGTCCGCCGCCTCCAGCACGGCCTCGTAGACCCTGCGCTGCACGGGGGAGAAGGAGCCGGAGACCGGGACGGTACGGGTGATGTCCGCGGTGTAGAGGCTGTCGAGCTCGACGCCGGCGTCGAGGAGCAGCAGGTCGCCCTCCCGCACGTCGCCGTCGTTCCGGATCCAGTGCAGCGTGCAGGCGTGCGCCCCCGACGCGGCGATCGTCTCGTATCCGACGGTGTTGCCGTCGAGCCTCGCCCGCTGGTTGAAGACGCCCTCGACCACGCGCTCGCCGCGGGCGGCGGCGCTCGCGCGGGGCAGCGCCTCGAGCACCTCGTCGAACCCCCGTGCCGTGGCGTCCACCGCGAGCTGCATCTCCCGGAGCTCGAACTCGTCCTTCACGAGCCGCAGCTCGGAGGCCGCCCGGGCCACCTCCGCGTCGTCGAGCGTCCGATCGTCGCTCGTCGCCTCGAACGCGCCGAGATCCGCCGTCCGCAGGTCGAGCGCGGCCGCGACCTGCCTCAGCGAGGGGCGCGCGCCGATCCAGAACTCGCCGATCTCGGGGTTGGCGAAGAACTCCTCACTGTCGCGGCCGGCGCGCTCGCGGAAGTACAGGGTGGCCTCGTGGCCGTCGGCCACGGGATCCAGCACGAGGATCGAGCCGGGCTCCGCCTCGGAGCCCCAGCCCGTGAGATGGGAGAACGCGCTGTGCGCCCGGAACTGGTAGAACGTGTCGTTCGAGCGCTGCTTCATCGCCCCGGCGGCGATGACCAGGCGATCCCCGGGGAAGCGGGAGCCGAGGGACTCCCGCCGCGCGGCCGCGAACGGGGCCACCGGCGACGGATCCGGGACCGGCTCCTCGCGCTCGGCCCAGCCCGACATGATGTAGCCGAGGAACTCGTCGGTCCGGGGGGTCGTGCTGCGGTTGCTGTTGTCGATCTCCGCCTCGTGCGTACCCGTCTGGTGCTCAGTCATGCCCGCCATTCTCTCACCGCAGGCCGAGGACGGCCCTCAGCGAATACCATGGGGGAATGCTCCGCACTGGAACGCCCGCGACGTCACGGGATCGCCGCTACGACCTGCACACCCACTCCGTGTACTCCGACGGCACCACCTCGCCCGGTGCGATCGCCGAGGAGGCCGCCGGGCTCGGGCTCGCGGGGTTCGCGCTGACCGACCACGACACGGTCGACGGCTGGGACGCCGCCCGAGCCGCGTCGGAGGAGCACGGCGTCGACTTCCTGCCCGGCATGGAGATCACCACCCGGCATCGCTGGCGCTCCACGCACCTGCTGGCCTACGGCCCGGATCTCGGCCGCGGGCGCCTGAGCGAGGAGATCGCGGAGGTGCGCCGCTCGCGCGTCGAGCGCGCCCGCGAGATGGTGCGGCTGATCTCGGCCGACTACCGCATCAGCTGGGAGTCGGTGATCGGCGACGGCGACGCGAGCACCGTGGGCAGACCCCACATCGCGGACGCCCTCGTGGTGGCCGGGTACTTCCCACACCGCAGCGCCGTCTTCTCGGATCTGCTCCGGCCGGGATCCCCCTACTACATCGACACCTACGCGCTCGAGACGCTCGACACCATCCGCATGGTGCGGGAGGCCGGCGGGGTGCCCGTGCTCGCGCACCCCGCCGCGGGTCGGAGCAGCCGTCCGGTGGATCCGGCGGCGCTCAGGAGCTTCGCGGAGGCCGGCCTGTGGGGGATCGAGCTGTCCCATCCCGAGAATCGCGCCGAGTGGATCCCCGGTCTTCGGGAGCAGGCGGGGGAACTCGGCCTCGTCGCCACGGGCGCGAGCGACTATCACGGTGCGGGCAAGGCCAACCGCCTCGGCGAGTGCACCTCGGGCGCGGAGGTCGTCGAGGCCGTCCGCGCCCTCGCGGCGGTGCCGCGCTGACGGGAGCGCCCTACTCGGCGACCGCGCTCTGAGCGCCCGCTTCGGCCGCCCCGCCCTCGGCGGCCGCACCCGCGGCCTCGCCGCTCGAGCGCCCCGAGCCGCCGCGGCGACGGCGACGGCGACGACGCGGCGAACCCGCCTCCTCGGCGCGCTCGCCGGCCGAGGCCCGCTCCAGCGGTGCACCGGGCTCGCCGCCGCCCTCGGCGTCGTGGCCGTGGGCCTCGTGGCCGTGCGTCTCGTGCCGGCCCCGGCCGCCCGGGTTGCCGTCGCGGGTGCGGCGGCGCGTGCGGCCCTCCCCGGCGCTCTCGGACCCCGCGCCCGAGCCCGAGCGGCGAGCGCCGTCCCGGCCTGCGCCGCGGCCCGAGCCCGAGCGCTCCTTCACGGGCGTCGCCTTGAGCCGGCCCTTCGAGCCCTCCGGGATGTTCAGGTCGGTGTAGAGGTGCGGCGACGAGGAGTAGGTCTCCTGCGGTTCGGGGATGCCGAAATCGAGCGCCTTGTTGATGAGCGCCCACTTGTGCATGTCGTCCCAGTCGACGAACGTGACGGCGATGCCCGTGCGCCCGGCCCGCCCGGTGCGACCGACGCGGTGCAGGTACGTCTTCTCATCGTCGGGGACGGTGTGGTTGATGACGTGGGTGACGTCGTCGACGTCGATGCCGCGGGCCGCGACGTCGGTGGCGATGAGGATGTCCTTCTTGCCGGCCTTGAACGAGGCCATGGCGCGCTCGCGTTGATCCTGGTTCAGATCCCCGTGCACCGAGACGGCGTTGAAGCCGCGGTCCACGAGCTCCTCCTGCAGCTTCGCGGCGGCGCGCTTCGTCCGCATGAAGACCACCGTCTTGCCGCGGCCCTCGGCCTGCAGGATCCGGCCGATCACCTCGTCCTTGTCGAGGGAGTGCGCCCGGTAGATGATGTGCTCGATGTTGGCCTGCATCGCACCCTCGTCGGGGTCGGTCGCACGGATGTGGATCGGCTTCGACATGAAGCGGCGCGCGAGCGTGACGATCGTGCCCGGCATGGTGGCCGAGAACAGCATGGTGTGACGGGTCGCCGGGGTGAGCGAGAACAGCTTCTCGATATCGGCGAGGAAGCCGAGGTCGAGCATCTTGTCGGCCTCGTCGAGCACCATCTCGCGCACGTTCTTGAGGTTCAGCACGCGCTGGTTCGCGAGGTCGAGCAGGCGGCCCGGGGTGCCGACGACGACCTGCGCGCCGGCCTTGAGCTGCTCGATCTGACCCTCGTAGGCCTTGCCGCCGTAGATCGGCACGACGGTCGCCCTGCGGTTCTTCGCCGCGAGCTCGAGATCCTCGTAGACCTGCACGCAGAGCTCGCGGGTCGGCACGACGATGAGCGCCTGCACGCCCTCCGCGGGATCGGCGCCCACCCGCTGCAGCAGGGGCAGGCCGAATCCGAAGGTCTTGCCGGTGCCGGTCTTCGCCTGGCCGATGATGTCCTGGCCCGAGATGGCGAGGGGGATCGTCTGCTCCTGGATCGGGAACGCATCGACGATGCCCTCCGAGGCGAGCGCGTCGACGAGGTCGGGATCGACGCCGAGTTCGTGGAAAGTGGTCACGTGGAGTTCCAATTCGTTCTGATGGTGCCACGCTCATGGTCTCTACGTGCGCGGCCTGTCGTGTTCGCGGCCGGTGCCCCGGATCCGGGGCCCGCCCAGGTCGCCGAACCGCGGGGCCGGGGCCCGCATCGCGCGTTCCGCGTCCGCAGCGCCTGTCTGCCCGTCCAGTCTATGCCCGCTCCCGGCCCCGCGCGCCGCTAAACTGGCGTGGTGTTCGAGTGGATCCGTGGCCTGCGCAAGTCGAAGGCGCCCGCGCGCAAGCTGCGCGCCAGGGGTGAGGCGAGCGACGCCGAGCGCGTCGAGATCGCCGAGTTCGCCCCCGGCATCCTCCCCTTCCTCGGGCTCACCGCCTATCTGCAGCTGGAGCTCTACGAGGCCGCCACGCGCGCGGTGTCGGGCGCCCCGACGCTCCAGGCGAAGGACGTGCTGGCGCGCATCGCCGGGCAGACGCTGTCGAAGCACCAGCGGCTGACGGCCGAGATCCGTCGCCGCGGGCACGAGCCGCACGTCGTGATGGCGCCGTTCAGCGAGGTCATCGATCGGTACATCTCGCGCATCGAGGCCCTCGACTGGCACCAGCACGTGCTCTCGCTCTACCTCGTCGGCGGGCTCTTCGACGACTTCTTCGCGAGTCTCGCGGGCGGCCTGAAGGACGGCTACCGCGGCGAGGCCATCGAGCTGCTGCGCGACCGGGGCGGCCACGCGGAGCTCCAGGCGCTGCTCGAGGCGGAGATCGCGGCCGAGGCGGGGCTCTCGAGCTGGCTCGCACTCTGGGGGAGGCGCCTCGTCGGCGACACCCTGCTCGTCTCCCGCGCGGTGCTCTCGCTCAGCGAGAGCCGCCCGTTCGTCGCGAGCGAGGTCGAGCCCGTCTTCACCGAGCTCATCGCCGACCACATCCGGCGGATGGACGGCCTCGGCCTGACCGCCTGAGAGCACCGTGCCGACCATTCCGCTCACCCCGATCGTCCCGGAGGGGAAGCCGCTCCGCTGCGGCTACTTCGAGGCGGGCGCGTGCCGATCCTGCACCCTCATCGAGACGCCCTACGCGGAGCAGCTGAGGGCCAAGGAGCGCCGGTGCCGCGAGCTCCTCGCCGCGGTCCCCGATGCGGGCTGGCTGCCGGCGTTCAGCGGCGGCGACCGCGACTTCCGCAACAAGGCGAAGCTCGTGGTCGGCGGCCGGGCCGGCGACGTCGCGCTCGGCATCCTCGGCCCCGACGGGCGGGGCGTCGACCTGCGCCGCTGCGCGATCCAGGAGCCGGCGATCCGGGCCGCGATCCCCGACCTCGCGACGTTCCTGAACGCGACGGGCCTCCCGCCCTACGACGTGCCCGCCCGCCGCGGAGAGCTGAAGTTCGTGCACGTCACGGCGGCGCCGGGCGGCGCGCTGATGCTGCGCTTCGTGGTGCGCACGGAGGAGGGGCTCGGCCGGATCCGGGCGCGCGTGGCGAGGCTCCGCGAGCTGGTGCCCCGGGCGGCCGTGATCTCGGTGAACCTGCTGCCGGAGCACAAGGCGGTGCTCGAGGGGGAGCGCGAGGAGATGCTGCTCGGATCGTCGCTGACGATGGGGATGGGCGACGTCTCGCTGCATCTGCGGCCGCAGAGCTTCTTCCAGACGAACACCGCGGTCGCGCGGGAGCTGTACGCCCAGGCGGCGGCCTGGGCCGCGGAGTGCCGTCCCGCCTCGCTGTGGGATCTCTACTGCGGCGTCGGCGGCTTCGCGCTGCGATTGGCGGGTGCGCTGCAGGGGAGCGGCGCGGGGCCCGTCGAGGTGCTCGGAGTGGAGCTGAGCGCGGCGGCGGTGCGGTCGGCGAGGCGCAGCGCCGAGGAGGCCGGGATCGCGGCGACGTTCGAGGCCGGCGACGCCACAGCCTTCGCGCTCGACGCGGCGCCCGAGGACCTGCCCGAGCTCGTCGTCGTGAACCCGCCCCGCCGGGGGATCGGCCCCGAGCTCGCCGGCTGGCTGGAGGAGGCCGGCGGCGTGCGGCACGTGATCTACTCGAGCTGCAACCCCGAGAGCCTGGCGCGCGACCTCGAGGCGATGCCGTCGCTGCGCCTCCGGCAGGCGCGCGTGTTCGACATGTTCCCGCACACGGGGCATCTCGAGGTCGCGGTGCTGCTCGAGCGCGACCCGAGCGGAGCCTCGACGCGCCCCGGGGGCTAGCTGACGAACCCGACCCTGCGGCCGCCGTCGCCGCCGACCTCGACGTAGGCGATGGTCGCCGTGGGCACGAGGTACTGCTTGCCCCGGTTGTCGCTCAGGGCCACGAGCGCCTGCCCGCCCGTGAGCGCCCCCTCGACGGCGCTGCGCACCTCGTCGGCGCTCGAATCGGTCTCGAAGCTGAGCTCACGCGGGGACTGGGTGATGCCGATACGAACTTCCACGGGTGCCTCCTGGTCGGGATGTCGGTGATGCTCTCGAGTCTACGGCGCGGACGGCGCGGCGGAGGCGTCGATCCCCGCTCGTTCGCTGGCAGCGCACGACGCGGCGCGGATGTCGCAGGTGCTCACTAGGCTGGCGGCATGCCCCGGTTCGACACCTCTCAGCAGCGCGTCCTCGCCCTCGATCCGACCGATCACGCCCGCGTGGTGGGGGCCCCGGGCAGCGGCAAGACCCTGACGCTCGTGGAGTCGTTCGCGCGGGTCTCGGCGCTGCCCGGCTGGTCCGACGGGGAACTGCTGGTGCTGGCGCCGAACCGCCTGGTGGCCTCGCAGCTCCGGGCGCAGCTCGAACGCAGGCTCGGCCGGGCCCTCGGCGGCACGCCGGTGCGCACCGCCGCCTCGTTCGCCTTCTCGGTGCTCGCGCGCGCATCGGCGCTGCGGGGCGAGCCGGCCCCTCGGCTGCTCACGGGCACGGTGCACGACGAGGCGCTCGCCGAGCAGATCGAGCGAGGCGGCGAGTCCGGGGAGACGGGCCGTCTCGGCGCGGCGTTCGCGCCCGAGGTGCTCCAGAGCGCCGCCTTCCGCGCCGAGCTCCGCGAGCTGTGGCGCGTGCTCGACGACTTCGCGCTGGCGCCCGAGGGGCTGAGCGCCGAGCTCGTGCGCGCGGCGGGCGAGGCCGCGGCGAGCGCCCGCACGCGAGCTCCGCAGGCGGAGCTCGTCGAGCAGTGGGTCGCCGCGCTGGGCCTCATCCGCGCGACGGCGGCGCGGATGCGCGACGAGCGCCCGGGGGAGCTCACCACGAGCGGCATGCTGCGGGCGGCCGCCGAGACGATCGGCCGCGACGACGGAGGGAATGACGGGATCCCCGTGCCCCGGCTCGTCCTCGTGGACGATGCGCAGGAGCTCGGAGAGGGCGAGCTCGCACTGCTCGCCGCCTGCGCCTCCCGGGGGTCGCGGGTGTGGGTCTTCGGCGACCCCGACATCGCGACGGGCGCCTTCCACGGCGAGCGGACCGATGTGCTCGCGCGGCTCGCCTCCGAACTCGAGCGGCGCGGTGCCCCGCGCCTCCCGGGCGAGCGGGAGCAGGAGGTCGTGCTCGGCACGGTGCACCGGCACGGCGAGGGGATCCGGGCCTTCGTGCGCGAGATCACCGAGCGCATCGGCGCGGCCGGAGCGGGCGCGCAACGGGCGGCCGAGGCCGAGGCCGGTGGAGAGGCCGGCGGCGAAGGCACGGGCGCCGGCGCCCCAGGCGAGGCATCCGGAGCGGCCTCGGGCGCGGAGGCGGTGCAGTTCGCGACCGTGCCGACGCTCGCCGAGCAGCTGGGCGTCATCGCGCATCGGCTGCGGCGGCGGCGGCTCGGGCTCGACACGAGCCGACCGCTGGCGTGGGAGCGGATGGCGGTGATCTGCCGCAGCCGCCGGGAGGCCGCTCGCGCCGCTCGCGTCCTCGCGGGGCATCAGGTGCCCACGGGCGTGGCCGCCGGCGGCCTCGTGCTGCGCGAGCACCAGGTGGTCCGCGAGCTGATCCGCCTGCTGCAGCACGCGCTCGGTCTCGCCCCCCTCGAGCCGGCGGAGGTGCTCGAGCTCGCCGGGGGCGTCGTCGGCGGACTCGACCCGATCGCGCTGCGCCGCCTCCGCGGGGCGCTGCGTCTGCAGGAGAACCGCGAGGCCAGGGCCGCGGGGCGCGAGCCCGGCGGCATCGACGGCATCGTCGCCGAGGCATTCGGGCTCCCCGGCGCGCAGCCCGTCGTCGACAGCGCCGGCGGCCGCGCGCTCAGGCGGCTCGGCCGGCTCGCGGCGGCCGGAGTCCGCGTCCGCGAGAACGGCGGAACGGCGCGCGAGACGCTCTGGGAGATCTGGAACGGCACCGGCCTCGCCGGGCGCTGGCAGGAGGAGGCCCTCGACGGCAGGGGATCCCGCTCCGACGACGCGCACCGGGCCCTCGACGCGGTGCTCGGCCTCTTCTTCGCCCTGCAGCGGCACGAGGAGCAGGACAGCGAGCTGCCCGTGTCCGAGGTGCTCGACGAGCTGCTCGCGAGCACGGTGCCCGAGGACACGCTCGCGGCCCGCAGCGAGCGCGGGGCCGTCACGGTGACGACCCCGCAGGGCGCGATCGGCAGGGAGTACGACGTCGTGTGCCTGCTCGGCCCGCAGGACGGGGTCTGGCCCAACCTCCGCGCACGGGGATCGCTGCTCGGCGTCACGGCGCTCGAACGGTGGCTTCGCGGCGGAGAGGCGGCGGCGCCCTCGCGCCGCGACACGCTCCACGACGAGCTGCGCCTCTTCGCCCACAGTTGCGCGCGGGCCCGGGGAGAGCTGCTCGCCGTCGCGGTCGCGGACGAGGACCACCACCCGAGCTCGTTCTTCGGCATCGGCCGGCGCCACGAGCCCCCGGACCGGCTGCCGAGCTCCCGGCTCACCCTGCGCGGGGCGGTGGCCGAGATGCGGCGCAGGCTCACCCGGGATCCCGACGACAGGGTCGCGAGGGACTCGCTCGCCGCGCTCGCCCGCGCGGAGGTGCCGGGCGCCCGCCCCGACGAGTGGTACGGTGTGCAGCCCACCAGCACCGAGGCGCCCCTCGTCGATCTCGACGGCGACCCGGAGGCGCGCGTGAAGGTGAGCCCCTCTCAGCTCGAGACGGCCGAGCGATGCCCGCTCGACTGGGCGATCTCACGGCTCGGCGGCGGCACGGGAGGGGTGAGCTCCGCTCTCGGGACGCTGCTGCACCGCGCCCTCGAGGAAGCGGAGGGGTCCGACCCGGAGGCGCTGCTCGCGACCGTCGCCTCCGAGTGGAGCCGTCTGCCCTTCGACGCGGAGTGGGAGGCGGAGCGGACGCTGCGCCTCGCCGAGGAGATGGTGCGCGGGCTCTCCGACTACCTGCGCGAGTTCGAGGCGTCCGGCCGCGAGCTCGTCGGCACGGAGGCCGGATTCTCGATCGAGATCGGCCGCGCCCGACTCGCCGGCATCGCGGACCGTCTGGAGGCCCGCGCCCTGCCCGACGGACGCTCGGAGATATCGGTCGTCGACCTCAAGACGGGCAAGCACCGGCCGACCGCGGGAGAGCTGGAGCAGCACGCCCAGCTGCGGGCCTATCAGCTCGGCGTGATCCACGGGGCCTTCGACCCGACCGACGGCGCGGATATCGGCGAGACCGTGAACGGAGGCGCGAGACTGCTCTACGTGCACCCCGACGCGGTGCCGAAGCGGGAGCGGGCGCGGAGCGGGCTGACCTACACGGAGGCGGGGCAGGCCCTGCTCGACCCCGAGGCGCAGGAGGCCTTCGCGAACCGGGTGGCCGACATCGCGCGGGTCATGGCGGGGAGCCGGTTCACCGCGAGGATCGAGCACCACTGCTCGAACGCGTACAGCCGGGGCGGATCCTGCCGCCTGCACGTCATCCCGGCGGTGAGCCGCGCATGAGCGACCGGGCCCCGGTGTTCTCGGCTGCGCGCATCGCCGAGCTGCTCGCCGTCCCTCCGAACCGGGCGCTGCTCCCCACGGAGGAGCAGCGCCGGGTGATCGAGCACCCCCTCGGCGGCAGCGCGCTCGTCGTCGCGGGCGCCGGAAGCGGCAAGACCGAAACGATGGCGGGCCGCGTGGTCTGGCTGGTGGCGAACGGGCTCGCGCAGCCGGCGCAGGTGCTCGGCCTCACCTTCACCCGGAAGGCGGCGGGGGAGCTGAACGAGCGCGTCGCCGGCCGGCTGAACGCGTTCGCGGAGCGCCTGGCCGAGGCCGACGAGCGCGGCGCGCTGAGCGGCGAGGAGGCGCTCCGCGCGGCCGAGATCCTGGAGGGGCGCGCCGCGGGACTCGAGCTGCCCGACGTCAGCACCTACAACTCGTTCGCCTCGGCGATCGTCCAGGAGTTCGGCGCGCTCGCCGGAGTCGCCGCCGCCGCGGCGGTGATCGACGAGGCGACGGCCTGGCGCCTCGCCCGGGACGTCGTGTGCACGAGCGACGACCCCGAGCTCGTGCGGAGCGGGGAGTCGATCCCGACCCTCGTGCGGCGCGTGCTCGAGATCGACCACGCCGTCTCCGACAACCTCACCTCCTTCGACAGGGTCGACCAGGTCATCGCCGAGTTCGGCCGGGTCCGCAGCCTGCCCTACAACGCGAAGGCGCGCGCCGAGGGGCAGGAGGGGCGCCTCTACGCCGTGGTGCGGGACGCCCTCACGAACCTCGACACGACGCTGCTCACCACCCGGCTCGCCCGCGAGTTCGCCGAGCGCAAACGCCGGCTCGGGCTCATCGAGTTCTCGGATCAGCTCGCGCTCGCCGTGGAGACCCTCGAGCGGTTCCCGCGCGCCGGCGCCGTGGTGCGGCAGCGCACGCCCGTGGTGCTGCTCGACGAGGTGCAGGACACCTCGGTCGGGCAGACGAGGCTGCTCTCGCGGCTGTTCGCAGGATGCTCGGTGATGGCGGTCGGCGACCCGCACCAGTCGATCTACGGCTGGCGGGGGGCGTCCGCCGACAACCTGCGCTCCTTCCACCGCGACTTCCGAGGCGCTGGGGCGCCGGAGGAGCCCGCCACGCTCAGCCTCTCGGTGAGCTGGCGCAACCCGGCCCGCGTGCTCGAGGCCGCGGGCGCGATCGTCGCCCCGCTCAACGCCGAGTCGCCCGTCGAGGTGCCGCGGCTTCGGTCGAAGGAGGAGCACTTCGGAGCGGCGGGCGCCGCCGGGACGGATCCCGCGCAGGTCGAGTGGCGCTATCCCGAGACCGTCGACGAGGAGTACGCGCAGCTCGCCTCCTGGCTGCGGGATGCGCGGGAGGAGCACGCCGCACGGACCGGCGAGCTGCCGACCGCCGCGGTCGTGTTCCGGACGAGGTCGGCGATGCCCGCCGTCTCGGCCGCCCTCACGGAGGCGGGCGTGCCGAACCGCATCGTCGGCGTCGGCGGGCTCCTCACCACACCCGAGATCACCGACGTCGTGAGCACCCTGCGCTGCCTCTGGTACGCGGACGCGGGCAGCGAGCTCATCAGGATCCTCAGCGGGCCGAGGTTCGCGATCGGCGTCTCCGACCTCGCGGGCCTCGGGGAGGCGGCGCGCTGGTTCGCCGGACGCGACACGGCGCAGCAGCCGCTCGACGCGGAGGATCGGTCGGAGGATCGCGCCCTCCCCGATCCCGACATGCAGTTCACGCTGCTCGACGCGCTCGACGAGATCGCGGGCATGCGCGGGCTCGACCACGCCGCGCTGCGGGGCATCAGCGCGCCCGGCCGTGAGCGACTGCGGGAGGCCGGGCAGCTGCTGCGCCAGCTGAGGCAGGCCGCGGGAGCGGGGATCCCGGAGCTGCTGCGGGCGATCGAGCACGGCCTGCGACTCGACATCGAGCTCGAGGCGAACGAGCGCAGCGGGTACGAGGGCGGCGCCGTCGCGCGCGCCAACCTCGACGCCTTCGTCGACCTCGTCGAGGGCTTCCTCGCGACCGACGAGCACGGCACCCTCGCCTCCGTGCTGGCCTGGCTCGAGCGGGTGAACGAGCTCGACCAGGCCGCCGAGCACGTGCCCGAGCCCGAGCCCGGCACCGTCCAGCTCATCACGGGGCACGGTTCCAAGGGGCTCGAGTGGGATCTCGTCGCGATCCCGCGCCTCACCGAGAACGAATTCCCGCTGCCCTCCTCGGAGGGGCTGGGCTGGCTGCGGCCGGGCCGCATCCCCGACGAGCTGCTCGGAGACGCGGCGGCCAGGCCCGCGCTCGACTGGCGCACCGCGACCACGCAGGAGGACCTGCACCGCGCCGTCAACGGCTTCACCGAGAAGACCGAGGGAGGCGTCGAGCGCGTGCCGGGCTACAAGGATCTGCTCGCCGAGCGGCACCGGGCCGAGGAGCGCCGCCTCGCCTACGTCGCCGTCACCCGGGCGGCCTCGCGCCTGCTGCTCACCGGTTCGTTCTGGGGCGGCGGCAGCCGGCCGCGCTCGCCCTCCGTCTTCCTGCGCGACCTCGACGAGTGCGGCATCATCGACGGGCTTCCGGAGGAGAGCGCGCACGAGCAGGATCCGCGGGACCGCCCCGACCGCACGGTCGTGTGGCCGCTCGACCCGCTGGGCTCCCGCCGGGAGGGCGTGCTGCGGGCCGCCGATGCGCTCCGGCGCGCGCTCGAGGCCCCGGCCCGGAGGGCCGAGACCGGTTCGGAACCGCGGATCGACCCGACCGTGGAACTGCTGCTCGCCGAGCGCGAGGCGGCGGAGGCGCGACGTCTCGCCGCCGGAGCAGGTGCGGGTCCGGCCGCGGCCGCGAGGCCTGCCGCGGCCTCGGTGCCGGAACCGACCTCGTCGAGCGGCTCCGCGGCCGGCGACGGGCTTCCCGAGCGCATCACCGCGTCGACCTTCCACGAGTTCGTGGAGGATCCCGAGACCGCGGAGCGGCGCAGGCTGCGCCCGCTCCCGCAGCGGCCCTACCGGCGCACCCGCATCGGCAACCGCTTCCACGAGTGGGTGGAGCGCCGGGCGACGACGGCGAGGGGCACCGCGCTGCCGCTCGCCGGTCTCGAACCGGGGGTCGCCGATCCGGAGCTCGCGGAGTTCGAGACCGAGGCGGAGCTCGCACCGCTCATCGAGAGCTTCGAGCGTTCGCGCTGGGCCGCCCTGCAGCCGATCGCGGTCGAGCAGGAGGTGACGCTGCCCTTCGCCGGGCGCAGCCTGGTCTGCAAGCTCGACGCCGTCTACCGGGAGGAGTCCGACGGGGAGGATCGCTACGAGATCGTCGACTGGAAGGCCGGCCGGGCGCCCCGCGATGACGTCGAGCGGCGGTCCCGGTTCTTCCAGCTCGATCTCTACCGCCACGCCTACGCGCAGTGGGCGGGAGTGCCGCCCGAGCGCATCGACGTCTCGCTGTTCTACGTCGCCGAGGGCGTCGAGCTGCGCGGGGAGCAGCCGCGCAGCCTCGAGGAGCTCGAGCGCATCTGGTACGAGGCGGCGGCGCGTCTCGCGCCGGCCCGGTGAGCTCCGCCGTCAGGAACGACCCGGACGCCCGGGGCGTCCCTCCGCCCGCGGCGCATCGGATCCGTCGTCGTCCGCGGCGCCGGGGCCCACGGGGTCGATCGGCTCGGTGAGCTGCTCCACGGGCTCGGTGAGCTGGATATCGGATCCCGCTCCGTCCGGCGCCTCGCGGCGCTCGTCGCCGCTCCGGTCCGCCCGGTCCCCGTTCCGGTCGTCCCCGTCCTCCCGGTCGTCCCCATCCTCCCGGTCGTCCCCGTCCTCGTCGGCGGGCTCCCCGCGCAGCACCTCCACGAAGTCGGTGTCGGCGTGGAACATGCGATCCTCATCGAGCGCCTCGTAGGCGGCGGTGTCCGAGAGGAGGTCGTTCACCTGCGGGACCTCGTCGAGCAGCTGGGACACCTGGTCGTCGGAGAGCGGCCTGCGGGTCGGCAGCGGTTCGCCCATCGACGTCAGCCGGTCCATGAGACGGTCGAGCATCGCCACGGCGTCGTCGACGATCTCGGAGTCCCGGCTCTCGACGCCGTGCAGCAGCCAGCGGGCGACGCCGAGCTGGTGGGTGAACAGGGCCCGCGCGCGCAGCCGGCCGAGGTGTCCGGCATCGCGCAGCAGCGAGTAGCGCGCGAGCACGGCGTCGAAGACCTCCTCGCCCGAGGAGATCAGCCACGCCAGGTCGCCCGCCGGGTCGCCCACGGACAGTTCGCCCCAGCCCAGCACGCCTGCGATCCCGTCGTCGGCGACGAGCAGCCGGTCGGCGTCGAGGGACCCGTGGACGACCGTCGGGGCGAAGTCCCACATCTCCGTCGCGTCGAGGGCCTGCGTCCAGCGCTCGTGCACGATCTCCGGCAGCAGCCTCGTGGATTCCGCCCGCTCCACGAGCCGCGCGGCCTGGAGCCTGACCTCCTCGGCGGTGAGGGCGCCGAGGCCGCCCTGCTGCACGAGACTGTGGGGCAGTTCGTGGATCGCGGCCACCGCCTCCGCGATCGGCTGCAGCAGGAGCGCCTCGGACTCGATGTCGGAGGCGTCGACGCGCCCGCCGGCGAGGAACGTCGTCACCGTGGCCCGGGTGTCGCCGGCCCGGGTGACCCCGAGCGTCTCGGGGACGGCGAAGGGCAACCGGGCGCGGGCGCCCTCCGTGAGCGCCGCGAGCCCGAGCAGCTCGGCCGACTGCTGCACCTCGGCGGCCTGCGTGCGGGGGACCCTGACGATGAGCTCCCCCTCCTCGGCGACCAGCACGGCGGAGGTGAAGGCCCCGTCGCCGTCGCCGGCGTGCTCGCGCGCCCCGTGGACGGCCAGCCCGGGGACGGCCGAGGTCGCGAGCGCGGCTAGAGTGAGAGGAATGCTGGCCATGCACTCAGCGTAGGCAGCGTTACGCGATCGTGACGGACGCCACGCGCATCGCGCGCCACACGCCGGGGCGGCCGGAGCCGCATGGCGGGCCCCGGGGAGGCCGGCCGCGCACCGAGATCCACGAGTGAGAGGAATGCCGATGGGAACTCCCATGCCCCCGCTGGCGAGCGGGCAGCTCGACCGGGACGCGGCCGCTCGGGCGAGCGCCGAGGCCCTCGCCGCGGCCTGGGACGAGGCGGGAGCGCGCGTACTCCGGGTGAACGGCGTCCTCGTCCCCGTCCGGGAGCGCGAAGACGGCGCGGCGCTGGCGCTGGCGCCCGTCGAGGGGCGCTACACCCCCGTGATCGAGGGGAACGGCGCCGGGCACTGCTACCTCGGCCGCATGAGCGGCGCGCCGGTGTTCGCGGTCGCGGAGGATCGGCACGGGGCGCTGGCGGCGGGCGACCCGGGCGCGAACGGGTCGGGGTCTCCATCCGCCGCGGGCGACGGCGAGGAGGTCGCGGGGATCCCGGGAGCCGTCTGGCGGCACCCCTTCGCGGTCGGCATGCGCCTGGACGACACCGAGCGGGAGATCCTCACGGTCGCGTCCGGCCTGCTGCGCTGGCACGAGGCCGCGGGCTTCTCGCCGCGGGACGGCCGGCCGACCACGCCCATGCTCGGCGGCTGGGGGCGCCGAGACGAGCACGGCGGAGAGCACTTCCCGCGCACGGATCCCGCGGTCATCGTGCTCGTCGAGCACGACGGGCGCGTGCTGCTCGGCTCGAACGTGCTCTGGGAGACGGGGCGGTTCTCACTGCTCGCCGGGTTCGTCGAGGCCGGCGAGTCGGCCGAGCAGACGGTGCTGCGCGAGGTCTACGAGGAGGCGGGTGTGCCGCTCGAGGCCGTCGAGTACGTGACGAGCCAGCCGTGGCCGTTCCCGCGCTCGCTCATGCTCGGCTTCCGCGCCAGGCTCGCCGAGGGCGCGGACCCGGACGACCTGAGCCCCGATCCTGAGGAGATCTCCGAGCTGCGCTGGTTCAGCCGGGAGGAGCTGCGCGACCCGGCCCCCGGCATCACGCTGCCGATGCCGGTGTCCATCGCGCGCTGGATGATCGACCGGTGGGTCGACGAGGGCGAATCCGGTGCAGCCGTCCGCTGACGACCTGCTCGGGGACCTCGATCCCGAGCAGCGCGAGATCGCCGAATGCCTCCGAGGCCCCGTGTCGGTGCTCGCCGGCGCCGGTACGGGGAAGACGCGCACGATCACGCACCGGATCGCGCACGGCGTCCGCACGGGCGCCTACGCGCCCGACCGCGTGCTCGCCGTGACGTTCACCCGGAAGGCCGCGGGGGAGCTGCAGGCGCGGCTGCGCGGGCTCGGCGCGGAGGGGGTGCGCGCGCAGACCTTCCACGGCGCCGCCCTGGCGCAGCTCGGCTTCTTCTGGCCGCAGTTCGTCGGCGGATCCGCGCCGCAGGTGCTTCCGGGCAAGGTGTCCGTCGTGTCGCAGGCGGTCGAGTCGCTGGGCCTCCGACTCGGCGCCGAGGGGCTCCGCGACGCTGCCTCCGAGATCGAGTGGCGCAAGGTGTCGATGCTGAGCATCGACGGGTACGCGGAGCGGGTGCACGAGCGGCCGGTGCCCGGGGGGCTGACCCCCGAGCAGCTCGTGGACGTGCATCAAGCCTACAGCCGGATCACCGACGAACGGCGGCAGATCGACTTCGAGGACGTGCTCGTGCTGCTCACCGGCATGCTCGAGACCGAGCCGAGAGCCGCGCTCCAGGTGCGCGAGCGGTATCGCTTCTTCACGGTGGACGAGTATCAGGACGTCTCGCCTCTGCAGCACGCGCTGCTGCGCGTGTGGCTCGGAGACCGCGACGACGTCTGCGTGGTCGGCGACGCGAGTCAGACCATCTACTCCTTCGCGGGGGCGTCGAGCTCGTTCCTCCTGCGCTTCGGCAGCGAGTTCCCGCACGCGCGCCAGTTCCGGCTCGAGCGGAACTACCGCTCGGTGGAGCCGATCGTGCGCGCCTCGAACCGGCTGATGCGGGATCGCCCGGGCGCCCTCACCCTCGAAGCGATCCGGCAGGAGGCCGTCGGGCCTCCCGCGGTCGAGTGGTTCGCGAGCGAGCAGGAGGAGGCCGAGGCCGTCGCCTCGTCGATCCGGGCGAGCGTCGCCTCCGGCACCCCGCCCTCGGAGATCGCGGTGCTGTACCGCACGAACGGGCAGTCCGCGCGCCTGGAGGAGGCGCTCGGGCGCTCGGGGCTCGGCACCCGCGTCCACGGCGCGCAGCGGTTCTTCGACCGCGCCGACGTGCGCCAGGCCGTCATGCTGATCCGGGGAGAGGCGAAGGTCGCCGACGACCGGCCGCTGTTCCAGATCGTGAGCGATGTCCTGCGCTCGATCGGGTGGACCTCGAGACCTCCCGAGGGGCCGGCGGAGCGGGATCGCTGGGAGGCGTTGAACGCGCTGCTCTCCCTCGTCGACGAGGCGCCGCCGGGCACGGGGATCCGGGAGTTCAGCGAGGAGCTGCTGGCCCGCCAGCGCGCGCACCACGAGCCCACGCTCGAGTCGGTGACGCTGAGCGCGATCCACGCGGCGAAGGGCCTCGAGTGGTCGCTCGTGCACGTCGTCGGGCTGAGCGAGGGGCTCCTGCCCATCGGCCACGCCGTCGACGACGAGGCCATCGAGGAGGAGCGCCGCCTCTGCTACGTCGCCTTCACCCGCGCCCGCGACGCCCTGCGCCTCTCGGGCGCGGCCTCGGGCGGGCGGAGCGCGAGGGCGCCCTCGAGGTTCATCGCCGAGGCCGGCCTCGCCTTCGCCGGGGAATAGGGCTCGGGCACCGCTCCCGCCTCGGCATCGGGTACCGTTCCCGCGTCCCCGCACGCGCAGGAGGGGTGCGGGGCGAGCGCCTCGAGCGTGGGCAGGCCCGCTACGAGCCCGCGCGAGACCGGAAGCGAGACCTGCGTCGTGTGCACCCGCGCGGCTCCAGCGAGCCAGTGCCTGACGAAGCCGGCCGCGCAGCTCGCCGCGGCCTCGGCGCCGGCCGGCGTCTCGCTGCGCGGCTCGCGCCCGACGAGCTGCGCGGCGAGCGTCGGCAGCGCGGGGTCGGCGTCCACGAGCCGCAGGGAGACGCAGGCCAGGCACGGCGATCCGGCGGGGCCGACGAGGGGACCGATCCGGATGCTCCGGTCCGTGAACCGGATCAGCAGATGCGGGACGCCCGCCGCGAGCCAGCGCAGCGAGCGCTCGAGGGGCTCGAGGAACCGCTCGATGCGCACGACGAGGTCGGGCGGCTCGGCGTACGCCGGCGGGGCATCGGTCGCGAAGAGCCCGGTGCTGAGCAGAGCGGCCCGAATCGTGCGGTTGGGCCGCGCGTCGTCGCAGAGATGCAGCCTCAGGAGCGGGGGATCGGCCGGAGCGTCGCGCCCCTGCTCGCCCGAGTCGATCAGCACCGGCTGCAGCGTCGCGAGCAGCCGTCGCGTCTCGTCGGGAGCGGAGCCGAGCCTCCGGGCGATGCGGGGGAGTCGGGCGATGTCCACGCCCCCGATGAAGGCTCCGATGAGCCGCTGCTCGCCGGCCGAGGGGTTCCGCACCCGCGCGCAGGCGCGGTCGAAGCCGATGCGCAGCGTGCGGGGATCCTCCCAGCACAGCGGGAGGTCCGGGTCGATGCGCGTGAGTCTCGGGGTCATAGCCGCAGTCTGGGGCACGGCGCCGGCGAGCGCACCGTTCTCCACAGGGGGAGGCTTCGAAAGGGGTGCGAACGCCGCCTGTGAACGACGCCCTACGAGCGGGGCCCCTCGGGATCCCGGGGCTCCCCGCCCTCGCCGCTCCCGTCCTCCGAGGCCTCGTGCGGCGGGAGCTCGCCGTCGAGCAGTCGGCTCAGCTCGCGGTCGAAGTCGTCGACCTCCTCCTCGGGCTCGGGGGTGCCGCCCGCCAGTCCGAGACGCTCGAGCAGCCGCGCCGGATGATCCAGCTCCTCGGTCGTGGGCAGCAGATCCGGGTGGGCCCAGAGACCGTCGCGCACGCCGCGATCCCCCCGCTCGGCGACGAGGCGCCACAGCGCCGCGGCCTCCCGGAGTCTGCGCGGGCGCAGCTCCAGTCCCACGAGGGTCGAGAAGGCGCGCTCGGCGGGCCCGCCGGTCGCGCGCCGTCTCCGCACCATCTCCGCGATGGCCTCACCGCCGGGCAGCCGGGTCACCGCGTCGGCGGTGACGACGTCGACCCACCCCTCGATGAGCGCGAGCATCGTCTCGAGGCGCGCGTGGGCGGCCTCCTGCTCGGGCGTCTTCGGGGGGATCAGCGCGCCGCCGGCGAGGAGCTCCTGGATCTGCTCGGGGTTCTGCGGATCGATCTCCCGAGCCATCTCCTCGATGCGGTCGGTGTCGATCCTGATGCCGCGGGCGTAGTCGGTGATCGCGGTGACGAGATGCAGCCGCAGCCACTTCGTGTGCCGGAAGAGCCGCGCGTGCGCCAGCTCCCGCACCGCGAGATACAGCGTCACCGCCTCCGCGTCCTGATCCAGCCCCTCGGCGAACGCCGCGACTCCGGTCGGGAGCAGCGCGCCGCCCTCGCGCCCCGGCCCGGTCATCAGGGGCACCCCGATGTCCCCCGCCGAGACGACCTCGCCCGAGAGCTTGCCGATGATCGAGCCGAGCTGCACGGCGAAGAGAGCGCCTCCGACGCTGCGGAGCATCGGCCCCGCGCCCTGCAGCGCCCCGCTCAGCTCCTCGGGCATCTGATGCGTCAGCGCCTCCATGAGAGCGTCGGTGATCGATTCGGCGACGGGCTCGGCGAAGCCGATCCACGTGTCGACGCTCTGCTGCACCCACTCGATGCGGGAGAGCGTGCGGGGGGCGTCGGCGGACGCCCCGATGTCGGTGACCTCGTCCAGCCACAGCGCGGCGACGGGGAATGCGCGCATCGCCGGGGCCGGATCCCCCGCGCCGCCGCCGTCGCCCGCGACCTCGATCGCGGTGCGCCGGGTCGCGCTCCAGTCGATGCCCCGGCCGGGCTGCTGCATCGCTCCGCGCAGCGTGCTGAAGAGCCCCTGGAGGGCAGCCGGATCGACGGGCAGCCCCGCCGCCGCCGCGAACTGCGACGGGTCGAATCCGGCCTCCTCGGCCGCGCTCCCGCCCGCCAGCATCTCGCGCAGGATCCGCTGGAGCTCCTCCATGTCGTCGTCGGGCCTGCGCCCCCCGTCCTCGGGGGTTCCGGCGTCGTCGTGTTCGTCCGCGCTCATCAGCAGCTCTCCTCGGTCGATTGCGTTCCACGCTACGGCACGGGCCTCAGATTGTGCTGCTAGATTTGCCCATCGCCGCGGCATCCGGTTGCGCCCACTGCGAACACGGGGCCGGGCCGCCCGCACCGGGGGAACGCCCGAGACGGGCGGACCCGTGGAGGAGGAAGAGTTGATCGATTACGAGCGCGAGCATCGGAGGATGCGGTTCATGCTCGGCGGCGCGATCCTGGCCTTCGTCGTCCTGCTCGCCGCGACGATCCCGTCGCCCTACGTGATCGAGCGTCCCGGGCCCGTGGTGGACACCCTCGGGAAGATCACGATCGAGGGCGAGACGGAGGACGTGATCCGGCTCGAGGGAGTCGACACGTACCCGACGACTGGACGCCTCAACCTGCTGACGGTGACGACGGTCGGCAGCCCGCAGCAGCCCGTCGACTGGCTGTCGCTCGTGCCCGCTCTCCTCGATCGCACGCAGCAGATCACCCCCATGTCGTCGCTCTTCCCCGAGGGCACCACCGAGGACGACCGCGATGCCGTCAACACCGCCCTCATGGGCTCCTCGCAGACGCGCTCCGTCGCTGCGGCCCTCGACGAGCTCGGTGAGCCGGTGCCGGTGATGCTGCGGGTGGGATCCGTCGCCGAGGACGGTCCCGCCGAGGGGATCCTGGAGCAGGGGGACCTGCTCGTCGCCGTCGGGGCGGACCCCGTCGAGGACTTCGAGTCGCTGCGCGCGGCCGTCGCGTCGTCGGGAGCCGGCAGCGAGGTCGAGCTGCTGATCGAGCGCTCGGGGGAGCGCCGCACCGAGACCGTGACGCCCGAGATCCCCGAGGGCGGCGAGGATCCCCTGCTCGGGATCACCGTGGTGTCGGAGTACGATCTGCCCTTCGAGGTGACCATCAGCCTCGACGAGATCGGCGGTCCCAGCGCGGGGATGATCTTCGCGCTCGCCATCTACGACGAGCTCACCCCCGGATCGCTGACCGACGGCATCGATGTGAGCGGCACCGGGACGATCGGCGAATCGGGCGAGGTCGGCCCGATCGGCGGGCTGTCCCAGAAGATGTGGGGCGCCGCGCGGGCCGGGTCGGATCTGATGCTGATCCCGGTCGGCAACTGCGGGGACGTGCCCGACCGGCTCCCCGAGGGGCTGCGGCTCGCGCCCGTGGCGACCCTCTCCGAGGCCATCGCGGCGGTGGAGACCGCCGCGGACGGTGGCACCCCGCCCGGCCTCGAGCGGTGCCCCGCGGAGTAGCCCGTGCCCGGTTCGCGCCGTCGCGACCGGGAGGCGCCGTCGGCGATCGATCGGCAGCCTCCTGTCAGCGGGTGCCGATAGGGTGTTGGGCAAGCCCAGATACAGGACAGGAAACAACAACGTGACCGACCAGAACGTCTCCGCTCCGGCCGCCCGTTCCCGTAGAATCTCGCCCCTCACCATCACCATCGTGCTGGTGGTGGTCCTCGTGCTGGCGTTCCTCGCGGCGTCCGCGGTGATCACCGAGGTGCTGTGGTACGACCAGCTCGGGTTCCTCCCGGTGCTGACGACCCAGTGGATCGCGGCGGGAGCGATGTTCCTCATCGGTTTCCTGGCCATGGCGATCCCGGTCTTCTTCGCGATCGACATCGCCTACCGCAAGCGCCCGGTGTACGCGCGTCTCACGGCGCAGCTCGACCGCTACCAGGAGCTCATCGAGCCGCTGCGCCGCCTCGTCAAGTGGGGGCTCCCCGCGGTGCTGGGCCTCTTCGCCGGCTTCAGCTCGGCCGCGCAGTGGCAGCGGGTGCTGCTGTGGATGAACCGCGAGGGCACCGGCGCGACCGACGCGCAGTTCGGGCTCGACGTCTCCTTCTACCTGTTCGACCTCCCACTGCTGCAGGGCATCGTCGGCTTCGCCTCGGCGGTCACGCTGATCTCGCTCATCCTCGGCGTCGCGACGAGCTACCTCTACGGCGGCATCTCCTTCTCCGGCCGCGACGTGCGGATCTCCAAGGCGACCCGGATCCAGGCGGCCGTGCTGGCGGTGCTCTACCTCCTGCTGCAGGCCGTGAGCCTCTGGCTGGACCAGTACCGCACGCTGAACGACCCGCAGGGCCTGCTCACGGGCGCCACGTTCGCCGACGTGCGCGCCGTCATCCCGGGCAAGCAGATCCTCGCGGGCATCGCGGTGCTCATCGCCATCCTGTTCCTCATCACGGCGTTCACCGGCAAGTGGCGGCTCCCCGTCATCGGCACGGCGCTGTTCCTGGCCTCCAGCCTCGTGCTCGGCGTCGGCTACCCGTGGGCGATCCAGCAGTTCCAGGTGCAGCCCGACGAGAAGAGCCTGGAAGACGAGTACATCACGCGGAACATCGAGGCGACCCGCACCGCCTACGGCATCGACGACGTCGAGATCGAGCGCTACGACGCGGTGACCGACGCCGAGCCGGGCGCGCTGCGCAACGACGCGGTCGCGACGGCGAACATCCGGATCATGGATCCCGAGGTCATCTCCCGGACGTTCGCGCAGCTCGAGCAGAGCAAGCAGTACTACACGTTCCCGAACTCCCTGAACGTCGACCGCTACGAGATCGACGGCCAGGTGGAGGACACGGTCTCGGCGATCCGGGACATCGACGTCGAGAACCAGAACAGCTGGTACAACCGCACGCTGGTCTACACGCACGGCTACGGCCTCGTGGCCGCATTCGGCAACCAGCGCTCGCCCGGCGGCGAGCCCGTGTTCCTCGAGAACGGCATCCCGACGAGCGGCAAGCTCGGCGAGTTCGAGCCGCGGGTGTACTTCGGCATGAACTCCCCCGAGTACTCCATCGTGGGCGGGGAGCGCGATCGCCCGATCGAGGTCGACTACCCGGCCGACGCCGAGAGCGGGGCCGAGGCGAGCGCCGACACCGCGGAGGGGGCCGAGGCCGCCGAGGAGGCGCCCGAGGACGACTCGGTCGAGGCCACGGAGGAGGTGGACGGCGAGCGTCAGAACCTCACCACCTTCTCGGGCGAGGGCGGCCCGGTGCTGAACAACATCTTCACGAAGCTCATCTACGCGCTGAAGTTCCAGGACATGGAGGTGCTCCTCTCGGGCGCCGTCGTCGACGGCTCCCAGATCCTCTACGATCGCAACCCGATCGACCGCGTGCAGAAGGTCGCGCCGTACCTCACGATCGACGCGGCGCCCTACGCCTCCGTCGTGGACGGCCGCGTGAAGTGGATCATCGACGGCTACACGACCTCCGCCAGCTACCCCTACTCCGACGTCACCGACATGAACGCGCTGACGGTGGACGCCGACAACCCGGCGGGCTCGCCCAGCAACCCGGTCAACTACATCCGCAACTCGGTGAAGGCGACCGTGGACGCGTACGACGGCACCGTGACGCTCTACGCCTGGGATACCGAGGATCCGATCCTCAAGGCCTGGAGCAAGGTGTTCCCGGGCACGCTGCAGAGCGTCTCCGAGATGAGCGGAGACCTCCTGAGCCACGTGCGCTACCCGACCGACCTGTTCAAGGTGCAGCGCGAGGTGCTGAGCAAGTACCACGTCACCAATGCGGGCGCCTTCTACTCTGCCGAGGACGCCTGGCGCACGCCGAACGACCCCGTGTCGGCGAACCAGAACCTGCCGCAGCCCCCGTACTACCTGACGCTCTCGGCTGGGGCGGGCGCCGAACCCAACTACTCGATCTACTCGACGTACATCCCCGACGCGACGGGGGAGGGCGCGCGCGACATCCTCACCGGGTATCTGGCGGCGAACGCGAACGCAGGATCCGAGGACGGCGAGATATCCGAGGACTACGGCAAGTTGAAGCTCCTCACGCTGCCCAAGGGCGACACGGTGCCGGGCCCCGGTCAGGTGCAGAACGCCTACAACACCGACCCCGCCGTCTCCACAGAGCTGAACATCCTGCGCCAGGGCGAGACGAACGTGATCAGCGGCAACCTGCTGACGCTCCCCGTGGGCGGCGGTCTGCTCTACGTGCAGCCCGTGTACATCGAGGCCTCCTCGGGCACGAGCTTCCCGCTGCTGCAGAAGGTGCTCGTCTCCTTCGGCGACGACATCGCCTTCGAGGACACGCTGGATCAGGCCCTCGACGAGCTCTTCGGCGGCAACTCCGGGGCCAGCGCCGGAGACGGCGACGTCTCGGAGACGGAGACCCCGAGCGAGGGCTCCGACGGATCGGAGGGCTCCGGCTCCGATGCGGAGGGCGGATCCGGCGGCTCGTCGGGCGGCGGCTCGCTCGAGGCCGCGCTCCGAGAGATGCAGAGCGCTCTCGCCGACCGCGACGAGGCGATGAAGAGCGGCGACTGGACCGCCTACGGCGAGGCGGACGAGCGCCTCAAGCGGGCGATCGAGGAGGCCCTCGAGGCCGGATGATCCGGGCTCGCCGCAGCGATCGCTCGGGCCCGGGGTGCGAGGGTGCCCCGGGCCCGAGCGCGTCTAGCTGTACCCGGCCATGAGGTTGGTGGTGGTGCGGGCCTTGTGAAAAGGGAGAACCTCCGGGCTTAGTGGAGATATCTGACGTCTTCACGAACTCGGAGGTTCTCATGTCCCACCGTAACGCCCGTCTGA
>NZ_JAEHOH010000011.1 GCF_016522505.1 Leucobacter chromiisoli | reverse complement strand
GGCTCCCAGGAGATGACTGGGTTGATAGGCCAGATGTGGAAGCGCTGTAAGGTGTGGAGCTGACTGGTACTAATAAGCCGATGACTTGACTTCATCCCGCATATTGGTGTGGGGCATGGGTGTCAGTGTGTGTGTGTTCGCGTCCGCTTTGTGGTTCTTGACGTATGGTCCAAGAACCCTACCCATAACCCCCCCTTTTTGTGTTGGGGTGGGGGTGGTGGGGTGTTTGGTAGGTCAATAGTGTTACGGTGGTTATAGCGTCAGGGAAACGCCCGGTGACATTCCGAACCCGGAAGCTAAGGCTGACAGCGCCGATGGTACTGCACTCGGGAGGGTGTGGGAGAGTAGGACACCGCCGGACTCCTCTGTGATGAGTAGGGTCGTTCAGGGACGGTACGCCAGAGTTGGCGTGCTGTTCCCGGACGGCCCTATTCGTGTTATATCGACGGTTTTCGTATCGCGTGTGGCAGCCTGGGAGGCGGCAGCATGCCCCGCGGCCCGTCGAGAGACGAAGGTTCCACGCCCTCGCGCACAGGGTTTCGAAACCTGGCGTCCGCTAGACTCGAAGTGGCGAGAGATCGAGGAAGCGGGGGCTGCGGATGGCGTTGATGACGAGTGGTCTGCTCGCCATCTCCATCCTTTCGATCCTCGCGTATCCGCTGATCCGGCGTCTCGGGCGCAAGGCCTTCTACCTGCTGGCTCTCGCGCTGGCCGCGGCGTGCGTGCTCTTCGCCGTCCAGGCGCCCGCGATCCTCTCGGGCGCCGTCCTCGTCGAGCGGTTCGAGTGGGTGCCGCAGCTCGATCTCGCCCTGACCTTCAGGCTCGACATCGTCTCGCTGATGTTCGCGCTGCTCGTCACCGGCGCCGGGGCGCTCGTGCTGCTCTACTGCACCCGATACTTCGACAGCGGCGAGGCCGGCCTGCCCCGCTTCGGCTCGGTGTTCCTCGGCTTCGCCGCCTCCATGCTCGGGCTCGTGCTCGCCGATGACGTCTACCTGCTCTTCATCTTCTGGGAGGGCACCACGGTGTTCTCCTTCCTGCTGATCGGCCACTCCTCGAAGCTGCGCACCAGCCGCGCGGCCGCGCTGCAAGCGCTCATGGTGACCACCTTCGGCGGGCTCGCCATGCTGGTCGGGCTCGTGCTGCTCGCCTCGGCGGCGGGCACTTCGGAACTCTCGGGCATCGTCGCCGACCCGCCCGGGGGAGCGCTCGGCGCGACGGCGGCGTTCCTCCTGCTCGCCGGGGCCCTGTCGAAGTCGGCGATCTTCCCCTTCCACTTCTGGCTCCCCGGCGCGATGGCCGCCCCGACGCCCGTGAGCGCCTATCTGCACGCCGCGGCGATGGTGAAGGCCGGCATCTATCTGATCGCCCGCATGGGTCCGGCCTTCGGCGACGTCCCGGGCTACCGCGAGACGCTCGTCGTGCTCGGCGCGATCACCATGATCAACGGCGGCATCCGGGCCCTCCGCCAGTTCGACATCAAGCTGATCGTCGCCCATGGAACGGTGAGCCAGCTGGGCCTGCTGGTGATGGTCTTCGGCGCGGCCGACCCGCGCAGCGACTTCGCCGGCCTCGCGCTGCTCTTCGCGCACGCCGTCGCCAAGGCGCCGCTGTTCCTGACGGTCGGCATCATCGACCACGGCACGGGCACCCGCGACCTCCGGAAGCTGAGCGGGCTCGGCAGACGCGTGCCCGCCCTCGCCGTCATCGCCGCGCTCGCGTCGTTGTCGATGGCGGGAGTGCCCCCGTTCTTCGGCTTCGTCGCGAAGGAGTCCGCCCTCACCGAGCTGCTCGCGATCGGCCAGGAACGCCCCATCGCCTACCTCGCCTTCGCCTTCACCGCGATCGGCAGCGTGCTCACCGTCGCCTACATGGGGCGCTTCCTCTGGGGCGCCTTCGGCTCGAAGCCGGGTGTCGAGCCGACGCCCCTCGCGCACCGGCAGGAGGCGGGAATCCTCGTGGCTCCGGCGGTGTTCGCGGCGTTCACCGTGCTCGGCGGCCTCGGAGCCACGCTGCTCGACCCCTGGCTGCAGGCCGCCGTCGCCGGGTCGTCTGACGAGACGCTGGCGCCCGAGCACTTCGCGCTCTGGCACGGCTTCACACCGGTGCTCGCCGTCTCCGCGTCGATCCTGATCCTCGGCGGGCTGCTGCTGCTCGTGGTGCGTCGCACGAGCCCGCTGCTGCCGCCGTCGCCCGAGCGCTTCTCGGCCTCCCACGCCTACTGGGTGCTCACGCACTGGATCGATGAACTCGCCGTGCGACTGACCGCGATCACTCAGCGCGGCTCGCTGCCCTTCTACCTCGCGGTGATCCTCGGCGTCTTCGTGCTCGCCATCGGCGGCACCCTCATCACGACGGGCGTGCTGCCCGAGAGGCTCGAGTTCGCGAGCTCTCCCGTGCAGATCCCGATCGCCATCATCATGATCCTCGCCGCCGTCTTCTCGCTCCGCGCGCGCACCAGGTTCCAGGCCGTGGTGCTGGTCGGAGTAACCGGCTACGGCATGGCGGCGATCTTCGCGCTGCACGGGGCGCCCGACCTCGCGCTCACGCAGGCGCTCGTGGAGACGGTGACCCTCATCGCGTTCATCCTCGTCATCCGCCGGCTGCCGCAGCGCATCGGCTCGGTCCCGGCGCCGAGGGTGCGGTGGATGCGCGCGGTCATCGGTGCCGCCGTGGGCCTCGTGCTCGGCGGCGTCGCCCTCGTGTCGCTCGGAGCGCGGGTGGCCGAGCCGATCTCCCTGCAGCTCCCCGAGCTCGCCTACACGGGCGGGCACGGCAAGAACGTCGTGAACGTGATGCTCGTCGACATCCGCGGCTGGGACACGATGGGGGAGCTCTCCGTGATCCTCGCCGCCGCGACGGGCGTCGCCTCCCTCGTGTTCCTGAGGACGCGCGTCGACAACCGCCCGAAGCTGAGCCGCAAGGCCGCGCGCAGCCAGGTGCGGGAGCACCTGCTCAAGGTGGCCGACCCCAACGACGCGACCCAGCGGGTCAGCTGGCTGCTCGCCGGCCGCCACCTCGACCCCGCGCGGCGCTCGATCCTGCTCGAGGTCGTCGTGCGGCTGATCTTCCACGCCCTCATGCTGCTCTCGCTGTACCTGCTGCTGACCGGTCACAACACGCCGGGAGGCGGGTTCGCCGGCGGCCTCGTGGCGGGCCTCGCGCTCGTCGCGAGGTACCTGGCGGGCGGGCGCTACGAGCTCGGGGCGACCGTCCCGCTCGACGCCGGCCGGATCCTCGGCACCGGCCTCGCCGTGGCGGTGACGATGGCGTTCCTCCCGCTCCTGTTCGGCCAGTCGGCGCTGGCGTCGGCCTGGTTCGATCTCGACCTCGGCCCCTTCGGCGAGCTCTCCTTCGTCACCTCCACGCTCTTCGACATCGGCGTCTACCTGGTGGTCTTCGGCCTGATCCTCGACGTGCTGCGCAGCCTGGGAGCGGAGATCGACGAGCACGAGGAGGAGGACGCCGAGACGGCGCTCGAGGAGGAGGTGTCCCCGCGATGACCATGCCTCTCGTGCTCGTCGCCGTCATGGTGGTGCTCTACGCCTGCGGGGTGTACCTGCTGCTCGATCGAGCGCTGACGCGGCTGCTGCTCGGCTTCCTGCTCGTCGGGAACGCGACGAACCTGCTGATCTTCCTCATGTCCGGTTCGTTCGGCGCCGCCCCCATCTCGGGCGAGGCCGCTCCCGAGGAGATGAGCGACCCGCTGCCGCAGGCCTTCATCCTCACCGCTATCGTGATCACCTTCGGCGTGAGCGCCTTCCTGCTCGCACTGATCTACCGCAGCTGGCGCCTCGCGCACCACGACGAGGACCGCGTGCAGGACGACGAGGACGATCTGGAGCTCGCGACCACGGAGGCCCTCACCACGGTGGAGGTCACCGACGTGGATCTCGCCGAGACGCGGGAGTTCTCCGACAACGCGGCCGACGACGCTGCGGAGAGCGCCTTCGACGGCGCCGTGGACGGCGCGGGCGCGGGGGAGGATCCGCGATGACCCCTCTCGTCCCTCTCGTCGTGCTCGTGCCGCTCGTCGGCGCGGCCCTGGCGCTGGTCTTCCCCGGGCAGCGGCGCGTGCAGCAGACCATCACCGTGACCGCGCTCACCGTCGTGGTCGCGCTCGGCGGCGTGCTCATGTGGGCCGTCGACGCCGGCGGCACGCTCGTCATGGAGGTCGGCGGCTGGGCCGCGCCGTTCGGGATCGCGCTCGTCGTCGACCGGCTCTCGGCCCTCATGCTCACGGTCTCGGCCGTCGTGCTGCTCGGGGTCTTCCTGTTCTCGCTGGGCCAGGGCCTCGCCGACGGCGACGACGAGACGCCCGTGTCGATCTACTACCCGACCTACCTCGTGCTGGGCGCGGGCGTGTGCAACGCGTTCATCGCGGGCGACCTCTTCAACCTCTACGTCGGCTTCGAGATCCTGCTGGTCGCGAGCTACGTGCTCATCACCCTCGGCGGCACGGTGCAGCGCATCAGGGCCGGAGTCACCTACGTCGTCGTCTCGCTGGTCTCCTCCGTGCTCTTCCTCGCCGCGATCGGCCTCATCTACGGCGCGACCGGCACGGTCAACATGGCGCAGCTCACCCTGCGCATCGCGGAGCTGCCGAGCGAGATCCAGCTGCTGCTCAACCTGGCGCTGCTGATCGCGTTCGGGATCAAGGCCGCCGTGTTCCCGCTCGCGTTCTGGCTGCCCGACTCCTACCCGACGGCTCCCGCGCCCGTCACCGCGGTCTTCGCGGGCCTGCTCACCAAGGTGGGCGTGTACGCCATCATCCGCAGCCAGACCCTCCTGTTCCCGGACTCGAGCGTCGACGATCTGCTGCTCGTGGTGGCGGGGCTCACGCTCGTGGTCGGGATCCTGGGCGCGGTCTCCCAGCTCGACATCAAGCGCCTGCTCTCCTTCACCCTGATCAGCCACATCGGCTACATGATCTTCGGCATCGGCATGGCGAACTCGGCCGGATTCGCCGCGACCATCTACTACATCGCGCACCACATCATCGTGCAGACGACGCTCTTCCTCGCGGTGGGCCTGATCGAGCGGCACGGCGGGACGACCTCGCTCGCCGGTCTCGGCGGCATGCTCCGCAGCGCCCCCGTGATCGCGGTGCTGTTCTTCGTCCCCATGCTGAACCTCGGCGGGATCCCCCCGTTCTCGGGCTTCATCGGCAAGCTGGGCCTCTTCACCGCCGCCGCGGAACTCGCGACCCCCGGCGCCTACTGGCTGATGGGGGTGGGCGCCCTCGTGTCGCTGCTCACCCTCTACGCGCTGGCCCGCGCCTGGACCCTCGCCTTCTGGCGCCCCCGCGTCACGGCGGACGGCAAGGCGCCGAAGCCGACGAGCACCGAGGCGCTGCTGCTGCGCAAGCGGGAGGCGCAGATGCTCGAGGCGCTGCACGACGCCCCCGACGCCCAGCCCCTGCAGGAGCAGAAGGAGACGCCGCGCCTGATGATCGGAGCGACGGCCGGCATGGTCGCGGTGAGCATCGCGCTCACCGTGTTCGCCGGGCCGCTCTACGCCTACTCGACGAGGGCGGGCGAAACGGTCGCCGAGCCCGGGCAGCTCGTCGAGCGCGTGCTCGGGGAGCACCGCGGCGAACTGGGCGGCGGCAGCGGGGACACGCGACTCGAGCGGGACCACCACGGGCACCCCCTGGACACCGGTGAGGAGGACGGCGAATGAGCGGAGGCGGCGAGGCCGGCGCCCGGCGGACCCCGCGTCCGCGGCGGGCGAGCCGCATCGAGCGCGTGCTGCGGCTGCACGAGCTGCCGCTGCTCATCGGGCTCGTCCTCACCTGGATGGCGCTCTGGCACGAGGTGTCGTGGATGTCGTTCGTCAGCGGCATCGTGGTCGCCGTCGTCGTGACCCGCCTCTTCTACCTGCCGCCCGTGAAGCTCGCCGGCCGCTTCAACCCGTGGTACGCCCTGCGCTACCTGGTCTACTTCTTCTGGCACCTCTCGCGAGCCTCCTGGCAGGTGGCGTGGCTCGCCGTGCGGCCCGGCCCCCCGCCGCCCACCTCGATCATCGCGGTGGAGCTGCGCACCCGCTCCGACTTCATCCTCACGATGGTGGGCCTCACGAACTCGCTCATCCCCGGCTCGCTCGTCGCCGAGGTGGACCGGTTCTCGTCGACGCTGTACCTGCACGTGCTGAACACGCCCGCGCAGCAGGACATCGACCGCATGCGCCGCGACGTGTACCACATCGAGAACCTGCTCATCCGGGCCGTCGGGTCCCGGGAGGAACTGGAGGCGATCCGATGACGCTCTTCACGATCTGCATGGTGGTCGGCGCGGCGCTCGGCATCGCGGCGACGGCGCTGTGCGCGCTCGTCCGCATCATCCAGGGGCCGACGATCCTCGACCGGATGATCGCCTCGGACGTGCTGCTCACCACGCTGATGCTCGCCGTGGGCGCCGAGATGGTGGTGCGGGGGCACACGGAGACGATCCCGCTGATGATCGCCATCGCCGCCACGTCCGTCTTCGCGACGATCACCGTGGCGCGATACGTGAAGCGGCGGGGAGCCTCGCCCTCGGGTTCGTCGCCCGAGCGGGGCGGGGAGGGTACGAGCCATGTCTGATCTGGTGTTCGACGTGCTCGCCCTCGTGTGCCTCCTGCTCGCCGCGGTGCTCTCGGTGGCCGCCGGCGTCGGCCTGCTGCGCTTCCCCGACGCCCTCAGCCGCCTGCACGCGGCGACGAAGCCGCAGATCTTCGGCCTGCTGCTGATCATCCTCGCCATCGCGCTGGAGGAGCGCTCCTTCTCGACGCTGCTGGCGCTGATCCCCGTGTTCGTGTTCCAGTCGCTCACCGCCCCGATCTCGGCCCACATGGTCGGTCGAGCCGCCTACCGCACCGGGCAGCTGAACACGGACAGCCTCTTCGTCGACGAGCTCGGACCCGCGATCGAGCGGAGCGAGGCGCAGCGGGCCGGAGAGACGAAGGGGCGGGATCCCGAGGAATCCCGCCCCTGAGCCGCCCGCCGGGCTACGCGTCGACGAGGTACCGGCTGTACGCCGGCACCGTGAGGAAGGCGGGGAAGTCGCTGCCGAGCGCGACGTCTCTGAACAGCTCGGCCGCGTCCTCGTAGCGGTCGCCCTCGAACCGCTCGAACCCCGCGACGGTCTCGTCGACGAGCCCCTCGACCCAGTCGCGCGTGATGGCCGTGCCCTCCGCGGTGGTCTGATCCTGGTGGATCCACTGCCAGATCTGGGAGCGGCTGATCTCCGCGGTCGCGGCGTCCTCCATGAGGTTGTCGATGGCCGCCGCCCCGATGCCGCGCAGCCACGACTCGATGTAGCGGATGCCGATGGAGACGTTCTCGCGCACGCCCGCCTCCGTGATGTCGCGCCCGATGTGCACGTCGAGCAGCTGCGCCGCCGTGACCTCGACGTCGTCGCGCTGTCGGTCGACCTGGTGGGGCCGGTCGCCGAGCACGGCGTCGAACTCCTGCTGCGCGACCGGGATGAGGTCGGGGTGGGCCACCCAGGTGCCGTCGAAGCCGTCGTTCGCCTCGCGGTGCTTGTCGGCGCTGACCTTCTCCTCCGCGCGGCGCGTGACCTCGGGGTCGCGGCGATTCGGGATGAAGGCGCTCATGCCGCCGATCGCGTGCGCACCGCGTCGGTGGCAGGTCTTCACCAGCAGCTCGGTGTACGCGCGCATGAACGGCACCGTCATCGTCACCTCGCTGCGGTCGGGGAGCACGAAGCGGGCGCCCCGACCGCGGTAGTTCTTGATGATCGAGAAGATGTAGTCCCACCGGCCGGCGTTGAGGCCCGCGCAGTGGTCGCGCAGCACGTAGAGGATCTCCTCCATCTCGAACGCGGCGGGCAGCGTCTCGATGAGCACGGTCGCCCGGATGGTGCCGTGGGGGAGGCCGAGGGCCCGCTCGGTGAAGGTGAAGACGTCGTCCCAGAGCTTCGCCTCCTCGCTCGACTCGAGCTTGGCGATGTAGAAGTAGGGGCCCCGTCCCCGCTCGACCAGCTCCCGCGCGTTGTGGAAGGCGTAGAGCCCGAAGTCGACGAGGCTGCCGGAGGCCGCCCCCGCCCGCCCCTTCGCGTCGACGAAGCGGATGTGCTTCTCGACGAGGTGCCAGCCGCGCGGGCGCATCACGATCGTGGGCGTGCGCTCCGCGGTGACCCGGTACTCCTTGCCCTGCGGGCTCGTGTACTCGAGGCGCTCCCGGATCGCGTCGTACAGCGACAGCTGGCCTCCGATCACGTTCCGCCAGGTCGGGCTGGTCGCGTCCTCCTGGTCGGCGAGCCACACGCGGGCGCCGGAGTTCATCGCGTTGATCGTCATCTTCGGGTCGGTCGGGCCGGTGATCTCGACCCGCCGATCCTCGAGACCGGGTCCCGCCCCCGCGACGCGCCACTCGGCGTCCTCGCGGATGTGCCTGGTGTCGTCGCGGAAGCGCGGGTCGCGTCCGTTGCCGATCTCGTAGCGGCGGCGCTGGCGGTCGGCGAGCCGGTCGTGTCGGGCGCCCGCGAAACGGTGGTGCAGCTCGGCGAGGAACTGCAGCGCCTCGGGCGTGAGGATCTCGTCGCTGCGCTCGAAGGCGCGGCCGGTCACCTCGATCCGCGGCCCGGTGGCGGTGGTCGGAAGCGTGGCGGTGCTCATCAGAACTGTCCTTCCTCGGTCGAGCCCACGAGCGCCAGCGTCGAGGCGGTGGGGTTGAGAGCGGTCGAGATCGCGTCGAAGTAGCCGGTGCCGACCTCGCGCTGGTGCTTGGTCGCCGTGTAGCCGCGCGCCTCGTCGGCGAACTCGCGCTCCTGCAGCTCGACATAGGCCGACATGCCGCTCCTGGCGTAGCCGTGCGCGAGGTCGAACATCGAGGAGTTGAGCGAGTGGAACCCGGCGAGGGTGATGAACTGGAAGGTGAAGCCCATCGCTCCGAGCTCGCGCTGGAACTTGGCGATGGTCGCGTCGTCGAGGTGCTTCTTCCAGTTGAACGACGGCGAGCAGTTGTAGGCGAGCATCTGGTCGGGGAACTCCGACCGGACCCCCTCGGCGAACCTCCGGGCGAGGTCGAGATCGGGGGTGCCGGTCTCCATCCAGATGAGGTCGGAGTAGGGGGCGTACGCCTTGGCGCGGGCGATGCAGGGCTCGAGGCCGTTCCGCACCTTGTAGAAACCCTCGGGGGTGCGCTCGCCGGTGATGAAGCGCTGATCGCGCTCGTCGACGTCGGAGGTGATGAGCGTGGCGGCCTCGGCGTCGGTGCGGGCGACGATGACGCTGGGCACTCCGGCGACGTCGGCGGCGAGGCGCGCGGCGTTCAGCGTGCGGATGTGCTGCTGGGTCGGGATGAGCACCTTGCCGCCGAGGTGGCCGCACTTCTTCTCGCTGGCGAGCTGATCCTCCCAGTGCACGCCCGAGGCGCCCGCCGCGATCATCGACTTCATGAGCTCGTAGGCGTTGAGCGGGCCGCCGAAGCCGGCCTCTGCGTCGGCGACGATCGGCACCAGCCAGTCCTCGACGCTCTGGATGCCCTCGGCGTGCTCGATCTGGTCGGCGCGGAGCAGGGCGTTGTTGATGCGGCGGACCACCTGCGGCACCGAGTTCGCCGGGTAGAGCGACTGGTCGGGGTAGGTCTGGCCCGAGAGGTTGGCGTCGGCGGCGACCTGCCAGCCCGAGAGGTAGACGGCGCGGAGACCGGCCTTCACCTGCTGCACGGCCTGGTTGCCGGTGAGCGCCCCCAGCGCGTGGGTGTAGCGGCCCTCGGCGGCCTCCTCGGTGAGCTGGGCCCAGAGCTTCTCCGCGCCGCGGCGCGCGAGGGTGTGCTCCTCCTGAACCCTGCCCCGCAGCCGGACGACGTCCTCCGCGCTGTAGTCGCGCTCGATGCCCTCCCAGCGCGGGTCGTTCTCCCAGTCCCAGGCCAGCTGCTCGGCGGTCGGGTGCGGTGATGCTTCGTTGGTCACGGTGACTCCTGTCGACGGGCCCGTCCTCGGGCGTTGGTCTGCGTGTTTCCATCTTGCGGGCGGTTTCGCGGCCCGATCCGAGGTACGCGGGGGTGAAGAACATCGATATTTCTGCTTGTCGGAAGAATCCGGATCTGAGAGGATGCCCCTATGACTCCCTACGACGCCCCAGCGCAGTCCTCGTCGGGCCGGGTGCTCTCCGCCGTGGCCCCCGACCCGGAGGGTGCTGCGGACGCTCTCACCCTCGGCCGGCGCATCCGCGAGCGCCGCGCGCAGCTCGGGCTGACGCTCGAGCAGCTCGCCGCGGCGATCGACCGCGCGCCCTCCCAGCTCTCGGCGATCGAGAACGGCAAGCGCGAGCCCCGGCTTCCGGTGCTCCGCGCGCTCGCGGCCGCGCTCGGATCCACGGTGGACGAGCTCCTCTCCGAGGAGGCGCCGAGCGAGCGCGCGGCCCTTGAGATCGCGGTGGAGCGCGCGCAGCGCGGAGCGGTCTTCCGATCGCTCGGCATCCAGCCGATCCGCGTGTCGAAGGCGACGAGCGATGAGACGCTTCGGGCGATCCTCGGGCTCCACCAGGAGGTCGAGCGGCTGAACCGCGAGCGGGCGGCGACTCCCGAGGAGGCGCGCAGGGCCAACACGGAGCTGCGCTCCGAGATGCGCGTGCGGGGCAACTACTTCGCGGAGCTCGAGCGGCAGGCGGGCGAGCTGCTCGGTTCGGTGGGCTACGGCGGAGGCCCGGTCTCGCAGCGCACGATCGCCGACATCGCGAGGAAGCTCGGCTTCACCCTGCACTACGTCTCCGACCTCCCGCACTCCACGCGCTCCGTGATCGATCGGCGGAACGGTCGCATCTACCTCGGCAGCAACCTCCCCTCCCGCGACGCCCGCGCGCCCGTCCTGCGGGCCCTCGCGAGCCTCGTCTGCGGGCACGAGGAGCCCCGGAGCTACGGCGACTTCCTGCGCCAGCGCGTCGAGGCGAACTACCTCGCGGGCGCGGTGCTGCTGCCCGAGGAGGCCGCGGTCGGCATGCTGGCGGAGGCGAAGCGGCAGCGGCAGATCTCCATGGAGGATCTGCGCGACGCCTTCGCCGTGTCGTACGAGATGGCCGCTCACCGCTTCACGAACCTCGCGACGGAGCGGCTGGGCCTCGAGGTGCACTTCATGAAGGCGCACGAGTCGGGCACCCTGATCAAGGCGTACGAGAACGACGGGGTGCGCTTCCCGTCCGACGGCCTCGGCAACCTCGAGGGGGCGTCGGTGTGCCGCAACTGGACGGCGCGCACGGTCTTCGCCCAGCCCGATCGCTTCAACCCCTGGTACCAGTACACCGACATGGCGTCGGGGGGAACGTACTGGTGCACCTCTCGGGTGGAGAAGGCCAAGGAGGGCCTCTACTCGGTGAGCGTGGGGGTGCAGTTCGACGCGGTCAAGTGGTTCCGCGGTCGCGAGACTCCGCACCGCAATCGGTCGCGCTGCCCGGACGAGAGCTGCTGCCGACTCGCCTCCGACGACCTCACCCGAAAGTGGGAGGCGGCCGCGTGGCCGGAGGCGGCGACGCCGACGAGCCTGCTCGCCGCGCTGCCGACGGGAACGTTCCCCGGCGTCGACTCGCACGAGGTGTACGCATTCCTCGAATCGCATGAGTAGCCGCTCCGACGGGATGCGAGCGGGGCAGGGCTTGCGGTAGCGTAGAAGGGCCGGAACCCCGGCAGCGAAAGCCCCCGATCAGGGATGGGTGAAGACGTGAACGCCGAGAATCAGGCTCGTCGCGCCGACGATACCGAAGTCCGCTCCACGCAGCAGTTCCGCGAGGACCTGGGTGCGATGATCCGCGCCCGCGTGATCGACCTGACGATCGACGAGCAGGAGGCCGTGGGCGCGCTGCCCACGGGCGCCGCCCTGCTCGTCGTGCGCCGCGGGCCCGACCAGGGCGCCCGCTTCCTGCTGGACCAGGACGTCACGGTGGCCGGCCGCCGACCCGGCGTCGGCATCTTCCTCGACGACGTCACGGTTTCGCGCAAGCACGCCGAGTTCCGCCGCTCGGGCACCCGATTCTCGGTGGTCGACCTCGGGTCGCTCAACGGCACCTTCTGCGACGGGTCGCGCATCGACTCCGAGACGGTGCTCGAAGACGGCGTGGAAGTGCAGGTCGGCAAGTTCAAGTTCACCTTCTTCGCCTCGCGATTCGATCTCGCGGACGAGAGCTGACGTGGCGGCCCAGAACGCCCAGCTCGCGACGGCCGGACTGCTCAGCATCGGGCAGGTGCTCGCGCGCCTGCAGGACGACTTCGCGGATCTCTCCCCGTCGAAGCTGCGCTTCCTCGAGGAGCAGGGGCTCATCACCCCCGAGCGCACGAAATCGGGCTACCGGAAGTTCTCGCAGGCGCACATCGAGCGGCTGCGCCTCATCCTGACGCTCCAGCGCGATCACTACCTGCCGCTCAAGGTCATCGCCGAGGTGCTGGAGGAGGTCGACCAGGGTCGGGATCCCGTGATCCCGGGCGCGGCGCCCCGGAGCGCGTCGAGCATCCTCTCCCCGCGGAAGCTGCTCGGCAGCGATGAGCTGAAGCGCCTCACCGGGGCGAGCTCCCGGCTGCTCGGCGAGGCCATCGCGGCGGGTCTGCTGCCGGCAGCGGAGGTCTTCCCCCACGAGGCGGTGGCGCAGCTCACCGCCCTCGTGAAGCTGTCGGAGCGGGGGATCACCCCCCGCCACCTCCGGTCCCTGCGGGTGGCGGCGGAGCGCGACGCCGAGCTCATCTCGCAGGCCGTCGCGACCCGCGGCGTCAAGACGGGGAGCCCGCACTCCGACGAGGACTCGCTCGAGCTCGCGGGGTACCTCGACACGCTGCGCTCGGGCGTGCTCCGCAACCGCCTGCTCGCGGGCTGACGGGCTCGGTTCGAGACGAGAACCCGGCCCTTCCGGGCGTTCTCGGCGACCGCCGAAAACCTTAAACCTCTACCTGAACGCGACACGCGGAATCCAAAGTGCTCCGGTCGTTGCATGCGGGCACCCCCGGCGGTAGCGTTGATGAGGCTCGGTGCGATGGGCGCCGCTGGAAAGGACCACCATGGAGAACACTCAGCTGCCGTCGGGTGACGCGGACGCCTCTGTGACCGGTCCGGAAGGGCCCCAGCGGCGCGACACCCTGGGGGCTGAGCTGCTCTTCGACGACGGGCTCCCGAAGCCCGACGAGAGCGGGGGGTTCAAAGGGGCGGTGGCCGCTCGCGCCGCGGGCATCAGCTATCGTCAGCTCGACTACTGGGCCCGGACGGGGCTCGTCGAGCCGACCGTGCGGAGCGCCAAGGGCTCCGGTTCGCAGCGCCTCTACGGCTTCCGCGACATCCTCGTGCTGAAGCTCGTCAAGCGCCTGCTCGACACGGGCATCTCCCTCCAGCAGATCCGCACCGCGGTCGCCCAGCTGCACGAGGCCGGCGTGCACGACCTCTCCCAGACCACGCTCATGAGCGACGGCGCCAGCGTGTACCTCTGCACCTCGAGCGACGAGGTCATCGACCTCGTGAGCCGCGGCCAGGGCGTCTTCGGCATCGCCGTCGGCAAGGTCCTCCGCGAGGTCGAGACCTCGCTCGTCGACATGGACGATCACCGGGCGGCGGCCGAGGTCGACGAGCTCGCCCGCCGTCGCGAGACCCGCAAGAAGATCTCCTAGCGAACCCCGCCCGGTTCGGCCCGAGGCGGAGCCCCCTCCGCCTCGGGGAACCGCCGCGGGGGAGCCGGCCCCTGGGACGACGGAGGGGCGGGCCGCCGCAGCCGCCCACCCCTCCGTATCGCCGCCGCGCCCTACTCGGGGGCGCGGTCGGTGACGACGGAGGCCGTGTCAGACACCTCGTCGGGAAGCGGATCCTCCGTCACGGAGGTGGTGCTGCGGCCCGGCGATACGGCAGCCGGGGGAGCGTTGATGCCGGCCGATCGCAGCACGCGATCGAGCACCTGGTCGAAGTACCCGGCCATCTCCTGCGCCGCCTCGCCGGGCCACATGTGGACGGGCTTCGCCGCGCCCTGCGCCTGCTGCAGCGAGGTGCGCTCGGGCAATTGGGGATTGAGCACGAGCGGGCCGAACATCTCGCGGAGCTCGCGCGTGCGGAACTGGTGCTCCATCGACTGCGGCCGAGCCCGGTTGATCAGGATGCCGAGCGGCTGGAGACGCGGGCTGACGCCGCGGCGGATCTCCTCGATGGCGCGCAGGGCGCGATCGGCGGCCGCGACGGCGAAGAGCCCCGGCTCGGTGACGACGAGGACGCGATCGCTCGCCGCCCAGGCCGTGCGCGTGAGGGCGTTCAGCGAGGGCGCGCAGTCGATGAGCACGAGGTCGTAGTCGGCCTCGACCACGGCCAGCGCCTCCTCCAGCTTCCAGATCTCGCGCACGGAGGGGTGCGGCCCGTCGAAGTTGATCGCGGAGGGGCTGCCCACGAGCAGGTCGATGGTGCCCGTCTCGTGGTGCCTGGCCCAGCCGCTGTGAGCGATGGCGCCGCGCACCACGCTCTCCTTCGGGCTCTCGAGCACGTCGGCGATGTTGCCGTGGCCGTCGGGGTTCACGTCCATCCCCGTCGACACGTCCGACTGCGGGTCGAGGTCGACCACCAGTGTTCGCAGGCCGCGGGAGAAGGCCGCCGAGGCCAGGCCGAGGGTGACGGTCGTCTTGCCGACTCCGCCCTTGAGGGAGCTCACGCTGAGAACATGCACACGTCGAGTTTAGTGGATTCCGACTGAGGGCTCACCTGGAAGTCCGAGGGGACGATGCTCGCGGGCGGGGCCGCCTGCGATAGATTTAAGGGCGGTCCTCCTCATGTTGTCAGACAATGTGGAGCGACCTTGCCAGTAGGCTATGTACGTTCACAAGACAGCCTGGGCAGAGACACAAGGGAGAGCCTCTGTAATGTTCAAGAAGATCCTGGTCGCGAACCGCGGCGAGATCGCCATCCGTGCTTTTCGCGCCGCCCATGAGCTCGGCGCCAGGACGGTTGCGGTGTTCCCGTACGAGGACCGCAACTCCCTGCACCGCCTGAAGGCCGACGAGGCGTACCTCATCGGCGACGAGGGGCACCCGGTCCGCGCCTATCTGGACGTCGCCGAGATCGTTCGCGTCGCCAGCGAGTCGGGCGCCGACGCGATCTACCCGGGCTATGGCTTCCTGTCCGAGAACCCCGATCTCGCGGCCGCCGCGGAGGCTGCGGGCATCCGCTTCATCGGCCCGGGCCGGAAGGCGCTCGAGATGGCGGGCAACAAGGTCGCCGCGAAGGAGCACGCGATCGCGGCCGGCGTGCCCGTGCTGCAGTCGACCCCGCCCTCCACCGATATCGAGGCGCTCATCGCGGGCGCGAAGGAGATCGGCTTCCCGGTCTTCGCGAAGGCCGTGGCGGGCGGCGGCGGGCGCGGCATGCGCCGCGTGGAGCGCGAGGAGGATCTCCGCGACGCTCTCGAATCGGCGATGCGCGAGGCCGAATCGGCCTTCGGCGATCCGACGATGTTCATCGAGCAGGCCGTGCTGCGGCCGCGCCACATCGAGGTCCAGGTGCTCGCCGACAAGACCGGCCACGCCGTCCACCTCTTCGAGCGCGATTGCTCGGTGCAGCGCCGCCATCAGAAGGTCGTCGAGATCGCGCCGGCCCCGAACCTCGACCAGGAGACCCGCGATGCGCTGACCCGCGACGCGATCGCGTTCGCGAAGTCGATCGGCTACGAGAACGCCGGCACCGTCGAGTTCCTCCTCGACACCGAGGGGGAGCGCGCCGGCCAGCACGTCTTCATCGAGATGAACCCCCGCATCCAGGTCGAGCACACCGTGACGGAGGAGGTCACCGACGTCGACCTCGTCCGGGCCCAGATGCGCATCGCCGCGGGCGAGACGCTGGAGGAGCTCGAGCTGCGCCAGGAGGACATCCAGCTGCGCGGCGCCGCGCTGCAGTGCCGGATTACGACGGAGGATCCCGCGAACGGGTTCCGCCCCGATCTGGGTCGCATCACGGCCTACCGCTCGCCGGGCGGCGGCGGCGTCCGCCTCGACGGCGGCACGATCAACGCCGGTGCGCAGATCAGCCCGCACTTCGACTCGATGCTCGCGAAGCTCACCTGCCGGGGCCGCTCGTTCAGGGACGCCGTGACCCGTGCGCAGCGCGCGCTGGCGGAGTTCAGGATCCGCGGCGTCTCCACGAACATCCCGTTCCTGCAGGCGGTGCTCGCGGATCCCGCCTTCCAGGAAGGCGACATCGCGACCTCGTTCATCGAGGAGCGGCCCGAGCTGCTCGACATGAACAAGCCGAAGGACCGCGCGACGCGTCTGCTGCAGCACGTGGCGAACGTGACGGTGAACCAGCCCAACGGGGCGCGCGTCTCCCACGCCGATCTCGGGTCGAAGCTGCCCGCCGCCGATCTGACGCGTCCCGCGCCGGCCGGGCACCGGGAGCAGCTCCTCGAGCTCGGTCCCGAGGGCTTCGCGCGGGCGCTGCGCGAGCAGACGGCGCTCGCGGTCACCGAGACCACCTTCCGCGACGCTCATCAGTCGCTGCTGGCGACCCGCGTGCGCACGAAGGATCTGCTGCGCGTCGCCCCGTACGTGGCGCGCCTGACCCCCCAGCTGCTCTCGGTCGAGGCCTGGGGCGGGGCAACCTACGACGTCGCGCTGCGCTTCCTCGGCGAGGATCCGTGGGAGCGCCTCGCCGCGCTCCGCGAGGCGCTGCCGAACGTGCCGATCCAGATGCTGCTCCGCGGCCAGAACACGGTGGGATACACGCCGTACCCGGCGAAGGTCGCGCAGTCGTTCGTGCGCGAGGCGGCGGAGACCGGGATCGACATCTTCCGCATCTTCGACGCCCTCAACGACGTCAACCAGATGCGGGTCGCGGTCGAGGCCGTCCGCGAGACGGGGACCGCGGTCGCCGAGGTCGCGATGGCGTACACCGGCAACCTGCTCGACCCGGCCGAGGACAAGTACACCCTCGACTACTACCTGCAGCTCGCGGATCAGATCGTCGAGGCCGGTGCGCACGTGCTCGCGATCAAGGACATGGCGGGCCTGCTGCGGCCCGCGGCGGCGGCGAAGCTCGTCACCGCACTGCGCGAGCGCTTCGACCTTCCGGTGCACCTGCACACGCACGACACCCCGGGCGGCCAGCTCGCGACTCTGCTCGCGGCGTCGCAGGCGGGCGTCGACGCCGTCGACGTCGCCTCGGCGCCGATGTCGGGCACCACGAGCCAGCCCTCGCTCTCCGCCCTCGTCGCGGCGCTCGCGGACACCGACCGCGACACCGGGCTCTCGCAGGAGGCCGTCTACTCCCTCGAGCCGTACTGGGACGCGGTGCGCGCCCTCTACAAGCCGTTCGAGTCGGGTCTGCCCTCTCCCACGGGTCGGGTGTACACGCACGAGATCCCGGGCGGTCAGCTGTCGAACCTGCGCCAGCAGGCGATCGCGCTGGGCCTTGCGGACAACTTCGAGAAGATCGAGGACATGTACGCGGCCTCAGACCGCATCCTGGGGCGGATCCCGAAGGTGACGCCCTCCTCGAAGGTGGTCGGCGATCTCGCCCTGCACCTCGCGGCGGTCGACGCCGATCCCGCCGACTTCGAGGCGAACCCCGGCAAGTACGACATCCCCGACTCGGTCGTCGGCTTCCTTGCGGGCGAGCTCGGCGAGATCCCGGGCGGCTGGCCCGAGCCGTTCCGCTCGAAGGTGCTCGCGGGTCGCACCGTCGACATCGAGGTCGCCCCCATCGGCGATGAGGACGCGGCGCTGCTCGACGGCACCAGCCTGGAGCGGCGCGGGGCGCTGAACCGGCTGCTGTTCCCGCAGCCGACCCGCCAGTTCGAGGCGATGCGCGAGCAGTTCGGCGACCTCTCCGTGCTCGAGACCGCCGACTACCTCTACGGTCTCGAACCGGGGCAGGAGCACGTGCTCGACCTCGCGAAGGGCGTGCGCCTGTACATTGGGCTCGAGGCGATCGGCGAGGCCGACGACAAGGGCGTGCGCACCGTGATGCTCAAGGTCAACGGGCAGCTGCGCCAGGTGTTCGTGAAGGACGAGCGCGTCGCGGTGTCCGCTCCCGTGGCGGAGAAGGCCGACCGCACGGTGCCGGGCCAGGTCGCGGCGCCGTTCTCGGGAACCGTCACGCTGAAGGCGGCCGTGGGCGACGCGGTCGAGGCCGGGCAGCCCATCGCCACGATCGAGGCCATGAAGATGGAGGCGGCGATCACCGCCACCGTCACTGGTACGATCGAGCGTCTGGTGTTCAGCGGGACCCGGTCCGTCGAGGCCGGCGACCTGCTGGTCGTGATCGCGTAAGGAGCAGCAGGTGGCGGTTCGCGAGATTCGTCTCTTCGGGGATCCCGTGCTGCGGACGGTGTGCGACCCCGTCGTCGAGATCGACGACGGGGTCCGCTCCCTGGTGCAGGATCTCTGCGACACCGTGGCCTTCGACGGCCGGGCCGGCCTCGCTTCGACGCAGATCGGGCACACGCTGCGGGCCTTCAGCCTCCACATCGACGGCGAGGTGAGCTACGTGCTCAACCCGGAGATCGTCGCGCTCGAGGGGGAGCCCGTGCCGACCGGCGAGGGGTGCCTGTCGGTGCCGGAGCTCTGGTTCGAGGTCCTGCGCTACCCGCGCGCCACCGTGCGCGGCACCGACCTCGAGGGCCGCGAGGTCGTGATCTCGGGGGAGGGACTGCTGGCGCAGGCGCTGCAGCACGAGTGCGATCACCTCGACGGCAAGCTCTACATCAGCCGGCTCGACCGCGAGTCGCGCGGCGAGGCGATGCGGCAGATCCGCACCTCCAGCTGGTTCTAGGGCAGCGAACGACGCGCGAGGCGCCGGGCGGCCGAGCCGCCGCCCGGCGCCTCGCGCGCCTCCGCTCTACCGCATCGTCGAGACGACCTGGGTCTGCGGATTGTCCCCGTAGATCCCGGCGATCTCGCTCGCGTAGTCGCGCAGGATGTTGTCGCGCTTGATGCTCATCTTCGGGGTGAGGTGACCGCTCGCCTCGGTGAACTCGGTCGGGAGGATCACGAACTTCCGCACGGACTCGGCCCGCGAGACGAACTCGTTGCCGTGGTCGATGGCGCGCTGCACCTCGGCGCGGACCTTCGGGTGCACGGCCGCCTCCGCGAGCGAGAGCTCGGGGCTCTCCCCGTTGTTCTTGAGCCAGGCCGGCAGCATCTCGGGGTCGAGCGTGACGAGGGCCGCGATGAAGGGCTTCTGGTCTCCGACGACGACGACCTGGCCGACGATCGTGTTCGAGCGGATGGGATCCTCGAGCTGCGCGGGGGCGACGTTCTTGCCGCCGGCCGTGACGATGATCTCCTTCTTGCGCCCCGTGATCGAGAGGTAGCCGTCCTCGTCGAGCGAGCCCAGGTCGCCCGTCTTGAAGAACCCGTCCTCGGTGAACGCGCTCTCGGTCGCCTCGGGGTTGTTCCAGTACTCCTTAAAGACGTCGATGCCCTTGATCTGGATCTCGCCGTCCTCGGCGATCCGGATGGTGTGGCCCGGGAGCGCCGGGCCGACCGTGCCGATCTTGAACTTGTCGGGGAGATTCACCGTTGCGGGGGCCGTGGTCTCGGTCAGACCGTAGCCCTCGAGGATCTTCACGCCGAGGCTGCGGTAGAAGTGGCCGAGGTAGTGGCTGAGCGGCGCCGAGCCCGAGACGGCGTACCGCACCTTGCCGCCGAGGCGGTCGCGGAGCTTCGCGTACACGAGCTTGTCGAAGAGCTTGAACTTGAGGCCGAGCACGAACGGCACCCTGCCGGCGTCCAGGGCTTCGGAGTGCTCCACGGCGACCTTCGCGGCGGCGCGGAAGATCTTGCCCTTGCCCTCGGCCTCGGTCTTCTGCTCGGCCGAGTTGTAGACCTTCTCGAAGACGCGGGGCACCGCGAGCAGGAAGGTCGGCTGGAAGGAGCCGAGGGCGGGCAGCAGCTGCGTGGTGTCGGCCTGATGGCCGACGCGCACCCCGGCGTGGATGGCGAGCACCGAGATGAACCGGGCGAAGACGTGCGCGAGCGTGACGAACAGCAGCGTCGCCGCCCCGGGCTGCTGCACGACCTCCGAGAGCGCCGCGGCGGCGTTCCTCGAGAGGTCGACGAAGTTGGCGTGCGTGAGCACGCAGCCCTTCGGGCGTCCCGTCGAACCCGAGGTGTAGATGAGCGTGGCGATGTCGTCGCCCTCGGCCAGCGCGCGCCTCCGCTCGACCTCCTCGTCGGGGATCTCCGCGCCCTCCGCCCGCAGCGTCGCCAGCGCGTCCTCGTCGAGCCGCCACGCGAGGGTGAGGCCCGGCAGTTCGCTGCGGATCTCGGCGAGCCGATCCGCGTGGTCCGCGGACTCCGTGACGATTCCGCGGGCGCCGGAGTCCTCGGCGATCCAGTGGATCTGCAGCGGCGATGAGGTCTCGTAGATCGGCACCATGACGGCGCCGGCATAGAACAGCGCGAAGTCCACGAGCGACCACTCGTACTTCGTCTTGCACATGAAGGCGATCTTGTCGCCCGGCTGCACCCCCGCGGCGATGAAGCCCTTCGCCACGGCGACGACCTCCGCACGGAACTCCGCCGCCGAAATGTCGCGCCACCCGTCGCCCGCGGGGACGGCGAAGATCGCGCGATCCGGAGTCGCGGCGACGCGCTGCTCGAGCAGGTCGGTGACGTTGTCCTGCGGCGCGCTGGGGACAATGATCGGTGTCTCGGACAGGTTCACGGCAGCTCCTTCGATACCTGGTCTCTTGTCTCCCGGAGCCGGATCCGAGGAACCGCCCCGCTCTGCCACCAACCCTATTGCATGCTCCCGGCCGGTCGCGGGCTCGGCTATCCTGTTTCGAGTCGAAGGGACGCGAGCCACTGTGTTGTATTGGATTTTCAAGCATCTGCTGATCGGACCGTTCCTGAAGACCGTCTACCGGCCCTGGGTCGAGGGAGCCGAGAACATCCCGAGCTCGGGCCCCGTGATCATCGTGGGCAATCACGTCTCGGTGATCGACTCGTTTTTCATGCCGCTCATGATCGACCGGCCGGTGTACTTCCTCGCGAAGAGCGAGTACTTCACGGGCAAGGGGCTCAAGGGCTGGCTGGTGAAGAACTTCATGCTCGCCGTCGGCCAGATGCCGATCGACCGCTCGGGCGGCAAAGCCTCCGAGGCGTCGCTGAACACCGGGCTCTCGGTGCTGCAGCGCGGCGACGTGCTCGGCATCTACCCCGAGGGCACCCGGAGCCCCGACGCGCGGCTCTACCGCGGGCGCACGGGGGTGGCGCGCCTGATCGTCGAGTCCGGCGCCCTGGTGGTGCCCGCCATCATGATCGACACCGAGAAGGCGATGCCCATCGGTGCGAAGTTCCCCAAGATCCGCCGCATCGGCACGGTGATCGGCAAGCCCCTCGACTTCAGCCGCTTCGCCGGCATGAGCGCCGATCGCTTCGTGCTGCGCAGCATCACCGACGAGATCATGCTCGAGATCCAGCGCATCAGCGGTCAGGAGTACGTCGACGTCTACGCGTCGAGCGTGCGGAACCGCTGACGGCGCCAGCGCCGGCGCCCTGGGGGCGCTCCGGACGCCGCCGAGAACCCGCACCGGCGGCGGCCGAGCGCTCGCGCGGCCTGCGCCGCCGGTCCCCGCGAGTCGAGTAGTCTAGAAAGGATGCGGCAGCAACGCGGCATCAGGGCAGACAATCCAGATACGAAGGGCCACGGTTAATCGATGGTGAGCCAGACAGACGGAACCGAAGCGACGCAGGTGCTTGCGGATCTCGACGCGTACCGCACTCGGGAAGCGAAGCAGCAGCCCACGTGGCCGGATCCCGATGCCGTGCGCGTGGCCTCCGCGGAGCTCGCCGCGCAGCCCCCCCTCGTCTTCGCGGGCGAGGCCGACCTGCTGCGCGAGCGCCTCGCCGCCGCCGCGAGGGGCGAGGCGTTCCTGCTCCAGGGCGGCGACTGCGCCGAGACCTTCGCGGCGGCGACCGCCGACAAGATCCGCGACCGCGTCAAGACCCTGCTGCAGATGGCCGTGGTGCTGACCTACGGCGCCTCGATGCCCGTGATCAAGGTGGGCCGCATGGCGGGCCAGTTCGCGAAGCCGCGCTCGAGCGACACCGAGACCCGCGACGGCGTGACGCTGCCGGCCTTCCGGGGCGACCTCGTCAACGGCTACGACTTCACCCCCGAGTCGCGCGCCGCCGATCCCTCCCGCCTCGTGCAGGGGTACCACGTCTCCGCGTCGACGTTGAATCTCATCCGCGCCTTCACGCAGGGGGGCTTCGCCGATCTGCGCCAGGTGCACGAGTGGAACAAGGGCTTCGTCTCGAACCCCGCCAACCAGCGCTACGAGTCGCTCGCGGCGGAGATCGACCGCGCCCTGCGCTTCATGGACGCCTGCGGCGTCGACCACTCGGCGCTGACCCGCACCGAGTTCTTCGTGAGCCACGAGGCGCTGCTGCTCGACTACGAGCGCCCGCTGACCCGCATCGACTCGCGCACCGGGAAGGCCTACGACACCTCCGGACACTTCCTGTGGATCGGCGAGCGCACCCGCGATCTCGACGGCGCGCACGTCGAGTTCCTCTCGAAGGTCGAGAACCCGATCGGCGTGAAGCTCGGTCCCACGGCCTCCGTGGACGACGCGCTGCGGCTCATCGACAGGCTCGATCCCGAGCGCACGCCCGGTCGCCTGACCTTCATCACCCGCATGGGGGCCGGGAGGATCCGCGACGTGCTGCCCGGCCTGCTCGAGGGCGTCCGCGACGCCGGCGCGCAGCCGCTGTGGGTCACCGATCCGATGCACGGCAACGGGATCACCACGGCGACCGGGTACAAGACGCGGCGCTTCGACGACGTCATGGACGAGTTGCTCGGCTTCTTCGAGGCGCATCGCGCGGTCGGCACCTTCCCCGGCGGCATCCACGTGGAGCTCACGGGCGACGACGTCACCGAGTGCCTCGGCGGGTCGGAGAACATCGACGAGGCGACGCTCGCGACGCGGTACGAGTCGCTGTGCGATCCGCGCCTGAACCACATGCAGTCCCTCGAGCTCGCCTTCCAGGTGGCCGAGGAGCTGAAGCGGACAGTGCGCTAGCCGGAACGGTCGCGGCTCGCGTCCGCCGAACGGGCGGTCTCCCTCGGGGAGGCCGCCCGTTCGCGTCTCAGAGCTCGAAGTTGAGGTCGACGTTCGCGCCGCGGGGCAGCCGCTCGCCGGCGGCGGGGGAGGTGCCCTCCACCCGCACGGCGTTCCACAGCAGCTCGGGCACCCCCGTCACGGGGGTGAAGCCCGCGTCGCGCAGGATCTGGACCGCCTCGCGCATCTTCTTGCCCGAGACGTCCGGCACCTCGAAGAGCTCGGGGCCGAGCGAGATCTGCAGACCGACCGAGTCGCCGGGGGTCACCGGGTCCGTCGCGAAGACCGCGCCGATCACCTGGCCCTCGGGGACGGTGTCGCTGTGGGCCTCGGTGTTGAGCGCTGGATCGACGGTGAGACGGCTCTCGGAGAGCGCGGCCGTCGCCGCCTCGACCGTGCTCCCCGAGACGTCCGGGATCGAACCGGCCGAGAGGATGAGATCGACGACCGCGCGCTCGGGATAGAGCTCGGCGAGGGCCTCTCCGTCCTGCCCGAGGGCCGCGATGACGGTGCCGGCGGCGCCGCCGTCGAACCGCTCCTCGGCGATCTCGCCCATCGTGAAGCCGGCGTCCTCGATCGCGCGCTGCGCGTCCTGCTCCGGCAGTCCGACGAGCAGCGGGACGGGCAGCATCTCGGGCCCGGTCGACTGGCACAGCCGCACGACGGTGCCGCGATCCACCCGGGTGCCCGCGTCGGGCTCCGTGCGCACGGCCGAGCCGGCTGGCACGTCGACGCTCGAGCACTCGAACACCTCGGGGACGAGCGAGAGCTCGGTGAGGGTGTCCTGGGCGGAGGCCATCTCGGCGCCCGCGACGCTAGGAACGAGCACGCGGGAGCCGGGGCCCTGGCCGAACCACCAGCCCGCCCCGCCCGCCAGCGCGGTCAGCAGCAGCACGCACAGCGCCGCGATCCTGCCGCGTCTCCGGCGCCTGCGGGCGACGGACGACGCGCGATCGATCGGGGTCGGGGGCGTCTCGGGAGGCTCGGGGTCGCTCTTCGCGGGGGCCGGCGCTGCCGGGCCGCCCGCGAGCGCCGCCTGCTGCGCACCGTCGAGGACGGCCGTCGACGGCGTCGCGAGCACCGATGTCGCCGGGAGCACCTGCGTGGCGCCGGGTGCGGACCCGCCCCGGCGGATCGCGCGGAGGTGATCCAGGACGATGCCGGCGTCGCGCGGGCGGGCGTCGGGCTCGCGCTGGGTGGTCCAGCGCACGAGCTCGTCGAGCTCGGGCGTCGACTCCGCGCTCAGCGACGACGGAGGGGGCACCTCGGAGTGCGCGTGCTGGTAGGCGATCTGCATGGGCTGCTCGCCCGTGAACGGCTGGGAGCCGGTCAGCATCTCGAACATCATGATGCCGAAGGCGTAGATGTCGCTGCGCGCGTCGGCGACGCCGCGGGTGACGAGCTCGGGGGAGAGATAGGCGATGGTGCCGAGCAGCGCCTGCCCCGTCGTGGTGTTCGCGCTCACCGCGCGCGCGAGGCCGAAGTCGCCGATCTTGATGCGACCGTCGTCGGCGAGCAGCACGTTCTCGGGCTTGAGATCCCGATGGACGATCTTCGCGTGGTGGGCCGCGGCGAGGCCCGCGAGGACGGCCTCGCCGACCTCGAGCGCCTGCTCCTCGGTCAGTCGCGTCTGCTGCTTCAGCAGCTCGCGCAGCGTGATGCCCGGCAGGTACTCCATCACCAGGTAGGGGCGGCCAGCGTCGTGCCCCTGGTCGAAGACGTTGACCACGTTCGGGTGCCCGAGTCTCGCGGCGCTCCGCGCCTCCTGGTCGAAGCGCCGGGTGAAGTTCTCGTCGTCGGCGAGGTGCTCGTGCATGACCTTCACCGCGACGCGCCGCTCGAGGCGCAGATCGTTCGCGAGATAGACCATCGCCATGCCGCCCCGGGCGATGCGCGAACGGATCACGTATCGACCGTCGAGCGTCTGCCCGATCATCGGGTCTGCTGGGGCGGAGGTCACATCGAGATTCTACGGAAGAGGTGCTGGGGAAACCGGGATGGTGGGCGGCGCGTGCAGAACTCCCGGGCGATTTCGTGGCAGAGTGGAGACGTGGCTGAGTTCTCCGCAACCGAAACAGATTTCCTGACGATCCCAGAGCTGGTCGAGCGCTTCGGCATGACCCCGAGCAAGGTGCGCCGCCTCATCGAGGACCACCAGCTCGCGGCGGTGCGGATCGACGGCGTGCTCCGCGTGCCCGCCGGGTTCGTGCAGGGCGACCGTCCGCTGCCGTCGCTGCGCGGCACGCTGCTCGTGCTGCTCGACGCGGGTCTCGACGAGGAGGGCGCCGTCGCCTGGCTCCTCTCCGAGAACGACGAGCTCGGCGAGCGCCCTATCGACGCGCTGAACGCCGGCCGGAAGAGCGCCGTCCGGCGTGCGACGCAGGCGCTCGCCTTCTAGCTCGCTTCCGGGCGGCGCCCGCCGCTAGTGACTGCGCTGAGTGGTGCGCTCGGCGAGCAGGGTCAGTCTCGCCGCGGCGTCCTCGGCGATCGGGGCCTCGCGGAGCGAGCGCGTGGCGCGCTCCACGTTCCGCGCGATCATCTCCTCGACGCGCTCGACCGCTCCGCTGTCCCGGATCGTGCGCTGCAGCATCACGATCTGCTCGTCGTCGAGGTCGCCCGTGCCGAGCAGGTCGTCGAAGATCAGCCGCTGGGTCGTGGGCAGGTCGCGGCGCGCGAGCGTGACCAGCACGGTCCGCTTGCCCTCGGTGAGGTCGCCGCCGCTGGGCTTGCCGGTGACCTCCTCGTCCCCGAAGACGCCGAGCAGGTCGTCGCGCAGCTGGAAGGCCACGCCGACCGGGAGACCGAACGCCGCGAGCGCCCGCTCCTGCTCCTCGGTGGCGCCGGCCAGCGCCCCGCCGATGAGCAGCGGCGCCTCGACGCTGTACTTCGCCGACTTGTAGACGAGCACGCGGGTCGAGCGCTCGAGCTGCTCGCGGTCGTCGGCGAAGGCCGGCTGCTGCTCTTCGAGCACATCGAGGTACTGGCCGACGGCGACCTCGCTGCGCATGCGGTTGAAGTGCTCGCGCGCGGCTCGGGAGCCCCGCCGGTCGTCGCCCGCCTCGGTCGCGCTCTGCATGAGCTCGTCCGCCCACGACTGCAGCAGATCGCCGAGCAGGATCGCGCCGGCCAGGCCGAAGTGGTCGGCCGCGCCGCGCCAGCCGCTCTGCCCGTGCAGGGAGGCGAAGGCACGGTGCACGGCCGGCCGGCCGCGCCGGGTGTCGGAGCGGTCGATGACGTCGTCGTGGATGAGTGCGGCGGCGTGGAAGAACTCGAGCGCGCAGGCCGCGTCGAGCACTCGTCCGAGCTCGGCGTCGATCTCCCCGTCGAGGTCGAGCGGCCGTACCGCGCGGTAGCCGAGGACGGCGAACTGGGCGCGGAACCGCTTGCCGCCGGAGAGGAAGTCGAATGCCTCGTCGAGCAGGGGGGCGGCATCCGGGCCGAGCGGTTCCAGCAGCTGACGATGCTCGGCGAGCCGATCGGTGATCCGCTCCTGAATAAGCCCTGCGAGTCGGGTGGTTTCGTGCACGCAGCTAGCCTAGCGCCGCCGCCGAGTCGTAGACTGGAGTGACAAGGATTTCACCGACTTCGGGAGGCCGTCATGGCGCTGTCAGAGCATGAGCAGCAGATGCTCGATGAGATGGAGCGCCGGCTGTACCAGAGCGAGGCCGATGTCATGCACACGGCGTCCGGCTCGCGCCGGCGGGTGAGCTACCGGGCTCTGGTGCTCGGGATCGTCGTGGCCCTCGTCGGCGTCGGCGTGCTGATCGGAGGCGTGGCCGCGCAGCAGCTGTGGCTCGGCCTGATCGGCTTCGCCGTGATGCTCGGCGGCGCGGTGTTGGTGTTCTCGCCGAGGGGCGAGGAGCCCGTCGGCGACGCCCGCGTCGAGCAGGGGCCGGGCGGCGCCGGCGACGGTGGTGCGGCCGCGCGGGAGACGCTGAGCGAGCGCATGGAGCGCCGCTGGAACGAGCGCATGGAGGGCGAGCGCTAGCTCCCGATGCGAAGCGTTGGGAGTCGGCGCTCGGTGCCGCCCACGGAGGCAGCCCACGGAGCGAAGCGAGGGGTGGAGCGCTAGCTCCCGATGCGAAGCGTTGGGAGTCGGCGCTCGGTGCCGCCCGCGGCGCGGCTTCTGCCGCGGGGTGAGCGGATAGCGGCTGTAAGAACTGAAGAACGTCGAGGGATCGTGGCTGAGCCACGGTCCCTTTTTTGTGCCCCCGGATGCTGGTCGGCTCGCCGGGTGGCCCGGCCCGGTCCGCTCTCTCCTCCACTCCGCTCCCCGAAGCCCTCCACCTGGCGCTCCACTTCGCTCCACCTGATCTCCGCCCCGCGCGGAGCCGGCGGAGGGGAGAGCTGGGCTCGAGAGGCGAGTTTTCGCCGTAGAACGCGCGCATCGCAGTGAAATAGCCGCCGTTCGCCGGGTCCTGGGGGGAAGCCTCCGCGTGCGCGAGGAGCGGACGCGAAGGCCGTGGACCTCACGACCCGAGTGCAGGAAGCCTCCGCGTGCGCGAGCAGCGGACGGGCGCACCGGTGAGCTGAACGCGATCGCGAGCCTGCCTCCGCAGAGGGGATCTCGCACTCCCGCGGAATCTCGCGCCTCCCCGGTGCTCGCACCGAAAAGTTGGAGTCGAAGGTGAGGAAAGTGGAGGAAAGTGGAGTAAGGTGGCGGTACTGGGTCGAGACGTCGAGAGGGGGTGGCCGGTGTTTCTCGGAACGTTCACGCCGAAGCTCGACGAGAAAGGCCGCCTCATCCTCCCCGCGAAGTTCCGCACGGAGCTCTCCGACGGCCTCGTGATGACCCGAGGCCAGGAGCGCTGCCTCTACGTGTTCAGCGAGCAGGAGTTCGCCAGCATGCACGAGCGGATCCGTCAGGCGCCCATCACCTCGAAGCAGGGGCGGGACTACCTGCGCGTCTTCCTCTCCGGAGCCCACGCCGAGACCCCGGACAAGCAGAGCCGGGTCACGATCCCCGCGGCGCTGCGCGAGTACGCCGGGCTCGACCGCGATCTCGCGGTGATCGGAGCGGGCACCCGCGCCGAGATCTGGGACGCCGAGGCCTGGCAGCGCTACCTCACCGAACAGGAATCCGCATTCGCCGAGATCGAGGAGGAGGTGATCCCGGGCATGTTCTAGCCCCGGGCTACCTCACATGAACGAAGAAACACGTGACCCGAGCGCGCTGCACACCCCCGTGCTGCTGCAGCGCTGCCTCGAGCTGCTCGCGCCCGCGGCCTCCCGGCCGGGGGCGGTCGTCGTCGACGCGACCCTCGGCATGGGCGGGCACAGCGAGGCCCTGCTCGCCGCCCACCCCGGCCTCACCGTGATCGGGCTCGACCGCGACCCCGAGGCGCTCGCCCTCGCGGGTCGCCGCCTCGCGCGCTTCGGCGACCGGGCGGTGCCGACCCACGCCGTCTACGACGAGATCGCCGACGCCGTGCGAGGCGCCGGCCACCGCAGGATCGACGGCGTGCTCTTCGACCTCGGCGTCTCCTCCCTGCAGCTCGACGACGCCGAGCGCGGCTTCGCGTACGCGCAGGACGCGCCCCTCGACATGCGCATGGATCAGGAGCGCGGCGAGACCGCGGCGCAGGTGCTCGCCGAGGCACCGGAGGGCCGTCTCCGCGCGATCTTCGAGCGCTACGGCGAGGAACCGCTCGCGGCCCGCTACGCGAGGGCCATCGTCGCAGCGCGGGCCGAGGCGCCGATCGAGCGCAGCGGGCAGCTCGTCGAGATCCTGCAGCGGGCCACTCCGGCGGCGGTGCGGGATCAGCGCCACCCGGCGAAGCGGGTCTTCCAGGCGCTCCGCGTCGAGGTGAACGGCGAGCTCGCGGCCCTCGAGCGCGCGATCCCCGCGGCCCTCGACCTGCTCGGCCTCGGCGGGCGCATCGTGGTGATGGCCTACCAGTCGCTCGAGGATCGCCTCGTGAAGCGGGAGCTCGCGAGGCGCAGCCGCTCGACGGCACCCGCCGGGCTTCCCGTCGAGCTGCCCGAGCACCGACCCGAGTTCAGACTGCTGACCCGCGGCGCCGAGCTCGCCGGCGAGGACGAACGAGCGATCAACCCCAGAGCGATCCCGGTGCGACTGCGCGCCGCCGAGCGGACGAGGGAGGCGTCATGAGCAACACCGTGCCCATCGCCCGCGACCTGCTGAGCGCGCGGCGCGACGGCCGGCAGGCGACCGGGCTCCCCGAGTCGCACCCCGACGCGCAGGAGCGCCACCTCCGCCTCGCCCGGCCCTCGGTCCGGCAGGCACGCAAGCGCGGACCGCTGCTCGGAGCCCTGGTCTCCGTCGGCCTCGTGCTCGTGATCCTCGCCACCCAGCTCGGGTTGAGCATCGCCATCTCCGAGGGCGCCTACGAGACCCGCGCCCTGGAACTCGAGCAGCGCGACCTGCTGCGGGTCGAGCGGGTGCTGCAGCAGAACGTGGACAAGCTCGCCTCGCCGCAGAACCTCGCGGAGAACGCCGCGCAGCTCGGCATGGTGCAGAACTCGCATCCCGCGGCGCTGCGGCTGAGCGACGGCGCCGTGCTCGGAGATCTCACCTCGCCGACGGAGGCGGTGAAGGGCAACCTCGTGCCGAACGCGACCCTCGAGTCGATGCCGGTCGTGGACGCCGAGGGCCTGCTCGTCACCCGCGACAGCGCCCGCACCGCCTCTGCGGAAACTCAGAACCAGCCGCCGGTACGGTGGGAGGGCAAACTGCCGGCGCCCAAGACGCACTAGCGTGTCCGCGGCCCGTGGACACCGGCTCAGCAGAGGGGAAGTGGAGAGATGCGGACTCAGCGTCGCCTGCGGGGTCGCCGCGCCCTCGCGCTGCTGCTGGTGGCCGTCGGCGCGCTCGTGTTCGCCGTGCGTCTCGTCGACCTCCAGGTGGTCTCGGCGAGCGCGCTGAACGAGGACGCGCGCGACAAGCGCGCCGTGCCCGTCACGATCCCGAGCCTGCGGGGCGACATCGTCGACCGCAACGGCGAGGTGCTCGCCACCACCGACGAGCGCTACGACGTGCAGCTCTCGCCGAAGAACACGCAGATCAACGACGGCATCTTCCACCGGCCGGCCGCGGACGGCGGCATCGGCACGGAGGAGGTGACCGCCGAGCAGGCCTTCGCCGAGATCGGCGAGGTCACGGGGCAGAGCGCCGAGGAGATCCAGCAGATCGTCGACGACGCGCTCGAGATCGACGAGAAGTCGGACTTCGCCTACGTGAAGCGCCAGGTCGACCTGTCGACGCTGAACCGCCTGAAAGAGCTCGGGATCCCGTGGCTCACCTTCGAGAGCCATCACACGCGCACCTATCCGAACGGCGGCGTGGCGGGCAACATCGTGGGCTTCTCGGGGTTCGAGGACGTGCCGCAGTCGGGGGTCGAGGTGTCGCAGGACGCGTGCCTCACGGGGCAGGACGGCTCCGAGGTCTACGAGCGCGGCGCCGACGGCGTGGCGCTCCCCGGCAGCGTCGTGGTCACGGAGGAGACCGTCGACGGCGGCACCGTGCAGCTGACGATCGACCGGGATCTCCAGTGGGAGGCCCAGCAGACGATCAACGAGCAGGTGCAGGACGTCGCGGCCGAGTGGGGCTACCTCGTGGTGATGGACATCAAGACGGGCGAACTGCTCGCGGTCGCCGAGGACGGGTCCGTGGATCCGAACGACGTCGACGCCTCCGATCCGGCGAAGCGGGAGGCCCGCTCCTTCGTCAGCCCCTACGAGCCGGGCTCGACGTTCAAGGCCATCACCGCGGCCGCGCTCATCGATCAGGGGGCGGCGACGCCGTTCACCCCCCAGCTCACCCCGGCGAACTGGTCGCCCGAGCCGGGGGTGCAGTTCAGGGACTCCTTCTCGCACGGCGAGGAGCCGTGGACCCTGACGGGCATCATGGTGAACTCCTCCAATGTGGGCATCTCGATGCTCGGCAGCCGGCTCAGCGAGGAGACCCGCTACGACTACCTGCAGCGGTTCGGGGTGGGCGAGGCGACGCAGGCCGGCATGCCGGTCGAGGACTCAGGCCTGCTCTACCCCGTGGACGAGTGGGATCGGCAGACCTCGTACAACACGATGTTCGGGCAGGGGCTCTCCTCGACCATCGTGCAGACCGCCGGGGTCTACCAGACGATCGCCAACGACGGCGTGCGCATGCCCCCGAGCGTGGTGCGCGGCTGCGTCGACGCGGAGGGGGAGCTCGCCGAGTCCGACCACGGCGAGCCCGTCGAGGTGCTGAAACCCGAGACGGCCGAGACCATGATGCACATCCTGGAGGCCGACGTGCAGGAGGGCTGGATCAAGGACAACGTGAGCGTGCCCGGCTACCGCGTCGCGGGGAAGACCGGAACCGCCGAGCAGCCCGACGGCCAGGGCGGCTACCGCCCCGACTTCGTGAGCAGCTTCGCCGGGGTCTTCCCGGCCGACGACCCCCAGTATGTCGCGGTAGCATCTATTGCGTTCCCGAAGGCGGGCAACGGCGGCGTCGCGGCCCAGCGGGCCTTCCGCAGCGCGGCCGAGGCGACCATCCGAACCTTCCATGTCCCACCGTCGACCGGGGCGTACGAGCCCCTGCCGGTCACCTACTAGAACTACGAGCCGGCAGCGGCTCAGGAGGCAGAATCCCGTGAGTACCGATGAGGCGCTGAGCATCAGGCCGCAGCACCCCGAACGCGTGCACCTTCCGGATCTGGCGGCGCGCTTCGACCTCGCGAGCGACGGCGACCTCTCCGGACGCTTCGCGACGGGTGTGTCGCTGAACTCGCGCGACGTCCGCCCGGGCGACCTCTACATCGGCATGCCCGGGGCCCGGCGGCACGGCGCCGAGTTCGCCGCTCAGGCCGCCGAGCGGGGGGCGGTCGCGATGCTGACCGACGGGCCCGGCGCCCGGCTCGCAGTCGGCGCGGGCTTGCCGGCGCTCGTCTCGCCGGTGCATCCTCGCGAGGTCATGGGCGACGTCTCCGCGGCGGTCTACGGCACGGAGGATCTGGACGCGAAGGTCTTCGGCGTCACCGGCACGAACGGGAAGACGAGCGTCGTCTACATTCTCGCCGCGCTGCTCGGCGCCGCCGGCATCACCCCGGGGCTCAGCTCGACCGCCGAGCGCCGGGTGGGGGACACCGTGATCCCGAGCGATCTCACCAGCCCGGAGGCCTCTGAGCTGCACGGGCTGCTCGCGCGCATGCGCGAGGAGCGCGTGGGCGGCATCGCGATCGAGGTGTCGGCCCAGGCCGTGGTGCGGCACCGGCTCGACGGCGTCCGCTTCGACGTCGTCGCCTTCAACAACTTCTCCCAGGATCACCTCGACGAGTTCGGCGATCTGGAGACCTACTTCGCGGCGAAGTCGCGGCTCTTCGGCCCCGAGCACGCCGAGCGGGGCGTCGTCGTCGTCGACACGCCCTACGGGCAGCGGATCGCACGCGAGTCGCGGATCCCGGTGACCCGTCTCGCGACCGAGTACGGGGCCGACGCCGACTGGCACCTCGCCGTGACGCGGCAGAGCCTGGACGGCGTCTCGTTCGTGCTGCAGGGGCCGCACGGCGCCCACTTCCGCGGCAGCGTGCCGCTGTTCGGCCGGTTCATGGCCGAGAACGCGGCCCTCGCGCTCATCATGCTGCACGAGGCGGGGATCCCGCTCGAGCGCGTGGCCGCGGGCCTCACCCGCGGCCGGATCCCGGTGTACATCCCCGGGCGGCTCGAGGAGATCACGGCGGCTGGCGAGAGCGCCGAGGCCGGCGAGGGCGGCTCCGGTCGGATCCGCTTCTACGTCGACTACGGGCATACGCCGGGGAGCTTCCGGGCCTGCCTCGACGCCCTGGGGGAGGTCGCGCCCGGCCGGGTCATCTTCATGTTCGGCGCCGACGGCGACCGCGACACCACCAAGCGTGAGGAGATGGGCAGGATCGCGGCCGAGGGATCCGACGTGCTCATCATCTGCGACTACCACCCCCGCAGCGAGGACCCCGCGGCGATCCGCGCGCAGCTGCTCGCGGGCGCGCGCGCCGCGGGGCGCGCGGAGGTGATCGAGGAGGCGGATCCGCGCGTCGCCGTGCGCCGCGCCGTTTCGCTCGCGCAACCCGGAGACGTTATCCTGTATGCCGGTCCCGGGCACGAGGACTATCAAGAGGTCGCGGGCCGGCACATCCCCTACTCGGCCCGTGACGAGGTACGCGGAGCGCTCCGCGAGGCAGGACTGCTCCCGTGATCGAACTCACACTCGACGACATCGCCCGCGCGACGAGCGGCAGGCTCGTCCCGGGCCGCGACGGCTCCACCGCCTCGACCGTGGTGGAGGGGGAGTCCCAGACCGACTCGCGCGAGGTGCGGCCCGGCCAGATCTTCTTCGCGAGGCGGGGCGAGGAGACCGACGGCCACCGCTTCGCCGGCCAGGCGGTCGACAGCGGAGCCGCGCTGCTCGTCGTCGAGCGCGAGGTCGACGACCGCGTCGCGCAGATCGTGGTCGAGGACGCGACGGACGCGCTCGGCGCGCTGGCGACGGAGGTCGTCCGGCGCGCTCTCGCGGCCGCGGCGGACGCCCACGCCGCGGATCCGGATCGCCCCGAGCTCACGATCGTCGGCATCACCGGCTCCAACGGCAAGACGACCACCAAGAACCTCGTGCAGGCGATGGCGGAGCGCCTCGGCCCCACCGTCGCCTCCGCCAAGTCGTTCAACAACGAGGTGGGCGGCCCGCTCACGATGCTGCGCGTGAGCGCCGAGACCCGCACGCTCGTGGCCGAGATGGGCGCGAGCGCGGAGGGCGAGATCGCCCGGCTCACGGCGATGGCCCCGCCCCGCATCGGCGTGGTCCTGTCGGTCGGGCTCGCGCACGCGGGCGAGTTCGGCGGCATCGAGAGCACCTTCCGCGCCAAGAGCGAGATGGTGAGGGATCTGCCCGGCACCGCTGTCGCCGTGCTGAACCGCGACGACCCCAGGGTCGCGCGGATGGCGGAGCTGACCCGCGCCCGGGTGGTCTGGTTCGGCCTCGGGTCCGACGCCGACGTGCGCGCGGAGAACGTGGTCTCGGACGCCGCCGGCACCCGCTTCACCCTGCACGCCGGGGGGGAGGCGGCTCCCGTGAACTTCCGCGTGCTCGGCGAGCACCACGTCATGAACGCCCTCGCCGCGGCGGCCGTGGGCCTCGAACTGGGCCTGCCGCTCGCCGAGGTCGTCGCCTCGCTCGAGGCCGCGACGGTCGCGGCTCGCTGGCGCATGGAGGTCATGGGCGGCCGCGACGGCGTCACGATCGTCAACGACGCCTACAACGCGAGCCCCGACTCGATGAGCGCCGCGCTCCGCACCCTCGCGCAGATCACCGCGCCCGGGGCGCGTTCGATCGCCGTGCTCGGCGAGATGAGCGAGCTCGGCGAGTTCTCCATCGAGGAGCACCGGCGCATCGGCCTGCAGGCGGTCCGCCTCGGCATCACCGAGCTCGTCGTGGTCGGCCCGGAGGCCAGGCACCTGCACATCAGCGCGGTCAACGAGGGATCGTGGGACGGCGAGAGCGTCTTCTTCGAGGATCAGGACGCGGCGTTCGAGCATCTCCGCCGGACCCTCGAGCCCGGCGACACGGTGCTCGTGAAGTCGTCGAACGCCGCCGGGCTGAGGCGGCTCGGCGACCGCCTCGGCGAGACCTACGCCGTCGACGCCGAGGGGGCCGAATCGTGATCGCGCTGCTCATCGCCGGCGGCGTCTCGCTGCTCTACTCGCTGCTCCTCACACCGCTCTTCGTGCGGGTGTTCAACCGCCTGCGCTGGGGCCAGCCGATCCGGGTCGACGGCCCGAAGGAGCACGAGGTGAAGCGCGGCACGCCCACCATGGGCGGCCTGATCTTCCTCTCCGGCTCCGTCATCGCCTACTTCGTCGGCAAGCTGATCATGGGCGAGACGCCCACTCCCTCAGCGCTCCTCGTCATCCTGATGGCCGTGGGCGCGGGGGCCGTCGGCTTCATCGACGACTTCATGAAGGCCCGCATGCAGCACTCGGCCGGTCTCGGGGGCTGGGCGAAGATCGTCGGCCAGGTCGCGGTCGCGGTCGCCTTCGCGCTGCTCGGCCTGCAGTTCGCGAACGAGGCCGGCGTCACCCCGGTCTCGACGAGCGTCTCGCTGTTCCGCGACCTCCCGTTCGACTTCATGGCCCTCGGCGCCGTCGTCGGCATCGGCCTCGTCGTGCTCTGGGTGGTGCTCATCGTCACCTCGACCACGAACGCGGTGAACGTCACGGACGGGCTCGACGGCCTCGCGGCCGGCGCGGCGATCTTCGCCTTCGGCGCGTACCTGATCATCGGATTCTGGCAGTCGGCGCAGAGCTGCTCCGTGGCCCTCGAACCGGGCTGCTACGAGGTGCGCGACCCCATGGACCTCGCGGTGATCTCCGCGGCGTTCCTCGGCGGTCTCGCGGGCTTCCTGTGGTGGAACACGAATCCCGCGCAGGTCTTCATGGGCGACACCGGCTCGATGGGTATCGGCGGCGCGATCGCGGCGCTCGCGATCCTCAGCCGCACCGAGCTGCTGCTCGTCCTCATCGGCGGGCTCTTCATCATCGAGACCGGGTCGGTCATCGTGCAGCGCCTCTACTTCAAGGTCACGAAGGGGCGGCGCATCTTCCTCATGAGCCCGATCCACCATCACTTCGAGCTCAAGGGCTGGGCCGAGGTGACCGTCGTGGTCAGGTTCTGGATCGTCGCCGGGCTCTTCGTGGTCGTGGGCGTCGGAGCGTTCTATGCGGAGTGGGTGCTGAGCCAGTGAACGAGGAGATCGAACCAGGAGCCGTCGCGGAGCGGGTGCGGGCGCTCTCGAGCTGGCACGACGACTGGTCCGGGCTGCGCGTCGCGGTGCTGGGCCTCGGGGTGACCGGCTTCTCGGTCGCCGACACCCTCGTCGAGCTCGGATCCCGCGTGCGCGTGATCCACGGCGCCCCGGACCCCGACCGGGAGCGGCTGCTCGACGTCATCGGCTCGGAGCGCTTCGCCGCCCCCGGCGACGAGGAGCAGCTCGCAGACCTCGCGGCCTTCGATCCCGACCTGGTGATCGTCTCTCCCGGGTACCGGCCCGACCACCCGCTCACGACATGGGCCGAGGACCGCGGGGTCGCGGTCTGGGGCGACATCGAGCTCGGCTGGCGGCTGCGGGACAAGACCGGCCGCGTCGCCGACTGGATCTGCGTGACGGGCACGAACGGCAAGACGACCACGTCGCAGCTGACCGCGCACATGCTCGTCGCCGGGGGGGTGCGTGCCGTCCCGGCGGGAAACATCGGCACGCCCATCCTCGACGCGCTGCGCGACCCCGAGGGGTACGACGCGATCGTGGTGGAGCTGTCGAGCTTCCAGCTCCACCGCCTCGGGGAGATCTCTCCGTACGCGAGCACCTGCCTGAACTACGCGGCCGATCACCTCGACTGGCACGGCGGCGCCGAGGCGTACCGGGCTGCGAAGGCGAGGGTGTACGAGAACACCCAGGTCGCCTGCGTCTACAACCGCGCGGATGCGGCGACCGAGCGCATGGTCGAGGAGGCCGACGTGGTGGAGGGGGCGCGGGCGATCAGCTTCGGCCTCGACGTGCCGCCGCCGAGCGGCTTCGGCGTGGTCGAGGGGATCCTCGTGGACCGCGGCTTCCACGCCGAGCGGCGGGACTCCGCGTTCGAGCTGGTCTCCGTCGCCGAGCTCGCCGAGCGCGGGCTCGCTGCCCCGCACATGGTCCAGAACGTGCTCGCCGCGGCGGCGCTCGCACGGTCCCGCGGCGTCGAGCCCGCGGAGATCGCGCAGGCCGTGCTGACCTTCACCCCCGATCCGCACCGCGCGCAGCGGCTCGGCGAGCGGGACGGCGTCGTCTGGATCGACGACTCGAAGGCCACGAACGCGCACGCCGCCGACGCCTCGCTGCGGGCCCTCGACGGTGTGGTCTGGATCGTCGGGGGCCTGCTCAAGGGCGTCGACATCGGCGAGCTCGTCGCGGCGCACGCGCACCGGCTGCGCGGCGCGGTCGTAATCGGGGCCGAGCGCGCGGAGGTGCTCGCCGCGCTCGCCGAGCACGCGCCCGCCGTGCCGCTCGTCGAGATTGTCCCCGGCGAGACCGGCGTCGATCCGGAGGGAGCCGAAGCCGGTCTCGCCGGGGAGATCATGACGGCTGCGGTGCGCGCGGCGGCCTCGCTCGCGACGGCGGGGGACACCGTGCTGCTCGCGCCGGCGGCGGCGTCGATGGACCAGTTCAAGGACTACCCGGACCGGGGCCGCAAGTTCCAGGCGGCCGTGAGCTCGCTCGGAGGTGAGGCGGATGGCGACCCCGCCGGAGCCGACGCGAGCTGACGGGCCGGGCCGGGCGCGGATCCGCCTCGGCGGAGCGATGCACTTCGGCTCCGACCCGACCGTCGTGCTCCTGTACGCGATCACGTTCCTGCTCGTCGGGATCGGTCTGATCATGGTGCTGTCCTCCTCGTCGATCACCTCGTACGTCGCCGAGCAGGGCTTCTTCGGGGGGTTCTGGCGCCAGGCGACCTACGCGATCATCGGCCTGCCGCTCATGCTGATCGCCGCGGCGATGCCCGTGACGTTCTGGAAGAAGTGGGCCTGGGCCTTCCTCGGCCTCGGCATCGCGCTGCAGCTGCTCGTGTTCACGCCGCTCGGCGTCGAGGTCTACGGCAACCGCAACTGGATCCAGATCGGCAGCTTCGGCGGGCAGCCCTCCGAGGCGCTGAAACTCGCCCTCGTCGTCTGGATCGGCGCGGTCCTGCTCGCGAAGGAGCCCCTGCTCGGCCAGATGCGGCACGAGCTGATCCCGGTGATCCTGCCGGGCGCCGTGATCGTGCTGGGGCTCGTGCTGCTCGGCCGCGACCTGGGCACGACGCTGATCATGGGCGCCACCGTGTTCGGGGCCATGTACTTCGCGGGCATCAGCTGGCGCTCGCTCGGCGTGATCGCGGGCGGCGCGATCCTCGCCACCTTCTTCTTCGTCGTCACGAGCCAGAACCGCCTGGATCGGCTCTTCGGCCACGCGAGCGGCAACGAGGACTACAGCGGACTCGGCTGGCAGCCGCTGCACGGTCTCTGGGCGCTCGCGGGCGGCGGCGTCTTCGGCGTCGGCCTCGGCGGGTCGAAGGCGAAGTGGTCGTGGCTGCCCGCGGCCGACAACGACTACATCTTCGCGATCATCGGCGAGGAGCTCGGCCTCATCGGCGCCATGCTCGTGATCGTCATCTTCGTGGTGCTCGCGGCGGTCATGCTGCGGGTCATCGCGGGCGCCCGCGACCGTTTCGGCAAGGCGGTGGTCGGCGGCATCCTCGTCTGGATCGTCGGCCAGGCCTTCGTCAACATCGGCGTGGTGATCGGCGTGCTGCCGGTGCTCGGGGTGCCGCTGCCGCTCATCAGCGCCGGCGGCACCGCGCTGATCGCCTGCCTGCTGGCGATGGGCGTGGTGATCTCCATCGCGCGCGACGGCGCCGCCCACCGCGCGGAACTCGCCGCGGCCCACGACAGGGCCGGGGCTGAAAGGACACGATGACCACCTACCTGCTCGCCGGCGGAGGCACCGCCGGTCACGTGAACCCCCTGCTCGCGCTCGCCGACCTCATCCGCTCGGAGGAGCCCGGCGCCGACATCGTGGTGCTCGGCACGAAGGAGGGGCTGGAGGCGAGGCTCGTGCCCGAGCGGGGCTACGAGCTGCAGACCATCGAGCGCCTGCCGTTCCCGCGTCGCCCGAATCTCGCCGCGCTGCGCTTCCCCGCGCGGTTCCCCCGCGCGGTGCGGCGGGTGCGCGCGCTGATCCGCGATCGCGGAGTCGATGTCGTCGTCGGTTTCGGCGGCTACGCCTCCGCTCCCGCCTACCGGGCGGGGGCGAAGGAGGGCGTGCCCGTGGTGATCCACGAGGCGAACGCGAAGCCGGGGCTCGCGAACAGGCTCGGGGCGAGGTCGACCCCCTACGTCGGCGTCACGTTCCCCGGCACCCCGATCCCGAACGCGCGCGTCACCGGCATGCCGCTGCGGCCGGAGATCGCCTCGCTCGACCGGCGGGGGCTCCGGGCCGAGGCGCGCGAGCACTTCGGGCTCGATCCCGAGAGGCGCACGCTGCTCGTCACGGGAGGCTCGCTCGGCGCGCGCGCCATCAACCGCGGGGTGTCGGGATGCGCCGCGGAGATCGTGGCCTCGGGAGCGCAGGTGCTCCACGTCTGGGGCGGCCTCACCGAGCTCGAGGACCCCGGCGTGGCGGGCTACACCGTGATCCCGTACTGCGATCGCATGGATCTCGCGTTCGCCGCCTGCGATCTCGCGGTCTCGCGGGCCGGATCCACGACCGTCAGCGAACTCGCGGGGCTCGGGGTCCCCGCGGTCCTCGTGCCCTACGGGCACGGCAACGGCGAGCAGCGCTTCAACGCGGCGGGCGTCGTCGAGGCGGGCGGGGCCCTGCTGGTCGAGGACGCGCAGCTGACGGGGGAGTGGGTGCGCGGTACGCTGATCCCGCTGCTCGGCGACGAGGAGCGGCTCGCCGCCATGTCGGAACGGGCCCGCGGCGCGGGCGCCCTCGACGGCACGGAGCGGCTGCTCGGCCTGGTGCGGGAGGCCCTCGCGGGCTGACCGATCCGGAAGAACCGGAGTGAGCGCCGAGGTGCTGCCGGTCGAGTGCGCGCTGATGCGCCGCCTCGTGCTGCCTGCCGTCGGTCTGCACGACGAGCCTGTCGCCGATGAGGGATTTCTCCGACGGAAGCGGAGCGCCGGGAGCAGAGGCCGTGCCGGACGCCGCTCAGCTGCGCGCGGTACGCTGGGGTGTCTGTTTGCGCGGCTAGGAGGCCAGATGATCTACCCCGATCTCGAGATGGAGATTCCCGAACGACTCGGCCGGGTGCACTTCGTCGGCATCGGCGGTTCCGGGATGAGCGGCATCGCCCGCATGATGCACCAGGCGGGCGTGCCGGTCACGGGGTCGGATCGCAGCGCCAACTACAGCACCGCCGCGCTCCAAGAGATCGGGATCCCCGTCGCCATCGGCCACGACGCCGCCAACGTGGGCGATGCCGACACCCTCGTGGTCACCGGCGCACTGTGGCAGGACAACCCCGAATACCGCTCGGCGCTCGCCAAGGGCCTGCCGGTGCTGCACCGCTCCCAGGCGCTCGCCTGGCTCGCCCGCGGCAAGCAGGTCGTCTCGGTGGCGGGCGCCCACGGCAAGACCACCTCGACGGGCATGGTCGTCACGGGCCTGCTCGGCCTCGGCGCCGACCCCTCCTTCGTGAACGGCGGCATCATCGAGTCGCTCGGCGTGAGCTCGGGCGCGGGTGCCGACGACCTCTTCGTCATCGAGGCCGACGAGAGCGACAAGTCGTTCCTGCTCTACGACACGGCGGTCGCGCTCATCACCAACGTCGACCCCGAGCACCTCGACTTCTACGGCTCCCGCGAGGCCTTCATGTCGGCCTTCGTCGACTTCGCCCGCGCGGCGCGCGAGCTCGTCGTGATCTCCGCCGACGACCCGGGCGCCGTCGAGGTGCTCGAGGCGCTCCGCGACGCCAGAGGGCGGGCGCCGATCCGCACCTTCGGCGAGCACCCCGACGCCGACGTGCGCATCGTGGCCATCGACGACTCCGGCCCGGTGCGCTTCGCGGTCGAGCTCGCGGGGGCCGATGGCGAACCGCAGCGGCACGAGACGCGGCTCGCCGTCTACGGGCGCCACAACGCCGTCAACGCCGCGGGGGCGCTCGCCGTGCTCACCGGCCTCGGGTTCGACGCCGGTGCCGCCCTCGCTGCGATCGCCGCGTTCGGGGGCACCAAGCGGCGGTTCGAGTTCCACGCCGAGGTGAACGGCGTGCGCGTCTACGACGACTACGCGCACCACCCGACCGAGGTCGCGGCCCTGCTCGACTCGGCGCGCGCCGTCGTGGGGGACGGGCGCCTCATCGCGATCCACCAGCCCCACCTCTTCAGCCGCACGAGTCTCTTCCACCGGGAGTTCGCCGAGGTGCTGGAGGCGGGCGCCGACCACACGGTCGTGCTCTCGGTCGACGGCGCACGCGAGGATCCCGTACCGGGCGTCACGGGGGCCCTGGTCTCGGACGACTTCGCCGATCGGTCGCGCGTCGCCTACATCGACGACTGGCAGCGCGCTGCGGACTACCTCGCGGAGTACGCGAGGCCGGGCGACGTCATGGTCACCATGAGCTGCGGCACCGTGTACCAGATCATCCCGCAGGTCGTGGCCGCCCTGCGCGAGCGCTTCGAGCCAGCTCAGCTGTGAAGCGGCCGGGCGGATTCGACGGCGCGCCGGAGCCCCGGCGCGGCGCGGACTCGCAGGGCTCGGGATCGGCGCGCGGCGGGCGCGAGCCCGGCCGCGGCGGTTCGGGATCGGAGTCCGACGCGCTCGACCGGAGCCGCGGCGACGGGCGGGGAGCCGGGGCTGCGCAGGCCGGACTCGACCGTCTGCTCCGCCGCTTCGGAGGCTCGGAGCCTCGCGCGCCGCGGGAGGAGGCGGAGGCCGAGGTCGCCCCGACGATCGACCTGAGCGAGGTGCGACGCGCCCGCGAGTGGGGGTCGGACGACGACGTACCGGAGGCCGGCTCCGGTGAGGACGGCCCTGGCGGGGGCGGCTCCGAGGAGGGACCTGGCGCGGACGCCGACGTGCCGGGCGTCCCGCCGGCCGGCGGCGCGACCTCCGGGGCGCTCGAGGCGCGCCCGCGCGGCCTCGGGGCACTCGCCCCGCGCCGTCGCGCGAGTGCGGAGGATCCGGTGCGGGCCGCGGAGCGGGAGGTCCGCGACGCGACGCGACGGCGCCGCGCACGGGAGCGGCGCGAGCAGCGCCGCTTCTCCGCGCAGGCGCGGCGGAGGCGCCGCAACTGGCTCATCGCGGCGGGGGTCGTCGGGGGGCTCGTGGTCTTCGTCGCCGTGGGCGTCCTGACCCCCCTGATGGCGGTGCGCGAGGTGCGCGTCGAGGGCGCCGCCCTGGTGAACGCCGAGGAGGTGGCCGGCACGCTGCAGCGGTTCGACGGCGTGCCGCTCGCGCTGGTCGACGATCGCGAGGTGCACGAGGCGCTCGAGCCGTTCCCGCTGATCCAGCGCTACGCGATCGAGCGCATCCCGCCGCACACCCTCCTGGTGAGGATCGAGGAGCGCGTTCCCGTGGTCTCGCTCGAGCGCGGCGGGGCGTTCGAGCTCTACGATCCCGCAGGAGTCCTGCTCGGCCGCTCGGACGCGCCTCCCGAGGGCGTGCCCCAGGGCGGCGACGGCCTCGCCGATGTGTCCTCGGAGTCGTTCCGGGCCGCGGCGGAGGTGCTGCGCGACATGCCGGCCGAGCTGCGGGCGCAGGTGTCGACGGCGTCCGCGACGAGCCCGCAGAACGTCCGGTTCGTGCTGACGAGCGGCGTCGAAGTGCTCTGGGGGGATGCGGCGAAGTCGCAGGAGAAGGCGGTGGTGCTCGCCACCATGCTCCGGGCCCTCGCGGATCGGCCGGTGACCGTCATCGACGTCTCCTCCTCGGAGGCGCCGGTCTTCCGGTGAGCCCCGAGGCCTCGCGACGCACCCGGATCGAAGAAATTCCTGGGGCGCCTCGGTGTGTCTGAACGCGTCGTCCAGCCGGGGCGCATAGCTTTGAACACGAGAAATGTATACCCGAATACTAACTTTCACCTTCACGTAGAGGTTGAAGGATGAGGGGGAGGACCCACGTGTCAACGAACCAGAACTACCTCGCGGTCATCAAGGTCGTCGGTGTCGGAGGCGGCGGGGTCAATGCCGTCAACCGCATGATCGAGCTCGGCCTCCGCGGCGTCGAGTTCATCGCGGTGAACACCGACGCGCAGGCGCTGCTGCTGAGCGACGCCGACGTGAAGCTCGACGTCGGCCGCGAGCTCACCCGCGGGCTCGGCGCCGGCGCCGACCCCGAGGTCGGCCGCCGCGCCGCCGAGGATCACGCCGAGGAGATCGAGGAGGCGCTCACCGGTGCCGACATGGTCTTCGTGACCGCCGGCGAGGGCGGCGGCACGGGCACGGGCGCGGCCCCCGTGGTGGCGCGCATCGCGAAGTCGATCGGCGCGCTCACCATCGGCGTCGTGACGCGCCCCTTCAGCTTCGAGGGCAAGCGCCGCGCCGCGCAGGCCGACGTCGGCGTGCACACGCTGCGGGAGGCGGTCGACACCCTCATCGTGGTGCCCAACGACCGGCTCCTCGAGATCAGCGAGCCCGGCATCAGCATGATCGAGGCCTTCGCCGCCGCCGACCAGGTGCTGCTCGCCGGCGTGCAGGGCATCACCGACCTCATCACCACGCCCGGCCTCATCAACCTGGACTTCGCCGACGTCAAGTCGGTCATGCAGGGCGCGGGGGCGGCGCTCATGGGCATCGGATCCGCACGGGGCGCCGATCGCGCGATCAAGGCCGCCGAGCTGGCCGTCGCCTCCCCGCTGCTCGAGGCCTCCGTGGAGGGCGCCCACGGCGTGCTGCTCTCGATCCAGGGCTCCTCGAACCTCGCGCTCAGCGAGATCTACGAGGCCTCCTCGCTGGTGCAGGACGTCGTGCATCCCGAGGCGAACATCATCTTCGGAACCGTCATCGACGACACGCTCGGCGACGAGGTGCGCGTCACCGTCATCGCCGCCGGCTTCGACGCCGAGCCGGGGGCGGCGGCAGCCTCGACCCCGTCGAACGAGCGCGGGCGCCGCGGCAGCCACGTCGAGACTCTCGAGGAGGCCGCGACCACCAGCCAGGGCCGTACAGCGGCAGCGGCGGGCGCCGGCGCCGGCGCCGCCGCATCGGGCGAGGGCGCCGGCGAGTTCGGCGAGGCCATCTCCAACCCCCCGGTGGAGGCGCAGCTCCCGGATCCCGCGTTCGACGGCGACGACCTCGATCTCGACATCCCCGAGTTCCTGAGGTAGACGCCGTGGGTGCTCCGGAGACGCCGCAGTTCCCGGGGCTGGCCGATCGGCTGGCCGAGGTGCGCGGCGGAATCGGCGACGCCTGCCGGGTCGCGGGCCGGGATCCCGAGGATCTCACGCTCATCGTCGTCACGAAGTTCCACCCGGCGAGCCTCGTCGCGGCGCTCGCGGAACTCGGCGTGCGGGACGTGGGCGAGAACCGGCATCAGGAGGCGCAGGCGAAGGCCCGCGAGCTCGCGTCGCTCGACCTGAGGTGGCACTTCGTCGGTCAGCTGCAGAGCAAGAAGGCCAGGCAGGTCGCCGGCTACGCGCACGCGATCCACTCCATCGACCGCGACGCCGTGATCGCTCCGCTCGACCGGCTCGCCGCGGAGGAGGGCTCCCGGCCGCCGATCGACGCCTTCATGCAGATCAACCTCACGGACGATCCCGCGCGCGGAGGCGTCGCGCCCGACGGCATCGAGCCGCTCGCCGAGCGGATGCTCGCGTCCCCCGCGCTGCGTCTCAGAGGCGTCATGGCGGTCGCGCCGCTCGAGGAGGAGCCGGCGAGCGCGTTCGCGCGGCTCGCCGGCTACTCGGAGCGCGTCCGGGCGATCGCCCCCGACGCGGACGCGATCTCGGCGGGGATGACCCACGACTACGCGGAGGCGATCGCCGCCGGCGCGACACACCTGCGCATCGGCAGTGCAATCACGGGCAAACGTCCGGACCCCCGTTAGTCTCGAAGAGCACGCAATCGTTGGGAGAGAACATGAGCAACCCGCTGAAGAAGACGATGGTGTTTCTCGGCCTCGCCGAGGAGGATCTCGAGAACCAGAGTTCCGCGAACGCCGCTCCCGCGACGTCCGCCTCCGAGCCGGCCGCAGCGCCCGTGAGGCCGGCCGAGAGCAGCCGCCCCGCCCAGCAGAAGGCCCCCGTGACCCCGCTGCGCAAGGTGACCCCCACCCGACACACCCCGGCCCAGGCTATGAACGAGATCCTCACAGTGCACCCCCGCGAGTACCGCGACGCCACCCTCATCGCGGAGAGCTTCCGCGACGGCGTCCCGGTCATCCTGAACCTCTCCCAGATGAACGAGGCCGACGCCAAGCGGCTGATCGACTTCGCGAGCGGCCTCTCCATGGGCCTGCGCGGCCGCATCGAGCGCGTCACCAGCAAGGTCTTCCTGCTCTCGCCCGAGAACATCGCGGTGAGCGGCGAGGAGCAGCAGAAGAACGAGAGCGGCTCCTTCTTCGTGAGTCCCTCCGCGTAGCCGGTGGGGTTCCTCGCACTCGTCGCGATCATCCTGCGACTCCTCCTCCAGATCTACATCTTCATCCTGTGGGGGCGGTTCGTCCTCGACTGGATCCGTGTCCTGAACCGCAGGTTCAGACCGACCGGTCCGCTGCTCGTGCTGGTCGAGGCTGTGTACACCGTCACCGACCCGCCCATCCGCATGTTCCGGAGGATCCTGCCTCCGATCCGGATCGGCCAGATCGCCCTCGACCTGGGGTGGCCGCTCACCCTGATCAGCTGCATCATCGTCTCCGGGCTGCTCGGCGTCCTGATCCGCTAGCGGCGGACAGCTGGACATCCGGGAGGCGCGTTCCCCGCAATGTTTGCTAGCGTTGACCATGACCACGTCAGTGGTCCCGAAGCGAAAGAGACTCACGAATGGCCCTGACACCTGAAGACGTCGTGAATCAGAAGTTCACGATCACCAAATTCCGCGACGGCTACGACCTGGATCAGGTCGACGACTTCCTGGACACGATCGTCGAGGAGTTGCGCCAGCACGAGCAGGAGAAGGAAGAGCTGCGCTCGCAGATCGAGGAGCTCACCGCCAAGCTCGAGGCGGCCGAGGCGAAGGCGGCTTCGGGTGCGGGCGCCGCGGTCCCCGCCGAGTCGGAGAGCGCCGCCGAGCGCACCATCGTCGTGGACGCGCCGAAGCCGGCCGCCCCCGTCGCCGAGACCACGATGTCGCAGAATCAGGGCGACGCGATCAAGTCCAGCGCCATGCTGCAGCTCGCCCTCGAACTGCACGACAAGCACGTGCAGGAGGGCGAGGCGAAGCGCGATCGGCTCATCCAGGATGCCGAGGGCACCGCGAAGCAGCTGGTCGAGGAGGCGCAGAAGCAGCGCGCGGAGGAGCTCCGGATCCTCGGCGAGGAGCGCATCGACCTGCGCAGCAAGATCCGCGAGCTGCGCGAGTTCGAGGGCGAGTACCGTTCGACCCTGCGCTCCTACATCGAGTCCCAGCTGCGAGGCCTGGACGGATCGCCCGAGCCCAACGGTGCGCCCGAGGGCCTGCAGTAACCCGGGAGCGTGAACGACGCACCCGTCGTGGCGCGGGGCGCCACACCCTCGACGTCGCGACGCCTCCTGGTGCCTGTGCTCCTGGTCGGCGTCGCGATCGTCGTGTACGCAGCCGACCAGCTGTCGAAGAACTGGGTCGTCGAGAACCTCCCCGAGGGACGCTCGGTGCCGGTGCTCGGCGAGGTCCTGCAGTGGCACTTCGTCAGGAACCCCGGCGCCGCCTTCTCCATGGCGAGCGGCTCGACCTGGATCTTCACGATCCTCGCCACCGTCGTCGTCGGGGTGATCCTGTGGCAGATCCGCAGGCTGCGCTCGGTGCCGTGGGCCGTCTTCCTCGGGCTGCTGCTCGGCGGTGTGCTCGGCAACCTCACCGATCGGCTGACGCGCGCGCCGGGCTTCCCCGAGGGGCACGTCATCGACTTCATCCTGACGCCGTGGATGTGGCTCGGATTCACCCCCGCCATCTACAACATCGCCGACATCGGCATCGTCGGCGGCATGTGCCTCTTCGTGCTGATCACGCTGCTCGGCGTGCCGTCCGACGGGTCGCCGCGCCTCACCCGGGCCGAGCGGCGCGCGATGGAGGAGGCGATAGAGGAGGAGACCGGCGAGGAACCGGGCGCCGATCCCGAACCGCGCGCCGATCGTGAGGGCCGTGCGGGCGATGACGGGCTCGGTTCCGGATCCGATCCCGAACCGGACGCCGATCCCGAACCGCGCGCATCGACGGGGGATCGCTGATGGAGCACCGCAGCCTGCCCGTGCCCGACGGCCTGGTCGGTGAGCGGGTGGACGCCGCGCTCGCGAAGATGCTCGGCTTCTCGCGCAGTTTCGCGGCCGAGATCGCGCAGGGGGGCGGCGTGTCGCTCGACGGGCGCGCGCTCGGCAAGTCGGACCGGCTGAGCGCCGGCGGCTGGCTCGAGGTGAGCTGGGAGGAGAAGACGGGGCCCGAGGTGGTTCCGGTCGATCTGCCCGAGCTCGGGATCGTCCACGACGACGACGACCTCGTCGTGGTCGACAAGCCCGCCGGCGTCGCCGCGCACCCGTCGCTCGGCTGGCAGGGGCCGACCGTGCTCGGCGCTCTCGCGGGGGCCGGGTACCGGATCGCGACCTCCGGTCCCGCCGAGCGGCAGGGCGTGGTGCACCGCCTCGACGCGGGCACGAGCGGCCTCATGGTGGTCGCGAAGAGCGAGCACGCGTACCGCGAGCTGAAGCGGGCCTTCAAGGAGCGCGAGGTCGACAAGATCTACCACACGGTGGTGCAGGGGCATCCGGATCCCTTCTCGGGAACCATCGAGGGGCCGATCGGTCGGCACCCCGGCCACGAGTGGAAGTTCGCGGTCACGCGCGACGGCAAGCCCTCGGTGACCCACTACGACACGCTCGAGGCGTTCCCCTACGCGACGCTGCTCGAGGTGCGGCTCGAGACCGGCCGCACCCACCAGATCCGCGTGCACATGGCCGCCCAGCGCCACCCGTGCGTGGGCGACGGGATGTACGGCGCCGACCCGACGCTGTCGGAGCGTCTCGGGCTGACGCGCCAGTGGCTGCACGCGATGCGGCTCGGCTTCCGGCATCCCGCGACGGGGGAGCCGGTCGAGTTCGAGAGCGTCTACCCGGCCGACCTGCAGCACGCCCTCGACGTGCTCGAGGGGTAGCCGGCGCTCCGTTCGGCGATGCCGCTCCCTCCTCGCGGCGCCCCCGTCGGTGGCCGGGCGAGCGCCCCCGTCCGGAGCGCCGCCTCGGTAGGGTGAGGGCATGCCCTCGGACGAACCCCTGCGCACGCTGCTGCTGGAGCTGCGCGAGCGCGCCGCGGAGCGGCTCGAGACCGTTGCCGAAGCCCTCGATGCGCTGACCAGGGCTCGCCGGAGCGAGAACGACGACGACGAGCACGACCCCGAGGGCGTGACCCTCTCGTCCGAGTGGTCGCGGCTCGCCGGCCTGGTCGGCCGCGCTCGCGCGGAACTGCAGCGAGCGGAGGGCGCGCTGCACCGATGGGAGGCGGGGGAGTACGGCCGCTGCGCCGCCTGCGGACGGCCGATCCCGGAGGCCCGCCTCGAGGCGCGGCCCTTCGCCGAGCACTGCGTGCCCTGCGCGGAGCGGCTGGGTCGGTAGACGGGCCGGGAACGGTGGGCGGATCGGTGGACGCGCCCGGGAAGCGGGATCCCGGTCCCCGATCCCGACCCGATGTCAGCGGGGCGCGGTACCCTGGTCGGGGCCTCGGATCACCGCGAGCAGGGAGCATGCATGGGCGGCACGGACAGCTTCGTACATCTGCACACGCACAGCGAGTACTCGATGCTCGACGGCGCGGCCCGCGTGGGCGGGCTGATGGACGCGGTGGTCGAGCAGGGCATGCCAGCGATCGCCGTCACCGACCACGGCAACACGTTCGGCGCGTTCGACTTCTGGAAGCAGGCTCGGGATCGCGGGTTGAACCCGATCATCGGGATCGAGGCGTACCTGACCCCGGGCACGCATCGCTCGGACCGCACCCGCGTGAAGTGGGGCGACGGTGCCGGCGACGACGTCTCGGGCGCCGGCGCGTACACCCACATGACGATGCTCTCCGAGACGACGGAGGGCATGCACAACCTCTTCCGGCTGTCGAGCTACTCGTCCATGGAGGGGTACTACTTCAAGCCGCGCATGGACCGCGAGCTCCTGCAGACCTACGGCAAGGGCATCATCGCGACGACGGGCTGCCCGTCGGGCGAGATCCAGACGCGTCTGCGCCTCGGCCAGTACGACGAGGCGGTCAAGGCCGCGGCCGAGTTCCAGGACATCTTCGGCAAGGAGAACTTCTTCTGCGAGCTCATGGATCACGGCCTCGACATCGAGCGCCGGGTGCAGGGCGACCTCCTGAGGATCGCGAAGGAGCTCTCGATCCCGCTCGTCGCGACGAACGACCTGCACTACGTCCACGAGGCCGACGCCGAGGCGCACTCGGCGCTGCTCTGCGTGCAGTCGGGATCCCGGCTCGACGATCCGAACCGCTTCCAGTTCAACGGATCCGGCTACTACCTGAAGACCGCCGCCGAGATGCGGCACCTCTTCCGCGACCACCCCGACGCCTGCGACAACACCCTGCTCATCGCGGAGCGCTGCAGCGTCGAGTTCAACACCTCCGCCAACTATATGCCCCGCTACCCGGTCCCCGAGGGCGAGACCGAGGACAGCTGGTTCGTGAAGGAGGTCGAGCGGGGCCTGCACTACCGCTACCCGAACGGCATTCCCGACGACGTGCGCAAGCAGGCCGAGTACGAGATCGGCGTCATCACCCAGATGGGGTTCCCGGGCTACTTCCTCGTCGTCGCCGATTTCATCAACTGGTCGAAGGACAACGGGATCCGCGTGGGCCCCGGCCGGGGCTCGGGCGCGGGCTCGATGGTCGCCTACGCGATGAGGATCACCGACCTGGACCCGCTGCAGCACGGGCTCATCTTCGAGCGCTTCCTGAACCCCGACCGCGTCTCGATGCCCGACTTCGACGTCGACTTCGATGATCGCCGCCGCGGCGAGGTCATCAAGTACGTGACCGAGAAGTACGGGGACGAGCGCGTGGCGCAGATCGTCACCTACGGCACGATCAAGTCGAAGCAGGCGCTCAAGGACGCCTCGCGCGTGCTGGGCTTCCCGTTCGGCATGGGCGAGAAGCTGACGAAGGCGATGCCGCCGGCGGTCATGGCGAAGGACATCCCGCTGTCCGGGATCACCGACCCGCAGCACCCGCGGTACAAGGAGGCGGCCGAGTTCCGCGCCGTGCTGCAGGAGGATCCCGACGCGAAGCGCGTCTACGACACGGCGCTGGGCCTCGAGGGGCTGAAACGCCAGTGGGGCGTGCACGCGGCGGGCGTGATCATGTCGAGCGATCCCCTCATCGACATCATCCCGCTGCAGAAGCGCGAGCAGGACGGCCAGATCGTCACGCAGTTCGACTACCCGACCTGCGAGGGCCTGGGGCTGATCAAGATGGACTTCCTCGGCCTCCGCAACCTCACGATCATCTCCGACGCGCTGGAGAACATCAAGCTGAACCGCGGCGAGGAGCTGGATCTCGAGACGCTCGCCCTCGACGACGCCGCATCGTACGAGCTGCTGGCGAGAGGAGACACGCTCGGCGTGTTCCAGCTCGACGGCGGCCCCATGCGCGGCCTGCTGCGCCTCATGAAGCCCGACAACTTCGAGGACATCTCGGCCGTGCTGGCGCTCTACCGGCCGGGGCCCATGGGCGCCGACTCGCACACCAACTACGCGCTGCGCAAGAACGGCCTGCAGCAGATCACCCCGATCCATCCCGAGCTCGAGGAACCGCTGCGCGACATCCTCGACACGACCTACGGCCTCATCATCTACCAGGAGCAGGTGATGTCGATCGCGCAGAAGGTGGCCGGGTTCTCGCTCGGACAGGCCGACATCCTGCGCCGGGCCATGGGCAAGAAGAAGAAGTCGGAGCTCGACAAGCAGTACGAGGGCTTCTCCGGAGGCATGAAGGAGCGCGGCTACTCGGAGGCCGCGATCAAGGCCCTGTGGGACATCCTGCTGCCGTTCTCCGACTACGCGTTCAACAAGGCGCACTCCGCGGCCTACGGCGTCGTCAGCTTCTGGACGGCCTACCTCAAGGCCCACTATCCCGCCGAGTACATGGCCGCGCTGCTCACGAGCGTCGGCGACTCGAAGGACAAGCTCGCGCTCTACCTCAACGAGTGCCGCCGCATGGGCATCAGGGTACTGCCGCCCGACGTCAACGAGTCGTTCGTCAACTTCGCCGCGACCGGCGAGGACATCCGCTTCGGCCTCGGCGCCGTGCGCAACGTCGGCGCGCACGTCGTCGAGGGGATCCGCCAGGCGCGCGAGCGCGAGGGCGACTTCGAGACCTTCCACGAGTTCCTGAAGCACGTGCCCATGCAGGTGCTCAACAAGCGCACCATCGAGTCGCTCATCAAGGCCGGCGCGTTCGACACGATGGGATCGACCCGCCGGGCGCTCGTCGAGATCCACGAGTCGGCGGTCGAGAGCGCGGTGAAGGACAAGCGCGACGCCGAGAACGGCAACGTCGGATTCGACTTCGACTCGCTCTTCGCCGCCGCGGCCGAGGACACGGGGGCATCCTCCGACGCGGTCTCGCGCGTGCCCGAGCGCCCCGAGTGGACGAAGAAGGACAAGCTCGCCTTCGAGCGCGAGATGCTGGGCCTCTACGTCTCCGACCACCCGCTGCGCGGACTGGAGACGGCGCTCGCGAAGGAGGCCTCGGTCACGGTCGAGCAGGTGACGAACCCCGATGCGAACTACGACGGCGAGATCGTCACCATCGCGGGGCTGCTCACGAGCGTGCAGCACCGCACCGCGAAGTCGGGCAACCTCTACGGCATGGTCTCGATCGAGGACTTCACGGGCGAGATCCAGGCGCTCTTCATGGGCAAGACGTACCAGGAGTTCGGCAGCATGCTCCAGCCCGACACGATCGTGGCGCTGCGGGGCAAGATGAACGCCCGAGACGACGGCATGTCGATGCACGCCTACGGGGTGAAGCCGATCGACGCCGCGGTGCAGGACGACGCGGCGACGCTGACGATCTCGCTCGCGGACCACCGGGCGACGGAACCCCTGATGGAGGACCTCAAGGAGACTCTGCGACGCCACCGCGGCGAGAGCGAGGTGCGACTGCACCTGATCACCCAGCTGGGGGTTCGCGTGTTCGAGCTGCCCTTCCCGGTGCGCGTGACCGCCGACCTCTACGGTGAGCTCAAGGGACTGCTCGGCCCCCGCTGCCTCACCGGCTGAGGCGCGGCGCCGGTGTGCGGACGACGCGCTCGGTCTACTCTGGGAGGCATGACCGCTTCGATCGATCCCACAGCTACCTCGGCCTGGGCCGAGCTCTCCGCGCTCCGAGAGACGTTCGCGCCAGATCTGCGCTCCTGGTTCGCCGAGGATCCGGATCGGGCCGAGCGATTCGCGCTCCCGCTCGCCGATCTGCACGTCGACCTGTCGAAGAACCTGGTCACCGACGAGATCGCGTCGGCTCTCGTGCGTCTGGCCGAGCAGACGGGGGTCGCCGAGCGCTACGCGGCGATGCTCGCGGGCGAGCACATCAACACGACCGAGGATCGCGCCGTGCTGCACACGGCGCTGCGGCGACCCGCCGGGGCTTCGCCGGCCCTGGTCGTCGACGGCCAGCAGGTCGACGCCGACGTGCAGTCGGTGCTCGAGTCGCTCTCCGCCTTCGCGGAGCGCGTCCGCTCCGGCGAGTGGCTCGGCGTCACCGGCAAGCGCGTCACGCACGTCGTGAACATCGGCATCGGCGGCTCCGACCTCGGCCCGGTCATGGTCTCCGAGGCGCTCGCACCCTACGCGGACGCCGGCATCGAAGCCCGCTTCGTCTCGAACATCGATCCGACCGATCTCGCCCAGAAGACCGCGGACCTCGATCCCGCGACCACGCTGTTCATCGTGGCCTCCAAGACCTTCACCACTCTCGAGACGCTCACCAACGCCCGCCTCGCCCGGGCCTGGCTCTGGGAGGGGCTCGCAGCGGCCGGTGCGATCGGCCAGGACGACGCGAGCCGCACGGGTGCCGTCGCCCACCACTTCGTCGCCGTCTCGACGGCCCTCGACCGGGTCGCGGAGTTCGGGATCGACCCCGACAACGCCTTCGGGTTCTGGGATTGGGTGGGCGGACGCTACTCGGTCGACTCGGCCATCGGGCTGCCGCTCGCGATCACCCTCGGCCCCGAGCGGTTCCGCGAGATGCTCGCCGGCTTCCACGCCGTCGACGAGCACGTGCGCACCGAGCCGCTCGAGCGCAACGTGCCGGTGATGATGGGTCTCCTCAACGTCTGGTACGTGAACTTCCTCGGTGCGCAGTCGCACGCCGTGCTGCCGTACGCGCAGCAGCTGCACCGTTTCCCGGCCTATCTGCAGCAGCTGACCATGGAGTCCAACGGGAAATCGGTGCGGTGGGACGGGGCGCCGGTCAGCACGGACACCGGCGAGGTCTTCTGGGGCGAGCCCGGCACGAACGGCCAGCACGCGTTCTACCAGCTGATCCACCAGGGCACCCGGCTGATCCCCGCCGACTTCATCGCATTCGCGAACCCCGCCTACCCCCTGCGGGACGGCGATCGCGACGTGCACGGGCTGTTCCTCGCGAATTTCCTCGCCCAGACCAAGGCGCTGGCCTTCGGCAAGACCGCCGCCGAGGTGGAGGCGGAGGGCACCACCGGACCGCTCGTCGCCGCGCGCACCTTCGCGGGGAACCGGCCGACCACCTCGATCTTCGCGCCGTCGTTGACGCCCGCGGTGCTCGGACAGCTGATCGCCCTCTACGAGCACATCACCTTCACGCAGGGCGCCGTGTGGGGCGTCAACTCCTTCGACCAGTGGGGCGTCGAGCTCGGGAAGCAGCTGGCGCTGCAGATCGCCCCCGCCGTCGAGGGCGACGAGGCGGCAGCCGAGGCCCAGGACCCCTCCACCCGGGCGCTGCTCGCCTATTACCACGCCCACCGCGCGGTGTGAACCCCGCCCCTCGAAGTAGTCTCCCCGTAACACGAGCGGAGTAGGCTGGGCCCATGAGCGACATGCAACGACGGATCATTCGCGACCTGGGAGCCAGACCCGAGGTCGACGCGGCCGCGGAGGTCGAGCGTCGAGTCGGGTTCCTCGTCGACTACGTGCGCGCCTCGCCCGGCGTCCGCGGCTTCGTTCTCGGCATCTCGGGCGGCCAGGACTCCACGCTGGCCGGCAGACTCGCCCAGCTGGCCGCAGAGCGGCTGCGCGCCGAGGGGCGGGAGGCCGAGTTCGTGGCGGTGCGACTGCCCTACGCCGTGCAGCACGACGAGGACGACGCTCAACTCGCCCTGTCCTTCATCCGCCCCGACGCCCAGGTCTCCGTGAACATCGCCTCGGGCGTGGACGCGATCACCGCGGAGGTGGGCGAGGCCCTGGGTACGCCCGTCACCGATTTCACCAAGGGCAACGTGAAGGCCCGCATGCGGATGATCGCCCAGTACACGATCGCGGGGGATCGCGGCCTGCTCGTCATCGGAACGGATCACGCCGCCGAGGCCATCACCGGCTTCTTCACGAAGTTCGGGGACGGCGCTGCCGACGTGCTGCCGCTCGCCGGCCTCACGAAGGGGCAGGGGGCCGCGATGCTGCGCCACCTCGGCGCCGAGGAGCGCCTCTGGAAGAAGGTGCCGACCGCCGACCTGCTCGACAGCGACCCCGGGCAGACCGACGAAGCGAGTCTGGGGGTGAGCTACGCCGAGATCGACGCGTATCTGCGCGGCGAGGAGGTCGCTGCGGCGGCCGCGGCGAACCTCGAGCGACGCTACCTCACCTCGGCGCACAAGCGTCATCTGCCCGCGACGCCCGAGGACACGTGGTGGACGGGCGCGGAACGGAGCGAGGACGATCCCGGGGACCGCCGGAAGGAAGAGGGATAACGATGTCGACGACCTTCGTGCTCGCGGGCGGCTGCTTCTGGTGCCTCGACGCCGCGTACCGGGCCCTGCGGGGGGTGGAGAGCGTCGTGTCGTGCTACACGGGGGGTGCGACGCCGAACCCCAGCTACGAGCAGGTCTGCACCGGGGCGACCGGCCACGCGGAGGCGGTGGCGGTCACCTTCGACGAGACCGTGCTGCCGCCGGAGATCGTGCTCGACGCCTTCTTCACGATGCACGACCCGACGCAGCTCAACCGCCAGGGCGCCGACGTCGGCACGCAGTACCGCTCGGCGATGTTCTACGTCGATGAGGATCAGCGCCAGCTCTTCGAGGCCGCCAAGCTCCGCGCCGCCGCCTGGTGGACGAGCGAGGACCGCCCCGAGGAGATCGTCACGCAGATCGAGCCGCTCGGTGAGGTCTTCCCGGCGGAGGAGTACCACCAGGACTTCTTTGCCAAGAACCCGACCCAGGGCTACTGCCTCGCCGTCGCGGTGCCGAAGGTGAACAAGGTGCGCGCCTCCTTCGCCGAGTACCTGTCGTAGCCGCGAAGTCGCGGAGACGCGAAGCCTCGGAGTCGTAGAGCTGCGGAGTCGTAGAGCCGCGGAACCCTGCTCAGACCGCCGCCGGGAGGAAGCCGTCGCTGCGCTGCTCCGGGCCGGCACCGCGCCGCGCTGGCCCCTCGTCGCGCGGTTCGGTGCTGCCGCCGTGCAGCTCGGCCCCGCGCAGCTCGGCCCCGCGCAGCTCGGCCCCGCGCAGCTCAGCGCCGTGCACCTCGCCGCCGCCCGTGCCGTCGCTCATCTGGGCGCCGCTCGGTCGATCATCCGCCCCCGTGTCGGCACCTCCGCCGCGATGCTCCGTGCCGGAGCCTCCTTCGGGGCCGCCACGACCGGGACCGTCGTCCTCAACGGAGCCGTGCCGCTTGGTGAATCGCGAGACGCCCCAGCGGAGGTCGTGGCCGAGCGCATCGGCGTCGATCTCCACGGAGATCCCCGACTTCTCGTTCGCCTCCCAGCGGCGCACGCGCAGCCTGCCGCTGACGATCACCCGGTCGCCCTTGGCGAAGGACTGGTGGGCGTGGGCGGCGAGCGTGCGGAAGGCGCTCACGGTGAACCAGTTGGTCTCCCCGGGCACCCACTCCTGACGCTCGCGGTCGTAGCGCCGGTCGCTGCTCGCCACCCGGAAGGAGCACAGCGGGATGCTGCTCCCGGTCTGCACGAGCCGTGGATCCGTGGCGACGATGCCGACGATGCTCACTGGGGTATTCATGACTTCCTCCGTCTCTCGGGGCGACCGGGCGGCCGCCGCTGGCGAGGGCGCCCGACGCGCCGTGCCTCGATGCGCCGGGCCCCTCGGCATCCAGCATGGGCGGATCGGCGCGAGCGGGCAGGCGGAAGCGGACAACTGTGGAGAGAAGGCCCCCGAACGGGCGGCGACGCCGTCTGTGGGCGACTCGGCGGCTGGGCGAGGCGACGCACGGCGCGGGACGTGGCGGCTGGGCGACGTGACGACGTGACGACGTGCCGGCTGGAGGGACGTGACGGCTGGAAGACGCGGCGGCTGAGCAACGAACGGCTGGGCGACCGAATGGCAGGGAGAAGCCTTGAGCGCGACCACAGGTGGAGGCCCGTAAGCTGGGCTCGTGAAGTCTCCCAGCCCCTCCGCCCCGACGCTCCGCCGCGCGCCGGCACGGACTCGGGGAGGCCGTGCGGCGCTCGCCGCCGCTGCGCTCCTCGCCGCCGCGCCGCTGCTCGCCGGGTGCTTCCTGCTCGAGGGGCCCACTCCCGAGACGCCGCCGCGCGAGACGCCGGCCGAACCCGAGGTCGCACCCGAGCTCGTGCCGGGAGGGTCGGCCGAGGAGAACCTGCCCTTCTTCACGGAGACGCTCCGCGCGTACGCCGCCGGCGAGGGGGCCATCCAGGGACAGCCCGTCGTCGACGCCGTCGCCGCCGCCGGATTCGACCGGACGACGATGCAGGTCAGCTTCGATCAGTCGAGGACGGGGCTGCCGGCCGACAGCATCTTCGTGGCGGTGAGGATCGAGAGCGACTGCCTCATCGGTCAGCTGGTTCCCGAGGACCGGAGCTTCACCGCGGAGGCGATGCCCGCCGTGGGCCCGGAGCAGAACGTCTGCCTGATCGGCGAGACCAGGCCCATCGACTGGTGAGGGGCCGCGGCCCGGTGAGGGGCCCGTGATGCTCGTTCGGGGCGCGGCCCGGATTCGGCGCCGAGCTCGCACTGGATCGCCGATCCTGAGCGGACCCTCGCCCGGAGCCGGCGCCCCGCGGGTAGGGTAGAGGGCGGTTACCGTTCATCCTCTGACAGCAGGGAGTTCCCGGCGCCGGGCGCCGAAGTGAAGAGATTATGGCTGAGTACATTTATCAGATGGTTCGCGCGCGCAAGGCGCACGGCGACAAGGTGATCCTCGACGACGTGACGATGGCGTTCCTGCCCGGCGCGAAGATCGGCGTCGTCGGCCCCAACGGCGCCGGCAAGTCCACGATCCTGAAGATCATGGCCGGCCTCGACACCCCGTCGAACGGCGAGGCGATCCTCACGCCCGGCTACTCGGTGGGCATCCTCATGCAGGAGCCCGAGCTCGACGAAGACGCCACCGTGCTCGAGAACGTGCAGCAGGGTGTCGCCGAGATCAAGGGCAAGCTCGACCGCTTCAACGAGATCTCCGCCGAGATGGCCGACCCCGACGCCGACTACGACAAGCTGCTGCCCGAGATGGGGGAGCTGCAGGAGGCCATCGACGCGGTCGACGGCTGGGATCTCGACAACCAGCTCGAGCAGGCCATGGACGCACTGCGCTGCCCGCCGGCCGACGCGGTCGTGAAGAACCTCTCGGGCGGCGAGAAGCGCCGCGTCGCACTCTGCAAGCTGCTGCTCGAGAAGCCCGACCTGCTGCTGCTCGACGAGCCCACCAACCACCTCGACGCCGAGAGCGTGCTGTGGCTCGAGCAGCACCTCGCGAAGTACCCGGGCGCCGTCATGGCCGTCACCCACGACCGCTACTTCCTCGACCACGTCGCCACCTGGATCTGCGAGGTCGACCGCGGCCGCCTCTACCCCTACGAGGGCAACTACTCCACCTACCTGGAGCAGAAGGCCGCGCGCCTCGAGGTGCAGGGCAAGAAGGACGCGAAGCTGCAGAAGCGCCTCAAGGAGGAGCTCGAGTGGGTGCGCTCCAACTCGAAGGGGCGCCAGGCGAAGTCCAAGGCCCGCCTCGCGCGCTACGAGGAGATGGCCGCGGAGGCCGAGCGCACGCGGAAGCTCGACTTCGAGGAGATCCAGATCCCGGCCGGCCCCCGTCTCGGCAACCTCGTGCTGGAGGCCAAGGACCTGCAGAAGGGCTTCGACGGCCGCACCCTCATCGACGGCCTGTCGTTCTCGCTGCCCCGCAACGGCATCGTCGGCATCATCGGCCCGAACGGCGTCGGCAAGACGACGCTGTTCAAGACCATCGTCGGCATCGAGCCCCTCGACGGCGGCGAGCTGAAGATCGGCGAGACCGTCGAGTTGAGCTACGTCGATCAGACCCGCGGTGGCATCGACCCGAAGAAGACCGTCTGGGAGGTCGTCTCCGACGGGCTCGACTACATCCAGGTCGGCAAGACCGAGATCCCTTCGCGCGCCTACGTGTCGACCTTCGGCTTCAAGGGCCCGGATCAGCAGAAGCCCGCCGGCGTGCTCTCCGGAGGCGAGCGCAACCGCCTGAACCTCGCGCTCACGCTCAAGCAGGGCGGCAACCTGCTGCTGCTCGACGAGCCGACCAACGACCTCGACGTCGAGACCCTGACGAGCCTCGAGAACGCGCTGCTCGAGTTCCCCGGCTGCGCCGTGGTCATCACGCACGACCGGTGGTTCCTCGACCGCATCGCCACGCACATCCTCGCCTACGAGGGCACCGAGGAGAACCCGGCGAGCTGGTACTGGTTCGAGGGCAACTTCGAGGCGTACGAGCAGAACAAGATCGAGCGTCTCGGCCCCGACGCCGCGAAGCCCTCTCGCGTCACCTATCGCAAGCTGACCCGCGGGTGACGGTACGCCGAGAGGCGGGTTCTCGCTCCGGATCACGGGATCCAGGGCGAGAACCCGCCTCTCGGCGGTGGTGAGGATGCGGGACGGGGCGGGGTGACGCTGCCGCGGCGAACCCGCTCAGGATCGACCGGGAGGGAAGCGAATGGCACGAGCGCGCGTCGACATGGAACTGCGCTGGGGCGACCAGGACGCGTATGGCCACATCAACAACGTGGCCTACGCGCGGTATCTGGAGGAGACGCGCGTGCGAGTCTTCCAGACGGGCGCCGCCAGAGAGCGCACCGGCATGGAGGGGTACTTCCGCGGAGAGGGCCCGGAGGGGCTCAAGATGCTGGTCGCGAGCCAGCGGATCGAGTTCCTCGGGGTGCTCGAGTACAGTGAGCGGCCGATCACGATCGAGATGTGGGTCGGCAAGCTCGGCGGCTCGAGCCTCGAGCTGCACTACGAGGTGGTCGACGGGGCGGCGGGTGACCGTCGCGTCGTCGCCCGAGCGATCACGACCATCGTGACGGTGGACGGGCTCACCCTGCGCCCCACGAAGCTCACCCCCGGCGCGCGTGCCTCGATCGAGCCCTGGACCGACGAGCCGGTGCCGATGCGCCGCGGCTGATCCCCGTGGCATCTCGCGACCGCGTCTCCCGCTCGCGTCTCGCGACCGCGGGCGGCCGCGACCGCCAGCTACTCGCGGCCGGGGATCCGGATCATGCTCTCCTGGGCGACGCTCGCGACGAGCGCCCCGCCGCGGTCGTAGAAGCGCCCGGTGGCGAGCCCGCGGCCGCCCTGAGCCGTTGGCGACTCGAGCTCGTAGAGCAGCCACTCGTCGACGCGGAACGGGCGGTGGAACCACATCGCGTGGTCGAGGCTCGCGCCGCGCATGCCGGGCGTGGCCCACGGGATGCCGTGCCGGCGCAGCACCGGTTCGAGCAGCAGGTAGTCGCTCGCGAACGCGAGCGCGGCGCAGTGCAGCGTGCGCCCGTCGGGCATGGAGTCGCGGGTGCGCATCCACACCCGCTGCCGGTCGCTGCGCTCGGCCACGTCGAGGATGATGTCCGACTCGACGTGCCGGAAGTCGAACGGGCGGTTGAGCACCCAGGAGGCCCGTCCGCTCCCCGCCAGGTGCCCGTACGTCTCCCAGACGCTCGGCAGGTTCTCGGGCGACGGCACCGCCGAGAGGTCGATGTCGACCTGGTGGTCGAGGCCCTCGTCAGGGTCCTGGAACGAGGCGATCATCGACATCAGCACCTCACCGCCCTGATAGGCCTGGGTGCGGCGGGTCGAGAAGGAGCGGCCGTCGTGCAGCCGCGCCACCTCGAAGGTCATGCGCTTCTCGCCGTCGCCGGGGCGGAGGAAGTAGCCGTGCATGGAGTGGATCTCGCGGCCCGGCGGAAGCGTGGTGCCGGCGGCCGCGATCGACTGGCCGAGCACCTGCCCGCCGAACGCGCGCCCCGTGGGGGAGGCGAGGCCGCGGCCGGTGAGGATGTCGTCGCTCGTGCGGGCGCCGGCGTCGACGACGGAGAGCATGTCGACGAGATCCGGTGTGGCGGTCATGTGTCCTCCCTCATGCGGGCCCGGCTGCGGAGCGGGCTGGTCCCAGCCTAGCTAGGCTGGAGGGGATGAACGAAACGCTGTCTCTCGCCGATCCGGCGTCCCGCGACGATCTGCGCACGTTCCTCGAACGGCTCCAGCGGGTCGGTCAGCCCGAGGTGCGCATGGTCACGCGGGGCCGCACGCTCGCGGTGTACGGGTGCACGCAGGCCCCGAGGGGCATCACGGACGCCGTGCCGGTGGTGCTGGCGATGCGGGCCTACTCTCTGTCCGAGGAGCCCTCCGCCCCGGCCGACGCGACCGTGACGGGACGGGCGCTGCTCGACCGCATCGCGCGGCTCGGGATCGCGGGAACCGAGCTCGACGTGCCCGACATGCCGGCGATGGCGGCGTGGGCCGGGGTGCTGCCGCCGGTCTCGGGGTGGCGGGCCGAGGGATCCCTCGACGCGGCTTCGCTGAGACGGGTGGCCGAGGAGGGGATCGCCCGGGTCTCGGACCTGCTGCCTGCCGATCCCGGCGAGGCCGTGGTGCACCGGGTCCGCTCCTCGGTCTGGGGGAGCGAGATCGCGCCCGGCGTGCCGGCCGCGGCGGCCTTCGCCGCCGAGGCGCTCGGCTTCCTCGACTCGGCCCCGGTGCGGCTCGCCCGATCGCTCACCTGGACCCGGCTCTCGAGCGACCGCGGCCACGTCGTCGTGCGCGCCCTGCTCGGGTAGCGGCGCGCGGTCCGGCCCCTCTCAGCGAGGATCCTGAACCTGGGCTAGGATGGGACGGTCAACCGGAGGAGTGTTTTCATGGCCAATGTCAACGGCATCATCGACCCGCCCATCGACGACCTGCTCGAGAAGGTGGATTCGAAGTACGCTCTCGTGACCTTCGCCGCGCAGCGGGCTCGTCAGATCAACGACTACTACACGGATCTGCACGACGGCAACCTGTTCGACAACGTCGGCCCGCTGGTCGACTCGTCGGTCGACGACAAGCCGCTGTCGATCGCGCTGCACGAGATCGTCGAGGGCAAGCTCACGATGAAGCGGCGCGCCGAGTAGCGCGCCGCCCGGAGGCGCGCCGCACGCGGCGCGCGCTTCACGTCATCTTCCGCAGCCCTCGCGGCTGTGTCGGCGGCGTCGGATAGCCTGCGCGCATGTCCGGCGCCGTCTTCGTCTGCAGCCGGCGGCCACGGCCCCGACGGACGCCCCGCGCCCCCATCACCGACCCCATCCGAGCAATCCCGAGGAGCAGCACCGTGTCTCTGCGTCAGTTCACCTCCGAGTCCGTGACCGAGGGGCACCCCGACAAGATCTGCGATCGCATCTCCGACTCGATCCTCGACGCGATGCTCGAGCAGGATCCGGGCGCGCGCGTTGCGGTCGAGACGCTCGTGACGACGGGCCTCGTCCACGTCGCCGGAGAGGTCTCGACGTCGGGCTACGTCGAGATCCCGCAGCTCGTGCGCCAGACGATCCGCGAGATCGGCTACACGAGCTCGGAGATGGGATTCGATGCCTCCTCGTGCGGCGTGTCGGTGTCGATCGGGCAGCAGTCGCCCGACATCGCGAGCGGCGTCGACGTCTCGCTCGAGCAGCGCAGCGGCGATCTCGACGACAGCCTCAGCCGCCAGGGCGCGGGCGATCAGGGCATCATGTTCGGCTTCGCCACCGACGAGACCCCCGAGCTGCACCCGCTGCCGAGCTGGATCGCGCATCGGCTCGCCGAGCGCCTCACCGAGGTGCGCAAGTCGGGCCTGCTGCCCGAGCTGCGCCCCGACGGCAAGACGCAGGTGACCATCGGCTACGACGGCGAGCGGGCCGCCACGATCGAGGCGGTCGTCGTCTCGACGCAGCACAGCGCCGACATCTCGCAGCCGGCGCTGCGCGAGGCCGTGGAGCGCGAGGTGGTGCGCCCCGTCCTCGACCGGGTGGCGCTGTCGAGCGAGGGCGCCGAGCTCTTCATCAACCCGGCCGGACCGTTCGTCATCGGGGGGCCGATGGGCGACGCGGGGCTGACCGGCCGCAAGATCATCATCGACACCTACGGGGGCGCATCGCGGCACGGAGGCGGCGCGTTCAGCGGCAAGGACCCCTCGAAGGTGGACCGCTCGGCCGCCTACGCCATGCGCTGGGTCGCCAAGCACGTCGTGCGCGCGGGCCTCGCGACGCGCGCCGAGCTCCAGGTGGCCTACGCGATCGGTCGCGCCCACCCGGTGGGCCTCTACGTCGAGACCTTCGGCACCGAGACGGTGCCGCGCGAGCGCATCGAGGCCGCGGTGCGCGAGGTCTTCGACCTGCGGCCGCTCGCGATCATCCGCGACCTGCAGCTCCTCCGCCCGATCTACGGGAAGACGAGCGCCTACGGTCACTTCGGCCGCGAGCTCCCGGAGTTCACCTGGGAGGCGACGCCGCGCGTCGCCGAGCTGCGCGCCGCCGCGGGCGCCTAGCGCCCCGGCTTTCGGGAACGACGATGGGCGAGGCGGAGGCGGCGAACGGGCGCCCGGTCGCCCGGGTGCTGCTCGACTCCGCGCTGCCGCAGCTCGACCACCTCTTCGACTACGCCGTGCCCGGCGAGCTCGCCGGCGAGCTGCGCGTCGGGCAGCGCGTGCGCGTACCGTTCCGCTCGCGCGACCGGAAGAGCTTCGGCTACGTCATCGGGTTCGCCGAGCACAGCGATTTCGGGGGAGAGCTCGCCCCCGTCGCCGACATCGTGACACCGGTGCCCCAGCTCACGCCGGAGGTCTGGCGGCTCGCGCGGGCCGTCGCCGACCGTGCGGGGGGCTCCGCGGGCGACATCCTCCGACTCGCGATCCCCACCCGGCAGGTCAGAATCGAGAAGCAGCACGCGGCGGGCACCGCCGACGACCCCGGGGCCCACGACCGTCCCTACGCGCCTGCGCAGGAGGAGGCCCGGCTCGCCGAGCTGCTGGCCGAGGGGGAGCGTCTCGCCCTCACCGCCTCCCACGGCCCGATCCGCCTCGAGACGGGGGAGTGGGTCGGCTCCTGGGCCGAGCAGCTCGCGCGGGCCGCACTCGCCGTGCACGCGGGCGGGCGCAGCGCCATCGTCGTGGTTCCCGACTACCGCGACCTCGATCAGGTGCGCGACGCCCTCGCCGCCCGCGGCCACGCGGGCATCGTCCGTGTCGACTCGCGCCAGTCGAACGCCGAGCGCTACGCGGGCTTCCTCCGCGCGCTCGACCCGGTGCCGCGCATCGTGCTCGGCAACCGCTCGGCCGTCTACGCGCCGGCGCACCGGCTCGGCGCGATCCTGATGTGGGACGACGGTGACCCCGTGCTGGCCGAACCGCTCACGCCCTACGTCCACGCGCGGGATGCGGCGCTCGTGCGCGCCGAGCAGTCGGGCGCCGGGCTCCTCTTCTCCGCGCACTCCCGGAGCGCCGAGGTCGAGCGCCTCGTGATGCTCGGCTACGTCAAGGCGCAGGTCAATCCGCCCCGGCGCACGCGAGTGCTGCACGCCGACGCGTCGGTCGTGCCCGACGCATTCGCGGGTCGAGTGCCCGAGTTCGCCGCCCGCGCGATCCGCGAGGGCCTGCGGCACGGACCGGTGCTGGTGCAGGTCGCGACGCCCGGCTACGCCCCCGTGGCCGTCTGCGGCGAGTGCGGCGACCTCGCGCGGTGCGGCGCCTGCGCGGGCCCGATCGGGTTCCGCACCGCTGCGCGCGGGGCCTGCCGGTGGTGCGGCGAGTTCGCGACCGATTGGCGGTGCCCCACCTGCGGCGGCCGTCATCTGGAGCAGCGGGGCACGGGATCGGAGCGCACGGCCGAGCAGTTCGAGCGCCAGTTCGCCGGGACGCGGGTGCTGCTCAGCGACGGCGAGCACCCTCGTGAGCGCGTCGACGCCCGCCCCGCCCTCGTGGTCGCGACCCGGGGCGCCGAGCCGCTCGCGGCCGGCGGGTACCGGACGGTCGTGCTGCTCGACGTCGAGCGGCTGCTCGGGATCGAGACGCTGCGCGCCGGCGAGGACTGCCTGCGCTGGTGGGAGAACGCCGCGGCCCTCGCGGCTCCCGACGGCGTCTGCGTGATCGCCTCCGGGGGCGGGCCGGTGGTGCGGGCGTTCGCGACGGGCCGCGCCGACGAGTGGCTGCGGAGCGAGCTGCGGGATCGCCACGCGCTGCGGTATCCGCCGTCCGTGCGCGTGGCGAGCGTCACCGGCGGGCCCGTCGAGGTGGAGCGGGCGCTCGCGACCCTCGACGGCCTCCCCGGCGTCGATCACCTCGGTCCGGCGCCGCTGCCGCCCGGCGGACGCGCGGGCACGCCCCCCGGTCTCGTGCGGGCCATCGTGCGCTTCGATTACGGCCACGGAGCCGAGGTCGCACGACGCCTCCGAGGCGCCCTCGTCGCCGACGCCGCGGGATCCTCGTCGCGCACCCGCGGCAAGCAGCCCGGCCGCGCGAGGCCGGAGGCGCTGCGGCTGCGCTTCGACGACCGCGGGGTGTTCGACTCGTAGTCGACGGCGCCGACCGCGCGCCGATCTCCGTCGCGCCGTCCCGGTCCGGCGCCGGCCGCGGCCCGGAGCTGAGAGAATGGGGGGATGCGGATAGTTTTTGCCGGCACCCCCGAGTTCGCCGTGCCCAGCCTGCGGTCCCTCGTCGACGCGGGTCACGACGTGGCCGGCGTGATCACGCGGGAGGACGCCCCGCTCGGGCGCAAGCGCGTGCTCACGCCGTCTCCCGTGGCCCGGCTCGCGGCGGATCTCGGGATCCCGACGCTCAAGGCCAACCGGTTGGGCGACGACGCCGCTGCATGGGCGTCGGAGCTCGGGGCGGAGCTCGGCGTGATCGTCGCCTACGGCGGTCTCGTGCGGGAGCCGCTGCTGAGCCTGCCCGAGCACGGCTGGATCAACCTGCACTTCTCCGAGCTGCCCCGCTGGCGGGGTGCCGCGCCCGTGCAGCGGGCGCTCATGGCGGGGGAGCGGCGCCTCGGCGTGACCGTGTTCCGCCTGGTCGAGGCGCTCGACGCCGGCGATGTGCTCACCCGCGACGAGCGCGAGTTCGGCCCCGGCACCAGCGCCGGTGAGGCCCTCGCCGAGCTCGCGGACTTCGGCACCGGCGCGCTGCTCGCGGCGGTCGCTGCGATCGCCGCAGATCCCGATTCGGGCGACCCGCAGGCGGGGGAGGCGAGTTACGCGCACAAGCTGACGCGCGAGGACGGCCGCATCGACCTGTCCGCTCCGGCGGACCGGGTGCTCGCGCACTGGGCCGGCGTCACGCCCGAGCCGGGGGCGTTCGCGATGCACGAGGGCGCCCCCCTCAAGCTGCACGAGCTGCGGGTGACGACCGTCGGCGCCGGAGCCGGCGTCGACCAGCCGGCTGCCGCGGAGCCGGAGCGGGGAACTGTGACCCTCGAGGGCGGCAGCGCGATCCTGCACCTCGCCGACGGCGCCCTCGAACTGGCGCGTGTGCAGCCGGCCGGCAAGCCCGCGATGGACGGCGCAGCCTGGCTGCGCGGCCGCGGCGGCGCGGCGGTGCTCTCGTGAGCGCGAACGGGGGCGGCCGGCGGCGGCCCCGCGTCTCGCCCGCGAGGGTCGTCGCCTACGATGTGCTGCGCGACGTCGCCGATCGCGACGCCTACGCCAACCTCGCGCTGCCCGCGCGGATCCGCGAGGCGGGTCTCGACGGTCGCGACGCCGCCCTGGCGACGGAGCTCGTCTCGGGGTCGCTGCGCGGTCGGGGTCGCTACGACCGCATCATCGCGCTCGCGGCGAAGCGCCCCGCCTCCGCCATCGACGCCCGCACGCTCAACGTGCTCCGCCTCGGCGCCCACCAACTGCTCGCGATGCGGACGGCCTCCCACGCGGCGGTCAACGAGAGCGTCGAGCTGCAGCGCCTCGTGGCGAACCCTGCGGGCGCCGGCTTCGTGAACGGCGTGCTGCGCACCGTCGGCCGGACGACGGACGAGCAGTGGGACGAGCGGATCGACGCCGCGGCGCCCACGGCGGACGCGTCGCTTGCGGAGCGCACGTCGCATCCGACCTGGGTGCTCCGCGCCCTGCGCGATGCTCTGCGCGCGGAGGGGCGCGCCGACGAGCTCGAGCGCCTGCTCGCCGCGGACAACGAGCCGCCCCGGGTCAGCCTCGCGCTCCTTCCCGGCAGCGGCATCGACCTCGACACCGCGGAGGCCCTCGGCGGTGAGGCCGGCCTCGTCGCGACGGGCCCGTCGCCGATCGGCCTGGAGCTCGATGGCGGCGATCCCGCCCGCGCCGTGCGGTCGCTCGACGTCCCCGACGGGTACGCGCGGGTGCAGGATCAGGGGTCCCAGCTCGCGGCGCTCGCGCTGGCGCGCCTCCGCCCCGTGCGCGCGGGAGAGCGCTGGCTCGATCTCTGCGCGGGCCCCGGCGGCAAGACCGCGGTGCTGGGGGCCGAGGCGCGCCTCGGGGGCGCGAGCGTCCGCGCCAACGAGGTCTCGGAGCACCGAGCGGAACTGGTGCGGCGTTCGACCGCGGCGGTGGCGGACGCCGTCGAGGTCGTCTCGCACGACGGGCGGGATCCCGAGGCCTACGGCGACGGGCGAGGGCCGGAGCTCTTCGACCGGATCCTGGTGGATGCGCCGTGCTCGGGGCTCGGCGCGCTGCGCCGTCGGCCCGAGGCCAGGTGGCGGAAGGCCCCGGCGGACCTGCCCGGACTGACGGCGCTGCAGGGGCAGCTGCTGGACGCCGCGATGGATCACCTGGCCCCGGGCGGCGTGCTCGCCTACGTGACGTGCTCGCCCCACCTCGCCGAGACGCGCGTGGTGCTCGAGGGTGCGCTGCGGCGGCATCCGCATCTCCGCGAGCTGGACGCGCGCGCGGTCGTGGGCGGGATCGCGCGGGGCGTCGCCGGCGGACTCGACCTCGCGGGCGACGCGCCGAGCGCCCAGCTGTGGCCCCACCGGCACGGCACCGACGCGATGTTCATCGCGCTGGTCGAGCGGCCCGCCTGAGATGCGGCGTCGCGGGGCTGCCGCGATGCCGGTGCCCGGGTCTACCCTGAACCCATGCGCACCTTCCTGCACCTGCTCGCGAACACGGCGATCGCGAACCTGACCACGAACTTCCTGTGGTTCGCGCTGGTGTTCTGGGTCTACCTCGAGACCAGGAGCATCCTCGCCACCGGCATCCTGGGCGGCGCCTACATGCTCATCATCGCGCTGTGCTCGATGTACTTCGGCAGTCTGGTCGACCGATTCCGCAAGCTGAGCGTCATGCGGCTGTCGGCCTGGATCTCGCTCATCGCCTTCGCGATCGCGTGCGCCATGTACTTCCTGCTGACGCCCGACACGCTGCTGCAGATCTCGGGTCCGTGGTTCTGGGCGTTCGCCGTGATACTGCTCGTGGGCTGCGTCGTCGAGCTGCTGCGCAACCTGGCGCTCTCCACGACGGTCACGCTGCTCGTCGAGCCCGAGCGGCACGCCAACGCCAACGGCCTCGTCGGAACCGTGCAGGGCCTCGCGTTCATCGCGACGAGCGTGTTCAGCGGGCTCTCGGTCGGTCAGCTCGGCATGGGGCCGACGATCGTGATCGCCACGGTGTGCACGGCGCTGCCGCTGGTCCACCTCCACGCGATCCGCGTCTCCGAGCCCGAGGCGGTGAGCGATCCCGAACGACGGGCGGTCGACTTCCGCGGCGGCTTCCTCGCGGTCCTCGCGGTGCCCGGGCTGCTCGCGCTCATCGTCTTCACGACGTTCAACAATCTCACGGGCGGGGTGTTCATGGCGCTGCTCGACCCCTACGGCCTGACCCTGTTCCCCGTCGAGATCTGGGGCATCGTGTTCGGCGTGGCCTCGACGGGCTTCGTCATCGGCGGCGCGGTCGTCGCCAAGTGGGGCCTCGGCCGCAATCCCATCCGGACCATGCTCTTCCTCGTCGCGGCGACCGGGGTCATCGGAGCGCTGTTCACCGTGCGCGAGTGGGGCTGGATCTTCGTGGTCGGCATCTGGCTGTTCATGATCCTGATGCCCGCGATCGAGGCCGCGGAGCAGACGGTGATCCAGCGCGTCGTCCCCTTCGAGAAGCAGGGGCGGGTCTTCGGATTCGCGATGACCTTCGAGGCGGCGACGGCGCCCATCACCTCGTTCCTCATCGCGCCGGTCGCGGAGTTCTGGGTGGTGCCCTACATGGACTCGTCCGCCGGCGAGCAGCGCTGGGGCTGGCTGCTCGGGCAGGGCGAGGCGCGCGGCATCGCGCTGATCTTCCTGTGGGCCGGCGTCGTGTCGATCCTGCTCGCGGTGGGCGCCTCCCTGACCCGCTCCTACCGGGTGATGTCGCGCAGCTACGCGACGAGCGCCCCCTCGAGACCGGCGCGGGAGAGCGAGGACGGCGGCGCCGGCGAGGGCGGTGGAGGCGCCGCCGGGTCCGCTACTCCCAGGTCACCCGGGGATCGCTCGCCGTGAAGTCCACGACGGGAGTCAGCACGCCCTCCGGAGCCATGAGGGTGCCGGTGCGTCGCTCGCCGTCGCGTTCGACCTCCAGCCGGATCTCGATGTCGAGGTAGTCGTAGGCGGTGACGGAGCCCGGCTCCCCGGAGTCCGCGACGGGCGCCAGGGCGTCGAGCGCCGCTTCGCCGGTCTCGGTGAGGCTGCGCTGCACCGCTCCGTCGATCACGCGATATCCGTCGTCCACGGTCTCGTCGACGTTCATGCCGCACTCCGTCGTGATGGAGGTCTCGGCGAGGCACGACTCGAGCGACTCGCGCACCATCTCCCGGAAGCGCTCCTCCCCTTCGGGAGTGAGGACGGGGGAGATCCACTGCGCGTCCGGCACCTCGAGGATGTCGCCCGCGACGATGAGGCCCTCGCCCTCGGGAACGGCGAATTCCTCGACGCCCAGGGCGAGCTCGTACCCGCCCGGGAAGAGGAGCGCGGTGTCGCCGCCCACCGGGATCCCGTTGAGGGAGGGCGCGTACGGGGCGAGCGCGTCGAGGGGCACCTCGACGAGGCCGTCCACCACGCGCCAGCCCTCCTCGTGCTCCCGCACCGTGAAGTCGCGGAACACCCGCCGGTCGCCGAGGGCGAAGCTCGCGGAGACGGTGCGCGTGGGGCCGTCGCCGTCCGCGCCCTCCCGAACCTCGACGGATTCGAGGGGCGCCAGTCTCGCGGACTCCGCCAGCGCCTCGTCGGTGAGCAGCGGACCGCGGGCCTCCGCCTCGATGCCCGCGAGCGCGGCGCCCGCGTCGCCCTCGGAGAGCGCCGTCAGATACGCCTCGACGGTCTCCTCGGGGCCGGCGGCCCCGCCGCCACCGCCGCCGAACAGCGAGCCGACCGCTCCTGACAGGGCCAGGATCCCGAGGACGACGAACCCGCCCGCCACCGCCAGCCCCCTGATCAGGGACCGTCGCCCCGCCTCGCCGGCCGCCCGACCGACCCCGGCACCGACGCCGGCACGGCGGACCCGTGCCGGCGTCGGTGCTGCGGTCGGTGCTGCGCTGACGGCCCCGCTCGGGGATCCCGCCGCGGCAGGCGCCGGGGTCTCGGGCAGCGGGAGCGCCTCGGGCAGTGCCGGCGTCTCGGGCAGTGCGGGCATCTCCGGCAGCGCCGGTGCCGCGGGAGGCTTCGGTGCGGCCCCGGCCTCCCGGCCGAACCCGCCTGCGGGGAAGCCGAGGTCCGCCGGCTTCGGGAGCCCCGGCGAGGGCTGCAGCCCCGGCGAGGGGCTCAGCCCCCGCGGAGGTGCGCTGCTCGGAAGCCCGAGGGAGAACCCGTCCCGATCCGGCGACGCGGGTACCGCCGGCGACGCCGGACCCGCCGCTACCGCACCGGCCGCATCGGCTGCACCGTCCGTGCCAGGCGCGCCGTCGGCATCGTCCGCACCGTCTGCCGGATCGACGGTGCCGGGCATGCTCTCCATGTGCAACAGACTAGCGCCGCTCACCGCTGACGCCCCGCTATGCTGATGCCGTGACCGAGCAGCGCATCAATCCGAGCATCCTGTCCGCCGACTTCGTCAATCTGCAGGCCGAACTGGAACGCATCGCCACCGCCGATCTCGTGCACGTCGACGTCATGGACAACCACTTCGTGCCGAACCTCACCATGGGTCCGCCGGTCGTCGAGCGCATCCAGGCGGTGTCACCGATCCCGCTCGACGTGCACCTCATGATCTCCGACGCGGACCGCTGGGCTCCCGGCTACGCCGAGCTCGGGGCCTCCTCCGTCACCTTCCACGCGGAGGCGACCGAGGACCCGGTGGCGCTCGCCCGCCGTCTGCGCGAGATCGGCGCCCGTGCGGGCATCGCGCTCAAGCCCGGCACGGAACCGGAGCCCTACCTCGAGCTGCTGCCGGAGTTCGATCAGGTGCTCGTCATGACGGTCGAGCCGGGGTTCGGCGGCCAGTCGTTCATGCACGACATGATGCCGAAGCTGCGCCGCTTCGCCGAGGCGAAGGCTGCGGACGGCCTCGACGTGTGGCTGCAGGTGGACGGCGGCATCTCGGTCGACACGATCGGGATCGCGGCGGAGGCGGGGGCCGACACGTTCGTCGCCGGGTCGGCGGTGTACGGCGGCGTGCCCGAGGACCGGATCGCCGAGCTGCGAGCGGCGGCCGCCCGGCACCGGCACTGACCCGAACCCGGGAACCGGTCCGCCGTGCGGCGACGACCGTGCACGCCCCTCGGACGAGACAGGATACGCTAGACGGGTGAAATCGTTCGAAGCGCTGTTCGCCGAGCTCAGCGAGAAGGCCGCATCCCGCCCCGAGGGCAGCGACACCGTCGCGCGCCTGGACGCCGGCGTCCACTCGATCGGCAAGAAGGTCGTCGAGGAGGCCGCCGAGGTGTGGATGGCCGCCGAGTACGAGTCGGACGCGGCCTGCGCCGAGGAGATCAGCCAGCTGCTCTACCACCTGCAGGTGCTGATGCTCGCCAAGGGCCTGACACTGGAGGACGTCTACTCCCATCTGTAGCGCCGGGCCGGCCGACGCCCCGTCGCCGCGCCGCCCGGTGCGACCGCTGCACACGGCGACGTGCCTCACGGCGCCGGATCCCCTCATCTCGGCCGACATCGCGTCGGCGCCACACGGAAGGACTCCACCCACCATGCTTCGCATCGCGGTGCCCAACAAGGGCTCGCTCTCAGAGGTCGCGGCGCAGATGCTCGCCGAGGCCGGCTACTCCGGTCGGCGCGACGGTCGCCAGCTCGTGCACACGGACGCCCGCAACGGCGTCGAGTTCTTCTACCTCCGCCCGCGCGACATCGCGACCTATGTCGGCTCGGGCGCCCTCGACGTCGGCATCACGGGCCGCGACCTGCTGCTCGACTCCGGCTCGCGCGCACGCGAGATCGCGGAGCTCGACTTCGGCGACTCCACGTTCCGCTTCGCCGCTCCGGCCGACACGATCACGGACATCTCGCAGCTCGCCGGCAAGCGCGTCGCGACGAGCTACCCGAAGCTCGTCGACGACTTCCTGCGCGCGCGCGGCGTCGAGGCCGAGCTCGTGAAGCTCGACGGCGCGGTCGAGTCGGCGGTGCGCCTGGGGGTCGCCGACGCCGTGGCCGACGTCGTCTCGACGGGCGCCACCCTGAGAGCCGCCGGCCTCGACATCTTCGGGCCGGTCATCCTCGAGTCGACGGCCGTGCTCATCGGGGGCCCGAGCGAGCACGCCGACATCGAGCGGCTGCTGCGCCGCCTGCGCGGGGTGCTCGTCGCCCGCAAGTACGTGATCATGGACTACGATCTGCCGGTCGCGCAGCTGGAGGCCGCGACGGCGGTCGCGGGCGGGATCGAGTCCCCGACGGTGTCTCCCCTGAAGGACGAGACCTGGGTGGCCGTGCGGGTCATGGTGCCCGCGAACGAGGCGAACGACATCATGGACCGGCTGTACGAGCTGGGCGCCCGGGCGATCCTCGTCACGGCGATCCACGCCGCGCGGCTGTAGGGAGGGGCGCCGTGTCCATCAGCGTGCGGGTGATCCCGTGCCTCGACGTCGCCGCCGGCCGCGTCGTGAAGGGCGTCAACTTCCTGAACCTGCGAGACGCGGGGGATCCCGTCGAGCTCGCCGCCCGCTACGCCGAGCAGGGGGCCGACGAGTTGACCTTCCTCGACGTCACGGCGACGGTCGACGACCGCTCGACGACCTACGACGTCGTGCAGCGGACGGCGGAGCAGGTCTTCATCCCCCTGACCGTCGGCGGGGGAGTCCGGGGCGCCGAGGACGTGGCGAGGCTTCTCGGCGTCGGCGCCGACAAGGTGGGCATCAACAGCGGCGCCATCGCGCGGCCCGGGGTGATCGGCGAGATCGCCGACCGCTTCGGCTCCCAGGTGCTCGTGCTGTCGCTCGACGTGAAGCGCAGCGACCGCATGCCGAGCGGCTTCGTCGTGACCACGCACGGGGGCAAGCGCGAGACCGATCTCGACGCGCTCGAGTGGTGCCGCGAAGCCGTGGACCGGGGCGCCGGCGAGCTGCTCGTCAACTCCATGGACGCGGACGGCACGCTCGCGGGCTTCGACCTCGAGCTCACCCGCGAGGTGCGGGCGCTCTCGCAGGTCCCGGTGATCGCCTCGGGCGGGGCGGGGGCGCTGGAGCACTTCGCGCCGGCCGTCGAGGCCGGAGCCGACGCGGTGCTCGCGGCGTCGGTGTTCCACGACGGCACCTTCACGGTCGGCCAGGTCAAGCGGGCGCTCGCGGACGCGGGTCATCCGGTCCGGTTCGCCGGCGGGGCGGGAGCGGAATGAACGACGCCACGGGCGCGAGCGGCTCCGACGCCGTTCTCGACGCACTCGTCTTCGCCCACGAGGGCCTGCTGCCGGCGATCGTCCAGGACGACGAGTCGGGCGAGGTGCTGATGCTCGCCTGGATGGACCGCGAGGCGGTGCGGCGCACCCTGACCACCGGGCGGGTCACCTTCTGGTCGCGGTCCCGGCAGGAGTACTGGCGCAAGGGCGACACCTCGGGACACCGCCAGTACGTGCGCGGGGTCGCGATGGACTGCGACGGCGACACGCTGCTCGTCCGCGTCGTCCAGATCGGCGCCGCCTGCCACACGGGCACGCGCACCTGCTTCACGGGTCGCGAGCTGCCGGCCGCCGTCGGGGATCCCGAGCAGGACGCCTGACGGGATCCGCCTCCCACCCGGCGCTGTAGGCTGAGACGGTGACACTGACGACGACCCGCGCCGCGTTCGACGCCGCGCGCGCCTCCCACGCCGTGATCCCCGTCTGCAGGGAGGTGTTCGCCGATGCGGATACGCCGGTGAGCATCTACCGCAAGGTGGCGGCCTCGCGCCCCGGGACCTTCCTGCTGGAGTCGGCGGAGCAGGGCGGCGTCTGGACGAGGTTCAGCTTCGTCGGCGCCGGCAGCTTCGGCGTGCTCGGAGAACGCGACGGCCGCGCGCTGTGGACTCCCGCGGGAGGCGCGTCGGGCACGGGCCCCGGGACGGAGGCAGCAGCGGGTCCCGGCGTCTCCGAGGAGCGGCTGCTGCCCGGAGGCGTCTCCGGCCTCGCTCCGGTGGAGGCGCTGCGCGCGGTCTACGAGCGCTGGAAGTCGGCGCAGGCGCCGGGCCTGCCGCCGCTCGCGAGCGGCTTCGTCGGCTATCTCGGTTGGGAGACGGTGCGCCAGTTCGAGCGGCTGGAGCACGGCCCGGTCGACGGGCCGGGCCTGCCCTCCCAGGGGCTGAGCTTCGTCTCCGAGCTCGTGGTGATCGATCACCGGGAGGGCAGCGTCGTGCTGCTCGCCAACGTCCTGAACGACGGCGCCCTCGAGGATCCCGGGTCGGACGGCGCGGCCGGCGCCGAGCAGGCCGCCGCCGCGCAGTGGGCCGACGCGCAGCGCAGGCTCGACGCGCTGCAGGCGGCGCTCGCGGCCCCGATCGCGTCGCCGCTCGGCGAGCTCGACCGCGAGGCCGTCGCGGAGCCCCGCCGCCTCACCCCGCAGGAGGTGTACCTCGCGTCGGTCGAGCGGGCGAAGCGGTACATCGTGGACGGCGACATCTTCCAGGTGGTGCCCTCGCAGCGGTTCGACCAGGAGTGCACGGCCGACCCGCTCGACGTCTACCGCGTGCTGCGCCACCTGAACCCGAGCCCCTATCTCTACCTCCTGAGCCTCGAGGACGCCGACGGGAGGCCCTTCGCCGTCGTCGGCTCGAGTCCCGAGGCCCTCGTCACCGTGCAGGACACGGGGCACGTCATGACGCACCCGATCGCGGGATCCCGCCCCCGCGGCGAGACGGTCGACGAGGACCAGCAGAACGAGCGCGAGCTGCTCGCCGACGAGAAGGAGCGCGCCGAGCACCTCATGCTCGTCGATCTCGCCCGCAACGATCTGCTGAAGGTCTGCGAGGCGGGGTCGGTGGAGGTGACCGAGTTCATGCGGATCGAGCGCTTCAGCCACATCATGCACATCGTCTCGACGGTCGAGGGGCAGGTGCGCGACGCCGGCAACCCGATCGACGTGCTGCGCGCGACCTTCCCCGCGGGCACCCTCTCGGGCGCCCCGAAGCCCCGGGCCCTCCAGATCATCGACGAGCTCGAGCCCGTGCAGCGCGGCGTCTACGGCGGCGTCGTGGGCTACTTCGGCCTCGGCGGGGCCGCGGACCTCGCGATCGCGATCCGCACCGCGACCATCCGGGACGGCGTCGCGATGGTGCAGGCGGGCGGGGGCGTGGTGGCCGACTCGGTGCCGCTCTCGGAGGACCGGGAGTGCCGCAGCAAGGCCGCGGCGCCGCTGCGCGCCGTCGCGATCGCGAACACCCTGCGCGGGGTCGGGAGCCCGGATGCGCGCTAAGCCGCTGCTGCTGCTCGGGATCGCCCTCTCGGGGGCGCTGTCCCTGCTCGCGGCGACCCAGACCTGGCTCTCCTTCTCGCTCGACAGCTCGGCAGCGGCGCAGACCGAGGTCGCCGTCGGGGGCCAGGAGCTGAACCCGGCCCTCGTGCCGGTCGCCCTCGCACTGGTCGCCTGCGCCGTGGCCCTCACGATCGCGGGACCCGTCTTCCGCCGCGTGCTCGGGGGGCTCGTCGCGCTGCTGGGCGCGGGCATCGTGGCGCTCACCGCCGGCGTGCTGGCCTCGCCGCTCGACGCCGCGTCCGGGCGCATCACCGAGCTCACCGGCCTGTCCGGGGGCGCGCAGGCCGGCCTCGTCGTCTCCAGCCAGCTGAGCCCCTGGGCGGCCGCGAACGCGGCGCTCGGCGTGCTGGCCGCGCTGCTCGGCGTGCTCGTGCTCGTGCTCGGCGGGCGCTGGGCCGCCGCGGGCCGCAAGTACGAAGCGGGATCGGCCCGCGCGCCTCGTGCGGCGGGCCCCGACCGCATCTCCGACTGGGACGCCCTGAGCGAGGGCGGCGACCCGACCTCGGCGGGCGAGGGCGCGGACGACGATGCCGACGGTGCGCGCGCCGACGGTGCGCGCGCCGACGATGCGCGCGACATCCGCGATGCCGAGGGAGACGGTCGCGAACGGGACGAAACCGGGGGCGATCCGGGCCGCTGACGTACCGGCGGGGATCCTCCGTCACTTCGCGAAATCCGCTAGGCTGAAGGTATCCGCGTTCGTTCAAGAGGAGATTCATGAGTACCCAGCACGGAGACCCCGGCCACGGCGATTCGCCCGCTGCATGGACGGCGGTGGTCGTGATGCTGATCGGCATCGCGGCGGGCACCGTCTTCTTCTTCCTGCACATGCCGACGATGGTCTGGGTCTGCGCCGGCGTCGTCGTCGTGGGCTGGCTGCTGGGCTGGATCCTCTCGAAGGCCGGCTTCGGCGTGAACGGCCCGAAGTTCGCCCCCAAGGTCCACGACTGACGTGCTGCAGGAACTGCTCGCCGGCTCGCTGGAGGACGCGCGGGCCCGCCGAGAACTGAAGCCGTACGCCCGGCTCGAGGCGGAGGCGCTGGCGCGACCGGCCGCCCTCGACGCGCTCGAGGCGCTGGCGCCCGCCGACCACATCAAGGTGATCGCCGAGGTGAAGCGCGCGAGCCCGTCGCGGGGCGACCTCGCCGACATCCCCGAGCCGCAGGCCCTCGCCGCCCAGTACGAGTCGGGCGGGGCGAGCGTGGTGAGCGTGCTCACCGAGGAGCGGAAGTTCAAGGGGTCGCTGGCGGATCTCGAGGCGGTGCGCAAGGCCGTGAGCATCCCGATCCTGCGCAAGGACTTCATCGGCGACGAGTACCAGGTGCTCGAGGCCAGGGCCTCGGGCGCGGACCTCGTGCTGCTCATCGTCGCGGCCCTGCCGCAGGAGACGCTGCAGCGGCTGCACACCCTGATCCGCGAGCTCGGCATGACCCCGCTCGTGGAGGCGCACTCCGCCGACGAGGTCGCCCGCTCGGTGGATCTCGGAGCCCAGCTCATCGGGGTCAACGCGCGCGACCTGTCCACCTTCGAGCTCGACCGCGACCTCTTCGGCCGCGTCGCCGACCAGATCCCCGCCGGGGTCATCCGCGTGGCGGAGTCGGCCGTCCTCGACGTCAGCGACGTCGAGCGCTACCGCGCGGCCGGCGCCGACGCCGTGCTCGTGGGCGAGGCGCTCGTCACCAACGACCCCATCGCGACGCTCTCCTCGTACCTGAGCGTCTGATGCCCATGCGACGCCGAACGAGTGCGGCGTCCGAGTCCATGCAGCGCCGGCCTCGGCCGTCGTTCGATCCCGATCCGGGGCGAGGCTTCCGGATCCCGAACCCGTAGGGGCGCACCCATGACCGACCACGACACCCCGGCCCCGCCGCTCCGCGCGGAGAGCGGGCCGTTCTTCGGCGACTTCGGCGGGCGCTACATGCCCGAGTCGCTCATCGCGGCACTCGACGAGGTGCAGCGCGCCTATGAGGAGTCCCAGGCCGATCCGAGCTTCGCCGAGGAGCTCGCCGAACTGCACCGCAGCTACACGGGGCGGCCCTCGATCATCACCGAGGTGCCGCGCTTCGCCGAGCACGGCGGGGGCGCCCGCATCATCCTCAAGCGCGAGGATCTGAACCACACGGGTTCGCACAAGATCAACAACGTCCTCGGCCAGGCCCTGCTGGTCAAGCGCCTCGGCAAGACCCGACTCATCGCCGAGACCGGCGCCGGCCAGCACGGCGTGGCGACCGCGACCGCGGCGGCGCTGTTCGGCATGGAGTGCACGATCTACATGGGCGAGGTCGACACGGAGCGGCAGGCGCTGAACGTGGCGCGCATGCGGCTGCTCGGCGCCGAGGTCGTACCGGTGAAGACGGGTTCGCGCACCCTGAAGGACGCCATCAACGAGGCGTTCCGCGACTGGGTCGCGAACGTCGAGACGACCCACTACCTGCTCGGCACGGTGAACGGACCGCACCCGTTCCCGGTGATGGTGCGCGACTTCCACAAGGTCATCGGCGAGGAGGCGCGGGCGCAGGTGCTCGAGCTCACCGGCCGCCTGCCCGACGCCGTCGCGGCCTGCGTCGGCGGAGGATCCAACGCGATCGGCATCTTCCACGCCTTCCTCGACGACCCGGAGGTCGCGCTCTACGGCTTCGAGCCCGGCGGACACGGCATCGACTCGGGCGAGCACGGGGCGACGATCGGCGAGGGCCGCCCCGGCGTGCTGCACGGCACGCGCACGTACGTGCTGCAGAACGAGGACGGGCAGACCGTCGAGTCGTACTCGATCTCCGCCGGCCTCGACTACCCGGGCGTCGGGCCCGAGCACGCGTGGCTCGCCGACATCGGACGCGCCGCCTACGAGTCGGTGACCGACGACGAGGCGATGCAGGCGCTCCGGCTGCTCAGCCGCACCGAGGGGATCATCCCCGCCATCGAGTCGGCCCACGCCCTCGCGGGAGCGCTGCGCCTGGGCAGGAAGCTGGGCGAGGACGCGGTGATCCTGGTGAGCCTCTCGGGTCGCGGCGACAAGGACATGGCGACGGCGGGCCGCTACTTCGGCCTGCTCGACGACGAGCACTCGGGGATCGAGGGATGAGCGTGCGGGAATCGCAGGTGGAGGCCGCCGTCCGCGCGGCGAAGCGCGAGCGCAGAGGCGCCCTGGTCGGGTACCTGCCCGTCGGGTTCCCCGACCTCGACACGAGTGTCGAGGCGGCGATCGCGATGGCGCGGAGCGGCGCCGACGTGCTCGAGCTCGGCCTGCCGTACTCCGACCCCGTGATGGACGGCGTCGTGATCCAGGAGGCGACCCAGCAGGCCCTCAGAGCCGGATTCCGGGTCGCGCAGGTCTTCGAGGCCGTGCGCCGGGTGCGCGAGGCCGTCGACGTGCCCGTCCTCGTCATGACCTACTGGAACCCGGTGCTGCAGTACGGCGTCGAGCGCTTCGCGGAGCAGCTCGCGGCCGCCGGCGGTGCGGGGCTCATCACCCCCGACATCACTCCCGACTCCGCCGCCGAGTGGATCGAGGTGAGCGACCGCTTCGGCCTCGACCGCGTGTTCCTCGCGGCGCCCACCTCCAGCGAGGAGCGGCTCGAACTCGTGGCCCGCAGCACCACGGGCTTCGTCTACACGGTCTCCACCATGGGCATCACGGGCGAGCGTGCAGAACTCGACGCCGCGGCGAGGGGGCTCACCGAGCGGCTGCGCGCCCACGGCGCCGAGACGGCGTGCGTCGGCATCGGCATCTCCACAGCCGAGCAGGTCGCCTCCGCGCTCGACTACGCCGACGGCGCGATCGTCGGCACGGCCTTCGTGCGCGCCCTGCGCGACGGGGGAGTGCCGAGGCTCGCCGAGACCGTGCGCGAGATCGCCGAGGGCACGAAGCGCTGAGCGGCCGTGCAGCGGCGCCCCCGCACGGGCTCCCGATGCGCGGCGCCGCGGCGGGTGGCCGCGGCACGCGGCGCAGGCGTCACCGCGGCGCGCTAGGATTGATGCGTTCGCCGTACAGGCGCCGAGACCTGCGGTGCACGCCGTAGCCGAGCAGACAGCCCATGAAAGAGGAGTGGATGATCCTGCCATTCAGTATTCCGAGCCCCGAGATGCAGTTCCTCCAGATCGGGCCGCTCCGGATCTATTTCTACGCGCTGTGCATCATCGCCGGTGTGATCGCCGCCTGGATCTGGACCTCGCGCCGCATCGGCAAGCGGGGCGGCGAGCGCGGGGCGGTGTTCGACTTCGTGATGTGGGCGCTGGTGCTCGGCATCGTCGGCGCGCGCCTGTACCACGTGCTCACCCACTGGGGCGACTACTTCGGGCCCGGAACCAATCCGCTCGACATCTTCGCCATCTGGAAGGGCGGCATCGCGATCTTCGGCGCGCTCATCGGCGGTGCGATCGGCGTGCTGATCGCGTCGCGCATCACCGGGATCCGGTTCTGGTCCTTCGCCGACGCGCTCGTGCCCGGCATGCTGCTGGCCCAGGCGTTCGGCCGCGTGGGCAACTGGTTCAACCACGAGCTGTTCGGCGGACCGACCACGCTGCCGTGGGGCCTCGAGATCGAGTCGGGCAACGCCGCGTTCCCGATCGGCCTGCCGGCGGGCACGCTGTTCCACCCGACCTTCCTCTACGAGATCCTCTGGAACCTGCTGGGCATCCTCGTGCTGCTCGCGATCGAGCGCCGGGTGAAGCCGCGATGGGGCGAGTTCTTCGGCATGTACCTCATCTGGTACGGCATCGGCCGCGCCATGATCGAGTCGCTCCGCGTCGACCCGAGCCTGCTCTTCCTGGGCATGCGCACGAACGTGCTGACCGCGCTGCTCGCGATCCTGCTGGGCATCGTCATCATCCTCGTGCAGCGCCGCAGGCACGTCGGCATCGAGAACACCGTCTACCTGCCCGGGCGCCGGAACCCCGAGGACGCGGTGCTCGAGGAGACCGCCGATCCCGAGGAGTACTTCCACGTGCTCGACCACGGGGAGCGGGGCGCCACGAGTGCGGCCGGCGACACGGAGGCCGCCGACACGGCGGAGGCTCCGGTCGAGGAGGCCGGGAGCCCCGAGTCCGCGGACGCCCGACGCTGAGCCCATCCCGGCCGGGTCGCGCTCCGGCGGCCCGCGGCCGAACGATCACAACCGAACACCACACGGGCCGGGGTGCCGGCCATCGATGAAGGAGTAGGCATGCGCCACGCAAAGATCGTCGCCACCTGGGGGCCGGCGGTGTCGAGCTACGACCACACGCTCAGCCTCATCCAGGCGGGCGTCAACGTCGCTCGGCTCAACATGTCGCACGGCACCTACAACGTGCACGAGGGCGTGTACCGCAACATCCGCCGGGCGGAGGCCGAGGTCGGACGTCCCATCGCCGTGCTCGCCGACCTGCAGGGTCCGAAGATCCGCCTGGCGACGTTCGCCGACGGGCCGCACGAGCTGGCGGAGGGCGACGAGTTCGCGATCACCACCCGCGACGTGCCGGGGGACCGCACCATCTGCGGCACCACGCACAAGGGGCTGCCCGGCGACGTGAAGCCGGGCGACCCGCTGCTGATCGACGACGGCAAGGTCGGCCTCCGAGCGGTGCGCGTGACCGAGGATACGGTGCACACCGTCGTCGAGATCCCGGGCACGGTCTCGAACAACAAGGGCATCAACCTGCCCGGCGTCGCGGTCAACGTGCCGGCGCTCTCCGAGAAGGACGAGGACGACCTGCGCTGGGCGCTGAAGCTCGGCGTCGACTACATCGCGCTGTCGTTCGTGCGAGACGCCGCCGACATCACCCGCGTGCACGAGATCATGGCCGAGGAGGGCGTGAAGCTCCCCGTCATCGCCAAGATCGAGAAGCCCCAGGCGGTCGAGAACCTCGAGGGCATCGTCGCCGCCTTCGACGGGATCATGGTCGCCCGCGGCGACCTCGGCGTCGAGCTGCCGCTCGAGCGCGTGCCGCTCGTGCAGACGGAGGCGGTCGCCCTCGCCCGCCGCAACGCCAAGCCCGTGATCGTCGCGACCCAGGTGCTCGAGTCGATGATCGAGAACCCCCGCCCCACCCGTGCGGAGGCCTCGGACTGCGCCAACGCGATCCTCGACGGCGCGGACGCCGTCATGCTCTCCGGTGAGACGAGCGTCGGCGCGTATCCCAAGGAGGCCGTGCAGACGATGGCCCGGATCATCGAGGCGACGGAGGACCACGCCCTCGACCGCATCGAGCCCCTGGGGACGAAGCCGCACACGCAGGGCGGCGCTCTGACGCTCGCGGCGTCCGAGGTCGCCGACTTCATCGGGGTGCGCTACATCTGCGTCTTCACCGAGTCCGGCGACACGGTGCGCCGCATGTCGCGCCTGCGTCGGCCGATCCCGATCCTCGGGTTCACGCCCAGTCACGCGACCCGGCGCCGCATGGAGCTCACCTGGGGGGCGAAGAGCTATGAGGTCGCCCGCGTCGAGAGCACTGACGAGATGTTCGCGCAGGTGGACGAAGTGCTGCTGCGCAAGGGCCGCGCCGAGATCGGCGACAAGGTGCTGATCATCGCCGGGTCGCCCCCCGGGGTCGTGGGCACCACGAACACCCTGCGGGTGCACCGCATGGGCGAGGCGACGGGCCAGCTGCCCGAGGCGGGGCCCCGGAAGCACCTCGTCGAGGAGTGACGCGGCGCGGCCGGAGTTCCGTCGGCGGGTTCGCCGCGGGGGGTCGCTCGGCGCGGTGCGGCTCGGTCTGGCCGGGTCGGTGCGGTGGGGCTCGGTCTGGCCGGCGCGGTGCGGCTCGGTCTGGCCGGGTCGGTGCGGGTCTGTCTGGCCGGGTCGGTGCGGTGCGCACTGGTCGGCGCGTCGCGCTCGGGGTCATCGCCGGCCCGGCTCGGGATCGCCGGCATCGGGACGGGGCCCGACGCCGGGTGCGCTATACGCCGCGTGCGCTGTGGGACGGCTATGGTTTCGGCCGGGTCGCCCCGCAGTCGTTATCGCGTTGTTGCATTCGGGGGTCGTAACCGGCGCGGGTCGGGGGTAGCGTGGACCACGTGGTCCCGGTGACAACGGCGTCGGCGGAGACCGCCCATCTCTCGACGTCCCCTTGAGGTTCGGTGCTCGTTCCGGCTTCGTTTCGCCGTCTTCCGCTTTCCCCCGGGCGCGCCGACTGCCGGACTCTTCGCGAGCGGATGGTTCTTTCGCGAGTGGATGGTTCTTTCGCGAATGGATGCCCGGTTCGACGCGAACCGGGCATCCACTCGCGGGAACGCCGTCCGGTCGCGGCTGTGCGCACCTTCGGACGCGCCCTGTGCAAATACCCTAGAGGGGTATATGGTGGAAGTGGTGGCCGGCGCTTCCGGCGGCCGACGCACCGGGAGACCGAGGGGAGACACCGCGATGCACGAGGCTCACGAAGCTTCTCAGGCCGAACGCCAGGAGCGTGATCGCCGCAGCCGTGAAGACCGCCTCAGCGAAGACCATTCGGGTCCCGCCGGTCATTCGGATCATTCGGGTCACGCCGGCCATTCAGGCCATTCGGACCATTCCGACCATTCGGGCCGCGGCGGCCACGGCGCTGGAGGCCACACCGACCACAGCGGCGGAGACCATTCCGGGCACGCGGGTCACGTGGCCCGCTTCCGCACGCTCTTCTGGGTGATGCTCGTCGTCGCGATCCCGGTCGTCGGCTTCTCGCCGATGTTCGGAATGATCCTCGGATACGAGGTGCCCTCGGCCGTCGCCTGGGTGGCTCCCGTGCTCGGCACCGTCATGTACGTCTGGGGCGGGCAGCCGTTCCTCTCCGGCTCGGTAGCGGAGATCCGGTCGGGAAAGCCCGGCATGATGCTCCTCATCGGGCTCGCGATCACCGTCGCGTTCCTCGCCTCCTGGGGTGCGAGCCTCGGGATCCTCGACCACCAGCTCGAGTTCTGGTGGGAGCTCGCCCTGCTCGTCGTCATCATGCTGCTCGGCCACTGGATCGAGATGCGATCCCTCGCGCAGACCACTTCGGCGCTCGACTCCCTCGCCGCGCTTCTGCCCGACGAGGCGGAGCGCGTCGCCGGGGAGGAGACGGTGAAGGTCGCCCCGGCGGATCTGCGGGTGGGCGACGTGGTCGTCGTGCGACCGGGCGCGAGGGTTCCCGCCGACGGGACGGTGGCGGAGGGGTCCGCGAGCGTCGACGAGTCGATGATCACGGGCGAGTCGCGAACGGTCAGGCGCGGCGAGGGCGACCGCGTGGTCGCCGGGACGGTCGCGACGGACTCGGGATTGCGGATCCGCGTGGACGCGGTGGGCGCCGACACGGCGCTCGCCGGCATCCAGCGGCTCGTCTCGGAGGCGCAGGGGTCCTCGTCGCGCGCGCAGCGGATCGCCGATGCGGCGGCCGGGTGGCTCTTCTGGTTCGCCCTCGGCTCCGCGGCGCTCACGGCGCTGGTGTGGTGGCTCGTGGGCGCGCCCGACGAGGCCGTCGTTCGCACCATCACCGTGCTCGTCATCGCGTGCCCGCACGCGCTCGGCCTCGCGATCCCGCTCGTCGTCTCCATCGCCACGGAGCGGGCCGCCCGCGGAGGCGTGCTCGTGAAGGATCGCCTCTCGCTCGAGAGCATGCGGACGGTCGACGCGGTGCTCTTCGACAAGACCGGCACGCTCACGCGAGGAGCCCCGACCGTCGGGGCGGTCGAGCCCGCTGGAGACCGTTCGGCCGAGGAGGTGCTCGGCCTCGCCGCCGCGGCGGAGGCGGATTCGGAGCATCCGCTGGCGAGGGCCATCAGGGACGAGGCTCGGAACCGCGACCTCCCGGTGCCGGCCTCGGAAGGGTTCATCTCGTCGCCTGCCGTCGGCGTGCGCGCCACCGTCGAGGGGCGCATCGTGCAGGTGGGCGGCCCGTACCTGCTCGAGCAGGAGGGCGCGCGGGAGCTCCCGATCGCCGCCGAGTGGAGGAGGCAGGGCGCGACGATCCTGCATGTTCTGGTCGACGGGCGGGTCGTCGGAGCTCTGCGGCTGTCGGATGAGATCAGGCCCGAGTCCTACGACGCCGTGCGAGCGCTCCACGAGCGCGGTGCGCAGGTCGTCATGATCACGGGCGACGCCGAGGCGGTCGCGCAGTCGGTCGCCGCGGAGCTCGCCATCGATCGCGTCTTCGCCGGGGTGCGCCCCGAGGACAAGGCGTCGAAGGTCGAGGAACTGCAGCGCGAGGGGCGCACCGTCGCGATGGTGGGGGACGGGGTCAACGACGCGCCGGCGCTCGCGCAGGCCGACGTCGGGATCGCGATCGGGGCGGGGACGGACGTCGCGATCGCCTCGGCCGGCGTGATCCTGGCGAGCGACGACCCGCGCTCGGTGCTGTCGGTGATCGACCTCTCGAAGGCCGCGTACCGCAAGATGAAGCAGAACCTGTGGTGGGCTGCGGGATACAACCTCCTGTCGGTGCCGCTCGCCGCCGGCGTGCTCGCTCCCGTGGGGTTCGTGCTGCCGATGTCGGTGGGGGCCGTGCTGATGTCGCTCTCGACGGTCGTCGTGGCGCTCAACGCCCAGCTGCTCAGGCGCCTGGATCTGCGACCCGACCCGGGCGTGTGAGCCGGGCCGGCACTCCGCGCCGGGGTGGCGCGGGGCAGCGGATCGGCGTCCATCATCCGCCCCGTCGAGCGCGGGAGCACCAGCCTGTCGGCGGTGGAGGTTATCCTCCGAAGCGAACCATCCCGGCCACTCGGAGGAGCACATGAGAATACGCGAGATCACCGTTCTCCAGGCGTGGGCCCCGGCCCCCGAGCAGGAGGCCGCCCAGGCGTCCGTGCTCGACGCCATCGACGAACTCGACGCGCAGTACGCCGCGGGCGAGATCGAGCGAGCGGCCTACTTCATCAAGAAGCGAGCCTTCGTGAGGATGCTCTGATCCCATGGCCGTTCCGGCTCCTGCGCGATTCCGATCGAGGCGCGACGCAGGCCGCCGCGCGATGCTCTCGCGCGGCGGCCTGCGAGCGGCGTCGGTCTCCGCGGAGCCCCGGCCGCGTCGATCTCGCCTCAGCTCTCCTCGTCGGGGGTCGGCGTCTCCTCGCCGGTCTCGGGGTGCCGGATGAGCTCCGGGTTCTCCATCCCCCGGCGGGGATTCTCCACGTGGCGCTCCGCCTCGTCCTCCGTCGATCCATCGAGGATCGGGCGGTCCTGCGTCTCACCGGGCGGCGGACCCGACACCGTCCCCGCGCCGTTGCTGGCCTGGAACCTCGTCGCCTCGTGCGGCACGCCGATATCCGTGAGGTACCCGTCGGCGGGATGCTCCTCCACGAAGCGGTCCGGCCGCTCCTCGGTGCCCGCCGAATCCCGATCCTGCTCGGCGCCGGCCCGATCCTGCTCCGCGCGGATCTCATCCTGATCGGCGCGAGGCTTCTGCTGATCCTGCATGTTCCTCTCCCTCCTCGAGGCCTGATGCCGTCGAGACTACTCCGAGTCCGTGCGCCGGGACAGGGGGGTGGTGCCCGGGATCGCGGGCTGGTATCGGGGCCCGCGCTCCGTTCTCCGCGTCTGCTCCCCGGCGGCACCTCCCGGAGGCGGCGATTGCGGACGGGCCGTTCTGGCGGAGAACGGGATCTAGGCTGGAGGCATGCCCGAGAAGAATCGCCCTGCGAGGCGCCCCGCGCTCTGGATCTGCATCGGCGTCGCCCTCGGCGCGCTCCTCGGCGGAGCGATCGGCGCTCCGCTCGGCACCATCGGGGCGGGAGCCGGCATCGGTCTGAGCATCGGCGCGATCGTCGGGTTCATCCTCGCGGTGCCCCGTGAGGGTTCGGACCGGGGCGACCGCTAGCGCGAGGGCGCCCCGCACGCAGAGAGCCCCCGCCGCATATGCGGCGGGGGCTCGGTCTCTTCCGGGGAGGATCAGTCGTCGAGCGCGTCCTTGACGCCGTCCTTCGCCTGCTCCTTGGCGTCCTTGAGCTCGCCCTTGACCTGATCGGCCTTGCCCTCGGCGACCAGCCTCTCGTTGTCGGTGACCTTTCCGGCGGCCTCCTTGGCGTTGCCCTTCAGCTTGTCCATGCCGGCCGAAACCTTGTCCGATGCGCTCATGAGTGCCTCCTTCGCTGTCGGTTACACGTACACCCTGTACACGTACACCCTCGCAGTTCGGACGGCTCCTGCTCAGGGGGTTGCGCAGATCGACCGGTTTCCTCTAAGAGCGAGGCGTCCAGGCAGCGCCGCCGACGCCCGCCGTCTCGACGGCGGCCGTCGGCCTCCTCAGCTCGGTGCGGCTCGGGGCGTCCGGAACCGCGCCCTGAGCGAGAGCCGTCCGCGTCGTCCCTTCGCCCCGGGACGAGGTGGCGACCCCGGTGAAGGCGGGGGCAAAACCTCGCAGCACCGGAAGCACGGCGAACATCACCACGCGCCGCGCGGGTAGCGTTGAGGCCATGAGCGAAGAACCCGAGGACGAGAAGGAGTCCGATGACCGTCTCGCGATGTCGATCGCGATGAGCATCCCCTTCGGAATTATGGCCGGCGTCGTCATCGGGATGATCACCGACAACCTGGGGTTGTGGATCGCACTCGGGTCCTCGATGGGCATCCTCGGAGGCGTGGTGTATGAGACGGCGCGGAAGTCCGGGAAGTAAGGTTCGGTCCCGCCGCCCCCGAACGTCGGAAGAGTGGACGCCCACCGAGACCAGCCGTAGCGTGGAGCGCGTCGACCGCATCCAACGAGAGGAACCTCAGATGTCGATTCGTAGGAAACTCGCCGCCACTGGCGCCACCGCCGCACTCGTACTCGGCGGGGTGTTCGCAGCTACCCCGGCATACGCCGCCAGTCACAGCTGGAGCCCGATCTGGGGTGCCAAGGCGACCTGCCAGATCCAGACCGCGAAGAAGGTGGCGTCGATCAAGCGGCAGAAGCCGATCTCGATCAAGGTGCGGTACACCTGCAAGGAGGTCGATGGATACTACGGCACCTCGATCGACTGGCGCACACGGTAGAACCGTCTGCGGCTCGCGTCTCTCTTGGCCTTCGGGCGGGGGAGGCGGTTTCCTGTGGCCGTCGCGTGGTGTTCACCGACTGCCGCTGGGAGAGCATGATCACCGGGCAGTTCGGCTCCCTCGCGAGGGTCTTGAGCTGGCGGGCGATCTCGCCGACCATCTCGTGCACTGGCAGTGTCAAGGAACGAAGCAGGCCCCGACTGCCCGGTGTTTTCCAGGGGTGTCGGGGCCTCGCACAGGCGTGCCGGATGCGGGACTCGAACCCGCACGTCTTTCGACAAAGCATTTTGAGTGCTCCGCGTCTGCCAATTCCGCCAATCCGGCTCGTCGGGTTCAGCTGGCTCGACTCAGAATACCGTAGGCTGGAGGGGTGAATGACCAAACCAGTACTTCAAGCGCCGCCCGCCGCGTAGTGGTCGCGGAGGACGAGTCCCTGATCCGCCTCGACATCGTCGAGACCCTGCGCGACAACGGCTTCGACGTGGTCGGCGAAGCCGGAGACGGCGAGGAGGCAGTGCGCCTCGTAGAGGAACTGCGCCCCGATCTCGTCGTCATGGACGTCAAGATGCCGAAGCTCGACGGCATCTCGGCGGCCGAGCAGATCAACAAGGATCACATCGCGCCGGTCGTGCTGCTCACCGCCTTCAGTCAGCGCGAGCTGGTGGAGCGCGCGAGCGAGGCGGGCGCCCTGGCCTACGTGGTCAAGCCCTTCACCCCGGCCGACCTGCTGCCCGCGATCGAGATCGCGCTCTCCCGCTTCCAGCAGATCGTCGCGCTGGAGAGCGAGGTCGCGGATCTCGCCGAGCGCTTCGAGACGCGCAAGCTCGTCGACCGCGCGAAGGGCATTCTGAACGACAAGATGGGGCTCACCGAGCCCGAGGCGTTCCGCTGGATCCAGAAGGCCTCGATGGATCGCCGTCTGACGATGCAGGACGTCGCGAAGACCATCATCGACCAGCTCGGGGCGAAGAAGGACTGACGCCGACCGACGCCGCGAAGCCCGCGCGGGATCTTCCGATCCCGCGCGGGCTTCGCGTATCGCGCGGGCTCCACCGCGCCTTGCGCGTCCGCCTCGCACCTCCGCCCCGGTGCGGCCCTCAGCGCTGCCAGGGTCGGTAGTAGTTCGTGATCCTGACCGTCGAGCAGCGGCGCCCCTGCTCGTCGGAGACGACGATCTCGTGCACGGTCATCGAGCGCCCCAGATGCACGGGGGTGCAGACCCCGACGACGCTCCCGGAGGTCGCGGAGCTCGTGTGGGTGGCGTTGATGTCGACGCCGACGGCGACGAAGCCCTCGGGTGCGACGTAGTTGGCGTGCATCGAGCCGAGCGTCTCCCCGAGCACCACGTACGCCCCGCCGTGCAGCAGCATGATCGGCTGCGTGTTGCCCTCGACCGGCATCGTCGCGACCGCTCGCTCCCGGGTGAACTCGATCATCTCGATGCCCATGCGCTCGGCGAGCGCCCCGAGGGTGCGCTGCTCGATGTAGGAGGCGCCGTCCTCGCCCGAGGATGCCTGCAGCGGGGAAGCGTCGGTCACGGTGTCCTCTCTTCAGCGCCTCGCGACCGCACGGTCCGAGATCCGGCGAGGCGCGCAGCCGCCCGAATGTCGGTGGCGGCTTGTAGGCTGTCTGACGTGTCGAATACGCCTCAGCCTACCCTCATGATCATCGACGGCCATTCGCTGGCCTTCCGCGCGTTCTACGCGCTGCCCGTCGATAGTTTCCAGACGCAGACCGGGCAGCACACGAACGCGATCCACGGCTTCATCGCGATGCTCATCAACCTGCTCGGCAACGAGCAGCCCGACGCGCTGGCGGTCGCCTTCGACATCTCGAGGCACTCGTTCCGCACCGAGGAGTACCCCGAGTACAAGGGCACGCGCGGCGAGACCCCGCCCGAGTTCAAGGGGCAGGTGCCGCTGCTGCAGGAGGCGCTCCACGCGATGGGCATCCGCACCCTCGAGAAGGAGAACTACGAGGCCGACGACATCCTCGCCACGCTGGCGACCCGCGGCGCCGAGGCCGGCTATCGCGTGCTCGTCGTGAGCGGCGATCGCGACACGATCCAGCTGGTGGACGACCGGATCACGCTGCTCTACCCCTCGAAGCAGGGCGTGAGCGAGCTGACCCGCTACGACGCCGAGAAGGTGATGGATCGCTACGGCATCCGGCCCGAGCAGTACCCCGAGATCGCCGCGCTCGTGGGAGAGACGAGCGACAACCTGCCGGGCATTCCCCGGGTGGGCGAGAAGACCGCCGTGAAGTGGATCACCCAGTTCGGTTCGCTCGAGGAGATCCTGCGACGCCAGGACGAGATCGGCGGCAAGGTGGGCGAGAGCCTGCGCGAGAACGCGCACCTCGCGGAGCGCAATCGCCGGCTGAACCGGCTCGTGCGCGACGTCGACCTCGACGTGGCGCTCGACGATCTGGCGCGCGGCGACATCGACATGACGGCGGTGCAGCAGGTCTTCGCGAAGCTCGAGTTCCGCACGCTGCTGCAGCGCGTCGGCAAGCTCGCGGGGGCGGAGGTGCCGGTCGCCGGCGCGGCCGCCGTGCAGCTCGCGCCCGAGAAGCCGGAGCCGAAGAACCTCATCGACGAGGAACTCGGCGACTGGCTCGACAAAGCCGATTCCCCGGCGGTCCTGATCTCCCGGGCGGGCGACGGCTACGACGTGGGCCTCGCCACCCCGGACTCCTCGGTCACGCTGCACTGGCGGCCGGGCGGCCGCGACTACGCGCTCTTCGAGCGCTGGCTCGCATCCGACGCGCCCAAGATCCTCTTCGACGCGAAGGCGCAGCTCACGCTCGTCGCCGAGGCGGGCGTCGAACTCGGCGGCATCGCCGGCGACGCGCTGCTCGCGGCCTGGCTCGTGCGCCCCACGGCGCCCGAGAAGACGATCGCCGAGGCGGTGTTCCGCTACCTGGGCGAGCAGGTGCCCGAGGGCGACCCGAACCAGCTCGTCCCCGAAGAGGGCAGCATCGCGGATCAGGCGGAGCTCGCGTGGTACGTCGTGCGCGTGCACGCCGCGATCCTCGAGCGCTTCCAGGCCCGCACGGGCGAGATCTACGCCGACATCGAGCTGCCGCTCGTGCCGGTGCTCGCGGCGCTCGAGCACCGCGGCGTCGAGATCGACCTGCCGCTGCTGCAGGCCCACGAGGGGGAGCTGAAGGCGCGCGTGGCCGCCCTGGAGCAGCGGGCGTTCGACGCGATCGGCCGCGAGGTGAACCTCTCGTCGCCGAAGCAGCTGCAGCAGGTGCTCTTCGAGGAGCTCGACATGCCGAAGACCCGGAAGACGAAGAGCGGCTACACGACCGACGCCGCAGCGCTGGCCGACCTGCAGGCGAAGCACCCCCACCCGTTCCTCGACGCGCTCCTCGCGCATCGCGACGCCAACAAGCTGCGGCAGATCATCGAGACCCTCGTCAAGGCGGTGCGATCCGACGGCCGCATCCACACCACTCTCGTGCAGATCGGCGCGAGCACCGGCCGTCTCGCCTCCACCGACCCGAACCTCCAGAACATCCCGGTGCGCTCGGAGGAGGGGCGCCGCATTCGCGAGGGCTTCATCCACTCCTCCGAGTACGAGACGCTCATGACGGCCGACTACTCGCAGATCGAGATGCGCATCATGGCGCACCTCTCGGGCGACGAGGGGCTGATCGAGGCGTTCCGGCAGGGGGAGGACCTGCACCGCTTCGTGGGCGCCCGCATCTTCGGCGTCGCGCCCGAGGAGGTCACGAACGAGATGCGCTCCAAGGTGAAGGCCATGTCCTACGGCCTCGCCTACGGGCTCTCCGCCTTCGGGCTGTCGAAGCAGCTGGGTATCAGCGCCGCCGAGGCGAAGCAGCTGATGACCGACTACTTCGAGCGCTTCGGCGGCGTGCGCGACTACCTCCGCTCGGTCGTCGAGCAGGCCAAGAAGGACACCTACACCGAGACGATCTTCGGCCGGCGCCGCCCGTTCCCCGATCTTGCAAGCCCCAACCGGATCCTGCGCGAGAACGCGGAGCGCGCCGCGCTGAACGCGCCGATCCAGGGATCGGCCGCCGACATCATCAAGCGCGCCATGATCCAGGTGGAGCGCCGCATGCGCGAGGCCGGACTGACTTCGCGCATGCTCCTGCAGATCCACGACGAACTCATGTTCGAGGTCTCGGAGGGGGAGTGGGACCGTCTCGAGACGATCGTGCGCGAGGAGATGGCAGGTGCGGCCTCCCTCTCCGTGCCGCTCGAGGTGCAGGTCGGGCACGGCCCGAACTGGAACGCGGCCGCGCACTAGACCGGGGTCGCGCAGGTCGTCGCCCTGTTGTGCGGCCATTCGCGACCACCGAATGCCGGGATGGGGGCCGGGCGTGTCGCCTCGACATGCGCTTGATTCCAGGGGTGGTTCCGGGGTAGGCTGAGGTGTCACATTTGTGGCGGCTCAACCCTGTCCATATGCGGGCGCGGAACTGGGGCAACCGCCCGGGCCGCATCCGCCTGACTCCCTGTCCATTCTGGAGACCAATTACATGACGAACGCAACGACCGAAAAAGCAAGCAAGCAGGTCGCGATCAACGACATCGGCTCGGCCGACGACTTCCTTGCAGCGGTCGAGAAGACTCTGAAGTTCTTCAACGACGGCGACCTCATCGAGGGCACCGTGGTGAAGATCGACCGCGACGAGGTGCTCCTCGACGTGGGCTACAAGACAGAGGGTGTGATCCCCTCCCGCGAGCTGTCCATCAAGCACGACGTGAACCCCGACGAGGTCGTTCAGGTCGGCGATCCCGTCGAGGCGCTCGTGCTCCAGAAGGAGGACAAGGAAGGCCGTCTGATCCTGTCGAAGAAGCGTGCGCAGTACGAGCGCGCGTGGGGCGACGTGGAGAAGATCAAGGAGAACGAGGGCGTCGTCACCGGCACCGTCATCGAGGTCGTCAAGGGCGGCCTCATCGTCGACATCGGCCTCCGCGGCTTCCTCCCGGCCTCGCTCATCGAGCTGCGCCGCGTGCGCGATCTCACCCCGTACCTGGGCCAGGAGCTCGAGGCGAAGATCCTGGAGCTCGACAAGAACCGCAACAACGTGGTCCTTTCGCGCCGTGCGCTGCTCGAGGAGACCCAGTCGGCGACCCGCTCGTCGTTCCTCGCGGAGCTCAAGCCCGGCCAGGTGCGCAAGGGCGTCATCTCCTCGATCGTCAACTTCGGCGCGTTCGTGGACCTCGGCGGCGTCGACGGTCTCGTGCACGTCTCCGAGCTCAGCTGGAAGCACATCGAGCACGCCTCCGACGTGGTCGAGGTCGGCCAGGAGGTCACCGTCGAGGTGCTCTCGGTCGAGCTGGATCGCGAGCGCGTGTCGCTCTCGCTGAAGGCGACCCAGGAGGATCCCTGGCAGGTCTTCGCCCGCACGCACGCGATCGGCCAGATCGCCCCGGGCGTCGTCACCAAGCTCGTCCCCTTCGGCGCGTTCGTCCGCGTGGCCGATGGCATCGAGGGCCTCGTGCACATCTCCGAGCTGTCGGGCCAGCACGTCGAGCTCGCCGAGCAGGTCGTGCAGGCGGGCCAGGAGGTCTTCGTCAAGATCATCGACATCGATCTCGACCGCCGTCGCATCTCGCTCAGCCTCAAGCAGGCCAACGAGGGCGTGGATCCCGAGGGCACCGAGTTCGACCCGGCTCTGTACGGCATGACCACGGAGTACGACGAGAACGGCGAGTACAAGTACCCCGAGGGCTTCGATCCCGAGACCCAGGAGTGGAAGGAAGGCTTCGAGTCTCAGCGCGAGAAGTGGGAGCAGGAGTACGCTGCAGCCCAGGATCGCTGGGAGGCCCACAAGAAGCAGGTCGCCGCTTCGCTCGCCGAGGCCTCGACGGCTCCCGCCGCTGCGGCTCCCGCGTCGTCGAACTTCTCGAGCGACTCGGCCTCGGCCGGTGCGCTGGCCGACGACGCCGCACTCGCGGCGCTGAAGGCGCAGCTCGAGGGCAACTAGCCTCCGACTCGACGCACCGAGGGCCCGGTCTCCGCATGGAGGCCGGGCCCTCGGCCGTTGCGTCGGGCATCGCCCGTCGCCCGGTCGGCGGAGGCCGCAGGCCGATCAGCTCCTCGCGGCTACCGGCTGCCGCCGCGCCTCGCGGCGGGCGGCCAGCGCGCGGCGCAGGCGCCGCGCCAGCAGGACGACGATGACCACCATGAGGACCAGCGCCAGGATGGGGGCGAGGACCGCGAGCAGGGTGAGCGCGGCTGCGCCGACATCCTCGAAGAAGCTCATCACGGCCGCGCCCGCTCCGGCGGTGAGCAGATTGAGGAAGGGGCGCGCGAGCGCCTTCAACAGGTGCGGGACGAGCGCGATGGCGATGCCTGCGAGGAACGGCCACACCTGCTCGGACGCGACGAAGGCGGCCGGATCCGTGACGGCCACGGTCTCGCTCGAGGAGCCGGCCGAGAAGACGAGGCCGCCCGACGCGGGCCGGACCACGGTCTGCAGGACGTCGTTCACGGTGTCGAGCACGGGGAACTTGTCGACGACGATCTCGACGAGCAGCAGCACGCCGAGGATCCCGAGGACCCATCCGTTCTCGAGCCACGCCCAGCCGCTCGGCAGGTGCACGAGCTCGGTGTAGCGCGAGAGCAGGCCGACGCCGAGCAGCGGGATGTACGCGTTGAGCCCGGCGGCCGACGCGAGGACGCCGCCGGTGATCATCTCGAGCATGCGACCACGTCCTCTCGCGTCCATCGGAGACGGTCGCCTCCGGCCTCCGCGCCCCCAGTCTACGTCGGGCGAGTCTTCCGTGCCCTAGACTGCGGACGTGGCACTCATCGGACTGACGGGCGGCATCGCCTCGGGGAAATCCACCATCGGCCGTCGGCTCGAGGCCCTCGGCTCGGTGCGGATCGACGCCGATCGACTGGCGCGGGAGGCGGTCGAGCCGGGCAGTCGCGGGCTGCGCCTCGTCGTGGAGCGCTTCGGCGAGGAGATCATCCGCGACGACGGCAGCCTCGACCGCGCCGCGCTCGGCGAGAGGGTCTTCGGCGATCCGGAGGCCCTGGCCGACCTCAACGCGATCGTGCACCCGGAGGTGCGGCGGCTCGCAGAACGACGCGTAGCCGAGGCGCGGGCCGCGGATCCCGACGCGATCATCGTCTACGAGGTGCCGCTGCTCGTCGAATCGGGCGCCGATATGGACTGGGATCTCGTGGTGGTGGCCGACGCGCCGGCTGAGACGCGCGTGCGCCGCCAGGTCGAGCTCCGGGGTCTCGACGAGGGGGATGCCCGACGCCGCGTGGCCAGCCAGGCGAGCGACGAGGAGCGCCGGGCGGCGGCCGATGTGGTCATCGACACGAGCGGCGACGAGGCTCGCACCATCGAGCAGGTGGACGCCCTCTGGAAGCGCCTCACGGCGCGCTGAACGCGCGCCGGGCTCCTCGAGACGCCGTCGAGAGCCGAGCCGGTGAAACGAAGCGCGAGGCTAGGCGCGGGAGAACTCGGCGAACCAGTCGAGCTGGAACTGGGCGATCGCCGCGATGACGAGGTAGCTGACGAGGATGAAGACCCAGCTCCACGAATGCAGCGTCTGGAAGAGGCGACGGGCGGCTGCGCCCAGGGGGACGTCCCCGTTCGCGTAGGGCCGGAAAGCGGTCGTCCACCACAGCGGGATCATCACCGTCCAGACGACCATGCACCAGGGGCAGAGCGTGCCGAGCACGAAGATGCTCTGCGCGGCGAGCCAGCAGATGAACACGAAGCCCCCGAGGAGGCCGAACTGGTACAGCGCCCAGAACCAGGCCCTGAAGCGAGCGCCGGCGAGCAGCGACACGCCCACCGCGATCGGCGCGATGAAGGCGCTCACACCGACGATCGTGTTGCTGAACCCGAAGAGGGAGCCCTGCCACGAACCCATGTTCGGTCCGCAGGTCACGAGCACGCTGATCGCGCAGTTCGGAACGTAGTCGCCGTCGTTCAGCGTCTTGATGTACTCGGTGAGCAGCTCGAAGGAGGCGAACCATCCGCCGGCGCCCAGCACCATGGTGGCCACGGCGAAACCGATGGTGCGGGGCGAGACCCGTGATCCGGAGTGCATAGGGCAGATACTAGTGCGCCTTGCTGCGCGTCCGATGGGCCGTCGTGCCATAATAGGGGCACTGCATCGCGTCGAAGAGACGCAGCGCACGTACAGTCTTCTGGCTGCCGAGAGGCGGCCGCAGGTCGAAGAACGACCGAGCGCGGAGCAGTCACTCCGCGGAAATTGGGAGTTGCGGCGCGGACGTCGCCGCACGAATAGTTTTCCGGTGAGGGCCAGTATCTCCCGGGTATGAGGAGCACACCAGGAATGGTGAATCGAGAGAATCACGACGAGACCACCGAATCGAACCCGGAGGGGGAGCTGCAGCCCGGAGCCGCATCCGCTCCGCAGGAATCGCGGCCCGATGCGCCGCAGGTCGAGGCGGAGCAGCAGGCGGCGAGCGATGAGCTCCCGTCGACCGCGGAAGCGGCGGAGACCGGCATCGGTGAGTCGTCGGAGGGTGCGGAGGCCGCTGCGAAGGACGAGACTTCCGAGCCGCCCCTCGTGCTCCCGCTCTCCGAGATGAGCCCCGAAGAGCGGTTCCGCGCGACGACCCGCCTGATCTTCCTCGCCCCCGACGTGCCCCCCGTCCAGCCGCGACCGCGCCGGGGCGAGCTGCGGCAGCTCGACGACCTGCTCGATCAGCAGTTCTCCCGCGACGAGAGCGAAGACCGGGAATCGGGTTCCAGCCGCCGTCGGAGCCGGCGGCGCTCGGGCGGCGAGCAGCCCGAGGAGGAGCCGGCGCGCCGCCAGCGCACCGCCCCCGTGATCACCGAGCCGCAGAAGGTCAAGGGCTCGACGCGGCTCGAGGCGAAGAAGCAGCGCCGTCGGGACGGCCGGGACGCCGGTCGCCGCCGCATGGTCATCACCGAGTCGGAGTTCCTGGCGCGCCGCGAGTCCGTCGACCGCGAGATGGTCGTGCGCACCACGGCCGACCGGATCCAGATCGGCGTGCTCGAGGACAAGGTGCTCGTGGAGCACTACGTCGCCCGCTCCAGCGAGACCTCGCTGATCGGCAACGTCTACCTCGGGCGCGTCCAGAACGTGCTGCCGAGCATGGAGGCGGCGTTCGTCGACATCGGCCGCGGCCGCAACGCCGTGCTCTACTCGGGCGAGGTCGACTGGTCGGAGTTCGAGGGCGGCAACACCGCGCGCAAGATCGAGAACGCCCTGAAGCCGGGGGATCCCGTGCTCGTGCAGGTCACGAAGGATCCCGTGGGCCATAAGGGCGCCCGTCTCACGAGCCAGATCTCCCTGCCGGGGCGCTTCCTCGTCTACGTGCCGGGCGGCGCCATGAACGGCATCTCCCGCAAGCTGCCCGACACCGAGCGGGCGCGCCTGAAGAAGATCCTCAAGGAGGTGCTGCCGACCGGCGCCGGCGTCATCGTGCGCACCGCGGCGGAGGGGGCCACCGAGGAGCAGCTGACGCACGACGTGCAGCGCCTCACGCGCCAGTGGGAGTCGATCCAGAAGCGCACCCAGAAGGGCGGCGGTCCGGTGCTGCTGCACTCCGAGCCCGACATGCTGATCAAGATCATCCGCGACGTCTTCAACGAGGACTTCCACAAGCTCGTGATCTCGGGCTCCGAGACCTACCGCGTGATCGAGGACTACCTCTCGCAGGTGGCCCCCGACCTGCTGCAGCGCGTCGAGCGCTACGAGAACGACCGCGACGTCTTCGACGAGTACCGGGTCACCGAGCAGATCGCGAAGGCGCTCGACCGCAAGGTCTGGCTGCCGTCCGGCGGATCGCTCGTGATCGACCGCACGGAGGCGATGACCGTCATCGACGTGAACACGGGCAAGTTCGTGGGCTCGGGCGGCAATCTCGAGGAGACGGTGACCAAGAACAACCTCGAGGCCGCGGAGGAGATCGTGCGCCAGCTGCGGCTGCGCGACATCGGCGGCATCATCGTGGTCGACTTCATCGACATGGTCCTCGAGTCGAACCGCGATCTCGTGCTGCGCCGTCTGGTCGAGTGCCTGAGTCGGGACCGCACCAAGCACCAGGTGGCCGAGGTGACCTCGCTGGGTCTCGTGCAGATGACCCGGAAGAAGCTGGGCCTCGGCCTCCTCGAATCCTTCAGCGAGCCCTGCGACGTCTGCGCCGGCCGCGGTCTCATCGTGCACCACGAGCCGGTCTCGAAGCACCGCAGCGAGGGCGGCGGATCCCGCGGCAAGCGGGGCGGCAAGGGCGGTTCGCAGCAGCAGGCCGCCCCGCAGCACGCGCCCAGCCAGACCCACGCCATCTCGGACGGGGCCAAGAACATGCTCGCCCAGGTGGCGGCCTCGACGATCGGCGGAGCGAAGCCCGCCGAGGCCGAGGCCGACCACCAGCGACCGGAGGCGACCTCGGAGCGGGCCCAGACGCCGGCCCACGCTCCGGCCCAGACGCCGGAGGCGCCCTCGAGCGCGCCTGCGAGCCGCGCCGACGACCTGCTCGGGTCGGTGCTGGACGCGTTGCCGGACGCTCCGCCCGCGGGCAGGGGGCGTGCGAAGAGCCGACGGGTGACCACCCCGCCCGTGCGGGGAGGCTCGGGGGCCGTGGCCGACGACGCCCAGGCGGCCCGGCTGGCCCTCGCCCAGGCGCTCGACGCGACGGCGACGGCGAAGCGCGCCGAGGAGCAGTGACACGCGGCGCGCGCTATTTGACCGAAGGCGCCCCTTCGCGATAATATTGAGCGTTGGTGCCACCCCCACGGGTGGCGTTCCGGCGGAGAGACGTCACGTCGCCCGCCCACAGACATCGGACGCGGCGCGTGTCGCCGTTCGACACACAAGACGATCCTCTAAGAAAAGGGTGACAAGTGGTTTACGCAGTAGTGCGCGCCGGCGGCCGGCAGGAGAAGGTTGAGGTCGGTTCGATCATCACGGTCAACCGGGTGTCGGGTGACGCCGAGGGCAAGCTCGAGCTTCCCGCGGTCCTGCTCGTTGACGGCGACAAGGTGACCACCGACGCCGCGGCACTCGCGAAGGTCACGGTCTCGGCCGAGGTGCTCAACGACCTCCGCGGCCCGAAGATCGTGATCCAGCGCTACAAGAACAAGACCGGTTACAAGTCCCGCCAGGGCCACCGCCAGGATCTGACCCGTCTCAAGGTCACCGGCATCAAGTAATCCGCGGAACAACCAGAGGAGTAGAGACCCATGGCACATAAGAAGGGCGCTAGCTCGACCCGCAACGGCCGCGACTCGAACGCGCAGCGCCTCGGCGTGAAGCGCTTCGGCGGCCAGCAGGTGAACGCCGGCGAGATCATCGTCCGTCAGCGCGGAACCCACTTCCACCCCGGCGTCAACGTCGGCCGTGGCGGCGACGACACCCTGTTCGCTCTCGCGGCGGGCGCGGTCGAGTTCGGCGCGAAGGGCGGCCGCAAGGTCGTCAACATCGTAGCTGCCGCATAGGGCCAGCAGCACACGGCGAGGCGGGCTTCGGCTCGCCTTTTGCCGTATATAGAGGTATCGGCGCTGCCCGCCCGGCGGGGGCTCGGCCGCGACGGCCCGACAGACTCGACAGAAGGAGACCAGCCGCATGGTGACGTTCGTGGACCGGGTGCAGGTGCACCTGCAGGCTGGCCGAGGCGGAAACGGCTGCGTGTCGATCAGGCGCGAGAAGTTCAAGCCGCTCGCCGGCCCGGACGGCGGCAACGGCGGACACGGCGGCGACGTCGTGCTGCTCGCCGACCCCCAGGCGACCACGCTGCTCGACTACCATCGCCGCCCGCATCGCAGCGCCGAGAACGGCGGGTACGGCGCCGGAGACAACCGGGACGGCACCAACGGGGCCGAGCTGGTCCTCTCGGTGCCCGTCGGCACCGTCGTGAAGGATGCCGCGGGGGAGACGCTCGTGGACCTGACCGAGCCGGGCACCCGCTTCGTCGCGGCGAAGGGCGGGATCGGCGGCCTCGGGAACGCGGCGCTCGCGAGCACCAAGCGCAAGGCGCCGGGCTTCGCGCTGCTCGGCACCGAAGGGTGGAGCGGCAGTCTCACCCTCGAGCTGAAGACGATCGCCGACGTCGCCCTCGTCGGCTTCCCGTCGGCGGGCAAGTCGAGCCTCATCGCCGCGATGAGCGCCGCCAGGCCGAAGATCGCCGACTACCCGTTCACCACGCTGCACCCGAACCTCGGCGTGGTCCAGGTGGCGGATCACCGGTTCACCGTGGCGGATGTCCCCGGCCTGATCGAGGGGGCGAGCGAGGGCAAGGGCCTCGGCCTCGACTTCCTGCGGCACGTCGAGCGCTGCAGCGCGCTGCTGCACGTGCTCGACTGCGCGACGCTCGAACCGGGCCGCGATCCGCTCTCCGACCTCGAGATCATCAAGCGCGAGCTCTCGGCCTACCCGGTCCCCGAGGGGCAGGTCCCGCTGCTGGATCGCCCGCAGCTCGTCGCGCTCAACAAGATCGACGTGCCCGAGGCCAGGGAACTCGCCGACTTCGTGCGCCCCGAACTCGAGGCGCTCGGCTACCGCGTCTTCGAGATCTCCACCGTCGCGCACGAGGGGCTGCGGGAGCTGAGCTTCGCCCTCGCCGAGCTCGTCGAGGAGGCTCGGAAGCGGGAGCTCGCCGAGGCGGCGGAGCAGCCGCGCATCGTCCTGCAGCCGAAGGCGGTGAACGACGGCGGCTATCGTGTGGTGACGGAGGGCGGGACCTACGGGACCGTCTACCGGATCCTCGGCGCCAAGCCCGAGCGCTGGGTGGCCCAGACCGACTTCACGAACGACGAGGCGGTCGGGTACCTGGCGGACCGCCTGCAGAAGCTCGGCGTCGAGGACGCGCTGGTCAAGGCCGGCGCCACCGCCGGCTCGACGGTGGTGATCGGCCCGGGATCCGGCGTGGTGTTCGACTGGGAGCCGACGGTGACGAGCGCCGCCGAGGTGCAGATGGGTGCGCGAGGCACCGATCTGCGGGTGGAGCAGAACGAGCGCCGCACCAACAAGGAGCGCCGCTCCGAGTACCACGAGCGGATGGACGCCAAGGCGGAGGCCCGGGCCGAGCTCGAGCGCGAGCGGAAGGCCGGTCTCTGGGAAGAGGACGGATCGTGAGCGCGGGAGAGGAACTGCTGGCGGCCCGCCGCATCGTCGTCAAGGTCGGATCCTCATCGGTGAGCGGGGAGAACGCGGGCCAGATCGCCACGCTGGTCGGTTCGCTCGCGAGGCTCTACACGGCGGGGGCGGAGGTCATCCTCGTCTCCAGCGGCGCGATCGCGACCGGCGTGCCGTTCCTGAGGCTCGAGGAGCGGCCCGACGACCTCGCGACCCAGCAGGCCGCGGCGGCGGTCGGTCAGAACATCCTGGTGAACCGGTATCAGCGGGCGCTCAGCAGCCACGACATCATCGCCGGCCAGGTGCTGCTGACCGCTCACGACATGGAGAACCCGACTCACCGTGACAACGCGCGTCGGGCGCTCGAGCGACTGCTGCAGCTCGGCACGCTGCCGATCATCAACGAGAACGACACGGTCGCCACGCACGAGATCCGCTTCGGCGACAACGATCGGCTCGCGGCGCTCGTGGCGCGGCTCATCGGCGCCGACCAGCTCGTGCTGCTCTCCGACGTCGACGCGCTCTACACCGCGCCGCCCACCACCGTCGGGGCGAGGCGCATCGAGCGGGTGCCCTACGGCGATGAGCTGCAGGGGATCCAGATCGGCGAGGCGCAGTCGGGGTGGGGCACCGGCGGGGCGCGGACCAAGGTCGAGGCGGCGAGGCTCGCCACCGACGCCGGCACGGCCGTGCTGCTCACCGAGACGCGACTGCTGCCCGCGGTGCTCGACGGGGCCGACCACGGCACCCGCTTCGCCGCCGCCGGGTAGCCGGCGGTCGTCGACGGCGGCCGGCCGGCGGCCGCCGATACACTGGGGAGCATGCACGCTCAGGATCCCTTCCTCGCCAAGCTCGGCGATGCCCGCCTCGCCGCCAAGAAGCTCGCCAACGCCACGACCACGCAGAAGGACGCCGCTCTCGAGGCGATCGCGGCGGCGATCGAGCAGGGCGTCGACGAGATCGTCGCGGCGAACGCGCAGGATCTCGAGCGCGGGCGCGAGTCGGGCCTCGGCGAGGGACTGCTGGATCGCCTCAAGCTCGACGAGGCGCGGCTCCGCGGCCTCGCCGGGGCGGTGCGCGAGGTCGTCGCGCTGCCGGATCCCGTCGGCCAGGTCGTGCGCGGCAGCACCCTCGCGAACGGGATCGCGATCAGCCAGGTGCGCGTCCCCTTCGGCGTGATCGGGGCGATCTACGAGGCGCGGCCCAACGTCACGGTCGATATCGCCGCCCTCGCCCTGAAGAGCGGCAACGGCGCGGTGCTGCGGGGCGGCACCGCCGCGGAGCGCACCAACGCCGTCCTCGTGGCGCTCATCCAGCGCGCCGTCGGCAGCGCCGGCCTCGACGGCGAGGCGATCCAGACCGTCGACGAGTTCGGCCGGGAAGGAGCCTCGCGCCTGATGCGGGCGCGCGGCTACGTCGACGTGCTGATCCCGCGGGGGAGCGCCGGCCTCATCTCGACGGTCGTGCAGGAGTCGACGGTGCCCGTCATCGAGACCGGGTCGGGGATCGTGCACGTCTTCGTCGACGCGAGCGCCGACGAGGAGACCGCCGTCGAGATCGTGAAGAACTCGAAGACCCACCGGCCGAGCGTGTGCAACGCGGCCGAAACGCTGCTCGTGCACCGCGACGCCGCGGATCGTCTGCTGCCGCGACTCGCGAGCGAGCTCGTCGGCGAGGGCGTGCTGCTCAGCGGCGACGAGGCGGCACGCGCCCTCGCGGGGGAGATCTCGGCCGCGGGCGAGGAGACCTGGTCCACCGAGCACCTCGCCCTCGAGATGGGCGTGCGGGTCGTCGACTCCCTCGACGAGGCGCTCGAGCACATCGAGCGGTACTCGACGCGGCACACCGAGGCAATCGTGACCCGCGACTACGCGAACGCCGAGCGCTTCCTGGCCGAGGTGGACTCCGCCGCGGTGATGGTGAACGCCTCGACCCGATTCACCGACGGCGGAGAGTTCGGCTTCGGCGCGGAGGTCGGCATCTCGACGCAGAAGCTGCACGCGCGGGGCCCGATGGGTCTGCAGGAGCTCACGAGCACGAAGTGGCTCGTGCGCGGCTCCGGGCAGATTCGCTAGCCGATACCGCTAGACTGGGTGACGTTTCATCGACCGTTAGGAATGCTGGGGATCACAATGTCTCTTCTCGCCACGATCACCGCCGCCGCAGAGGGCGGCCACCACATCGTCAACGAGCTGCCGTTCCCGGCGCCCCTCTTCGGTGCCATCGCCCTCACCGTGTTCGTCGCTCTGGCGGCGGTCACGTTCAGCTTCCGCGACGTGGCCAATCGCCACGCCGAGAAGGCCGAGGCCTACGCCCGCGAGCACGGTGACGCACAGCACCACTGATCGCCGTGTCTGCTAAGCGCCGCATCGGGGTGATGGGCGGCACCTTCGATCCGATCCATCATGGGCACCTGGTGGCGGCCAGCGAGGTCGCGCAGAGCTTCGACCTCGACGAGGTGATCTTCGTCCCCACGGGGCAGCCCTGGCAGAAGAGCAACGTCACCGAGAGCGAGCACCGCTATCTGATGACGGTGATCGCGACGGCCTCGAACCCGCGATTCACCGTGAGCCGCGTCGACGTCGACCGCGAGGGCTTCACCTATACCGTCGACACGCTGCGCGAGCTCAAGGCCGCGCTGCCCGACGCGGACCTCTTCTTCATCTCCGGGGCCGACGCCGTCGAGCAGATCCTGAGTTGGAAGGACGTCGATCGACTCTGGGAGCTGGCTCATTTCATCGCGGTTTCACGGCCCGGGCACGAGCTGTCGCTTTCTGGATTGTCAGGCGAGCACGTAAGCTTATTGGAAGTGCCTGCGCTGGCGATTTCATCGACAGATTGCCGCAGCCGCGTCGCTCGTGGGTTCCCCGTGTGGTATCTCGTTCCGGACGGTGTGGTGCAGTACATCGCAAAGCACAAGTTGTATACCGACGGAAGCGACGGATCAGATGAGTGAGCATGAGGAGCCCCGCCCGCTGAGCAGGCGTGAGCGACGCTTGCGGGAGATGGCCGAGGCATCGTCTTCGCCCGAATCCGAGGCGCCGGCGCCGCAGTCGCCTGCTGCAGACGACACCGGGGCGATAGATCTCAGCGATCTCGAGGGTGTCGACGAGATCGAGATCTCGCCGGTCGATGAGAACGGCAACCCGCGCAGCCGTCGTGAGATGCGCGAGCTGCGTGCGCAGGCGATCGAGGCGCTCCGCGCCGAGGCTGCGCGCGAGCGGGAGGCCGAGGCCCAGCGGGCCGAAGAGGCAGCGGTGCGGGAGGCCGAGGAAGCCGCTGCCCGGGAGGCCGATGCTGAGGCAGCTCGCCTGGCCGAGGCTGCGCGCGAGCAGGAGGCCGCCCGACTGGCGGAGGAGCGGTGTCTCGCTGCGGAGCGCGCCGAGACGGAGCGCGCTGAGGCGGAGCGCGCCGAGGCGGAGCGCGCCGAGGCCGAGCGGGCGGCCCGGCAGGCGGAAGCCGCGGGCGAGGATGCCGGGGGGCTGGCGTTCGATGATGTGCTCGCGCCGACCCAGCCGTTCACCGTGGCCGATCTGCAGGAGGCGGAGCGCCCCTCGGACTCGGCGCAGGCGGTGGACGCGGAGGATGTCGCAGAGGCGCACGAGCCGGACGAAGCCGCGGCCTCGGATGAGGCGGTGCCGGCTGCGGGCGAGCAGAAGCCGCGGAGGCGGATGCCCTGGCGCCGGAACTCCGAACCGCAGCCCGCCGCGGAGGCCGCGCTCGAGGACGCCGTTGAGCAGCAGCCGGACCCCGCGCCCCAGGATGCGCCGGGCACCGAGGCCGAGGCGGCGACCGAGGCCGAGGTGCTCCCTGAGGACCGGGAGGAGGCCGCGGAGCCTGGAGCGGACGCCGTGCCCGGCGCGAAGAGCGCCTCCTCGCAGTCGAAGGGGTACTCCTTCCCCGACATCGTCCCTCCCGAGGAGTGGCGGTCGGTGTTCGACGATCCCGAGACGCGGGTCACGCCGTCGCCGATGCCCGAGCAGCAGGCGAACGGCCAGGGCGGCGACTTCGACGACCTGATCTCGCGCGCCGTCGCGCAGGAGGGCGGCACCGGCTCGTCGACCTCCGCGCTGATCCTTCCCTCGATGCCCAACGACGGGCGTCTCTCCGGGCCGATCGGCGAGACGGGCGAGCTCTTCGTCACCGGCTCGATCGATCTGCCGAGGTCGCTGGGGGAGACGGGCGGCCATGCGGCTCTGCACGAGTCCGTGGAGGTCGACTCGGAGGATACGGCGTTCGACCACCAGGCGGCGAGGGAGCAGGGATCCGGGCCCGTGGCCGCTCGACGCGCGGTCAGCGCGATGGTGCCCTCCAGCGTTCCCGTGGTGAGCGAGACCAAGAAGGAGCGCAGCAAGCTCCCGCTCGTGCTCTCGCTGACCGGCGGGGCTCTCCTGCTCGGCGTGGGCGCCCTGGTGGTCTGGGGCGCCAGCAACGGGATGTTCGGCTGAGCCGACTCCGAGAACGATGATGCGTGTGAAAGGTAACCGTGACTGAATCCCGTGACGTGCTGAGAGACCTGGGGCTCGCGGTGCGCGCCGCCGACGACAAGGGGGCTACGGCGCCGGTCGCGCTCGACGTGGCCGAGCAGTTCGGCCTCGCCGACGCCTTCCTGATCGTGAGCGGCAGCGTCGAGCGCAACGTCCAGTCGATCTCGGACGCGATCGAGGACGCGCTGAACGACGCAGGCGTGCGCACGGTGCGCCGCGAGGGTCGTGAGAGCGGCCGCTGGATCCTGCTCGATTTCGGCGATCTCATCGTCCACGTCTTCCATCAGGAGGAGCGCGACTTCTATCAGCTCGAGCGGCTGTGGAAGGACTGCCCGGCGATCAATCTCGCATCGGTGCTTGACACGCCAGGGGGTGCGGCCGATTTGCAATAGCCTCCCTCGGGTGGTTTAGAATAGAAGAGTTGTCGGGGGAGAATTCGTCCGACTTCCACGGGTCTGTGGCGCAGCTGGTAGCGCACCTGCATGGCATGCAGGGGGTCAGGGGTTCGAGTCCCCTCAGATCCACCATAAGAGGCTTACTGCAATCGGTGTCTTCGTAAACGCCGTTTGGTAAGGCTAGCCATAGGTTTTGTAGTGGGCTTCGCTGTCCTTCTCTATCACGGCGGTCGTGGCTGGATGAGCACTATCTCGTGCTCTCCGGCTCGACCGCCGCTTTCCTTTCGCAACACGTTTACGACAGAGTGCCAGTACACCCGTTCTTAGCGTTCTCGGAGTGGTGCTACATGAGAACTGCAGTCCGTCTTCCCTCACCACCCTGGGGCACATTAGAAAATGAATGCGCCTCCTGAAAGGATGGAAGCATGGCTGAACCACGGGCGCGCCGGAGCTTAGCGCAGAGCGCCATCGCTATGGGTGCCACGCGTGAGATCACCACACTGTCGGCATTTGCAGGGATCGACCTGGCGAAGTTGGCCGCGCAAGTCACCAATCATGATGCGCTTACCTCGGCAGCGGCTGCCCTTGCGCGCTCCTCCTACGGGGAGATCGCACAACAAGCGATAGCACGCCTTCAGACGTTCGACAGCAGCAAGCTCATTGCGGACGCCGTCCGGGTGACGCGCATGACCGAGCAGATGAGTAAGACGTACGCGTCAGCAGCCCAGAACATCAGATGGCAGGAGCTTGCCCGCGCTACTAACGCGATGCTTCCTGATGCGCGGCTGCTCGCGGTGGCAGCGAATGCAACCTCGGTGACGCAGAACATACTCGCGCAGGCAGTTGCTTCAATAGAGGCTTTGAACGTAGACAGGCTCATCAGGCAAGTAGCGTCGGTTTCCCTTCCAGTCGAATCACCTGCTGCTGTCTCGGATGAGCTCATCCTCGAGGTTGTGGACCACCTTGGCCACAACCTCGCAGAGGAGGACATCGCCTCAATTGAAGGTGAGCTGCTCGAAGGGGCTGACCCTGTCTTGGAGTCGGTTTGGGTGCGCGCTGCTCAGGTTGCTGTCCGCGTGCAAGAGAAGTTTCCTGAGTGGTCAGATCGAGTAGCTCGCCGCCTGGTGGTCGTTGCATATAGCGCCTTGCTCGTGTGGGCTGGGCTCATCGCAGAAGACGTGGAAGAGTACCGCCCCGATGATTTCGGAGTCTTCGTATTTCTGCTTGTGATCGCCTCGAGCTTGAGCCCGGAGGCGCTTCTTGCCTCGAGTGCCAAGCCGAGTGAAGGCCCACTCAGCAGACCCTGCTCGACCTGCAGCGCTAGTTCGGGGCAGATGTGTGTCACCGTCCGGGGTGCAAATCCAGGCAGTACAGCTGGGCGCTTCCATGCCGCTCGTCAACACTTCTGAGGGCGAGGCTTCTGCGGATAACAGAACAAGAAGGGTCTCGTCTTCTACTTGCGACGATTTAACTGTCGTGCGTCTAACCGTATCTCGACGCCTGCTCGACGGAGATATTTCGCGATCGTTTCCGGTTTCTGACCCATGATCTTTGCCACTTCATTCATGGACCGTTTCTCCACTTCGTAGAGGTGGCGTATCTTCGCGATGTTCTTGTCGTAGCTCGGAGCACGCGAACGGATCGGAATGCCTGCTTTCTTGAATTTCCAGTAAATCGTGCTTCCTGTCGTGCCGAAGCGTTCCCCGATCGCCTCAAGCGAGAGCTTGTCTTGTAGGTACATGCGTCGAGCAACCTCGAGATCCAGGTTCACGCGTGGAATGCCTGGCTCTCGAAGTTGGCCGCCTACTTCTCCGAGGTATTTCGCGGTGGTATCATGTGAGAGATCGACTCGTTTCCCTACTTCCGCAATGGTGAGCTTCTCATCTTCGTAGAGGCGTCGTATCTTGCGGCGCAGGGGATCAAGGGCTACGCGAGAGCGAATATCGTGTTCTAGTACCGGAAACGGGTTCTTGTAGCGGCCAACGGGTCGCGCTGCGAACAGGAACTGGGGGCGTTGTCCCAGACGAATGCCGACATATCGTCGAAGAGTCCCTCCGCCACAAACACTCGATGCTTCAGCTGATCCTCCACGGCTAGTTCCAGGATCCCGCCGACGTCCTTGAGTAGCGTGACTTCCAACCACGCCGCATCATCGAAGACCTCTGGCAGCTTCTCCATGACTTGCTGAAACGCTGCCCGCGGGAGAACCGCTTTGATCTTCTGAGGGGCCGGCGAATAGAACTCGGCCATGCCGTCGGCGCCGTTGAGCATTTCTAATCGCAGGACCGTGACGCCAGAAGGGAACGACCTGTTCTGGTCGAGAGGTGTTGTAGAGGGGTGAGAATTGCGTTCCGTCATACTTCAGCGTCTGACTATGCGCCAAGAGGCAAAAGAAGTCAAGGGTGACAGTCATCACTCCGTTTTCCTCGACGTGGATCCATTCCCGTACCGCCTTGGCAAGCCTGTCTGCGTCTCGTGGCAAGCTGGTACATGACACCTCTGGTGCGCCTCGGACAGGAAGAAACTCTCATCTATGGCATTGACGTTTGGCCCGATTCTGAGCGACGCGGGTATCGACCTAGCCGACGCGCTTGTCATTCGGCATGCGTACGTGAAACAGCACGAAAATGGCTTCTCCGGCATCCACGCAGACTCGACCGACCAGGAGATCCTCGAGTACACCTGGAATCAGGCAGCGGACCCCCAACGGTTCCCTTCGGTGCCACCGCGCTTCTGGGTCGTCTTCGTCAAGGAGGGCGGTGACCAGGCGCGGCTCTGGTCGGTGCTTGAGAACCGAGGAGAGGTCACTAACGATGGCGAGCGACGAGTCTTCGATCTTGTTGCATCGGAGCACATGGAGGATCTCCAGCATCGCTTGGTGATCGAGTGGCGCTCGCCGCGCAGTTGGTGGATGCGGGCCGCGACAGCGGCGAGTTACGCCGTCATGGGCATCGCCGACGCGGAACCAGTACCCTTCCCGGGGTTCGATCACCTCATCCTTGACTATGCGCTGCTCCAAGCGGTGATGCGCGAACACCGCTACGCCTCATGGCGCACCGCATTGTCTTCGGTCATGGGCGTATATCTCATCACGGATACGCGCGATGGCCGCCAATACGTCGGTAAGGCCGACGGGGCGGAGAGCATTCGGCAACGATGGAACGTCTACGCCGCAAATGGGCACGGCGGGAACGTGGAACTACGAAGCCTCAACCCGGCAAGCTTCCGCTTCTCGCTGCTACGAGTGTTTGACCCGGCGACACCGGCTTCGGTTATTGATGCTGCCGAGAGCCACTTCAAGACCGCGCTCGATACTCGCAGGCACGGGCTGAACAGGAACTAGATACACCGCAGCAGCAGGCCTCGAAGTGTCACAGGAGTCCGAAGTGGTAGCCATCGAGAGGGCATGATGGAGTCATGCAAAATCAGTTTGCCCTAGCACTCGACGCTCTGCATGCATCTCTCTTGCTAGGCCTTGGCGACTGGCTTCGCAGCCTGACCGCTACGGATATCGGAAACTTGATAAATCTGTTGACAGGACTGGGAACGCTCGCGCTCGCCTTCTTCGCATTCCGTCAGGCTCGAGACAACAGACGACTCATCAAGTTGGGCGAACGCCAAGCCGCTACCGCAGAAGCGCAGGCTAAGAACTCTGCTGATTCCGTCAAGGTAGCGCTCGAGGTGCAGCAGGAAGCTATCCGCGCACGAGCTGATCAAGACGCCCCGAGAGTCACCGTTGACTTCTCACCCGCGATAGGCCCGCTTGTCGATGGACACAGGGACGGAATGCCGAATGCGGGCCAGCTTCGCCTATTGGATCCGCAATCGATCGAGCGCTCCCAGCCGCTCGGGGACCGCATGCTCGCATGGCCTCGGAATAGAGATACCTTCATTTGGTATCGAGGGTTTGCCGTCCTGACCAATGAAGGACGTACGAGCGCGCGCGTAAGGCTGCCGAGCGAGGCAGTGTTTGTCGAGGAAGACGACCAGGGAAGCCCACGACTACCGCTTCCGAAGACCGTCACATTCTCAGCGATGCAGGAAGCCGTTCTGCCACCGGGCGCTCAGGCACGTTTTATGTGGGGTGCCGGAAAGCCCCTCCATGAATGGATCGACGGACATCAGCGCTTTCAGGAGCGGCCTCCGGGAAGCGCGATCTGGCAGTGGATCGTCGCCTTTGACCCGCGCGACAATGGCGTCATCGACACGATCCTCGCGCTACTTGAACCCGAGCCCGTGCAGAAGGTGGTGGGAGAAGATGGCGCGTGGGAGGCACGACGTGACGCCTCACACGTTACCGTCCATGTCTTGCCGATCAAACGCGGATATCGTTTTGAGGGAGCGGCCACGGAAGATCTCTCTGCAATGTACGATCACCACGGTGTCGATAAGTACGGTAACCGCTTAGTTTCAGGAACTGATTCTGATTGAAGCTCTGAACCCTTGCCGTGAGCCTGGACACTCTCGAACGCGTGGATCACAGCAGATACTAGCTACCGTGCCCGGCCGTGGGGATCGCGCATGGAGACACCCTGTTTAAGGAGGGCCGCCCGAATCGTCGTGGCGTTGAAGCCGAGTTGCTTACCCACTGTCGCTAACGAGAGCCCGGACTCGTAAAGTTCAACAGCTCTGGCTTTCTGATGATCGTTGAGGCCTTTCGGGCGCTTAGAGGTGCCGTTGCGACCGAGCACGATGCTCACTGTCACACGGTGGATCCCGTATTTCTCGGCGATCTGATTCATAGCCAGCCCTGATTCATAGTCTGAGATGATCGATGATTCAGTCTCCCGCGGCAGGTGCTTCCCCGCCCTGGCCGCGCGCGGAGGGAGCGGTGCTCTTACGGGGGCGATGGGCTGAAGTTGCGCTTGTGCTTTGATGATTAGGTCATCAATTTGACGGGTCGTAAATTCAAGATTGCAGTAGTGGCGTAGGAGCCCCACTCTTAAATCGCCTCATGAGCAGGCATTTCCCGGATACTGTGACAGGGTTTCATCCTGTGCCAACATCTTCGCCAATATCGGCAGGAGATGTGCTCATGGTTTCCGTTCGTTCCCGCACCAACAGGGACGGGTCTGTCCTGGCGGGTGAGGTTCCGCATCGGCGGCCGGCGACGCTCCGAGAGCGGGTTCGGTGCTTTCTCGACCCCGAGAACGGCCTGCTCGGCGGCATCGCCACGGACACTCGCGAGAAGTACCGGCGGGGGTGAAGAATCAGCGGGAGGGCTGTTCTTCGCGCGGGATCAGCAACCTCGGGATCAGCCCGTACCAGAGCGTCACGACGAACACCAGCATCCAGGTCCCGAGCGAGGCCTGTTCTACCGATTCCGCGTAGAAGGTGGCTCCCGCGGGCACCACCCAGGCAGCGGCGACGAACGCGGTGATCGTGCCGAGAATCGTCACGGCCTTCCGAGTGTCCCCGTCATCGTGGCTCGGCAACAGTAGCGTCAGGAGGCCGATGGCGAAGAGCAGTGCTGTTCCGATCAGGCTCATCAGGTACAGCGGCTCGGTGAGACGGAACTCTCCTGATCGAATCGGCCGACCGCATCGCCACTGCGAAGCCCGCATGGGCGTGGGCAACCCCGTGTCGACGCGGTCGCCGGGGACGCCCCCGCTGGCCGCACGGCTGCCGGCCCCTGCAGAAAATGAGTGCGGGGCGGCGTGCGCGCCAGCACTTCTACCAAGCGGGGTCCGCGGCGACGGCACGATCGAAGTCCGCGTCGGCGAGCGGCGCGTGTTCCCGCCGGCGCGGTGATCCGAGCCCAGGGGCGACAGCGTGAGATACAATCGTTACATTGTGCCTGTCGTTCTCCCGGTCTCCCGCTCCGCCTCGTCCCCGTGGTCCCGCGCCCGCGGCGTCGGGGCGGCCGCCGCGGCCCTCGTGTTCTTCGGAAGCGTCGTCACCGCGCCGTTCTCGATGTCGACGGCGTTCGCCGACGAGGGTCGAGCGGCGGTGCACGACAGCCGGAACGCCCAGGGGCTGACCTCCGCGGATGCGTCGGAGCCCGGGTTCGACGTCGACGTCTCCGCGGTGGAAGAGGTGCCGAGGGCGGGTGCCGGCGACTCGGGATCGGCCGGCGCGGCGTCGGAGGACGAGCCGCCGTCCGACGCTCTCTACACGCTGGAGCAGTTCATGTTCAGCGGAGTCGTCAACTGGGGCGGGTACAAGTTCACCTATTACAGTCAGCAGGTGCTCCCGGGGCAGGGGCTGCAGATCCCGGGTCGCCACGTCAACGCGGCGGGGTACGTCAGCGACGGCGACGGCTACATCGTGCTCGCGGGCTCGGCTCCGAAGGGCACCGTCGTGGACACGCCCTTCGGCTCCCGAGGCAAGATCTACGACCGGGGCACCTTCGGCAACCATCTCGACGTCTACATCCGCTGAGCTCGGCGGCGGTCGCACGGCCTCCGACTCGCGGTAGCATCGCAGGCATGAGCGACGACGTCGAGACCCTGCGCATCCGGTTGGCCGAGGCGGAGGCCCGGGCGAAGGAGGCGGAGGCGGAGGCCGCTCGCGCGAAAGCCGAGGCCGCCCGCGCCGCGCTCGCGCAGGCGGAGGGAAACGACGCAGGGCAGGCAGGAGGCGCGCCGCACGTCGAGGCGGCGGAGGCGCAGGCGGCGCCGGAAGCGCCGCAGGAGACCGGCCCCGTCGCGCCCTCCGTCGCGGGGGAGACCTCGTCCTTCGCCCGGGGCGTCGCCGAGGGGTACGCCTTCGATGATCCCTCGATCACGATCGGCACGCTGCTCGACGGGGGAGTGCCCGTCCCCGACGTCACCGTGAGCATGCCGCTCGCCGTCTTCAACCGGCACCTGCTGGTCGCCGGCGCGACCGGCACAGGTAAGACCCGCACGCTGCAGCTGCTCGCCGAGGGGCTCTCCGCCGCCGGCAGCTCGGTGCTGCTGTGCGATGTGAAGGGCGACCTCACGGGCCTCGCGGAACCGGGCGCGAGTTCCGAGAAGCTGCAGCAGCGCACCGGCCAGAACGGCCAGGCGTGGCAGCCGAACGCCTTCCCGGTCGAGCTGCTCGGGCTCAGCGGCGTGGAGTCCGAGGCCCCCGGTGCCGTGGTGCGCGTGCCGATCTCGGACTTCGGCCCGATCCTGCTGGCGCGCGCCCTCGACCTGAACACCACGCAGGAGCAGGCGCTGCAGCTGATCTTCGCCTGGGCCGACGCGCAGGGCCTCGAGCTCGTCGACCTCTCGGACATGCGCGCGGTGATCGCGCACCTCACGTCCGAGGACGGCAAGGAGGTGCTCGCCTCCCTCGGCGGGGTCTCCAAGGCCACCGCCGGCGTGATCCTGCGGGCCCTCACGGCCCTGGAGGCCCAGGGCGGCGGCGAGTTCTTCGGGCAGCCGGGCTTCGACACGGCCGATCTCATGCGCCTGGTCGACGGTCGGGGCGTGATCTCGCTGCTCGGCGTGGGCGACATGTCGCGCAGGCCCGCGCTCGTCACGACGGTCATCATGTGGCTGCTGGCCGATCTGTTCTCCGAACTGCCGGAGGTGGGCGACCCCGAACGGCCGAAGCTGGTGTTCTTCTTCGACGAGGCGCACCTGCTCTTCGCGGATGCGACCAAGGAGTTCCTCCGCCAGGTCGTGCAGACCGTGCGACTGATCCGCTCCAAGGGGGTGGGGGTCGTGTTCGTGACCCAGACGCCGAAGGACATCCCCGCCGACGTGCTCGCCCAGCTCGGTTCCCGCGTGCAGCACGCGCTGCGCGCCTCGACGCCCGACGACGAGAAGAAGCTCCGGCAGACCGTCAACACCTTTCCGAGCACGGAGTTGGATCTCGCCGAGGTGCTCACGACGCTCGGCACGGGCGAGGCCGTCGTCACGGTGCTCGGGCCGGATGGACGGCCCACACCGGTGGCGGCGGCGAGCATCTGGGCGCCGGCCTCCGTCATGGGCTCGGCGCAGGAGGCGACCGTCCGCGCGCTGGCCGCGGCCTCCCCGCTGACGGAGAAGTACGCGAAGGCCGTGGATCCGGTGTCGGCCGCCGAGAAGCTGGCCGAGCGGGCCGCCGCGGCCGAGCTGCAGCGGCAGCGCGACACGCAGGCGGCCGAGGCGGCGGCCGCCGCCGAGAAGCGGGCCAGGGAGGAGGCCGCCGCCGCGGCGAAGGCGCAGAAGCGGGCCGAGGCCGAAGCGGAGCGGGCCCGTCGGTCGGCCGAGCGGGCGGCGCAGCGGCGCAGGGGGACCATCGAGCAGGCGATCGGCTCGGCGCTGCGCTCGGCCGGGACCCAGATCGGCCGGGAGATCACCCGGACGATCTTCGGCACCCGGCGCCGGTGACAGCTTAGCCTTACCTTTCCTGCCCTTGATCTGGGGTTTAGCCTAGCCTCACCTTGCTTGCGCGGTGCGGAAATCGGCGTATCTTTGAGAGTGTCAGATCACACGGATCGTCATCATCGATCACAGAAGGGACCAGCGACATGGCCACCAAGCAGATTCAGGTTCCCGCAGCCCAGGGCGATTACAGCCGCCCCACCGGCGTCGAGCACTACCTCAGCCCGGTAGTCCACGATCTCGTCGCCCTCGCGGTCAACGGCAAGCAGGCGCACTGGCATGTGCGGGGCGAGAACTTCATCGGCGTGCACGAGTTCCTCGACGTCGTAGTGGAGCATGCCCAGGACGGAGCGGACACGGTCGCCGAGCGGATCGTCGCTCTCGGCCTGCCGGTCGACGCCCGACTGGGAACGGTCGCCGAGCGCGCCTCGACCCCCGCGCTGAGCGCCGGGTTCCAGCAGTCCAAGGTGACCGTTCGCGAGGTCGTCGCGCAGATCGACGCGACGCTCGAGACCGTCTACGCCGCCGTTCGGGGGCTCGAGGAGGTCGACCCGGTGAGCCAGGACATCGCGATCGCGATCGCTCAGCAACTCGACAAGGACCGTTGGTTCCTGTTCTCCCACTTCGCGGAGTAGGCGCAGGGGCTCGGGCGCGTCGGCGTCCCGCTCCCGCACCGGAGGCCGGCCTCACTCATCGGGATCGCTCGGATCGAGCGGTGCGTGATGATCGAGGTCGGCCTTTCCGCGCTTCCAGTAGCCGTCGGCGGAGACCTGCTGCTTCGGCAGACGCAGTTCTCTCCGGAGGTAGCGCCGCAGGGGGATGAGGGCCCGCGCCTCTCCCGCCAGGAAGACGAAACCGCCCTCCGGTACGGCGAGAGCGCGCAACGCCGCCTCCCGCTCGACGTCCCGGCCGGGGCCGGAGAACCAACGGACGATTCGTCCCGCCGGTCCGGAGCCCGGGACGGTGTTCGCGGTCTCCTCGAGGTAGGCCGCCGTCGATGGATCCTCGACCGAGACGAGGCAGGTCACGGGTGTCTCCGGTCCGAACGCCGCGAGCCAGCGCGCGGTGGCGGGGAGCGAGGTCTCGTCGGCGACCAGGATCGCCTCGGTCACCCCCGTGGGAGTCAGCTGCGAGCCGCGCGGGCCGGCCACGCCGATCCGGTCGCCCGGACGCGCTCGCGCCGCCCAGGCCGATGCTGGCCCGCCGTCGCCGTGCAGCACGAAGTCGATGTCGAGCTCGGGGCCGTGATCGCCCGCCTCGCGGAAGGCCAGCGGCGTGTAGTCCCGCGAGAGCGGCTTGCCGGCCTTCGGCTTCTTGATGCCCTCCTCGGTGACGAGCGGCATGATCAGCTCGCCCCCGTCGGGGCGCGGGAAGAACACCTTGACGTGGTCTGCGGGCCCGGGAGCGGTGAAGCCCCGCAGGTCCTCTCCGCGGAGGGTGATCCGCGCGATCGCGGGAACCACGCGGCGCACGGCTGCCACCTCGAGGGTGCGCACCGCCAGCGGGTGCCGGGTGCGTTCGCGGACGACGGTGGTGGGACGCTCGGGAGTCTTCATATTCTCAGCACCAGCCTTCTCCGTTCCGCAAGGGCCGGGCGTGTCCGGCCCCGAGCGTGCATACTCGATACATCGCATATCCGACGCACGTCTGATGATGAACTCATGCTAGCCCACGGGCTGCGGGGAGGGGAGAGCCGTTGGCTCGGGGGACTCGATCGCGACGCGCCCGCCTGTCGATCTCGCGGGAGGCCGTCGATGAGGGCTTCGCGTACCGCCTGCGCGGCAGGCTCATCACCTCGAAACGCGAGATCGCGAGGATCGAGAAGCTCGCGATCCCGCCGGCGTGGACCGACGTCGAGATCTCCCGCTCGCCGTCCGCCAAGATCCTCGCACGGGGAACCGATGCGGCGGGCCGCACTCAGGCGATCTACCATCCGGCCTTCCGCAGAAAGCAGGAGCGGGCCAAGTTCGACCGCCTCCAGCGCTTCGCCGAGCGGCTCCCCGAGCTGCGCAGCCAGGTCGAGCGCGATCTGCGCCGCAGGAGGCCGGGGCGCGACAAGGTGGTGGCGTGCGTCGTGACGCTGCTGGACCGCCACCTGCTGCGCGTCGGCAACCACGTGTACGCCGAGCGGCACCGCAGCTACGGGGCGACGACGCTGCGGAGGAAGCATGTGCGGACCACCTCGACGAAGGCGTCCTTCGACTTCATCGGCAAGAGCGGCAAGCGGCACCGCATCGAGGTGCGGGATCCGCGGATGGCGCGCATTCTCGGGGAGCTGCGGGATGCGCCCGGCTACGAGGTCTTCCGCTTCATCGACGACGAGGGGAGCTGGCACGACGTCAACAGCCGTCACGTGAACGCCTACGTGAAGCGGTACGCGGGAGAGGAGTTCTCGGCCAAGGACTTCCGCACGTGGGGAGGCACGGTGCTGGCGGCCGCGGCGCTCCTCGAGGAGACGGACGACGGGCGCGACGGGGGAGCCGACCGCGCAGACGCCGCGCGGCGGGTCGTGAAGCAGGTCGCCGAGCGCCTCGGCAACACGCCCGAGGTGACGCGCTCCTCGTACATCGACCCGAGAATCCTCGCCGCCTACGAGCGGGGGGACGCGTTCGACCGCGTGCGCGCCGCCCGGAAGCGGATGCGCCCCCGCCGCTACCTCAGCGTGGACGAGCAGTGCACGCTGAGGCTGCTCCGGACCGACATCGACGGGTGACTGCCGCGCCCGTAGACCACGGCCGACCTTCTCGTCAAGCCGCTTGCCCGGTCGGCTCGCACGGGCAGACTCGGAGACATGAGTACCTCGAACCCGAACCCCGAACCGACGAGCACGGGAGCCGCGGGCGGTTCCTCCGCAGGATCCCCGCACGGCCTCAACGCCGTCGCGCTCACCTGCACGCTCAAACCGTCGCCCGCTCCGTCCAGCAGTTCGCGCATCGCCCAGCAGATCCTCTCCGAGCTCGGTGAGCTGGGCATTCCGGGGGCCGAGATCCGGGTGGTCGACCACGACGTCGCGCCGGGCGTCGAGACCGATATGGGCGAGGGCGATCAGTGGCCGACGATCCGCGAACGGGTGATGGCCGCGGACATCCTGGTCATCAGCACTCCGACGTGGGCCGGCCGGCCCTCCAGCGTCGCCCAGCGGGTGGTGGAGCGGCTCGACGCAGAGCTCTCGGAGACGCAGGCCGACGGGCGGCCGAGCCTCTTCGACAAGGTCGCGCTCGTGGCGGTGGTCGGCAACGAGGACGGAGCGCACGCCTGCGTCGCGCAGCTCTTCCAGGCGCTCGACGACTTCGGCTGCACCATCCCCGCCCAGGGCTGCACCTACTGGAACGGAGAGGCCATGCAGAAGACGGACTACCTCGACCTGGAGGAGACCCCCCAGGCGACGGCGTCGGCCACGCGCACGGCGGCGGCGAACGCGGCGCACCTCGCGCGGCTGCTGTCTGATCGCGGCTACCCCGCTCCCGGCGAGTGAGCCGCGCATGAGTCAGCAGTCGACCGACCTGGCCTCGCCCCTGCCCGAGGCGCTCTCGGTGCTGGCCGCGATCTCGGAGGTCTCGAGGAACCGGGAGCTCGCGGTCGCCAGCGCCGAATCGCTCACGGGAGGCCTGCTCTCCTCGCACCTGGCGGCGGCGGAGGGCGCATCCGAGTGGTTCCGGGGCGGTCTCGTCGCCTACGCCCGCAGCGTGAAGCACGAGGTGCTGGGCGTTCCGGAGGGTCCCGTGGTCTCGGCGCGAGCCGCGGCCCGGATGGCGGTGGGGGTGCGGCAGCTGCTGCGCGCCGACTACGCCGTCGCGGTGACGGGGGCCGGCGGACCCGATTCCCAGGACGGGCGGCCGCCGGGCACGGTCTACATCGGCACGGTGGGCAGGAGCGGCCGGCAGAACATCGAACTCGTGGAGCTCGACGCGGATCCGCAGGAGGTGCTCCGCCAGACCGTGCTGCGCGCGCTCGAAGCCCTCCTCACGTGCATGGAGGCGGGCGAGCTGCGCTGAAGCCGCCCGCGCGAGACTAGCGCAGTCGGCGCGGCTCGAAGCGCATGCTCGGGCGGGCGTACGCCTCCTGGGATTCGACGAGCCGCAGCTCTCGGCTCTCCGCGGCGAGGGTGTTCTCCAGCAGCTCGAACACGCTGGACGCGGTGCGGGCGAGCGCATCGGCGGCGTCGCCGGTGCGCGCGAAGTGCGCCGAGAACAGGGCCGCGGTCACGTCGCCCGAGCCGTTCACCGTGAAGGGCAGGTGCGGGGTCTGGACGATCCAGGCCTCCTCGCCCGCCGCGGCGAGCATCTCGATGGTGCCGTCGGGGCGATCCGGGCGCTCGACGCTCGTCACGAGCACCGTACTCGGCCCCAGCTCGCGCGCGCGGTCGACGGCCTCGAGCGTCGAGTCGAGCGTGTCCGGGCTCGTACCCGTGATGAATCCGAGCTCGAACTGGTTCGGGGTGATGAGGTCGGCGCGCGGCACGACCCGATCCCGGATCAGGTCCTGCACCTCCGGCGCCACATGGCAGCCCGACTTCGCGTTGCCGAGCACCGGGTCGCAGGCGTAGATCGCATCGGGGCTGCGGCGCTTCACACGGGCGACGGCGTCGAGGATGGCGTCGCCGATGTCGTCGCCGCCCTGGTAGCCGGAGAGCACGACGTCCACGCCGTCGAGCCCGCCGCGCTCCTCGATGCCGGTGACGATCTCCCGCACGTCGTCCCCGGTCAGCATGGGCCCGCGCCAGGAGCCGTAGCCGGTGTGGTTCGAGAAGCAGACCGTGAAGACGGGCATGACCTCGATGCCGAGGCGCTGCAGGGGGAACACGGCCGCCGAGTTGCCGACGTGCCCGTAGGAGACCGAAGACTGGATGGAGAGAACGCGCATGGCACCGATCCTTCCACCGGTCCGGGCGATGGACCAATGCGGGGCTTCCGCGATGGACCAACACAGGCGGCGATCCTCTGCGGACGGGGCGGCCGACGTGGGAGAATCGCGGGATGCGGGAATCGGAGCGATCTACTCTCGGGGGCGGCAGCACCGGCGACGGCGTCGGAGCCGGCCGCTACGCGCCGAGCCCCTCCGGCGACCTCCACCTGGGCAACCTGCGCACGGCGCTCGTGGCGTGGCTCTTCGCCCGCTCGAGCGGGCGCCGCTTCCTCATGCGGATCGAGGATCTCGACCGGGCCCGCGACGCCGGCGCCGCGGCCTCCCAGCTCCGCGACCTCGCCGCGATCGGGATCGACTGGGACGGCGACCCCGTGATCCAGACCGATCGAGCCGTCGACCACGAGGCGGCCATCGCCTCCCTCGACGCGCGCGGCCTCGTCTACGAGTGCACCTGCACCCGCCGGGACATCCTCGCGGCGCCCACGGCACCCCATGCGCCGCCGGGCGCCTACCCCGGCACCTGCAGGAACCGCGGGGACGCCGAGCGCGCCGCCGCTCGGGAGGCCATCGCGCCGCGACGCCCGGCGCTCAGGCTGCGCGCGCCGGAGGGCCTCTCGGAGCTGGGCTTCGACGACGCCCTGCTCGGGCCGATGTCGGGGGCCGTCGACGATCTCGTGCTGCGGCGCGGCGACGGCACCGTCGCCTACAACCTCGCGGTCGTCGTGGACGACGCCGCGATGGGCGTCGACCAGGTGGTGCGCGGCGACGACCTCGCTCCGTCCACGCCCCGACAGATCCTGCTGCAGCGGCTGCTGGGACTGGACACCCCCGAGTACGCCCACGTACCGCTCGTGCTGGGGCCGAACGGTGCTCGCCTCGCGAAGCGCGACGGAGCGGTGACGCTCGCGGAGCTCCGCGAGTGCGGCACCGACGCCGGCGCCGCACGCGGCATGCTCGCCGAGTCGCTCGGGCTCGCCTCCCGGGGGGAGCGCCCGAGCGCCCGGCTCCTCATCGACCGCTTCGACCCGGAGCTGCTGCCCCGGCGGCCGTGGGTCTGGACGCCGGGGAGCGACGGGGTCGGGTGATCAGCGCTTGAGCGCGCGCACGATCCGCGCGATGACGCGTCCCGCGACCCACACGAACGGCACGCCGACGACGAGGAGGGCGATGGTGTTCGGCTCGAAGCGGGTGTAGCCGTCGCGGGTGACGTAGGCGCCGACCGGGAGCGACGCGCCGCCGCCACCGCCGCCCGATCCCTCGCCCTCGGCCGCCGAGCCGCCGGCGCCGCCCTCGCCGGCCCCGAAGCCGTACCAGGTCGCCGCGACGGGGATGATGGTCGTGCCCTCCACCTCGACGGCGTCGCCGTAGGCGGCGTGCACGCCGACCGAGGTCACGGTGTCTGCAAGTTCCTTCGTGAGATTCGCCATAGCCCCAGGGTACGCGCCCGGGGCTCCGAGCGACAGCTATCCCCTCGCCTGCGCGCGGCGCTCGAGCCCGCGGCTCAGCACGACGAGCAGGAACCCGCCCGCGCTCAGCGCCACGGCGACCCAGACGGGGGAGACGAGACCCCACCCCGCGGCGATCACGGCCCCGCCGAGCGCCGCCCCGAGGCTGTTGCCGATGTTGAGGGCGGAGTGGTTGATGGCGGCGGCGAGCGTCTGCGCCGATCCCGCGACGTCCATCAGGCGCACCTGCACCGACGGCGTCATGACGCAGCAGAGCATGCCGACGAGGAACAGCCCCGCGACGAGCGCAGCGGGGAACCGGGCGGTGAGGGCCAGGCCCGCGAGCGCGAGCCCGAGCAGCGGGAGGATCCTCGCGAGCGACGCCAACGGGTCCCGATCCGCGAGCCTGCCGCCGAACAGGTTGCCGAGGGTCATGCCGAGTCCGATCGTGGCGAGGATCCAGGGCACCGACGCCGTCGGCAGGCCGGTGTAGCCGGTGGCGAGCGGCGAGACGTAGCTGTAGACCGCGAAGAAGCCGCCGAAACCGATCGCGCCGATCCCCATGCCGAGCCACACCTGGCCGTTGCCGAGCGCCGAGAGCTCGGAGCGGATCGTCGCCCCCGCGGAGCCCGGCATGCGGGGCAGGGAGACGGCGATCGCAGCGGCGGCGAGGGCGAACAGCCCGGCGACCGCGAGGAACGCGACCCGCCAGCCGGAGGACTGGCCCAGCGAGGTGACCGCCGGCACGCCGACCACGTTCGACACCGTCAGCCCGAAGAGCACCGCCGCGACGCCGCGCCCGCGCCGACCCGGCCCCATGAGGTCCGCAGCGGCGAGGGAGGCGATCCCGAAGTACGCTCCGTGCGGGATCCCCGCGAGCAGCCGGGCGACGGCGGCCGTCTCGAAGGTGGGCGCGATCGCGGAGAGCGCGGTGAAGATCGCGAAGGCCGCCGTCAGCCAGACGAGCACGCGCCGTCTGGGGTACTTCGCGACCCACGCGGCGATCGTCGGCGCGCCGACCACCACGCCCAGCGCGTAGGCGGAGATCAGGATCCCCGTGCGGCCGTAGGCCTCCTCGGGCGCACGCGCGCTGAGCGCCGGCAGCAGGTCGTGGGCGATCTCGGGCAGCAGGCCCATCGCGGCGAACTCGTTGGCGCCGATCCCGAAGCCGCCGAGCGCGAGGGCGAGCAGCGCGGCCGTCGCGCCGCGCGATCCTGAAACGGTCCGTTCGCGGGCGGTCACTCCGCGGCGCCGCCGTGGCGGGGCGCGCGCATCGTCACGGCCTCCGGGCGCTTCGGCTGCACGTGGTCGCCCGACGACTGATGCTTGATGCGGCGGATCACCCACGGCACGAGGTGCTCGCGGGCCCACACGACATCCTCCTTGCGGGCCTGCCGCCAGCTCCGCACGGGCAGGGGAGGCGGGTCGAGCGGCCGGAGCTCGTGAGGCACGTTGAGCGCGTCGAGCGCCGCCCGGGCGATCGTGTGGTGGCCGAGCGCGTTCAGGTGCAGCCGATCGGTGGCCCAGTAGCGGCTGTCCTGCAGCTCCTCGATCGCCCACTGGTCGACGACGACGCAGTCGTGCTTCTGCGCGATCTTGCGCACGTTCTCGTTGAAGATCGCGACCTTGCCCCGGATCGACCGGAAGACCGGCTGGAACGCGACGTCGACGCCCGTGAACATCAGCACCGTCGCGCCTCCCTCGCGCAGGCGCTCCACCACCCGCTCGAGCAGAGCCGTCACCTCGTCGGGGTCGGACCCCGGCCGGATCACGTCGTTGCCGCCGGCGCACACCGAGATGAGGTCGGGGCGCAGATCGAGGGCCTGGTTCACCTGCTCCTCGGCGACCTGCTTGATGAGCTTGCCGCGCACCGCGAGGTTCGCATAGGCGAACTCGTCGTCGTAGCGATCCAGCACCTCGGCGAACCGGTCGGCCCACCCGCGCAGCCCGCCCGGGCTCTCGGCCTCGGGATCGCCGACGCCCTCGGTGAACGAGTCGCCGATCGCGACGAAACGCGACCACGGCAGCTCGATGCCCTGCTCCTCGGGCGTGGTCGTCGAGTGCTCCTCGGGCAACTGGTCCCTCCCTCTCTCGAGCGCGGTCGTGATGGGACCTGTCGCTTCTACCGGCTAGTCTAGAACGTTGTGACAGATTCGGACCACGGCCTCCACCTCCCCGGGACGAGTGCCGCCGAACACCTCCCTCCGGCGTATCCGGAGCGCGCCGCGCACGGAACGGCGGGCACGCTCCGGGCGTGGCAGGAGGAGGCGATCCGGCGCTATCTCGAGACCGAGCCGCGCGACTTCCTCGCGTCCGCCACGCCCGGCGCGGGCAAGACGACGTTCGCGCTCAGGCTCGCGTCGATCCTGCGCGCCAACCGCACCGTCGACCAGGTGATCGTGGTCGCGCCGACCGAGCATCTGAAGACGCAGTGGGCCGACGCCGCGGCACGGGCCGGGATCAGGCTGAACCCGCACTATGCGAACGGGGACGGCCTCGGCTACGGCGGCCACTTCCACGGCGTCGCCGTCACCTACGCGCAGGTCGCGATGAAGCCCGTGCAGCACCGCCTGCTCACGGAGGCCACCGACACGCTCGTGATCCTCGACGAGGTGCACCACGGCGGCGACGCCCTCAGCTGGGGCGACGCGATCCGCGAGGCCTACGGCACCGCGAAGCGCCGGCTCTCCCTGACGGGAACGCCGTTCCGCTCGGACGACGCGCCGATCCCGTTCGTGCAGTACGCCCCGCAGGGCGACGGCTCGAAGATCTCGATGACCGACTACGACTACGGATACGGGCGCGCGCTGGCCGACGGCATCGTGCGCCCCGTGATCTTCATGGTCTACGCGGGCAAGATGCGGTGGCAGACCTCGGCGGGCGAGGAGATGGAGGCCGCGCTGGGGGAGGGGAACACCAAGGATGTGACCTCCCAGGCCTGGCGCACCGCGCTCGACCCGTCCGGCGAGTGGATCGCGAAGGTGCTGCAGGCGGCGGACCGCCGCCTCACCGAGGTGCGGCATCAGATCCACGACGCCGGAGGCCTCGTCATCGCGACCGACCACGCCTCCGCGAAGGCCTACGCGCAGCAGCTGCACCGGCTCACCGGCGAGGAGGTCGCGCTGATCCTCTCCGACGACGCGGGGGCCTCCGACCGCATCGACGCCTTCTCCAAGGGCGACTCCCGATGGATGGTCGCCGTGCGCATGGTGTCGGAGGGGGTCGACGTGCCGCGCCTCGCGGTCGGCGTCTACGCGACCAGCTCGTCGACCCCGCTGTTCTTCGCCCAGGCGATCGGCCGCTTCGTGCGGTCGCGGCGGCGCGGCGAGGTCGCCTCGGTGTTCATCCCGAACGTGCCGGCCCTCATGCAGCTCGCCGCCGAGCTCGAGAAGGAGCGCGGCCACGTGCTCGAGGGGCCGAAATCGGCCGAGGAGATGTGGGACGCTGAGGCCGCGCTCATGGCCGAGGCGGAGCGCGAGGATCGCGCCTCGTCCGAGCTCGCGGAGGGCGAGGAATTCAGATACCAGGCGCTCGGATCCGACGCGCACTTCGACCGCGCCGTGTTCGACGGCGCCGAGTTCGGCGGCTACGCCGAGGTCGAGAGCGAGGAGGAGCTCGACTTCCTCGGCTTCCCCGGGCTGCTCGAGCCGCAGGAGGTGCGGGCGCTGCTGCAGCAGCGGCAGGCGAGGCAGGCGAAGCGCAGCGCCACCAAGCAGGGCCTGCTGGAGCACCCGCCCGAGCGCGCTCAGGCGCCCGAGGCGCTGCACCGCACCCTCGGCGAGCAGCGCAAGCTGCTGAACAGCCTGGTCGGCATGTGGTCGAAGGTCTCCGGCGAGCCTCACGGCGCGGTCCACACCGAGCTGCGCCGCGTATGCGGCGGCCCAGCGGTGGCCCAGGCCAGCGTGACCCAGCTGCAGAAGCGGATCGAACTGCTGCGCCGGCGCCTGCGCATGAGCGACGGCTGACCAGGCTGGGCCGCGGGCCGGGATCCCGTGGGCGGGATCAGCCCGATCGGGGGCGACGCGCCCGGCGGGCCCGACCCGATTCGTGAGGTGCGGGTGATCCGTGCTAAGTTATTATCTGTTCGGCCGGTGAGCGAGAGCGGATCGGCCGAAGCAGCAACATTCGCGCGGGTGGCGGAATTGGCAGACGCGCTAGCTTGAGGTGCTAGTGCCCGTATTAGGGCGTGGGGGTTCAAGTCCCCCCTCGCGCACGCGAATGAGAACGGCCCCAGGCCCGGGAGTGATTCCCGCGGTCGGGGCCGTTTCGCATGCGCGGCGGTCAGACCCGGGGTCTGACGAGCCGCGGGGCGAGCGTCGCCGACAGGAGGAGCGGCGCCGCGATGAACACCCAGGGGAGCGCGGCCGCCGCCGACGGCGCCGGAGTCGCGGACGCGAACGCGAAGAGCCCGCCCGCGGCGAGGTTGCCGACGAGCACCGCGACGCCTCCGCAGCTCGCGAGGAGTCCGAAGTAGGAGCCGGTGGGGCCGCCGCGCGCGAAGCCGGGCACGAGCCCCAGTGCCGTCGGGTTCACCGTCAGGTGCCCGAGCGTGAGGCACGAGACGGCGAGCACCACCGCCAGGAGGTGCGCCTGCGGGGAGATGCGGGCGGCGGAGCCCGTGGCGAGGACGAGGAAGCCGGCGGCACCCGTGAGGTACCCGGTGCGCAGCGCCGTCGCCGATCCGACCCTCGCGCACCAGCGGGCGATCGGCAGCTGCAGGACGATCGTGAGGATCGAGACCCAGGCGAACATGAGGCCGACGAGCTGCGGGGCGGAGTCGATGCTGCGCAGCTCGAGCGGCAGGGTGAGGTAGAGCTGATTGTAGGCGAGCAGATCCGCCGCGTGCAGCGCGGCGAACGCCGCGAAGCGGCGATCCCTGAGCGAGGCCCAGCCCGGTCGCGGCGACCCCGGTGCGCGTCGCGTCGCGTCGCGATTCCGATGGCGCCGCCGACCATTCGGGTCCCGCCTCGCGGACTGCCGCCGATCCGGCTCCCGCGGCAGCGCGCACCACAGGAACGCGCTGATCGCGGCGAAGAAACCGGCGCCCGAGCCCGCGACGGCGGCGAACCCCCAGTCGAGCAGCGCCGCGCCGATCAGCGGCCCGACGACGGCGCCGACCTCGCCGGTCACGCTCAGCCAGGCGAAGAGCGCGGCTCGCCGTCCCGGAGCGGGATCCGCGCGGGACCGCGCCAGCTCGGCCTCGGCGACGAGCGTGTTGAGACCGGGCGAGAAGAGCGCCCCGCCGAGCCCCGTGAGCACCGTCCCGCCGATGAACAGGCCGAGACGCGGCTCCTCCGTCCAGAGCGAGGCCGCCAGCGCGAGGAAGCCCGCGATGCGCACCGCGCAGCCCCAGAGGATCGTCGTCCGGGCGCCGATCCGGTCGGTGAGCGCGCCGCCGACGAGGAACATGCCCTGCTGCGCGAAGGTGCGCACGCCGAGGACGAGTCCGACGGCCGCTCCGCCCACTCCGAAGTCCTCGGTGAGCACCACCGCGATGAACGGGACGACGGCGTAGAAGCCGACGTTGAAGAGCAGCTGGGCGCCGAGGAGCGCGGGGGGGCGGCCGGGGCTCGCCCTCACGCCGTGAAGTTGGCGCTGTCGCCTCCGGTCGCGGCGAAGCTCGTGCCGCTGACCATGCGCGCCTCCTCGGAGGCGAGGAACACCACCAGCGGGGCGACGTCCTCGGGCTCGATCCACGGGACACCCAGGGGGAGCTTCTTCCGCTGCGCATCCGCCGCGGTCCGCTCGTCCTGCTCGACGTCGCCGGTCGGCTCGCCGCCGCCGAACCGCTCCACGATCTGCGCGAACCCCTCGCTCACCGCCGCACGATCCCGCTGATCGAGGATGACCGGCAGCCACTCGCCACCGGCATCCTCCACGAGCCTCCCGGTCTGCACGAGATCCTCGGGGGTGGCGGGGCCGTAGTCCATCGCGGAGCTGGCGGGAGCCGCGATATCGACGCCCGCGACGCGATACCCCGCACGCGCGAACGCGATCGCCGTCGCGCGACCGATGCCCCGCGCCGCTCCTGTGACGACCGCTACTCGTTCCGTGCTCATGCCGTCCCCCTTCTCGTCTGCGAGTCGTCCCAGCCTATCGCCGGTGGGTGCGTGCGCCGTGACGCGCAAGAACCCCCCCATATTGACGTTCACTGGGGATCTGATTAGGCTGAGGTCTAATTATAAATGAGAATCAATATCATCTATGGTTGGTAAATGAGCCGGCCAGGGAGGTGGCTGCGAACCATGGCGATGAGAGACCGTGCGGGGTCTCCCGGTCGTTCCGCTTCCGGCCACTCCCACCGGCTCGACCATCTTGCCGCAGGGGGAGCGCCGCGCTGCGGCTGCGGGCCCGAAGGGCTCGAGTCGCTCCGACATCGTGAGGAGGTTGACAACCAGCAGTAGACCGCATGCCCCGCTCAGGGCCGGCGCCGCCGGGGTGAAGCTCCGCCGGATGATTCGATCCTGGCCGCTTCCTGAGTGTGTATCGATAATGATTCTTGTTATTAACTATTCGGAACCCGCTGTTCCGGATGAGAAAGGCACATCAATGACCGTCTCTTCCCGCTTGCGAGGTGGCGCCGCAGTCGGCGCCCTCGCGCTTCTCGCCGGGTTGGCAGCTCCGACCCCGGCGTTCGCGGCGGAGGTGCTCGACGATCCGGTCACCCTCGACCGCGGCCACGTCGACACCTTCTTCCTCAACCTCGATGAGGACAACAATCCGCAGCTCATGCTGAAGGAGGACGTCACCGGAAACGGCGTGCTCCGCAGTCCCGAGAACGTGAACCTGCAGGTCAAGAGCGATGCCTACGCCATCAATCTGACCTCCGCAGATGCCCCCGCCGACGCGCCGCAGGATCTGTACTACCTGCCGCTGACCCCGCTCGACGACCCCGATCTCCTGTGGCCCGGTTGGGACAGCATGAACCTGCAGTCCCACTTCGGCTCCAACGCGACCGTGGACATCAACGTGGACGTGCAGGCGGCGCCGGACGGGGGAGAGGCCTACCTGTGGACCACCGGACGCGGGGGCACGCCTGTCCAGCGACTGAATGAGGGCTGGAAGCTCCCGGGCACCATCCACCAGTCCTCGCTCAACCACGAGCACATCAACTGGGGCTTCACCCAGCCCGGCACCTACACGCTGTCGGCCCAGGCCGACGTGGCGAGCGCCGACGGCAGCAAGACCGGCACCACCAACTCGGCCACCTACACCTTCACCGTGGTCCCCGCACCGCAGAGTCTGTCGATCTCCGGCGCCGACGGCGAGTTCGAGAGCGGCGAGCAGGTCACCCTGTCCGCTGTCCAGGCACCCGAGGGTGCGAACTTCGGCAGCTTCGCCTGGGAGACCCGCGCCTCGGACGATGCCGAGTGGCAGTTGCTCGACGGAGAGACCGCGGCGGCACTCACCGTCGCAGCAGCTGATGGCGCGCAGTACCGTGCGACCGTCTCGGGCGGCCGCGACTTCGGCGTCGACGGATTCGACCTGCCGCCGATCCAGGTCGTATCGGAGCCCGTGACGATCCAGGCGAGCGGCGACGAGACCCCCGCGACGACGATCTCGATCGAGGGCCTGGCCGATGCATACGAGGTGGGCGACACCGCTTCGCTGAATGCGGTGCAGGATCCTGAGACCGGTGAGGATCACTGGCACTGGTTCATCCAGCGCGCGGGCGATGAGGAGTTCTCCGTGATCTCGGGGGCGTCGACTGACGCGCTCGAGTACGAGGTCGCCGAGGGCGACCACGATGCGAAGATCAAGGCCGTGCTCTACGACCACGATCACGCCGTGGTCGCCGAGTCCGACCCGGTGGCGCTGAACGTTCCCAGCGAGGCTCCGGCGCCGGAGTACGACCTGACGATCTCGGGCCTCGCGCATCACTACCACCAGGGCAACCCCATCACCCTGACCGCCAACGCCGAGCCCGCCGTCGAAGGCGGCAGCTTCCGCTGGTACGTGCAGCGCGTGGACCAGGACGAGCCCGTCCGCGTCGACGGCGCTGCCGGAGCCCAGCTCCAGATGATCGCCGAGCAGGCGCTGAACAACGCCGAGGTCACCGCGGAACTGCTGGACGCCGACGGCAACGTGCTCGCAGCCGACGCGGTCACCGTGGAGGTGGACGACCACGGCGCCCCGGCGCACCAGCAGGTGACGGTCGGCGGCCTCTCCGACCACTACCACTCCGGCGACACCGCGACCCTCACGGCGAGCGTCGACCCGGAGTCGGTCCTCACCCGCTTCGAGTGGCTCGTGCAGCTGCCGGGTGAAGACGAGTGGACCACCGTGGAAGGCGAGAACTCGGCCGAGTACGCGTTCGAGGTCTCCGACGAGTTCGACGGCGCCCGGGTGATGGCCCGCCTCACCTACGACAACGGTGAGGAGTACGTCTCCTCCGAGCCGGTGACCATCCACGTCGAGAATCACGGCGAAGAGCCCGAGCCGCAGACCTCGATCACGATCGAGGGTCTGGCCGACGAGTATCAGATCGGCGACGTCGCGTCGCTGAACGCGGTGCAGGACCCTGAGACCGGTGAGGATCACTGGCACTGGTTCATCCAGCGCGCGGGCGATGAGGAGTTCTCCGTGATCTCGGGGGCGTCGACCGACGCGCTCGAGTACGAGGTCGCCGAGGGCGACCACGATGCGAAGATCAAGGCCGTGCTCTACGACCACGATCACGCGGTGGTCGCCGAGTCCGACCCGGTCTCGCTCAACGTGGCCGAGGATTCCGAGCCGGCCCCGCAGACCTCGATCACGATCGAGGGCCTGGCCGACGAGTATCAGATCGGTGACGTCGCCTCGCTGAACGCGGTGCAGGATCCCGAGACCGGTGAGGATCACTGGCACTGGTTCATCCAGCGCTCAGGCGATGACGAGTTCTCCGTTCTGAACGGCGCCCTCAGCGACGCCCTCGAGTACGAGATCGTCGACGGCGATGACGGCGCGCAGATCAAGGCCGTGCTCTACGACCACGATCACGCCGTGGTCGCGGAGTCCGACGCCGTCACCCTCAACGTCGGCGACGACCCGGGCCAGGGCCCGGGCGACGAGGGCGAGAACGGGAACGGCAACGGTGCCGGGGGCGGTGCAGGCGGCCTCGCCAGCACCGGCGGCGAGCTGACCGGCTACGTGCTCGGGGGAGCCCTGCTCCTCGTCGCAGGCGCCGGAACCGTGCTCGCGGCCCGCAAGCGCTCGCTGCGGGGCACCGCCGAGTAATCGGCGCCCTCGCGCGAGCATCGTCCGGTGTGGCCGGTGCCATCCCCCGGCATCGGCCACACCGACATCCATTCGGAACAGAACCGAACAGAACCGATCAGAGAGCCCGCCCGCGGCGGAACGACCGTCGATCGCCTCGAGTAGAGACAGAGAGCCACCAGATCCCCGTGCGAATGCGACCCCTCACCCTCGGCACGGCCGCAGTGCTCGCGACAGCGCTGCTCGCCGGCTGTGCGTCGTCTCCAATCGCGGGAGGCGATGACGACGGGCGCGTCAACGTCGTCACGACGACCGGAATCCTCGCCGATCTGACCCGGAACGTCGCCGGCGATCGCGCGAACGTCACCGCGCTCGTCCCCGAGGGCGGCGACCCGCACAGCTACGAGCCCACGCTCCGCGACATCCGCGACATCGTGTACGCCGACGTCGCCCTCTCCAACTACCTCATGCTCGAGGAGCAGAACCTCATCACAGCCCTCGACACCAACCTCCCCGACGACGTTCCGAACGTGGCGCTCGCGGAGGACGCGGTGAAATACGCCGCGGAGATCATCCCGCTCGTCGAGGACGTGTCGCTCGACACCATCTGGCTCGGGTTGCGCGTCAAAGGCGACGGCGCCGACCTGGGGGCGACCCGCGCTTCCGACGTCTACCTCTCGGCTACGAACGTGCGGGGCCAGGGGGAGCTCACCGCATACCTGACCGGCAGCTTCGGCGACATCGATGTCTACTTCGACTCCAGCGACGGCTTCGACGCCTCGGGCGGCTACCGCGACGACTCGGTGATCCTGCCGCCTGCCGCGCACACGCACCTCAGCTGGGCCTTCACCGAGCCGGGCATCTACACGCTCGACCTGCAGGCGAAGCTGCAGGTCTCCGCCGACCAGAAACCCGTCCCCATCGCGACCGGACGGGTCGTGTTCGCCGTGGGTGTGGATCCGTACTCGGTGCCCGGGAAGGAGGACGCGTACGTGCTGAACGCCGGTCACTCCGATCTCACCGTCGACCTCGACGCCCGGGAGTTCGAGGTGCTCCTCGACCACGAGCACGGGTCCGGCGACGTGCACCAGGAGTTCTTCCCCGTCGACGACGTCGTCGTGGAGGTGCCCAACACGGCAAGGCACGAGATTCCCGGAGACCCCGCCTACCGCTTCCTCGGGCGCGCCGGCGATCCGGTCTACCAGCTCCCGCAAGCGGTGCTCGGCAAGCACGTGCACGGCGAGATCGACCCGCACCTGTGGCAGAACGTCGGCAACGCCATGTCGTACGTCGAGATCATCCGCGACACCCTCATCGAAGTCGATCCGGACGGCGGGGCCGAGTACCGTAGGAACTCGGACGCCTACCTGAAGGAACTCGAGGCGCTCGACGCGGAAGTGCGGGACACGATCGCCGATGTGCCCGAGGGCAGACGCACGCTCGTCACCACGCACGACGCGTTCGGATACCTCGCCCAGGCTTACGACGTGCAGATCTCCGGATTCGTCACCCCCAATCCGGCGGTCGAACCGTCGCTGGCGGAACGCAAGCGCCTCACCGAGACGATCCGCAACCTCCATGTACCCGCCGTGTTCCTCGAGCCGAACCTCGCCTCCCGGTCGTCGACCCTCGTCGAGGTCGCCAAGGAGCAGGGGATCGAGGTGTGCCCCATCTACGGGGACGCGTTCGATCAGAACGTCACCACCTACATCGAGATGATGCGATTCAACGCGAACTCGCTCCGCGACTGCCTCGGCACAGGCGGCGGTAGCGGCCACACCGATACCGCCGACACCGGCACTGCAGAGGAGACCCCGGAACCATGACGCGCACACCAGTGACCCAGCGACGCGACCGGCTCAGGCGCGCGGCACGAGGCCTCGCCGGTGCGATCGCCGCCGCTGCGCTGCTGCCGGTGGCGCTCATGGGAGGAGCCGCTCACGCGCAGGAGGACGACGGGCTCGCCCAGGTCCTCGATCCCGACCAGGCTCAGGGCACCGGCCAGGTGGTGCGCGACGCCGGGCACGTCGACTTCGGCCCGACCCTCAACACGGGCGAGTGGCGCATCCAGATCCACGACGACACCGACGTGCCCCGCCTGTGGCGCAACCTCGAAGACGTCGTGCTGCAGGTGAACGATGCCTCGATCAGCCAGGTGCCGGACTCCGAGGAGTTCGCCTTCCTCGGCCTCGACCCGGGAAGCGACGTCTGGATCGTCCCGCAGGTCCAGGAACCCGACGTCATCTGGGCCGGATGGAACACCCAGGAGCCGACCGTGCTCGAGAACCTCGATCTCGGGGTGACGCTCAGCATGCTCGGCGTCGAGGGGCCCGGGGAGCTCACCGTCTTCCTGCAGAGCGGCAACTTCGGAGACACCGAACCCCTGTGGTCGACGCTCGACGCCTTCCCCCAGGACACCTGGATCGAGGTGAACACCCACACCCACGCGAACTGGGTGTTCAGCGAACCGGGCATCTACCTCGTGGAGGTGCAGATCGACGGCGAGCTCGCCTCCGGAGAGATGGTCTCGGCACGCGACACCCTCCGCTTCTCGGTGGGCGACGCCACCGACCCGCAGGAAGCGTTCGGAGCGGAGATCGACGAGGCCCTCGTCGCGGATGCCGCGCCCGAGGACACCCTCCCTGATGGACCGGCGACGGAGTCCGAGGGCGACGGCGGTTTGAGCCTGCTCATCTGGATCGTGGTCGGTGCCGTCGGGGTCGGCCTCGTGATCGCGATCCTCGTCGTCATCGTCAGCACACGCAGAGCCAAGTCCCGTGCCCGAGCCGCCCGAGCCGCGCAGGAGACCGAACGATGACCGCCGTAGACCTGCGAAGCTCCGAATCGGAGCGCCCGACGACGGTCTCCGCCGGGAGGCGTGCAACGGAGCCCAGCGCACTGCAGGTCAGCGGGCTGGGTGTGCGCCTCGGCGGACGCGAGGTGCTCGACGACGTGAACTTCACCCTCGACCGGGGAGAGTTCATGGGGCTCATCGGCCCCAACGGGGCGGGGAAGACCACCACGATCCGGGCCGTTCTCGGCCTGATCCGGTCCCGCACCGGTGAGATCCGGGTCGACGGCAGCACCGGCCACGCGGCCAGATCCCGCATCGGATACGTGCCGCAGCGGCACGAGTTCGCCTGGGACTTGCCGATCACCGTCGAAGAGACGGTCATGACGGGCCGCATTCGTCGCATCGGCTGGTTCCGGCGGCCGAAAGCCGTCGACTTCGAGGCGGCCGCCGAGGCACTCGACCGCGTCCACATGAGCCACCTGGCCGAGCGACCGGTCGGCGAGCTCTCCGGCGGGCAGCGTCAGCGTGTGCTCGTCGCGCGGGCGCTCGCGCTGTATCCGGCGCTCCTGCTGCTCGACGAACCCTTCACCGGGCTCGACATGCCGACCCAAGAACTCCTGCTCGAGCTCTTCCAGCAGCTCTCGCAGGAGGACAAGGCGGTGCTGATGACCACACACGACCTCGTCGGCGCGATCCACGAGTGCTCGCGCCTGTGCCTCATCAACCGCACCATCATCGCCGATGCCCCGCCTTCGGCTCTGCGGGAACCCGAAGCGTGGATGCGCACGTTCGAGATCAGGGCGTCGAACCCCGTGCTGAGGACACTGGGGGTGGCCGGCTGATGCTCTCGCCCGTCGACTTCATCCAGGATCTGCTCAATCCCGACCTGCGGTTCCTGCCGAAGGCGCTCGTCATCGCCGTCATGTCGAGCGTCGTGTGCGGGGTGATCGGCTGCTACGTCGTGCTGCGCGGTATGGCGTTCATCGGCGACGCCGTCGCCCACGCCGTCTTCCCCGGGCTCGCGGTCGCGTTCGTGATCCAGGGCAACCTCGTGCTCGGCGGCGCCGTCGCGGGCGTGCTCACCGCGATCCTCGTCGCCGTGTTCTCGCAGAACCGCCGGATCAAGGAGGACTCCATCATCGGCGTCTTCTTCGTCGCCGCGTTCGCCCTGGGCATCGTGATCATCTCGATGTCACCCGGCTACTCCGGCTCTCTGCAGCAGTTCCTGTTCGGCTCGATCACCGGCATCCCGGACGAGGACCTCTACACCGTCGCGATCACCGGCGTCGTACTCCTGCTGGTCCTGTTCCTGTTCCACAAGGAGTTCGTCGCCGTCACTCTCGACCGCGAGATGGCGCGGGCGACGGGAATCCCGGTGTTCGTGCTCGACCTGCTGCTGTACGTCATGGTCGCGATCGCGATCGTGATCTCCATCCAGACCATCGGCAACATCCTCGTGCTCGCGCTGCTGATCACCCCCGCGGCTGCGGCCCGGCTGCTCACCGACCGGCTGGCGGTCATGATGCTGCTCGCCCCGATCATCGGCGGGCTGTCGGCACTCGTGGGCATGTACGTGTCGTGGAGCTTCGACCTGCCCGTCGGCGGCATGATCGTGCTCGTCGCGACGGTCGTGTTCCTGCTGGCGTGGTTCTTCGCGCCGCGCCACGGCCTGCTCGCGAGGCGCTTGCGCAGCCGGACGTCCGAGGAGCGCACGCCGATGCCGAGCACACTGGCGTCGGGCGAGCACGTCCCGGAGACGCCGGTGATCCTTCCGTCGCCTCCTCGAGCATCGGAGCAGGAGAAGACCACATGAGTGCGACGTCGTCGCTCCGCAACGCGCGGATGCGCGTCGTGCCCACGATCCTCCTCGCCTTCCTGTTCGTGATCGTCGGACTCGGCGGCGCTCCCACCGCCGCCACCGCGATCGACACGGACGACGGGACCGGGGCCGGTTCGCTCCTGAACGCGGTCGACCCCTCGGCCGAGATCCCCGTCCCGGCCGGCCAGTCGGATCAGCCGGCTCCCGCGAGCAGAGAGAAGCGCGTGCTCGAGGACGTGCACACCGACGCGGTGTCGGCGTTCCTCGACAGCGGCACACTGGTCGCGGGGAGCCAGGCCGATGTGGACGGGGAGGTCGCCAAGCGTCTGGAGACCGAAGAGCTCCTGTTCCACCTCAGCGACGCGGGGAAGGACACCATCCGGAACGCGCAGGACCGCTGGGCGTTCATCGGCGAGGTCGGCGACGAGTACTGGATGGCGCCGGAAGTGCGTGAGAGCGGCATCATCTGGCCGGGATTCAGCACCGAAGACCCGAAACTCGCCGCAGGCGGCGTGACGCACGTCGACGTGCGCCTGGCGAACCTCGAAGGGCCGGGTCGCGTCGAGCTCGCCGCAGGCGCACCTCGCGGCGGAATCGACCGCCTCTTCAGCTCCGAGGAGGATCTCGGCGCCTGGCGGCTCAACGTCCCTCGCCACGTGCACGCCTTCTGGGTGTTCACGCAGCCCGGCACCTACACGCTCACCTTCGAGCTCACCGCGAACGGCCAGAAAGCACAGAACGACTACACCTTCGTCGTCGGCGACCTCGCCGAGCACACGCAGCCGACCTCGGTGTCGCTCGAGGCGGGCAGCCGGAGCATCGAGCAGGGGGAACCGGTGCTGCTCACCGCGAACGTCGATCCGGCGAACGCCGCGGGCGCCGTGCAGTTCCGCGACAACTCCACGGGTACCGTGCTCGGGCACACCCCGGTCGTCGACGGGCAGGCGCAGTTCAGAGCCGACGCGCTGAACCCCGGCAACCACCAGATCGTCGCCGAGTTCGTCCCCACCTGGAGCACCGACTTCGATCCGTCGAGCTCGGGCTCGGTGAACCTGCGAGTCGATGGGGAGGCGCAGCAGCGACCATCGCACGACGACACCACCCCGGTGCCGCCGGGGGAGATCGGCAAGCAGCAGCCCGGCGCGAACGTCACTGTCACCAGCCCCGAAGTGGTCACCGGATACGACGTCAGTGCCCAACTCGAGAACTCCGCGCTCGCGGGACACTGGGTGTCCGTCTGGCTGACGGGCCAGGATCCGGCCTGGCGCGGCTGGGTGCAGGCCGATCAGCGAGGTGCGTTCACCGTGAACCTGCAGGGTGCGAAAGCGCAGAAGGACCAGCAGTTCGTCGTGAAAGACGCCGAGGGAAACTTCGTCGGCTGGGACACGTTCGATATCGTCGATCCTTCCGGCGGCGGCGGCAACAACCCTGGTGGCGGCGATAACCCGGGTGGGGGCGGGAACAACCCCGGCGGAGGCGGCAACACCCCAGGCGGTGGCGGTGGCGGATCCGCCGGCAACCGCGCCCCGGCCCAGGACTGCCGCCCCGATGTGACCCTGGACCACGGCCACATCGACGCGTTCTACGTGTCGTCCGCGAACGGGACCGCGGTCATGCAGCTGATGGAGGACGTCACCGGGCACCGTGTGATGCGCGCGCCCGAGACCACGCTGATGAAGGTGAAGGAATCTGCGCTCGGCACCGTCGGCGGCGCCCCGTCCGGCGTCCCGGGCCGCGGATACTGGCTGCCGCTCAGTCAGGACATGAACCTGATCTGGCCGGGATGGGATACCAACACCACACGGCCCAGCGGCCACACCGATGTCTCGATCAACATCACCGGAGTCGACGGCCCCGGCACGGTGAGCCTGTACACCGACGACAAATGGGGCGGGAAGAAGCCGCTGCTGAACGGCGGCCGGTACAACCTCCCTGGCACCATCCGAGTTCCGGAGCCCGCGCACACGCACGCGCACTGGGTGTTCAGCGACAGGGGCATCTACAAGCTGACCGCCAACGCGGTGGTCACCAACCCCGGCACCGGCCAATCGCTGCAGACCGCGACGCACACGTACGTCTTCCAGGTCGGCGACGCTCCGCTCGGCGACGCCTTCTGCGGGCTGAACGCGCACAATGCCGGCGAGGCCGCAGCGGTGAACGCGGCCGTCCACGACTACGCCGAGGAAGCCCTGGCGGCCGCGCAGGCGGACGCGGAGGCCGAATCGGAAGAGGACCGGAAGCGGAACGCTCGGGGCTCGCGCGCGGGCGGCCGAGGGGGGAGCGACGCCGCCGGCGGCTTCCTCGACGACCTCTTCGGGGGTGACGGGCCGAGCCCGGCTCTGCTCGCCGGTCTCCTGGGACTCGGCGGCGGTCTCGCCCTCGCCGGGATCACCGGTGGCACCGTCTGGTATGTGGTCAGACTGAGAAGGACGATCCCGGGCGACGGGTCGCCGGGTGCGGTGCCGGACGGCGCGGTGTCGGCGGTATGACGCACGGCGACTTCGACCGCGTCATCGCGGAAGCCGCGCGTGAGGAGGAGACCAGGCGACCGTCTGCGTTCCGCTCGCGGGAACCGAGACGGAGAGGGAACGCCTGGGGGCTCGTGACGGCCGCCGGCGTCGCCGTGCTCGGGGTCGGCCTGGTCGCCGGCGCGGGGATCGCCCTCCACGAGGTCGGGCGTACCGAAGCCGCCCCCGCCCCTGCTGAGGTCACCGAGGAATCCGACGATGCCGCAGCACCGACGTCGGTGATCCCGCCCGATCAGGGAGTCGACCGGGAGACGCCGGAAGAGCAGGGCAGCATCACGGCCCTCGTGAACACGTCGTGGTCGGATCCGCTCGCCGAGCAGGCGGGGATCTCGTATCGGGCCATGCGCGCGTACGCGGGAGCCGCTGTCCACATGTCCACCGAACAACCCGGATGTGGCATCGGATGGAACACGCTCGCCGGCATCGGGTGGGTCGAATCCGAGCACGGCACGATCGACGGCGGCAGCATCGCCGGGAACGGACGGGCCTCCCCGCCGATCGTCGGCATCCCGCTCGACGGCACGAGCACCGACCGCATCCACGACACCGACGAGGGAGCGCTCGACGGCGACCCGGTGTGGGATCGCGCCGTGGGTCCGATGCAGTTCATCCCCTCCACCTGGGCGACCTGGGGCGCCGACGGCAACGGCGATGGGATCGAGGACCCGCAGCACATCGACGACAGCGCGCTCGCCGCAGCCCGGTATCTGTGCGAGGTCGGGGGCGACCTGCGGCAGCCGGAGAACTGGATCGCGGCCGTCGCCGCGTACAACGACACCGTCGAGTACAACAACCGGGTCGCCGACGCCGCGGATCACTACGCGTCGGTCGGGTGAACCGAGCCTCATCGGTACGACGCCCTCGTTCCAGGGGGCCGCCTCTGACGAGCGCTGAGCGCCTTCCTCTCGACGACTACCCTCGCGGCGAGCGCGTCGGAGAGTTCTGCGTCGCCTGCATCGGGTCGGCCGAGGCGAGTGTTCTTGCCGAGCGCGCGCCGCGCTACAGTGAGGGGGACGAACTGGGAGGCCGCATGTCCGCATCGTTCTGGAGTGCCGAGGTCGCGGAGCTGTTGCGCGTTGGCCCGGGTGTCCGGCTGCGCGAGATCGATCCCGACTCGACGCCGGGCACGGGTGCCGATCGCAAACAGGGGGAAGCGGAGCTGGCCCGCGCCGCACAGGAGCTGCGCGAACTGCAGGAGAAGCTCTTCGCGCAGAGCCGGTCCGGGGCGCGGGATCGCCTGCTCGTCGTGCTGCAGGCCATGGACGCCGCGGGCAAGGGCGGCATCGTGAACCACGTCTTCGCGCAGCTCGAGCCGTACGGGCTCGAGCTCACGGCGTTCAAGGCCCCGACCGCGCAGGAGCGCGAGCACGACTTCCTCTGGCGCGTGGAGTCGCGAGTCCCGGGGCCGGGCGTCATCGGACTGTTCGACCGCTCGCATTACGAGGACGTCCTCGTGCAGCGGGTGCGGGGCCTCGCCCCGCCGCAGGAGATCGAGCGGCGGTACGGGGCGATCGCCGAATTCGAGCGGCGCATCGCTGAGGACGGCGTGCGGATCCTGAAGATCATGCTGCACATCTCGCCCGAGGAGCAGGGGGAGCGCCTGCTCGCGAGGCTCGACGACCCCGAGAAGCACTGGAAGTACAACGCCGGCGACGTCGACGAGCGGGCCTTCTGGGCGGAGTACATGGAGGCGTTCCAGATCGCGATCGAGCGGACGGACGCGCCCCACGCGCCCTGGTTCGTGGTGCCCGCGAACGCCAAGTGGTACGCGCGCGCCGCGGTGCAGCGGCTCGTGGTGACGGAGCTGCGGAGGATGAGCCCCGACTGGCCCGAGGCCGACTTCGACGTGGCCGAGCAGCGGGCGCGGGTGGAGCGCACCCTCGACCTGACCTGGCCGTGACAAGACCCCCTGCGCACCTGGCAGAGCCCCGGTGCCCTTGCTGCATTTCTGCCCTGGGGGAGTTCCCGGAGATGCCACCGCGCAGGGGGCCGCACCAGTCTAGCGGACGGCGTTCGGGATCGCGGCCGGAACGGGGGCGGGGCGCGACGTCGCGGGGCGTCATCTCAGCCCGGGCCGCGCCCGGGCTCGGTACGCTGGAGGCATGAGCAGCGAGACCGAGCGCCAGGAGCACGACGAGCAGGCCGATCGGCGCGAGCGGGCGCATCGCCCCGACCTCTCCGAGACGGCGCGCATCGCGCGCGATCTCATCCGCTTCGACACGTCGAACCGCGGCGGAGGCGACGCGAACCCCGAGCGGCCGGCGGCCGACTACGTCGCCGCCTTCCTGCGCGAGCTCGGGCTCGAGCCGACGATCGTCGAGTCCGCCCCCGGCCGCGCGAGCGTGGTGGCCAGGGTCCCGGGCGCCGACCCCGAGCTGCCGGCGATGGTGCTGCACGGCCACCTCGACGTGGTGCCGGCGGACCCGGCGAACTGGAGCGTCGACCCGTTCGCCGGTGAGATCCGCGACGGCATGCTGTGGGGCCGTGGCGCCGTGGACATGAAGGACATGGACGCGATGATGCTCACGGCGGTCGCCGAGCTGCTGCGCGCCGGCGAGCGTCCGCGGCGCGACGTCATCCTCGCATTCTTCGCCGACGAGGAGAACGGCGGCGTCTTCGGGTCGCACCACCTCGTGGAGCACCACCCCGAGCTCTTCGCGGGCGCGGCGACCGCGATCAGCGAGGTGGGCGGCTACTCCATCGACCTCGAGGGCACCCGCGCCTACCTCATCCAGACGGGCGAGAAAGCCCTCGACTGGATCCGCCTGCGGGCCCGCGGCACCGCCGCCCACGGCTCCCGCGTGTGGCACGACAACGCGGTCACCCGGCTCGCGGAGGCCGTCGCGGCCCTCGGCCGGCACGAGTGGCCCGTCGCCCTCTGCGACACCACCCGCGAGCTGGTCACCGAGATCGCCCGCATCCTGGGCGAGAACCCGGCCGAGATCGACGCGCAGACCGACGCCGAGCAGCTGGTGCTGCGGGCGGGCAAGGGCGCCGGCTTCATCCACGCGAGCCTGCGCAACACGACGAATCCCACCGTGCTCGCCGCAGGCTACAAGCACAACGTGATCCCCGACACGGCCGAGGCGCTCGTCGACGTCCGCTCCCTCCCCGAGGACCAGGCCGATGTGCTGGCGCGCGTGCAGAGCATCGTCGGCGACGACATCGAGATCGAGGCGGTGCACTCCGACATCGGGCTCGAGGTCCCGTTCGCCGGGGAGCTCGTCGAGGCGATGACCGCCAGCCTGCGTCGGCACGACCCCGAGGCCCGCGTCCTCCCATACCTGCTCTCGGGCGGGACCGACAACAAGGCGCTCTCCCTCCTCGGGATCACCGGCTACGGATTCGTGCCGCTCCGCCTGCCCGCCGATCTCGACTTCCCCGGCATGTTCCACGGCGTCGACGAGCGGGTACCGCTCGACGCGCTCGACTTCGGGCACCGCGTGCTCGTCGACCTGCTTCGCAGCTACTGACGCTGTAGGGTGGACGGCGGCCTGCGCTGAGACGGGCGCGCCACTGGAAGGGAAAGCATGGGTATCTTCGAGGCGATCATCCTCGGCATCATCCAGGGGCTCACCGAGTTCCTGCCGATCTCGTCGAGCGCGCACCTGCGCATCTCGAGCGAGCTGCTGGGGATCGGCGACGCCGGGGCCGCCTTCACCGCGATCACGCAGATCGGCACCGAGGCGGCGGTCATCGTCTTCTTCTGGCGCGACATCGTGCGCATCATCGGGCGCTGGTTCCGCTCGCTCGCGGGCTCCGTGCCGCGGCGCGACCCCGACGCGCTCATGGGCTGGTGGATCATCCTCGGCAGCCTGCCGATCGTGGTCGGCGGCCTCCTCTTCGAGGACGCCATCGACACGACCCTCCGGTCGCTGTGGTTCGTCGCCTTCACGCTCATCTTCTTCGGCCTGCTGCTCGGCCTCGCCGACCGCGTCGGCCGCAAGACCCGCCCCCTCGAGAAGCTGACGTGGAAGCACGGCCTCATCTACGGCTTCGCGCAGGCGATGGCCCTGATCCCCGGCGTCTCGCGCTCGGGCGGCACCATCACGGCCGGCCTGCTCATGGGCTACACCCGCGAGGCCGCGGCGCGCTACTCCTTCCTGCTCGCGATCCCGGCGGTGCTCGGGTCGGGCGGCTACAAGCTGGTCAAGTCGGTGGGCGATCCCGCCGCGACGCCGATGCTCGAGACGCTCGTGGCGACCGTGGTCGCCTTCCTCGTGGCGCTCGTGGTGATCGGGTTCTTCATGCGGTACATCTCCAAGCGCAGCTTCATGCCCTTCGTCGTGTACCGGGTGCTGCTCGGGATCGCGATCATCGTGCTGCTCAGCACGGGCGTGCTGTCGCCGGAGAGCGGCGCGTCGGTCGCCGAGGCCGCCGGAGGTGCGCAGTGAGAACCTGGACCCCGCCCGCAGTGCCCGAGCTCCCCGGCGAGGGCGTCGCCCCACGCCTCTTCAACACCGCCACGGGAAGGCTCGAGCACCCGGCCATCCCGGAGGGCCGCGCGACGCTGTACGTCTGCGGCATCACCCCCTACGACGCGACCCATCTCGGGCACGCCTTCACCTACCTCGCCTTCGACGTGCTCCAGCGCGCCTGGCGGGACGCCGGGCTCGACGTGGTCTACGCCCAGAACATCACCGACATCGACGACCCGCTGCTCGAGCGCGCGAACGACACCGGCGTCGACTGGCGGCAGCTCGCCGACGAGCAGATCGGTCTCTACCGCTCCGACATGCACCGCATGGGGATGATCCCGCCGCAGCACTTCGTCGCCGTCACCGAGCAGATCGACGAGATCGCGGCAGGGGTGGACCGGCTGCGCGAGATCGGGCTCGCCTATCCGGTGCCCACTGAGGGCGCGGCCGGGGACGACCTCTACTTCGACACCGCCGGGGCCGAGCGCGCCACGCAGTGGCGCCTCGGGGACGTCGCGCCCTACGACCGCGAGACCATGGAGCGCTTCAGCGCCGAGCGCGGCGGGGATCCGGATCGACCGGGCAAGCGGGACCCCCTCGACCCGCTGCTGTGGCGCGCCGCCCGCGAGGGCGAGCCCAGCTGGGAGACCGTGCTGGGCGAGGGCCGTCCCGGGTGGCACATCGAGTGCTCCGTCATCGCGACGGACGCCCTCGGCAGCGCCTTCACGGTGCAGGGCGGCGGCGCAGACCTGGTCTTCCCGCACCACGAGTACACCGCGGCGCACGCCACCGCTCTCTCCGGCACCCCGCTGGCGCACGCCTACTGCCACGCCGGCCTGGTGGGCTACCACGGCCACAAGATGTCGAAGTCGCGGGGCAATCTGGTGTTCGTCTCGAAGCTGCTGAACGGTGGAGCAGATCCGTCGGCGATCCGGCTCGGCCTGCTCGCGCACCACTACCGCTCCGAGTGGGAGTGGCGCGACGGCGACCTCGGCGTCGCGGCGCGGAGGCTGGACGCCTGGAAGGCCGGGCTCGAGCGCGCGAGCGCTGATCCGGCGAACGCGACCGCCGTGCTGGCGCAGCTGCGCGCCGCCCTCGCCAACGACCTCGACACACCGGTGATGCTCGCGATCCTCGACGCCGCCCTCGACCGCGGGGTCGACCGGCCGGAGCTGATCGCCGACGCCGTCGAAGCGCTGCTCGGAGTCCGGCTGGTCGAGCGGGAGCCCGTCGCGCCCTGAGCGCGAGGGCCGCGGAGCTACTCCTCCTCGCCCGGCTCGCCCCGCTGCTCCGGGTCCTCGGGATCCTCGAGCCGCGCGGAGTGCTGGTCGGGCTGCTCGAGGAACTTCTCGAACTCGAGGGCGAGCGCGTCCCCGGTCGTCTCCGCGGCGAGCGCCTCGTCGCGCGACTCCTCGAGCCGCCGGATGTACTGGGTCATCTCCTCGTCGGTCGCGGCGATGCGGTCGATGTTCGCCTCCCACTCGGTCGCCTCGTCGAGCAGGGCCCCGCGCGGGATCACGACGTCGAGCAGCTCCTCGAGCTTGTCGAGCAGCGCGAGCGTCGCCTTCGGGGAGGGGGCGCTGTGCACGTAGTGGGGCACCTGGGCCCAGAGGGAGACGGCCGAGATGCCGGCTTCGGCGAGCGCGAGGTCCACGACGGTGGCGATGCCGACCGGGCCCTCGTAGCTGCTGCGCTTCGCCCCGGTCTCGGCGCGGCGCTTCGCGCTCTCGGTCGAGATCGAGGTGACGATGGGGCGGGAGTGCGGCGCGTCCGAGTACATCGCGCCGAGCAGGATGACCGTGTCAATGCCCCAGATGTCGATGACCTCGACGACCTGCTCGGCGAACGACTGCCAGTCCCGCGCGGGCTCGACGCCCGCGAGCAGGAACAGGTCGGTGACGCGGGTGCCGTCGAGGCGCCGCACCGTCTCCGCCGCCGGGTCCTCGGGCTCGGCCGGGCGCTGCACCGAGCCGTAGAGCCTCGTGTCGGGCCAGTCGAGCACGCGGTTGCCGTCCTCGTCGAAGGCGATCTTCGGGCGGTGCACCTGGAAGTCGACGTACCCCTCCGAACCGATCGTGTGCAGCACCTCGGCGTCGATGAGCTCGCCGAGGTGCTGCAGCACGGTGGTCGTGGCGGCTCCGGCGTCGCTCCACCCCTCGAACGCGGCGATGAGCACGCGCGGCGGAGCGGCGGGGATCTCGGAGGGCGTGGTCACGTCTGGCGGGGCTCCTTGACTCGGGCGGGTTCTCAGCGGCGCGACGGGGCGCTGCTCTCAGGATAGTCCTCACGAGTCGGTAGACTCGTGAGAATGACTGCCACGCAACTCTCCGCCGTGCTCTGGGACATGGACGGCACGTTGATCGACACCGAGCCGCTGTGGCTGGAGGCCGAGCTCTCGATGCTCGCCCGCTACGGGATCGAGCTGAGCGACGCGCTCCGCGAGGAGCTGATCGGCTCGGGGCTGTGGTCGGCCGCCGAGCGCTTCCGCGAGGCCGGCGTGCCGTTGGAGGCCGACGAGATCGTCGCCGAGTGGGTCGACGGCGTGATCGCCGGACTGGACCGCCAGGGCCCCGAGTGGCGCCCCGGCGCGGTCGAGCTGCTCGCCTCCCTCGGCGAGGCCGGGATCCCGTGCGCGCTGGTCACCATGTCGGTCCGGTCCCTCGCCGAGCACGTGATCTCGCTGCTGCCGGCCGGGGGCTTCGACCTGCTGATCCCGGGCGACGAGGTCGAGCACGAGAAGCCGCACCCGGATCCCTACCTGCGCGGCGCTGAGGGCCTGGGCGTGCCCATCGAGCAGTGCATCGCCCTCGAGGACTCCCGCACCGGCCTGCGCGCCGCCGCGGCGTCAGGAGCCGTCGCCATCGGGATCCCGAACCTCGTGAGCCTCGACGAGGCGCCCGCGCACGCGCGCTGGACCTCTCTCGACGGCGTCGACGCGGAGGCGCTGCGTCATCGGTTCGCCGAGCTGCGCGAGCGGCAGCCGCTGCCGGCGGACGCTCCGGCCCTGAGCGGCCCGTTCCGGTACGGGGATCGCGTGCAGCTGACCGGTCCGAAGGGCCGCCTGAACACGATCACGCTGGTGCGCGAGGGCGAGTTCCACAGCCACCGCGGCGTCGTCCGGCACGAGTCCATCGTCGGCCTCCCCGACGCCTCCGTGGTGGAGAACAGCAGCGGCGAGGAGTACCTGGTCCTGCGGCCGCTGCTGTCCGACTTCGTGATGTCGATGCCGCGGGGCGCGGCGATCGTGTACCCGAAGGACGCCGCGCAGATCCTCTCGCTGGCCGACGTCTTCCCGGGGGCGCGGGTCGTCGAGGCCGGCGTCGGCTCCGGCGCGCTCTCGCTGCACCTGCTGCGGGCGATCGGACCCGAGGGGGAACTGTTCTCGTTCGAGCGGCGCGAGGAGTTCGCGGAGATCGCGAAGGCCAACGCCGAGGCGTTCGCGGGCGGCGCCCCGCGCAACTGGACGGTCTCCGTCGGCGATCTGCAGGAGGCGCTGCCCGAGCGGTGCGCCGAGGGATCGGTCGACCGGGTCGTGCTCGACATGCTCGCCCCGTGGGAGTGCGTCGCCCCGGCCGCGGACGCGCTCAAGCCGGGGGGCGTGCTGATCTGCTACGTCGCCACGGTCACCCAGCTCTCCCGCACGGTGGAGGAGCTGCGGCGCTCGGGCCGCTTCACCCACCCCCAGTCCTCGGAGACGATGGTGCGCGGCTGGCACGTCGAGGGGCTCGCGGTGCGCCCCGACCACCGCATGGTCGCGCACACCGGCTTCCTCGTCACCGCGCGCCGGCTCGCCCCGGGGACCGTGCTGCCCGATCTCAAGCGACGCGCGTCCAAGAGCGACTTCGACGACGCCGATCTCGCCTCGTGGACGCCGGACCTGGTGGACGGCGACGGCAGCATCTGGACCCCGGACGTCGTGGGGGAGCGCGGGAAGAGCGACAGGGTGCTGCGGAAGAAGGTGCGCGAGGCGCGGCGTCTCGCCGAGCAGGGCCGGGACGGGGAGCCGGGCGCCGGAGCGGAGGCGGGCCCCGGAGCGGACGCGGGCGCCGGCCCCGCCGCCGCGGGCGAGTGACGCCGCGGCGCGTGCGCCCGAGCTTTGCCGTGGGCGCCCGCGCGCGGATAGGATAGCCGGGTTCTTACACTCACGCGAGAGGTTCACATGCGACGTCGAATCGTGCCCGCCACCGCTGCGATTGCACTGCTGCTGGGCGGGGCCACCGCTTGCAGCTCAGCCACCCCGGCCGAGAGCTGCGCGCCGACGCTGGAGCCCGGCGCGCTGAGCGACAACGTGACCGTGCTCGGCGAGGTCGGCGCGACGCCCGAGGTGACGATCCCCGACGACATGGTGATCACGAACTGGCAGCGCACCGTCGTCTCCGAGGGCGAGGATCGCAGCGCCGTCGCGACCGAGGGCTCCCTCGCCACCATCAACCTCGCGTTCTTCGACTCGAAGAGCGGGGAGCTGCTCGACGAGGCGATCGGCCGCGACGCCGAGCGCGGCGCGAGCTTCGTGCTGGTGGATCGCGACGTGCCGAACCCGATCGGCGAGGCCGTGCGCTGCGCGGCGCCCGGCGACCGCGTCGTCGTCGCGATGTCACCCGAGGACAGCGCCCAGATGGGCGCGCAGTTCGGCCTCAGCGAGGGCGCGTCCCTCGTCTCGGTCGTCGACGTCGTGGCGCTGAGCGAGCCGGAGATCGACGGGCGGGCGAAGGGCCTGCCGTCGGGCTTCCCCGCGGTGGTGACCGACGACAGCGGGCAGCCCGGCGTGGTGCTGCCGCCGCGCGATCTGCCCGCGGGCAAGCACTCCGCGACGCGCATCGCGGGCGACGGACCCGAGGTCCGCGCCGACGACTCGGTCATCGCCGACGTGCTCGTGGTGGACGCCGAGACCGGCGCCGTCGCCACCGACCCCGCGACGGGCCAGCCCTTCAACTCCTGGGAGAGCGGTACGCCTCGCCCCCTCTACACCGAGGACCAGATGGGGCAGTCGGGCGTGACCTTCCGCGACGAGATCACGGGCAAGAAGGTCGGCTCGCAGGTCGTGGTCGTCGAGAACGACGAGCAGGGATCGCGGGTCAGCGTCGTCAACATCCTCGGCATCGGCTGACGGACCAGAGGGCCCACCTCTGCAGAACTGAAGGAGATCGGTGGCGGCAGCCGCGACACGGAGCACGGTTCCGGGCGAGCAACGGGTCTTCAGCCTCGTGCTCGCACTGGTGGCGAGCCCGGAGGGCGTCACGAAGCGCGGCCTGCTCTCGAGCGTCTACGGGTACTCCGACCGGTTCAGGCACGGAGAGAAGATGGTCGCGCTCGAGCGGCAGTTCGAGCGCGACAAGGATCAGCTGCGCAGCCTCGGGATCCCGATCGACACGCTGGACTCCCCGCTGGAGCCCGGGAACACCCAGCTGACGAGGTACCGCATCTCGAAGGAGCGGCTGCAGATCCCGAGCGGCCTCCGCTTCACCGAGCGCGAGCTCACGCTGCTGCGCCTCGCTGCGCTCGCGTGGCGGGAGGGGAGCCTGACCGCCGAGGCGCGGCGGGCGACCATGAAGCTCGAGGCGCTCGGCGCCGGACTCGACGTGCAGCACCTCGGGGTCGCACCGCGCATCGAGATCACCGATCCAGCGGCGCCCGCGCTCCGGCGGGCGATCGACGAGGGCCGGGTGACCCGCTTCGACTACCTGATGCCCGGTCGGGACGTCCCGCTCGCGCGCACGGTCGCGCCCCTGCGCCTGCACCGCGCCGACGGGCGCTGGCACCTGATCGCGCACGATCTCGACCGCGACGCCGATCGGGTGTTCCTGCTCTCCAGGATCGTCGGCGAGGTGAGACCGACCTCGCGGCGCTACGATCCCGGGCTGCTGCGCGGCGCCGACGAGGTGGTCGCCGAGCTCCTCCGCCGGGAGCGGGAGCAGCTCGCCGTCGTGCGGGTGCTGCCCGGGACCGTCGCCGAGGCCCGGCTCGTGCCCCGAGCCGTCGAGGTCTCCGAGGGCGGACGGATCGTCCTCGGCACGCTCGACTACTACGAGCACGCGCTGGCCGACGAGCTGGCGGGCTACGGCGGCGACGTGACGGTGCTCGATCCCGAGCCGCTGCGCGCCGCGGTGATCGACCGGCTGCGCTCCATCGCCGAGCGGCACCGGCGGGAGGCCGAGGAGGCGGGCGGCACGGGCGGATCGGCGCGGACGAGCGCCCCGGGGGAGGAGCATCGTGCGTGACGACCTCACCACGGCGGACCGGGTCGTGCTGCTGCTCGCCCTGGTGCCGTACCTCGACGAGCACGGCCCCACGCCCCTCGCCGAGCTCGCGGAGGCGTTCGACGTCGACGCGGAGCAGCTGCGCGGGCTCGTGCGCTTCCTCGGCACCGCGGGGGTTCCCGGCGAGACGCTGAGCTATCAGCACGAGGACCTCTTCGACATCGACTGGTCGGCGCTCGAGGATCACGACGTCGTGAGCCTCACCCGCATCGTCGCGGTCGACGACGCGCCGAGGTTCGCGCCGGCCGAGACGGCGGCGCTGATCGCCGGGCTGCAGTCGCTCACGGCCATGCTGCCCGAGGCCGACGCGGAGATCGCCAGGCGCACCGCTGCGAAGCTCGGCGCCGCCCTCGACGCCCCCGACCGGCCGACCGCGATCTCGGTGACGGCCGATCCGCAGGACGCGCGGGTCCCGGTGCTCGTGGCGGCGATGGACGCCGGGCGGCAGGTGGCCTTCGGGTACCGCGACGCCCTCGGCGCGGAGACCCGCAGGACCGTCGACCCGCTGCGCCTCTCCCAGGGCGCGGGCGTGTGGTACCTGCGGGCCTTCTGCCGCGATCGCGACGGCGAGCGGACCTTCCGGGTCGACCGGATGACCGACCCGCGGGTGCTGGCCGAGGCCGCCGAGCATCACCCGGCCGCCGCCCCCGACCCGACGCCGTCGCCCCGCTCGGAGGGCCGGGCGGGCGTCCTCGCCCGGGTGCGCGAGACCGCGCTCGCGCGCATCGCCGGCTTCGGCCCGCAGGTCGTGCGGGCCGCGGATCCCGGGTGGGTGAGCGTGCGGGTCGAGCTCGGGCACCCGCGCACGGCGGTGGCGCTCGTGCAGCACGCTCCGGGAGAGGTGATCGTCGAGGAGCCGGCCGAGGCGCGCGAGGCGGTGCGCACGTGGGCGGAGCGTGCGCTCGCGCAGTACGACGCGTAGCGGCGTCTCCCGCCCGGCTGGTCTAGACTGAGCGGGTGGCTGTGAAAACCAGGCGTACGCGCAACCCCGACGGGCGGATGAGCCTGGGCGAGCACCTCGTCGAACTGCGGAAGCGCCTGATGATCGCGGCGATCGCGATCCTCGTGGGCCTCGTCGCCGGCTGGTTCCTGGCCGACTGGGTGTGGGACATGCTGCGCCAGCCGGTGATCGACATCCAGGAGCAGCAGGGGCGCGACGCCACCATCAACTACCAGGACATCACGAGCGCGTTCGACACCAAGCTGCAGATCGCGCTGTTCATCGCGATCATCATCGCCTGCCCGGTCTGGCTCTATCAGATCTGGGCATTCCTGGCTCCCGGTCTCACGGGCAAGGAGAAGCGGTACGCGATCGCCTTCATCGGCAGCGCCGTGCCGCTCTTCCTCGGCGGCGCCTTCGCCGGCTGGCTCGTGATCCCGAACATCGTGCGGCTGCTCACGAGCTTCGCCCCCGAGGAGGATGCGGCCTTCATCAACGCGCGGCAGTACCTCGACTTCTCGGTGAAGCTGCTGCTCGCCGTCGGCGTCGCGTTCGTCATGCCGGTGCTCCTCGTGCTGCTGAACTTCCTCGGCGTGCTGCGCGGCATGACGCTGCTCAAGAGCTGGCGGGTCGCGATCCTGTGCATCGTGCTGTTCGCCGCGATGGCGACCCCTGCGGCCGACCTGCTGAGCATGTTCCTGCTGGCGCTGCCGATCGTGCTGCTCTACTTCGGCGCGGTGGCGATCGCGATCCTGCACGACAGACGGGCGGACAAGCGACGAGCGACCGAGCTCGCCGACTACGACCTCGAACCCGGGCCCGGAGGGGCGACCCCGAGGGGCGACGCGACGTGACGGGCGAGGCCTCCTCGCATCCGGCGCTCGATCACTTCGCCGCGGGCCGCGGCTACCCGCTCGACGCCTTCCAGCGCACGGCGTGCGAGCGGCTCGAGGAGGGGCGGAGCGTGCTCGTCGCGGCGCCGACGGGCTCCGGCAAGACGACCGTCGCGGAGTTCGCCGTGGTGCTGGCCCGGCGCGAGCGAGACGCGCGCATCTTCTACACGGCCCCGATCAAGGCGCTGTCGAACCAGAAGTTCCACGAGCTCTGCGCGGAGTACGGCGAGGACGAGGTGGGCCTGCTCACCGGCGACGTGAACGTGCGCGGCGACGCCCCGATCGTGGTGATGACCACCGAGGTGCTGCGCAACATGATCTACGCGGACTCGACGGCGCTCTCGGACCTGGCGTTCGTCGTGCTCGACGAGGTCCACTACCTCGGCGACCGCTTCCGGGGCGCGGTGTGGGAGGAGATCATCCTCCACCTGCCGCGCACCGCGAGGATCGTCGCGCTCTCGGCCACCGTGTCGAACGCCGAGGAGTTCGGCGACTGGATGCACACGGTGCGCGGCGACACCGACGTGATCCTCTCCGAGCACCGGCCCGTGCCCCTCTACCAGCACGTGCTCACGTCGAAGGCGCTGCTGCCGCTCATCGTGGACGGCGATGGCGAGCTCGCGTCGCGCGGGCGCGTGAACCCCGAGCTGCGCATGCTCGAGGGCGGGCCGGTGCGGGGCGGGCGCTCCGCCCTCGACGGCCGCCCCGGCCGGGACCGGCGGCGGGAGCGGAGCCGCGGGCGGCCTCCGCAGCGGCGCGGTCGGCGCATCTCGCACGCCGATGTCGCCCGCGCGCTCGACGAGACCGGGCTGATGCCGGCGATCGTCTTCGTCTTCAGCCGCAACGGCTGCGACCAAGCGGTGAACCAGTGCCTCTTCGAGGGCATCCGCCTCACGACCCGCGACGAGCGCGACGAGATCCGGGCGGTCGCGCGCGCGGCGCTCGAGGGGATGAACGAGGACGATCTGAGGGTGCTCGGGGTGCGGGAGTGGATCGCCGGCCTCGAGCGGGGGATCGCCGCCCACCACGCCGGCCTGCTCCCGGTGTTCAAGACGGTGGTCGAGCGGCTGTTCCAGCGCCGCCTCGTGAAGCTCGTGTTCGCCACCGAGACGCTCGCGCTCGGCATCAACATGCCCGCCCGCGCCGTCGTCATCGAGAGCCTCGAGAAGTTCAACGGGGTCGAGCGCGTGCCGCTCACCTCGGGCGAGTACACCCAGCTGACGGGCCGCGCCGGCCGGCGCGGCATCGACACCGAGGGGCACGCGGTCGTCGTCTGGAGCGACGGCGTCGACGTCGAGGAGCTCGCGCAGCTCGCCGGGGCGCGCGCCTTCCCCGTGCGGTCGAGCTTCAGGCCGACGCCGAACATGGCCGTCAACCTGCTGCAGCGCCTCAGCGCGACGCGGGCGCGGGAGACGCTCGAGCTCTCCTTCGCGCAGTTCCAGGCCGATCGCGCCGTGGTGGACCAGGCGCGGGAGCTGCGCGCCGAGCAGGAGTCGCTCGCCGGCTACGAGGCGGCCGTCGCGCGGGCCCAGGGCTCCGACCGGAAGCGCTGGGAGGACCGCGCACGGAAGCTGCGCCGCCGGATCGAGCGCGGGCGTCGACAGATCGCCTCGCGCACGGGCACGATCACCCGCACGTTCGACCGTGTCGTGGAGATGCTGATCGAGCTCGACTACCTCTCGCCGGCCGGGTCGGACGCCATCGACGTGACGCCGTGGGGCGGCCTGCTGCGCCGCATCTACGGCGAGCGCGATCTGCTCGTCGCCGAGTGCCTGCGGCGCGACGTCTGGGCCGGCCTCGACGCGGCTGGGTTCGCGGCGCTGTGCTGCGCGCTCAGCTACGAGCCGAGGCGAGACGACGAGGGCGAGCCCCGGCTCCCCGGGGGCGCCTTCGCGCGCGTGTACGAGTCGACCCTCGACGTGTGGGTGGAGCTCGACGACCTCGCCGACCGCCACCGGCTGCCGCGCACCGAGATGCCGCACGCCGGGCTCGCCGCCGCCATGCACGCGTGGGCGTCGGGGCGCAGCCTCGAGCGCGTGCTCGAGGTCGCGGGCTGCGGTCCGGGCGACTTCGTGCGCTGGGCGAAGCAGACCATCGACCTGCTCGATCAGCTGTCGCAGCTCGGGGCGGGGGCGCATGAGGCGGGGATCGACGCGGCCGACGCCGAACGGCTGGAGAGCCTCTCGCGGCTCGCGAGGGATGCGAAGCGGGCGGTGCGCCGCGGCATCGTCGAGGCGTCGAGCACATCGTGAGCGCCGACCGCGAGACCGCCGCCGACGAAGTCGCCGCCGCTGACACCGTGACGGGGGAGACGGCGGCCCGCCGCGCGGCGCCGGCGCGGCTGCGCTGGTGGCTCGCCCTGCTGGCCGCGGCCGCCGGCGGCCTCCTGCTCGACCTCTCGGGCCCGGGCGTGGCCTGGTGGCCCGCGGCATTCCCGGGCGCGGCGCTCGTGCTCGCCGCCGTCTGGCAGCAGCGCCCCGGCGCCGGGGCCGCGGCCGGCGCCGTCGCGGGAGCGGCCTTCTGGCTGCCGCACATCTCGTGGCTGACGCTCTACCTGGGCCCGATCCCGTGGCTGGCGCTCAGCTGCATGATGGTCGTCTGGTTCACCCTGTTCGGTCTGCTCGCGGCGATCGCGACGCGCGGCCTCTCGGCCCTGGCCCGCCGCGGGGGCGACCGCGCGGTCGCCGCCGGGGTCGCGGCGCAGAGCCTGGCGGCGGCGGGACTGTGGGTCGTGCGCGAGCAGCTGCAGTCGACGTGGCCGTACGGCGGCTTCGCCTGGGGCCGCCTCGCGCACACGCAGGCCGACGGACCGCTCGCCCAGCTCGTCTCCTGGACCGGCTTCGCCGGGCTCTCTGGGATGCTGGCGCTCGCCTGCGCCGTGCCCGTGGCGGTGTGGTTCTCCGCTCGCGGGCGGTCGGACGCGCGGGTCCGGAGCGCCGCGCCCGCCGTCGCAGGCGCCCTCGTCGTGCTGACCCTGCTCGCGCTCGTGCCCGCCGCGCCGCTCGAGCGCACCGGCACGCTGCGGGTCGCCGCCGTGCAGGGCAATGCCAAGGCCGGCATCTTCGACGATCGCGAGTCGGGCGACGTGATCCGCACCCACATCGACGCCACGCGAGAGTTGCTCGACCGGCTGGAGGAGTCGGGCGACCGGGTCGACGTGATCGTGTGGCCGGAGAACAGCGGCGAGTTCGATCTGCCCGGAACCGTGCTCAACGATTTCCGCGTCGCACGGCTCGCGAAGCGGGCGGACGCGCCGATCGTCGTGGGGTCGATTCTGCGCGACCCCGACGGCAGCTACACGAACAGCTCCCTCGTGTGGGGGCCGCGAGGCGACGAGGGGGAGCGGTACGACAAGCGGAGGCCCGTGCCCTTCGCCGAGTACATGCCGCACCGCGACTTCTACCACGCCATCGTCCCCGACCTCATCGACCTCGTGCAGCTCGAGTACGCCGCAGGCACGCGCCCGGCCGCGTTCGACGTGCCGCTGACGACCGGAGGCGCCGAGCCGGGAACCCCGGCGAGCGTGCGCGCGGGCATCGCCATCTGCTTCGACATCATCTTCGACGATCACGCGGTGGCGATGCAGCGGGACGGCGCGGAGGTCGTCTTCGCCCAGACGAACAATGCCGACTTCGGACGCACGGACGAGAGCGCGCAGCAGCTGCACATCGCCCGGCTGCGCGCGATCGAGATGGGCCGGTCGGTCGTGAACGTCTCGACCGTCGGCACGAGCGCCATCGTCTCCCCGGACGGCTCCGATCTCGATCGCCTCGAGCCCTACACCGCCGATGCCATGGTGGCCGATGTGCCGTTGGCGGCGGGGGAGACGCCCGCTCTGCGATTCGGCGCGGCCGTCGCCGGCGGGTGGATCGTCCTGGGCCTCGCCGGTGCCGGCGCCGGCGCACTGCTCGTCGCCCGACGGGCGGGCCGCGCGGCCGCGTGAGCGCGTGCGGGCCTACTTCTTCCCGCCGCGACGCTCCCTGAGCAGCCGGAGCCGCTCCTCGAGCAGCTCCTCGAGCTCCTCACGGCTGCGCCGCTCGATGAGCATGTCCCAGTGGGTGCGCTGCGTCGACTCCTTCTCCTCGAATTCGGCGCGGGCCGTGCGGCCGGCCTCGTCGTCGAGGAAGCCGAGCTCGCCGGTGCGCTGGTCCGTCCACTCGGGCGGCGGCTCGGCGTCGCCGTCGAACATGACGGTGAATCGCCGGCCCTTCTCGGTGAGGTACTCGACGCGCTGCCGGGGCGAGAGCTCGATGCCCTCGTCGCCCTGCAGGCTGGTCGAGCCGATGCGTGCGCCTCGGAGCGTGCGTTCGGCCATAGGATCCTCCTCGCCTCGCAAGTGTCGAGCCGGCCCCGGAGATCCGAGCCGACCCCTCCTCAGTTGGCAGCGTACTCCCTCCCCAGCCGCGGCGATACCCCCGCGCCCGAGGGCACAGCCCGCTTCCAGTACGCTGGGAAACGTCGGCCGCCGGGCTTCCGCGCCGCGGTCGGCGTCCCGCAACAGACATGAAGGAGCACCCGTGTCCCAGCCCCTCGAACCCAACAGCCTGGCAGGCCGCCGCGCCCTGGTGACCGGCTCGTCCCGCGGCATCGGCGCCGACACCGTGCGCTACCTCGCCGAGGCGGGAGCCGACGTCGTCATCAACTTCCGTAACAAGGCGCCCCGGGCCGAGAAGCTCGCCGGGCAGCTGCGCGAACTCGGCGTTCGGGCGCTCGTGCAGGGCGCCGATCTCACCGACCCGGCCTCGGTGGGGGCGATGATGGACGCGGTGCGCTCCGAGTTCGGCGGGCTCGACATCCTCGTGCTCAACGCCTCCGGCGGCATGGAGAGCGGGATGGAGGAGGACTACGCCCTGAAGCTGAACCGCGATGCGCAGCTCACCGTGCTCGACGCCGCCCTCCCGCTCATGGGCGAGGGATCGCGCGTCGTCTTCGTGACGAGCCACCAGGCGCACTTCATCCGCACCACGCCGACCATGCCCGAGTACGAGCCCGTCGCGCTCTCGAAGCGGGCGGGCGAGGACGCGCTGCGCGAGCGCATCCCCGAGCTCGCCGAGCGGGGCGTCGAGTTCGTCGTCGTCTCGGGCGACATGATCGAGGGCACCGTGACGGCGACGCTGCTCAATCGGATGAACCCCGGCGCCATCGAGGAACGCCGGGAGCAGGCGGGGCGGCTCTACAACGTCTCGGAGTTCGCGGCCGAGGTCGCCCTCGCCGCGACCGAGCCGGTTCCCGAGGACCACACCCGTCTGACGGGGGACACCTCGAGCTTCGCGGGGTAGGCGGCGCATCAGGCCGGCCCCCCACGACGGCCCCGCTCCCGCCCCCGGGAGCGGGGCCGTCGTGCTCCTGCGCGACCGGCGAGGCGGGCGCCCGCAGCGCGGCCGGCACGCGTCGGTGCGCTGTGTTTCGGGAGTGTTTCGCGCCCATTTCCGGTACGTTTTTCCGAATCACAGTGTGCGGCGAAGCGCAAGGGTTGCCGAATATTATTCGTCGAAACTCCGATATATCTCGAACTCAACGTATAAGGTGCGTCAGATGATTCGTTCGACCGAATAAACGAGTGTATTCTGGGATCTCCCGGTCTCGACGTCCGGCCGGAGCAACGGCGCTTCGACCGCATCGGCGTTCCAGGCCTTGCCACCCTCGGGCCGCCGACGTCCCGCCGAGAGAGAGGACGTCGATGAGCGTCAGACCAGCGAGCCCGCAGCGCACCGCCCCCGGCCGGATCGGCCTCTACGACCCGGCCGACGAGCGAGACGCGTGCGGCCTCGCCTCGGTCGTGGCGCTCACCGGCACCCCGAGCCACGACATCGTGAGCCTCGCGCTCGAGGCGCTCGAGAACCTGGAGCACCGCGGGGCCGTGGGCTCCGACGCCGGCACGGGCGACGGCGCCGGCATCCTCTGCGACATGCCAGACGACTTCATCCGCGCGGTGCTGGCCGAGCGGGATCCCGCGCTCGAGCTGCCCGAGGCCGGCCGGTACGCGGCGGGCCTCGCGTTCCTGCCGCAGGAGACATCCGCGCGCCGCGCCGCGCGCTACCGGATCGCCGCGATCGCCGCCGAGGAGGGCCTGCGGCTGCTCGCCTGGCGCCCGGTCGCGGTGCGACCCGAGGTGCTGGGGGAGCGCGCCCGTCAGGCGAGCCCCGTCATCGAGCAGCCGATCCTCGTCGCACGGGAGGCGGGGGCCGTCGACACGCTGAAGCTCGAGCGGCGCGCCTTCCGCACCCGTAAGCGCATCGAGCGCGAGACCGGCGTCTACCTCCCGTCGCTCTCGGCGCGCACCCTGGTGTACAAGGGCATGGTCACGACGCTGCAGTTGTCCGGGTTCTACCCGGAGCTGTCGGACGTGCGCTTCGCGTCGCGCTTCGCCATCGTCCACTCGCGCTACTCGACCAACACCTTCCCCTCGTGGCACCTGGCGCAGCCGCTGCGGATGGTCGCGCACAACGGCGAGATCAACACGGTGCGCGGCAACCGCAACTGGATGCGCGCCCGCGAATCGCAGCTCGAATCGAGCGCACTCGGCGACCTGCGCCGGCTGCAGCCGATCTGCTCGGACGGGGGCAGCGACTCCGCCAGCTTCGACGAGGTGCTCGAGCTGCTCGTGATGGCCGGCCGCTCCCTGCCCCACGCGCTCGCCATGATGGTCCCCGAGGCCTGGGAGTCGGAGAGCGCGCTCAGCCCCGAGCTGCGCGACTTCCTCGAGTACCACTCGCTCGTGATGGAGCCCTGGGACGGTCCGGCGGCCATGATCGCCTCGGACGGCGGCGAGCTCGTCGCCCTGCTCGACCGCAACGGGCTGCGCCCCGGCCGCTACCAGGTGACCGCCGACGGCCTGCTCGTGATCGCGAGCGAGACCGGCGTGCTCGACTTCGCCCCCGAGCGGGTGGTGCGCCGCGGCCGCCTGCAGCCCGGCCGCATGCTCGCCGTGAACCTCGAGACGGGCGCGATCCGCGAGGATTCCGAGGTGAAGGAGGAGCTCGCCGCGCTCGCCCCCTGGGGGGAGTGGCTCGAGGAGGGGCGGATCCGGCTCTCCGACCTGCCCGAGCGCGAGCACCTCGTGCACCCGCCGGCATCCATCACGCGGCGCCAGCGCACCTTCGGCTACACCGAGGAGGAGCTGCGGCTGCTGCTCGCGCCCATGGCCCGCGAGGGCGCCGAACCGCTGGCGGCGATGGGCACCGACACGCCGATCGCCGTGCTCTCCGAGCGCCCCAGGCTGCTGTTCGACTACTTCGTGCAGCAGTTCGCCCAGGTCACGAACCCGCCCCTCGACGCCCTGCGCGAGGAGCTCGTGACGAGCCTCGCCACCAGCATCGGCCCGCAGGCGAACCTGCTCGCCCAGTCGGCGGAGCACGCGCGCCAGGTCATCGTCGACTTCCCCGTCATCGACAACGACGCCCTCGCCAGGATCCAGCACTTCGGGGACGATCCGGAGCGGGAGCGGGCCGTGACGATCCGCGGCCTCTATCCGGTCGACTACGACGCCAGGGGCCTCGCCGATCGGCTCGAGGCGATGTGCTGGGAGGCGAGCGCCGCGATCGACGCCGGGGCGGAGTTCATCATCCTGTCCGATCGCGACAGCAACAAGGATCTCGCCCCGGTGCCGTCCCTTCTCGCCGTCTCGGCCGTGCACCACCACCTCATCAGGCAGGGCACCCGCATGCGGGTCGCCCTCATCGCCGAGGCGGGCGACGTGCGCGAGGTGCACCACGTCGCGGCGCTCATCGGCTACGGCGCCGCCGCCGTGAACCCGTACCTCGCCATGGAGACGGTCGGCCTCCTCGTGCGCGACGGGTCGATCGAGGGCGTGACCGAGGCCGAGGCCGTCGCGCGCCTCATCAAGGCCCTCGGCAAGGGGCTGCTCAAGGTGATGAGCAAGATGGGCATATCGACCGTCGCGTCCTACTGCGGCGCGCAGACCTTCGAGGCGATCGGCCTCGCGCAGGACGTCGTCGACCGCTTCTTCACCGGGACGAGCACCCGCCTCGGCGGCGTCGGGCTCGACGTGATCGCCCGCGAGGTCGCGGCGCGGCACCGCAGCGCCTATCCCGACGACCCGGCGGCCCTGACGCACCAGCGGCTCGAGACCGGCGGCGAGTACCGCTGGCGCCGCGGCGAGGAGCCCCACCTCTTCGACCCCGAGACGATCTACAAGCTGCAGCACGCCACCCGGACGGGGCGCAGCGAGATATTCTCCGAGTACACCCGTCGCGTCAACGAGCAGCAGGAGCGGCTCATGACCCTGCGGGGCCTGATCCGCCTCTCGCCCTATCGCGAGCCCGTGCCGCTCGCCGACGTGGAGCCCGTGAGCTCCATCGTGAAGCGCTTCGCGACCGGCGCGATGAGCTACGGCTCGATCTCGCCCGAGGCGCACGAGACGCTCGCGATCGCGATGAACAGGCTCGGCGGCCGCTCCAACACCGGCGAGGGCGGCGAGCGCGAGGACCGTCTGCTCGATCCCGAGCGCCGCAGCGCCATCAAGCAGGTCGCGTCGGGCCGCTTCGGCGTGACGAGCATGTACCTCACGCACGCCGACGAGATCCAGATCAAGCTGGCCCAGGGCGCGAAGCCGGGCGAGGGCGGGCAGCTGCCTCCGGGCAAGATGTACCCCTGGATCGCGGCGACCCGCCACGCCACCCCGGGCGTCGGGCTCATCTCCCCGCCCCCGCACCACGACATCTACTCGATCGAGGATCTCAAGCAGCTCATCTTCGACCTGAAACGGGCGAACCCGGGAGCCAGGATCAGCACCAAGCTCGTCTCGCAGTCGGGGATCGGGCCGGTCGCGGCGGGCGTCGCCAAGGCGCTCTCCGACGTCGTCCTCGTCTCGGGGCACGACGGCGGCACCGGGGCGAGCCCCATGAACTCGCTGAAGCACGCCGGCGCGCCCTGGGAGCTCGGCCTCGCGGAGGCGCAGCAGACGCTGATGCTCAACGGGCTGCGCGACCGCGTCGTCGTGCAGGTCGACGGCCAGCTGAAGACCGGGCGCGACGTGGTCGTGGCCGCGCTGCTCGGCGCCGAGGAGTTCGGCTTCGCCACGGCCCCCCTCGTCGTCTCCGGCTGCATCATGATGCGCGTCTGCCACCTCGACACCTGCCCCGTCGGCGTCGCGACCCAGAACCCCGAGCTGCGCGAGCGCTTCACGGGGCGGGCCGAGCACGTCGTCAACTTCTTCCGCTTCATCGCGGAGGAGGTGCGGGAGCTGCTCGCCTCGCTCGGCTACCGCAGCCTCGACGAGGCGGTCGGCGACACCCGCGCGCTCGACGTCGACGAGGCGATCCGGCACTGGAAGGCCGAGGGGCTCGACCTCACTCCGATCCTGCGCGGGCCGTCGTTCCCCGACACGGCGCCCCGCCGCTGGGGCCGCGAGCAGGATCACGAGCTCGGCGAGCACTTCGACCGGGCGCTCATCGAGATGTCCGGCGACGCGCTCGAGCGCCGCGAGCCCGTGGTGATCGACCTGCCGATCCGCAACATCGACCGCGCCGTGGGCACCATGCTCGGGCACGAGGTCACGCGCAGGTTCGGCGCGGAGGGACTCGCGCCCGAGACGATCGACATCACGCTCACGGGGTCGGCCGGCCAGTCGCTCGGCGCATTCATGCCGGCCGGCATGACGCTGCGGCTCATCGGCGACGCGAACGACTACGTCGCGAAGGGGCTCTCGGGCGGCGAGATCGTCATCCGGCCGCACGCCGACGCCGGCCACGAGGCCGCCGGCAACGTGATCGCCGGCAACGTGATCGGCTACGGCGCGACGAGCGGCTCGATCTGGATCGCGGGCGTCGTGGGCGAGCGCTTCCTCGTGCGGGGCTCGGGCGCGACGGCCGTGGTCGAGGGGGTGGGGGACCACGCGCTCGAGTACTTCACGGGCGGCTTCGCCCTCGTGCTCGGGCCGACGGGGCGCAACATTGGCGCCGGCATGTCCGGCGGCGAGGCGGTGCTGCTCGACCTCGATCCCGACAACGTCAACTCGGCCGAGCTCGCCTCGGGCGCGCTGGCGCTGCGGCCCCTCGGGGCCGGGACGGCGGAGGAGCTGGCGCTGCGCGAGCGCGTGCGCGCCCTGCTCCGGCGGCACGTCGAGCAGACCGGATCGGCGGTCGCCGAGGATCTGCTCGCCGAGATCGAGACCGACCCGGATCGGGTGTTCGCCCGCTTCACGAGGCTCGTCCCGCAGGGTTACTCGCGCGTGCTCGAGATCCGCGAGCGTGCGACGCGGAACGGCATCGACCCCGACGGCGACCAGGTGTGGACCGAGATTCTGGAGGCGACCCGTGGCTGATCCCCGTGGTTTTCTGAAGGTGCGCGAGCGCGAGCTCGCTCCGAAGCGTCCCGTGCCGATCCGGCTGCAGGACTGGCGCGAGGTCGTCGACCCCGCCGACCCGACCGTCGTCGCGCGGCAGGCCTCGCGGTGCATGGACTGCGGTGTGGCGTTCTGCCACCAGGGCTGCCCGCTCGGCAACCTGATCCCGGAGTGGAACGACCTCGTGTGGCGGGGCCGCGAGCGGGAGGCTCTCGACCGTCTGCACCAGACGAACAACTTCCCGGAGTTCACCGGACGCGCCTGCCCGGCGCCCTGCGAGTCGGCCTGCGTGCTCGGCATCAATCAGCCGGCCGTCACCATCAAGCAGGTCGAGAACAGCATCATCGACCAGGGGTTCGCGAACGGCTGGGTCGAGCCGCGACCGCCCGAGCGCCTCACCGGCAAGACGGTCGCCGTGGTGGGCTCGGGCCCCGCGGGTCTCGCCGCGGCGCAGCAGCTCACACGGGCGGGGCACACCGTCGCGGTGTACGAGCGCGACGAGGAGCCCGGCGGCCTGCTGCGGTTCGGCATCCCGGACTTCAAGCTCGAGAAGGCGCTCGTCGAGCGTCGGGTCGCGCAGCTCAAGGCCGAGGGGACCCGCTTCCGCACGGGCATCGAGATCGGTCGCGACATGAGCTGGACGGAGCTGCGCCGCCGCTTCGACGCCGTCATCGTGGCGACGGGCGCGACCGTCCCCCGGGAGCTGAGCCTCCCCGGCCGCGACCTCGACGGCATCATGTACGCGATGCCCTACCTCAGCGCCGCCAACCGCGTGAGCTCCGGATCCCTCGAGGCGACCCCGTTCGACGCGGCGGGCAGGCACGTCGTCGTCATCGGCGGCGGCGACACCGGCGCCGACTGCATCGGCACCGCGCACCGCCAGGGCGCGGCGTCGGTGACGAACCTCGCGATCGGGCGTCGACCCGGCGAGACGCGCGGCGACGCGGAGCCGTGGCCCGTGCACCCGAAGCTGTTCGAGGTCACGAGCTCGCACGAGGAGGGCGGCGAGCGGCGCTACCTCGCCTCGACCGTCGAGTTCGTCGGGGACGGGGGATCGGTGCGGGCGCTGCGGGTGGCCGAGACGGGCTTCACGGAGCGCGGACGCGAGCCGATCCCGGGAACGGAGCATCTGATCGACGCCGATCTCGTGCTGATCGCGATGGGCTTCTCGGGGCCGGAGCCGATCGAGGATCCGGGGCTGGCGCTGCCCCACGGGCGACGCGGCGCGTTCGAGCGGCGGAGGGACTACTCGACCTCCCTCCCGGGCGTCTTCGTCGCCGGGGATGCCGGGCGCGGGCAGTCGCTCATCGTCTGGGCCATCGCGGAGGGGCGGGCCGCAGCCGCCTCCGCCGACGCCTATCTCACGGGCGAGACGGTGCTGCCGGCCCCCGTGACCGCGCACGATCGCGCGTTCGCGTAGCGCGGTGCCGGGCGGGTCGCCGGAATACGGGGCGAGCGCCCGGAGTTGCACCGGGGGAGAGGCACTGAGAGGACGGGACGGGCATGGCGGACATCACGGTGATCGGCGGAAGCGGCTATGCGGGATCGCACATCGTCGAGGCGGCGGCGGTGCGCGGCCACTCGGTGACGAGCATGACCAGACGGGAGGCCGCCGAGCAGATGGCGGGCGTGCGCTATCTGGAGGGGGCGATCGGGCGTGCCGAGGACCGCGCCCGGGCCCTCGACGGCGCCGAGGTGGTGATCGTGGCGGTGTCCCCGCGCGGCGAGATGGCGGGAGCGCTGCGCCCGGCCATCGCGGAGCTCGCCGCCGAGGCCGGGGCCGCCGGCGTGCGTCTCGGCGTGGTGGGCGGCGCGGGATCGCTGCTGCAGAGCGCGGGCGGCCCGCTGGTGATGGACGGCCCCGACTTCCCGGATGAGATCAAGCCCGAGGCCGCGGAGATGGCCGGCGTGCTCGACGACCTGCGCGCGACCCCCGACTCCCTCGACTGGTTCTACGTCAGCCCGGCGGGAGGATTCGGCCCGTGGGCCGCCGGCACATTCCGCGACGAGTACCGGGTGGGCGGCGACGTGATCCTCACCGACGAGAACGGCGCGTCGGAGATCTCCGGCGCCGACTTCGGCATCGCCGTCGTCGACGAGATCGAGGAGCCGCGGCACCGCCGCGCCCGCTTCACCGTCGCGTACTAGCCTGGTGCGGTGGACTCCCGACTCATCGACCTCCTCCGAGCCGACCTGGCCGAAGCCGGGTACCGCGGCCCGGCCGTGACCGCCCTGCTCGGCGCCCCCGCCGACTCGGCGCGGCAGCGGGGCGTGTTCGCCCCCGCGCGACGCGTGCTGCGCGAGCGCGGTCCGAGCCCGATCGCGTCGCTCGTCCGCCTGTTCCTGCTCGGCGAGGGGCTGCCCGCCGGGGAGCTCGACGCCGCGCTTCCCCGCCTGGGGAGCGCGGGCGCGGCGACGCTCGGCCTCGTCGCCGCCGCGGGTGCGGGCGGCGCGGGGCAGCGTGCGCTGCGCGCGGCCCTCTCCCTGAACCCGGTATCCGTGGAGCGCGGCCGTGAGGGCGCCGACGAACGCGCCGACGAGTGGTGGATCCTGTCGGATCTCGACGACCAGCTGCGCCGGGGCCCGGCTCGCCCCGACCACGTGATGGGCGTCGGGGGCGCGACGCGCTCCCTGCTCGCGCAAGCCCCGACCCGGCCGGTCGCGAGCGCGCTCGATCTCGGCACCGGCTGCGGCGTCGTCGCCCTCCACCTGGCCGGCCTGACGAGCGGTCGGGTCGTGGCCACCGACATCTCCGAGCGCGCCCTCGCCCTCGCCCGGGCGAACGCGAGACTGAACGGGCTGGAGGAGCGCATCGAGTTCAGGCGCGGCGACCTCTTCGGGCCCGTCGCCGGCGAGCGGTTCGACCTGATCCTGTCGAACCCTCCGTTCGTGATCACGCCCCGCGGCGACGCCGACGCCCCGGTCTACGAGTACCGCGACGGCGGCCGCACCGGCGACGAACTCGCGGCAGCCGTCGTGCGGAGCGCGCCCGAGCACCTGGCCGAGGGCGGCGTGCTGCTGTGCCTCGCGAACTGGGAGTCCCCGTGGGGCAGCGACGGGTTCGAGCGCGTGCGCGGCTGGATCGCGGACGCCGACGCCGTCGCGGGGCCGCTCGCCGCCTGGGTCGTCGAACGCGACCGGGTCGATCCCGCCCGGTACGCCGAGACCTGGGCCCGCGATGGAGGGGCCCGACCTGGTGAGGCGGAGTTCGAGCGCCTCGTCGAGGCCTGGATCGACGACTTCTCCGCGCGGCGGGTCTCCGCGGTCGGTCTCGGCTCGATCCGCGTCGAACGGCTCGAGCCCGGCAGCGAGGCCCCGCCGATCCGGCTGGAGCGCGCCGGCGGCGCCTTCGACGTCGCGCCGGGCCGCGCGCTGCAGCGGGCATTCGACGTCGCCATCGCGTGGGCGGGTCGGAGCGACGGCGAGCTGCTCGCGACGCGGTGGCTGCTGGATCCCGCGGTCGAGGAGGAGCGCCGGCACCGGCCGGGCGAGGAGGCTCCGAGCGACATCGCCCTGACGAGCGCCCGGGGGATCGCGCGACGGGTCGCGGCGGACCCGCTGCTCGCGGCGGCTGTCGGCGCCTGCGACGGCGAGCTGACTCTGGGGCAGATCGCCGACGCGCTCGCGACCCTGCTCGAGGTGGACGGCGAGGCCGCCGCCGAGGCGCTCTGCGACGGCGTCCGCGAGCTCGTGTGGCTCGGGATGCTCGCCCCCGCCGCGTAGAATGGTCGGGTGATGCGAACTATCGACCTCCGAGGGCGCGACCTCTCCCGATCCGAGCTGCTCGGGCTCGTTCCGCGCGCCGCCGTCGACGCGGAGACGGCGGTGGAGCGGGTGCGCCCGCTCGTCGCCGACGTGGCCGCGCGGGGCGAGGCTGCGCTGCGCGAGCAGGCCCGCGACTTCGACGGCGCGGAGGGGCACGCGCTCCGCGTGCCCGAGGAGACGATCGCCGCCTCGCTCGCGGACTGCCCGCCCGAGGTCAGAGGAGCGCTCGAGGAGCTCGTCGCCCGGCTGCGCCGCGGATCCGCCGCCCAGGTGCCGGCCGAGCAGGTCACCCGCTTCGCCGACGGGGCCGTGATCCGGCAGCGCTGGCAGCCGGTCTCGCGGGTCGGCCTGTACGCGCCCGGCGGCAAGGCCGCCTATCCGTCGTCGGTCATCATGAACGCCGTCGCGGCGCAGACCGCCGGCGTGCCGAGCCTCGCGCTCGCGTCGCCGGCCCAGCGGGAGCACGGCGGCTCCGTGCACCCCGCCGTCCTGTGGGCGGCGGCGCTCGCGGGCGTCACCGAGGTCTACGCGATCGGCGGGGCGGGCGCCATCGCCGCGTTCGCGCACGGCGTGCCGAGCATCGGACTCGACCCCGTCGACGTGGTGACGGGCCCCGGCAACGTCTTCGTCGCGGCGGCCAAGCGCGTCGTCAACGGTCTCGTCGGCATCGACTCGGAGGCCGGCACGACCGAGATCCTGATCATCGCGGACGACGGCGCCGACCCCGAGTTCGTCGCCGCCGACCTCATCAGCCAGGCCGAGCACGACGAGGCCGCGGCGTCGGTGCTCGTCACCGACTCCGAGCCCTTCGCGGCCGAGGTGCTCGCCGCGGTCGCCCGGCGCGCCCCGCGCACGCGCCACTCAGAGCGCGTGCGCACGGCCCTCGGCGGTCCCCAGTCCGCAGTGATCCTGGTCGACGACCTCGCGACGGCGGCGCGCCTGAGCAACGCGTACGGGCCCGAGCACCTGGAGATCCAGACCCGCGACGACGAGTCGGTGCTCGCGGGCATCACGGACGCGGGCGCCATCTTCGTGGGCGGCTACACGCCGGTGAGCCTGGGCGACTACCTCGCGGGGTCGAACCACGTGCTGCCCACCGGCGGGACCGCCCGCTTCGCCGCCGGCCTCGGGGCCCACACCTTCCTGCGCCCGCAGCAGATCATCGGCTACGACCGCGCCGCCCTGGCGGAGGTGCACGCGCCTCTGCTCGCGCTCGCGGCGGCGGAGGGGCTGCCCGCCCACGGCGAGGCCGTCAGCGCTCGCTTCCCCTCGCCGGGCCCGGTAGCCGGAGAGGAGTAACGATGCACTGCCCCTTCTGCCGTCACGCCGACTCGCGCGTCATCGACTCGCGCACCTCGGACGACGGGCTCTCGATCCGACGCCGACGCCAGTGTCCCGAGTGCGGCCGCCGCTTCAGCACCACCGAGACGGCCAGTCTCACGGTGATCAAGCGCTCCGGCGTGGTCGAGCCGTTCAGCCGGGAGAAGGTGATGGCGGGCGTGCGCAAGGCCTGCCAGGGGCGTCCCGTCACCGACGCCGATCTCGCGCTGCTCGCGCAGCAGGTCGAGGAGTCGGTGCGCGCCACGGGCGTCGCCCAGCTCGAGGCCAACGACATCGGCCTCGCGGTGCTGCCCCACCTGCGCGAGCTCGACGAGGTCGCCTACCTGCGCTTCGCGAGCGTCTACCAGGCCTTCGACAGCCTCGCCGACTTCGACTCCGCGATCGCCGAGCTGCGGGATCATCCGAGGGCCGGGCGCCTCCCGGGCGATCCCGCCGAAGCCGCCCCTTCCATCTCCAAGGAGTAACCGCACCCATGCGCCTCTATCCGACGCTCTTCACCACGGTGCTCCGGCACATGGATCCCGAGACCGCGCACCATCTGGCGTTCAGCGCGATCCGGATCGCCCCGGCCCTCGAGCGCGCGCTGCGGGGTCTGTGCGCCCCGGATCCCGGGCTGAGGGTGCGCGCCCTGGGGCTCGACTTCCCGAGCCCCTTCGGCCTCGCGGCGGGATTCGACAAGAACGCCGAGGGCATCGCCGGCCTCGGCGCCCTCGGATTCGGGCACGTCGAGGTGGGCACGCTCACGCGGCACGCGCAGCCCGGCAATCCGAAGCCCCGCCTGTTCCGCCTCGTCGCCGACCGGGGGCTCATCAACCGGATGGGGTTCAACAACGGGGGCTCCGCGGCCGCCGTGCCCCGGATCGAGCGCGCCAGGATGCGGCGTCACCGGCCGATCATCGGCGTGAACATCGGTAAGAGCCGCGCCACCGAGGTCGAGGACGCCGTCGAGGACTACGTCTGGAGCGCGCAGCGGCTCGCCCCGATCGCCGATTACCTCGCCGTGAACGTCAGCTCCCCGAACACGCCCGGCCTGCGCGGCCTGCAGGAGCTCGAGATGCTCGAGCCGCTGCTCACCGCCGTTCGCGACGCCGCGGGGAAGACCCCGCTGCTCGTGAAGATCGCCCCCGACATGGGCGACGAGCAGGTCGACGGGATCGTCCGGCTCGCCGCGAGGCTCGGCCTCGACGGCGTCATCGCGACCAACACCACGATCTCCCGCGAGGGGCTCGCGACGCCCGCGACCGAGGTCGAGGCCATGGGCGCCGGCGGGCTCTCCGGAGCTCCGCTGCGCGACCGCGCGATCGAGGTGCTGCGCCGGGCGCGCGCCGCGGCCCCCGAGGGGTTCTGCGTGATCTCCGTCGGCGGGGTGACGACCGCCGCCGACGTGCTCGCGCGGCTGGAGGCGGGAGCGGATCTCGTGCAGGGGTACACGGCCTTCATCTACGAGGGGCCCGCCTGGGCGGGCGAGATCAACCGCGGGCTCGTGCGCGCCGGATGGCGGGGCAACGCCGCCTCCTGACCCGCGCCCTCCCGCGGAGCCGGGTCGGAGCTCCGGGCGGGCGACCGGCGACGGAAGAGGGCCCGGCAGATCCGAGTGGAACTGCCGGGCCCTCCGCGATCCCGAACCGATCAGCTCGGGTACTGCCCGCGCTTCACCTGCGGCTTCGGGATGCGGAGCATGCGGAACTGCAGCGCCCGCATGGCGGCGTACCAGCGGAACCCGGGCTGCACCTTGTCGGCCCCGAACTTCGCGCCGAGCTTGCGCTTGAGCACCGTGCCGAGCAGCACCGCGTCGACGATCGCGATCGCCACGAAGGCCCAGATGACGAACAGGCTCACGACCTGCACGGGGCCGGGGATGAAGGTCATGACGAGCACGACGAGCATCATGGGGATCAGCATCTCACCGACGTTCCAGCGCGCGTCGACGTAGTCGCGCACGTACCGGCGCTGCGGCCCCTTGTCGCGGTAGGTGAGGAAGCGCTCGTCGCCCTGCATCATGCCGACGCGGGCGCGCTCCCGGCGCTCCTGCTCCTGGCGGCGCTGGGCCTTCAGCGCCGCCTTGTCGCGGGAACCCACGAGCGGCTGAGCCCTGGCCGCCTGCGCCTGCTTGCGGGAGGGCGTGGGACGGCCCTTGCCGACGGGGCCCTGGGAGCCGTCCTCGGGCTGCTCGCCCTCGCTCGACGTCTCCGCAGTGCTCTTCTTCGCCACGCCTGACCCTCTCGTTCGATGCGCGACCCGCGCGCCCGTCAACTCCGGCGATGCGCCGGACCCACACCAGAATACCGTGCCGAGCACTCGGGTCATGAGCAGCCGCACGGCGTAGACTGAGGGCGACACTCGAGACGCGAGACCATGCCAGTGCGTGAGCAAGGAGGGTGCACATGAGCGCCGACACCATCAGTACCGAGACCCAGGGGAACGTGGCCGCCGAGGAGCGCGCCCACGGAGTCGCTCTCACGGAGACCGCGCAGGAGAAGGTGCGCAGCCTGCTCGCGCAGGAGGGGCGCGACGACCTGCGGCTCCGCATCGCCGTGCAGCCGGGCGGCTGCTCGGGCCTCATCTACCAGCTCTTCTTCGACGAGCGCACGCTCGACAACGACGCGGTCGTCGACTTCGGGGGAGTGGAGGTCGTGGTCGACATGATGAGCATCCCGTATCTCAATGGTGCAACGATCGACTTCGAGGACACGATCCAGAAGCAGGGCTTCACGATCGACAATCCCAACGCCCAGGGGAGCTGCGCCTGCGGCGACAGCTTCAGCTGATCCGCAAAAGCCCGAGCCGGATTCCGCGACCCCCCGGCGTGTGTTCGAACGGCGCTCAGGATCACGCTAAGCTGTCAGGTAGTCATCAGCTTCGCCTGCCTAGAACGGCGGCGAGACAACGTTTCGAAAGGTATGCGGTGCGTTCCAATCGTCGAATGAAATGGGTCGCGGCGCCCGTCGCGCTGACAGTGGCGCTGGTGCTCGCGGGCTGCACTGCGGAGCAGCAGCGCGGCTTCCTCCCCGCTGGGTCCGAGGGTGCCACGAACCACACGGACGGGATCACCGGCCTCTGGGTGACCTCCTGGATCGTGCTGCTCGCCGTGGGCGTCATCACCTGGGGGCTCATCATCTGGGCGACGATCGCCTACCGCCGCCGCAAGGGGCAGACCGGCATCCCGGTGCAGATGCGCTACAACATGCCCATCGAGACGTTCTTCACGGTGGTCCCCGTCATCCTCGTGCTCGGCTTCTTCGCCTTCACGGCTCAGGAGCAGTCCAAGATCGAGGCCCGCGACGCGAACCCCGAGAACGTGGTCGAGGTCATCGGCAAGCGCTGGGCGTGGGACTTCAACTACCTGAACGACGACGTGCACTTCTCGGGCGTGCAGGTGCAGACCGACGAGAACGGCTCGGCCAAGCCCGAGACCATGCCGACACTCTACCTGCCGGTGGACAAGACGACCGAGATCCGTCTCGAGACCCGCGACGTCATCCACTCCTTCTGGGTGGTCGAGTTCCTCTACAAGAAGGACATGATCCCCGGTCAGACGAACTACATGACCTTCACGCCGACCAAGACCGGCACGTTCATGGGCAAGTGCGCCGAGCTCTGCGGCGAGTACCACTCCATGATGCTGTTCGAGGTGAAGGTCGTCGAGCAGGGCGAATACGACGCGTACATCGAGTCGCTGAAGGCTACCGGCGAGAACGACGGGTTCCAGGGGCTCGAGTTCAACCCGAACCAGGACTACGTCGCACCCGACAACGACCAGTCTCTGGCCCAGAACGAGTAACGAGGGATGAGCGAAATCATGAAGAAAGGCAACGTCGTTGTCTCGTGGCTGACGTCCACGGATCACAAGGTCATCGGGTACATGTACCTGATCTCCTCCTTCGTGTGGTTCCTGATCGGCGGGCTCATGGCCCTGATCATCCGCGCGCAGCTCTTCGCTCCGGGCCTCGAGGTCATCGCGACGAAGGAGCAGTACAACCAGCTGTTCACCATGCACGGCACGATCATGCTGCTCATGTTCGCGACGCCCCTGTTCGCGGGCTTCGCCAACGTGATCATGCCCCTGCAGATCGGCGCTCCCGACGTGGCGTTCCCGCGTCTGAACGCCTTCGCGTTCTGGCTCTACACCTTCGGCTCGCTCATCGCGGTCGGCGGCTTCCTCACCCCGCAGGGTGCGGCGTCCTTCGGCTGGTTCGCCTACGCGCCGCTCTCCGAGATGACCTTCTCGCCCGGCGTCGGCGGCAACCTCTGGGTGCTCGGCCTCGGCGTCAGCGGTTTCGGCACGATCATGGGCGGCGTGAACTTCATCACGACCATCATCACGATGCGCGCCCCCGGCATGACCATGTGGCGCATGTCGATCTTCTCCTGGAACACCCTCATCACATCGATCCTGGTGCTGCTGGTCTTCCCGGTGCTCGCGGCCGCGATGTTCGGTCTCGCGGCCGACCGCATCTTCGGCGCCCACATCTACAACGGCGAGGGCGGCGCCATCCTCTGGCAGCACCTCTTCTGGTTCTTCGGCCACCCCGAGGTGTACATCATCGCGCTGCCGTTCTTCGGCATCGTCTCCGAGATTTTCCCGGTCTTCAGCCGCAAGCCGATCTTCGGCTACAAGACGCTCGTCTACGCGACGATCGCCATCGCGGCGCTCTCCATGACCGTGTGGGCCCACCACATGTACGTCACCGGCTCGGTGCTGCTGCCATTCTTCGCGCTCATGACGATGCTCATCGCCGTCCCCACGGGCGTGAAGATCTTCAACTGGCTCGGCACGATGTGGCGCGGCTCGATCACCTTCGAGACCCCGATGCTCTGGTCGCTCGGCTTCCTCGTGACCTTCGTCTTCGGCGGCCTGACCGGCGTGATCCTCGCGTCGCCCGCTCTCGACTTCCACCTCTCCGACACCTACTTCGTCGTGGCGCACTTCCACTACGTCGTCTTCGGAACGGTGGTGTTCGCGATGTTCGCCGGCTTCTACTTCTGGTGGCCGAAGTGGACCGGCAAGATGCTCAACGAGCGTCTCGGCAAGATCCACTTCTGGGTGCTCTTCATCGGCTTCCACATGACCTTCCTCGTGCAGCACTGGCTCGGTGTCATGGCGGCTCCCCGTCGCTACTACACCTACCTGCCCGAGGACGGCATCACCTGGATGAACCAGCTCTCGACCGTCGGGGCGATGATCCTCGGCGCATCGATGATCCCGTTCCTGCTGAACGTGTACGTCACCGCGCGCCGCGCGCCGGCGATCACCGTGAACGACCCGTGGGGCTACGGCCGCTCGCTCGAGTGGGCCACCTCCTGCCCGCCGCCCCGCCACAACTTCACCTCGATCCCGCGCATCCGCACGGAGTCGCCCGCCTTCGATCTCAACCACCCCGAGATCAGCGGCATCAAGCAGGTCGGCCAGGAGGGCGACTCGCGCGAGCTCGCCGGCACGAAGTAGTCCGAGGAGATTCAGACAGTGAAATCCAACATCGTCATCTTTTGGATCCTTGCGGCTTACTTCTTCCTGCTCGCAGCGGTCTACACGGGATGGAACCTCATCGAGCACCAGTACCTCGAGTGGGTGGGTTCCACCGCGATCCTGCTGTCGGGAGCGCTGGCGGCGTTCATCGCCTTCTATCTCGGACTCGTGCGGAAGAAGGCGGGCGGCGTCTTCGTCGAGGACCGCGAGGATGCCGACATCGACGACGGGGATCCCGAGCTCGGTGAGTTCAGCCCCTGGAGCTGGTGGCCCATCTTCCTGGCCTTCGCCGCCTCGGTCGTGGTGCTCGGTCTCTGCATCGGCTTCAACTTCTGGCTCTCGTTCATCTCGGTTCCCCTCGTGCTCGTCGGCGTGGTCGGCTGGGTCTACGAGTACTACCGCGGCAACTTCGCGCGGTAAGGCGGGCGTCACGTGAGCATCACGATTCGAAGGGGGCAAATCGAGGACGCGGCCGTGCTCTTCGATCTGGCCCGCCAGTACCAGACGGGTCGCGAGCCGATCGGCCGCGATGAGTTCTCGGTCGCCCTCGACAACGTGCTGCGCCATCGCGACCAGGAGACCAACGTGCTCTTCGTCGCGGAGTCGGACGGCAAGGTCGTCGGCTACTCGCTGATGACGGTCTCCCGCCTGCTGCACGCTCCCGGGCTGACCGCTCACCTGCAGGAGATCGTCATCGACGAGGCCGCGCGCGGGCACGGTATCGGCGATCGGCTCATGCAGGCCAACGAGCACTACTGCATGGGGCGCGGTGTCCGTCAGCTGTCGGCGTCGACGTCTCGTATCGGCTCCTTCTACAACCACCGCGGGTTCGCCCCGATGGGCGAGCACTACCGCAAGATCCTCGACCTGGGATAGCGCGTGCCCGAGCGTCGACCACGGCGTAGGCCCGGCGAGAACCGGGAGCGTCTCCTGGAGGCCGGACTCATCGAGTTCGGCCTCTTCGGCTATCACGGGGCGAGTACCGCGTCCATCGCGGCCAGGGCCGACGTTCCGCAGCCGCACGTCTACGCGAGCTTCCGTGCGAAGCGGGATCTCTTCGTCGCCTGCTTCCAGGCCTCCCGCGAGGCCGCCCTCGAACGCCACGGCGTCGACCTCTCCCTCCACCAGCGGCGGGTCATCTACCAGGCTGTCGCCGCCCTCGGGGATCCTGCACTGCACGATGCGCTCGCAGAGGATCTGCACGAGCTGAGAGCCGTCGCGGGGCCTCGCTTCGATGCGCTGCTCCTGGAGGCCGCCGAGTCGCTCATGGCGCCCGCGGCAGACCCCGCGTAGAGGCGTGCATAGTCCTTGACACCGGGGGAGAGGTGTGCGGGGCCCACCACACCACTCCGGGCGTCCGCGGGTACTCCCGGGGAGGCCCGTCGTCCTGAGCGGGAGCCGGCGGGCCCGCGGGTTGACGAGCTGGCGGGCCGGCGGGCTGGCGGGCTGGCGGGCCGGCGGGCCGGCGGGCCGGCGGGCCGGCGGGCTGGTGGGCCGGCGGGCCCGCGAGCCCTTCTCGGCGCTCTCAAGAGTCCGGGTGTGCTCGAGATCGCTCTGCTCGGCCTGAGACTGCCCTCGAGAGGTCGAGCGAGAGACCGCTCCTCCGCTCGTCAGTAGGTGCTCATTTCGCCCGGTGGTTTCAGGGGGCTAACGCAACACCTCTTTTACCCGGAGGTGCTGTCATGAAGTTCTGGCCTTGGTCTACTATCGAGTCACTCTTGCACCTCTTGGTGCAGGGCTATTCCACGCTCGAGATCAG
>NZ_JAEHOH010000010.1 GCF_016522505.1 Leucobacter chromiisoli | reverse complement strand
CCCTTCTGCTCTGGCCCCTGCCTCGCGGCGCTGGTCGCGCCGCCGCCTCAGTCCTTCGGCGTGTGGCGCCCTAAGCCGCCGGGCTCCTCGGACGGGGCTCCGCCCTCCTCGCGCTTGCTCTCGTACGCGCCGAGGTGCAGCCGCTCGCCGTGCGCCTTGGCCTCGCGGCGCACCTTGACGACGCTCGCGATCGTCGCGACCGCCATCGAGAGCACGATGACCCCGAGCGAGAACCAGGTGCTGATCTCGGGCACCGGCACGTGCTCACCGCCGTTGATGAACGGCAGCTCGTTCTCGTGCAGGGCGTGGAAGATCAGCTTCACGCCGATGAACGCCAGGATGAACGCGATGCCGTACTTGAGGTACTCGAGGCGCTCGAGCAGTCCGCCGAGCAGGAAGTAGAGCTGACGCAGCCCCATGAGCGCGAACACGTTCGCGGTGAAGACGATGAACGGGCTCTGCGTGATGCCGAAGATCGCGGGGATCGAGTCGAGCGCGAACAGCAGGTCGGTCGCGCCGAGCGAGATGAGCACGAGCAGGAACGGGGTGAACATGCGCTTGCCGTCGACCGTCGTGCGCAGCTTGCCGCCGTCGTAATCATCGCTGAACGGCATGACCTTCTTCGCGAGTCGCACCGCGAGCCCGTCGCCCTGCTCCTCGTGCCCGCCGGGCTTCACCTGCTGCCACGCGGTCCAGATGAGCCAGGCGCCGAAGAGGAAGAAGATGGCGATGAAGCGCTCGATGATCGCCGCACCCGCGAGGATGAAGAGACCGCGGAAGACGAGCGCGAGGATGATCCCGATCATGAGGGCTCGCTGCTGGTAGGCCGTGGGCACCTTGAAGCTGCCGAGGATCAGGACGAAGACGAAGAGGTTGTCGATCGAGAGACTGTACTCCGTGAGCCAGCCGGCGAGGAACTCGCTGCCGTGCTGCGCGTCCCCCAGCAAGAACATGCAGCCCGCGAAGATCAGCGCGAGCAGCACGTAGAAGCCCACCCACAGGCTCGCCTCCCGCATCGACGGCACGTGCGGGCGCTTGATGATGAGCAGCAGATCGACGAGCAGGATCCCGACCAGAACGATCATGGATCCGATTTCGAACCAGAGCGGCAGAACAGCGTTCACTCAGGTGTCCCTTCGGTATGGCGCAGTGGATATGCGAACGACCGAAGGTCTCTTCCCGACCCGGCGCTTCGCCGCGGGCCGCGCCTGCACCGGCCGGGCCACGGAGCCAGGCGTATTGACGATGCGGGCGGGAACGGAATACTCCCCTTCGCTCGGGTAAGCATACTCGATCTTCCCCGTTTCTTCGGCATCCCGCCAGGGTCGACGCGGCATCGCGGCCCCGACGCAGACGGCACCACTAACATGAAGAACGTTTTCCGACCCATCGAGGAGCCCTTCGTTGAATCAGACGTCCGCCGCTTCACCCCACCGCCGCTCCGGACAGGGCCCCGGCCCCGCCTCGCGCACCATGGCCGCATTCATCTTCGCGAGCCGCTGGCTGCAGGCGCCGCTCTACCTGGGCCTCATCATCGCGCAGGCCGTGTACGTGGTGCTGTTCTTCGTCGAGCTGTGGCACCTCGTCGAGAACGTGGTCTCCACGGGGCACATCAAGGAGACCGACGTGATGCTGAGCGTGCTCGCGCTCATCGACATCGTGATGATCGCCAACCTGCTGATCATGGTGATCATCGGCGGCTACGAGACCTTCGTGTCGAAGATCCGGGTCGAGGGGCACCACGACGAACCCGACTGGCTCTCCCACGTCAACGCGAACCTGCTCAAGGTGAAGCTGGCGATCTCGATCATCTCCATCTCCTCGATCCACCTGCTGAAGACGTTCATCGAGGTCGGGCGCATGGAGGGCGGCTACGTCTACGGCGCCAACGGCACGATCATCTACTCGTCGGAGGGCGTGATGTGGGAGGTCGGGATCCACCTCGCCTTCATCGTCTCCGCCCTCGCGCTCGCCTGGGTCGACCGCATGAGCCAGCACCACCCCGCCGTCCGGGGAACACGCGAGACGCCGGTGCCGTCGCTTCCCGACCTCGTCACCGGGGCGGAGTCGGGTGGCGCCACCGCCGCGCCGGCACCCGACTCCTACGTCACCGTCCGCCTCCCGGCGGGCACCGCGCTCCCCGAGGGCGCCGAGGTGGTCGCCGCCGAGCAGTCCCGCTAGCGCGACTGCAGCTCGGGCTTCCCGTTTCCGATCAGGCTCGGTACGCTGCACCGAGCAGGAAAGATCGTCGCGAGAGGCGGGTTTTCACTGCAGGTGGAGCGGATTGCAGTGAGAATTCGCCTCTCGACAGGGTTCGCGGATCTAGATTCCGCCTGCGCCGAGTTGAAGCCGGGGCGCTCTGTACCTGACGTGTCGCACTCACTCGAGGAACGCCAGCGCTCCGCGCACGAGCACCGCGATCGTTCCGGCCCAGGCGATGCCGAGCATCCCGAGCCTGGACCATCTCGACGGCACGATTCTCGCGAGGAGCACCCCAAGCAGCGTGCCGAGGATCGAGAGGCCGATCAGCCAGCCGAGCTCCTCCGCCTCTATTCGCGGCAACCCCCGCCAGGCGACGGTGATCAGGTGGTAGACCAGGAAGACGACCTGCAACGAGGCGGCGAAGCTGCGCTGATCCCATCTGTCGTTGAGCCCGTATGCCACGAGCGGAGGGCCCGAGAGTCCGCTGGCGACGTGCAGGAATCCGCTCGCCGACCCGGCGAACAGCGCCCCGCGTGTGCCCGTGAGCATGCGCGCGACGCTCACCAGCCGCCCGCCCAGCAGCGAGAGGAGCCCCGCCGACCCCACGATGAGCAGCAGTGCCTGCGGGGGCGAGACGTGGACGACCCAGGCCGCCAGCGGCGAGGCCGCCACCCCCGCGGTCGCGAGCAGGAGGCTGCGCCGCCAGTCGACCTCCCCCAGCATGGTCGCCAGCATCACGATCGCGGCCACCGCCCCGGCGACGACGACGACCAGCACGCCGTCGACCGGTCCGTACAGCAGCACCATCAGGGGCGTCGCCACCAGCGCGAACCCCAGCCCGGTCAAGCGCTGGACGACCCCGGCGACGACCATCACGATGCATGCGACGACGAGCAGCATCAGAGCCCCGAGATCGCCTTCAACGCGGCGAAGGTGACGACGCCGAACACGAGGATCACCACGACGTCGGGCACTCGGGAGAAGCGATGGGCCAGGTAGGCGACCACCACGAGGACGAGGCTCGCCGCCAGCGTCGCTACGGGCATCGCGCCCGCCTCCCCCGCGATCTGGGCGCTCACCCGGAGCATCGAGAGAGCGGTCGTCATGAGCAGGCCACAGATCACCGGGAGGATGTAGAGGGCGATGTTCCGCACGAGACGCGAGTGCCCGAGGCTCCCGTAGCCCGCGAGCACGCCAGAGGCCGCGGCCCCGCACACGCCCACGGTGATGAGCAGCGCGGCAGTCGCCATCACGAGGCCGAGGGGCCCGCCTGCCAGGTACGCCACTCCGGCGGCGATCTTCACGAGGATCGGGCCCGGCAGCGCGTTGGCGATGGGCACCACCTGCCCGTAGAACTGCGTCGAGTCGACGGCGCCGGTGGCCACGAAGAAGCCGTCGGCCACGGCGACGTAAGCCTCGCCCCCGCCGAAGGAGGTCCCCGTCGAGGCGGCCACCGAGAGCATGAAGCCGAGCGACTGGCGGACCGGCGGCACCAGGAGCGCGAGCGCGGCGCCCAAGAGGAAGAGCGCGGTGAAGGCCGCGATCGCGATCAGCGCCCGCCTCCCGATGCCCGATCCGCCGCCGGTCTCGCCAGGAGGGGGCGGCACCCGGCGGCGCCTGCTCCGGATCCGCTGCCAGAGGGTGAGACCGGTGATGAGCGCGAGCGCGACGATGACGACCTGGACGACCGAGAGGGCGGGCAGGCCCGGGTCGACGGTCGCCCCGAGCAGATCGCCTGCGAAGCGCAGCGTCTCGTTGAGCCCCGTGAGCGCGAATGCGGCGAGAGCGATCGCCAGCGGCACGGGGCGGAGGCGACCGGAGGGGGCGAGCACCTTCAAGATGTAGTGCAGCAGCAGGTACACGATGAAGGCAGTGATGCCGACGGAGGAGTACTCGAACACCTCGACCACGCCCGGCCCGAGGAGCCTGGAGAGCGCGAGCAGGGCCACCGTGCCGACTGCCCCCGGCAGAGCGACGCAGAGCGCTCCCGCCACCGCCGACGCTCCGCCGTGCAGGCGCACCCCGGCGAGTCCGGCCAGCTTGACCGGGAGCGCCCCTGGCGTGATGTTCGCGATGACCGTGTCCTGGGTGAACTCGGGCTCGTTCAGCATCCGCCCGCCGACCAGCTCCCGCTCCATCACCGGTATGAGGGCGCTGCCGCCCCCGAAGCCGATGGCGCCGATCTTGAGCATGGATAGCGCGAACCGGGATCGACTCGTCGAGCCGGGTTGCGCGGCGCCCTCCCGCTTCACTGCACGAGCGGGATCTGCAGGGTTTCCTTCACCCAGGAGCGGATCGTCTTCGCTCCACTCGCGGCGGTGTGCTCGCGCGCGGCCTGCCACTCCGGGGAATTGTAGGCCGTCATCGCCGCTTCCATGTCGGCGAACTCGAGATAGTCCGTGCCTGCGATCGCCGGATCGCCGCCGCTCTCGTCGGTGTCGGCGAGGTTGATGGTGTAGCCGAGCAGCCCGGGCATGCGCTTGGCCATCGGCGCATGATCCTCGAGCCACCACCGATGCTGCTCTTCGAGCGATCGGTCGTTGCGGAACAGGATGATTGCTATCTTCACGGTCATCGTCGACTCCTAGTGCTCATGCGCCCGGCGCCGAGCGCTTCGACCGCTTCGCATCCGGGCACTCCTGAATGTATCTGAATCGTACCTAACATTCATATCCAATTGTACCCATGAAAATGTGAATAATAAAGCACGAATTGTGCACCCGAGGGCGCAGTGGATCGAGGTGGCGAGACGCGCTACTGCACGCCGCCGGTGTCGAACGTGTACGAGATCTCGGGCGGCAGCTCGGCCGCCACGTCCGCCGTGAGCTCGAAGGCGTCGGGGTGGATGTAGGTGACCGTGTACTCGAGGAAATCGCCGCGGGCCCCCTCGGTGAACCGCTCGAGCCGCGGCACGTAGAGCAGATCCTCGGCGCCGAGCATCGTGGCGATGTGCTCCGGCGGCTCCTGCATCGTCACCCTCAGCTGAGCCTCTCGCAGCTCCTGGCCGAGGCTCTCCTGCAGCACCTGGTAGACCGGGTGCTGCTCGATCTCCGCCAGTGTCACGCCCGCGCCGATCTCGCGCGGCATGTAGATCTCTGCGACGGCGAGCGGCGTGCCCTCCGACTCGTAGATCCGTCGCACGAGGAGGAAGCTGGTGCTCTTGTCGCGGATCGCGGCGGGCACCGCCTCCAAGTCGTGGATCCAGGTGAACTCGCGCAACCGCACGGTGGGCCGGATGCCCGCGACCGTGAACGACTCGACGAAGGGGACGAGCTTGGTCGCGGACTGGATCGGGCGCGAGCCCGTGACGAAGGTGCCCTTGCCCTGCCTGCGGATGAGGAGCCCCTGATCCACTACCAGCTGCACGGCCCGCCGCACCGTGGTGCGGCTGAGGCCGTACGCCTCGATCAGCTCCTCCTCGGTGGGGAACCGATCGCCGGGGCTCGCCTGCTCCGCCTCGGAGATCAGGTGACGCGCGAGCTGCATGTAGACGGCCTCGTGGCTGTCGCGCTCGATCTCGGCAAGCCCCCCGTTGCGGTCACTGGCCACGCGGCACTCCCTCTCCGAATACGACTCAGCTGTCTGCCCACCCGAGTGAGGCCATTGTACCCAATGGTTTCTCGGCCCCCGAACCCGTTCTCCCGCCGGGACGACCGCTCGGGGAGGCGGTCGTCCCGGCGATCCTCAGCTCGACAGGTTGCAGGTGCCGTCGTCGAGGTAGTCGTGCAGAGGCGCGGAGTTGATCATCGAGAACACGTCGCTGTTCGAGAGCGACTGCTCGAACACGCCCGTGGTCTCGAGGACCTCGCTCGCATCGGAGAGCTGCGCCGCGAGCCCGCCGTCCGGGTCCACGATGGAGAACGGCGAATCCTCCTCAGCCTGCTCCTCGATGCTCGGGATGCGCAGCGTGTCCACCGTCTTGAGAGCGACCTCGGGCGAGATACCCAATTCGGTCTCCAATGTGCGCGCCGCGGCCTCTCGGTCGGTGAGACCCATCTCGATCGCCCGGGCGTGGCCGTCGATCATGCGGCAGGCCGCGCCGGGGTGCTCCTTCTCGAAGGCCGGGCGGATCGCGATGTTCGTCGGGCAGAGCCCGACCCCCTCCTGGTAGTCGGGGTCGAAGTTCACGATCTTGTTGCCCTCGGTCTCGAGCGCGAGGTTCCAGGGCCCCCAGATGAAGACCCCGTCGACCTCGTTGTTCGTCAGCGCTCCGCTCATGACGGTCGGATCGAGGTTCGAGATCACGACCTCATCGGTGGTGAGGCCGGCGGCGTCGATGGCGCTCACAGCCGAGATGTGGCCGCAGGTGGCGGTCGGCGCGCCGACCACCATGCCCGGCCGCAGATCCTCGTAGGAGGTGATCGGGCTGCCCTCCGGCACCACGAGCCCCTCCTGGCTCGAGGAGTCCAGGGGCGTCAGCACGTACTCGAGCTCGACGCCCTGGTTCACCGCGAAGAGCGTCGCGAGGCCGGTGTACACGGCATCGATGCTGCCGCTGTCGAGCGCCGCGATCAGCGGCGCTCCGCTCGTGAAGCTGATGTACTCGGCTTTCAGGCCCGCCGCCTCGAACAGTCCCTCGTCGCGCGCCAGGTAGCCGGGCCAGTAGTTCGAGACCGGGAGCCCGATCCGAATCGTGATCAGCTCCTCGGCGCCGTCGGCGCCACCGCCGTCCGCGGTGTCCGGGGACGACGAGCAGGCCATCAGCCCGGCGGCGCCCAGGACGACGGCGCCCAGGCCCGCGGCGATCCTTGCTCTTCTCGATCCATGCATGTGCATGCCTCCTCGTTGATGGTGATCGATGTGCCTGTCACCCCGGGATCGGGGCCTTCCTACGATTCGGCCCGGGCCATCCCGTCCGTCGAGGTCCATCCCCCGTCGACGACGATGTCCGCGCCGGTGATGAACGCCGAGGCGTCCGACACCAGGAACACCACCGGGCCGACGAAATCGGCCGGCTGAGCCCAGCGCTTCAGCAGCGAGCGCTCGGAGACCTGGTCGACCCACTCCTGCTTCGCGCGGACGTCGGCCGTGAGCGGCGTCGCGACGGGAGACGGGGCGATGGTGTTGAAGCGCACGCCCTCGGCGCCGAACTCGAGCGCGAGCGACTTCATCATGAGGATCAGCGCGGCCTTCGAGGCGGAGTACATGCCCGAGTGCGTCTCGACCACCTGCGCGCGCACCGACGACATGGCGACGATGCTGCCGTGACCGCGCTCCGCCATCTTCGCGGCGAAGCCCCGGGCGATCAGCAGGGTGTACTTGATGTTGAGGGCGAGCTGGAAGTCGATCTCCTCCTCGGTCTGGTCGATGAGCCGCTTGCGCACAAGCGCGGCGGGCATGATGACGACCGACTCGGCGTCGGAGTGCGCCTCGACGAGCGCCGCGATCGACGACGAGTCCATCATGTCGCACGCCTGCGCCTCGACGCTGCCGCCGGCGGCGCCGATCGCTTCGGCGGCCGACTCCGCGAGCTCGTCCGAGCGGTCGACGGCGACGATGTGCGCGCCGAAGGCGGCGAGGCCCACGGCGACGGTCTGCCCGATGCCGCCGGCGGCGCCGAGCACCACGACCTTGCGGCCGTCGAGGCGGAAGAGCCCGGCGAGCGCGCCGGCCGCCTCGTAATCGACCGGCATCCTCGGGGTGCTGCTGCTGTTCATCTGTCTCTCCTTAGTTCTCGTTGAAGCTGACGACCGTGCGCGCGCCGGGCCGCTCGAAGCGGAAGGATCGGATGCGCGGATCGCGGGCGACCGTGTCGAGCAGCACGCCGAGCGCGTTCCTGGGCGTCGCGCGGTACCCGTCCCAGTCCTTGCAGTTCCACTTCTCGAGGTCGGTCTTCGAATAGAAGATGGCGAGCGCGAGCGCCTCGTCACTCTCGAACGGCCCGTTCTCGGCCGCGAAGCGCTCGACCATCGGCTCGAGCACCTCGCCCGGTCGCCGGGTGATGGGCTCGGCATCGCCGATGACCCGGTCGAGCACGTCGGGATCGACCGGCCCGGGCGTCGCGCCGTAGTAGCCGAGCAGGTAGCTGCGCACCTCGTCGGGCACCATCGCATAGCGGTCGCCGGTCACCACGTTGAGCACGGCCTGGATGCCGACGTACTGCGCCATCGGGCTGACGAGCAGCGGGTAGCCGAGGTCGAGGCGGACGCGGCTCACCTCGTCGAGCACCTCGGGGAGCCGATCCGCCATCCCCTGCTCGGTCAGCTGCCGCTGCAGGTTGGCGAGCATCCCGCCGGGCACCTGGTGCACCAGCATCGCCGGGTCGTCGGGCACCTCGTGGCTCGTCGGCATTCCGCGGCGACGGGCGAGGCCGGTGAAGTAGGCCTCCATCTCCCGCACCGCCTCGCGATCGATGTCGACGGTGAAGCCCCGCTCCTCGAGGTTGTCGATGAGGAACTCGTGGGAGGGGTGGGAGGTGCCCCAGGCGAACGGCGGCACAGCCCCGTGGAAGACATCCGGGGTCAGATCACCGAGATCCATCGCGGCACGGTGCACATCGGGCCCGGTGCCGGTCGAGGTGTGACAGTGCAGCTGCAGCGCCTGCCCGTTCAGCACCTCGCGGAACTTCCTGATGAGCGACTGCGCGCGCTCGGGCACGAGCAGCCCGGAGGGGTCCTTCAGCGAGACCGCGTCGACGCCCATCGCAACGAGCTCCTTCGCCTTCTCCACGAAGTGCTCGTCGGTGTGGTACGGGCTGATCGTGTAGGTGACCGAGCCGATCGTGTACATGCCCAGGTTCTTCGCCGCTCGGCAGGAGAACTCGAGGTTGCGCATGTCGTTGAGCGGGTCGAAGAGCATCACCGAATCGATGCCCGCCTTGCCGAACACCCGCAAGGCGAGCTCTGCGACGTCGTCGGGGTACTGCGTCCACCGGAAGACGCTCTGACCCCGGGTGTTGAAGTTCAGCCGCGAGTCCGGCATCAGCTCGCGCAGGATCCGGATGCGGTCGAACGGGTTCTCCCTCAGGTAGATGATGCTCGTATCGATCGCGGCGCCCCCGGTGACGTCGATGATGTCGAAGCCCGCGCGGCCCATGGTCTCGGCGATCGGGACGATCTCATCAGTGGCGAGCCGGGTCGCCCAGAGGCACTGCGCCCCGTCGCGGATGGAGATGTCTTCGAGCTTGATCTTGCGCGACATCACAGGTCTCCTCTCGCCTCGCCCTGCGGAGTCGCCGACTCCAGAACCTGCAGGATCGAGGGCATCTGCTCCTCCAGCCACTTGGTGTGGAAGAGGTTCGCTTCGTAGTTCGCATGCTCGAGCACGCCGAGCAGGAACGGGATGTTGGTGGTCACTCCGTCGATGTGAGTCTCGGAGAGGGCGCGGATCGCGCGCCGGCGCGCGGCGTCCCGGTCGCGGTCGTGCACGATGATCTTCGCGATCATGGAGTCGTAGTAGGGCGAGATCATCGCCCCCACCGTGCAGTGCGTGTCGACGCGCACGCCCGGGCCGCCAGGAAGCTGCAGGCCGGTGATCCTGCCCGGCGACGGCATCATGCCGTTGCGCGCGTCCTCGGCGTTGATGCGGAGCTCGATCGCCACGCCGCGCAGCAGCACGTCGCTCTGCGCGAAGCTCAGACGGTGCTCCGGGTCGGCGACCCACAGTTGCTCGCGCACGAGGTCGATGTCCGAGACCATCTCGCTGACCGGGTGCTCGACCTGGATGCGCGTGTTCATCTCGATGAAGTGGTGGGTGCCGCGGTTCAGGTCGACGACGAACTCCACGGTGCCCGCGCCGACGTAGCCGATCGACCCGACGAGGCGCACCGCGTCCTCCTCGATGCGCGCCCTCAGCTCCGGGCTGATGGCCGTCGCCGGGCCCTCCTCGACGATCTTCTGGTATCTGCGCTGCACGCTGCAGTCGCGCGTCCCGACGTGGACGACGTCGCCGCCGTGGTCGCCGACGACCTGCACCTCGATGTGCCGGATGCGCTCGAGGTAGCACTCGCCGAAGATGACGTCGGAGCCGAAGGCGGCGAGTGCCTCGCGCTGGGCATCCTCGAGGTTGCCCCGCACCTCGTCCGCGTCCCGGATGATGCGCATGCCGCGACCGCCTCCGCCCGCTGCGGCCTTGACGAGGATCGGATACCCCTGCCGCTCGCCGAGCTCCAGCAGATCCTCGACCGATGCCGCGCGGTCTCCCGTGCCCTCGACCACGGGAACCCCGGCCTCGACCGCGATGCGGCGAGCGTTCACCTTGTCGCCGAGCCGGTCGATGATCTCGGCGGAGGGGCCGACGAAGGTGACTCCGCTGTCGGCGCAGAGCCGGGCGAGGTGCGCGCTCTCCGCAAGGAAGCCGTAGCCGGGATGGATGGCGTCGGCTCCCACCGCGAGCGCTACCTGCACGAGGGTCTCGGCGCGGAGGTAGCTCTCGCCCGGTCGCGGGCCCCCGATGCGCACCGCACGATCCGCCATCGCGACGTGCCGGGCGTCCGCGTCGGCCTCGGAGTACACCGCGACCGTCTCGAGCCCGAGCTCCTGGCAGGCTCGGAGGATGCGGACCGCGATCTCGCCGCGGTTCGCCACCAGCACTCGCGAGATCACTGGTCACCCGCTTCGTCGGGCTCGATGACGAACAGCGGCGCGCCGTTCTCGACCAGCTGCTCGTTCTCGGCGCACACCTGCCTGACCGTGCCGCTGACGGGCGACGAGAGGCGGTTCATCAGCTTCATCACCTCGATGATGGCGAGGTCATCGCCCGCCTCCACCCGCTGCCCCTCGGCGGCGAAGGGCGGGGCGTCGGGCGAGGGCTGCCGGTAGAACACGCCCGTCATGGGCGAGCGGACGGTGTGGCCGCTCTCGATGGCGGGCGCCGCAGCAGCCGGCGCGGCAGCGGGCTCAGGGGCGGGCTCGGGCTCCCGGGCGGCAGGCGCGGCGGTGGGAGCAGGATCGGTCGCCGGCGCCGGCGCCGCGACCGGGGCCGCCGGGGCGGCAGCGGCGGGAGCTGGGACCGCGGCCGCCGCATTCTCGTCGCCCTTGGCGACCTTGAGCTTGAGATCTCCCACCCGTATCTCGAAGGTCCCCGAGCGCGGCGAGGCGTCGAGCAGCCTCAGGATGTTATCCAGCTCCTGGAAAGACAGCACCTGCTTCTCCATGATGTTCCTTACCTTCTCTGTTGTTCCCGTTGCGTGATGCCGGATGCGGCGATCAGCCCTGCTGAATGGCGAGCGCGTCGACGGCCGTGACCGTGTCGCCCCTGACGATGACCGGGTTCACCTCGATCTCCTCGAGGTCTGCGCTCGCCTCCGCGGCGATGCTCTGCAGCACCCCGGCGATGTCGGCCACGGCGCCGAGAGCGGTCTCGCCGAGCCGAGCCTCGCTCACCACGGCGAGCCTGCCGAGCGCCTCGAGCACCTCCTCTTTCGAGATCGGGGTGGGCACGAGCACCCGGTCGCCCATCTCCTCGACGCCGGAGCCGCCGCGGCCGAGCAGCAGGAAGCCGCCGAGCGAGCGATCCCTCAGGTAACCGATGATGAGCTCGGTGCCCCGCTCGGCCATGCCCTGCACGAGCATGCCGCGCATCTCGTCCTCGGGCCTCCCGGTCGCGAGCGCCGCCAGGTGATCGGCCGCCTCGCGCACCGCACGAGTGCTCTGCACGCCGAGTCGGATGGCGTCGACCGCCGCCTTGTGCGGCACGTCGGGCGACTGCAGCTTCACCACCACGGGGAACCCGATCTCCTCGGCCGCCCGGGCGGCCTCGTCGGCGTTCTGCACGAGGCGCTGCTCGGGCACGGCCACGCCGCGCGAGCGCAGCTCCTCGAGCACGTCGAACTCGACCGTGCGCGCCCAGTCGCGGCCCCGCTCGGCCGCGGGCTGCGGCGCGGCGGCCCCGGCAACCGCCGCGCCGGCGAAGCGGGTGTAGCGATCCATCGCCTTCAGCGCGCGCTCGGGGCTCTTGAACACGGGGATGCCGGCCTCGGCGAGCAGCTCGAAGGCCGCGCCGTTGAGCTCGTCGCGCGCCGACCAGGAGACGACGATGGGCACCGAGAGCCTGGTGGCGGCGTCGACGATGGCCCGGGCCACCCGCTCTCCGACCGCGCTGTGCACCGACGCGACGCAGGCGAGAATCTGATCGACCGCCTCGTGCTCGGCGAGCACGCCCACGACCCGTTCGAAGAGCTCGGGGTCGTTGAAGATCTGCGCCGTGACGTCGACCGGATTGACCGAGGTCGCGAAGCCGGGCAGCTCGGCCGCGATCCGTTCGACCGCGGCTGCCGGGAACTCGGCGAGCTCGAGCGTCTCCATGCGCTCGAGGGTGTCGGCCGCGACCACGCCCGCGCCGCCCGAGACCGAGATGACACCGACGCGGCCACCGGCCGGGCGCCGCGAGCTCTGCGCCATCTTGAGCACGTCGATCATGTCGGCCGAGTCGTCGACCTCGATGATCCCGTAGCGCTCGAACACGGCGCGGTAGCGCTCCATGTCGCCCGCCATGCGCCCGGTGTGCGAGACGACCGCGCTGGCGCTCGCGCTCGACTGGCCGGCCTTCCACACGACGAGGGGCTTGCCCGCCTCGAGCGCGCGGCCCGCGACGCGGGGGAACTCGCCCGAGTCCCCGAGGCCCTCGATGTAGGTCACCAGCACCCGCACCGCTGGGTCGTCGACCCAGGCGTCGAGCACGGTCTCGATGTCGACGTCCATGGCGTTGCCGGTGTGCACGAAGTGGGCGAACTGCACGCCCTGTTCATCGGCGACGGTGAGCAGGGATCCCCCCACGCCGCCGGACTGCGTGACGAACCCGACGGGGCCGGGTTGGAAGTCGTAGTCGAAGAAGGCCCCGAAGCCGGCGTACACCCGGTTGGCCGCGCTGATGAAGCCCACGCAGTTGGGGCCGACCACGCGCACCCCCGAGGCGACCGCGGTCTGCCGCAGTTCTTCCTGGAACCGCACTCCGTCGCCGCCCGCGTCGGCGAAGCCCGAGCTCAGCACGAGCGCGTAGGGGATCCCCCTGCGGCCGCAGGCCTCGACCACCCCGGGCACGACCGCGGCGGGCACCGCGATGATCGCGAGGTCGATGCCGTCCGGCGCCTCATCGATTGACGGATAGCACCGCAGCCCCTGCACCTCGTCGCGGTTGGGGTTCACGGGGTAGATATCGCCGGCGTAGCCGTGGCTCACGAGCTGCGAGATGGGTTTCCCGCCGATGGCGGCCGGATTCGCCGAGGCGCCGACGACCGCGATGCTCCGGGGGTTGAAGAGCTGTTCCATCTGTCTGGTGACTCCTTGTGTCTGGTGAACGCTCTAGCCCGCGGGGGCTTCGAGCACGAGGGTGGCGTGCGTGGACATCGTTCCGCCGATGCCGTGCGCGACTGCGGTCCGGGCCGAGACCTGCCGGTCGCCCGCCTCGCCGCGCAGTTGCGTCATGGCCTCGATGACGGTGTAGATGCCGAACATGCCGGGATGGGTGAAGGCGAGTCCGCCGCCGGAGGTGTTCAGGGGCAGCTTGCCTCCGGGTCGCGTGTGACCCGCCTCGATGAACGGGCCGCCCTCGCCCTTGGCGCAGAAGCCGAGATCCTCGAGGATCATGAGGGGGTTGATGCTGAACGCGTCGTAGATCTGGACGACGTCGATGTCTTCGGGCCCGATGCCCGCCTGCTCGAACGCCGCGCGACCGGAGAGCACCGCGCCGCAGCTGACGAGGTCGGGCATCGCGCTGACGGTCAGGTGCTCCGAGGCTTCGGCGAGACCTCGGACCCTCACCCCTCGCAGGCCGCGGGCGGCCGCGCGCTCAGCCGACATCACGACGATCGCGCCGCCGCCGTCGGTGATCAGGCAGCAGTCCAGCTTGTGGAAGGGCGTCGAGATGAGCGCCGAGGCGACCACGTCGTCCACGGTGATGCGGTCGCGCAGCTGGGCGGCCGGGTTGAGCGCGGCCCACTCGCGCGCGGCCACCGCGACCGAGCTGAGCTGCTCCCGCGTGGTGCCGTACTCGTGCATGTGCCGCGCCGCCATGAGCGCGTACGAGGCGATCGGGAACAGGGCGCCGGCGCCGGCCTCGAAGGGCGGCACGTGCGCGACCGCGGGCCGCGTGCCCGTGTCCTTGAGCGCGGTCCGCTGGGTGCTCCCGTAGACGACCAGCGCGACGTCGATGGCCCCGGACCGGATCGCCGCCGCCGCGTGGGCGATGTGCGAGAGGTTGGAGGATCCGCCGTGCGCCGTCGAGTCGAGATACCGGGGCGTGATGCCCAGGTGCTCGGCGAGCGCGAGCGACGGCAGCGAGGCCTGAGCCGTCGCGGTGAACACTCCGTCGACCTCTCGGGCGGCGACTCCCGCGTCGCGCATCGCGAGGATCGCAGCCTCCGCCATGATGTCGAGGGGGTCGCGGTGATGGGGCGCCCGGGTCTCGGCCAGGCCGTACCCCGCGAGCACGATATCGGTCATCGCGATCCTCCTCTTCGCAGCACCGGCACGCGGCTTCCCAACTCGGTCTCCGCCTCGGCGACGTCGAGCACCACGGCGTCGCCGATCCGCGCCTCCGCGGCGTCGGACCCGACCACCTCCGCGAAGAGCCGGCCGCCCCCGTCGACGCACTCGAGCTCGGCGAGGGCCACCGTCCTGCCGTTCGGCATGCGGGTGAGACTGTAGATCGTGCCGGTCGCTCCCGTCGCGTCGTGCCAGCCGAGCCGTTCGGCCCCGCAGGCCGGGCAGAGGGCCCGCGGCGGCAGGAAGCGCACGCCGCACTCCTCGCACCGCGGCACCGATGGGGTGCCGTCGGAGATGAGGGCGAAGTACTCGCGCACCTGCTGGGTGACGTTGTGCATCAGCCGCGCCCCCGCCAGTGGATGAGCCGGCTCTCGATGAAGTTGATCAACAGGTTCAGCCCGAGCCCGATGACACCGATGAGGATGATGCCGATGAAGACGATCGGGATCTGGAAGAGCAGCGCCGCCTGGTTGATCATGTAGCCGAGACCGACCTGCGCACCCACGAGCTCGGCGGCCACCACGACCGCCCACGAGAGCGCGAGGGCGACCTTCAGGCCGGCGAAGATGTTCGGCAGGGCCGCCGGCAGGATCACCCTGAAGAACTCGACCCGCTTCGGGATGCCGAGGGTAGCGGCGGCACGGCGATAGGCGACCGGTACCCCCGCAGCGCCGGCCTGGGCGTTGACCACCGCGTAGTTGAACGAGGTGAGCGCGATGAGCACGACCTTGCCCGTCTCGCCCAGGCCGAAGTAGAGCACGACCATCGGGATGAAGGCGATGGGAGGGATCGGCCGGAGGAACGCCATGATCGGCGAGATGGCCGCCGAGACCACCGCGCTGGAGCCGGCGGCCAGGCCGACGATGATCCCGATGAACGAGCCGATGACGAAGCCCGAGAGCGTGCGGCCGAGACTCGCGCCGATGTGCTCCCAGAGCGACTTGCCCTGGTAGCCGTCTGAGAGCAGCACGCCGAACTGCGCGACGAGCTCCTGCGGCTTCGGCAGGTACTTCGGCCCGACCAACCCGGTATTGGTCACTGCGAACCAGACCACCAGGATCACCACGATGGTGCCGATCGAGATCGGGAGCAGGCGCCTCGATCTGCGCTTCTTCTGTCCGCCCGACGACGCCCTGGGGCGGGTGCGGATGGGGGCTGTTATTGCCATGGTTCGTCTTCTCCGTTCGATTGCCGGCGACGATGGGCGGGTCTGCGGTGCCCGCCGCCGGCTGATCTCAGTGCTGTCTATTCGCCCGCGAAGACCGCTTCGAGAGCAGTCGGGTCGACGGCGTTCTTGAGGGTCTCCGCTGAGAGCGGCTCCGCGATCACGCCGAGGTCTACGAAGGCGTCCGCCGCCTGGTCGAATTGGCGGACGATCCCCTCCGTTCCGACGAAGCTGTGCGCACTGCCCGCGGTGGCGAGATCCTCGAGCGTGGGCTGCGATTCGATCGTGCGCTCGACGACCTCGAGGGCGGTCTCCTCCGAGCCACCCATACGGTCGAGCAGCGCGGTGACGCCGATCTGGGGATCCTCGCGAAGATCAGCCCAGGCCCGCTCAAGAGCGCGCACGATCTTCACCGCCGCATCCGGGTGCTCGTCGAGGAACTCGCTGCGGCCGTAGTGGGTCTGCGGGCAGCTCGCGCCGCCGGGCACCCAGTCCGTGTCCCACCCGATGATCGTCGCGCCGCTGTCGCGCTGCAGGTCGAGGATGTACGGCGACCACGAGAAGCCCGCATCGACCGACCCGCTCTCGAACGAGTTGGCGAACAGGTTCGGCGCGAGGTCGACCACATTGATGTCGGAATACTCGAGGCCGGCCTTCTTCGCCGCGAACAGAGCAGATATCTGCGCGCAGGTCCCGGTAGCGACACCCACCGGCGCGCCGTTCGCCAGGTCATCGATCGACTGGATCGACCCGCCCGCGCGGGCGACGAGCCCCTCCGTGATGTCCGTGCCCCCCTCGAAGCCGAAGATCCGGATGTCGATGCCCTGCCCCAGTGCGAACACCGAGGCCAGGCCGCTCGTCGCGATGTCGAGGCTGTCGCTCTGCAGGCCTGCGAGGAGTGGGGCGCCCGATTGGAAGGTCTGGAAGTTCGGAGCCAGGCCCTCGTCTTCGAAGTACCCCTGGTCCTCCGCCACGTACAGGGCGACGTAGGCCGAGGTCGGCACGCCCCACTCGAACTCGATCGGGGTCTCCGCACCCGATCCTTCGCCGTCGGATCCGCTCTCGGCACCGGTGCCGCCGGAGGAGCAGGCGCTGATCCCGCTGAGGGTGAGCCCGGCGATGGCGACGGCACCGATCACGCGCACGGCTTTCGATGTGAACATCATTCTCCTTCACTATCGTCTTGCTGGGACCGGGTTACTCGCCGTTGACCACCGCTTCGATCGCGCTCGAGTCGACGGCGGACTGGAGCCGTTCGAGGGGAATCGGGGCCTCGATCACGTCAAGAGCCGCAAAGGCGTCGGACGCGACCTCCAGCTGGGCCACCAGACCCTCGTCGCCGACGAAGGCGAAGCGGTTGGAAGGGTCGAGCAGGTCGGCGAGCTCGGGCTGCGCATCGACGTAGCGGTCCACGACGTCGACCGCGGTCTCCCGGGAGACGCTCAGGCGCTCCACGAGCGCATCGACGGCGATGCTCCGGTCTGCTCGGATGTCGGCCCAGGCGCGATCGAGCGCCCGCAGCATCTTCTCCGGCACCTCCGGGTGCTCGTCGAGGAAATCGCCCCGCCCGAACTGAGTCTCGGGGCAGCTGCCACCTCCGGGGACCCACTCGGCGTCCCAGCCGATGATCTCGCTGCCCGCGTCCTCGAGATCGACGATGAACGGCGACCATGAGAAGCCGGCTTCGATCGAGTTGCTCTCGAAGGAGTTGGCGTAGAGGTTCGGCACGACGTCGACCACGTTCATATCGTTGAACTCCGCTCCGATCGATTCTGCGGCGTAATACGCCGAGACCATCGCGCAGGTACCGGTCGGCACGCCGACGGGGCTGCCGTTCGCGAGATCTTCGAGGCTCTGGATCGAGCTGCCCTCGCGCGCGACGAGACCGGAGGCCGCGGAGGCGTCGCCCTCGAGGCCGAAGTACCGGATGTCGATGTCCTTGCCGAGCGCGAAGACGGTGGCGAGGCCGACGGTGCCCACGTCGAGACTGTCGCTCTCGAAGGCGGCGAGCATCGGGGCGCCCGACTGGAACACCTGGATGTTGGGGTCGAGGCCCTCGTCGGCGAAGTAGCCCTTGTCGAGCGCGATGTACGTGGCCAGATACGACCCGGTCGCCATGCCCCACTCGAACTTGATCGGGGCGTCCGTCGAGCCGCTGCCGCCCGAATCGCCCCCGGCGGAGGCGCCCCCGCTGCATGCGCTCACGCCCAAGGCGAGACCGACTGCGGCGAGTGCACCGATGATCCGTGTCTTCTTCGACATGAACGCTTCTCCTTGCTTTCACTGTGTGCATTACTAGGCCGCGGCTGCGCGCGCGGCGGTGATCTCTTCCTGGACCGACTCAAGGATCTGGTGCTCGAGTTCGGTGAACGTGGACGAGGTGAGGAAGTCGAGTGATCGGGGCTTGGGCTCGCTCACGGTCACGTCGAGCTTGACGCGGCCCGGGCGGGCGGTCATCACGATAACCCGGTCGGAGATGTAGATCGCCTCGCCGATGTCGTGCGTGATGAACAGGATCGTGGGCTCGAACTCCTCCCAGAGCTCGAGCAGCAGGTGCTGCATGAGGATGCGCGTCTGGTAGTCGAGCGCGCCGAAGGGCTCGTCCATGAGGAGCACCTCTGGGCTCGAGATGAGGGCGCGCGCGATCTGCACGCGCTGCTGCATGCCGCCCGAGAGCTGGTAGGGGTAGTGCTTCTCGAAGCCGGTCAGGCCGACCGCCTTCAGCAGGGTCGCCGCCTTCTCGAGGTAATCGTCCTTCGGCATGCCGCGAGTCTTGACCCCGAACACGACGTTCTCGAGCACGTTCATCCAGGGGAAGAGGGCCGCGTGCTGGAACACGACCGAGCGGTCGGGACCGGGACCGTGGATGGTCTGCCCGCCGAGCAGCAGCCGGCCGTCGGTGTGCTCGTCGAAACCGGCGACGAGGTTCATCGCAGTCGACTTGCCACATCCCGTCGGGCCGACGATCGAGACGATCTCGGACTTCCCGACCGCGAGGTCGAGGCCCGAGACAGCGGTCACCGTCGATGCGGACTTCGTCGGCGGGTCGAAGACCCTCTCGACACCGATGAACTCGATCTTCGGCACCTGCACCGCGCTGTCTCGCATCGCTTCTCCTTTGAATGTAGCGAGTCGAATCCGACTAGTTCCTGTGTTCAATGACAAACGTTATTCAACATCTCTTGGACGAGATTAGCGGAGAGCATCGGAATCCACAATCCTTTTTTTCTTACAGTTCAGCATGATCCGGGCGTTATAGAGCAGAACATCCACTTGCCGTGCTTTCCGATCTCAGCTATAAGTCTATATGTAACGTATCTAATCGTCTCCAAAGGAGATCACCCATGATCCTCACACCTGAAGAGCAGCACATGCTCGACTCCGGCGGTGCAGTCGCGGCGGCGCTTCGCGAGCAGATGCTCGTCGGGGAGTTCTTCGGCGCACGGGGCTTCGTGGAGATATCCAACGCCCACTTCACGGGGGACCCGGAGGTCTTCGGAACAGCGGGGAGGGAGTACCTCGAGGAACTCGTCGAGGGGCGGGGGCGGTGCCGCATCCCGACCACCCGCAACGCCATCTGCGTCGACCTCGAGTCGATGGACGAGCTCGCGCAGTCCACCCACCTCGCAGAGGAGGAGCTGCTCGTGCGCAAGCTCCTCGCCTCTCTCGGGGCGATGGCGGTCAACACCTGCATCGGCTACCAGACCGTCTACCAGCCCCAGCGAGGCGAGCACGTCGCCTGGGGCGACACGGGCACCGTCGCCTATGCGAACGCGGTGCTCGGCGCCCGCACCAACTACGAGGCCGGCAGCGCCTCCCTCCTCGCAGGGATCACCGGCCGCACGCCGGCCTACGGCTTCCACCTCGACGAGAACCGGGCCGCGCGCTACCTGGTCGAGGTCGACGCCGAGCTCACCGATCCCGCGCACTGGGGGGCCGTGGGGGCTCTCGTCGGCCAGCGGTACCGCGGCTACGACAACGTGGCCGCCATCCGGGTGCCCGCCGGCAGCGCTCCCGACACCGACGACCTCAAGCATCTCGCCGCCGCCATCGCGAGCTACGGCTCGATGGCGATGTTCCACGTGGTCGGCGTGACGCCGGAGGCGCCGACGCTCGAGGAGGCGACCCGTGGCAATCCACTTCTGGCCGCTTCGTCCCTCTCCGCGGCCGAGCTCGACGCCTTCCTCGAGCCCGGTGCGGGCGAGGCCCCCAGCGTCACGGTCTTCACCGCGCCGCAGCTATCGCTGTTCGAGGTGGCCCGCATCGATCAGCTGATGCTCGGACGCCGGGTCGCAGACGGCACGACGATGATCCTGACGACGAACCGGATGGTCGGAGAGGAGGCGGAGCGGCTCGGATACGCCGAGCGGCTCCGCGCAGCGGGGGTGAAGATCATCCACGACACCTGCTGGTATCTCATGGATCCCGCCAGTCAGCGCGAGGAGTTCGGCTGGTCGACGCTCACCACGAACTCCGCGAAGCTGGCGAACATCGTCCGCGCCCACGGCTACCAACCCTCGATCCGCACGACCGAGGACTGCATCGTCATCTCGACCGAGGAGATCTGAGAAATGGAATCCACTGCAACCCGGTTCTCCCTCGCTCGCGCGATCGGTCCCACCGTGCGGGCCCGCGCCCTCGTCAGCACGGTTCCGTTCAGCGCCCGCTACGACCTCGACCGGGTGAACGGCGTCGTCAGCCGCATCGATCATCCGCTGCGGGGCTCCTCCATCACCGATCGCTTGTTCATCGCGCCGGGCGTGCAGGGCGGCGTCGCGGGCGGGTGGGCGCTCATGGCCATGGCGAAGCGAGGAATCGGCTTCGCCGGCCTGATCCTGGGCGACACCAATCCCGTCATGGTCCAGGGCGCAGTGACCGCGGGCATCCCCATCGCCGCGGGCTTCGATGTCGAGCTGCTCGAGACGGTGCGGACGGGCGACCTGATCGAGCTCGATCCGGAACAACGCACGCTCCGCATCATCGAACGACTTCGGAGTTGAGCAGGTTATGGTTGTCAAGTCCGCGGACTCTCCGGCATCGGGCGGCCCCTCCGACCTTCGGCCGGCCAGTGCCCGTGCAGGTGGGCAGCACCCGCTCCGAGGCCGGGATGGAACATCCAGTCGTCGACCCCATGAGCCGCTCTCACCGGACCAGGAGTCTGGCTTCCATTTTCACTCCACCGCAACGCCCCTCTGCAAGACGATCGGACGGCGGCGAGAACGATGAGACGCACGCGGCCTGAAGACTCGGCGACGGCGGTGAGCGCTTTCGTCGACATCATGGGGAAAGCGAATGTGCTCACGACTGGGCGCTCCACCGAGCGGTACGTCAAGGGCAACCGATTCGGATCGGGGAGAGTGCTCGCGGTGCTCCGCCCGGGCAATCTCGTCGAGATATGGCGTGCTCTGCAGGTGTGCGTCGAACGCGATCTCATCGTCATCCCGCAGGCGGCGAACACCGGGCTGACCGGCGGATCGGGTCCCGGTGACCAGGATTACGACCGGGAGATCGTGATCATCTCGACACTGCGTATCAACCAGATCTACCTGATCAACGACGCCCGTGAGGCCGTCTGTCTCGCCGGCTCCACGCTTCATGAGCTCGAGGAGATCCTCGCCCCGCACGGGCGAGAGCCCCATTCGGTGATCGGATCCACCTCGATCGGCGCTTCAGTGGTGGGCGGTATCGCCAACAACTCCGGCGGGAGCCAGGTACGCAAGGGCCCCGCCTTCACAGCACATGCGATATACGCCCAAGTCGGCATCGATCGCAAGATCAAACTGGTCAACCACCTGGGCATCGAACTCGGCGATGATCCTGTGCACGTGCTCGACAGCCTGCAGAGCGGCGTCTGGGGCGCCGTGGATGCCGCAGCCGCGCCGCAGGAGGGCAGTCGCGTTCCGTACAGCGATCACGTGCGCCGGATCGTCGGCACGCCGGCACGTTTCAACGCCGACCCTGGTTTCCTCTTCGAGGCCTCGGGGTGTGCGGGCAAGATCTTCGTGTTCGCCGTCCGCACACCCACCTTCCCGAAAGAAAAGAACACCACTACCTTCTACATCGGCACGGAACGCCCATCTGAGCTCGAACAACTGCGCCGAGATATCCTTCGATCGGAAAGCCAGCTGCCGATCTCGGGCGAGTACCTCGGGCGTTCAGCATTCGACCTCGCGGCGAAGTACGGCAAGGACACCTTCGTCGGGTTGAAGTACGCCGGCAGCCGGCAGGTCGGGCGGCTGTTCGCAGTGAAGAGCTGGGCGAACGGTATCTTCGCAAAACTGCCGTTCTTCGGCCCGACCTTCGCAGACACGATCGCGCAGCGAGCATTCGGTCTGCTGCCCGAACATCTGCCGCAACGCATGCGCGACTACCGCGACCGTTTCGAGCACCATCTGCTCATGGTCGTCGGCGACACGCAGAAGCAGGAGACCGAGGCATTCCTCAGCTCCTTCTTCGCACAGTCCGGGCGCAGCGGTTCTTTCTTCGTCTGTACCGACGACGAGGCCACAAGCGCGATGCTCCACCGCTTCGGAGCGGCCAGCGCGATGACGCGCTACTACAACCTGCATCGCAAGGACAGCGCCGGCATGATCACTTTCGACGTCGCGCTGAGGCGCGACGACGAAGACTGGCTCGAGACACTCCCGCCTGAGATCGCCGAACAGCTCGCTGTGAGTTCGTACTACGGCCACTTCTTCTGCCATGTACTCCATCAAGACCATGTCGCAAAGGAGGGAGTCGATCCGACGGAACTCAAGAAACGGATGACGGCACTACTCGAAGCCCGTGGCGCGGCCATCCCGGCAGAGCACAACTTCGGCCGTCTCTATCAGCTCCCGTCGGCGCTGGAAGCTCACTTCACACAACTCGATCCCTGCAACATCTTCAACCCGGGGATCGGCGGCACCTCGCCGCATAAGAACTGGGGCGAGTCGACCCCCAGAGAACATGAGGCTGAGGCGTGAGATGCAGCTCATCAGTGCCGCGTCCCTGTGAACGGTGGGGTTTCGCGCCGCACGAACTACGGTAGGAACGCGAAAACCCCCGCCTGAGCGGGGGTTTTCTTGTTGGTGACCCCAGCGGGATTCGAACCCGCGTTACCGCCGTGAGAGGGCGGCGTACTAGGCCGCTATACGATGGGGCCGTGTACAACCCGGGCCGGCGGTTCCTCCGCTGCCCTGGCAACTCATATATTGTGGCATAGGTTCTCGAGACGTTTCAAATCGGACCGTGCACGACGGCGCGTCGCGAGTGATTCCGCCGTTTTTGCCCGCACCCGGAGACCTGCTCACCACGCGCTCACCCCGCTCATCCAGGCCGCCGCCCGCTCGCCCGTTCTGCCGCGCTGAGCGCTGCAGGACGGGCGAGCGCACCGCCTACCCCCGCGAAGCGCCGAGTCGCGAGCGCGTCCAGAGCGCGAGGGCCGCCGCGAGCAGGGCCGACCCGGCAACCGCCGCGAGGGGTGCCGTCGCCGCCGTGTGCAGCCACAGCAGGCCGAGCGCACCGCCGACGATGACGGCGAGGATCGCGCCGTCGAACGTCCAGAGGAAGACGTGCACCCCCGCCAGATCCCCGATGGGAGTCGGCACGGGCGCGAGCAGCCGCTGCGGCAGCGGCCCCTTCAGCGCGGCCAGCAGTCGCAGCAGCAGGGCGGCTCCCAGGAATGCGAGCACGGTCGCTCCGAGGCGGAGCAGCTCTGCGGCGCCGGGCTGATGCCCCATGCCGAAGGCCCAGACCCCCAGCGCCGCTCCCCCCGTCAGCAGCGCCGCGCCGAGCGCACCGGGCACCAGCAGATGGCGCAGCAGCAGCGCGCCGGGAGACAGCGGCAGCAGCGGAGGGCTGCCCACCCCCTCCGCGGCGACGCGAAGTCCGCGGCACAGCGGCACGATCGCCGAGCAGCACGCCATCGCCGCGGCGGCGCCGAGCAGACATGCGAGCTGCGGATCGACGGCGAGAAATCCACCAGCGCGCCCGGGGCCGGCTGCCAGTGCTCCCGCGCCGAGTCCGGAGCCGAGCAGCGCCGCTGCTGCGGCGAGCGTTCGGGCGGGCGTTCGCGCGATGCCGAGCAGGTCGCGGGCCGCGATGACCCGCCACAGTCCGCCCCGTGACTTCCGCACCGACCGCCGACGCGACCACCGCCGCGACCACCGCCACCGCCTGCCGATGCGCACCGGCGCCCCCAGCCGCGCCGCCGCGACCCGCGAATCGCCGGTGATCGCGAGCGCGCTGACGGAGCTCCACAGCGCGGCCTGCTCCCGCAGCGTCTCCCAGCGCAGGCGTCCTGTCAGCCACGGCGCGCTCAGCGCCGCGAGGCCGCCGCAGACGAGCGCGGGCATCGCGGGCCAGAGCACGGCCGCGGGATCGCCTCCCGGGCAGGCTTCCGGATCGAGAGCGGCCGAGAGCAGCACCGCGGCGAAGCCGGACCAGGGGTCCATCGCCGATGCCCGGCCGCAGGCGATCACGCTCCCGACACCGGCAGCACCCCCGGCACCGGCAGCACCTCCGGCACCGGCGAGCGAGGCGACGCCGATCCCGAGCTGCACGACCGTCAGCGCGAGGAGCGCAGCGGCGGAGGCGGCGCGCACGCGTCGCCCGAGCTGGCCGACGAGCGCGCCGACCGCCGTCAGCACCCCGAGACCGACGGCGCCCAGGACGAGGGCGGCGCCGAGCCACGGGTCGAGTTCGCCGCGCAGCAGCCGCGCCGCCCCCACCAGGGCGGCGCCCAGCGCCGGGACGGCCGCCCCGAGCGCGATGCCGCGCACGAGCGAGCCCGCGAGCAGACGCGGCCGCGAGAGCGGCGCCGTGAGCAGCAGGTCGATGCGCGGCAGATCTGCTCGCGCCGGGCCGATCCGCGCCCCCGCGAGCACGACGAGCGCCGAGACGAGGGTCAGGATCGCCGCGACGATCGGCACGGGAACGGCCTCGAGGACGGGCATCGCCTCGGCGATCCGCAGGACACCGACCCGCAGAAGAGGTGCGATCGCGGTGAGCGCGAGCATCGCGCCCAGGTAGACGCGATACGGCATGTCGAGCCCGCGCGCAGGCCGGCCCGCGCGCAGCAGGCGGCCGACCGACGCATGGCCGGCCGAAACGCCCCTCCCCGGGGCGCCCCGCCTCTCCGGGGCGCTCATGCGCCGACCCGGAGACGGCGGTCGGCGAGGCGCTCGACGAGGCCCGCGTCGTGAGATGAGAACACGACGGCAACGCCGCGGCTCCGTGCCTCCGCGATCGCCTCGGCCACGAGTCCCCGGCGCCCGGGATCGAGCCGCTGCTCGGGCTCATCGAGCAGGAGCGCGCTCATCGGCCTCGCGAAGGTCACGGCGAGGGAGACCAGCTGCCGCTGCCCGCTCGAGAGCTCGTGGGGGAACCGGTCGCCCAGGGCTTCGAGGTCGAAGCGTGCGAGGGCGGCCGTGCCCAGCCCCGCCATGATCCCGCTTTCTGCTCCGTCGGGAGAGCCCGCCCAGGCCGCGTCGATGAGGACGAGCTGGTCGCGCACGGTGAGATCGGGGTAGAGCGCCGGAGGGTCGATGAGCGCGGCGATCTCACGGCGGGTCGCGGCGCTGCGCTCGTCGAGCGGCCCGCCCCGGAGCCTCACGGTTCCGGCGGTCGGGCGGAGCCTCCCCGCCAGCACGCGCAGCAGCGTCGTCTTGCCCGCTCCGTTCGGGCCGAGCACGGCGAGGCACTCTCCGGGCGAGGCCTCCGCGCTGGTCGCCGGCAGCAGCACCGCTCCGTCGACGGTGACGGCGGCATCGCTGGCGGTGAGGATCGGAGGGCGCGTGTTCGGCGTCGGGTCTGGTGCGGTGGGCATGGTCGTCTCTTTCGTTCGACGTGATCGATCGGCGCATCTGCCCGAGCGGGAGGCACGCGAGGGAGACCGAGATCGACGAAGACGCCGTGCGTCGCGGCGAGAACGAGACGGTGCGCGCTACCCGAGGGGCCGGGCGGACGCGGAGGGGGCGCGAACGCGCACCGTACCGCGCGAGCCGGCGGCGCAGGGACGGAGGAAGAGCGGGATCGGCGCCGCGCGCACGAACCGTGGAGGAGCGCCGGGGGCGATCCCGAGCAGGTGGGAGAGGAGCCTGACGAGCAATGGGGTCGCCGACGCGAGCACGAGCGCGCCGATCAGCGCGAACAGGAGCACCTGGAGGAACTGCGCCGGACCCGTCGGGAGCAGCGGTTCGATCAGGAGCCCGAATGCGAGGAACTGCACGATCAGCCAGACCCGAGTCCGCATCGCGCACCTCCCTGGTGTTCCGTCGTTCCGCGGGCCCAGCCTAGTCGAGGGGCGGAGTCGCCGCGACGGCACCGCGACGCCGAGGCGGACGCCGGAGCGCCGCAAGGCGGACGCCGGAGCGCGGCAAGGGCGAGGCGGGAGGGCCTACGCCTCCTCGAGCTCCCACGGATGCGGTCTCGCCCACCTCGCCGCGGTGTCGGGGCCGTCCCAGACCTTCACGATGCCCCAGGCGACCGCGGCGATCGGCACGGCCAGCACGGCTCCCAGAATGCCCGCGAGCACGGTGCCGATGGTCAGGGAGAGCAGGATCACGAGCGCGTGCAGCTTCAGCGCGCGCCCCATGAGGACGGGCTGCAGCAGGTTCCCCTCGAGCTGGTTCACGAGGACGACGATGCCCACCACGATCACCGCGCTCCACAGGCCGTGCGTCACGAGGGCGACCAGGGCCGCGAGGATCCCGGCGACGGTCGCGCCCACGAGGGGGATGAAGGACAGCATGAACACGAGCACGGAGAGCGGCAGCGCGAGGGGCACCTGCAGGATCGCGAGCCCGATGCCGATGCCGATGGCGTCGACCGCTGCGACCGACGCCGTGCCGCGCACGTACGAGCCGAGCGTCTCGACCGTCTTCTTGCCGGCGCGTTCGGCACGGGCGAGGTGGTGGCCGCGGAAGGGGCGGAGGAGGAAGTGCCAGATCCTCGGCCCGTCCTTGAGGAAGAAGAACAGCACCACGATCATGAGTACGAGCCCGGTGACGAAGTTCGCGACGATCCCGACCCCGGCGAGGGCTCCGGAGCCGAACTGAGCGCTCGTCAGGAACTCGGTGGTCCACTCGACGGCCCGGTCCTGCCACTCGGCGATCTGGGCGGCGTCGGGCGCGAACGGCAGCGTCTGCACCCAGTCGACCACCTGGAAGAAACCGTCCTGCGCCTGCGAGGAGAGCTCGTCCCACTGATCCCTCACGGCCCACACGATGAGCCAGCCGACCCCGGACAGCAGGAGCAGGATGCCGAGCAGCACGATGACCGTCGCGAGCGCGTCGGGCACCCGACGCCTGCGCAGCCAGGCCATCACGGGAGCGAACGTGCTCGCGAAGATCAGGGCGAGCAGGATCGGGATCACGACCGTGGTCAGGGCGCGCAGGCCCCAGATGATCCCGGCCGTCAGGATCAGCACGATGATGATCTGCAGCGAGCGGGTGGCGAGCAGGCCGAAGCCCTCGGCCCAGGCGCCCCGCACCCCCGGGGCGGGAGCGGCGCCGTCAGCGGCGTCGATGAAGCGGGACGTCGCCCCGCGCGCGGCCTCGGCCGTCCTCGTCGCCCCTGCCCGTGCCGTGTCGCGGGTGCGCGACCGCTTTCCGAACACCATCCTGCCCTCCCCGAGCTCCGATTCGTTCACAGCCGTACCGTCGTTAGACTACGCGGTTTCGGAGGGCGTCGTCCGATTTCGGGCGTTCCCGCCGTCCGCAGGGACCGGAGCTACGGCTTGAGCGCGCGGGCGGCGACGTACTCCCGCAGCGCCGCCGCGTCGTCGGGCATCTCCACCACGCGCTGCGGCAGATCCAGCAGCTCGGCGAGATGCTCGGGCAGCGGCTCCGTCTCCCCGATCGCCTCCACGACGATCTCGGGGAACTTCGCGGGCTTCGCCGTCTCGAGCACGAGCATGGGCACCCCCGCCTCCGCGTACTCACGAGCCGCCTTCACGCCATCGGCGGTGTGCGGGTCGATCACCGCCCCGCTCGTCTCGTGCACGGAGCGGATCGTGGCGACCCGGTCGGCGTGGCTGCTCGTGCCGCTGACGATGCCGAACTCGCGCTCGAAGCGCGGCAGCTCGGCCGAGAGATCGATCTGCCCCTCGGCGGCGAGCTCGCCCCACGTCGCCGCCAGGCGTTCGGGATCGCGGCCGAGCAGGTCGAAGACGAAGCGCTCGAGGTTCGACGCCTTCGAGATGTCCATCGACGGGCTCGAGGTCGCATAGGTCTCGGCGGCGCCGCGGGGCTTGTACACGCCCGTGCGGAAGAACTCGTCGAGCACGTTGTTCTCGTTGGTGGCGAGCACGAGGCGGTGGATCGGCAGGCCCATCGCCCTCGCGAAGTGCCCCGAGAGGATGTTGCCGAAGTTGCCCGAGGGCACGGTGAACGAGACCTTCGCGGTAGCGCGATCCTGCTCGGACAGCGCATCGGTGGCCCGCAGCCACGCCCAGAAGTAGTAGACGATCTGCGCGCTGACACGCCCGAGATTGACGGAGTTCACCGCACCGAGATGGTTCGCCCGCTTGAACTCGAGATCCTCGAAGAGCGCCTTCATGAGGTTCTGGCAGTCGTCGAAGACGCCCTCGACCGCGATGTTGTGGATGTTCTCATCGGTGAGCGAGTACATCTGCGCCCGCTGGAACGCGCTCATGCGGCCCTGCGGCGAGAGCATGAACACCGCGATGCCGTCCTTGCCGCGAAGCGCGTACTCCGCCGCGGAGCCCGTGTCGCCCGAGGTGGCACCGACGATGTTCAGCGTGCGGTCGGTCTTCGCGAGCACGTGCTCGAGCGCCTGCCCGAGGAACTGCATCGCCATGTCCTTGAACGCGAGGGTCGGCCCCTCGGAGAGGCCCACCACGCTCAGCGGAGCGCCGTTCGCCTCGCCGATCGGCGTCAGCGGCACGACCTCCTCGGCGAGGAAGTTCTCGGGGCTGTAGGCCGCGCGGCACATGCGCTCGAGATCCTCGCGCGGGATGTCGGTGGCGTAGAGGCTCAGGATCTCGGTCGCGAGCGACGCGTAGTCGAGCTCGCGCCAGGCCTCGATCTGCGCGGCCCCCACCTCGGGCACCGTCTCGGGAACCACGAGGCCGCCGTCGGTGGCGAGGCCCTCCAGCAGGACCGCGCTGTAGGGGGCCGGCTCCATGCCGCCGCGCGTCGAAATGTACTTCACCTGTGCTCCTCTTCCGGGGTCGGGCGTTCGAGCCAACCCCTCCATTCTTTCACCCTTCCCGGCGCGGCCGGCGACCGAGGGCCGGAATGACCTCGGTCTGCTCGGTGGGCCGGCGCGGCAGCGGCACTGATCACCAGCTCACCGGGAGCGCCTTGCCCTCCTCGTAGCCCGCGGCCGACTGCAGCCCCACGTGCGCGCGGACGTGGAAGTCGGAGAGGGTGGGCGCGCCCGCGTACGTGAAGGAGGAGCGCACTCCCGAGGTGATCATGTCGAGCAGGTCCTCGACTCCCGGACGCAGCGGATCGACGTAGATCTTCGAGGAGGAGATCCCCTCCGCGAACAGCTCTTTGCGGGCCCGTTCGTACGCGTCGAGGCCCCCGAATCGGGCCTGCACCGCCTTCGTCGAGGCCATGCCCCACGACTCCTTGTACTGCCGCCCCGAGCCGTCGCTCAGCAGCTCGCCCGGCGACTCCGCGGTTCCCGCGAACCAGGATCCGATCATCACCGACGAGGCGCCGGCCGCGAGCGCCAGCGCGACATCGCGGGGATACCGCACTCCCCCGTCGGCCCAGACGTGGGCGCCGATCTCCCGCGCGGCCTGGGCGGTCTCGAGGACCGCGGAGAACTGCGGCCGTCCCACGGCGGTCATCATGCGGGTCGTGCACATCGCGCCCGGACCCACGCCGACCTTCAGGATGCTCGCTCCGGAGTTCACGAGGTCGTGCACGCCGTCGGCGGTGACGATGTTGCCCGCGACGATCGGGATGCCGAGCCCGAGCCCGGTGACCGCGCGGAGGGCGCGCAGCATGCCCTCCTGGTGCCCGTGTGCGGTGTCGACCACGAGCGCGTCGGCGCCCGCCGCGGCGAGTGCCCTGGCCTTGCCCGCGACGTCGCCGTTGATCCCGACCGCCGCGACCACGGCGAGACGTCCGTCGCGGTCGACCGCGGGGCGGTAGAGCGAACTGCGCAGCGCGCTGCGGCGGGTGAGGGTGCCCACGAGGGCGCCGTCGGCGACGACGCAGACCGTCTCCGCGCCGGTCCGGGTCAGGGCCGCCTCGACCGCGTCGAAGGTCTGCCGCGGCGTGCGAAGCCCCTCGGCGTCGATCGTCGGGGCCTCGCCGTGGATGAGGTCTCCGAGCCTCGCATCGTCGGGCACCGAGGAGAGCCGGGTCGCGGCGAGGACGCCGTGCACCGCGGAGAGCGGCAGCGGCAGACCCGCGTCGTCGGCGACGACCACGCCGTGCCCCTCGGCGACCGGCACCAGGCGGAGCGCGTCGGCCGCGGTCGCCGAGGGCGGCAGCACGATCGGGGTGTCCCACTCGACGGGCTGAGCCTTCACCCAGCGGATCGCGGCCTCGAGGTCGGGCAGCGGCAGATCCTGCGGCAGCACGCCCAGACCCCCGCGCCGGGCCAGCACGGCGGCGAGACGCGGGCCGGTGACCGAGTTCATGTTGGCGGCCACGAGCGGGAGCGTCGCGGGCGTGCCGTCGTGCGGCGCCAGATCGACGCCGAGGCGGCTGCCGACCGTCGAGTGCCTGGGCACCAGGAACACGTCGGAATAGGTCAGGTCTACCGCGGGGCGTGCGCCGATGAACTCCATGCCTCCACGCTAGGCCATGCAGCCGGATCCGCACCTCCGCGACGGCGCAGAGTTCCGGCGCGCGCACGAGGATGCCAGACTGGAGGCGCACGCGCGGGCGCGTCCTGTGCGGAGCGACCACCGGAGCAGAGGGAGCAGAGGGAGAACGATGTCTGACCAGCAGAACCCCGGCGACGCCGCGCACGACGGGGAGCCGCAGAGCCGGGAACCCGGCACCCCCTCGGGCCCTCCGGCCCCGCAGACCCCGCCGCAGCCGCCGGAGCCCCCCGCTCCGCCTGCAGCCCCGCCGGCCCCGCCGGCACCAGCAGCCCCTCCGGCACCAGCAGCCCCGCCGGCCCCGCCGGCACCATCAGCCCCTCCGGCGGGTGGGTATCCCCCGATCCCGCCGGCGGGCGGCCCGCAGCCCCCGTACTCCCCGTACCAGGGCCAGCCTCAGCTCGAGCCCCCGATGAACCCGCTCGCGCTCGTGGCCTTCATCGGCTCCTTCTTCGTCAGCCTCGTCGGTATCATCTGCGGCCACATCGCGCTCAAGCAGACGAAGCGCGACGGCACGCGAGGCCAGGGCTTCGCGCTCGCCGGCACCATCATCGGCTACGTGATGCTGGGCGTCCAGGTGCTCACGGCCATCGTCCTGATCGTCATGCTCAGCGTCTTCGGCGTGACGATGGGGGCGCTGTTCTCCGCCGCCGAATCCGCGTCCCGCAGCGCGGAGGGCCCGGATCCGTTCGAGGCGCCGGACTCCGACTCCCGGTTCGGCTACGCCCCCGAGAACATGCTCTCGGGCGGCGCCGTCTTCGAGGAGGGCTTCACGGTGATGCCGACCCCCGCGCTCGCCGAGTTCGAGGATCGGGTCGCGCCCGACGTCGACCGCGATGCGCTGCCGCTCGACGTGACGGTGTACGTGGACTACATGTGCCCCGCCTGCGGATCCTTCGAACAGACCTACGGCACGATGCTCGAGGACTTCGTCGACGCCGGTGACATCACCCTGCAGGTCTACCCGCTGAACTTCCTCGACAGCATGTCGATGGGCGGCGAGTACTCGACGCGGGCCGCGAATCTCTTCGGGTGCCTGGTCGAGCAGCAGCCGGAGACCGCTTTCGCGGCGCACGGCCTCCTGCTGAGCCCGGACGTGCAGCCCGCCGAGGGCACGGAGGGTCTGACCGCCGACGAGCTGCTCGACGTCGCCGAGGACGCGGGAGCGATCGTCGACGAGGAGCTCGAGGGCTGCGTGCGTGAGGTGCCCTTCGACGACTTCTTCGACGAGAACACGAGGGTCGCCACGAGCGAGGGCATGCTGGGCCTGGAGGGCGGCCCCCGGCCCGTCAGCTCCACCCCGACGGTGGTCGTCAACGGTGTGCCGTGGGACCAGGCGAGCGACGGCGATCTGGAGGCGCACCTGCTGCAGGTGCAGTCCGAGCTCCAGCCCTGAACCCCGGCGGGGCCGGGCGTCTCCGCCGGGCACCGCGGGGTCGGAACCGGGTCCACCGGGACTGATACATTCTGAATACGGTCGTCCGCCGCGCGGCGGACGGTTCCCGAGCAACGTGTACAAGGAGACGCCGTGGCACTGGTGATGGGTATCGATTCGTCGACGCAGTCGTGCAAGGTCGTGATCGTCGACACCGCGAGCGACGAGATCGTCCGCTCGGGGCGCGCCTCCCATCCCGACGGCAGCTCGGTCGATCCTGAAGCGTGGTGGACCGCACTGCAGAGCGCCATCGCCGACGCGGGCGGCATCGACGATGTCGAGGCGTGGGCGATCGGCGGCCAGCAGCACGGCATGGTCGCGCTCGACGACGAGGGGCGCGTCATCCGGGACGCGCTGCTGTGGAACGACACCCGCTCGGCCGGCTCGGCGCTCGATCTGATCGAGGAGTTCGGCGCGGCGGAGTTCGCGCGCCGCACCGGCGTCGTGCCCGTAGCCTCGTTCACGGTGACGAAGCTGCGCTGGCTGCGCGACAACGAGCCCGAGAACGCCTCTCGCGTCGCGGCGGTGGCGCTTCCGCACGACTGGCTCACCTGGCGGCTGCGCGGCTTCGGCCCCGAGAACCCGGCGCTCGACGAGCTCGTCACCGATCGCTCCGATGCGTCCGGCACCGGCTACTGGAGCCCCGACTCGGGCGACTACGACCGCGAGATCCTGTCCGCGGCGCTCGGCGGGGACGCGCTGCTGCCCCGCGTGCTCGGCCCTCTCGAGAGCGTCGCCGACGCGCGCGGGCGTCGCGTCGGCCCAGGTGCGGGCGACAACGCCGGGGCCGCGCTCGGCGTCGGGGCGCACACGGGCGACGTGGTCGTCTCGATCGGCACGAGCGGCACCGTCTTCGCGGTGAGCGCCGAGCGCACCATCGACCCGAGCGGCACCGTCGCGGGCTTCGCGGACGCCGACGGCGGCTTCCTGCCCATCGTCGTCACGCTCAACGCTGCACGCGTGCTCGACGCGATCGCGCGCCTGCTCGGGGTGGACCACGGCGAGCTCAGCGACCTCGCCCTGCAGGCCGAGCCGGGGGCCGGGGGCCTGACGCTGCTGCCCTACTTCGAGGGTGAGCGCACCCCGAACCTGCCCGACGCGACCGCCTCGCTCAGCGGCATGACGCTCGCGTCGACCACCCGGGAGAATCTCGCCCGCGCCGCGGTCGAGGGCATGCTCAGCGGGCTCAGCGCGGGCGTCGAGGCGCTGCGCGGCCTGAACGTCCCGCTCGAGCGCGCGCTGCTCATCGGCGGCGGAGCCCAGTCGGAGGCGGTGCGTCGAATCGCACCCGAGATCCTCGGCCTCCCCGTGGAGGTGCCGACCCCCGGCGAGTACGTCGCGCTCGGCGCCGCGCGCCAGGCGGCCCGGGTGCTCGGGGCCTGAGCGGCGGGCGGCGGATCGGGCCCGAGTCGACATGGCCGGGGTCGGCGCCGGGCCTGAGCGGCCGGTGCGGGATCAGGCCGGCTCGGGATCGTCCTCGCGCGACCACGCGATCGCGATGAGCCGGCGCAGCACGTCGAGGTCGATGTCGTCGAGCTTCTTCACGTAGACGCAGCCCGCGCCCTCGGTGTACGTGCCGAGATCCGGAAGCAGCGCGGCGCCCTCGGGCAGATCCTTCAGCCCGTAGATCGAGAGCTGCGCCTTGCGCGGCGAGAAGCCGGCCTTCGGCCAGTCGCCGCGGGTGCGCGGATTCGCCGGGGAGACGTAGCGGTAGCTGCCGTAGCCGACGATCGACGGGCCCCACATGACCGGATCGGCGCCCGTGACCTCGTGGAACACGGCGGCGAGCGCGAGCCCGTCCTCGCGGCGGCGGGCGGGGGTCGCGGCCTCGAGGAACGCGCGGACGCTCTGATCGGTGGGTTTCGTCTTCGGCTCGGCCATGCGCTCATTATCCTCTACGCCGCGAGTGGATGGCTCTTTCTCGAGCGGATGGCCGAGACACGGTCCCGGTGCGCGATTCAGGCATCCACTCGCGAATCCCCCATCCGCTCGCGAAACGCCCGCTGCGCTACGCCGAGCGCCCGTTGAGCCGCGCCAGGAAGATCGCCTCGCTGAGCAGCGCCCGCTCGAAGACGCCCAGGTGCAGCGACTCGTTGGGGCTGTGCGCGCGGGTGTCGGGATCCTCGACGCCCGTCACGAGGATCTGCGCGTCGGGGAACTCCTCGGCCAGCTCGGCGATGAACGGGATCGATCCGCCGATACCGGTGTCGACGGCCTCGCGGCCCCATCCGGCGTGCATCGCCGCCCGCATCTCCTCGACGGCCCACCCGCCCGTGTCGATGAGGAACGGCTGGCCGGCGTCGACGTCCTCGAAGTCGAGGCGGGCGCCGAACGGGGCGTTCCGCTCGAGGTGCTCCCGGATCGCCTCGTAGGCCTCGCCGGCGTCCTGGCCCGGTGCGATCCTCGCGCTGATGCGCACCCTGACTCCGGGGATGAGCGTGTTCGAGGCGTTCGCGACGTCGGGGGCGTCGATGCCGGTGACGGTGATCGCCGGCTCCGACCAGAGGCGGGAGAGGATCTCGCCGCGGCCGATCGGCTGCACCCCGTCGAGCAGCCCGGTCTCGGAGCGCAGGCGATCCGCGTCGTAGGCCGGCACCTCGAGGCCCGCCGAGCGGAGCCCCTCGACCGCCACGGCGCCGTCGGCGTCCCAGAGCGTGTCGAGCAGCCGGACCGCGGCGAGCATCGCGTCGGGCACCGCACCCCCGAACATCCCCGAGTGGGAGGCGCGATCGAGCGTGTCGACGCGCAGGTTGAAGGCGACGGCGCCCCGGAGCGCGACCGTGATGGCCGGGGTCTCGGTGTCCCAGTTGTCGGAGTCGGCGACGATGATCGCGTCGGCCGCCAGGAGCTCGCGATTCTCGCGCAGGAAGTTGCCGAAGGATCGGGAGGCCCACTCCTCCTCGCCCTCGATGAACACCGCGAGGCCGAGGTCGAGATCGGGGCCCAGCCCCTCGAGCGTCGCGGCGAGCGCGCGGATGGCGCCCACGTGCACCATGACGCCGGCCTTGTCGTCGGCGGCTCCGCGCCCGTAGAGCCGCTCGCCGTCGGGGCTCTCGCGGCGTACCGGCTCGAAGGGCGGCGTCTGCCACGCCTCGTCCCGGCCGGGAGGCTGCACGTCGTGGTGCGCGTAGAGCAGCACGGTCGGCCTGCCGTTCCGCGCGGTCCGACGCGCCACCACGGCGGGCTGCCCCGGTTCCGAGCCGCCCTCGACCGGCGCTCGCCGGATGTCGACGGTCTCGAAGACGCCGGTGTCGCGCAGCAGCTCGGCGACGGCTTCGGCGCTCTCGGCGACGCGGGCGGGGTCGAAGGCCGGCCACGAGACGGACGGGATGCGCACCAGCCGCTCCAGCTCCGCGATCGCCCGCGGCAGTCCCGATTCGACCGCCGCTCGGAGCCCCGCCTCCACAGCGGCGGCAGGCGGTTCGACGGGTGCGGTCTCGGCGGCGGTCTCGTGCTCAGCGTCCATGCCCTCGATCCTCTCACCTCCGGTGCGTCGGGCGCGCGGGTGCGATGCCCGTGGCCGTCCGAGGTGCCGCTCCCTCCCGGCTCACCCGCCCGAGGGCGGGCGCTTCAACTCGCCGAGCGTCTCCCTGGCCCCACGCTCGCGGAGCGAGGTCAGCGCCCGGAGGTAGGGCCCGACGAACTCCGGTCGATCCGCGAGATCGCCGAAGATCTCGCGGTTGCCGAGGAATGCGAGCGGCTCCTCCCCCTGGCGGCCCGCCCGCTCCATCAGCTGCTCACGCAGCGGATCCCGCACTTCGAACGGCTCGCCGTCATCTCCGACGCCCTCCGCGTATCGGGCCCAGCTCGCGACCACCGCTGCGCAGACGTCGGCCCGCTCGTCGGCGCCCAGCCGGTCGAAGACGACCGGCAGCAGGAACTTGGGGATCCGGTCCGAGGTCTCCTCGCAGATCCGCACGAGGGTGTCCTGCAGCTGCGGATTGCCGAACCGCTCGAGCACCGTGCGGCCGAAGGCCCGGAAATCCTGGCCGGGGATCGGGGCGAGCGTCGGAATCGCCTCTTCGTCGATGTATCGCAGCAGTACGGGGCGGATGTCGGGATCGACGATCGCCTCGTGCACGTACGTGTGCCCGAGGAGCCTGCCGAAGTAGGCGAGCGCCTGGTGCGTGCCGTTCGCGAGCCGCAGCTTCATCAGCTCGTAGGGCACGACGTCGTCCACGATCTCGACCCCGGCCTCCTCGTAGGGCGGTCGGCCCGCGGCGAAGTCGTCCTCGAGCACCCACTGGCGGAACGGCTCGGCCGTGACCGGCCACCGGTCGTCGAGCCCGTAGCGCTCGAGCAGATGCGCGCGGTCGGCGTCGGAGGTGCGCGGGGCCACCCGGTCGACCATCGAGTTGGGGAACGAGAGGTTCCGCTCCATCCAGGCCGCCAGATCCGGATCCCTGCGGCGCGCGAACCCGAGGAACGCCGCCTGCGCGACGCGCCCGTTGCCCTGCATGTTGTCGCACGACATGACCGTGAGCCCGCCGTCGCCGCGATCCCGGCGGATCCGCATGGCCTCGAGCACCAGTCCGAAGGCGCTGCGGGTGCAGCGCTCCGCCTCGAGGTCGGCGCGCACGATCGCGGAGCGCCCGAGGAATTCCCCGGTGCGGTCGTCGACGTCGTAGCCGCCCTCGGTGATGGTCAGCGAGACGATGCGGGTCTCGGGTCTGGCGATCCTGGAGATCGCGAGCTCGGGATCGTCCGGCGCGTAATGGTACTCGCTGATCGACCCCACGACCCGACTCTCGCATCGGCCGTCCGGATGCTTCTCGGTGAGGGTGTAGAGGCAGTCCTGCGGCCCCATGGCGGTGCGCGCGGGGGCGTTCGGCGAGATCAGCCCGATGCCGCTGATCGCCCAGTCGAGCGCGAGGCCGCGGTTCATGAGGTCGTCGAGGTAGAGCGCGTGGTGCGCGCGCATGAAGTTGCCGACCCCGATGTGCACGATGCCCGGAGCGAGACCCGCGCGGTCGTAGCGGGGGCGCGCGATCCGCTCGGGTAGCCGCTCGAGCGACCCGTCGTTCAGTTCCATGCGGTGCTCCTCGCACGAGAGTCGGGTGCCTGCAGCAGCGCGCCGTCGATGCGGCAGGTCTCGGAGGCGATCGCCACGGCGTCGCCCAGCACGGCCGGCCACCCGACCAGGCTGCCCGGCCACCGCGGGGAGCCGAGGTCGAGGGCGAGCCGCGCCATCAGTGCGTCGCCCGCCCCCATCGAGTTCACGACGGGCTCGGGAAGCGGTGGCGGGGAGATGCTCGAGCGCCCCTCCGGCGTGTGCACGGTCGCGCCGCGCGCGCCGGCGGTCTCGACCACGGCGGCAGCGCCGAGATAGAGGAGCCCGCGGGCGTGGGCGCCGGGGCCCCGGGCATCGTTCCCGTCGCCGTAGAGGAGCCCGAGATCCTCGGTGCTGACCTTCACGAGCGCGGCCATGCCGGCGAGCCGTTCGAACCCCCTCCGGTACGCGTCGCGATCCGGCAGCAGCGCCGCGCGGGCGTTCGCGTCGACCGCGACGGGGATCCCGATGCGCGACAGCAGCGCCGTCAGCCGCTCGACCTCCTCCGGATCGCCCATTGGGAACGACGTGACCACCACGGCCCGGCACTCGCCGAGTCGCCGCTCGGCGTCTTCCGGATAGGTGTAGTGCCGGTTCCGGATCTCGTCCGAGAACGAGTAGCTCGGCTCTCCGTCGCGGGTCGACGACTCGGCGACGCCGGTCGCGCGCCCGCCCGGCAGCGGCACCGCCTCGACCCCCTCGGTTCCGAGGAGCCGTCTCAGCCCCCGGCCTCTCGCGTCGTCGGCGAACGGCGCGGCCAGCATCGCGCGGCCCCCGAGCCTGGCGATGCCGACTGCCACGTTCAGCCCCGCTCCCCCCGGATGCTCGACGGCCCCCCTGGCGTCGGTGACGACGTCGATCAGGGCGTCGCCGACGATGCCGACCGCGGGCTCCATCACGTGGACCTCCACTCGTCAGTCCCGGCCGTCAGAGGAAGTTGGTGTGGCGCGCGGCCATCAACTCGTGCGGCGTACCCCTGCGGTTCATCTGGTCGAGCACGATGCTGTCGAGCAGCACGAGCGCCGACTCCTCGAACAGCGTGCCGCCGAACTGCGCGGACGTCGCCGGGATCACGATGGCCGCGTCCGCGAGATCCTGCAGCGGTGACTCCTGCTGGTGCGTGACGAGCAGCACCCTCGCGCCGACGCCGCGGGCGACCTCGGCGAAGTTCACGCTCACCGGCGTCTTGCCCGAGCCGGAGATCACGACGAGCGTGTCGCCCGCCGCGATCGAGGGCGCCGTGGCCTCCCCCACGAACGACGACGGCAGGTCCATGTGCATGAACCGCATCGCGACCATACGGGCCGCGAGCCCGGAGCGTCCCTGGCCGGTGAAGAACACCCGCGACGAGGCGCTCAGCCCGTCGAAGCGCGAGGCGAACGCCTCGTACGCGTCGGCGTCGAGCCGCTCCGCGACTTCCGCGAGCTCCCCGGTGGTGGTCAGCCACGCTCCGTGGCGATCTGTGCCGCGATCCATTCCGCTTCCTCCTCGGGTCGGGAGGCGCCGGTCACGGACGAGCCGATCACGATGACCTCCGGTGGGTTGGTGAGTACGCGCGACAGGTTGTCGCGGCCGATACCGCCGGCGAGCGAGACGCGGAATCCCGCCCGTCGCCTGGCGCCGACGCGCTCGATGTGGGCGTCGTCCCCCTGGCCCGCGAGGCGGGCGTCGGAGGCGTTGTGCAGTGCGAGCCAGATCTCCTCGCCCGCGCCCGGGCCACCGCTGTCCGGGCCGCCGCCGTCGCGGTCGTCGCGCAGCGACTCCGCGGGGAACTCCCCGTCGAGGATCGTGTCGTAGACGACGGTGACGCCGTAGCGGGCGGCCACCTCGCGCGTGACGCGCCGGGTGGCGGGGGCCGCGTGGGCGACCACCGTCATCATCGACGCGCCCGAGGCGCCCACCATCTCGGCCTCGAGCGCTCCGCCGTCGACCGTCTTGGTGTCGGCCAGCACCGGGATCCCGCGCCCCAGCTCGCGAGCGGTGGTGATCGCCGAGAGCCCGAACCGCTTGAGCACGGGCGTGCCGACCTCGATGATGTCGAACCAGCGGCGCAGGCGCGGGATCAGTGCGAGGTGCTCCGGCGCGTCGATCGCGAGCTGCAGCTGCGGCCGCGACGCCGCGACAGAGGGATCGGTGATCGTCGGTTGTGTGTTCACAGCGGAGCCTCCTCGGCGAGACCGGTGATGACTTTGAGCAGGCTGTCGGGCGTGAAGCTCGAGGTGGGCCGGTCGGCTACCACGCGCCCCAGCCGCAGCACGACCACACGGTCGGTGGCCTCGAGCACGTGCGGCAGGGTGTGCGAGATGAAGATCACGCCGAGCCCCTGCTCCTTCGCCCGCCTCATGACGTTGAGCACCTCTCCGGCTTGACGGGCGCCGAGGTGGTTCGTGGGCTCATCGAGGATGACCACCTTGCGCGCCCACGCGACCGCACGGCCGATCGCCACCGCCTGCCGCTGACCGCCCGAGAACTGGTCGACGGTGCGGCGCACCCCCGCGAAGCCGATCCCCGCGCGATCCAGCGACGCGGCGGCCTCGCGCTCCATCGCCTGCTTGTCGAGGAACCCGAGCTTGCCCAGGACCCCGGGGCGCCGGATCTCCCGGCCCAGGAACACGTTGCCGCTGACGGTGAGATCCGGGCAGAGCCCCGCGTCCTGGTAGAGGGTCTCGACGCCCGACTCGAGGGCGTCGCGCGGCGACTTCCAGGAGTGCTCGCTGCCGTCCATCAGGATCGTGCCGTCGTCGGGCGCGAGCGCTCCCGAGAGGATCTTGACGAGCGTCGATTTGCCGGCTCCGTTGTCGCCGACGAGCCCGATGACCTCGCCCGCGTGGAGGGACAGGCTGGCGTTCTCGAGCGCGACGACGCTCCCGTACGACTTGGAGACGTTCCTCGCCTCGTATACCGGTGTGCGTTCACCCACGGCTCGCTCCTCTCGACTGCCTGACCGAACTCAGCTGCTGCACGCCGACCGCACCCGCGATCAGCACGCCGACGACGACCTGCTGCCAGTAGGGGCCGACGCCGATCAGGATCAGCCCCGACAGCACCGAGGTTGTGATGAGGGCGCCCAGCACCGTTCCCGACATGCGGCCGCTGCCGCCGAACAGGCTCGTGCCGCCGATCACGACGGCCGCGATGGCCTGCAGCTCGAAGCCGAGCCCCGAGGTCGGCGATCCCGATCCCAGCCGGAAGTAGACGAACAGCCCGCCGAGCGCCGCGGTGACGCCCGAGAGCACGTACACCTTCATCAGGTGACGGTTCACGTTGATGCCCGCGCCCCGCGAGGCGAAGCCGTTGGATCCGATCGCCTGCGTCCAGCGGCCGAACTGCGTCTGCTCCATCACGACCCACGCGATCGCGAGCACGACGAACACCACGATCAGCGGAACTGTGACGAGCCCCAGGAACTTCGTCGTGCCGAGGGCGATGACCTCGGACGGGCCGCCCGCGATCTGGACGCCGCGGGTGACGACCAGCGTCATCCCGGCTCCCGCCCCCATCGTCGCGAGCGTTGCGATGAAGGGGGCGAGGCCGACTCTCGTGATGAGCAGGCCGTTGACGACCCCCACCACCGCGCCGACCAGCAGCGCGGCGACCACACCGACCGCGATCGCGATCGCCGCGGGCTGGCCGCCCTCGGTCAGGGCCCGGATGACGAGCGCCCCCGTGACGCCCGAGAGCCCGAGCGTGGAGCCGACCGATAGATCGATGCCCGCCGTCATGATCACGTAGGTCTGCCCGATCGCGAGCAGCATCACGGGCGCCCAGTCCTGCAGGATCGTCGCGAACGCCGGTCGCGACAGGAAGAGCGGGTTCATGACCGTGAAGAACGCGACCATGATCAGCAGGACGAGCAGCAGGGCCGTGTCCTGCCTGAGCAGGATCCGGCGCAACCTCGGCCCGACGCCCTCAGGGGATCCGCCGGCCCCGGCGATCGCACCGCCGGGGCCTCGCACCGCGGTTCCCGCCCCCGCGTCAGTTCGGGTACTGGTACTGGCCGGTCTCATCGAAGTTCTCCTTCGTCATCACCACGTTCTCCATGACGACCTCCTGCTCGACCGACGACGTGTCGCCGTCGATCGCCGCGAGAATGGAGTCGATCGCGAGCGCGGCCATCTCGCCCGGCTTCTGCACGACGAGGGCGGTGTAGACGCCGGCCTCGAGGTCGGCCACCTGGTTGTCGTAAGCGTCGTAGCCGATCAGGGCGATCTCGCCGACGACGCCGGCATTGCGCAGCGCGGCGACGGTTCCGGTGCCCGAGGTGCCGTCAACGGCGAAAATACCGGCGAGGTCGGGGTGCTCGAGCAGGATCGTGCTCACCGCTGACGTGGCGTTGGCTGGCTGGCTGTTGGCGTATTCGACTCCGACGAGCTCGATGTCGGGGTACTCCTCGAGCGCCTCCCGGAAACCCTGCTCGCGCAGCGTGTTGGTGGTGGCGGTGGGGGAACCCGACATGAGGAATACCTTGCCCTCGCCGCCGATCTGCTCGGCGAGGGTCTCCCCCGCCATGCGCCCGCCGTCGAGGTTGTCGCCCGTGATGTGCGAGACGAGCGCGCTCTGGTCGGTCACCGTCGTGTCGACCGTCGCGACGGGGATCTCGGCGCCGACGGCACTCACCACGCTGGCCTGCAGGGCGTCGGGGTCGGTTGGTACGACGATCAGGCCGTCGACCTGCTGGGTGATCATCGACTCGACGAACGGGATCTGCGACTGCGGCGAGTACTCGTCCGGGGCACCCTGCCAGATCAGCTCGACGCCGAGCTCCTCCGCGTGCTCCTCGGCGCCCTGCTGCATGGCGACGAAGAACGGGTCGGAGGCGATCCCCGGCACGAAGCCGATCGTCACGCCCTCCGGAGTCTCGCCGTCTCCCGTCGTCGTCCCCTCCGATGCGCCGCACCCCGCCAGCGCGGCCGCTGCTGCGAGCGCGGCGGCGCTCGCGATCCATCTGCGTACCCGGGCCATCTCGTACTCCTTCGTACTCTTCATCCGACCGCTTCGATGCGGGCGGCCTGCCGCGTCCGCAGCGCGGTCATCGCGCTGCCTGCCTGCGAGGTTACGGGAAGCCAAGCGCTTGCGCAACTAATTGCGCAAGCGCTTGGCAGAGATCCTCTATGCTCGATGCATCGGCAGGATTCGGGGGTCGCGCCGTTGCCTCCTCCGAGGGAGACGTCAGGAGGTCAATGCCGTGGTAACCATGGCCGACGTCGCACGACGAGCCGGAGTCTCCGTGACCACCGTGTCGCACGCGCTGAACAGCACGCGTCGCGTCGCCCCCGCGACCGTCGAGCTGGTCATGCAGGCGATCGCAGAGACCGGATACCGCCACAACCTGACCGCGCGGGCGCTCGCCACCTCGTCCACGACGACCATCGGGCTGGCGATGTCGATCGTGACCAACCCCTACTTCGGGGAGCTCGCCGGGCAGCTCGAGGAGCGACTCCGTCAGGCGGGCTTCTCCCTCGTGCTCGCCAACACCAATGACGATCCCGGCCGGGCACTCGACGTCATCGAGGATCTCTGCGCCCGGCAGGTCTCCGGGATCATCGCGGTGCCCATCGAGGGGAGCCCCGAGCTGACCGAGGCGCTGCGGCGTCTCTCCGAGCAGCGCTTCCCCCTCGTCTTCCTCGACCGGCCCTCGGATCTGCCCGTCGACCAGGTGTACTCTGACGGCGAGCGCTCCGTCTACGACCTGGCCGAGCACCTCGCGCTGCTCGGCCATCGCCGCATCGGGTTCGTCAACGGAACCACCGAGTCGGCGAGCGGGCTGGACCGCCTCGCGGGCTATCGGCGCGCCGTCGAGGCGCTCGGGATCGAGGACGACCCCGAGATGATCATCGAGGGCGAGTCCGACGAGCGCGTCGCGCAGACGGCGGTGCGCCGTCACCTCGGGTCGCCGCGCCGCGCCGAGGCGCTGATCGTGTCGAACAATCAGATGGCGATCGGCGCGCTCCGGGCGATCCGGGAGGCAGGGCTGTCGATCCCCCACGACATCGCCGTGGTGAGCTTCGACGATTTCAAGGGCGCCGACCTGCTGAGCCCCGGGCTGACCGTCGCGAAACAGGATGTGGACCTGCTCGCATCCTCGGCCGTGCGTCTGCTGCTGCGCCAGGTCTCGACCCCCGGACGCGCCCCCGACACCGTGGTGGCGAAGACCCGGTTCGTCCACCGGGAGTCCTGCGGGTGCCCGGCGCGCGGAACGGGAGAGGGAGGACCGCCATGATCCCCGTGATCGCCCTGACCGGGCACCTCGGTGCGGGCAAGACGACGGTGCTCAACCACCTCCTCCGACGCCCCGGGGCAAGGGTCGGCGTGGTCGTCAACGACTTCGGGGCGATCAACGTCGACGCCGGGCTGGTCACCGGCCAGGTCGACGAGGCCGCCTCGATCGCCGGCGGCTGCATCTGCTGCCTGCCCGAGGCGGGCGGCCTCGATCAGGCGCTGTCGCGACTCACCGAACCGCGACTGCGCCTGGACGCCGTGATCGTCGAGGCGAGCGGCGCGGCCGAGCCCCTCGCACTGGCGAGGCTCATCAGGTCCAGCGGCGCGGAGCACGCGCGCCCGGGCGGGCTCGTCGACGTCATCGACGCCGTCGAGCACTTCCGCACCGTCGACACCGGCGGGCTGCCTCCCGCGCGCTACGCCGCGGCGAGCCTCGTGATCGCCAACAAGATGGATCTCCTCCCGCCCGAGCAGCGGGAGACGAGGCTCGCAGAGCTGACCGCGCGCGTCCGCGAGCGCAACCCCGTCGCACCGGTGGTTCCGACCGAGCGAGGAGCGATCGACCCCGCTCTCGTCTTCGACGTCGCCGAGGCGGAGGATCCGCCCGACCAGCTGCCCATCGCCGCGCTGCTGCGGTCCCTCGAGACCGGGCACGACGGCCACGGGCACGACGCTCCCCTGCACGAGCACGCGTCGGCCGTCACGGCGCGCGCCGATGGGCCGGCCGACGCCGGAGCGATCCTCGATCTCCTCGAGGATCCGCCGCGGGGCGTCTACCGGCTCAAGGGGTGCGTGGCGGTCCGCACGCCCCGGGGCGGACGCCGCTACCTGTTCAACCTCGTCGGCGCGTCGATCCACGTCGCACCGGCCCCGCCCCGGAGCGCGGACGGCGCGGACGCCCTCGTCGCGATCGGGCCCGAGCTGGACGAGGCCGAGGTCGGCGCGAGACTCGCCGCGGCCCTCGCGCCGGCGGACCGCGCGGCGGCGGCCGGGCTGCGCAGGCTCCAGAGGTATCGTCGTCTCAGCGCGTGATACGCGGGCGGCGAGGGAGGGGGCATCCATGTCAATGACGGACGAGCTGCTGGGAGCGGCGACCGCGAAGGCGCTCGTCGACGCCCTGGAGGCTGCGGGCGGCGGGCGCCTCGACGGCACCAGGCGCGCGGCCGAGTCGCTCGGCGCGCTGACCCTCAGCGAGCGGTCGCGGGCGCTCGCCCGCGCGATCCTCGCGGATCTCGACGGCGATCGCCTCCGCCTGCTGACGACGGTGCGGCGGGCGGGCGACGATCCCGCTTTCGCGGGGTGGATGCTCTGGCCGGTCGGGCTCGCCGTGGCGTGGCGCTCGGTCGAGGCCGACAGCGCCGAGGGCTTCGACGCGGGCATGACGACGCTCCGGGAGCTGACGCCGCGCATGACGTCCGAGTTCGCGGTGCGGCCGATGCTGCTCCACGACCTGCCGCGAGCGCTCGCCCACATGGCGGAGTGGACCGGACACGACGACTGGCACGTGCGCAGGCTGGCATCCGAGGGCAGCCGACCGCTGCTCCCCTGGGCCGAGCGGATCCCCGCGCTCGTGGCAGACCCGACCCCGACCCGGCGGATTCTCGACACGCTCTACGACGACCTCGAGGAGTCCGTGCGCCGCTCCGTGGCGAACCATCTGAACGACCACAGCCGGGCCCACGCCGCGTTCGCGGTCGACACGGTGACCGGCTGGCAGGCGACCGGTGGCACGCACCTCGCCCGCACCTCCAGGCACGCCTTGCGAACGCTCGTGAAGCGGGGGCACACGGGCGCGCTCGAGCTGCTCGGCTTCCCGCCGGCCCAGGTTGCGGTGTCCCCACTCTCCGTGACGCCGGGCGCCGTCGCACCGGGAGATGCGGTGCGCTTCCGGGCCACGGTCGAGAACACCGGGGGAGAAGCCGCGAACCTCGTGATCGATTACCTGCTCTTCTTCCCCGATGCCCGCGGCAGCGAGCGCTCGAAGGTGTTCAAGATCGCGCAGCGGAGGCTCCTTCCAGGCGAGAGCACCGTGGTCGAGGCCTCGCACGCGTTCCGGGAGCTCACGACCCGGCGCTACTACCCGGGCAGCTACGGCGTCGCACTCCAGGTGAACGGCGTCGTACAGGAGCGCGTAGCTTTCAGTGTGGGGGCGGCGCCGGCGCCACGGTCTCCGGAGGAGTAGACGCGGCGCATCCTCCACGCTCTCCGTTGGCCGCTCAGCTCCCGGCCGTCGCCATTCTCGCGGCACTCTGCTTGTCGACGGCCCACATGGCTGCTGCGCCGAGAGCCGGCCCGATGGCCAGGACGCACAGCGCCAGGTTCCACGAGGCATGTTCCACGATCTGCGGCACCAGCCAGAGCGTCAGTGCCGTCGTCGTGTAACCGAGCGCGAGCTGCAGCGACAGGGCACCGCCGACGTACTCGGGTTCTGCGTTCTCCGCGACGAGTGCGGAGAACTGCGCGGAATCCGCGATCACCCAGAAGCCCCAGAAGCCGCACAGCGCGATAATCACCCAGAATGGCAGGGCTTGGTAGGTGAGACCGAGAGCGAGCGCCGCGGCACCGGAGCACACGAGGCTGATGAACGCCGCCCTCGCACGCCCCCAGCGATCGCTGAGCACGCCTCCGACGAAGCTCCCCACCGCACCGACGCCGATGCAGAAGAACGCCAGAATAGGCGCCAATACCCCGGACGAGGGTCGAGAGAGCTCCGGAAGGGAGAGGATGAACGCCCCCACACCCGCCCACATCGCGTACAGCTCCCACATGTGCCCGACATACCCCACGTTGGCGAGCGCGACCTCGCGCGTGCGCATCGAGCGGAAGCCCGCCGCAAAGCTGAACGGGCGCCGGGGGAACGGATACGGCCCCTGGCCGCGAACCAGCAGCACGACGAGGCCTCCCGCGATTCCGAGGAGGCTCGTGGCGGCGATTACCACGCGCCAGTCGAGTCCTCCGGCGGCGCCCACGAGATGCGGCAGGGCGGAGCCGAGCGTCAACGCACCGATCATGAGACCGAGCGCCTTACCGCGCCCTCGCACGAACCAGGTCGACACCTCTTTCAGGGCCGGAGGGTAGACCAACGCCAGGAACATCCCGGTGCCGAACCTCGCCGGAACCGCCCACATGAGGTCGTCGCACCACAGCAGACCGGCGTTGCAGAAAGCCGCGCCGAACGCCCCGAAGCACATGAGCTTGCGCGGCGACAGGCCGTCGGCGAGACCGCTGGCGGTGCTTCCCAGAGCGCCCACGACGAATCCGCCCTGCACAGCGATAGTGAGCAGAGAGGTCTGACCTTCGCTGAGCTTCCACTCGAGACTGAGCGAGGGAAGAACGAAGGTCGCCGAGAACCACACGCTCATCGTCAGCAGGGTGCTGAGGGCGACGATCCCCACCGCTGTCCCGGGGCGGGACCGTCGCACCCGGCGCACCGCTGTCGATTCGAGGTCCATGGCCGAGTTCAGGCTGCTTCCTTCGCAACGGCGGACGACCGGCCGGCGGTCGCCCACTTCTTCCCCGCAAGAGTCAGGAACCTCGCGCCGCCGATCGCCGCTATCGCACGGTCGACGGAGTCGAACACCGCCACACCGGCTGCTCGCGCTACTCGGGCCAGGTCGCGCACCAAGAGGTCCTGGTGCTCTTCGAACCCGCTTCGGAGTACCAGCGCCAGTGGCGTACCGCGGGTCTCGGCACGAACCATGTCCTCGGTGAGGCGCTTCAGCAGCCGAGCACCGGATTCTGCGCTCTCGATGTCGAAGACGGTGCCAACATCGATGAACGCGCAGATCGCGTCGATGGAATCGTCGAGCGCGACACCGGCGACCATAGCCCCCGTCCAGCACTCGTCTCCACGGAACATCGACCACACCGGGATGTCTACCGGGTTCGCGAGGCTGGCGCCCGGCGCCGCGAAGGGGGCGAGGGCGGCAGACGCTCTCTCGCCGAGACGCGGGACCTCCAAGCCCCAAGCGTCAGCGGTGTCGGCGCCAACCACGGCGACACCGCCGCCGGAGCCGACGATGCCGAGCCCATCCCCGCGGATGCCGGGAGCGAACTGCAGCATCGCCAGGACGTCGAGCAGCTGGTCGAGATCCTCGACCAGCAACACTCCCGCTTGTTCGGCGATGTCGAGGAGCAGCTGCGGGTCGCCTGCGAGAGCCCCCGTATGAGAAGCCGCCGCCGCCCCTCCGGTCGCAGTCCGTCCTCCCTTGAGCAGCACGACCGGCTTGCGGGTGGTGGCGGCGAGACGGAAGAACTCCTCCGCCCCCTCGTCGCCCTCGAGGTAGAACGCGATCACCTCCGTCTCGGGGTCGGCCTCGCAGAACGCGAGCAGCTCGGCGGGAGACACGTCGTCGCAGTTGCCCACCGAGGAGACGAAGCTGAAGTCGAGTCCGAGCTGGGATCCCCTGCGCACTACGTCACCGGCGTAGGTGCCCGACTGGGAGACGACCGCTATGCGGCCGGCCGTGCGGCTGCTCGACTCAGGGGCGATCATCGTGATCCCGAGTCGCGGGGCGTAGTGCCCCATGCAGTTGGGGCCGAGCACTCGCATTCCCCGCTCGCGCAGCTCAGGATCCAAAGGCGGAATATCGGAGGTGTAGACGTGCGCAGCACGGATGCCCTGCTGAGACAGCTCGTCGAGCGCTGTCGGTACGCCGGCGGCAGGGACCACGACCACGGCCTTCTCGATGCCTTCCGGCAGTTCCGAGATCGAAGCCACCGCCTGCAGCCCGCACACCCGATCGCTCGATCGGCTGACCGGTACGATCCGGCCTTGAAAGCCCATCTCGATGAGCCCGCTGACCACCCTGTACCCCATCTTGGAGCGGTCCGCCGACGCGCCGACGACCGCTACCGACCGCGGGTAGATGGCGGGGCGCAGCCCCTGATAGCAGTCGTCGGGATCCGGCGCCTCGGACGGAGCGTCGCATCCCGAACGCTCGATGGCTCGCGCGTCTACGGCCACCACCCTCCCCTCACTCACGACGATGGGGTTCAAGTCGACCTCCGTCACGTTCTCGTTCTCGAGCATGCCGTCCGCCCCTCCGATCGCGAGGAGGGTGTCCACGAGATCGCGGACGCGATCGGGCAACCGCTTCTTCAGCGCACGGCCTACACGGGTCCGCGAGATCAGCCCCTCGGCCTCGGCCTCGCCGAGCGGCGCCATCGCGAACGCCACGTCCTCGAGCTCCTCAATGTCGACACCGCCGTGCCCGAACATCACCACGGGTCCGAACCCGGGCGTGTGCAGACCGCCGATGACCACCTCGACGCCGGGATCCACCATCGCTTCGACGGTCACGCCGCGCACGTCGCTCCCGAGCCCGCGGTGCCTGGCGAGCATCTCGTCGGTCCGCTGCCGGACGTGCTCGGGCCCGATCCCGAGCAGCACGCCCCCCGCCTTGCTCTTGTGGATCACGTCGTCGGCCACGAGTTTGATCGCGACAGCGCGTCCGAGATCCGCGGCGATCCGTTCCGCCTCGGTCCCGTCCTCACAGAATCGCACGACGTTCGCGGATCCTCCATAGGCGAGCACCATCTCGCGCACGATGTCTTCCCTCAGCCGCGCCATCACCGATCCCCCTCGCTCTTCCCAATCGTCCCGGCGACTACCGCATCGAGTTGCGCCTGCAGCCGCGCGGGAGCATCGGGATATTCGGCCGGACGCTTCTCGAGGAACGACGCGACGCCCTCACCGCCATCCGGAAGCTCCCGCACGGCCGCTGCGAGCAACGGCTCGATCCGCTGACCCGTGACCGCTCCGTGGGCGATGGTCGCCGACAGCCCCGTCTTCACTGCGCGCACGACCGAAGGCGATGCCTCGCTGATGCGCGTGGCCAGTTCGACGGCCCGGTCGACCGTCTCCTCGGGATCGCAGATCTGGTCGACGAACTGACAGGCGAGTGCGTACTCCGCATCGACCGGCAAACCGGTCGCGAGCATCCTGAACGCGACGGGATATCCGACGAGGTGCAGCAGCCTGCTCAGCTGGCCCCCCACCGGCACGAGCCCGATCTTCGCGCCGACCGCGCAGAAACGTGCGTTCGTACCCGCGATGCGAACGTCGCAGTTGAGCGCCAGGATGAAACCGGCTGCGTAGGCGTTTCCATTGATCGCACCCACCACGGGCGTCCCCAGCGACGGCGCGAGGACAAAGGCCGCATTGGCCTCCGGATCCCCCGCCGTCTCGGGATTCTCCAGCACTTCTGCGAGATCGTGCCCGGAAGAGAAGGATTGCGTGCCGTCGCCGGTGATTACGATGCACCGTACGGAGGGGTCCCGATCCGCCTCGGTCAGCCGGTCTCGAAGATCGGGGGCCATTGACCCGCTGAATGCATTGCGCTTGGCCGGGTTCGAGATGGTGAGCACCCGCACCGGCCCCTCATCGCGGCAGCCGATCGAAGGCCCCTCATGGTGGTTCGTCCGTTCAGACATCGTCTCCTCGTTCTCTCGTCCTTGAAAGGGCGGGTCTCGCACAGTCGATCGAACGGGTGGCCCCGGGAGAGCTGCCGCGATACTCGCTGAATCCGATGCTGCCCCTTCCCTCTTGTGCTCGAATACACAAACTTCGAGAAGAAGAAGAGCGGTTGTTTGCAATATCCGCAAACAGCTTCCGCACATGCCGTGCAAGAATCGTTGTCGGAGTCGGACGTGAGGGGGCAGCCACATGGGGATTCAGGAGCGCAGTCTCAACGGTTCCGAGCCCCCGACGCTCCCCCGCGCCGAGCACCCCCGGGAACGGTCCCCCCTCGAGACAGCCCGGACGGGGCTCATCCATGAACTGCTGCGGAAACGGCAGGCGATCGCCGACGACATCGTGCACGTCGTCAGCCACGACATCGTGGACTACGGCGAGCTTCGGGCGAACACGCTCTCGGAGGATGTCAGAGAGGCCGCGATCACGACGGTGACGGTGCTCTTGGACAGTCTCCTGCGCCGCGAGACCTACGAGCAGGAGCTCGAGGCCGTCAGACGTTCCGCGGCGCGGCGCGTCCATCAGGAGGTCAGCCTCCCCTCCCTGCTCCACAGCTATCGGATCTGGGGCCGCGAACTCTGGCAGACGGTACTGCGAGAGGCCGGCGACGACTCCCTGATGCGCGACGCGGCACTCGGCCTGGTCAGCGACATCCTCGACTTCGTCGATCGGATATCGGTCCTCGTCGCACAGGTGTACCTGGAGGAGGCGGCGGGAGCCTACCGAGCCCGCGACGTGCTGCGCAGCGATGTGCTCGAGTCCCTCCTGATCGGCAAGTCGCTCTCGGACAGAGCCAGAATCGACATCGCCCGCTTGAATCTCAGCGAGGATTCGCGCATCGCCGTGGTGCTGGTCCGCCTCAGCAGCATCGCTCCCGAACGCATCCGCACGGAGTCGCTGCGCGTGCTGCAGGCCATCCGCGAGACCGTCGCCCCGCTCTCCAACACCCTGCTCGGGGTGCGCGAGAGCGACGTCATCTGTCTGGCCCGCATCGGCAGAGACTCCAGCCTCGAGGCCGTCATCGAGGCGGTCCGTACCATCGCCGAGCACCGGCCCGCCTGGCGTGTCTGCATGGGGCGCCCGCACGATGGCATCAACGGCGTCCCCCGCTCGTTCCACGAAGCCCAAGAGGCCGCCATCGTCGCCGCGGCGCAGAAACGGGAGGGCCGGGCGACCCTGTTCTCGGAGGTGATGCTCGACAGGATCCTCGTGCACAGCGACTACGGAGAAGAGCTGATGGACGAGTTCGTCCGGCCGCTCCTCGACTACGACAAGCAGCACTCCTCGAGCCTCGTCCGCACTCTGCAGGCATACATCCGGAACGACCTCAACCTCTCGCGCACTGCGAAGAGCCTCACCGTCAGCCCGAATACCGTCGCTTACCGCATCAAGAGAATCGGAGAGTTGACCGGTCAGGATCCCGCGACCTCCTCCGGGATCCTGACCTTGACGCTCGCCCTGCGCCTGCACGACGGGTGAGGCGCGGGATCAGGGGACCAGTACGACCTTGCCCTGCACGCTCTCCGACTGCAGCACCTCGAGCCCTTCTCGGGCCTGAGACAGGGGCCTCACCGAGTCGATGTGAGGGCGGATCCCCGTCGTCTCGAGCAACGAGAGCAGTTGCGAGAGCTCTTCTCGCGTCCCCATCGTCGAGCCCAGCACCCTCAGCTGCAGAAAGAACACGCGGTTCAGCTCCGAGGGCGGATTCTGGCCGCTCGTAGCTCCGCAGGTCACGATGGTGCCGCCCGGTTTGAGAGACTTCAGCGAGTGCGACCAGGTGGCCTGCCCGACGTTGTCGATCACTGCGTCGACCCTCTCGGGCAGCCGTGCCCCGGATTCGAAGGACTCGTCAGCACCCAGAGATCTCGCGAAGGCGCGTTTCTGCTCGCTGCGACTCGTCACCCAGACGCGGAGCCCCGCAGCCTTCGCCAGAACGATGGCGGCGGATGAGACGCCACCCCCACCGCCCTGGATGAGCACGGTCGTACCGGGCGCGAGGGCGGCTTTGATGAACAGCATCCGATAGGCGGTGAGCCATGCCGTCGGAAGGCAGGCGGCCTCCTCGAATGAGATCGCAGCCGGCTTCGGTACGAGATTCCGACGCGGCACCAGCACCTGCTCCGCGAGCGTGCCGTCGTAGACCTCAGAGAGAAGCGAGCGCTTCGGGTCCAGCGTCTCGTCGCCGGCCCATTCGGCAGTGGAGATCACCGAGTGCACGACCACCTCGTTGCCGTCCTCGTCGACGCCGGAGGCGTCGCCTCCGAGAATCATCGGCAACTGTTCCGGGCGCAGCCCCACCCCACGCAGCGACCAGAGGTCGTGGTGGTTCAGGGAGGCCGCGCGCACGCGCACCTTCACCCACCCCTCGCGTGTCTCGGGCTCGGGCCGATCACCGACCCTCAGACCTTCGAGCGGGTTCGAGTCATTCATCGACGCAACATATGCAGCAAGCATTCTTCCGATCCTTCTTCTATTCGCTTCTCATCCGGCTCTTCGAGCCGCGGACCCTCGGTTCGGACGGTCGTCGCTCATGTGTCGAAACAAGCTCGTCGACCAGCGCTCCGGGCTCCCACAGCGCATTTCCCGCATGATCCAGTCCCCGGAAGCGGGCCCGACCCCACTGAGGATTCTTGTCCTTGTCGACCAGCATCGCTCGGACGCCCTCGATGAAGTCGTCTGTTCTCGTTATCTGCCCCGCGAGGGCGAGCTCGGCGCGCAGGCATGACTGCAGGCTCTCCTTTCTCGCCCAGCGGAGCAGGGCGTGGGTTACCTCGAGGCTCTGCGGCGACATCGATCTCAAGGTTGCGCGCACCTGCTCCGACCATTCGGATCCGTCGACCTCGAGCCGACCGAACAGCTCGGCGACGGAGTGAGCGCTGAATACCTCGTCGATGCGCCCGCGGTGCCGCGCGACCTCGCTCGGTGGAGCAGGCCGCGTGAAACGGTCGACCACCTCGGCCACCGTCTCTTCGCCACCATGCACCAGTGCGTCGAAGAGCTCCTGGGCGTCGAGCTCGGCGACGTAGTGCGTGCCGAGCCCGCCGTGCATCGCGTCACCCGGAGAGATCCGGGCGCCCGTCAATCCCCAGTACGCGCCCAGGGCTCCCGGCAGACGCGAGAGGAAGTAGCTCGCACCGACATCCGGGAAGAAGCCGATCGCGGTCTCGGGCATCGCCATCAGCGAATTCTCGGTGACCACGCGGATCCCCCCGTGGATGGAGAGGCCCATTCCGCCGCCCATGCACACGCCGTCGATGAGGGAGAGGAACGGGGACGGATAGGTGGCGATCCGCTCATTCAGACGATATTCGCTCGCGAAAAAGCTGCGGCTCCGCTCGAACGCCCCCTCGAGGGTGTTCGAGCGGATCGCCCGGATGTCGCCGCCGGCGCAGAACGCTTTCGGATGGGTGCTGTCGAGCATCACTCCCCGCACCCGCCCTTCCCACTCGTCGAGCGCTGCTGCTATGGACCGGATCATAGGCTCCGTCAGCGCGTTGAGGGCGACGGGACGATCCAGTGTGATGCGTCCGAAGCCGCCTTCCAGCGAGGTCAGCACTTCTCCGCTCATGTGCGGGTCCCGTCCGATGCCTGAGGATCGTAGGCCTGCACATACAGGCTCTCGATCTCTTCGGCGGTGGGAAGGATCGGATTATTGGCAGGAGACCCGGAGTCGATCGCCTGTCGCGCCATCGTCGGGATCAGCTCTTCCCAGGCGTCGCGTTCGATGCCGTAGCTCGCGGGCGAGGGCACCTCGAGGTCGGAGCACAGGCGTCTGAGCCACTCCACCAGCGCACGGGCCGCGACCGCGTCGTCGGTGGCGGCCGTCGCAGCCCCCAGCGCACGAGCGACGTCAGCGTATCTGCTCTCGGCTCCGCCGATGGAGAAGCCGGTCACAACGGGTAGCAGCATCGCGTTGGAAAGTCCGTGCGCAATCCGGAAGTTCCCGCCGATCGGACGGCTCATGCCGTGGATCAGCGTAACGCTCGCATTCGAGAACGCTATCCCGGCCTGTAGAGATGCCAGCATCAGGGCCTCTCTGCCGGCCCGGTCGCCGCCGTCGGCGTAGACCTCACGAATGCACGAGCTGCTCGCTCTGAGTGCCGACATCGCCATCGAATCGGTGAAAGGCGTTGCCTTACGGCTCACGTAGGCCTCGATAGCGTGGCACATCGCATCCACCGCGGTGTCGGCGGTAAGGCGAGAGGGCTTCGAAAGCGTCAGCTCGAAGTCGAGGATCGCTGCGACCGGCAGGAATCCCGGCCCCGCGCACAGCATCTTCTCGTTCGTCTCACTGTCGGTGATCACGGAGAACTGCGTCGCCTCCGATCCGCTGCCCGCTGTCGTCGGTACGGCGACCACCGGCAGTGCCGGACCGTAGTTGACCCGTGGGGCCTTGTAGTCGCGCATCGCGCCGCCCTGGGCGCTGAGCATGGCCAGCGCCTTGCCCGTGTCAATCGGGCTGCCCCCGCCGACGGCCACGATCGCATCCGCGTCGTGCGACCGGACCGCCTCGACTCCTGCCTCGAGCGAGGCCGTCGTGGGATCGGGAACGGTCTCCGAGAACACAGCCGGTTCGAGCCCCGACTCGCGGAGGTGCCCCATCACCAGCTCGGCCGTGCCGGTGGACACCATGAACGCGTCGGTGACGACGAGGGGGCGCCGGGCACCCAGCGTTCTCACGAGTTCTCCGACCTCTGCGATCGCGCCTCCGCCGACTCGCATCGTGCGGGGCAGCATGATCTGTGCAGCCATATCCAGCCCTACCTGTTCGTGTACTTCGCCGGACGCTTCTCGAGGAAGGCGGCCATGCCCTCTTTCTGTCCCTCGGTCGCGAACGCGGCGTGGAAGAGACGGCGCTCGTAGCGAAGCCCGTCGGCGAGCGGGGTCTCGAATGCGCTGTTCACCGCCTCCTTCGCCATCAGCACAGCCGGCCGCGAGAACGCGGCGATCTTCTCCGCGGCGAGGAGCGCCTCATTCAGGAGGTCGGACGCCGGTACGACCCGCGCGACGAGGCCCATGCGCTCCGCTTCCTCAGCATCGATCATCCGGCCGGTGAGCACCATCTCCATCGCCTTCGACTTGCCCACCGAACGGGTCAGTCTCTGGGTACCTCCCGCTCCGGGCAGAATACCGATGCTGATCTCGGGCTGCCCGAACTTCGCACTGTCGGCGGCGATGATGAAATCGCACATCATCGCCAGCTCCGCTCCGCCTCCGAGCGCATACCCTGCGACCGCGGCGATCACCGGTTTGCGCCCCTTCGATGGAGCCTCCCACGTGCTCGTGATGAAGTCCGCGAGGTACACGTCGGAGAACGACTTCGGCTGCATCTCCTTGATATCGGCGCCGGCCGCGAAGGCCTTCTCGTTGCCGGTGATCACCACGGCGCCGACCTCCTCATCGCTCTCGAACTCCTCCAGCGCGTCAGTCATCTCGGCGGTCAACGCATCGGAGAGAGCATTGAGCGCCTTGGGGCGATTGAGGGTGATGAGGCCGACCGCCCCCCGCTTCTCCACGACGAGGTTGTCGTAGTCCCCGAGCTGGACGGCGTTCGTGTTTTCAGACATCGCATTCTCCTTACAGAGGGTCGTTCGTATTCCGAGCGGGTCAGTTCTCGATGGGCGTACTCTGAACCATGCGCCTCCTGGGGGCGCCCTCGCCGATCTCCGCGAGATCGACCCCCGCCGTCTCGTCCATGATCAACCAGCCGACGAGCGCCAGGGCGCCGAGGCCGACGATGTACGCCGAGAAGACCCAGGACATGCCGATCGAGGCGAGCCAGGTGTTGAGGTACGGGGCGGTTCCGCCGAAGATCGCGACGGACAAGGAGGTGACGAACCCCACACCAGTGGCACGTGCCCGAGTCGGCACCTGTTCCGCCATCAACGTGGGATAGATGCTCGAGACCGAGGCCCAGATGAGCAGGCCCAGTCCCTGCATCAGGAAGAGCGTCCAGGGCTCAGTCCCCAGGATCCATGAGAGCGGGAACGCCATCACCATGATCGAGACGCCGGCGATCATCACTATCGGGCGGCGACCGATCTTGTCCGAGAGCAGGCCGAACAGCGGAAGCGCGACGAGCGCGACGACCTGGGCGAGGGTGCTCGCGATGTATGCGCCCTGACTGTCCATGCCGTGCTGTGCGATGGCGTAGCTCGGCGCGAAGGTGGACCAGGTGTAATACGCGACATTGGTGCTGCACGAGAGCAGCACGATGCGGAAGACGATCTTCGTGATCTCACGACGCGAGAGCGGTGTGGGGACCTTCACCGGTTGGGTCTTCTCCTCTTCGTAGACGGGGCTCTCGTCGATCGAGCGCCGGATATAGATCGCGATGATGCCCAGCAGTGCGCCGACGATGAACGGAACACGCCATCCCCAGCTGTTCATCGCAGGCTCCTCGAGGACGCTGGTGAGGACGGCGCCCATGCCGGTCGCACCCATGACGCCGAGAGTGACGGCGACGTAGATCCAGCTGACGAAGAAACCGCGGCTCTTGATCGGTGCCGCCTCCGCGATGTACGTATAAGCGACACCGGTTTCACCGCCGTGCGCCAGCCCCTGTACGAGCCGCGTGATCACCAGCAGCACGGAGGCCCACCAGCCGATCTGGGCGTAACCCGGGAGTACGGCGATCAACAGACTTCCGATCGCCATCAGGATCATGGTGATGACCATCACCATCTTGCGCCCCAGTTTGTCGCCCATCCTGCCGAAGATGACACCTCCCAGCGGGCGAGCCAGGAAGCCCACGGCGAATACCGCCAGCGCGGAGAGCGTGGCCGAGGTCGGGTCGGCGGCGTCGAAGTAGCGTGCGGCGATATACGGCGTGAACACCGCGTAGATGGTCCAGTCGTACCACTCCAGCAGGTTTCCGAATATGGAGGCCCTCAGCGCCTGGAACCGCTGATCCTTGGTGAAGCGGATCCTCTCCGGCCGGCCAGTTTCCAAACTCACGCTCTGCACGTCGCTCATAAGTTCTTGTCAACTCCCTTGTCATCAAGATTCGCCAGCCGCGCTACACAGGCTGGACACGGTTCTTCCGAACCTTTCGCGCTCTACGACGTCGTAAGGTCGAGGCCCGGATCACGGCCCCGGCGACTGCCAGGAGACCGTACAGAGATACTGACGGCCCCCGCAGTCCCTCGATCATTCCGTTTTCTAGAACTTTCCAGCCTCCCCGTAGGAGAAAGCGCAAACGGCTCCTTCACGGCCGACCCTCTCGAGAGCAGAGCGGGCAGAGGGATCGTAGGTGGAGGCAGGGGCTCCTCCCCTGCCCGCGACGGCGTTCCCGTCTCACCCCCGCAGGCGCCGAAGGCGATCCTCGGCCCGCTCCCGCCGATCCTCGGCGCTCATCTCCCACCACGGGGTTCCGCGCTCGCCGAGCCCCTCCTTGGCCAGCTGCACCCGGTCGCGGAGGGCGCACCGATCCTCGTCGCTCTCCGTCGTGCGGATGCGCGACCTCGCGCGGCCGAGCTCCGAGCGCAGGGCCGCGGCCACCTCGTCGGGGATCAGCGGGTCGGAAGCGCGCCAGCGTCGGCCGCCGACCACGATGTAGCGGCCGTCTTCGGTGCGTTCAGGCGAGGTCATCGTCCGATATATACCCCGTGAGACGGATACCCGCAACGGTGGGGCGCACGGGAGGATACCCCGGTAGCATCGCCGGAACGTTCGATTCGACGGGGAAAGCGGGGAAGATCATGACCGGAACAGAGGAGCTCACGCAGGATCAGGTCGTCGACATCATGCGGGGCGAGCGCTTCGTGATGCTGTCGACCGCGACGCCGGACGGCAAGATCGTCTCGCACCCGATGACGCCGCAGGAGGTGACGGATCGCGGGGAGGTCTGGTTCTTCATCGGACTCCAGGGCGACCAGGCCGACGCGATCCGCGCGAATCCGCAGGTGAACCTCGCCTTCGCCGAGACCGGCAGCTGGCTGTCGGTCGCTGGCGTCGCCGAGTTCGTCGAGGATCGCGCCAAGGTGGAGGAGCTCTGGGACGGCCAGGTGGACTCCTACTTCGACGGCGGGAAGGACGACCCGAATCTCAGCCTGCTGAAGGTCACGGGCGAGTCGGCCCAGTTCTGGGGCGTGCCGGGCGGAGGCGTCGTGGCGGCGCTCAAGATCGCCGCCTCACGGATCCGCGGCACCGAGGGCCCGGGAGTCTCGGGGACCGTTGACCTCTGAGCGGCCGGAGGAGCTGAGCTCGCCGACCGGCCGGGAGCCCGGGCTCCGCGCGGTGCCGCGGCCCGACGGCACCGCCCCTCGGGCCCTCGTGCTGGGGGCCACGGGGTACGTGGGCGGCAGGCTCGTGCCTCGGCTGCTGAGCGCCGGCTACGCCGTGCGCGCCCTGTCGCGCAGCCCCGAGCGGACGGGCGCCTTCCCCTGGCGCGACGAGGCGGAGGTCGTCCCCGGCGACGCCGCGGACTGCGAGGCCCTCGCGGGAGCGATGCGCGACGTCGACGTCGTGTACTTCCTCGTGCACTCGATGTCGGCCGGTCGGGGCTTCGCCTCGACCGACCGCGCGATCGCGCAGAGCGTGGCGGCGGCGGCCAGAGCGGCCGGGGTCGGGCGCATCGTCTACCTGAGCGGCCTCGCCCCCGAGGGCGACGGCGTCGAGCTCTCCCCCCACCTCGCCTCGCGCCGCGAGGTGGGACGGATCCTGCTCGACTCCGGCGTCCCGGTGCTGGTGCTGCAGGCCGGGGTCGTCATCGGATCCGGCTCGGCCTCGTTCGAGATGATCCGGCACCTCACGGAGGTGCTCCCCTACATGCCCGCGCCCCGCTGGGTGCGCAACTTCATCCAGCCGATCGCCGTCCGCGACGTGCTGCACTATCTCCTGGCCGCGGCGAGGACGGATCCGTCCGTCAGCCGCACCTTGGACATCGGCGGCCCCGACGTGCTGCGCTACGGGCAGATGATGAACGGCTACGCCGTCGAGGCGGGGCTTCCGCAGCGGCGCATCGCCGCGCTGCCCGTGCTCACGCCCCGGCTCGCGTCGTACTGGGTCGGCCTCGTCACGCCGGTGCCCCGGCGGCTCGCGCAGCCCCTCGTCGAGTCGCTGCAGCACGAGTGCGTGGTGAAGGATCGCGACGTCGACGACGTCATCCCTCCGCCCGAGGGCGGCCTCACCGGGTACCGGCAGGCGGTGCGGCTCGCGCTCGGCCGGGTCGAGACCGACGTGATCGAGACGAGCTGGGTCGACGCGAGCCTGCCCGGGGCGCCCAGCGATCCGCTGCCGAGCGACCCCGACTGGGCCGGGCGCACCGTGTTCACGGACGCCCGTTCGCGGGCGACCACGGCCTCCCGCGACGACCTCTGGTCAGTGATCGAGAGCATCGGCGGCGCCAACGGCTGGTACTCGCCGTCGCTGCTGTGGCTCGTGCGCGGCTGGATGGACCGGGTCGTCGGGGGCGTGGGATCGAATCGCGGCAGGCGCAGCCGGGCCCGCCTCGCGGTCGGGGACGCCGTCGACTTCTGGCGCGTGGAAGCGGTCGAGCGCGGCGCGCTCCTGCGGCTGCGCGCCGAGATGAAGGTGCCGGGAAGCGCCTGGCTCGAGATGGGCTGCGTGGAGGCCGACGGGGAGCTGCGCTACACGCAGCGGGCGGTCTTCTTCCCCTCGGGGCTCGGCGGGCGTCTCTACTGGCTGTGCGTGCTGCCCTTCCACGGCGTCGTCTTCACCGACATGGCGCGCCGCATCGTGGCGCTCGCCGAGGCGGGAGGGGCCCGCCCTCCTTACGACACGATCGGCCGGGAGTCCAGGCCCTTGTAGCGTCGCACCGCGGTCGGAACGATGGGGAGCAACCCGCCCCGACCGAAGGAGACGAATCGTGCGAGCTCTCACCTGGCAAGGCAAGCGGAACGTGAGCGTCGAGACGGTGCCGGACCCGATCCTGCAGGAGGCCGACGACGTCATCGTGGAGGTGACCTCGACGGCCATCTGCGGCTCCGACCTCCACCTCTACGAGGTGCTCACCCCGTTCATGGACCGCGGCGACATCATCGGCCACGAGCCGATGGGGCGGGTCGTGGAGGTGGGGGCGGAGTCGAGCCTCGCCGTCGGCGACCGCGTCGTCGTGCCCTTCACGATCTCGTGCGGATCGTGCTGGATGTGCAGTCGGGGGCTGACCACGCAGTGCGAGACGACCCAGGTGCGGGAGTACGGATCCGGAGCCGCGCTGTTCGGCTACTCCCGGCTCTACGGCTCGGTTCCCGGCGGGCAGGCCGAGTACCTGCGCGTGCCCTACTCGAGCTTCAACCCGATCAGGGTCGGCACCGACCTCCCCGACCACCGCTATCTCTTCCTCAGCGACATCCTCCCTACGGCCTGGCAGGGCGTGCAGTACGCGAACGCGGGGCCCGGCGACGCCCTCGCCGTCTACGGGCTCGGCCCCGTCGGGCAGTTCGCCGCGCGCATCGGCGCCTTCCTCGGCGCCGAGGTGTACGCGATCGATCCCGTCCCCGAGCGCCGGGAGCTGGCGGCGCGCTACGGCGCGCGCACCTTCGACCTCACCGACGACGTCAACGACGAGATCCGCGACGCCACGCAGGGCCGCGGGCCCGACGCGGTGATCGACGCGGTCGGCATGGAGGCCCACGGCTCCCCCGTCGCCAAGGTCGCCCACCAGGCCGTGGGGCTGCTCCCCGACCCGGTCGGGCGCAAGCTGATGGAGACGAGCGGGGTCGACCGGCTGGCCGCGCTGCACGCCTCGATCGATCTGGTGCGCCGCGGCGGCACCGTGTCGCTCAGCGGCGTCTACGGCGGGCAGGCCAGCCCGATGCCGATGCTCTCGCTGTTCGACAAGCAGATCCAGCTGCGCATGGGCCAGTGCAACGTGAAGACCTGGATCGAGGATCTCCTGCCCCTCGTCGAGGATCCCGAGGATCCGCTCGGCACCGAGGATCTCGTCACTCATCGCCTTCCGCTGTCGGAGGCCCCGCAGGCCTACGAGATGTTCCAGCAGAAGAGCGACGGCTGCATCAAGGTCGTCCTGGACCCGCGCTCATGAGCGGCGCGGCGGACCAGCGGGGCCAGGTGGCCGACCTCGTCGTCGAGCGACTCGCGGAGTGGGGTGTACGGCGGATCTACGGCTACGCCGGCGACGGCAACAACCCGCTGCTCGGAGCGCTCCGCCGGGGTGCGGAGGCGCCGGAGTTCATCCGGGCGAAGCACGAGGAGGGTGCGGCCTTCATGGCCGTCGGCGAGGCCAAGTACACGGGCGGGGTGGGGGTGGTGACCTCCACGCAGGGACCGGGCGCCGTGCACCTGCTGTGCGGCCTCTACGACGCGAAGCTCGACAGCGCACCGGTCGTCGCACTGGTGGGTCAGCAGCACACGAGCGTCCTCGGCTCCGACTACCAGCAGGAGATCGATCTGCAGCACCTCTTCCACGACGTCGCCTCGCCGTTCGTGCAGATGGTGTCGTCGCCCGAGCAGCTGCCCATGGTGCTGGATCGGGCCTTCCGCTCGGCGCTCACCCGAGCCCAGCCCGCCGTCGTGATCCTGCCCCACGACGTGCAGCAGGCGCCGACGCCCGAGCTCGGCCAGTCGCACGGCGTCGTCGTCACGGCGCCGCGCTGGACCACGGGCCGCCTGCTGCCCCGGGACGAGGATCTTGACGCCGCGGTCTCGGTCATCGAGGCCGGCGAGCGGATCGCGATCCTCGCGGGCCGCGGGATCGCCCATGCGCAGGAGGAGGTGGTGCGGCTCGCAGAGCGGTTGGGCGCCGGCATCGCCACGAGCCTGCTCGGCAAGCCCTACGTCGACGAGTCGCACCCGCTGTCGGTCGGCACGATGGGGCACCTCGGCACGACGGCCTCGGCCCGCCTGCTGCAGGAGTGCGACACGCTGCTGATCCTCGGCTCGAACGATCCGTGGACGGAGTTCTACCCGCCGCCCGGTCAGGCGCGGGCGGTGCAGGTCGACGTCGATCCCGCGGTCATCGCGGGCCGCTACCCCGTCGAGGTCGGGCTCGTGGGCGACAGCGCGGCGACCGTCGAAGCCCTCCTCGAGCGCGTGGAGCCGCGCGGGGAGACGGCCTGGCGGTCGGAGGTGGAGCGCCAGGTGCGCAACTGGCACGAGATCTCGCGTCTGCGCTCGGAGGTGCCGGCGGATCCGCTGAATCCCGAACTCGTCGTCAGGCGATTCGGCGAGCAGCTGTCGGGCGACTGGCAGCTGGCGATCGACGTAGGCAGCGCCGTCTACCACTACGTGCGGCAGATGCGGCTGCCGACCTCCGTGCCGGCGCACCTCTCGAGCACCCTCGCGAGCATGGGCTGCGGGATCCCGTTCGGCATCGCGGCCAAGGAGAACGCACCCGACCGCCCGGTCGCCGTGCTCGCCGGCGACGGCGCCATGCAGATGCTCGGCAACACCGAGCTCCTCACGCTCGCGGAGCGCTGGCGGCGGTGGCGGGATCCGCGCTTCGTCGTGCTCGTGCTCCACAACCGGGATCTCGCCGAGGTGAGCTGGGAGCAGCGGGAGATGGAGGCGCAGCCGCGCTTCGAGGATTCGCAGGAGGTGCCCCGCTTCGACTTCGCCGGTTACGCCGAGCTCCTCGGCTTCCGCGGCATCCGGATCTCCCGTTCCGAGGACGTGCCGGCGGCGCTGGAGGAGGCGTTCGCCACGGATCGGCCGGTGATCGTCGAGGCGCTCACCGACCCCGACGTGCCCCTGCTGCCGCCCTTCCCGCACGGCCGCGAGCAGCTCGACTCCATGCGGGTGGGCCTGCGGGCGGAGGGAGCCGCGGGCGCCCGCGGGCTCGGACTGCTCGACGCCTACGTCCGTATCGAGGAAGCGCACGGGTGAGGAGCGCAACCCCGTAGACAGGGCGTACGCCGTGAATCAGGGTGATGAGGACGCCCGAGGCCAGACGACGCCGAAACCAGAAGGAGGTACGTGATGACCGAGAACACGACGAACCGAACCGGTGCGCACGAGAGCGGCGCGACGAAGGGGCAGACGGATCAGCTGACGTTCCAGAACCCCGTGACGCGCTTCCCCCGGATCTCCCCGCCCGAGCAGCACCAGCCCGAGCCCGGCCTCGACCAGGAGCTCGTGCCGCAGACCGACCGCGGCCAGGACTCCTATCGCGGCACCGGCCGCCTCGCCGGGCGCAAGGCGCTCATCACGGGCGCCGACTCGGGCATCGGCGCGGCGGTCGCCATCGCCTTCGCGCGGGAGGGCGCCGACGTCGCCCTCTCCTATCTGTCCGCCGAAGAGGAGGACGCGCAGGAGATCAAGCGGGTCATCGAGGAGTCGGGGCGACGGGCGGTGCTGCTGCCGGGCGACATCTCCGACCGCGCCTTCTGCGAGCAGCTGGTCGAGCGCGCGGTCGAGGAGCTCGGAGGCCTCGACGCCCTCGTGAACAACGCCGGCCGGCAGATCGCCGTGGAGGACATCGCCGACCTGCCCGACGAGCAGTGGACCGCGACCTTCGACACGAACATCCACGCGATCTACCGCATCACGCGGGCGGCCGTCGAGCACATGCCGCCCGGATCCACGATCGTCAACACGACATCGATCCAGGCGTACCAGCCGTCGACGCACCTGCTCGACTACGCGTCGACCAAGGCGGCGATCAACAACTTCAGCAAGGGCCTCGCGCAGGCGCTGGCCCCGAAGGGGATCCGCGTGAACGCGGTCGCGCCGGGCCCCATCTGGACCCCGCTGCAGGTCTCCGACGGCCAGCCGAAGGAGGCTCTGCCGGAGTTCGGCCACGACACGCCGCTCGGCCGGGCCGGGCAGCCGACGGAGCTGGCGCCGGCGTACGTGTTCCTCACGTCGCCGGAGTCGAGCTACGTGCTCGGCGAGACGCTCAACGTCAACGGCGGAACGCCCTCGCCGTGATCCTCGCGATGATCCGGATCGAACGCACTCACCAGGGAGGTCTCTCATGCGCGTAGCAGTGGTCGGAGCCAGCGGGAACTCGGGCACGGCGGTGCTCCGGGCCCTCGAGGAGACGCCGGAGGTGGACTCCGTGCTCGGCATCGCCCGCAGGATGCCGGACACAGAGGTGCCGCCGCACTCGGGGTGCGAGTGGGCGGCGATCGACATCGCCGCCGCGAGTTCCGAGGAGGAGGCCGAGCGGAGCCTGACCGAGGCCTTCGCTGGCGCCGACGCGGTGGTCCACCTCGCCTGGCTCGTGCAGCCCAACTCGAACCGTGAGCTGCTGCGCCGGGTGAACGTGGACGGCACGGCCCGCGTGGCCCGGGCGGCCGCGGCGGCCGGCGTACGGCAGCTCGTGGTCGCGTCATCGGTCGGCGCCTACTCCCCCGCCTCAGGCCTGGACCGGCGGGACGAGAACTGGCCCGCGACCGGCGTGCGCACCTCCCACTACAGCGTGGACAAGGCGGCGCAGGAGCGCGTGCTCGACGAGTTCGAGGCCGCCCACCCCGACATCGTCGTCACGCGCCTGCGCCCGGCGCTGATCTTCCAGGCCGACGCGGCGTACGAGATCCAGCGCTACTTCCTGGGCCGTTGGCTGCCCCTGCAGGCGCTCGACACCGTCAAGCCGCCGGTGCTCCCCCTCCCGAAGGGGCTGCGCGGCGTCCAGGCCGTGCACGCGGAGGATGCGGGGCGCGCCTACGCAGCCGCCGTGGTGAAGCGGGCGCCCGGCGCGTTCAACATCTGCGCCGACGACATCCTCGGCCCCCAGGACCTCGCCGACATCGTCGACCACGGCCGCTTCATCGAGCTGCCCGCGCGGCTCACCCGCGCCTTCCTGTTCGGCGCGCACAAGGCGAAGCTCGTGGCGGCGGACGAGGGTTGGATCGACATGGCCCTCGCGGTGCCCATGATGGACAACGCCAGGGCCAAGGCGGAACTCGGCTGGGAGCCCCGGTACACCGCGGCCCAGGCGCTCGAGGATCTGCTGCGCGGCATGATCGAGGGGCGCGGCACCGGTTCGCTGCCCCTGCGGCCGCGCGACGCCGAGGACGCGCGTCTCGCCGCCGCGGATGGACCGGTCGACGTCGGGGCGGACGCCGGAGACGGCGGTGACAGCGGCGGCGAGCGCGCCCGGATGGACGCGGAGGGCGGCGTCTCGGAGCGGATCTCGCGGGATCTGCTCGGGCTCTACCTCTCCGATCACCTGACCGGGGCGACCGCGGGTGCCGAGCGGATGGAGCGCATGGCCGACGACTTCGTCGACACCCCCGTCTTCGCCAGGCTCTCGGAGCTGGCCGAGCAGATCCGGCTCGAACGGGCGTTCCTGAGGGAGCTGATCGGGGATCTGGACCTGCGGCAGCGCCCCTACCGGCAGGCGGCGTCGTGGGCCGCCGAGCGCCTGGGGCGGCTCAAGGGCAACGGCCGGCTGCTGTCGCGCTCGCCGCTGACGCTCGTGCTCGAGGCCGAGCTGATGCGGAGCGCCGTGATGGGCAAGCTCGGCGTCTGGCAGACCCTCGAGGACAACGCCGAGGATCTCGGGCTCGATCCCGCGGTGTTCGCCGAGCTGTCGGAGAGCGCGCGGAGCCAGATCGCCACCCTCGACACCGTCCACGAGTACGCGCGAGAGCGGGCGTTCCGCGAGGATCTCGAGACCTTCGAGCCGCACACCTCGGAGGATCCGGAGCACCGCCCCGCCGATGAGGAGATCGATCGAAAGGAGAAGCCCGTGTCCGCTGCAGCATCCGAGAACGCCCGGCCCGGCGGCCCCGAGGAGGAACCCCCGGGGTCCGATCCCGTGCCCGAGGCGCCCGACACGTCGGACTCGCCCGACACCGCTGAGAAGAAGACGCCGGAGGACGTGGCCGAGAAGCCGGGCTCCCGCGCCGTGCCGCACGAGCGCGCCGACGAGCTTGCCGACGAGTGGGGCGAGGAGTCGTTCCCCGGGAGCGACCCGCCCGCCCACTACTGAGCGCCGAGCGGGGAGGAGGACGCGGGTCCCCTCCCCGCTCGGTGTGCCCCGCTACCCTGCCCGGCGCGCAGGGTAGCGTGGACGATACCCGACGAAGGACGGTGACGATGGTGGAGACTCGACCCCCGGTCGCGAAGCAGATCGCGGTGGGCCTCGGTCTGCTCGCGGTGGTGGCGCTGATCGCGTTCCTGGGCTCGCTGGCGACGATGCCGAACACCGAGGGCTGGTACGCACGGGTCGAGAAGGTTCCGTGGGATCCGCCGAACGCGGTCTTCGGGCCGGTGTGGTCGATCCTCTACGCCCTGATCGCGGTCGCGGGCTTCCTCGTCTGGCGAGCCGGGTACCGCGGCGGCGAACCCAACGCGGCTCGGGGCACGCTCGGGATCTACGCCGCGCAGCTCGTGCTCAACGGGCTGTGGACGCCCATCTTCTTCGCGGGATACCCGGTCGTCGGCGAGGTGGCCTGGTGGCTCGCGCTGGCCGTGATCCTGGCGCTCATCGCCTGCGTGGTCTGGCTCGCGATCTCGGCGGCGAAGTGGTCGAGGATCGCCGCGTGGATCATGGTGCCGTACCTGCTGTGGCTGGCGTTCGCGACCACACTGAACGCCGGCATCATCGTGCTGAACTAGCGTCGGCGGGCGACGCCGTCGCGGGTCGGCCGGTCGCACGAGGGCCGAGGCGCAGCGGCGACGCTCAGCTCTCGTCCCAGCCGCTCTGCGGAGTGCGACAGGTCTCGCGGAACACGAACTGCGACGGCGGGCGTCGCTCGCGGCTCGACCAGTCGATGGCGGGGCGCTGCGAGGTCTCCGGCACGTAGCCGAGGCGGTAGAGGGCCATGAGCTCGAGGTCGTCGGGCACGGCGAGCATCTCGGTGAGCCTGGCCCACTGATCCGGAACCTCCATGGGGAACGAGATGAACTGGATCCCCATGCCCAGCTCGACCGTGGTGAGCCACACGTTCTCCATCGCCGCGCCCATGCTGAACTGGCAGTAGAAGTCGGCCAGCGGGTGCGCCTCACGCTCGCGGCGGTCGAGCATGACGCCCAGGATCAGCGGGGATCCCGCGACGAGCTTGCGGTTCTCCTCGCCCAGGGTCTGGGGCACCCGCAGCATGCGCATCGTGCTGATGCCGGCGCTGGTGAAGACGGCCTTCGTGAACGGCCGCAGCGGGGCCGGCAGCTTGTCGAAGTACATGCCCGACCGGTGCTCGGCCATCTCCTCGGCGCTGAATCGGAAGTGCCGCTTATAGCGGTTGAAGAAGGAGCCCTCGGAGATGACGGCGGTCATCGACTCCCCGCTGATCTTCGCGATGGTCTCGATCGTGGAGCGATCCTCGATCACCAGGAAGCGCCAGGGCTGGCTGTTGAACTGCGACGGCGCCGACGCGGCCGCCTTGAGGAGCAGTCGCTGGTGCTCCTCGCTCACCGGGTCGGGCAGGAACGGCCCGTTCGTGGTGCGGCGGCCGAAGAGGGCGTCGAGGAATTCCATGGGGTGCTCCTGTGCTCGGGGTTTCTGGACGGTGTCGGCGTCGGGTCTCGGGGCGGTGCCGGGGTTCGGGGCGGTGCCGCGGTTGGGGGCCGTGCCGCGGTTGGGGACGGCGCCGCGGCTCGGGGCGGCGCCGGGATTCGGGGCGGCTCGCGTCCTCGTACGGTGGCCGCCTCGACGCGGGCGTCTTCGTGCCTCTCATCGCGGCTGCACCGCCCACATCGTGAGGGCCGCGAGGTAGCAGGGGGCGACCGAGAGCCCTATCGCGACGTGTCTGCTCGGATGTCGGCGCACCGGCGCGCTGAGGAACGGGAGCAGGGCCAGCGGCACGAGCGCGACGGCGAGCAGCAGGCCGCGGATCCAGTGCTCCGGGAACGAGAGGATCGCCGCCACGACCGTGAGCGCGCAGGTGAGGATGAAGAGGCGGCTGTGCCACCTGCGACGGATGCGGTGGCCGCGCATGCTGAGGGTGCCGACGGCGATGGTGACCGCGTAGGAGAGGACGGCGAGCAGCGTCCACGGCACCGCCTGCGCGATCTCGAGCAGGGGGTGCAGCGGGGACGAGCCGGGGTCGACCATACTGCCAAATCTACGGTCGCGGAGCTGCCCGGCATAGCCCTTGTGGTGCGGGATCGGGGGTCGCTACCCTGCTGCGGCGTCCCCCGAGACCCGCTGATGCATGCCCAGCGCCTCTTTGCTCGAGAACCCGAGCGACTCGTAGACACCGACGGCTTCCTCGCTGGCGAAGAGGCCGATGAATATCTCGGCGCCGGGATCGGGCCGCAGCAGGTCGACGAGGCGCGCGACGAGGGCGGTGGCGATACCCTCGTCGCTGTGTTCGGGTTCGACGATGACGTCTTGGATATAGGCGTACTGCAGCCCGTCGCCGACGGCCCGTGCCATGCCGACGGTGTCGCCTTCATCGTCGACATACACGACCCCGGCGATGGAGGCGGCGAGCGACGCGGCTCGGAGATGGTTGTCGAAGTGCGACTGCCAGCCGACGGCTGCCGCCAGTCGGGCGTGCTCTTCGGGTGTCGCCACCCGGTCGATGATGCGGCCGGTCATGCTGGCATCGTCTCATTCTTCGCTGGCTGCGACAACGCCGAGCCGCGACCGGCTTGAGGCTCGTGAGACTCGAACCAAGAACAACTGAAGGATCCGGAGTCCGTTGTGCCTGAGCGCCGATCGGGCGAAACACCGCGTGTTTCTGCGGTTCTCATGGCATCAGCTTACCGGTTGGTACCGGCCGATGCCAGCCAATCTGGTGACCTCGGAAGGGGTTTCTGGTGATCAAAGTGGTGACCGAGGCACTCATGATTCGGGTGGCCTCGAAGCCTCCCGCTCCGAGGCCACCGAGACGCCAACCTGGGTGCTCGGCGGTCAGTGCTCGTTCGGATCAATCGCCAGCCGCAACTTTGGCTTGAGGTCGCTTCCCGCCTCGATCACCTCGTTGATCTGATGCTCAGTGAGACGACTCGCGACGGCGAGATCCGTGCTATCGATTCCAGCGTCCTTCAAAAGAGAGGCAGCCCGACCAAGGAGTGACGGAGACTCAGGTAGGCCGAGTGGGCCAGGCTCTGGGAGGCCTTGCACCGCGAGTTGTTTGCTCGCGTTCCGGTAGGTGTAGTCCCCCCACACCTCTAGGTCGTGAGCTCGGTAGATGAGTGCCTTCAGGCTGATACCCCACTTGGCCTTCAGTTTCAGAAGGGCTTCCCAGTCCACTCTGGTCGGTAGCTCGGGTATGAGCTCAGCACTCGGAGCGAGGAACTCGGCGGCGAAGCGGTGTGCTTGATTCTCGATGATCTTGGAACCCGGTTCAACCTCGTGGTGCATAACGAGGTGCCCCAGCTCATGGGCAGCGTCGAATCGACTGCGAGCCTTGTCATGCTTTGAAGGCGAGAGGAGAACTAGGGGCCGGGAGCCGACATCGGTTGAAAAAGCATCCACCTTTCGATCGATGTCTTGAGGCAGGCGAAGGACGACTATGCCGTGGGCTTCCATCAGCCGCACGACGTTCGGTACCGGTCCTGCCTGCAACCCGAGTTTTGCGCGAGCTTGAGCGGCGAGTTCGGCTATACGTTCGCGACTGGGTTCGTCCTCAACCGGGTCGATGATCTCCGTGACTGGAGGAAAGTCGACGTACTGCTCGAACACGTCCACGACAGCGAGGGCTATCTCGGCGAAGGCGAGGGCCTGGTCTCGCGCGATCGCTGGCGTGGCTCTGAGCGAGCGGAAGTGAGCACTGCTCGCTGGGACTTGCTCTATCGCTCGGCCGCGTTGGAAGAAGCCAGTTGGGACCCCCAGCGCGAGAGCAAGCTCGGCGACAACAGTGTTGGTCGGCCGTGAGGTTCCTCGTTCGAACTGTGTGATTGCTGCTGCCGAGACAGTCGTCTTTGCAGCGAGGGTGGTTCGTTGTAGTCGCCTGAGGCGTCGAGCTAGAGAGAGTCGCCGCCCGTCGAAGTCAACGGATGTCCCGGTGGTACGACGTCGTCGGGCGCGTTCCGTCGGGTCTACTTCCTCTGTCACAGCGAGTTTCCTTCTATCTTCCGGACCTTCAGTGAGATGTTCGGAACCGGTTCTGGCTGATCCGCAAAGCCAACGTTCTCAGTCGAAGCGTCCGCGTCCTCGAACTTCGTTGTGCGCGATGCAGGTTCGTCCCACCAGAGGGGCGCAACCGCGAGCCAGCGATCCGGAGTAGTGGTCGGAAGGCCAAGCCATCCCGCAGTGAGCTCGGACTCGTACTCAGCGCCCCATACAAGGAACGCGTCCCTGCAGCCCCGGACGCTCTCGGAAGCATCGATCTGTTCAATCTCGAACAACGGCGACATCTCGGGTCTGCGGATGGGTGGCGAGTACGCCCCGTGGTTGCGGGCCGCCGCGGCTAGACGGGATTCGCTGTCCCTCCAGTCAAAGCTGGACACGAAGTCGGGCTTACGCGCAGCGAGGTGCGGGGTCTTGACCAAGCGAATATCAAAGGCGCCCACGCGCAAGACGGTGGCCGCAAAGTCCCTGGTTGCGGAAACCCCAGCACGTCGTAGCCCGCTATCCCTGTTCACTGTCGTATACAGGCGATTGGCGAGATTTCTGCTCGAGACGGTGCTCAACGTGAAAGCGTCGTCGAAGAGTTCCTCCGGCTCGTGACGTGCACGGTTCGCACTCCAGACCTCCTTGACGGCCTCCTGCACGAGAACGTCGAGGCTCACATCGGCTACAGCCCGCTTTATCTCCTCGAGGCGCTCTGCACCGTGCGGATCCCATGACATCATGCAACCAGTAAAGCAGACGCACGCGCAACCCTGTCACGCGACGCGCCATACAAGCAACAAGCTACTTCCGTTGTGATAAACTTAAGTAGAAGGTCAAGATCTACGTTGCGCTAGCCAGGCTCTCCTGTCATCCTGATCTCGAACCAACTGCCAGATGAGCTCTACAGATCAGGAGAACGACATGAGCAAGAAGCAGCCGCCCAACGCGGGCAAGCCCTGGACCTCGGCCCGAGACGCGCAACTGCGACGAGAGGCCAAAGGCAACACACCGACCCGCGTGATCGGCCTGCACATGGGAAGGAGCGAGGATGCCGTCCGGAGCCGCGCAAGCGACATCGGTGTCTCACTCAAGCCGACCAACCAGAGCCCGTACGGCACCCGAAAGTAGTCCTCAGTGAACGGCTTCGGAACAAGGTTGATGGCGAACTACACGCCATCGACCTTCGGGGACACTGTCATACGTGACTTTCAGGCACGTCGCGAAGGGCGAAACCTCAGCGAACTCTACGCGTCGGCCGCACCCGAAGCCAAGGCGCTGGGCCACCCTGCCTTCGAAGACCTTGCAGTAGGAGAACGTCGCACCGTTCCTCTGGCAGTCGCGTTCCTCGATCTCACCGACTTCACTGGCCGCACCTTCTGGGACGAAGAAACCCAAGTCGTGGATCTTGCGCACGCCGTGCTGACGGGCTTCATCGAAGTAGTCCTTGCTTACGGCGGTTATCCGCTCGGACTCCGGGGAGACGGCCTATTCGCAGGATTCGGTCCGGGAAACTCACAAGTCGACGCCACTATGGCTCTCGGAGCCTGCGCGTTCGCCCTTGGAGCAGTGGAGAGTGAAGTGAACCCGCGGCTCGAGTACCGCAGTATCCATCGGGTGCAGGCGAGAGCTGGTCTTGACTACGGTCGAATCACCTTCGTGCGGACGGGCAGCTCGGGTCACAGCGAAGTGAACCCTCTTGGGTTTGCTGCAAACTTCGCTGCGAAGTGCGAGAAGAAGGCGAACTCCTGGGAGATCGTCGTGGGCGAAGGACTGACAAGCCAGCTTCCGGGGGCGACCTCATTCGTCGAGCACAGTGACTCTCCGAAGACATACCAGCGCGACTATGAACGCAAGAAGTACCACTTCTATGACTACCACTGGCGGCAGGCTCTTCCGTATCTAGACGATGTGGCACTGCAGCTCAGCGGAAACCCGACATCGTCCATCGCGATCAGATAAGGCAGGCGTCATGAGCATCGCTGCACTTCTTCATCATCACGGAGTCGACGTTCCTCGATACGTCACCGTGAATGGGCAGATCGTCTTCGACGATGTACAAGCGTCGCCCTCCGGCTACGTTCACAGTTCCCTCGGGTTCGTCACCCCGGTCCAGAAGCACACGTTCCACGGCGGCGAGGAAGCCCCTGACAATGCTGTGAATGACGCGCCCTGGTGGACAGATAGCGCACGTCTACAGCATCACATCAGCGCCATGGAGCAGTCGTTCCCTGGCTTCACCTACCTGCCCGCTTCAGACGGCCTCGGTCCCTGCTGGGGCGGTGAACTCAACACGGGGCGCGGCAAGTTCAAAGTGCTGATCATGACCCGGCAGGATGAAGGCCTCCCCAGAGTCGCGGTCGTGGGGCCCAAGCTCGGCATCGCCGCAGGTCGATCTTGGGTGCCTTCACCTCACCTTTACTTGAACGGGAATCTGTGCGTCGCCGACGAAGACGACTGGGACCCTCATGAACACACTGTCGCCACGGTTACTGCTTGGGCGGCGCATTGGCTCGCTGCCTACACAGAGTGGCGCATCACGAGGCGTTGGCCAATCGAAGGAGCGCAGGCTCTTGTGGCCTAAGCGACGACCCGAGGCCGGTCCAACAGACGGGAGCAGTCAAGCTCTCGACCAGATCGCGAACTGGGTACGATTTGCAGACACCAAAGCGACCGTCCTCATTGCAGGTTTGGGCGTCGCAATGACGATGCTGGTAAGCAACTCCAGCACGATCATGAAGGCGGCGCAGCAGTCATGGATCACTGGACTCTACGTGGGGGGCCCAGCCACCTTGACGCTCCTCACGTTCATGTGGACATTGTTCTGGCTGATGAAAGCAATCGGCCCTCAACGCAAGGTTGGCTATCTGCAACCCAACAGATTCTCGTGGCCTTCCCTTGCCCGTGCGTCAGTCACCGACTTGCACGAGCACCTCTCTACCTCCTCAGCCGCGGATGACGCCTGGCAGCAGATCCTCGACCTTTCTAAGCTCGCTGAGCGAAAATTCGCCGCATGCGAGAAAGCCGTCTACGGATTCGGCGCACTCATTCTCCTCGGCTTCTCTTGTGTCGCGATCGCGATGATCATCATCGTTTAGATTCCTTCCGAAGTCTGCCAAGCAGAAAGCGGCTGACCCCAACCACCAGTCCTACGCCGTCACGAGTTGCATCAGCTCGGTGTAGTCGGTGACCACGTCATACGTGACGTCCTGTCCGTTCTTTTCGCTGAGGGATGCGAAGAACTTGCGGGCGCACTCGATCTTCGCGTCCTCGACGCCCTTAAGCTGGAGTGTCGACAGCGAGCCCTTCGTTTCGGCGACGAAGTAGACATGCTTCACGCTGCCCTCGGTGAACGCGATGGCCCAGTCGGGGTTGTAGTCGCCAACAGGCGTGGGGATGAAGAACCCTCGCGGGAGCTTCGCGTAGACGGCGACCTCGTTGCTGGTGTCGAGTTCGGTGACGAACTCGCGCTCGATCTTGGAGTCGGTGACCACGTAGTCGTAGACGTGCTTCTTGAGCTTCGACCCAGCCTTCGAGAAGTCCTGAGCCGTCTGGTTCTCGGTGAAGATCGCGGAGTCGAATCGGTCTTCGAGTGCGTCGTAGGCGAGGTGCTCGACGATGACCGTGGCCTTCTGCTCGTTGATGAGTCGGGCGGCCTCGGTGATGAACTGCTCGGGGTTGAGGCGGAACTTGGCGAACGTTCCTGGAGTGACGCCGCGGAGGATCGCCGCGACCGTGCGACGGGTGAGCTGGGTCTTCTCGGTGATCTCGCCGAGCAGGTCGTACTTCACCTGTGAGCCGGCGCTCACGGTCTCGGTGTGCGTCTGCGTGGTCTGCACTGCGAAGCCGGAGCCGCCGGTCAGGTCGTCCGCTTCCAGCTGCTCGCGCTGCTGCCCGGCTTGCACCACGTATTGCAGCGCGGCGACGTTGAGGTGCTTGTCGAGGTGCTCGGTCGCCTTGCGAATCAGTTCGCCCGAGTCGAATTCGACCTGGTAGACGGCGCGGTGGTTGATCCGGCCCCACAGAGCCTGGAACTCCTTGCGCGCGAAGTTGGCTTCGTTCAACGGAATCTTCTTCGGCTTGCGGTCATCGGTGGGCACCGGCAGGTCAAGGTAGAGGACGTCGATCAGGGGCCACACGAAGTCGATGACGGGCTTGAGCGCGTCGGAGGTTGGCGCAGCCAGTGTGCCATCCTCCTTGGCCTGCTTGTAAGCATCGGAGATGGTGTCGTCGTCGTTCACGTAGTCGTTCTTGACGAGGTACTTGTAGAGCGCCTGGGCGACGGCCTCCTCGATGACCGACTCGCCAGAGAGAGTATGGATGGTCTTGCCGACGAAGAACTTGACGCTGGCCTTGCGTGGCCGCGCAGCCAGCGACTCGGAGATTTCACGCTGAAGGCCGGTCACGAAGTCGGTGTAGGACTCGTCGGTGACGACGGTCAGCTCGTTGATGTCGTGCACGGTGACGTGGTTGTCCATCCGTTCGCCGTGCTGGTCGACGGCCAGCCGCAGGCCACGCCCGATCTCCTGGCGCCGGGAGACCGTGTTGTCGCTCTTCTTGAGCATCCCCATGACGAACACGTTGGGGTTGTCCCAGCCCTCGCGCAGTGCCGAGTGGGAGAAGATGAACCGGACGGGTTCGGTGAACGACAGCAGGCGTTCCTTGTCTTTGAGGATCAGGTCGTACGCGTCGGTGTCGGTGGACTGGCCCTTGTCGTCGCCACGGCCGGAGACCTTGCCGTCGATCTGGTGCTTGGTCTTCTTGTCGATGGAGAAGTAGCCCTCGTGGACCCGACGCACGTCGTCACGGCGCAGGTAGGCCTGGTACTCCTCGGTCGCCGCATCGATGGCGAGTTCGCCGAGCACCTCGTCGCGGATCGCGGCGTACTCCTCTTCGAAGATGCGGGCGTAGTCGCCGAGGGTGTCCTCGCGGTTGTAGTCGCGGTACTTGGCGACCTCGTCGATGAAGAACAGCGAGAGCACTTTGACGCCCTGGCTGAAAAGTTCGCGCTCCTTATCCAGATGTGCACGGACGACCTCGCGAATCTGGATGCGCCGCTTGGTCTCCTCGGTGACATCCCGGTCGGCGAGCTGCCCTGCCACGACCACGTCACCGTTGCTCAGCTCAATCACGTCGCGGTTGGCGTCCACCTCGGTGATGAACAGTCCCTTGTATGCCTCGATCCCGTTCGAGACGTCGTGGAGGTTCGCGCCCATGTCGAGACGTTTGACCTGTCGCTTGATGCCCGATGCGGTCTGCACCTCAAGCTCGACCCGCGCCCGAGGCTTGGCGCCCTTGGCGATCTCGATTGCGTCCAGGTATAGGTAGGCAGCCGATCCAGCGAGTCCCTTTACGGTGATGCCGCGCACGGCGATCTTCTTCACCAGCTTCTGGTTGTAGGCGTCCAGTGCGTCGAGCCGGTGCACCTTCGTGTGATCGACCTTGTGTGTGGCGGAGTAGCGAAGCAGCATCAGGGCGTTGAACCGCGACAGTGCTTCGAGCGACTTGGGTGCTCCGATCTTCTGGGGCTCGTCGATGATCACGATCGGGCGGTTGGCGCTGATCACGTCGATCGGGCGGCGGGACTGGAAGTCGTCCAGCTCGTCGTAGATGCGGCGGTTGTCTTTGCCGGTGGCGTTGAACGCCTGAATGTTGATGATCATCACCTGCACGCCGGCGTCCGAGCTGAAGCGCTCCAGTTCGTGGAGCTGGGAGGAGTTGTAGATGAACGAGCGAGGCTTGGTGCCGTAGAGCTGCTGGAAGTGCTCGGCGGTCACGTCGAACGACTTCTTCACGCCCTCACGGATCGCGACCGAGGGCACCACGATGATGTACTTCGACCAGCCGTACCGCTTGTGGAGCTCCATGATCGTCTTGATGTAGACGTAGGTCTTGCCGGTACCGGTCTCCATCTCGACATCGAGGTTCGGAGCGCCCGGGGCGGCCTTGCTGTCGATCAGCTTGGTAGACAGTGGCAGGTTCCGTGACCGTTGCACCGCATGCACGTTCTCCAGCAGCCGCGCGCCGGACAGGGCGATCTCGGCGTTGCGGAGGCCGGCGTCTGGGCGCTCCTCGGTCTCGAACAGCGCCGGAGCGGTGGCAGGGCGGACCTTGCCGGGGTCGATCCGGTAGGAGATACCGTCGTGCTTCGGCTGCCCGGCGAAGGCCTCGACGACAGCATCGACGGCATCGGTCTGGTACTGCTGGACCTTGAACTGGAGCTTCATCGGGTGTCTTTCTTTCTGCAATCAGCGCTGTTCGTCGTCGCTGCTAGAAGGTTGCGGACGGCGTAGATGCCTGTATTCACACTGATCCCGCCCCTCCAGCACCACTGCTGTCGTCGTCATCCTTCTTGCGCGGGGGCTCGGACTGCGCGCCTTCGTCGCCTGCGTAAGAAAGCTCCCATCGTGGCTTCGTACGCGTGCCGCGGTTCACGATGACGCCCTGGCGTCGCAGCTTCGTCAGCAGGTTCGTGATCTTGGTTGCCTTCTGCTGCTCGGTGAGCGCCTCGCTGAGCGCCGGTCGGAGCAAGGCCTCCACGTCGCCACGGTCTGCGTGTCCCTGCGCGCGGAGGAAGTCAGTCAGCAGGGCTGCGTAGTGCGCGTCCGCCTGAGGCTGGGTGCGGATGTAGTCGGCCATCGCCCCGGTCGCCGCTGCGACGCGAGGAGTGATCCGGCGGTGAGGCTTGCGGCCCTCGATCAGACCGACTCTGCGCAGATGGCGGGCAGCCTTCTCACTGATGTCGAGTCCCTTCTGCACCCGATCCAGCGCAAGCACGTCTTCGAGCGGAAGATCGGTTCGGACCATGAGCAGCTGAGAGTAGGACTCATCGATCACCGCGCCCGGGATGGTGAGCTTCACCTCGCCAGGGGTGCTGAGGTCGTAGTCCGGCAGCGGCAAGAAGCGACGGACCTGGTCCCGCACCATCCGGTGGATCCCGTAGCCCATCTGGTCGATGAGGTTCAACTCCGTCATCGCCTCCACGAGGAACGGGTTGCGGTACTGCCGTGGGGTGCGCTCGTCCAGGGCGTAGTCATCGGGTGCGCCGTCGAAGAACTCGCCCACGCTCTCGAACACGATGCGGTCGGCAAGCTCGGTGACGATGATCCGAGAGTTTCGCGTGTAGTCCTGGTGCGCGATGCAGTTGTAGAGCGCTTCGAGCAGGCTGCGTTCGTCGTACTTGCTGATCTCTCGATAGATCAACTCATCTGGCGGCAGGAGCCGGAGCTGCACGTTGCGGATGCGCTTCGCGAGCGCGGTCGTGTTCAGCAGGAACGGCAGACGGAAGTGCTCGTTCGCCCGCTGCTCACCAACGAGCTTCCAGGTCATCTGAGCCGGGTGCGGGCTCAGCAGGTGCGTGGAGGTGTCGGCGCCGAGCAGAAGGAGCGCGGCTCGCGTGATCTGACCGTCGCGGGTCAACCTCGCCTTGGCCAAGAACGTCGCGTCATCCCATGAGTCGATGTCAGCGGCAGGGATACGAGAGGCGTAGCGCTCGGTGAACCCCTGTCGTGCGCGTGCGATCGCCGCTGGATCGAGGTGAGCGAGCGTGGCGTCAGGAACCACCACCGCTGTCCAGTCCGCGCTGATGGTCTGCCGCCGAATCTCATCCAACTTGTCGAGCGAGAGCGGCACCAGGCTCTCGCCGGCGCGAGCTCGGTAGTCACCCTTCCACGAGATTGGGATGCCGCGGGGCGCCGCTGGCACCTCAAGAAGGACCACACGCTTGCCCGAGTGCGTGACCTCGTAGACCTCTCGCACGGTCAGGCCTTGGTCGATGGACTGATGGATGTGGTGCTTCAAGGTCTGACGCTGCTGCACATCGATGAGATGCGTTGTGCCCACGACCTGCCGAGCGTTCGAGACCCCGAAGACGAGCCACCCCGAGGCGAGTCCGCGTAGGTTCGCCTCGTTGCTCAGTGCCGAGATGTACTCACCTGTCTTGTCCGCAGAGAACTGCCGCGCAGCCTCCTTGAACTCGACAACCTCGTTCTCCCAACCGGCCAACAGCCGGTCGAGGAGCTCGGTGAGTTCGTCGTTCGTCAGGGTCATGTCGTTCCTCAGATAGTCCTTACCTCAGTCGCGGGCGACACCTCACGGAACACCTGCTCGGCGTTGATACGTGCAGCGTCTGTGGCGAAGCCTGAATCCAGGAAGACAGCCCGTAGAGGCTGCCGCCTCGCGACCTCGCTGATGATGGTCGGATTGATGTCCCCGGAGAAGCAGGCGACGAGGGCTCCCTCGGCCACCGAAAGGATTTCACGGCCGTCAACTTGTTCGACGACGACGGGTTCGCTCAGGTCCAAAGCCCAGTCGATCAGCACTTGGAACAGCAGGTCGTACGCGTCACGATCCGATCGGACGCTGTTGATCGCTCCGGACAGCATGTCCTGCGAGAGGCCGTCGGGGACCGCCAGAGTGTCGACCAAGTTCGAGCTGTCAACTCGCAGCACGCGGAAGCCGCTATCCACCAGCAGGTCACTCGCAAAACGCTCGTGAGCGAGGCGCATTCGCTGCTTGGTGATCTCAGCAACTGTCGCCGGACGCCCGAGGTGCGTGAGGTGCCGGATCGCATTCGTGGTGATCTGCTTCGCCGCCCCCTTGGCCGTGTTGAGAGACTCGTTCAAGTCCTCGGCGACCTGGATTCCGATGAAACGGCATGACATCGACTCAGCGCCGTTGAGTTCGAGAACGGCCTGCATCGCCGATCCGGAACCCGCGAACATGTCGAGCACGATGTCGTCGCCAGACACGCCGACTGCGCGATAGACGTCCCGGAGCAGGAACTCGTCCTTGGGGTTCGTGAAGACCTTCTCGCCGAACAACGTCGCGAGCCGTTTCGAGGCCGCGCGGCCATCGACGTAACGGATGCTCGTGAGGTTCTGATACTCGGTGTTCGCAAGGTAGGTCTTGTTCTTCGGCACCCCGGTGTGGTCGTTCCCGAAGTGGACTCGGTTCTCCGCGATGCGGCGAAGCATCTCGTCTTTCGGGTAGCGCCAACCGGAAGCCGGCATCTTCACAACTTCGCCGGTCACGGGATGTGCTACGTCGTAGACGTACTGACCGTCGTTTGGGCCGGAGATGTCGGACGCGAAGTAGATTCCACGTTCGTCCATCCAGTCGTAATGCTTGCTTCCGGCGACTGGATCACTCGCCTGGAAGGTCTTGTACCAGGCCTTGGCCTCCGCATTGATAGCTGCCCAGTCGTCGCCATGCTTCCTCCGGAACCCGTCGAAGGCTGCATATATCTTGTCGAGTCCCTCCTTCTTCTCAACCCAGTCACCGGCGTTGGCCTGCCGGTTCTTCACGAAGAAGACGATGTACTCATGCTGAATTGAGACGTACGCCTGGTCGTTCTTGCTGCTGTTCTTCAGCACGATCTCTCCGACGTACGACGCATCGCCGAGCACCTCCTCGCCCAGGCGGACGAGACTGGCGTGCTCGTTCTCGTCGATAGAGACGACAAGCACGCCATCGTCGGTCAGTAGGTTCCTGGCCAGCTTGAGTCGCGGGTACATCATGCTCAGCCAGTCAGAGTGGAAGCGACCGTTCGCCTCGGTGTTCGCAACCAGGCGCTCGCCGCTCTCCATGCTCTGACCTGAGCGGGCGAGGTACTCGGCGCTCGACTCGGCGAAGTCATCGTCGTAGACGAAATCGTTTCCCGTGTTGTACGGCGGGTCGATGTAGATCAGCTTGACCTTGCCGAGGTACGACTCCTGAAGCAGCTTGAGCGCCTCCAGGTTGTCGCCCTCGATGAAGAGATTCTTCGTTGTGTCGAAGTCCACCGACTCCTCACGCACCGGACGCAGCGTCTTGGCGATCGGCGTGTTGGCGGCGAAGGCTGCGGCACGCTTGCCGGGCCAGTCGAGCCGGTACCGCTCCTCTGGCCCTTCCACGATGTGGTCGCTGAGTTCCTGACGGAGCAAGTCGAAGTCAATCGCGGTGATCACGTTGCCCTCCGGGTCGCGGGACTCGGTGATGACTTGCGGGAACAGATCGGCGATCCGCTCGATGTTGCGAGCGGTGAGGTCGGGCGTATGTAGGGTGCGCTTCTCCATCACGCACCACCGACCAGCGAGCGACGGTCATATGGTCTTGACCTCAGTGTGTGGCGAGCGTTCACTGAACACCTGCCCGACGTTGATGCGCTCCGCGTCGTCCGCGAAGTCTTCGTCGAGGAACACGACGCGAAGCGGCTGACGTTCCGCGATGGCTGCGGCAGCCCGAGAGAGAGAGGAATCGCGCGCCTCACGCGGACGTGTGCACAGGATCAACGCACCCTCCTCAACGTCGTACACCTCGAAGCCATCGATGGTCTCCTTCTTGATCGGCATCGTGAGTTCCAAGCCCCAGTCGAGAAGAACCTGAAACAACAGGTCTTCACCCGTGCGGTCGGGTTTCACGCTGCTGACAGCGTCGATTAGAGCGGTCTGCACAAGATCGTCAGCTGCGGTTGCCGTATCTGCCAGGTTCGTTGTGTCAACACGGAGTGCTCTGAAGCCAACGTCGACCGTGCCTTCGAGCATGCCGGCTTCACTCTTGAGTGTGACGCCGGCGCGACGGATGCGCTCCTTGGAGAGCGCGGCGATGGTCGCAAATCCCGCCGAGGCTGCTTCTGACTTTTCGTCAGTCTGCTCATCGAGTTGGATCATGATGAAGCGACGTGTCCCGCCATCTCCAAGGTTGGCATCAAGAACCGCGTGTGCCATTGACGAGCTTCCGGCAAAGAAGTCGAGCACGGTTCCGTTGGTGCCGCAGGCGATATCTATGATGCGCTTCATGAACTCGGGCGACTTGGGAAAGTCCATGACGGCACTGCCAAATAGTTTCTTGACAGACTTGCGACCATAGTCGTTGGAGAACTCGGGGTCGAGCCAGACCGACTTGGCCAGCGTTTTCGCAACCTCACCGTCTGTGCCGTGGAGGTAATCCTTCCGGAACACCCGCCAATCGTCGCCACTACGTTCGGCGAGTAGAAGTGCCTCTTCGGCGGCCACCTTCTCTCGGCTCCAGGTCCAGCACGTCTGCGTGCCGTCAGGTGCGTCCGGCATGACTTGGACAGAAAACTCGTCACTGCCGACGGCCGAGACTCTGCCGGAGGAAGGAGAGATGAAGAGCGGGTAGTACAGGTTCGGACGCGTGCTTGGGTTGAATGCTTGATTCCGATTTCTTAGCCCTAGAAGACGGTATGGACCGCTTTCGTCCACGCGGTTGTACTCATCCGCCATGCGACCGTCCTTCTCGACACCGGTGATGGCATCGCTCAGGGGATCGCGCACGAAAACGAGGAGGGACTCGTGCGTCTTCGCTATGAACCTGTCAAGGTGTCGTCCACGCGGGTTCACCTGGATAGCGAGTTGAGCGATGAAGCTTCGGGGACCAAACACCTCTTCCGCGAGTTTCCGAAGGTTCGCGCTCTCGTTGTCATCGATCGACATGACGAGTACCCCGTCGGCCGCCAGGAGGTTTCGCGCCAACTTGAGGCGCGGGTACATCATGCTCAGCCAGTCAGAGTGGAATCGACCGTTGGACTCGGTGTTAGCCGTTAGCCTTGCGCCTGAGTCGCCCACCTGACCGGATCGGACCAGATACTCCTCAACGGACTCGGCAAAATCGTCGTTGTAGACGAAGTCGTTCCCGGTGTTGTAGGGCGGGTCGATGTAGATCAGCTTGACCTTGCCGAGATACGACTCCTGGAGCAGCTTGAGTGCGTCGAGGTTGTCGCCTTCGATGAAGAGGTTCTTCGTGGTGTCGAAGTCCACCGACTCCTCGCGAACGGGACGGAGGGTCTTCGCGATCGGCGCGTTCGCTGTGAAGGCTGCGGCACGCTTGCCGGGCCAGTCGAGCCGGTACCGTTCCTGCGGACCCTCGACGATGTGGTCGCTGAGTTCCTGACGCAGGAGGTCGAAGTCGACAGCTTGCACTGGGTTGCCGTCGGCGTCGAAGTTCTCGGTGACGACGCTGGGGAACAGCGTGGCGATCTTGTCGATGTTGGCCTGCGTGAGGTCGGGTGATGTCATGCGTAGTCTCTCCACGGGTTACCTCTGCTGTTCCAGTTCGTGTTGCTTCGTCTTGAGCGCGCGGCGGAGCTCGACCTTGCGGTTGAGCTGTGGCTCGGTACGGAGCTTGCGCTCCAAGGACGCGACCTCGCGTTCGAGCTTGCGCACCGTGGCCAGTCTGTCGGCGACGTCTGACATCTCCTCGCCCGGGCGCGCTGTGATCGGGGTCAGCGGCTGCAGGAGCGCGGCGTAGAGCGCAGGCAAGGTGATCGCCGTCGGCAGGGCCTGCCGCGTGGTGTCCTCTGGCTGCCAACCAGTCGAGTAGTAGGCGCTGAGTTTCGGCGTTCCCGCCCCGAGTTGCTTGTGCGCCGCAGCAATCCGCACCTCGGGCTGTTCGCGGTGACGCGCGATCTCGAAGATGATCGGGAACGGGATGGCCTTGTCGATGGCGCCCAGGACACCCTCGCTGACGTAATCGGTCTTGGCGTCGATCGTGAAGACCTGTATCTCGGGCACCGCCGACGTGCCAGGGAGGTTGATCGTGGTTTCGGCGAGTTTGTAGGCCCAGGTGATGCGTTGGACTTCGTTGATGAACTTCTCGCGCACTGCGGTGCTGACGGTGCCGTGCTCGTAGAACTTCTCTTTGGGCACGCGTCTGCCGAACTTTGCTGCCTCTGGCCAGCGGTAGAGGATGTCAGTCATCGGCACCGCCCTCGGTGGGGTCTACGACAGCGATGAACGCGGTCAGCTCGAAGTCGTCGAGGCCGGCGATGGTTTGGGTGAGGGCGGTGGTGCTCCCGCCGGTGAAGAGGCTGTCGATGTCGCGTTCCTCGGTGACATCGATCATGGAGTGGATCGCATCGGTGAGCAGCGCCGAGTACTTGCCCATCTGCGCACCCTCGCCGGTCGCGGCATTGAACACGCCGACGACTTCGGTGACCGGCTCTTCGTAGGGTCGGCAGCCGACGCGCAGCAGGTCGAGGAGGTGCTTGGCTTCGGTGTGATTCGCGATGACCTCGCCCTGGTCGTCGAGATAGACGAGGTAGTGCGGGTGGAGGCGGTTGCCTCGGTTGAGGTGTTCGTCTGCGGTGAGGTTTCGCAGGGCGAAGATGACGCCGGGTCGCAGTCCCTTTGCGGGGTCGGCTGGGATCACGGCGTGGAGGCCCCGGGGGGCGGTGTCGAGGTCGCCGTGTTCCTTGATGTAGCCGAGCAGGTCCATACGGAAGTCGTTGAGCCCGAGATCAGTGATCGAGACACCGGTGCGGACGTCTTCGAGCTCGATCACTTCGTCTTGGAGCTTGCGGAGCTGCTCCTTGCGGAAGGCGGCGTCGGAGTCTTCGAGGGTGAGGACGTTGTCGTCGGCGGTGCTGGCGAGGTCGGCGATGACCATGCGGTTCTCGACGCGCTCCTTGAGGTTGATGTACTCGTCGAGGGAGATGTCGGGCCAGAAGTTCACGAGCTGAATCTGGCTGTTGGTGGAGCCGATGCGGTCGATGCGCCCGAAGCGCTGGATGATGCGTACCGGGTTCCAGTGGATGTCGTAGTTGATCAGGTAGTCGCAGTCCTGGAGGTTCTGGCCCTCGCTGATCACGTCGGTGCCGATGAGCACATCCAGCTCGCGGGTCTCGCGCGGCATCGTGAGATGGCGCTGCTTGGAGCGAGGCGAGAATAGCGACATGACCTGCTGGAAGTCGAAGCCCGTGCCGAGGGTCGTCTTCGCACCGTGGCTGCCACCGGTGATCACGGCTGTGTCCAGCCCGGCGGCTGCGAGCGTGGGAGCAAGTTCGCGGTAGAGGTAGTCGGCGGTGTCTGCGAAGGCGGAGAACACGAGCACCTTGCGGTTGCCGTCGTTGATCGGGTGCCGGGCCTTGTCCTCGATGAGTTGCTTGAGTCTGCGGAGCTTGAGGTCGTGGTCGGGGGTGACCTTGCGCATCTCGTCGAGGAGCTCGCGCAGAGTCTCGCGGTCGTTCCACAGGTCGCGCTGCCAGGACTCGATGTCGAGGTCGTCGAGGTCGATCTTGATCTTCTCGCCGAAGGACAGCGCCTCGATGTTCGCGTCGTCTTCGTCATCGACATCGAAGTCGAGCCCTGCGAGCTCGGGGCTCAGGTCGGCGAGGTTGCCCGCGTGGTTGCTGATACGCCCGAGCGTGTGGGTGACGGAGCCTTCGATCTTCGCCAGAGTGAGGCGGAAGGCATCGACCGAGCTTTCCAGACGCTTGAGCAGGTTGACGGTCATGAGCTTCTTCAAGCCCTGCTCACGCCCTGCCTGTCCGAGATTGGATCGGGCACTGCCGGCGGTGACGTTGTACAGGTCTTCGTACTTGGAGCGTCGGCTCGGGAACACGTAGGCGAGCGGGGTGTAGACGGCGAGGGTCAGTGCCTGGAGCTGCTCGAAGATGTCGTTGAAGCCGGGCACGTCCGGGAGGTCCGTGAGCGGCTCGCGGATGGAGAGCGGCGGGCGTCGTTCCGGGAAGGCGCCGATCTCGGTGGTGTCGTAGAACGCGTGGATGTGTTTGCGCGAGCGGGCGATGGTGACCGAATCGAGCAACTCGAAGAAGTCGAAGTCGAGCATCTGGAGGATGCGGTCAGTGGTGCGGTGCTCAGGGTCCAGCTTGGACCACTCGTTGAACACGCGTTGCGCGTCGGAGAACACCTTCTCGACCGTCGTGGACAGGTTCAGGTGTTGGGCGAGGTTCTCCGACTCGCCCTCGTAGGCGAGCTGGAGCTGGTTCTTGAGGTCATTGAACCGGTTGTTCACCGGGGTGGCCGAGAGCATCAGCACCTTGGTCTTCACGCCCTCGCGGATGACCTGGCGCATGAGGCGCTGGTAGCGCGACTCCTTCTCCTCGGCATAGTCGGCGTTGCGGAAGTTGTGTGACTCGTCGATCACGACGAGGTCGTAGTTGCCCCAGTTGATCCGATCCAGCCGCAGGCCGAGCGACTCACCCTTCGTGCGGGAGAGATCGGTATGTGCGAGCACGTCGTAGTTGAACCGGTCGGAGGCGAAGATGTTGGTCGTGAGATTGGCGTTGTAGTTCGTCCAGTTCTCCGCGAGCTTCTTCGGGCAGAGCACCAGCACGGACTTGTTGCGCAGTTCGTAGTACTTGATGACGGCGAGTGCGGTGAACGTCTTGCCGAGGCCCACGGAGTCGGCGAGGATGCAGCCGTTGTAGGTCTCCAACTTGTTGATGATGCCGGTGGCCGCGTCGCGCTGGAAGTTGTAGAGACTCTGCCAGATCTTCGTCTCCTGATACCCGGTGCGGTCGTTCGGCAGCACGTCCTCGTTGATGTCGTCGAGGAACTCTGCGAAGAGGTTGTAGAGGATCAGGAAGTAGATTCGTGCCGGGGAGTTCTCGGTGTACACGCTGGCGATGTGGTCGTGGACGGCCTGGGTGACATCGCTGACCTGTTCGGGGTTGTTCCAAATCTGGTCGAACAGCTGCATGTACTGCTCGGTCATCGGGGCCTCGTCGAGCCGGTTCACGAAGCTCGACACGGCGTTGCCGCGTTCGTAGCCGAGGTCGGCCGTCGTGAACCCCTGGAGCTGGGTGTAGGCGGCCTTGTCATCGATGACCGCGAACTGCTGCATCGGGTTGCCCGTGGCGTTTGAGCGGAAGGTGACCTTGCGGCGAACCCAGTCAGCGCACTCTCGTGCGATCGCGCGCTGGGTGAGCTTGTTGCGCAGTCTGATCTCGAAGTCGGACCCCGCGAGGCTTGACTCGGCCTGCCCGCCGGGGATGAAGAACTCGCGGCGCTCCTTGCGGAGCTTGTCCGTCACCTTCTCGGTTACGAACGATGGCGACGTGAAGATGAACTCCAACTCGCTGACCTTCTCAAGCTCCTTGCGGAGTGCTTCGAACGCGAAGATCGAGAACGTCGATGCTGCGATGCGCACCTTCGAGCCCGGCACGATCACGGCCTTGAGATCGTCGCCTAACAGGTCGCTGACATTGTTGATGATCCGCACGCGACTACCCGGCATCCTCGTCGTGAGTCGAGGCCGATGCTCCGCCTCGTCGCACCCAGTCGTCGATCTCGCTGGCTTGGAACTTCCAGAGGCGTCCGACTTTGTGGGCGGGCATGGCCTTCTCGGCGATCCAGGTGTAGACGGTGTCTTTGGTGATCCCGAGGTGGGCGGCGATGTCGTCTGCGGACAGCCACGGCTCAGACATCAGGTCTCCATTCAGGTGGTAGCCGGGTTTCACCGGGTTACTCCGATCCTACCGGGCGGCAAGCCCTTCAGCATAGGCTTCGGACGGCGCACGCCTCGGTGTCGTCCGGTCTGTAACTTTTGCGCCGATAATGCTCCTTGCATCGACGATTGCCGATCGTGTGTGGGAAAAACGCTGGCTGGAATCTCAGCAGCCTTCCGTCGCCGACGGTCGTTCCGGCGCTGCGGACACTCGTCTGCGGGCACGCGGGCACAGCTGCCGCTGTGTCGCGACGGAAGATGAGGTCTGCCCGTGTGTTCCCAGACGGAGGCGTCATCGCGGCACGTCGCCGGGAACGGGGCAGCGGAGCGCCTTTCTCGGTGGGGGCGACCTGACTCACGTGTCGCTCCCCCGCCAGCGGCTACGCCTCAGCGATCTCGAGGGCCTCGAGGTATGCGTGGACAAGCCCGGCGGCGTGAAGCGCGTGGCGGGAGCGCCGGTTGAGAGCTTCGCGGCGTTCGGTGATGGCGGCGGTCAGGGCTTCTGTTGATCCGGCCCCGTTGAGGGCAGCAATTGCCGGGCGAATGCGGTCGAAGAGATATCCGCCCTGTCGGAGCAGATGGACGACTCGCGCGGCCTGAACCTGCGGTTCGTTGTACTCCCGATATCCGTGAGCACCGTCGCGCATGGCGCGGAGGAGGCCTGCTGCCTCCCAGACGCGCAATGCGGAGGTTCGCACGCCGAGCATCTCCGCGAGTTCGCCGATGCTCACGCGATCCGTCGCATTCTGCACGCGAGGTTGCTCGCGTCCGATCATCTGTAGCGCGAGTGCAAGGTCATCGAGTTCCTCCCGCTGAGCATGTAGGGCTGTGTGCGCTGCATCTACTTCTGCAACCCCGGTTGCAATGTCTCCCGCAGTGATCGCGACCATGATGCTGCGCGCAGTGGGTGCACCATGTACGCGGGTGAGTGTTCGATAGGCATGGAGCGCACTCAGGTGGGTCGGACCGTATCTGCGGTAGCCGCTCGCAGTGCGCTCGGCTGCCGGGAGCACGTTCTGTGCTTCGAGATTCCGAACCGTCTGCGGTGTGACCTGCGCGGCGCGGGCAAGATCGACGGGACGCATACCACCTCCATCCCCTCGCACCTCACGAACGCCACGGAGCTGCTCATGCCAAGTTTATAGAAGCACTTCAATGTCACAGTTGAAAGAAACAAGTTTCGCGTACGAAAGGACAACGCCATGCGGTTCCATCTTGAGATCGACCTCAGCGCACTCCCTCAACCCCACGATGCCGAACTGGGGAGGATCCTGCGGTACTGGGCCGGAAACCTCAGCCACTATGACCTCTCGGTCGAGACGAGCGAATCGATCCGCGACTCCGCCTACGAAGAAGTCGGCTCCTGGCGGGTAACGGCATAAGAAGCCCGCAATGGCGAAGCTGAACATTCTCAGGATGCGCACATGAAGAAAATGGCGCGCCCGCAACCGAATCTTGAACCTAGCGGGGGTGCCGATTCGGCACACCCGCTCCCTGTTCCGCCGAAGGCCATAATTTGAGCCTTTTACGGTGGTGCCGAATCGACACCACCGCCCCCTCTCTTAGAAAAATCGTGGATCTGGGCGGTCTGAACCGGTGGCAGTTCCGGAATCTTAGCTTCGTTCCGATGGAACGTCAACCACGAATTCTCGACACCGCAGCTACTTCCGAGCGTCTTCATCACACCCGCAGGCGCGACAACTCACCGCACGATCACGGAGCTATTCCTCCTTTCCGAGAGTGCTCCTCTACTCGATAGGTATGCAGCCCATCTCGCGTTCAGGACGATGCCCTGTTCCTCAGCCGACGGACCACGCGGATTTACTGAACAGCCCTGACCGAACTCGATTCAATGCAGCAGGGATTGTCGGATGTCAGAGCTATCCTCAACGCCATGAAGGAAGAGCGATTCGAACACTGGTACGAGGCGTGCGGCACGACCGCAATGCTGACCTCCGAGGAAGCCTTCGAAGCGGGATGGGATTTTCCGCCTCGGATGGGCGCGTGGGGTGTGGTTTCCTCGCGTACCTGCGGTGATTGCGGCATCGAGCAGACACTCTGGTGGGCGCTCACTGTCGAGAAGAAGGGCATCGACGGCTGCACTCCGCGGCAACGGCAAGTACTCGCGCGAATATTGAACAAGGTATCCGATTAGGGCAGCAGGTCGATCATCTGCGGTCGAGCTTTCATTGCGTGAATCACCAACTCATTGCCGCTGTCGAAGACGAGAACGACTGTCTCTAAGAGTCGACCGCGAGCGTCGAAGCCGAGCCGCAACTGCCGTGCCGGACTGTTCTCGTCGAGATCCTCAATCCATATCGCCCATGTCGCTGCTTGGATCGCGTCTTCACGGAGAACGCCGTGCTTCAGTGCCGAGTCGTGAACGTTCACGCTGCCGATAGATGAAGCGCTTCGCGGATGACTTCTGAGCGTGACTTGCCCTCACGCTCTGCGCGCTCGTCGATCGCGGCGATCTCTTCAAGTGTGAGCCGGAGCGCGACTACCTGAGACGGCTCAGCCCCTCGACCTGGACGTCCGCGACCTCGCTTCTTCAATGCCGCAACATCATAGCCAGCCTCGGCTTCGGCGGCCCAAGCGCCGATCTGCTCCTCGGTGACGGGAACTCCGTTGATCGTCTCGCGCTCGCTCATGTCATTAATGTATAACGAAAATACTGACTCGGCAAGAGAGTTTCTTCGCGTGGTCAACTCCCCAGGATCTGGTCGAGCACGTCGACAGTGATGGGGTCGACCTCTTCGGCGCTGACGACGTAGCTGGTTCTCGTGATCTGCTCGTTCGCGTGCCCGAGCAAACGCGATGCGAGTGTGAGGCCCGCCGCGCGCTCAACGAGCGTCGCGGTCGTGCGGCGGTAGATGTGCGTGGAGTACTGATCGACCTCCACGCCGAGCTTCTCGAGGGCATCGCGGTTGTCGTCGACGAAAGAGCGCAAGAGACGTTCGTAGTTGCTGACGCTGATCGGATTGCCGTTCTTCGTCGCAAACAACAGCGCCTCCTTCCCCCGCCCCGCCAACGCGAGGCGACGACGCACGGCACCCGCCGACAGCGCGGGAAGCGCCACGCGGCGGCGTTGTCTCGTGCGCTTGGGCGAATTCTTCCGGTGAATGCCCTGCTCTTTGGTCTGCACGATCGTCCCACCGATGAGCACCGTTGGCGGCGACACCGTCATGTCCACGTCGCACCGTCTCAGGCCGATACACTCCCCTACGCGCGCGGAGGTGCCGAGCATGATGTCCATCCCGTCGATGAGCGCCCGATAGTCGGGACGCGGACCGTTGCCGGGCTTCACGCGCCACTGCTGCATGAGCTCGCGGATCCCGGCGATCTGCTCGGGCGTGAGGATCGAGGTCTTCTTCTCCGGCAAAGGCAGCCGCTGCACATCCCGCACCGGGTTGAACGGGATCGCATCATCCCGCACGGCGTGGCCGCAGATCTGCCCGAGCACGGCGCGGACGCGGCGGGCGGCGGAGACGCTGCATCCGAGCATGATCGCCTGGATGATCCGATCGCACCGGCCCACGGTCAATGCGTCGAGAGTTATTCCGCCGCACTGCGGCAGCAGCACGCAGCGCACGGTTCCCGAGTACGACTCGTACGTCGAGAACGTCAGCGATCCGGCGACCGCTCGCGCTCTCACCTGTTCCAGCCAGGACACGGATGCTTCGGCGATCGTGTTCGCACCCGTGAGCCCGAGAAACGAAGACGAGCTGAGCGCTTCGACCTTGCGGCGCAGATCGATCCGCGCCGCTTCCTCCGTCGCGGCGACGGCGACGATCTGATGGAGTACTCCGGCGTCGTCCCGCGCTCTCGCACGAGCACGAATCTTGCCTTTCGCGAGCCTCGTGATCTGGACCGTGCCGACCTCTCCGGCGCGGATGCGGGGCCTACCCATGGCGGTGTTCCTTCACCCAGGCAAGCAGTTCCGCCTGCTCGTAACGGACGTGCCGTCCGAGCTTCACCCACGGCGGTCCCGAGCGCGTGAGCCGCCAGTCCTCGACAGTGCGGACAGGCACGCGAAGGAGGTCGGCGACCTCACGTTGAGTGAGGAACACGGGGGTGAGGGGCGGGTGGAGGTCCATACCGGGCAGGTACGTCTCCCACCGGGAGCGTCCGGTAGCACCCGGCACTCCCCCGCCGAGAAGCCCGAGAACAGGGGCGACGGGAGGGTTTCTGGTGACCAAAGTGGTAAAACTGCCCGAAACGGGCCGAGTTACGGAGTGGGCGGATGGGCTGGATAGCCGCGGAATCTCGCCATTTTTATGGCTGGGGTACCTGGACTCGAACCAAGAACAACTGAATCGGTTCCTAGGTTCCAGTGGGATCCCATAAGCAGGAGGGAGATCCTCGGGGCCCGTTCAAGGAGCTTAATCAGGTTCGATCTCTGCGAAACCGATCGTGGGCCCCAGCTTCCTCGGCAGTCGGATACGGCACCGGCGAGCTCTACTGTCGCACCATTACCCTGAATCCATGGCGATCCTCATCGACCCGCCCGCGTGGCCGGCCCACGGCACCCTGTGGAGCCACCTCGTCTCCGACACCGACTACGACGAGCTGCACGCCTTCGCCAGGCGTCTCGGGATTCCCCGGCGCGGCTTCGACCTCGACCACTACGACCTGCCCGCCGCCCGCTACGAGGAGGCCGTCGCTCGCGGCGCACTGCCCGTCACCGCGAAGGACATCGTCCACCGACTGCGCGACACCGGGCTGCGCGTGCGGCAGATCGAGCGCGAGACGATGACCCCGATCCGGCGCCGGCAGTACCTGCACGCCGAGTGGGCGATGCTCGCCGAGCTCAGCGGCGCCACGACCGCGGCCGGCGAGACCCAGGTCGCCGCCCGAGCCGCAGACGACTGGCACCGTCTCGGCGAGCACCTCATCGCCCGATGGAACGAGCCGCACCGCACCTACCACGACGAGCGGCACCTCGAGGACGTGCTGCTCGCCCTCGATCACCTCGCGACCCGCGGCGAGCGCCTCTCCCCCGTCACTCTCCTGGCCGCCTGGTTCCACGACGCCGTCTACGCCGGCACCGACTCGGACGAGCTCGCCTCCGCGCACCTCGCCACCACGACCCTCGGCGACCTCGGCCTCGACCCCGCGCTGGTCGGCCAGGTCGGCGAGTTCATCGTCTCGACCGCCCCGGCGCTGCGGGTTCGGGATCCCGCGCCGCCGCTCGCCCACCTGCTCGACGCGGACCTCGCGATCTTCGCCTCGTCGCCGCACCGGTACGAGCAGTACGCGACGGCCGTGCGCACCGAGTACGCCCACGTGCCCGACGCGGATTTCGCCGCGGGCCGATCCCGCATCCTAGCCGGGTACCTGGAGCAGCCGACGATCTACCGCACGATCGCGGCGCAGGGGCTCTGGGAGCAGCGCGCCCGCCAGAACGTCGCGGCCGAGATCGAGCGACTGCTGCACTGATCGCCCGAGCCGGTTCAAGCCGCCGGCTCTTCGAGCAGTCCGAGCAGGGCGGCGCGACTGAGCGCGGCCTCGCGCGAGGAGACCCCCAGCTTCCGGTAGACGTTGCGCAGCTGCGACTTCACCGTGTTGCGCGACACGAACAGCCGCGCGGCGATCTCGTCCATCGTCCCGGCGTCCACGAGCGCCTCGAGCACGGCCTGCTCGCGAGGGGTGAGCGCGACAAGCGGTTCGACCTCGGCTTCGGCGGGGAGCGCCTCCGCCGCGACGAGCGAGGTGATCGCCTCTGCGACCCCGGCTCGCAGCAGCGCGTCGACGAGCGGCTCGCGGTCGCGCGGGGCGATGGTGCGCAGCGGTGCGCGGACCTCCGTGCTGCGGACGAGCTCGGAGATGCGCGTCGCGAAGACCTCGACGTCGCGCGGGTGGCCGGCGCGCAGCGCCGAGCACGCGAGCACCAGCTCCGCCTCGAGGCGGCTGCGCGGGGTCGCCGCCGGCGCTCCGAGCACCCGCTGAGCGTGGACCGCGGCCTCGGAGGTGCGATCCAGGGCGAGCTCGGCTCGGGCGAGGACGAGGCGGCACACCGCGCTGTGCTTCGCCGAGCGCGCGGCGACGCGGCGAGCGGTGACGGCCTCCCCCGAGGCCAGGCGCAGCTCGGCCTCCGCGGCGTCGAGGAGGCTCCGCGCCATGGCGGTGCCGGGCGCCGCGCCTCGCTGCTCGCGCAGCCGCTGCACGCGCATGAGCCCCGCCTCGACCTCGCCCGCGAGGCGGTCGCGGCGGGCGCGGACGAGCGCGTAGAGGGTCCAGTGCTCGATGATGTCGACGGTCGGTCCGGCCGCGTCGAGGTGCGCCTCGGCGGCGTGCGGGTCGCCGTCCTCGAGCGCGAGCACCGCTCTGCCGAGATTGAAGAAGTCCGCGGGGCTGGAGCCGCGCCACCCTGCGGGCCACTCCGCCGCATCGGCCTCCTCGAGCAGGCGGCGTGCGAGCGGCAGATCGCCGCTCAGCGCAGCGAGGCCGGCCCGCATGGAGAGCGGGTCGACCCGATCGGCCCGACCGGCCTCGATGTGCTTGGCGTCGGCCATCTCGAAGCAGCGCCGGGCGAGCTCGAGATCGCGCAGATAGAAGGCGCCGATCCCGAGATGCACCTGCAGCATCGGCCCCATCCTGCCCAGCGCGTCCACGTCCTCGTCGCTGAGCGCCGAGAAGTCCTCGACGGCACGCCGGATGAGCGGAAGCGCGCGGCCGGAGAACGGCGTGAGCCGCAGCGCCGCGGCCTCGAACGCGCGGTAGACCACGCGCTCCCGGTGCAGGCCGCGACTCGGATGCAGCCGCTGGAAGATCGACTCGGTGGCGAGCAGCTGCAGCGCTCGCGGTCGCGTATCCGGATCCATGTTGGAGAGCAGCGCGAGCAGCACCGTGAGGCCCGGGTATCCCCGGAGATCCGACGGCGGGATCCCCTGGAACACCTCGTACGTCGCGTCGCGCGCCTCCAGCAGCTCGACCATGTTCGCGAAGACGACCTCGGTCGCGAGGCCGAGGTCGCGGAGCTCGAACGCCGTGCGCAGGCCCTGGAGCGGATCCCGCTCGACGAGCGAGGAGCGCACGGCGGCGGCGAGCAGGCGACGGCGCTCGACGAGGGGCAGCTGCTGCTCCGCGTCTTCGGCGAGCACCCCGCGGATGTAGGGGTGCATGCGCAGCCAGTCGTCGTCCCACTCCGCGAGACCGGCCTCGTCCAGATCGTCGACGAACCGGTCGGGGATCTCCCAGCCGGCGAGGATCGCGCGGTCGACTCGGGGCAGCAGTGCGACGCGCAGAGCGGCTTCGTAGCGTCCGCCGTGCGCGCCGAGCTCGCTGCGCAGCAGCCGCCGCAGCCGCTCGCGCGCACCGGAGGTTCGGCCGAGCGCGTCGTCGATCTTGGCGCGCACCGCCACCGCCAGCCCCTCGGAGCGCCGCAGCAGCTCGAGCCGGGCGTCGTCGCCGTCGAGCAGGTCGGCGTCGCGAAGCTCGTCCAGGGTGACGAGCAGGTCGGCCGGTCCGATGACGTCGAGCGCCGCGTCGGACGCCGCCGCGAGTTCCCGCGCGGTGCGCGTGCTCCGGGTCGCCACCGCCACTCGCAGCCGCGGTGAGCGATCGATGAGGGATCCGAGGCGCGCGAACTGCGCGGCGTCAGCCCGCTCCCCGAGGTCGATCACCAGCACGCCCGCTCCCGCCGCGGCGAACGCCTCCAGTTCGGAGAACGGCAGGGCCCCCGCCTCGGGCTCGCACCAGAGCACCGGGGATGCCAAGGATGCGACCCACGAGGCGAGCAGCGTCGTCTTGCCGGAGCCGATGGGCCCGTGCACGACGGTGATGTCGGGCCACGAGTCCAGGCGTTCGAGCAGCCGCGGGCGGCGGAACACGGTGGCCGAGACGCGCGGGGCACCCTGCGCACCGCCACCTTCGGCGCGGCCGGTCGCACGCTCCATATGCACCTGTCAGGCGCGCTGGTCCCCTCGCTCCCCCAAGCTCGTGCCGATGCACGCGAGACGCACTCTTTCCTTCCCTGAGTGCCACTTTAGCGATGCATGTCGAAAAGCGCCAAGCAGATGAACCCGGACCACGGGCAACGCCGGCTCGCACACGCGGTCGCCGGGAACGACGGAACGCCCGGTCGGATTCTCATCCGACCGGGCGTTCTCTCTGCTGGGGTACCTGGACTCGAACCAAGAATGGCGGTACCAGAAACCGCTGTGTTGCCAATTACACCATACCCCAAGGGTGGGATTCCGCAGCTCGGAGGAGCGCGGCACCGAGAGATAACTGTACCTCAACACGGAAGCGGAATCAAAACGACCTGCGCAGCTCGGGAGTGGCGGCACGGGATCGGCGTCGAAGCGGCACGGGCGCGGGCCGCGTCCCGCCCGCCACCCCCTAGCCACGGCCTGGCGGCGCGCCTATCCTGGCCTGCATGAACGCGATCGAGATCCTCACCGACCTGGCCGAGCGCACCCGCGAGAGCGCCGAGGCGCTGCGCCCCTCGCTCACGCCGGAGCTGCTGAACGCGCATCCCCACCACGACAACTCGGTCGCCTGGCTGCTGTGGCACGCGGCCCGCGAGCTCGACGAGCAGCTCTCGCACCTCTCGGGCGACGAGCCGGTCTGGACGGCGCAGGGCTTCGAGCAGCGCTTCGCCCTCGGCACCGCCGCCCACGAGATCGGCTACGGCCACTCCTCCGCCGAGGCGCGGGCGATCCGGGTCGACGATGCGGAGCTGCTGCTCGAGCACCTCGACGCGGTGGTCGCCGCGCAGCTGAGCTATCTGCGCACCCTGAGCGACGCCTCCCTCGACGAGATCGTCGACGAGCAGTGGGATCCGCCCGTCAGCCGCGGCGCCCGTCTCGTCAGCATCTCGGTCGACGCGATCACCCACGTGGGGCAGGCCGCCTACATCACGGGGATGGGGCGGGCGGCCTTCGAGTAGCCGGCGCGCAGCTGCAGCCGCGGCCACTCCCCCAGATCCCGCAGCAGCTGACGGTCGTGGCTCGACACCACCACGGCCGACGGCGTCGCGCGCAGCGCCTCGGTCATCTCGTCGACGAGCGCGATCGACAGGTGGTTCGTGGGTTCGTCGAGCAGCAGCACCCGGGGCCGCGCGGCGAGCACGAGCGCCAGGTCGAGACGCCGCCGCTGGCCCATCGAGAGCTCGCCGATCCGCTTGCCACGCTCGGCGGGCCGCAGCAGCCCGAGCGATGACAGGCTCACCGCCTCGCCCTCGGACAGCGCGCCGCGGGAGATCAGTCGACCGAGGGCGGTCTCGAATGCCTCGCGGGCGGAGCGATCCAGCGGCAGCGACGACTCCTGGCGCAGCAGCGCGACGCGCGCCCCCGGCGCCCGGCTCACCCGGCCGGCACTCGGGCTCAGCTCTCCGGCGAGGATCGCCAGCAGGGTCGACTTGCCGGCGCCGTTCGGCCCCGTGACCACGAGCTTCGAGCCGCCGTCGAGTTCGAGCGAGACGGGAGACGCCAACCGCCCCTCGGCCGCCACAGCGTCCGCGCGCAGCAGCGGCTCACCGGGCCTCGCCGCGAGCTCCGGGAATCGGAGACGCAGCGGGGGCTCGGGCATCGTGACGGCGTGCGCCTCGAGCGCCGCCCGGCGGCGATGCACCGCCTGCGCGATGCCGCCCGCGCGACTCGCCCGCTGGTGCTTGCCGGTGCCCTTGTCGGGACGCCAGCCGCTCACCAGTCGGTTCTGAGCCGCGCTGAGGTCGTCCTGGAGGAGCCGACGCTCCTCCTGCTCGCGCTCGTAGCGCTGCTCCCATCTCGCCCGCTCGGCGGCGCGGGCCTCCCGGTATCCCTCGTAGCCGCCGCCGGTGATGCGCGGCCGACCGTCGGGCGTGGGATCGAGGTCGACGATCGTCTCGACGACGTCCGCGAGCAGCGCCCGGTCGTGGCTGACCACGACCACGCCGCCGCGCCGGCCGCGCAATCGGTCGGTGAGGAAGTCGAGGCCGGCGCCGTCGAGGTGGTTTGTCGGCTCGTCGAGCAGCAGGATGTCGTCGTCGCCCCCGAGCAGGCACGCGAGCCGTACCCGGTAGCGCTGCCCGACCGACAACTCGCCGAGGGGGCGGCTCCAGTCCTGCTCGGCGCCGAGTTCGGCGAGCGCGACCCGGACGCGTCGCTCCGCATCCCACGCGTCGAGCGCCTCGGCGCGCTCGAGGGCCGCGGCGTAGCGATCGGCCGGGCTTTCCTCCGCCCGATCGTCGATCTGCGCGGGATCTCCGGTCTCCCCGGGCTCGTGGGCCTCCGCGAGAGCCCGGCCCGCGGCGTCGAGCTCGGCGAGAGCGGCCACGGAGCCGGCGATCGACTCGCGCACCGCGTCGCCGACGGTGCGCGAGTCGGAGGCGGGCATCTCCTGTTCGGCGAGACCGACCGTGCCGACGCGGCTCACCGCCCCCTCGGTCGGCGCCGGATCGGGCTCGGCACGGGAATCCGGCGGGAGCGACGAGGAGGATCCGGTCCGGGCCTCGGATCCGCGGTCCCCCGGCCCGGCGAGCAGGTGCAGCAGGGTCGACTTCCCCCGGCCGTTCTCGCCGACGATGCCGATGCGGGAGGCGGCGGTGACGGTCAGGTCGAGGCGGTGCAGCACGCGGACGCCGCCTCGGACGACCGTGACATTGGACAGGGTGATCTGCGCGCGGGAGCGCGCAGGAAGAGCTGAGTGGGTACGCAAGATACTTCCTTCGACAGGGCACGCGAGACCCGCCGCGATCAGACGCGACGAAGCCGCGGCAGCGCAGGGACGGAAGCCGCGACGGAAGATGGGGCGCGTGCGAGAGACATCGGCCCGAAGGGCCATGACGTGCTGTCGCCGCGAGCCGGGGCCGAGAGCCCTGCGGCGCGGCGCGCGCCGCCTCCTAGATGAAGAAGTACCACTGCATGGACCCAGGATACCAAACCCGGATCCGCGGATCCCGGCGGCGTCTACAGGATCTGCCGGAGATTCGTTCTGGCGAGATCGAGCACCTCGTCGCCCCGCCCCGAGAGCACCGTGCGCAGCGCGTAGAGCGTGAAGCCCTTCATCTGCTCCGCGCTGATCGACGGAGGCATCGAGAGCTCCTGCCGATCCGTCATCACCTCGACGAGCGCGGGCCCCGGGTGCTCGAGGGCCTCGCGCAGCGCCGGCTCCAGCTCGGAGGAGTCGCGCACCTGCGCCGCGTGCAGGCCGACGGCCCGGGCGACGGCCGAGAGATCAGGGTTCTTCAGCCCCGTGCCGTAGTTCACGAACCCGGCGGCCTTCATCTCGAGCTCGACGAAGTTCAGCGACGAGTTGTTGAAGACGACGATCTTCACGGGGAGCGGCTCGTTCTGATGCAGGGTGAGCAGCTCCCCGAGCAGCATCGCGAGACCGCCGTCGCCCGCCAGCGCGATCACCTGGCGATCCCGGTGCGCGGCCTGCACGCCGATGGCCTGCGAGACGGCGTTCGCCATCGATCCGTGCGTGAAGGAGCCGATGAGCCGCCGCCGCCCGTTCATCGTCAGGTACCGTGCCGCCCACACGACCGGCGAGCCGACGTCGGGGATGAACACGGCGTCCTCATCGGCGAGCTCGTCGACGAGCCGCGCCACGTACTGCGGGTGGATCGCCTTGCCGCGTCCCGCCGGAGTGGCGAGTTCGTCGAGCTTGCGGCGGGTCTTCGCGTAGTGCTCGGTGGAGCTCTTCAGGTGGGATCGCTTCCGCTGCCGCTCGAGCAGCGGCAGGAGCGCCCGGGCGGTGTCGCCCACGTCGCCCACGAGGCCGAGGTCGAGCGGCGTGCGCCGCCCGAGGTTCTCGCCGCGCAGGTCGATCTGGATCTTCGTCGCGTGCTCCGGGTAGAACTGCTGGTACGGGAAGTCGGTGCCGAGCATCAGGATCGTGTCGGCGCTCTCCATGGCGCGATAGCCCGAGGCGAAGCCGAGCAGCCCGGTCATGCCGACGTCGAAGGGGTTGTCGTACTCGATGTGCTCCTTGCCCCGCAGCGCGTGCACGATCGGCGCGGCGAGGGCGTCGGCGAGCTCGATCACCTCGTCGTGCGCTCCCGCGACGCCGGCACCGGCGAGGATCGTGACCTTCTTCGCGCCGTTCAGCAGCTCGGCCGCACGGCGCAGATCCTCCTCGACCGGCGTCACGCGCGGTCGCGCTGTCGAGATGCGCGCCACCCCGGTACTCGCGGCGTCGGCGAGCGCCACGTCCCCGGGGATCACCACGACGGCGACGCCCCGCTTCTCGACGGCGGTCTGCATCGCGATGCGCAGGATCCTGGGCATCTGCTCGGGCGTGGAGACGTGCTCGACGTAGACCGAGCACTCGCGGAAGAGCTCCTGCGGGTGCGTCTCCTGGAAGTACCCCGACCCGATCTCGCCGCTCGGAATGTGCGCCGCGATCGCGAGCACCGGGACCCGCGAGCGCTGCGCGTCGAAGAGCCCGTTGATGAGGTGCAGGTTGCCCGGTCCGCAGCTGCCGGCGCAGACGGCCAGCTCGCCCGTCGTCGCGGCCTCGCCGGACGCTGCGAACGCGGCCGCCTCCTCGTGCCGCACGTGCACCCACTCGATCTTCGAGGTGCGCAAGGCGTCGGTGAAGCCGTTGAGGGAGTCGCCGGGAATGCCGTAGACCCGGCCCACCCCGTTCGCCTCGAGCGTGTCGACGATGTTCTGCGCGACCGTGGTCATGGTGGCTCCCTCCGCCTCGCTTCCGGGTCAGGACAGCAGGTCTCTGAGCGTGTCGTGCAGCTCCTCGCTCGTGTGGGTCTCCTGGTCGAGATTCGCCTGCAGCAGCGACACGGCGTCGGGGGCCCGCAGCGCCTGCGCCTGGAGGATGAGGCCCTGGTATGCGGAGATCTCGAAGTGCTCGTTGCCGAGCGCGCTCATGAGCGTGACCTGGTCGTGCAGCTTGGGGTCGGTGCGCTCGATGAGGGAGGCGGCCTGGTTCTTGATCCCGGTGGTCGCGGGCGACGGCGCGGTCGATTCGCGGAAGTCGAAGAGCTGGAACACCTTCTCGAGATTCGCGATCTGCTCCTTCGTCTCATCCGCGTGGTGCGTGAAGAGGTGCTTCACGTCGCTGCTCCTTGCGGCGCTGTGCAGCTCCTCGAGCGCCTCGAACGAGTGCTGCTCCATGGTGAGCGCGCTGCGCAGTTGGAAGTGGATGAGCTCCTCGGGGGTCTCCAGGTTCTGCTGGGTCATGTCGCTTCCTCTCTCGTGCGGTTCGGACGCGCGATCCTCCGTCGCGGCCGAGCCGATCCTGCGGCGCTGCGGGGCCGCTCCCGAGGCCGCAGCTGAGCGCGGCCCGTGATCACGATCCTGTCGTCGATGCGACCCCCGGAGCAGGGGCTTGTGCCGGATTCCGCCGTGTGCATAATGGGGCGTGGCCCGCTGCCGAGGGCCCCACGAGGATGGGAGCTCCATGAGGATCTGGTCGCTGCACCCGCGGCACCTCGACCGCGCCGGGCTGGTCGCCTGCTGGCGCGAGACGCTGCTCGCGCAGGCGGTGCTCGCCGACCGCACGAAGGGGTACCGGAATCATCCGCAGCTCGAGCGGTTCCGGGCGACCGCCGATCCGCTCGGGGCGATCGGCGCCTACCTCTCCGGCGTCGCCGCCGAGGCGGACGCGCGGGGCTACCGCTTCGACGCGAGCAGGATCCTGCGTCCGATCGCCCCCGGCACCGGTCGGATCCCGGTCACGCGCGGGCAGCTCGACTACGAGTGGCGCCACCTCGGCGCGAAGCTGGAGCGCCGGAGCCCGCCGGATGCGGAGCGCTGGAGCCGGGACGCCCCGGGCCCCCACCCGCTCTTCACCGTCGTGCCCGGCGATGTCGAGGCGTGGGAGCGGCCCTGAGCCTCGACGGCCACCAGATCGCGGGGCCGATGTCGGTCGCGAGGGCGGGCACCAGCAGCGAGCGCACGACGAAGGTGTCGAGCAGCACGCCGAAGGCGACGATGAACGCGATCTGCACGAGGAACAGGATCGGGATCACCGACAGCGCCGCGAAGGTCGCGGCGAGCACGAGGCCGGCCGAGGTGATCACGCCTCCCGTGATCGCGAGCCCGCGCAGGATCCCCTCGCGGGTGCCGTGCGCGAGCGACTCCTCGCGCACCCGGGTCATGAGGAAGATGTTGTAGTCGATCCCGAGGGCCACGAGGAAGACGAAGCCGTACAGCGGCACCGCGGGATCCGCGCCGGGGAACTCGAAGACGCCGTTGAAGACCAGCGCGGCGACGCCGAGCGCGGTGCCGAAGGAGAGCACGGTCGTGAGGATGAGCAGCACCGGGGCGAGGATCGAGCGGAGCAGCAGCATCAGGATCACGAGGATGACCGCCAGCACGACCGGGATGATGAGGGTGCGGTCGTGGATCGAGGCGTCGTTGGTGTCGATCGCCGTCGCCGTGACGCCGCCCACGAGGGTGCCGGGCACCTGCTCGTGGAGCTGGGAGCGCAGATCCCGCACCGCGTCGGCCGCCTCGTCCGAGTCTGCGGCCGCCGTGAGGGTTCCCTGCAGCAGCACGTCCCCGTGCGCGACCGTGGGCTCGGGCGCCGGGGGTGCTGGCGCGCCCGGTGCGGCGGGCGGGCCGAACCCCGACAGCCCGTCCTCGGTGACGGCGGCCGTGCCGCTCGGCGAGTCGGCCGAGGCCGCGGAGACGCTCTCGATCCCGGCGTGCTCGAGCATCAGGTCGGCCGTCTCTTGCAGGCGGTCCTCGCTCGTGACGACGTACACCGGGCTCCCCGAACCGCCGGGGAAGTGCTCGCCGAGAGCCCGCTGACCGTCCCGCGCCTCCGACTCCCCGAGCACCAGGTCGGACTGCGGCACCCCCGAGGCCTGCAGCTGCGTCGCGCCGAGCGCTCCCGCGAGCAGGACCAGAGCGGTGACGACCCAGATCGTCCGCGGCCTGCGCGCGATCTGCCGGGTGAGGCGCAGCCACGGGCCGCGCGCGGGCATGCCGTTCTCCGCCGCGACCGCCTCGGGCTCGTAGGTCGGGCGCCGGGGCCAGAACGCCGCGCGCCCGAACACGAAGAGCATCGCGGGCAGCAGCGTGAGCGCCGACAGCATGGCGAAGACGATGCCGATCGACGCCACCGGGCCGAGCGTGCTGTTCGACTTCAGATCGCTCAGCAGCAGGCACAGGAGGCCGGCGATGACCGTGCCGCCCGACGCGACGATGGGCTCGAACGAGCCGCGCAGGGCCCGCATGCTCGCCGCCCAGCGGTCCTCGGTCAGGCGCAGCTCCTCGCGGTAGCGCGAGACGTACAGCAGCGAGTAGTCGGTGGCGGCACCGATCACGAGGATGAACAGGATCCCCTGGGTCTGCCCGCTCAGCAGCAGCACGCCGGCCTTCGCGAGCCACCACACGGTCAGCAGCGCGACGCAGAGCGCGAACAGGCTCGTCGACAGGACGGCGATCGGCAGCAGGAACGAGCGGTAGACGATCACGAGGATGACGAGCACGGCGAGCAGCGCGACGCCGAGCAGCAGTCCGTCGATGCCCGCGAAGCCGGCGACGAGATCCGCCGTGAACCCTGCCGGCCCCGTCACGTGCACTGTCGTGCCTGCGGGGGCCGCGGCGCGAAGCGTCTCCCCCAGCTCCGCGACGGCGTCGCCGACCTCTCCCTCGGCGTCGACGGGGACGAACGCCTGCACCGCGCGGCCGTCCTCCGAGGGGATGGGCGGCGAGACCTCGCCGTCGATGCCGGCCTCGCCCGAGAGCTCGGAGAGCGCATCGGCGATCTCCGCGAGCTCGCCCTCGGAGAGCTCCGTCTCGCCGGTGAACACCACGATGGCGGGGATCGCGTCGGAGTCGGTGAAGTCGGAGAGCATGCGCTGCACCTGGGTCGCGTCGGCCGATTCGGGAAGGTAGCTCGTCTGGTCGTTCGAGGAGACCTCGTCGACCTTGCCGAAGTAGGGACCGCCGACGGCGGCGCCCGCGAGCCAGGCGACGATCAGGATCGCCGGCGCGAGCACCCGCACCCACGTCGGCACCCGACGCGCGGGGCGAGAAGGCTCCGACCGGGCCGCGGCGACCTTCTGATCCGTCTCCACCCCGTGCATGAGCTGTCCCCCGATCTCCGCGACTCCATTTAGCTAGCCAAGCTAGAAAAAAGACTAGCACGAATCATGAGGGATATACGATGGCATCATGTCCGCAGCAGACGAGCACCGGGAGGCGGATCGCCCGAGCGTCTACGACCTCGACGCGAGCGACCCGCGGGGCGAGCTGGTCGATCGCACGTCGGTGGATGCTGCGGAGATTCCGCAGATCAACCGCCTGATGGCCGCACTCGGCCGGTTGCGCGAGGCGGAGCAGCGACTCTCAGAGGCCTCCCGCGACTACATGAGGCTCAACGACACCGACATGCGCGCGCTCCACTTCCTCATCGTCTGCGAGAACCGCGGCGCGGTCGCGACCCCGGGAGCGATCGCCTCGCATCTCGGGATCTCGACCGCGTCCACGACGAAGCTGCTCGACCGGCTCGAACGGGCGGGTCACGTGAGGCGCGCCGCCCACCCGAGCGACCGCCGCGCGCTCGCGATCGCCATCACGCCGGAGACGCGGGCCGCTGCCATGCAGACCGTCGGCCGACAGCAGGCGAAGCGCTTCCACGCCGCTGCTCGCCTGAGTGACGAGGAGCGCGAGGTGGTCATCCGCTTCCTCGACGACATGGCGGGCGAGCTCTCGCTTCGCGACGAGGAGTGGGCCCGCCCGACGCGGGGCGGATAGGCGAGGGACCCGGTCAGCCCTGCGCGCTCCGCCCCAGCCGCTCGCGCAGGAGCTGCTTCCCCTGCTCCCCCGCCTTGAAGCTGTTGTGCTGAATCTTGCGGAACCACTCCGCGAGTTCCTCGTCGCCCTCGCGCTCGGCGTCCGCGATGTACGCCTCCATCGTCCATGCGTTGCGCAGCGAAGACTCGAGCACGCTGACGAGATCGTAGGTGCGGTCCTTCACCGGGGTGTCGGATTCGATGCTCATGGTCGTTCCTCCTTAACTCGGTTTCCTTCTCCGGTTCGTTTCCTGCTCCGGTTCGGTATTCAGGATCGACGGGATCCGAGGCGACCGACACAGCCTTGCAGGTCGGCCGAGGGGCGCCTATCCTGCCCCGCACGGGGGCACCGTCGACGCACCGCCGTCGCAGTCCGCTCGGTGCCATCGAACGGCATGCGCCGCCCGGGACCGCACGATGTCAAGCCCCTGGCGGGAATGAGCGCCTGCCGCCTAGGTTCGCGGACATGAGCTCACTGTGGAGACTGACCGCGGCCCCGGTACGAACCGACCCCTTCCCCGCGAAGGAGAGGTGGGATGTCGTCGTGGCCGGAGCGGGGCTCACCGGGCTCACGACCGCGGTGCTCCTCGCACGTGCGGGGCAGCGGGTGCTGGTGCTCGAGGCGCGGGATGTGGGCTCGGTGACGACGGGGAACACGACGGGAAAGCTGAGTCTGCTGCAGGGCACCGTGCTGAGCGAGATCCGCAAGCACGCGGGAGACGAGGTGCTGCGCGCCTACGCGCAGGCGAACCGCGAGGGCCAGGCCTGGCTGCTCCGCGAACTGACGCGCCGCGGTGCACCGGCGGACCGGCGGCCGGCCTACACCTATGCGGCCACGGACGCGGGTGTGCCGACGCTGGAGGCCGAGTTCGACGCCTCGGCGGCCGCAGGCATTCCGGCCCGCCTCGTCGAGGGACCCGCCGACATCGGCCTCCCGTTCCCCGTCCAGGGCGCGCTGCAGCTCGAGGAGCAGGCGCAGCTGCAGCCGATGGCGGTGCTGACCGAGCTGGCCGTGGAGCTGCGCGAGCGCGGCGGGATGCTCGTGGAGGGCTGCCGTGTGCTCGGGGCGGAGGCCGACTCGGTGGGCGTCGACGTCGAGACCACGCTCGGCCCGCTGACCGCCCAGGTCTGCGTGCTCGCGACCGGCGTCCCGATCCTCGACCGCGGCATGTTCTTCGCGCGCCTCGAGCCGACGCGCTCCTACGCCGCCGCCTACCGTCTGCCGCAGACGGATCTGCCCTACGGGATGTACGTCTCGGCCGACGGGCCGACCCGCTCGCTGCGCACCGCCGCGGGTCTCGACGGGAGCGACGTGCTCGTGGTGGGAGGAGGGTCCCACGTCACGGGGCGATCGGCGAGCACGCCCAGCGCGCTGCGCGAGCTCGACGAGTGGACGGCGCAGAACTTCGCCGGCGCGAAACGGATCGCGTGGTGGGGCGCGCAGGATTACCGGGCGCACTCGCGAGTGCCCTTCGCGGGCCCCGTCGTCGGCAGCCACGAGCGCATCTTCGCCGCCACCGGCTACAACAAGTGGGGCATGACCAACGCGATCGCCGCCGCACTCACCCTCTCGGCCGACATCCTCGGGGGCCGGCTGGACTGGGCCCGGAAACTGCGCGAGCACGGGCTCGGCGCGGCGACGCTCGGCGCCGCGGCCGCCGCCAACGTCTCGGTGGCGGGGCGGGTCGTGTCCGGCTGGGCGAGCGCGGAGACGCAGCCCGAGGGCGACCCCGGCCCGCTCGCCGAGGGCGAGGGCGTCGTCGTGCGCGAGGGCCTCTCCCCCGTCGGCGTCTCGCGGGTGGACGGCGTGCAGTGCCGGGTCTCGGGCGTGTGCACCCACCTGGGCGGGGTGCTCAACTGGAACGCCGCCGAGCGCTCCTGGGACTGCCCGCTGCACGGTTCGCGCTTCTCGGCGCGCGGCGAGCTGCTGGAGGGGCCCGCCGTCCGCGATCTCGAGCAGCGCTGAGCGGCCCGCGGATGGCGGGTCGCCCGGGCGACGAGGGTCAGTCCTCGGGGCCGTGGCCCGCCCGGAAGTTGCGCTCATAGCGCGCTTCGGCCTCCGCGAGCAGCTCGCGGCTCAGCAGTGCGATCGGGATGGTCTCCGCGAGCAGGGGCTCGCAGTCGGGCCCGCGCGCCACGGTGCGCCCCGTGAGGGTCCACGCGAACCGCGCGGGATTGCGCTCGGCCAGGTGCTTGTACTGGCAGAGCTGCCGCGCCAGCCAGTCCTCCACCGGTCGGCACCACCACGGTTCGGCGCTCAGCGGGTTCACCGACAGCCCCGGCAGCTCCAGGCCGCTCTCGGTGTCGATGCTGCTCTTCGAGGCATCCGCGGCGGGGCCCCTCGAGTACCGCACGTAGAGATCCGGATAGCGCTCGAGCAATTGGACGAGTTGCCGCAGCGAGGTCACCGGCTCGACCGCGAACCCGTGATCCCGCCCCCGCTCCCGCCCGTGAACGGCCGCCCCCTCACCGTCTGACATGACTCACTCCGCCTCGACCGCGCTCTGCCCGTGCGGGGTGCCCACCGGCTTCGACTCGGACGATCCGCGCTGGCGCAGGAAGATCGAGAGCGCGACCATGCTGCCGACGGCGAGCAGCTCGGACTGCCAGTTCTGCAGAGTGCGGTTCCAGAAGTCGGCGGAGAGCATGTACCCCCCGACGGTCAGCGCGGGCTGACCGTGCAGCTCCTGCTCCGAGTTGTAGACCACGGTGCCGGCGAGCGCCTGCGCCAGCCACGACAGCACGAAGACCGTGCCCATCGTGAGCAGCAGGGAGTTGCTGAACACCCACCTGCGCCAGCCGAACGCCTTCGCCCATTTCGGCGAGTCGGGTCGCGCGTGCTCGCCCATCAGCTGGTCCTCGTCGGTGCCGAGCCCCTCGTCCCCCGGTTTCTTGGACTCGGGCGAGCCGCGCTGCACGAGCCACACGGTGGCGAGGATGAAGAGGAAGAACTGCAGGTACTCCGACTGCCAGTTCTCCGCGACGTCGACGACGAAGTCGGAGGAGGTGACGAACGAGAGCCAGCTCTCGGTCGCGGCCCCGTGCGCCGCCTGCTCCTCGTTGTAGGCGGCGAGACCGGCGAACGACTGACCCAGCAGCGTCAGCAGGAACACAGCCGCGAAGGCGAGCGAGAGGCCGTGATCCCTCACGCGTGCGAGCATCGCGCTCACCTCCCCATCGCCACGACGGCGAACATGAACACCAGCCCGACCGCGATCATCAGGAGCCACATCGAGAACACCGTCTTCATGTGACGATCGTAGGACGGAGAACCGGTTTCGAGCAGAGCCTTGCTTCGAATGTCGGAGTTGTGGCAAGACGTCGGGCGCTACGCCCCGCGCTCCCGCTCCAGGGCGAGCAGCGCCGCCTTCGCGTCGAGGCCGCCGATGTAGCCGCCGAGACCGCCGTCGCTGCGCAGCACGCGGTGGCACGGCACGACGACGGGCAGCGGGTTCGTCGCGCACGCCGTTCCGACCGCTCGGACCGCTCGCGGGTTGCCCGCGAGCTCGGCGACGTCCTTGTAGCTGCGCGTGCTGCCGTAGGCGATGCTCGGCAGGAGCCGCTGCACCGTGCCGCGGAACCCGGACGAGAGCACGTAGTCGATCGGCAGCTCGAAGCCGCGGCGAGCGCCCGCGAAGTACTCGTCCAGTTCGCTCGCGGCCTCGTCCAGCCGCCGCGGCGCCTCGAGCACGCGCGGGCCGAGACGCCCGGCGAGGGCCTCCAGCACCCGGTCGAACCCCTCCCGCTCGAAGGCGACGCGCGCGAGCCCCCTGGCCGTCGAGGCGAGGAGCAGCCGGCCGAGCGGCGTGTCGATCGTGCGATAGGCCACCTCGATGAGCCCCTGCTGCCCCGCGCGGGAGACGAGCAGCTCGTGCAGTCCCGCCAGATCGGCGCCGGTCACTGGGAACATGGCGTCGCGCTCGGACTCTCCGTCGTTCACGATTCCGCTCTCCTCTCTCGTGCGCGGGCCCGCGCGCCCGCGCCGTTCCGCTCCTCCGGGCCGTTCCGCTCCTCCGCGCGAATTCGCTCCCCCGCGCGGCCTCTCCCCGCCTCGGCGCTGGCCTGCTCCTCGTCCGCGCGATACCGGCGTCGCAGTGCACCGACGCCGTCCGACGCCGCTCGCCGCACCGCCTCCGCGCTGCCGCCGATGATCGCCGCGGTCTCGGCGTGCGGCAGGCCGCCGAGGTAGTGGTAGGCGATGGCGAGCCGCTGCCGCTCGGGCAGGTCCGCGACCGCGGCCCACAGTCCGAGCTCGTCGCCGCCGGGGTTGCCGAGCGGCGACGGACGATCCGGGATCTCGTCGCTCGGGATCGCCCGTCTCGCCCTGGCGCGGGTGATGTCGATCGCCTTGCGCCGAGAGACGCGCACGAGCCACGCCTCCACATTGGTCGTCTCGGGCAGTTCGGGCCACGCGCGCATCGCCGCGAGGAAGGTCTCCGACCAGGCGTCGTCGGCATCGGGCCCCGCGCCCAGCACGGCGCGGCACACCCGCAGCACGGTCGCCCCGTGCCGCTGCACGGCCTGCTCGAACGGTTCTCTCATCCCGATCACCCTAGACGTCGGCGCGCTTGCCGCTCGCCCCTCAGAACAGCCGCGAGGCCGCGGCCTCGGGGGGCTCCTCGATCTCCAGCAGCCGCCGCTTGCGCTCGAGGCCCCCCGCGTACCCCGTCAGCGAGCCGTCGGCGCCGACCACGCGGTGGCACGGAACGATGATGCTCACCGGGTTCCGCCCCACAGCCTGGCCGACGCGCTGCGCGAGGCGCGGCTCGCCGAGACGGGCCGCGATGGCGCCGTAGGTCGTCGTCTCCCCGTAGGGGATCTCGCGCAGGATCAGCCAGACCCGCTCGGAGAACTCATCCCCAGCGGGGGCGAGCGGCACGTCGAACTCGCGCCGCGATCCGGCGAAGTACTCGGCCAGCTGCGCGCGGGTGCGGGCGAGTAGCGGATCGCTCGCGGCGTCGACGCGCGGCCCGAACCCCGACGCATCGGGCATGCGGCGGTGCGATGGGAAGTACAGGCCGGTCACGCCGGCGTCGCAGGCGACCATCAGCAGCTCGCCGAGCTCGGTGCCGGTCCACGCGTGCCGCGTCGTCGACGCGCCCGTCCCGCTCGCCTCGGTGTTCATCGTCATCTCCCCTCTCTACCGTGAAGACGCGCGGGCCCGCCGGAACGTGAGGTGCGGATTCCTCACGGTGCGATGCGCTCGCGCACGAGCGGCCCCCGCTCCACCGGCTCGGAGCCGATGCTCCACCCGCCCTGGAGGGCCTCGAGGGCCCGCTCGAAGCGGTGCTCCTCATCGGCGAAGAGGGTGAACAGCGGCTGCCCGGCGACCACCCGGTCGCCGGGCTTCGCGTGCAGCTCGATCCCGGCCGCGTGCGCGACCGCGTCCTCGGCCCGGGCGCGTCCCGCCCCGAGACGCCAGGCTGCGACGCCGAAGGAGAGCGCGTCCGTCTCCGTCACGACGCCCGCACGGGGCGCCGCGACGACGCAGGTCTCGCGGGCGATCGGCAGCGGGGCGTCGGGGTCGCCGCCCTGCGCGCGGATCATCGCCCGCCACGCGTCCATCGCCCGGCCGCCGTCGAGCGCCGCCTCGACGTCGGCGTCGGGCAGGCCGGCGAGCGCGAGCATCTCCCTGGCCAGGGCGAGGGTCAGCTCCCGCACGTCGGCCGGGCCCTCGCCGGCGAGCACCTCCGCCGACTCGCGCACCTCGTTCGCGTTGCCGATCGCGCGCCCCAGCGGCACCGACATGTCGGTCAGCAGCGCCGTCGTCGCGACCCCCGAGTCGGCGCCGAGCTCGACCATCGTGCGCGCGAGCTCGCGCGCGTCCTCGAGCTCGCGCATGAAGGCGCCGGAGCCGAACTTGACGTCGAGCACCAGGGCGTCGGTGCCCTCGGCGATCTTCTTCGACATGATGCTCGACGCGATGAGGGGGATCGAGTCGACCGTCGCCGTGACATCGCGCAGGGCGTAGAGCTTCCTGTCGGCCGGCGCCAGTCCGGAACCGGCGGCGCAGATCACCGCGCCCGCCTCCCGCAGCTGGGCGAGCATCTCGGCGTTCGAGAGCTCGGCCCGCCACCCCGGGATCGACTCGAGCTTGTCGAGCGTGCCACCCGTGTGCCCGAGGCCGCGGCCGGAGAGCTGCGGCACGGCGACGCCGAACGAGGCGACGAGCGGGGCGAGCGGCAGCGTGATCTTGTCGCCCACCCCGCCCGTCGAGTGCTTGTCGACGGTGCGCTTCCCCAGGCTCGAGAAGCTCATCCGCTCCCCCGAGTCGATCATCGCCCCCGTCAGCGAGCGGATCTCCTCGCGCCCCATCCCCCGCTGGAACACGGCCATCGCAAAGGCGGCCATCTGGGCGTCCGACACGTATCCGCGGGTGTAGGCGTCGATCAGCCACCGCAGCTCGCGCTCGGGCACGACGGCTCCGTCGCGCTTGGCCCGGATGACGTCGACGGCGTCGAAGGGCTCGCTCATCGCGCCGGCCCCGACTCCTCGGCGGGGTCCGGATCCGAACCCCGATCCCCCTCGGCGCGGCCCTCGCCGTCCCGATCCCGCCGCCCCGCGAGATCGCGCGGACCGAACGCGTCCGGCAGCAGCTCCTCGATCCCGCGCGGCCCCGATCCCGTCTCCAGCAGCATCCCCTCGACGGCGTGCTCGAACAGCAGCTGGCGGCACCGCCCGCACGGGGTGATGGTGCGCCCGTCGCCGTCGACGCAGACGAAGCCCCGCAGCCGTCCCCCGCCGCCGGCGTGCAGTGCGGAGACAAGGCCGCACTCGGCGCAGAGGGTCAGACCGTAGGAGGCGCTCTCCACATTGCAGCCGGTGACGATCCGGCCGTCGTCGACGAGCGCGGCCGCCCCGACCCGGAAGCCCGAGTAGGGGGCGTGGGCGCGATCCGCGGCGGCGACGGCCGCCGAGCGCAGCGCCTCCCAGTCGATCCCGCGCCCGGCCTCGCTCATGCCGGGCTGCCCATCAGCGCGCTGACCGGCTCGGCGCCGCGCCCGTCGAGCGCGTCGATGTAGCGCAGCACGATGCCCTCGCGCAGCGCCCACGGCGAGATGGTGAGCGTCGACACCCCGAACACCTTCATCGCGGTGCGCAGCACGACCGCCCCGGCCATGATCTGATAGCCGCGCTCCGGCGTGATCCCGGGCAGGTACTCGCGCACGGAGCCCGGCATGCTCCGCAGCGACGGCTCCCACTCCTTCAGGCCCGCGTAGTGCAGTTGCGCCAGATCGCCGGTCTCCGGGTCCGAGGGCCCGCCGATGAGCCGGGCGAGCGAGCGGATCGTCTTCGAGGTGCCCACGACGCGCTTGGGGCGCGGTCGATCCGAGAACAGCTCCTCGCGCACCCGCGTGAACTCGGCCCGCGCGTGCGCCCGCAGACGGGACACGGCCTCCCGAGGCGGCGGATCCTCGGCGAGGAAGTTGATGGTCGAACGGCCGGCACCGAGCGGCAGCGAGACCTGCACGTCGGGGTACTCGTCGGCCCCCTGGGCGATCTCGAACGAACCGCCGCCGATGTCGAACAGCAGCACCTCCCCCGCCGACCAGCCCAGCCAGCGCCGCACGGCGAGCATCGTGATCCGCGCCTCGTCCTCCCCCGAGAGCACCCGCAGCTCGACGCCCGTCTCGCGGGTGATGCGGGCGAGCACCTCCTCGCCGTTCGCGGCTTCCCGGATCGCCGAGGTGGCGGTCGGGATCACGTCGTCGACGCCGATCTCGGCGATCGTCTCGACCGCCCTCCTGATCGCGTCGACGATGCGGACGACGCCCTCCTCCGTGATCGCGCCATCGGCGTCGAGGTACCGCATCAGCCGAAGCACCGACCGCTCGGAGTGGTAGGGCACGGGGCTCGCCCCGGGGTGCGCGTCCACGACGAGCAGGTGGACGGTGTTGGATCCGACGTCGATCACTCCGAGGCGCATGGCGGAAAGTCTATGGGTTTCCCGGGCGCCGCAACAACGCGGGCGGGCGGCGCCCGAGCCGTGGGCGTGCGGCGCCCGATCCGCGATCGCCTACGCTGAACCCATGACGCACGAAGCGAAGGACCACAGGGCGGACCAGGCGGCAGCGGCGCGGCTGCTCGCCCTCGATCCGGGCTCCTCGGCGCCCCCGTTCCGCCAGCTGCACGACGCCGTGGTGCGAGGGGTCGCATCGGGCTCGCTGCGACCCGGGCAGCGGCTGCCCACGGTGCGCGCGCTGGCGGCCGAGCTCGGGCTCGCCGCGAACACGGTCGCCTCTGCGTACCGCGCCCTCGAGGAGAGCGGCGTCGTCGAGGGGCGCGGGCGCGCCGGCACCTTCGTGTCGCTCGGCGACGACCCCGTGGAGGCCGCGGCGCGGAGGATCGCGATCGAGGCTGCGGCGCGCCTGCGCAAACTCGGCCTCGACGCCGAGCGCGCGGGGCGCCTCCTCGTCGAGGCCGTGGAGGGCTCGGAGGCCTCCGGGGGCTCCGGGGGATAGCTCTCAGGCGCCGGGCGGCTCCGACCGCTCAGGAGCTGCAGCGCTCTCGCGTGCGGCGGGCTCCGCTCCGGAGCGAGCGGGTGCGTGGAAACCGACCCGCATCGTGCTGAGGCGGCGCCTCCGATCGCTCGTCCGGACGAGGTCCCGACGCAGGCGACGGTCGCCGTGATAGAGGATCGCCTGCCAGTTGATCTGGGCGGCCGGGTCGGGAGCGGGCTTGCGCTCCGCCGCGGCCTTCTTCTCGGGCACGTAGAGCCAGCCGACGATGCCGAGCGCCGCGTCCACGATCGAGGCGCGAACCCCGATGTAGGAGATCGTCGCCCATGTCGCCATGATCGCGTTGAAGGTCGCGAAGATGGCGTTGCCCCAGTTGGCGACCTGGAAGTCGCGCACCGCCGTGAACACCGAGAACCCGATGATCACGTAGGGCAGGATCACGTACACGGCCGGAGCCGCGGTTCGCCCGACCACCTTCGGCGTGCGGGCGAACGGGATCTTCTCGCCCGTCACCCCCTGCTGGATCGACTTCAGCACTCCGGCCAGGTTCACCGGCAACAGCACGAGGTTGAAACCGTAGATGCGGAGGATGTCGCCGTAGCGATGGCCGCTCGCGCGCAGGTCGAACCCCATCGAGAGGAAGTACGGCAGGGCCGCCGCCACGACGAGCGGGCTCAGCAACCTCGAGTCGAAGGGGAAGAAGAGCAGGAACAGCAGGCCGAAACTCGCCCACGCGAGCGACGACATGTAGTTGGTGCGCAGCATCTTCTCGGTCGCGCGTACGCGCATCGGGGTTCCGCGTTTCGCACGCACCATCTCGACCAGCTTCGGCATGATCAGCAGCCCGCCGTTCGCCCAGCGCCGCCGCTGCACGATGAGCGAGCCGAAATCGGGGGGCGTCGCGCTGTAGCTCAGCCGCTCGGGATAGTTCTCGAGCGTCCAGCCGTGCAGGCCGAGGTCGATGCTCGACTCCGTGTCCTCGATCACCGTCCGATCCTGCACGTACGTGGTGATCTCGAAGCCTCCGACCGTCTCGGTGACCGCGATGTCGGCGAGCGCGACCTTGCGGATCACGGCGTTCGCGCCCACCCAGAAGGTCGCGTTGAAGTAGGTGAGCCCCTGGTGCTGGATGTGCTGCAGGTCGGTCGTGGCTCCCGCGATCCGCTCGATGCGCGTGGGCGCCCCGCGGAACGAGGAGTAGGGCGTCTGCGTCACGGCGACGCGCTCGTTCTCCGGCTGCTCGAGCAGATAGACCAGCCTCACGCAGTAGTCGCGCAGCAGCTGCGAATCGGCATCGAGGGTCAGCAGGTAGCGGCTGTCGGGGATCACCAGGTCGGCGGCGGCGTCGGCGGCGTCATGCCCGAGCGGTTCGAGAATCCGCTCGCCCGTCTCGCTGGACACCCGGAACCGGCCGCCCATGAGCGAGATGTACGAGTTGAGGTTCATCGCCTTGTTCGGCTCCTGGGAGAGGGAGGCGTACCGCTTCCGCTCGAAGGAGTCCATGTCGGCGCTGAAGATCCAGACGAGGCGTCGGTGCAGCTGCGCGAGCCGCTCGCGGTCGGGCGAGGCGCCCTGATCGTGAGCGGCGTCCAGGGCGAGCCGGGTGAGACGCAGGTCGTTCGACAGGCCGAGCAGCACCTGCTCGGCGAAGAACTCCGACATGTGATCCTCGATGGGCTCGGCGGCGGCGAACTCGTCGAGCCACACGGCCGCTTCGAGATACGCCTCGGCGGCGCGTTTCGCGTCGCGGGGGCCGGGATGCTCCGGAGCTCGCTCCTCGAACTCCCGCAGCGCCCGCAGCGCCCGCTCCCGAGGGGCCTCGAGCGCATCGGAGATCTCCCCGAGCAGACCGCGCGTGCGCTGGAGCCGCTCGAGCGCCTCTCCCTCCAGGCCGTCCTCGCGGTCGTCGATGAGCAGCACCACGCGCACGGAGGGGAACTCCTGCAGCGCCGCCGACCAGAGAGTGTACCGCACCACCTCCGGCTCCTCGTCGTAGCTCGGAATCAGCACCGTGACGGTGCCGTCGGAGTCGGCGAAGTGACTGTCGATCAACGCGCGCTCGACGCGCCGGTGCTCGCGGAAACGCACGAGGGCGCCGTACCTGGCCGTGAGGTACATGATGGCCGAGAAGGTGAGAGCCGTGACCGTGATCCCGTACACCCAGGTCTGGACGTGGAAGGAGAATGACTCCCGAGGTCCCTCGATCACCATCCGCATGATCGTCGTGACCATGTAGGCGAACCACGAGAGGGCGGTGATGACGATCGCCGCGCGAGCCCAGACGATGGCCGCCGGGCTCGGGCGCGAATGCATGATCGCGAGCGGTTCGGATCGTCGCTCGGCCCCCCATTGGCGACGCCGAGCGGGCCCCTCGTCCTTGACCATCGAATCCCCCAGATCCGCCCCCGCGGCGCAGCGCTCCCGGGCCCTATCCCGGGGTGCGTCGGCACCCGCATGCATGTCCCCGACTGAATGCGATTCGCGCGAGAACATGTCGGGAGCGTCGAATCGATAGCATAGCTGACGGCGACGCAGCGGCCGGGGAGCCCATCTGCGGCCTGGGGAGACGGGGAGTACATGGCGAAGTGGTTTCCAGGGCGCAGGCTCTCGTGGTTTCGCCTGAGCCTGCTGATCCTGATCGTGGCGGGTCTCGTGCTCGCTCTGGGCTACGCGTGGACGGGCTGGCGGGATCGGCAGGCCGCCGCTGAGCGGAAGCCGTGGTTCGACGCCTACGTCGACGTCACGGCGACGCCCAGCATCCCCTTCGAGTCTCCCGGTGAGAGCGGACAGCGCAACGTGGTGCTCGCGTTCGTCGTGGCATCGCAGGAGGAGGCTTGCGACCCGGCATGGGGAGGGGTCTACGGGCTCGACGAGGCCGAGCACACGCTCGACCTCGACCGCAGGCTCGCCCGCTTCCGCATGCTCGGCGGCTCGGCGATGGTGTCGTTCGGCGGCCAGGCCAACTCCGATCTCGCACTCGCATGCGACGACCCCTCGGCGTTGACCGAGGGGTATCGGAGCGTGATCGAGCGTTACGAACTCGGAAGCATCGACATGGACATCGAGGGGGACCTGCTGAGCGATGCGACCGCCGTCGAACGCCAGGCCCGGGCCATCGCGACGGTGCAGGACGACCGTTCGGACACGGGCGAGCTCGACGTGTGGCTCACGCTGCCGGTCGCACCCGACGGTCTCACCTTCGACGGCGTGCAGGCTGTGCGGGCGTACCTCGACGCGGGAGTCGAGCTGGCGGGCGTCAACGCGATGACGATGAACTACAACTCCGGCGGTCGAGAACTGATGCCGACGATCCGGGAGAGTCTGACGGCGGTGCAGGCGCAGCTGCGTTCCCTGTACCAGGAGATCGACGCACCGATCGGCGACGCGACCGCGTGGAGCCGCGTCTCGGCCACGCCGATGATCGGGCAGAACGACGTGCGCGACGAGGTCTTCTCCCTCTCCGACGCGGAGGCTCTCGCCGACTTCTCCTCGGAGCACGGGATGACGCGCATGTCGATGTGGTCCCTCAACCGGGATGACGAGTGCGACGAGAACTGGCCCGATCCGAAACAGGTCTCCGACTCCTGCAGCGGTGTCGCGCAGGAGTCGGGCGCGTTCTCGAAGACGCTCCGAGAACAGCGCCCGGGCGGCATCACGCAGATCGCCGAGGAGGCCGTCGAGCACCTGGTGGAAGAGTCGGAGAGGACCGAGGACGATCCCGAGACGAGCCCCTACCCCATCTGGGACGTCGACGTCGCCTACCCCGCGGAGACGAAGGTCGTCTGGCACCGCAGCGTCTACGAGGCCAAGTGGTGGACGCAGGGCGACCAACCGGATCAGCCCGCTGAGAGCGGAGCGCAGCCGTGGCGGCTGCTGGGGCCGGTGCTGCCCGGCGAGAAACCGGTGGAGCGCCCGCAACTGCCCGCAGACGCCTACCCGGCATGGCAGAAGGGCGAGGAGTACCGCCGCGGGGCACGCGTGATCTTCGACGGCACCGGGTACGAGGCCAAGTGGTGGACCCAGGGCGACAGCCCCGACGCCTCGCTCGTGCAACCGCAGGAATCGCCGTGGCGACAGCTCACCGATGAAGAGGTCGCCGCGCTGCTCGCTACCCCGTGAGCGGGCCCACCCGCTCGACCCTCACGACCGCCTCGCCGGCCTCCTCCGAGGCCCCCAGGTCGACGACGCCCTCGATGCCCCAGTCGTGGTCTCCCTCGGGGTCGGCGAGCACCTGGCGGAACCGCCACACTCCCGCCGCGAGGGCTTCGGGGCCGCGGTCGAGCTCGAGCAGCGCCGCAGAGCGGGCGGCAGCGTCGACGCCGATGGAGTCGTACTCCGTGAAGTAGCCGTCGAGCGCGTCGCGCCAGCGTTCCGCGCCGAACCCGCCGCCGAGGCCGGCGCCCGCCGAGCCGTCGAGCTCCTCGAGCTCGTGGTAGCGCTCGAAGGCGGCCGCCTGCACCCTCCGGAAGAGAGCGTTGCGCACCATGACCAGGAACGCCCGCTGGTTCGCGAGCAGCGAGCGGGGCCGCGGCGGCAGCGGCCCCTCGCTCGCTTCGCTCCGTGGGCTGCCGCCGTGTGCGGCACCAGCCCCTCGGCTGAAAGCTCCGCTTCCAGCTTCGAGGGCCTGCCATTCGTCGAGCAGGCTCGAGTCGACCTGGCGCACGAGCTCGCCGAGCCACTCGATGAGCTCGGCGAGCTCCTCGCTCTTCGCCTGCTCGGGCACGGTGCGCTCGATGGCGCGGAACGCGTCGCTGAGATAGCGCAGCACGCTGCCCTCCGAGCGGCCGAGCTGGTAGAAGGAGACGAGGTCGCGGAAGCCGAAGGCGCGCTCGATCATGTCGCGCACCACGGACTTCGGCCGGAGCTCGAAGTCGCGGGCCCACGGCACCTCCTTGGCGTACTCGCCGAAGGCCTCCTCGAGCAGCTCCTTCAGCGGTTGCGGGTGCGTGATCTCCTCGAGCCGCTCCATGCGCTCCTCGTACTCGACCCCCTCGGCCTTCATCGCCGCGACCGCCTCGCCCCGCGCCCGGTGCTCCTGGGCGCGCAGGATCGCCCGCGGATCCTCGAGGGTCGACTCGATGATCGAGACGACGTCGAGCGCGTACTCCGGCGAGTCGGGGTCGAGGAGCTCGATGGCGGCGAGCGCGAACGGCGAGAGCGGCTGGTTGAGCGCGAAGTTGGCCTGCAGCTCGACCGTGAGTCGCAGCAGGCGGTGGCCCCGGGCGTCCTCCTGCACCTCGACGATGCCGCCGTTGCGAAGGGTGCGGAAGATTCCGATCGCGGTGCGCGCGTGCGCGAACCGGCTGGCGCGGGGCTCGTGGCTGTCGAAGATGAGCGTGCGCATGACCCGCAGCGCATCGCCCTCGCGCTCCTCGCCGCGGGCGATGACGCCGAGCACCATGGAGTGCGTCACCCGCATGCGGCTGACGAGGGCCTCAGGCTGGGAGCCGACGAGTCGCTCGAGGGTGCCCTCGTTCCAGGAGACGAAGCCCTGCGGGGCGGCCTTCTTCTTGACGGGCTTCGGCTTCTTCCCGCCCCTACCGTCGGCGGCCTTCGCCGCCGCCTTGGCCTCGGCCCGGGCGTTCTCGATCTCGTGCTCGGGCGCGAGTGCGATCACGTCGCCTTCGGTGTCGTAGCCGGCCCGGCCGGCGCGGCCGGCGATCTGGTGGAACTCCCGGGCGCTGAGGCGGCGCATCCGCTCGCCGTCGAACTTGGTGAGCGCGGTGAGGAGCACGGTGCGGATCGGCACGTTGATGCCGACGCCGAGCGTGTCGGTGCCGCAGATGACCCGCAGCAGGCCCCGCTGCGCGAGCTGCTCGACGAGGCGCCGGTACCGCGGCAGCATGCCGGCGTGGTGCACCCCGATGCCGGATCGGACGAGCCGGGAGAGCGTGCCGCCGAAGCCCGTTGAGAAGCGGAAGTCTCCGATCGCCTCGGCGATCTCGTCGCGCCCGGAACGGTCGATGAGGCGGATGCTGACGAGCGCCTGCGCCTGCTCGACCGCGTGCGACTGGTTGAAGTGCACGAGGTAGGCGGGGGTCTTGCGCTCGTCGAGCAGTCGCTCGATCGTCTCGTGCACGGGGGTGACCGCGTACTCGAAGGTGAGCGGCACGGGTCGCTCGACGCCGGTCACGAGCGCGGTGTCGCGACCGGTGCGCCTCGTGAGGTCGGCGCCGAGCTCGGTGACGTCGCCGAGCGTCGCGGACATGAGCAGGAACTGGGCGTCGCCCATCAGCAGCAGCGGCACCTGCCAGGCCCACCCGCGATCCGGCTCCGCGTAGAAGTGGAACTCGTCCATCACGACCTGGGTGACACCGCCGGTGTCGCGATCCCGCAGCGCCAGGTTCGCGAGGATCTCGGCCGTGCAGCACAGGATCGGGGCGTCCGGATTGATGGAGGTGTCGCCCGTGACCATGCCGACGCGGTCGGCGCCGAACACATCGACGAGGTCGAAGAACTTCTCGCTGACGAGCGCCTTGATGGGCGCCGTGTAGACGGTGCGCCGCCCTTCGGCGAGGGCGATGAAGTGGGCGCCGAGCGCGACGAGCGACTTGCCGGTGCCGGTGGGCGTCGAGAGGATGACGTTGCTGCCGAGGGCGAGGCCGAGCAGCGCCTCCTCCTGCGCCGGGTAGAGCCGGAGGCCCCGCTCCTGCGCGGCCCACTCCTCGAACGCGGCGAACACCTCGTCGGGCTCGTCTGGGTTCATCCCCGGCGCCGATTCCGGGTGCGAGCTCGCGCGTGCCGCGGCGGCCGCGTCGAGGATCCGGCTCAGGCTCATCGGGTCTCCCACTCTCTCACTGTCGTTTCCCGCAGGCCGCCGGGTTCCCGCACGTCATCCGGTTCCTGCGCCTCGTCCGGTTCCTGCACGCCGTCGCCGCGCAGACTGCTGATGCCGCGGTGATCGACGATCACCTCCAGCTGCGCGGGGATGCGCTCCTTCATCTCGGTCACGTGGCTGATGAGCGCGACCGTGCGGCCTCCCTCGCGCAGCGTGTCGAGGGTCGCCATCGCCTGATCCAGCGCATCGGGATCGAGCGAGCCGAAACCCTCGTCGATGAACAGCGTATCGAGTGCGATGCCGCCGGACTCGGCGGTGACCACGTCGGCGAGGCCCAGGGCGAGGGCGAGCGAGGCGAGGAACGTCTCGCCGCCCGACAGCGAGTCCGTGCTTCGAGCGCGCCCGGTGTACTCGTCGAGCACGCGCAGCCCGAGCCCGGATTGGCGGCCGCGGCTGCGGAGCCCGTCGTCGTGCTGCAGCGTATAGCGGCCGCCGACCATCGTCCGCAGACGGCGATTGGCCGCATCGACGATGGCCTCGAGCCGCGCGGCCAGGACGAAGGCCTCCAGCCGCATGCGCCGCGTGTTGGGCTCCTTGCCCTGCACAGTGTCGCTGAGGCGTCGGAGACGGCGCAGTGCCTCCATGCCCGCTGCGGCCTCGGCGACGGCGACGTCCAGGCGCTCGAGCTGCCCACGGCGCTCACGGACGCGATCCTCGGCCGTGACGGCGGCGCGTTCCGCCTCTCGCGCAGCGCCCTGCGCGGCGGTCAGCTCGGCCTCGTGCCGATCCAGCGGAACCGGATCGGCGGGCAGGCCCTGCAGCTCGGGATCCGCGAGAACGCCTGCGATCTGCTGGCGCTCGGCCTCGTGCTCTTCGATGCGCCTCCTCAGCTCGCTGCGCGCCTCCTCGGGCATCGAGGCGGCGATGGCGGCGGCGAACGATTCGAAGCCCGCTCGCGCGGTCGCTTCGCGGCACTCCTCCCAGGTCGTGTCGTACTCGGCCCGCGCCGCCGTGAGCTCCGCACCGCGCCGCAGCGTCTCGTCGAGGGCGTTCCGCAGCAGCAGCTCGGCCTGGCGGCGTTCGGCGAGCGTCTCGAAGGCGCCGCGCATGGCGCGGAGGCGCTCGGCGACCGCGGCGCGATCGCGCTCCACGATCGTGAGCTCGTGCTCCGCGGCGAGCACCGTCTCCGAGAGTCCGCGTTCGCGCTCCGCGGTCGACTCGAGCTCGGTCTCGAGCTCGGCGAGCCTCCTCCGCCGCTCGGCGAGCTCCCGCTCGGCCTCCGCCGCGGCGCTCACGGCCGAGCGAGCCTCGGCGAGGGCCCGTTCGGCTTCGACGGGGGCGCGTCCCTCGGCCTGCGCCCGCGCCTCGGCGAGGTCGGTCTCGAGCTGCCGCTCGGACGCCCGGGCGTCGTCGAGGCCGGTATTGGCCACCGCGGCCCCGCGCTCGGCCCGCTCGATCTGCTCGGACGACACGGGGTCGTCGCGGTCGGCGGGTTCGGGATGCTCGACGGCCCCGCAGACGGGGCAGGGCTCGCCAGCGCGCAGTCCCTCGGCGAGCTCGCCCGCCATGCCCTCGAGCCGGCGCGCCAGCAGGTCTCGCACCCGCGCGGCGGCATCGGCGGCATCCTCGGCCCGCTCGCTCGAGAGCCGCCGTGCCGTGGCGAGAGCCGTGGTGAGCTCGCCGGCGCGAAGAGCGGCCTCAGCCGTCCGCTCGGCTCGTTCGAGCGTGCGACGCAGCTCGTCGAGCGGCGCCGCGAGGCGGGCGAGCCGTTCGACGGAGGTGCGGGCCTCGTCGCGGAGGCCCGGCAGCACTTCGGCTCGGTTCCGCAGGGCAGCCCCTGCCTCGCGGCGCTCGGAGAGCAGGCCGCGCAGGCGCTCGGCCTCGGCCTCCAATGAGGCGAGGTCGGCCTCCCGGTCACGCGCTTCGTCGAGGGCCGCGAGAGAGGCGGCGACCTCGTCCCGCCACGGCTGCAGCACCGCGGGCTCGAGGCCCTCCGCAGCGACCGCGATCTCCGCGTCCTGGCCGCGTTCGGCGTACTCCCCGTGAGCGAGAGGCCTCTCGACGAGTGCGGCGACCCGTTGCGACTCCCCCGCCCGTTCGGCGGCCTCGATCAGGTGCTCTCGTGCGGCGCGGAGACCGTGCATGATCTCCTCCTGCTGCTGGGAGAGCCGGTTGAGCCTGGTGGAGGCCAGTTCGACCGGCGCAGCGCGGTCGGCACCCGCGAGGATCGCGCGATCCCGCTCGACCGCCGCTTCCCCCTCGGCGAGACTCCGCTCGCGCTCCCTCGCCTCCGACAGCCGTCGCTGGGCTGCGGCGAGCGTTCGGGAGAGCCGGGCCCGCTCGTCCGCCGCTCCGGCGGCGCGGGCGGTCTCGGCGGCACGGCGCCGGAGCCCGTCGGACTCGGAGCCCAGCGCGGCCACCGCCGCGGCCACCGCGCCGCGGCGCGCATCGATCGAGTCGGCGGTCTGCCCAGACCCGGCCGTCTCGGACGCGGGGTCGGGCGCCTCGGCGATGGCCGCCTCCGCCTGTTCGAGCAGACCGGAGATGCGCGCCTCCGCCCGCCCCACCGTCTCGTCGAGTTCCCGGCGCCGCTCCGCGAGCAGGCGCTCGACCTCGGCGAAGCGCTGCGTGCGGAAGAGCGTTCTGAGGGTCGCCTGGCGCTCCTGGTCCTGCGCGTGCAGGAAGCGCTGGAAACCGCCCTGGGCGAGCAGCACGACCTGGAGGAACTGCGCGTGGCTGAGCCCGAGGATCTCCTGCAGCTCGGGCGCCACGTCGACGGGCCGCGAGGCGATGCCCTCCCAATCCGATGCCGCCTCGTCCCAGCGCCACAGCCGGGCCTCCTGCTTCTGCAGCGTCGTGCCGGTGCCGCGCTGCTTCGGCCGCTGCCACTCGGGTCGCCGCTCGACCCGATAGCGCGCTCCGCCCATCTCGAAGTCGAGCGTCACCCTCGTGGGCCGCGTCGGCTCGCTGTGATCGCTGCGCACGCGGCCCGGCTGCCCGTCGTAGCGCGGCACCGCGCCGTAGAGCGCGAAGCTCACGGCGTCGAGCAGGCTCGACTTGCCCGCGCCGGTGCGGCCAGCGATCAGGAGGATGCCGCCGGCCGCGGCACGGTCGAACCGCAGCACCTGCCGGTCGCGGAACGGGCCGAAGCCCTCGAGGTCGAGCGTCAGGATCCTCATCGCGCCCCGCCCTCCCGCACCTCGGCGAGCACCTCTGCCAGGAGCTCGCGCTCGGCGTCGTCGGGCCCCTCCCCCGAGCGGACGTGTGCGAGGAACTCCCCGATCACCTCGTCGTCCCCACGACCCGCGACCCGCGAGGCGTAGCTGCGGCGGGGGCCCTCCGCCCCTCCGATCGGCGCGAACTCGATCCGGGCGCAGTGCGGGAACCGCTCCTTCAGACGGCGCATCGCGTCGATCGGACGCACGCAGTCGGTGAGCGTGGCCTCGACCCAGCTGCCCTCGTGCTTCGCGAGCCCGCTCGCACTCAGGAGCTCGTCGATCGTGCCCCGGATCCTGACCAGCGGCCGCGGCACCGGCAGCTGCAGCCAGTCGACGCGGGCGAGCCCGCCGCCGTCGAGCTCGACGAGCCAGGCCCCGCGGGGCTTGTCCGCTTCGGAGAACGAGTAGTGGAGCGGTGCGCCGCTGTACCGCACGTTCGGGGCGAGCGTGCCGCGGCCGTGGAGATGCCCCAGCGCGGCGTAGTCGACCCCGCCGAAGATGCCGGCCGGCACGAGATCGAGGCCGCCCGCCGTCAGGTCCCACACCAGATCCGAGTTCTCGAGCGCCGCGTCCCGGGCGGTCGCCTCGTTCACCGCGAAGCAGTGCGAGAGCACGACGCTGCGGTTGCCCCGCTCGGCCACGAGCCGATCCACCTCCCCCATCACCCGCGCGAGCAGGGTGCGGTGCTCGCGCAGCCGCTCGCCGGGGTACAGCTCGCGCTGCAGCATGGGCTCGAGGAACGGGACGCCGTAGAAGTCGACGGCGCCGTGCGCGTCGGTGAGCGTCAGGGGCTCCCGGAAGGCGGAGCCCCTCGTGATGACGTGCACCCCTCCCATGGCCGCCCACTCGGACTGGAAGCCCAGCCTCGCGGCGTTGTCGTGGTTGCCGCTGATCATCACGACGACGGCGCCCGCCTCGCGGATGCCGCGGATCGCCCGCGCGAGCGCCTCGTAGAGCTCGGCGGCGGGCGCGGCGTGGTCGAACACGTCGCCGGCCACGGCGACGACGTCGACCCCGTGCTCCGCGATCAGCGCCGGGAGCGCCCCGAGCACCTGGCGCAGCTGGGGAGCGGTGGAGTGCCCGTGGAAGCTCCTCCCGAGATGCCAGTCGGAGGTGTGCAAGATCTTCACGGCCGCTCCTCTCTCGTGTGCTGGGCGGACGCGTCAAGCCTGGCACAGACCGCTGACACCGGTTCGCACGACCGGCCCCCTCCCCGCTGCCGACGCGGCTCTCGCCGCAGCCGCAGGGACGCGCGCCCCGGGCTTCTAGACTCGAGGGATGGCCGATCCCATCCTGTTCCGTCCGCTCCGCCTCCGCGACGTCGAGTTCCGCAACCGCCTCTGGGCCTCGCCGATGTGCCAGTACTCGGTGACGGCCGAGGACGGCGTCGCGACCGACTGGCACCTCCAGCACCTCGGTTCGCTCGCCCGCGGCGGGGCGGGGCTCGTGCTCACCGAGGCGACCGCGGTGGTGCCCGAGGGCAGGATCTCCGCGCTCGATCTCGGGCTCTGGAACGACGCCCAGGCCGACGCGCTCGCCCGGATCGTCGACGCGGCGCACGCCCACGGCGCGAGGATCGGCGTGCAGCTCGCCCACGCGGGGCGCAAGGCCTCGACCCACCCGACGCTGCCCGGCTCCCCCTCGGGATCGCTCGCCGCCGCGGAGGGGGCGTGGGAGACCGTCGCGCCCTCCGCCATCCCGTTCGGCGACTTCGCGACCCCGCGCGCCCTCGACGCCGTCGAGCTGCCCGTGCTGGTGCGCGCCTTCGCCGACGCCGCCGACCGCGCGGTGCGAGCCGGGGCCGACGCCGTCGAGGTGCACGCGGCGCACGGCTACCTGCTGCACGAGTTCCTCTCGCCGCTGTCGAATCATCGCCGAGACGCGTACGGCGGCGAACTGGCAGGGCGGGCCCGGCTGCTCCGCGAGATCGTGCGGGAGATCCGGGATCGGCACGCGTCCCTGCCGATCCTCGTGCGCGTCTCGGCCACCGAGTGGGTGCCGGGCGGCTTCTCCGTCGAGGAGGCGACCGAGCTGTCCTCCTGGCTCGCCGACGACGGCGCCGACCTCATCGACGTCTCCTCGGCCGCGAACGTGCCGAGCGCCCCGATCCCGGTCGGCCCGTCCTATCAGGTCGGCCTCGCAGCCGAGGTGCGCCGTGGGCCGCTGCCCGTGGCCGCCGTCGGCCTCATCACCCAGGCGGCGCAGGCCGAGGGGATCCTCGCCACCGGCCAGGCCGACACGGTGCTGCTCGGGCGGGCGCTGCTCACCGACCCGCACCTGCCGATCCGGTGGGCGCACGAGCTGCGCGCGCCCTCGGCGGCGGCGCTCGTGCCGCCGCAGTACGCGCGGGCCCGGTTCTGATCCGCGCCCTCGGGCTGAGCAGGATCTCGCCCCCGCGGGTCGGCGGCGAGCCGTTCGTCGAGGGCGGGGTCTACGATTCTCGACATGACCGTCGAACTGGGTGCCGCCGACCTGCTCCGCCTCCGCATGCGCGCGCTGGGGCTCGAAGGGCTCGATCGCGGTGCTCACGGTGCCGCCCGGAGCGCCGGTTCGGCCTCTGACCGGGATCGGGATCACGACGACCCGGCCCCGGAGCGCATCGCGAGCACGGCGCGGCGCATGCTCGCGTCGCAGGGGCAGGATTGGCGGTCGGCCCGCTGGGCACTCGGCGTGCGCACGCCGGGCAGCGCGGTCGACGACGTCACGGCGGCCTTCAACCGGGGTCTCATCGTGCGCTCCTGGCCCATGCGCGGCACCATCCACGTCGTCGCCGCCGAGGACATCGGCTGGATGCAGGGCGTGACCGGGCACCGGGTGCTGGCCGGCGCGCCCAAGCGCCGCGAGTTCCTCGGCATGAGCGACGCGGCGCTCGACGCGCTGGTCGAGACCGCGGTCGAGGCCATGAGCGGCGGACGCAGCCTCGACCGGGACGAGCTCTCCGAAGTCTGGACGGGAGCCGGTCTCGAGTGGCGGAGCAACTGGCGCTACCACCTGATCTGGTGGCTGTGTCAGAACGGGATCGCCACGCTCGGCCCCGTCGTCGACGGGGAGCCGCGGCTCGTGCTCGCCGACGACTGGATCGCCTCGCCGCGCCGTCTCGAGGGCGACGAGGCGCTCGCCGAGTTCGCGCTCCGCTACGCGGGCGCTCGCGGTCCGGTCACCGCCAAGGACTTCGCCTGGTGGACCGGTCTCACCGCGCGCGACGCGAGACGGGGGCTCGCGCTCGCCGCCGAGGCCGGGCGGCTGGCGCCGCTGCGCGTGGCCGATTCCCCCGCCGAGTTCTGGGCGGCGCCCGAGGCGCTCGACGAGCTCTCCGGTTCGGGCGGATCCGGCGCAGGGTCGCGCGCCGGCGCAGGATCGCGCGCGGGTTCGGGCATCGGGTCCCGTGGGGGCGCGTGGCTGCTGCTGCCGGCGTTCGACGAGCACCTGCTCGGCTACACCGACCGCTCGGCGCAGCTCGATCCCGCGCACTTCGAGCGCATCGTGCCGGGCCGCAACGGGATGTTCCTCGCCACGGTCGTGCACGACGGGCGCGTGGTGGGCACCTGGAAGCGCGGCACCCGCAAGGGCGAGGACGTGAGCGCCACCGCGCTGCCGGGCGAGCGCCTCGACGCCGCGGCGCTCGCCCCCGTCGCGGAGCGGTGGGGCGCCTTCCACGGCAGATCCGGGACGGCGATCGCGGTGGCCTGAGGCCTCAGCGGGGCCGGCGCAGCTGGAAGACGAGCGCGAGCAGGGCGAGCAGCGAGGCGGCCGAAATGGCGACGGGCAGCGAGGCGGCCGTGGTGATGCCGCCGACGGCGGGGCTGAGCCCGAGGCTCGCCACGCGCATGATCCAGCTGATCCACGTCACGCCGGCGTGCGGGCGCAGGCCCGGCATGGCGTCGGCTCCGGCGAAGGCGAGCGGGATCGTGACCGCGCTGCCGAAGCCGGCGAGCGCGAGGCCCGCCAGCGTGAGCCACGCCCACGGCGCCCATGCGGCGAGGACGAAGCCTCCGGCGATCATGACCAGGCTGACGAGGAGCGCGGCCCGGTTGCCGACGCGGTCGATGAATCGGTCGCCGACGAGGCGGCCGGCGAACTGCGCTCCCAGCAGGACGCTCAGACCGATCCCAGCCGACGCGACCGGAACGCCGCGCTCCGTGGCGAGCAGCACGGCTGACCAGTTGTTGCCGATGTCCTCGACCGCGATCCCGGCCAGCGCGACGAGCGCGAGCGGAATCAGCAGCCGCAGGGCGCGAGCGCCGATCCTGCCGGTGCCCGGATCCGCGGTCTCCCCGACGTGAGCATCGGCGAGGAAGAAGCGCCCCGACCAGGTCATCGCGACGACGCAGACGACCCCCCAGGCGGCCACGTGGACGAGCAGCGGCACGCCCAGCGAGCCGGCGACCGTGCCCACGACCCCGCCGACGGCGGCTCCCACGCTCCAGCCGGCGTGCATCGAGGAGAGCAGCGACCTGCCGTAGGCCTCCTGCACCCGGAGGCCCTGCGCGTTCTCCGCCACGTCGACCGCGGCGTCGCCGAAGCCGGCGAGCACGAGACCGACGACGAAGAGCCACAGCTGCCCCGTCGCGACCCCGAGGGTGGCGAGCACCAGCGCGAGCGCGATCCAGACCGTCCCGGTCGACGTGGCACCGCGGCTGCCCAGGCGGCGCAGGATCGCGCCCGGCAGCTGGAACGCTCCGGCGGCGCCGAGGAGGTAGCCGACCACCACGATGCCGAACACGGCGGCGTCGATCCCGAGGAGCTCCTTCACCTCCGCGTACCGGGCCATCAGGGTCGCGGGCAGCGCGCCGTTCGTGGCGAAGGCGATCATCGTCGCGACGCGGGCGCGGCGACGGTCGGCGAGGGGAGACATCTGCACCATCGTAGTGGCGGGGCGACCGCCGTCGCGATCCCGGCGAAGCGACGGGGCCCCGGGCCGGCTCCTCACCCGATGCTTCACGGGCGGCGGCGCGGCTCAGCCGATCACGTCGAAGCGCTTGAGGCGCTTGCGATCGGCCTTCGACGTCGAGTTCTGCAGGGCGAGCAGCTCGGCGTAGATGCCCCCGGACTCGGTGAGCTCGGCCGGGGTGCCGATCTCGTCGATGCGCCCGTCGCGCAGCGTGATGATGCGGTCGACCTCGGCGATCGTCGAGAGGCGGTGCGCGATGATCAGGCTGGTGCGCCCCCGCATGAGCTCCTCGAGGCCGGCCTGCACGAGGCGCTCCGACTTCGTGTCGAGCGCGCTCGTCGCCTCGTCGAGCACGAGGATGGGCGCGTCCTTCAGCATGGCCCGCGCCACGGCGATGCGCTGCTTCTGGCCGCCCGAGAGCTTCATCCCCCGCTCGCCGATGACGGTGTCGTAGCCCGCGGGGAACTTCTCCACGAAGATGTCGACGGCGGCCCGCTTCGCCACCTCCTCGATCTCCTCGCGGCTCGCATCGGGGCGCCCGTAGGCGATGTTCTCGGCGATGGTGCCGGAGAAGAGCGAGGGATCCTGGAACACGACGCCGATGCTGCGGCGCAGCGCGGAGAGGTCGCCGTCGATCCCGGCGACCTCGATGCTGCCGGAGCGCGGCGAGTACAGCCCCAGCAGCAGGTTGATCAGGGTGCTCTTGCCGCCGCCGGACTCTCCGACGAGCGCCACCCGCTCGCCGCGCGCCATGTCGAAGGAGATGCCGGAGACCACGTCGTCGTCCTCGTCGTACCCGAAGCGCACGTTCCTGAACGACGCCATCGGCGCGTCGCCGCCGTCGCGCGAACCGGGAGCGCCGGGAGAGGCCGCATCGCGGATATCCGCCGCATCGCGGCGACCCGTCGCTCGGCCGGCCGGTCCCCCGTCGAGATCCGCCGGGTCGATCTCCATGACCTCGAAATACGACTTCGATCCCGCGATGGCCCGCTGGGCGGAGTCGACGACCCAGCTGAGGCTCGTCACCGGCTGCCGCGCCATCGCCATGAGCTGGATCAGCATCACCATCTCGCCGGGCGTGAAGTGCCCCGTCACGGTGCGCACGAAGATGATCACGTAGAGGGCGAAGAAGATCACGTTCAGCACGCCGCGGCGCAGGCCGTCCATGAGGTGCCAGTGCCGGGACTGCTCGGCGGTGAGCTGCACCGTCTCGTCGAAGTGCTCCTCGAAGTGCTGCAGCTCGCTGCGCTCCCGCACGAACGATTTGACCACGCGGATCTGCCCGACGACCTCGGAGAACCGGCCCGAGGCGATATCGACGTGCTCGTTCTTGCGTCCCTCCAGCCGCTGCCACTTCCGGCTCGTCAGCGCCGTCAGCCAGAGATAGAGGGGGTAGGCGATGAGCAGCAGCAGCGCGAGCGGCCAGTAGTGCCAGGCGCTGATCGCGAGCACCGCCACCGTCGTCATCAGCATCGTCACGAACATGTTCGAGAACGACTTCATGAAGTTGGTGACCTCGGAGATCGACCGGTTCAGGCGGGCCACGATGGTGCCCGTGAGCTCGTTGTCGTAGTAGCGCTGCGGCAGGGAGAGCAGTTTCTCGAAGTAGCGCGTGGAGAGGATGGTGCGCATCTTCGCGCTCATCACGTCGCCCCAGTACCCGCCGATGTTGCTGACGAAGGTCTCGACCAGGCTCGCCGCCAGCAGCGCGAGCGAGAGCAGCACCACGATCCGGATCGCGTCGTCCGGCACCCCCTCGCCACCCGCGATCGAGCGCACGGCCTCCACCACCACGTCGGTCGCCTTCCCCGTGATGAAGGGGACCGACAGCCCCGCGGCGGTCACCACGGCGGCCGCGACCATGATCCCGATGTAATAGGGGGTCAGCGATCTGGTGAACTGCAGGATCCGCATGAGCGTGGACACGTGAGATGGCCTCCGAGAAGAAGTTCGCCCGTCGCGGCGGAATCGCCCGGGGAACCTCGCAGGGAAGCCCGGGCGAGTCTCCCGGTGCACCTCTCGGGCGAGGTCCTGGGCGAGCCGCGCAGGCCCCCCAGGATAGTACGAACCCTCGGTCGCCACGGATGCGCGGTATCGACCCGCATATGCCGCATCGGTGACCGATGAGCATCCGCCTCGACGATCTTCACCCCGACAGGTCGGCTATCGCCCGGGTCACGGTCCCGAGGCCCTCGCCTGCGAGACGCGGCTCTAAGCTGAGTACATGGAAATCGGGTTGCTCGCCGTGGCGGCGGTGGTGCTGGTGGTCGGAACGGCCATCGTCGCCGGCCGGATCGGGATCGCCGCGCCGCTCATCCTCGTCGTCGTGGGCATCGGCATCGGCTACCTGCCGTTCGTCCCCCGCGTCGTGATCGATCCCGAGATCATCCTCATCGGAGCCCTTCCCCCGCTGCTCTACGCCGCGGCGGTCAACGTGCCGCTCGTCGACTTCCGCCGCAACCTCAAACCGGTGGTCGGGCTCTCGGTCCTGCTCGTCATCATCTCGGCACTCGTCGTCGGCGTGCTGCTGCACCTGCTCGTGCCCGCGATCCCGCTGCCCGTCGGCATCGCCCTCGGCGCCGTGATCAGCCCCACCGACGCGGTCGCGGCGACCTCCATCGGCAAGCGGCTCGGCATGCCCGAGCGGCTGGTGTCGATCCTCGAGGGCGAGAGCCTGGTCAACGACGCGACCTCGCTCGTGCTCCTGAAGACCGCGCTCGCGGCGGTGGCGGGCAGCTTCGTGTTCTGGGACGCCGCGGGTTCCTTCGCCTTCGCGGTGACCGCCGCGATCGCGATCGGGTTCCTCATCGGCGTCATCACCGTCTGGGTGCGCTCGAAGCTGAGGAACCCGGTCTACGACACCGTCGTCTCCTTCATCGTGCCCTTCGTCGCATTCATCCCCGCGGAGGAGGTCGGCGCCTCGGGGGTGCTCGCGGTCGTCGTCACCGGCCTCTACACGGGGCACCACTCGGCGCGGAGATTCAGCGCGACCGCGCGGATGAACGAGCGGCTGAACTGGCGCACGGTGCAGTTCGCGATCGAGAACGGCGTGTTCCTCGTCATGGGGCTGCAGCTGCACGCCCTGGTGGACGAGGTCGGCGACAGCGGATTCCAGCTGCGGCACGTCGGCCTGATCGCGCTCGGCCTCGTCGTCCTCCTGATCCTCTGCCGCACGGTCTTCCTGGTCCCGCTGCTCTGGTCCATGCGGGGCGACCTGGATCGCTACGAGGCCCGCTCCGAGGGATTCACCCGGCTGACGGATCGCGTGCGCGAGAAGGGCTCGGGATCGGAGCGCAGCAGGAGGCAGCTGCGGAAGCTCACGCTCATGCAGCGGCGCTCCGAGGCCGATCTCGCCCACGAGCGCGAGAGGCGCCTCGGATGGCGCGACGGCGCGGTCCTCTCCTGGAGCGGGATGCGCGGTGTGGTCACCCTCGCCGCCGCGCAGTCGATTCCCGTCGAAGTGCCCTACCGCGCCCAGGTGGTGCTGATCGCGTTCCTCGTCGCGGCGGCGACGCTGCTGCTGCACGGGCTGACCCTGCCGATGGTCATCCGCAGGCTGTGGCCGGACGGGCAGGAGTCGAGCTCGTCGGCGCGGGAGCTCATCGCCCTGAGCAAAGACCTGGTAGAGGAGGGAACCGCGGCGCTCGACGAGACCCTCGCGGCGGAGCAGGAGGACGGGTCGTACCCCGAGCCCTCCCCCGCCATCGTCGAGCGGGTGCGCGCCACGGCTCGGAACTCGCTCGCGCCGATCGCGCTCTCGCTGCCGCACACCGGGTCGCCGCAGGGGCAAGCCGTCGAGACCGCGGCGCAGGCCTACCTGCGCCTCTCGCGGGTGGTGCTCGACGCCCAGCGGGCGGCCCTGCTCGAGGAGCGCGCGATCGGCCGCTACAGCTCGGCCACCCTGCGCCTCGCCGAGCTCGCGCTCGACGAGCACGAGGCCCGACTCACCCCGCCCGCGGAGCACTGAGCGCAGGCGGAGCACTGAACCCGCAGGCGACTCACGCGATCTCGACGCCGGCGGATGCGAGCTCCTTGAGCGCGGCCACAGTGCTCTCCGGGGCGACTCCCGCGACCATGCCGCTGAGCACCCGCGCCTCGCATCCGGCCTCGACGGCGTCGAGGGCGGATGCCCGCACGCAGTAGTCCGTCGCGATGCCGACGACGTCGATGCGGTCGACGCCGTGCTCTGCGAGCACCTCCGCGAGAGCCCGGCCGTCCGTCGTCTCCCCCTCGAAGGCGGAGTAGGCGGGCCGCCCCATCCCCTTGCGCACGTGCACGTCGACGCGGTCGATGTCGAGCGCGGGGTGGTAGTCGGCCCCCTCCGTGCCCCGCACGCAGTGCCGCGGCCAGGTCTCGCGGAAATCGGGTTCGGCGCCCTCCGCTGCGAAGTGGCCGCCGTTGTCGCCCTCGGCGTCGTGCCAGTCGCGCGAGGCCACCACGAGGTCGTAGCGATCCCGCGATTCGCGCAGCAGCTCGGTGACCCTCGCCACGACGGCCGAGCCGCCCGCGACGCCGAGCGCGCCGCCCTCCGTGAAGTCGTTCTGCAGGTCGACGATGAGCAGTGCTCGAGACATGCCGGTCGTTCCCTTCTCGCACCAAAGCAGGATCCGAACCTCATTGTCGCAGGAGGTCGCGATGGTGACCACCGCGAACGCGGCGCCGGGCGATCCCGCAATGCAGAGCGTCGCCCCGCCCCCGCCGCGTCGGAGTTCTGCTAGCCTCGGCGCAGAGTCAGAAAGGCAGCAGGAATGTCAGAGACTTCTGCCCAGGCCACCCCGCTTCAGGCCGGTGACCGCAGGCTTGAGCCCGTCAACGCCTCCATGACGCTCTCGAAGAAGGACGCCGCCCGCAGAGAGATCCGTCGGTCGATCATCACGGGGTCTCTGCAACCCGGAGAACGGCTCACCGAGCACCAGCTCGCCGACTCGCTCAAGGTGAGCCGCCCCACCGTCCGTGAGGCGCTTAACGAGCTGGCCGATGAGGGCCTGGTTACGAGGTCTCCCCACCGCGGTGTCAAAGTCTCGGCATTGCACCCCGCAACCTTTCACGACATCGCCCTGGGCAGGATCGCTCTCGACATGGTCGCGGTCGACGCCATCCTGTCCGACGAGTCCGGTGAGAGATTCGAGCGGGTCGAGCGGTGCTGGCGGCAGTACGAGATCGAGGCCTTCGATCCCGACCCCGTCGTACAGCACGACGCGCACCTCGCGTTCCACCAGGGGATCTGGGAGGCTTCGGAGAACTACCTCCTGACGAAACTGTGGCCCGTGACGGCCGCCCAGATCACGATCGCGCTCGCGGAGGACCAGCGCAGGCGCTCAGATCCCGAGCGAGAGCATCGCGTCCACAGCGCCCTCATGGATGCATTGCGCACCGGTGATCGCAGAGTGATCGAGCGGCGGATATCGCTGCACATCCTCACGAGCGCAGAACGCATCGCCAAATTCATGGCGGAGAAGGGTCGCCCCAGCACGGGCGGGGCGGGCGGGATCGACCGCGCCGCGGCGGGCCAGCTCCCGTCGACGAGCCGGTAGGGGCCGAAATCAGTCGAAGACGGTACGGTTCTGGTATGGCGATGACGCCTGGCTCGCGGGATACTCGCCCGGAGCCGGGTTCTCGTGCGCGACCGAGTGGAGTGATAGCTTTCAGAAATCCAAACTGACAGTTCAGTCGCAATGGGCGCACCCTCGCGCCGACCCGAAACTTTCAAGGAGAAACATGTCGAAGTACCGTGTCCAGAACCCCGCAACCGGCGAGATCGTCGAGACCTTCGAGGCAGCCACCGACGAGCAGATCGAGCAGGCGATCTCGAGCGCCGACTCCGTCTACCGCGAATGGCGGGAGAAGAGCGTCTACGAGCGCGCCCAGGTCGTGAAGCGGGTCGCCGAGATCTTCGAGGAGCGCAAGGACGAGCTCGCCCGCATCATCGCCCTCGAGATGGGCAAGTCGATCGCCGAGTCGATCGACGAGGTCGAGTTCGCGCGCGACATCATCGAGTACTACGCGGTGCACGGCCCCAGCCTGATCACCGACTACGAGATCCCCAGCACGATCCCCGGCAAGGCGTACATCGAGCACCGCCCCGTCGGCGTGCTGCTCGGCGTGATGCCGTGGAACTTCCCCTACTACCAGGTCGCCCGCTTCGCGGCCCCGAACCTGGTGCTCGGCAACACGATCCTGCTCAAGCACGCCGACATCTGCGCGCGCTCCTCGCTCACGATGCAGGAGATTTTCGAGGAGGCCGGCGTTCCGGTCGGCGGCTATCAGAACGTCTTCGCCTCGCACGACCAGATCGCCACGATCATCGCCGACCCCCGTGTCCAGGGCGTCTCGCTCACCGGCTCGGAGCGCGCAGGCGCGATCATCGGCGAGCAGGCGGGGCGCCATCTGAAGAAGTGCGTGCTCGAGCTCGGCGGCATCGACCCCATGGTCGTGCTCGACGCCGACGACGTGGCGGCGGTCGCCAAGGAGGCGTGGGCCTTCCGCGTCTACAACGGCGGCCAGGTGTGCAACTCGAACAAGCGCCTGATCGTGATGGACGACATCTACGACGAGTTCGTGGCCGAGCTGAAGAAGCTCGCCGAGGGCCTCGTGCCGGGCGACCAGCTCGATCTGGCGGACGGCGCCTTCGTGCCGCTCTCGACCCGCACCGCGGCCGAGACCGTCAACGCCCAGGTGCAGAAGGCCGTCTCCGAGGGGGCGACCCTCGAGGCCGGCGGCGTGCTCGCGGACGGCCCCGGCGCGCACTTCTCGCCCGCCGTGCTGACCGGTGTGCCCCGCGACTCGGAGTCGTACCGCGAGGAGATCTTCGGCCCCGTCGCCACCGTCTACAAGGTCTCGAGCGACGAGGAGGCGCTGGAGTTGGCGAACGACTGCGAGCTCGGACTCGGCGGCTCGGTCTTCTCCACCGACGAGGCTCGCGCCGCCAAGGTCGCCTCGCGCCTCGAGACGGGGATGACCCACGTGAACACCATCGCCGCGGAAGCGGCCGAGATGCCCTTCGGCGGCGTGAAGCGCTCCGGCTTCGGCCGCGAGATGGGCCCCGTCGGCATCGGTGAGTTCGCGAACAAGCGCCTGTACTTCGTCGCGAAGTAACGCGCCAGACGCAGCGGGGGGGGGGGGGGGGGGGGGCCCCCCCCCCCCCCCCCGCGGGGGACCCCCAACCGGGACCCCGGGGGGGGGGGGGTTTTTCCTCCCCCCCGCCCCCCCCGCTGCGTCTGCATCCGAATCCGGTTCCTATTCGGAGCGCACCGGGTTCTGGAAGTGGCTGAACACGATGCTCGTGCGGGTCGACGAGACCGCGGGGTGGGCCGACAGATGCTCGATGACGAAGTCGCGCACGTGATCCGCGTCGCGCGCCGCGAGGTGGATGATGAAGTCCTCGTCGCCGCCGAGGAAGAACAGCTGCATCACCTCGGGGAGAGCGGCGATCTCCTCGCTCAGCTCCCGGATCCGCTGCCTCGCCCCCGAGCGCACGGTGACGCTCACGAGCACCTGCAGCCCGAGACCCATGGCCCTGGGGTCGACGCTCGCGGTGAAGCCGGTGATCACCCGTCGCGACACGAGGCTGCGGACTCGCGCGATGCAGGTCGATGCGGCCACGCCGACGCGCTCCGCGAGCTCCGCGTTCGTGATCCTCCCGTTGGTCTGCAGTTCCGCGATAATCTTCCGATCGACCTCGTCCAGTTCCGTTTCCTGCTGCAGATTCTTCGACGACTCAGCCACACCCGATCCCATTTGCACATCATTTCCAGCCAATCCCCTCGATTCCCGAAGAGAATTCACCGATTTACTACTGATCCCGAATATACTGCACAATCGATACGTATCCCGCAAGCTCCCGGCGCCGAACAGCGCGTCGGAACGCTTCGGCGAGCAGGGCCATCAGAACATTCCGAGCAGTCATTACGGAGCACATCATGCGCGTCGGCATTCCCACCGAAATCAAGAACAACGAGAACCGTGTCGCCATCACGGAGGCCGGGGTCTTCGAGCTCAGCCGCCGCGGTCACGAGGTCCTCGTCCAGGCCGGCGCCGGCCTGGGCTCGGCCATCACCGACGAGGCCTACGTCGCCGCCGGTGCCACGATCGTCGAGGGCGCCGACGACGTCTGGGCTCAGGCCGACATGATCCTCAAGGTCAAGGAGCCCATCGCCGCCGAGTACGACAAGATGCGCAGGGACCAGGTGCTGTTCACCTACCTCCACCTCGCGGCGTCGCGCGAGTGCACCGACGCGGTGCTCTCCTCCGGCACCACCGCCATCGCCTACGAGACCGTGCAGCTGCCGAGCCGCGCGCTGCCGCTGCTCGCCCCCATGTCCGAGGTCGCGGGCCGCCTCTCGGCCCAGGTCGGCGCCTACAGCCTGATGAAGGCCAACGGCGGTCGCGGCGTGCTGCTCGGCGGGGTCACCGCGACCCGCCGCGGCAAGGTCGTCGTGATCGGCGGCGGCGCGGCCGGCGAGCAGGCCGCGCGCATCGCGTTCGGCATGGGCGCCGAGGTCACCATCATCGACATCGCCATCCCCCGCCTGAAGCAGCTGGAGGACGAGTTCAGCGGCCGCATCCAGACCCGCACCTCGAATGCGCACAACATCACCGAGGCGCTCAAGGACGCTGACCTCGTCATCGGCTCCGTGCTGATCCCCGGCGAGAAGGCCCCGAAGCTCGTGACCGACGAGATGGTCGCGCAGATGAAGCCGGGCTCCGTGCTCGTCGACATCGCCATCGACCAGGGCGGCTGCTTCGAGAACTCGCGGCCCACCACGCACGACGACCCGACGTTCCCCGTGCACAACTCGATCTACTACTGCGTCGCGAACATGCCCGGCGCCGTGCCCGAGACCTCGACCGCGGCGCTCACCAACGCCACGCTCCCCTACGTCGTCGCTCTCGCCGACAAGGGCTGGGTCAAGGCGCTGAACGATGACGCGTCGCTCGCGAAGGGCCTGAACGCCCATGACGGCGTGCTCACCTTCAAGGGCGTCGCCGAGGCGTTCCCCGAGCTCGCCTACTCCTCCGTGGAGGATGTGCTGGCGGCGCAGGCGTAACGAGAACGCGCCAGCGTTCTCGTAGCCTGCGGTGCCGCACACGGCCGCAGCCCACGGAGCGAAGCGAGGGGCGGCTGGCGGCGCAGGCGTAACGAGAACGCACCGCAGAGGCCTCGAGAGGTGGGGTTTGGGGGGGGGTGTGGCGAGGGGGGGCCCCAATAGACCCCCCCCCGGGGCGCCTGGTGTGGGCGCGCGGGGCGCGGCCCCCGCCCCCCCCCCCCCCCCCCCCACCTCTCGGCGCGCAGAGGCGCCCTCGCTCGGCTACAGCCGGGCGAGGGCGTCGATGTCTTCCAGGAAGGAGTGGATGTCGGTCTCGGAGACCGTCGCCCGGGTCACCTCGAGCGCTGCGAGGTAGTCGGAGGTCGTGAGTTCGGCCGCCGTATCGCCCGGCGCACCCGCGGCCCGCCCGGTCTCGTCGGCACCGTCGGCGCCGCCGGCGCGCGAACGGTCCGCGCCCGCCCGCGAGCGCAGGGCCCTCGCCAGCGCCTCCTGGGAGGCCCGCCGCGCGGCGTACTCGATGTCGGCGGGGGTGAGGCCCTCGCTCCGCGCCACCAGCACCTCGAAATCGATCTCGTCGGCGATCCCGCCCGGCACGTAGCGGCCCCAGATGGCGCGCCGCGCCTCGGCGTCGGGCAGCCCGATCGGCAGCACGTAGTCGAAGCGTCCGTGCCGCAGGAAGGCGGCGTCGAGCGCGCGCACGAAGTTCGTCGCGCAGACGAGCAGCAGCCCCTCCCGGTCGCGGAAGTCCGCGACGAGCTTCAGCAGCTCGTTCGTCACGCCCTGCGTCGGGGACGGCGGATCTCCACGACGCTGGGAGGCAATCTCCTCCACCTCGTCGATGAACACCACCGCGTGCTCGAGCTGCCCGATCCGCTCGAAGATGCCCCGCAGCGACGCCGCCATGCCGGCGGGGCCGTCGCCCAGACGGGAGGGGAAGACCTCGACGAACGGCCAGTCGAGGCGCGAGGCGACCGCCTTCGCGAACGTCGTCTTGCCGGTGCCGGGAGGGCCGAACAGCATCACCGCCCGCGGGGGCACGACGCCGTAGCGGTCGGCGAGGTCGGGCTGCGCGAGCGGCGCCACGAGCCGCTCCTCGAGCAGCTGCTTCTCCTGCCGCATGCCCGCCACGTTCTCCCAGAGGTGACGGGGCAGGATCCTGCCGCCCACATCCTTCAGCAGATCGAGCTCGCGCCGCTGCACGGGCATCTGCCGCTCGAGGTAGCGCAGTCGGTGGCGCATCTGGAAGCCGTTCGTGGTGAGGGCGTCGAGGCGATCGCCTCCCTCGGGCATGAGCACGGAGAGCGTGGAGAGCCCGAGCGGGGCCATCTTCCGCTCGAGAGCGTCGAGCAGCTGAGCCGAGACGCTCTCCTCGGAACGGGCGGCCTCGGAGAGCCCGAAGAAGACGATCCACCCCTGCGCGTGAGCGGCCCGCCCGACGGCCGCGGCGACGACCTGCTCGTCCCTGACGGCGACGACGGCGTGATCCTCGCGGCACGACGCGATGACCTCGGCGAGCGAGTAGACCTGCTGCTCGGTGGGCGTGTTCAGCTCCTCCCACAGCCTGACGATCGCGTCGAGGTCGTCGTCGTGGAATTCGCGGATGTGTGTGCGTCCCATGCGCCCATCCTGGCAGAAGAGCGGGCCAGCCGAGGAGGTTAGGCTGGGTGCATGGACCTCAAGTTCAGTTTCGGCGGCTCGGAACCCGAGCACCACGATCACGGAGCAGCATCCGGCACGACGCCGGACGGTGTTCCGCCCGGCGGGATCCCCCTCCCCTTCTCGACCGCTCCGGCGTCGTCGAGCGGGGTGCTGGAGCTGGCCGTGCGGCGCTCCGGCGGCACCCTGGTCGCCGAGGCGGTCTCGGGCGACGGCGTCACCTACGGCCGCTCCGAGGTCCGCCTGGGAGGAGAGGACCCCGCGGCCCTCGCCGCCGCCGTTCGCTCGGCGCTCTCGCGAGTGGTCGCCGAGCTCGGCGTTCCGCTCGCCGGATCGGTCACCGCGCTGACGCTCGACCTCGCGGCAGCCGCGCATCCCGTCGTCGCCGAGCTCGGCTTCCCGACGCACGGGGATCCCGGATCGGCGAAACCGCGCGACCCGGGGGCCACGGCCGTGACCGACACGGCGTTCCAGCGCCGTACCGGCATCGCGGCCGGCACTCCCGTTCGCACCGTCTAGACGGCGCGCCGGCAGACAGAGGCGGAGACCGGAAGACCGAGGCCGACAGGGGCCGGGCGTCCAGACGCCCGCCCGCACCGGACGAATATGCGAAAGCCCGCACCGGCCGGCCGGGCGTGAGCCCGCGTAGCATTGGGGCGTGTCCCTGAGTCTCCGCAAGCTGCTGCAGAACCCGTCCCTCCACCTCCGCCTCGTCGTCGGCGGCAAGGACGACGCACCCGAGCAGCACGCCTTCGACCAGGAGTTCGAGTGGCTGCACGCCACCGACATGATCGACCCCACACCGTTCCTGGGGCCGGCCGAGGTCATCCTGACGCTCGGCTGGCAGTTCCCGGTGACGAGCTCGGCCGACCCCTCAGTTCCGGAGGTCCGGGTCTCCCCCGAGCGCCTGGACCGCATCTACGACGACTACGCCGCCCTCGTCGCCGCGCACGGCGTGATCGGCATCGGCTTCGGCAGCGACGTGCTGCACAAGGGGGTGCCCCACGAGCTCGCCCGCGCCTGCATCCGGCACGGGCTGATCCTCTTCGACGTCCCCTACGAGATCTCGTTCATGGACCTGCTGCAGGAGGCCGCACGCGTGCTGCAGCGCGACCAGACCGAGCGGTACACCCGGTCGCTGCGAGCGCAGAAGGCCATCGCCAACGCCGCCACGCGTCGCGACGGGCTCACCGCGACGCTGCGGGAGACCGCGAGGCAGCTCGGCTGCGGCGTCGCCCTCTACGATTCGCTCGGCCACCCGGTCACCCTGGTCGAGGCGCCGGAGGGACCGCGCGTGCAGGAGGCCGAGCTGACCCCCATCGTGCGGAGGACCCTCGAGGGCGAGCTGCGCTTCCGTTCCACGCAGGTGACTCCGGAGGTGGAGGCCGTGCTCCAGATGCTCGGCGAGCCCGGGGACCCGAGCGGCATGCTCGTGCTCACCCTCAGCCGCGGTTTCGACGACGTGTCGCGCAACGTGCTGTCGAGCGTGCTCGCGCTCGTGAGCGTCTCGCTCGAGCAGAACCAGGCGCTCGCCTCGCTGCACACCACGCTGCGCCAGGCGCTGCTGCAGCTGCTGCTCTCCGGCAGCATCGGCGTGACGAGGCACATCGTCGAGAGCGTCTGGGGCCCGCTGCCGACACCGCCGATCGTGACGCTGGTCGGGATTCCGCAGCACTTCGATGCGGGTCGGATCATGCCGGCGCTCGAGTCGATGAGCCCCGAGGAGGAGCGCCCGGTCTTCTTCGCCCAGTACCGCAGCGACATCGCGGTGCTCGTGCACGAGGACGACGCCGAGCGCGTGATCCGGCAGTTGCGATCGTTCGGCATGGTGCTCGGGCGATCCCGCTGCGACCGCTGGGAGGGGCTGGAGCTCGCCCTCGAGGAGGCGAAGAAGGCCGCGGAGTTCGGCCTGCGCCGCGGGGCGGCGGGGGTCACCGCGTTCCCCGACATCTGGCGTGACGGCGTGGCCGACCTCATCGACGCCTCCGATGCGACGCACGTCGCCCGCCGGGTGCTCGGCCCGCTGAGCGCGCACGATCGCGCGCAGGGCTCCGAGCTGCTCCGCACGCTGCAGGTCTGGCTGAAGCACCACGGTCGGCAACTCCCCGCGGCGAGAGAGCTCGAGGTGCACCGGCACACGCTGACCAACCGGCTGGATCAGATCGCCTCGCTCACGGGCTCGGATCTCGAGGACTTCCAGGTGCGCGCCGACCTCGCGCTCGCCCTCCGCTACTACCGCCGCGAGCAGACTGTCGAAGAGAGCGCCCGCGGGTAGCGCTTCTGAAATATATCTCACCCCTGTCGGCTGGACAACTGGTCCAGGCCCATCGAAGAATGCGTCATTCTGTCCAATGCGACATCGTTGTCCATGCCGCATGCTGGGATGCGTCGCATACGACGGTCATGCGCAAAGGAGCTGATAAATGACGAAACTCAAACGAAGTCTCGGATTCGGGGCCGCATACGCCGCCTCCACCGGCCTCGTTGTCTCGGGCACGGCGATGGTGTCCCTCGGCAACGGGTTCGGCACCGGCGGACTCGCCTTCGCGATCCCGGCCTTCATCGGCCTCATCATCATCACGATGGTGGCCATCTCCTACGGCGAGCTCGCATCGATGCTGCCCGGCGGCGGTATGGTCGGCGAGTACACGCTCCCCGCACTGGGCCGCCTCATGGCGATCATCGCGGTGCTCGGCGGCTACCTCGTCCTCGTCTCGGCCGACGGCGGCACGCAGCTGCTCGTCGCCGGCGACTCGTTCGAGTCCCTCACCGGCTTCCCGGCCCCCGCCTTCTCCTTCCTGCTCCTCGCGGTGCTGCTCACCCTGAACCTCTCGGGCGTCGACATCTTCGCCCGCGTGCAGATCCCCCTCGTGTTCGGCATGATGGGCATCCTCGCGATCATGGGCCTCGCCGGCGTCTTCGGCCTCTCCAGCAGCGAGCCCGTCGACAACCCCGTGCTCAACACCGACTGGGGCACGCTCGCCTCGATGGGCGCCGTCGCGATCTGGCTCTACATCGGCATGGAGTTCGTGGCGCCCCTCGCAGAAGAGGTGAAGCGCCCCTGGAAGAACATCCCCCTCGCCATGGTCGTCGGGGTCTTCACGATCTTCCTGGTCGACGTGCTGTTCGGCTGGGGCGCGACCCGCTTCGCCGACCTCGCGGAGATGGCCGGATCCTCGATCCCGCACGTCGTCGGCGCGACCGCGATCTTCGGCGCCACGGGCGGCCTCATCATGACGCTCGTCACGATCCTGGCCTCCTTCTCGACCGGCAACTCCTACCTCGCCGCGATCCCGCGCATGCTCTACGGCCTGGCCAACGAGGGCCTGCTGCCGAAGTGGTTCGCCAAGGTGAGCCGTCGCACCCGGGTGCCGTGGGCGGGCATGCTCGTCACCGCCGGATGCATGGCGTCGGTGCTGCTCTACTCGACGTTCGCCGAGGGCGGGATCGACCTGATCCTCAACCTCATCAGCATCGCCTGCACCACGTGGCTGCTCAGCTACATCATCGCCCAGATCGACGTGATCGTGCTGCGCCGCCGCTACCCCAACGCGAAGCGCCCCTTCAAGACGCCGCTCTACCCGCTGCCGCAGATCATCGGCATCGCCTCGTGCGCCTACCTGATCGCGTTCATCGTGCCCGAGATGGAGCAGCGCCTCGTGGTCTGGGGAACGGCCGGCATCATCATCGCCGCGATCGCGCTGTTCGGGATCGTATGGCTCAAGAGGAACCGCCTGCCGCTGTTCACGCCGACCGATCTGACGCACACGCAGGCCAACATCGTGGTCCGCTCCGAGGATCTCGGCGGCGAGTACACCGCGGCCGAGGCCGTCGCAGCGCGCGGCGAGGCTGTGACGGCCGAGGGCGCGGAGGGCCGTTGACGCCCTTCCGAGCGCGAGCCGAGCGGAAGCACGCGCTCGCCGGAAACGGTCCCATCGTGGACCGCGCCCGGCGGGCGCTGCGCCTCGTCGCCGAGCAGTTCGGCGAGGTCACGGCGACGACGCAGACGACGGTCGACGTGCGGACCCCCGACGGCATCGAGCTGACCCTGAGCTACGACCCGGGGAACTACATCTTCTCCCGCGTCTACAACCTCGCGATCTCGACGACGCTGCCCGACGGCTCCGCGGCGCCGTCGGGGGTCGCGGTCTCGCATCGGGATCGCGGCGGAGCGCGCTACGTTCCCGCGGCCGGCCGCGCCACGGGCGGCCCCGCGCGAGGCGGCGGGGCGGCCCCGAGCGGCGGATCCGGGGCCCTGCGACGGCTCAACGAGGTCGCGGGCCCCCTCCTCGACGGCATCGACCTCCACTCCTCGACCATCGCGACGACGGGCGGCGGGCGCACCCTCACCGTCACGCCGCTCGGCGGCTCCTACGTGTGGGTGCTCATCCCGCCGGTGTTCAAGGCCACGGCCTTCCCGCAGGGCGAGCCCGAACGCATCCTCGAGCTCATCCGCGCCGTGCGCGGCTTGAGCGCCCCAGACCCCTCATCACCCACCCAGAAAGGACCAGCATCATGAGCAGCACCGTCGACGTGAGGGCCGCCGTCTTCACCGGCCCCCAGCAGCCCCTCGAGATCCAGGATCTGCGGATCTCCGCCGAGCCCGGCCCGAACGAGGTGCTCGTGAAGCTCGCCGCCTCCGGCGTGTGCCACAGCGATCTGCACGCGCTCGACGGCGACTGGGAGACCCCGGCACCGCTCGTGCTCGGCCACGAGGGCGCGGGCATCGTCGTCGCCGTCGGGTCGGAGGTCTCCGACCTCGAGGTCGACGACCACGTGATCCTCTCCTGGACCCCCTCCTGCCAGAAGTGCGAGTTCTGCGTCTCGGGCAACCCCGTGCTCTGCCAGCTCGCCAACGAGACCGCCTACCAGCACGTCTTCTTCGACGGCAAGCCGCGGCTCAGCGACGGCGAGCAGGATGTGAAGAGCTTCCTCGCGGTCGGATCCTTCGGCGATCACGCCATGGTGCCCGCCTCGGCGGCGATCAAGATCCGCAAGGACGCGCCGCTCGCACAGGCCGCCCTCGTGGGCTGCGCCGTCACCACCGGCATCGGCGCGGTGATCAACACCGCGAAGGTCGAGCCCGGTTCGACGGTGCTCGTCGTCGGCTGCGGCGGCGTCGGCCTCAACGTCGTGCAGGGCGCGCGCCTCGCCGGTGCGAAGCAGATCATCGTCGCCGACGTGAGCGAGGAGAAGCTCGAGCTCGGCCGCACCTTCGGCGCCACGCACACCGTGAACAGCCGCAAGGTCAACCTCGTCGAGGCGGTGCGCGAGCTCACGGGCGGACGCGGCGTCGACTACGCCTTCGAGGCGATCGGCCTGCCCTTCACGATCGAAGCCTGCTACGAGGCGGTGCGCCGCGGCGGTACCGCCGTCGTCGTGGGGCAGGTCGCCGACGGGGTGAAGATCTCGATCGATCCCTTCGTGATGAGCGACCAGGAGAAGAAGCTGATCGGCTGCAACTACGGCTCGACCCGCATGTCGATCGACTTCCCGAAGATCGTCGACCTCTATATGGAGGGCAAGGTCGACCTCGACTCGATGGTCACCGACCGCATCAAGCTGGATGACGTCAACGAGGCGTTCGCCCAGATGCGCCAGGGCAAGGGCATCCGCTCCGTCATCGAGTACTGAGCGCGGGCCCGGTTCTCGGGCCCGGTTCCCGCGGCCCGGTCCTCCCGGTTCTCGGCCGACGGGCTCCCCCACGGAAGGGGCCGCCTCCCGGGTCTCGCTGTCCGCAGACCCGGGACGCGGCCTCTTCCGCGTTCCGGCACCCCGACCGGGCTCATGTCGTATCCTGTGGGGAGAATCGTCGTCGGCGGGTGACGATGTTCTCCGGGGGAAGCGCGTGGTGACGACAACCGGGCCGACCTCCGAGGACGGCCGTGAGCGCCTCGCCGACGACGAGCTGTGCCGCATCATCCGCGGCGGCGAGACGTGGCCGCTCGACCTCCTCTGGCGGCGGCACGGCCCGACGGCCAGGGCCTGGGCGATGAAGAAGGACCCGACGGCCGCCGAGGACGTCGTCGCGGAGAGCTTCACGCTGGTGTTCCAGACGCTCCTCGGCGGGGGCGGGCCCACCGAGTCGTTCCGCGGCTACCTCTACAAGACCATGGAGTCGGTCTTCGCGAAGCACTGGAGGGCTCAGCGGCGGACGACGCGGCTCGAGGACCTGGAGTCGCTCGCGGAGGACGACGGCGAGCTCCCGGACGCCCTCCTCCGGGAGGAGCGGGAGGCCGCAGCCGTCGCGCTGACAGAGCTCCCCGACCGGTGGCGGCGGGTCATCGTCGCGGTCGATCTCGAAGGCAGACCGGTCCAGGAGGTCGCCGAGGATCTGCAGCTCTCGCCGAACTCCGCCTCGGCCCTGCTCAAACGGGCCCGCGAGGGGCTGCGCAAAGGATGGATGCAGCACCTCCATCGCCCGTCGTCGACCCTTCCCGCGGGATGCGTCCAGACGGTGAAGCACTTCGGCATCCTTCGGTGGGGGAAGCGGGGCACCCGGCGTCGCGCCGAGGCCGAGACCCACCTGGAGGGCTGCGGGGCGTGCCGTACTCGCTACGCCCAGTTCCTCGAGCAGGCATCCGCGGTGGGCCTGGGTCTCGCCGGTGTCATCGCGCTGACCCGCGAGTGGCGGGAGAAGCTGATCCCTTCCCTCGCGACATCGGCGGCGGTGGCCGCCTCCTTCTCGGTGACGGTCACCGTCGTCCCTCCGGCGTTCGATCCTCCTCCGCCGCCGCCCACCACCACCGAGACCGTGGAGCCGTCTGCGACGACGGGTGCGGACGTCGGCGGTGATCCCGCCGTGGGGACGGGCGACCGCGATCCCTCGGGCGAGGAGCCGGAGGTCGATTCCAACGTCGATGGGACGCTCACCGAGGATGCCGAGGACGAGGATTCCGGCAGCCGGCCCGACGGCGGCGGCGCGGAACTGCTCTACTTCGGCGACTGGAGCGGTTGGGACGAGGACGCGAGCCGCTTCCGCCGGGCGCCGTGAAAGCCGAGGCCGCTACCCGAATCGCCGGGGTCGGGCCGCGCTGATCTGCCGGGAGATGCCGATCTGCGCGAGGATCACCCCCAGGCCGACCAGCGCGCTCGCCGCGATGATCGGACCTCGCAGCGCCCCGATGCCTGCGGTGGCGAGCTGCCCCGCGCCGACGCCGGCGACGCCGGGATCCGCTGGTGCCGCATCGGTCGCCTTCCGAGGGCGCCCGGGGTCCGGGATCGCGGCCGTGGTGAGCCCCGGCTCCTCGACCTCTGACCCCGCGGCATCGGTGCCGGCATCGGTCTCGGTCGCCGGTTCTCCGAGGTCCCCCTCGACCTGCGACGCCCGCCGCTCCTCGAGCCTCCGCCACTCCTCGACCCACTGCCGAGCGGCGAGCTCCGCCTCGAGGTCCACGACGGTCCCCGAGAGAGGATCGTGCTTCGTCGGCTCCGGCTGCGGTCCGAGCGGGCCCTCCGGATTGGGCGAGGCGTAGGGGCCGAGCAGCATGAGCGTACCGGTCGACGTCGAGACCGAACCGCCCACCGCACGGGCCATGACGTGGGCGCTCGCTCCGCTCGTCGCCTCCGGTCCGAGATCCGGCACCGTCGCATCGAATCTGACCGTCGTCTCCTCGCCGGGCGCGATCGTCTCGGGCAGCCGCCGGTGGTCGTTCACCGTCCCGCTGATCTCCACCTGCACATCCTGCAACTCGTAGGCGCTGTCGTTCGCGAAGTAGACGTAGACCTCCATCCGCTCCCCCGGCGTCGCTCTGCCATCGCCGTCGACATCCTCGACTCTCGTCGTGATGTCGGATTCGATCTGGACGTGCGTGGAGTCGGGCAGCTCCAGTACGGCGCGGTCGTTGTCGCTGTCGAGGTCGGGCTCGGCGCCCGCCACGCTCGCGATCCAGAACGGGGGCCAGAGCTCCCCCTCGGCGCTCGGCACTGAGAAGACGAAGTGGTACTGGCGCATCTCACCCGGGCGCAGGGCTCCGGAGACGCAGCGGAACCCCCGTCCGTCCTCGGTGCACCCCTCGGTGCGCACGGTCACCGTCCGGTCGCTCCCGAGCTGCGGAGCGAACTGCAGGGTGTGGCCGGTCGACACCGTCGTTCCGTTGTTGCGCACCGCGACGAGGGCGTTCACCGGGCTTCCGTGCCCGAGCCAGTACGGCATCAGGAGCACCTGGAGATCCGCGGCCCCGTCGGAACTCGTCTCCCCGGAGCCGGTCTCCCCGGAACCGGTCTCGTCCGAGGTCGTCTCTGCCGAGCTGGTCTCCCCGGCGGCGTCTCCGGGATCCGACCTCGGCTCGACTCGGGCATCCGGCGGCCCCGGCAGCCCGAGCGCCGGCGCCGGCCCAGAGGCGGTGAGCGCGATCGCGCCGAGGACGACCGCGACCGTCGCCCGAGTCAGACGTCGCATCGCCCGCTCTCCACCGGTCGGGATGTGCGGAGCCCCAGCATTCCCCGTGCGCATCGTTCCTCTCCCCCAGCCAATGTATATCCGCGACCCGGCCGGGACAATCCCGTATCGGCGCCGCAGGCACGGAGCCGGCCGGTGCGAACGCGGGGCCGGCTCCGGTGCTGCGGTGGATCAGGCCGGCAGCACGGGGACGGTGGCGTCGAAGTTGCCGCTCACGGCTCCGATCGGGGCGCCGGTGAGCTCGACTCCCCAGTAGGCCCGCTCGCCGCTGCCGTCGCCCTGGCCGGAGACGCGGATGTTCGGGCTCCTGAGCTCCCAGGTGTTGGGAACGGTCGTCGGCTGCGAGGTCATGACGACCTGGATACCGTCGTTGGACACGACCGTCCAGGTCAGACCGTTCAGGACGATGATGGAGCCGGGGTTGAGCCCGTCCGAACCGGAGGCGCCGAGGAGCGAGAAGACGGGTGCGGGGGACGAGGCCCAGGCGCCGGATCGGGTGTAGGTCGCGGTGAGCGCGGGCACGATGATGCTCTGCGAGGAGGAACCGTCGAGACCGTAGTAGGCGGACGCGGAGCCGCTCACCGTGTTCGTCGACGCGCTCGCGTTGAGGCTGCCGGAGACACCGCTCGCGTCGATCTCCCACACCGGCTGGCTGCTCGCGCTCATGGCGGGCACGGCGACGGCGGTGGCGATCACCGGAGCCGCCCAGGCGGCCGCCTTCACCACCGAACGGCGCTTGATGCCGCGGGAGGCTTCGAGGCGGGTGCTCGTCTGCACGTTTTCGTTCATGAAGATCGGAGAGTCCTTTCGAGGATGTGCGGCCGCGAGTGACAGCACCCGCGGTCGCGACGGGTTGACGGAGACGACATGCTGAACGTCTCCACCCGAGTGAGATACGACATCCCTCGAAATATGACGCGGTTGGACCCGAGCAGTTCGAGGCGACGGCGGGATCCCGAAGCGATCCCTGACCGGACGAGCCGGGCGACCGCCGCCTTCCCCGCCCGGCGGCGCGGACGATCGCGACGATCCGCGGGGCGGGCTACTGCTCCGCGACGCTCGTGAAGCCGCGCAACCGCAGGCTGTTGCCGACGACGAACACCGATGAGAATGCCATCGCCGCGCCCGCGAGCATGGGGTTGAGCATGCCCAGGGCTGCGATCGGGATCGCGGCCACGTTGTAGGCGAACGCCCAGAACAGATTCGTCTTGATCGTCGACAGGGTCTTGCGGGAGAGCCGGATCGCGTCGACCGCCGATCTCAGGTCGCCGCGGACGAGGGTGATGTCGGCCGCCTCGATCGCGACGTCGGTGCCGGTGCCCATCGCGAGCCCGAGGTCGGCCTGCGCGAGCGCGGGGGCGTCATTGACGCCGTCGCCGACCATCGCGACGACCCTGCCCTCGCCCTGGAGACGGGCGACGACGTCGACCTTGTCCTGGGGCAGCACCTCGGCGATCACCTGGTCGATGCCGACCTCCGCGGCGATCTGGCGAGCCACGGCCTCGTTGTCACCGGTCAGGAGCACCGGCGTCAGGCCGAGCCGCTGAAGCTCGGCGATGGCCTGGGCGCTGGTGGGCCTGACGGTGTCGGCGACGACGAGGATGCCGCGCGCCCGCCCGTCCCACCCGACGGCGACGACGGTCTTCCCCTCGCCCTCGGCTCGAGCCTTCGCCTCCGCGATCTCAGCGGAGAGCCGCTGCGACCAGTCGGCGAGCAGCGTCTCACGGCCCACCACCACGGTGGTGCCGTCGACAGAGCCCAGCACGCCCGCGCCCTCGACGTTCGCGAAGTCCTCGGGGGCGGGCAGCGGACCGACCTCGTCGGCCGCGCCTCTCGCGATGGCCTGGCCGATGGGATGCTCGGAGGCGTTCTCGAGTGCGCCGGCGTAGCGCAGCAGCTCGGCACGGTCGACGCCGGGCTCCATGATCACGTCGACCAGGGACATCTTGCCGCTGGTGACGGTGCCGGTCTTGTCCAGCACCACGGTGTCGACCTTCCGGGTCGATTCCAGCACCTCGGGGCCCTTGATGAGCACACCCATCTGCGCGCCCCGCCCAGTGCCGACCAGCAGCGCGGTCGGAGTGGCGAGCCCGAGCGCGCAGGGGCAGGCGATCACGAGCACGGACACGGCCGCGGTGAACGCAGCTGCGACGGGGAACCCGGCCCCGAGCCACGCCCCGAGCGCGGCGACGGCGATCACGATCACGATGGGCACGAACACCCCGGAGATCCGGTCCGCCAGGCGCTGCACCTCGGCCTTCCCCGTCTGCGCGTCCTCCACGAGCTTCGCCATCTGCGCGAGCTGCGTGTCGGAGCCCACGCGGGTGGCCCGCACGACGAGGCGCCCGCCGGCGTTCACGGTCGCCCCGGTCACCGTGTCCCCCTCGGCGACCTCGACGGGCACCGACTCGCCGGTGAGCATCGACGCGTCCACGGCGGAGGTGCCCGAGACGACGGTGCCGTCGGTGGCGATCTTCTCACCCGGGCGCACGACGAACTCATCGCCGACGGCCAGTTCCGACGTCGGGATCTTCACCTCGACCCCGTCGCGGAGCACGGCGACCTCCTTCGCCCCGAGCTCGAGCAGGGCGCGCAGCGCGGCCCCGGCCTGCCGCTTGGAGCGCTTCTCGAAGTAGCGGCCGGCGAGGATGAACATCGTCACCCCGGCCCCGACCTCGAGGTAGATGTTCGCCGCACCGTCCGAGGGGGCGATCGTGAACTCGAAGGGGTGCGTCATCCCCGGCGTGCCCGCCGTGCCGAGGAACAGCGCGTACAGCGACCACAGGAACGCCGCGGCGGTGCCCATCGAGATGAGCGTGTCCATCGTGGCGGTGCCGTGCCTGAGGTTCGCCCACGCGGCCCTGTGGAACGGCCACGCCGCCCACACGATCACCGGCGCGGCCAATGCCAGGGAGGCCCACTGCCAGTAGGTGAACTGCAGAGCGGGGATCATCGCCATCGCGATCACGGGCACCGTGAGCACGATCGAACCGACGAGCCGCTGCCGCAGCGAGATCAGCTCCGGATCGGCCTCGTCATCCGCCTCAGACGTCGAGGCGGGCTCGGCCCGCTTCGGCTTCGGCAGCGCGGCGGAGTACCCGGTCTTCTCGACCTCGCTGATCAGCAGCGCGGGGTCGTACCCCTCGGGCGCCGTGACCTTCGCCTTCTCGGTGGCGTAGTTGACCGTCGCGGAGACCCCGTCGAGCTTGTTCAGCTTCCGCTCGATCCGGTTCGCACAGGAGGCGCAGGTCATCCCGCCGATCTCCAGCTCGATACCGGCGTCAGTCTCCGATGATGTGTGCGTGCTCACCGCGCGCCCCTTCCCTTGTCCTCTTCCTCCACGACGGCCTTCATGCGACCGACCGCCCCGTCGCGACCGATCAGCCCGCGGGTCGGATCTCGCTTTCGACGACCCACCTGTGGTTCGTCATCGTCATGCCGTCGACCTCGAGGTCGACCATGTAGACGGTCTCACTCGTCGAACTCGCGATCGTCGCCGTCGACCCCCGCATCCCCGCCATGTGCTCGGCCAGCAGGACGGCCTCCGCGCCGTCGGCCAGCGGCGCCGCGCCGGGGTGCTCGAGCTCCTCGTGCACGACCCACTTGTGGTCGATCACCGGCTCCCCGCCGTCGGCGGGGGTGTAGCTGACCGAGTAGGTCGTCGTGGTGAACGCGCCGGAGACCGTCGCCTCCGCCCCGTCCATGCCCGGCATGTGATCCGCGCTCAGCCTCACGGTCGACCCGATCGGATAGCTCGGATCCGTCGCTACCCGGATGCCCGCGGGCGGGGCACCGCCGTCGGCGGGATGGTCGTGCCCGCCCATGCCGCCGCCATCGTGCTGCGCACTGCCGTCGTCCTCGCTCACGTGGTCCGCTCCTTCACTGTGCTCGTTCTCGTCGTGCTCGTCCTCGTCGTGCTCGTTCATCTGGCTCTGCTGCGTCCACGACTCCACGACGCGGTCGGGGACGACGGCGTCGCCCAGCCCGTAGGCCGCGCCGAACGCCACCACCAGCCCGGCGCCGTAGAGCGCGAGCCGCCCTGCGGCGTGCATCAGACGCGTTCGGCCGCGTACCCGGCCTCGTCGACCGCTGCGAGGATCTGCGCGTCGTCGATCTCGCCGTCCGCGGTGACGAGCAGCTTCCCGGTCTGCGCGCTGACCTGCACCTCGGTGACGCCCGCGACCTCGCCGACCTCCTCGCGCACCGACATCTCGCAGTGCGCGCACGTCATCCCGGTCACCCGGTACTCGTTCTCCGCCATCATGATTCCTTCCTGCCGCATACCTCATGGGGGTATCATCTTCAGAGCCAACGGTATACCCCCTGGCGGTATTCCCGCAAGGAGGCGAACCTATCTCGCGTCGCCGGCCGAGCGGCGACGCGCACAGCGGACGCGCTCGCATTCGGCGCGCTACCGCCGCTCGGCGGGCGCATCTGAAGACTGCGGGGACGCAGGCGAAGGCTCCGGCTCCGGCTCCGGCTCCGCCCGACGCTCGTCGCGTCGTCGGGCGGAGCCGGAGGAGGCGGTCTGCTCTCGGCCCGCCGCTCAGCCCCTCTGGAAGCGCAGGATCCTGTCCAGGGCCTCGGACACGGCGGCCTCGCCCGCGGCGTAGGAGAGCCGCACCGCGCGCCCGCCGTTCACGGGATCGAAGTCGTTGCCGGGCACGACCGCCACGTCCGCCCCCTCGAGCAGCGCGCGGGCGTATCCGCTCGAGTCGCCGTAGCGCTCCAGCTGCGCCCCCAGCTCGGCGTAGAAGTAGAAGGCACCGTCGGAGGGCGCGGACGCGCCCCAGTCCAGCTCCGGCTCGGCCTCGAGGATGAGCGCGCGGGCGCGGGCGAAGCCCGCGACCACGGCGTCCCGCTCGGCGTAGCTGTCGGGGGTGAATGCGGTGAGGGCGAGCTCCTGCGCCGGGGCCGGCGGCGAGAGCGCGAAATTCGAGGCGAGGGCCTCGAACGGGGCGATCAGCTCCTCGGGCAGCAGCGCCCAGCCCAGCCGCCATCCCGTCATGCCCCAGTACTTCGAGAACGAGTTGATGACGACGGCGCGCGGATCCCATCGGCGCACGGTCGCGCCGCGGGGGTCGGGATCGCCGACTTCGGGGAACGTGATGCCGTGGTAGATCTCGTCGCTCACGATGCGTGTGCCGTGGCGGCGGCACCAGTCGACGAGCGCGGTCAGCTCGGCGCGGCCGAGCATGGTGCCGGTCGGGTTGGCGGGCGAGGCGATCACGAGGCCCGCGAGCGGGCCGTGCTCGGCGACCGCCGCGTCGAGCAGCTCGGGGGTCGGCTGGTACCGGCTCTCGATCCCGGTCGGGATCTCGATCACCTGCACGCCGAGCGCCGTCAGGATGTTGCGATAGGCCGGATAGCCGGGGCTCGCGAGCGCCACCCGGTCACCGGCGTCGAACGCGGCGAGGAACACGAGCTGGAAGGCGCCCGAGGAGCCGGTGGTGACGGCGACCGACCGGGGATCGACCTCGACGCCGTACCATTCCCGGTAGTGGCCGGCGATCGCCTCGCGCAACGGCGCGGTGCCGAGCGGCCCCGTGTATCCAGCCGGCCGCAGCGTGCCGGGCGCCGGCCGGGCGCCCGGCTCCCCCGCGCAGAGCGAGACCACGTCGTGCCCGGCGAAGCGACGTCGGGCGATCTCATCGGTGATCCGCATGACCTCGAAGGCCGGGACGCGAGACCTGGCCGAGGGCTCGAGACCCCGCGACTCGGGAGAGCCCGGCTCGCGCGCGCCTCCGCGGAGCTCCGGAGCGTCGGCGCCGGGTTCCGACGCGGGCACCCGCTTCGACGGCGGGGTCTTGAACGGGCCTCCTGGTCTCACCATGCCTCCACGCTACCGTCCCCGCCGCCAGCGGGACCGCCGAATATCTGCGCAGTCGCACCGGCGGGGCCGCCGCGAAGACCGCGACCGGGTTGCGTCAGGATCCCCGCTCCGTCAACCTGAGGTATCCGGAGAGGGCGGCGAGCCCCTCGGCGCTGGTGGGAAGGCCGTCGCCGAGGTGCCTCGACGAGACGAGGTGCGCCGCCCACTGCGCCCGGCTGATCGCGACGTTGAGGCGGTTGCGCATGAGCAGGAACTCGAGTCCCCGCGGTACGTCCTCGGGGCTGGACGCCGCGAGGGTGACGATCGCGATCACGGCCTCCTGACCCTGGAACTTGTCGACCGTGCCGACTCGGACGCCGCCCAGCCCGGCGGCCGCGAGCGCCTCGGAGACGCACTCCACCTGCGCGTTGTAGGGCGCGACCACGATGAGATCCCGCCGGCCGAGCGCGCGCGGGGGCTCACCGGGTTCGCGAAGCACTCCCCCGAGCCCCTGCCGCACGAGGCGCACCACCTCGGCGGCCTCCTCGGGCGAGCTCGTGGAGTTCGCCCGGTGGGCGACGGGATGCCAGACGACCCCGGGCGGCCCCGCCCCCTCGACGCTGCGGAGCGCGGCCGTCCGATGGGCGTGCAGACGCCCCTCGTAGGCCAGCTCCGACACCACGTCGGCGAGCTCCGGGCGCATGCGCCGGGTCTCGGCGAGGAAGTAGCCGAGATCGTCCGGCATGGTCTCGTGCTCGCCGAGCAGCCAGCCGAGCGCCGAGGTGTCGACGGGTTCGGGGTGCGAGCCCTGGGAGACCTGCGGCAGCTGCTGGGGGTCGCCGAGCAGCAGCAGGCGCTCAGCGGCGACCGAGGCCGCGATCGTCGGCGCGAGCGAGAACTGCCCCGCCTCGTCGATGACGAGCAGGTCGAGCCCGCGGCGCGGGAACCGGTTCTCGTTGCTGAAATCCCACGCGGTGCCGCCGACCACGCTGCCCCTCCCGGCTGCTCGGTGACCGCCGACGAAGAGCGCGTGCGTGTTCTTCCTCAGCACGGTGTACACGGGCGCCGCGTCGGGATCGGGCGCGCCGCCCTGCGGCACCTTGCCGACCTGTGAGGAGTCGAGACCGGCGCGCACCACCCCCTCGAGCACGTTCTCGACGACGCGGTGCGACTGCGCGACGACGCCGACGTGCCAGCCGTACCGTTCGACCAGCCGCCGGATCACCCGGGCCGCGAGGTAGGTCTTGCCGGTTCCCGGCGGCCCCTGCACGGCGAGTGCGGAGCGGTCGAGCAGGCGCAGGCTCTCGGTCACCGCGCCGATCGTCCGCGCGTCCTCGTCGCCGCCGGCGGCCGCGAGCGCTTCGTCGGAGGCCGGATGGACGAGGCCGCGCCCCGGTCCCGAACCGCCCGAGTCGACCGGCCCGCGCTCTCCGATGAGCCGCGGCGGGGTGCGGCGCATGATGTCGACGACGGGATCGGCGGGGAACTCGCCGCGGTCGAGCGCCGCGGCGAGCGCGCGACCCCACTCCTCGATCGCCCCCTTCTGGGTGCCCGCCCGTGGCGGCGGGCCCGGCGCCAGGGCGACCGGCAGCGCCTCGTACTGCTCGATACCGCCGCTGAGCGCCTCCTCGATCGTCACGCCGTCCTCGTGCCGCTCCACGATGGTGACCTCGCGGGTGCCGCGCGCGCCGGGCGCGGCACCCGGCTGCGGGAACGGCGCGGGGTGCTCGTAGAGCAGGAAGGCGCGGCTTCCGGGCTTGAGCGAGCTGCCCGGGGCGATCTCGCCGCGCAGCCTGACGTGCCGCCGCTCGATGCGGGCGCGGGCGGGGAGGAACCAGTCGACGAGCACCCCGCTGAGCACCTCGTCGATGACCATGACGTCGCGGGTGTCAGCCCAGTCCTCGATCGGGTCGACCAGCCTGGCGAAGTGCGCCCACCAGAACGACTTCTGCTCGCGCTGGTAGTAGTCGATGGCGCTGCCCGCGAGCGCGGCCGCGGTGCGATCCCGTGGATCCTCCGCGAGGCTCGCGTGCATGGTGAGGGCGGCGCCCACGGTGCTGAGCTCGGTCTCGGGGCCGTCCTCGTCGTCGGCCGGTCGCGACGGGTACGGCTGCACGCCGTGGTCCGCCGCCCGGGCGAGCAGCCAGTCGCGCAGCCTGAGCGTCGAGACGCAGTCGTAGCGGTTGTAGTCGGCGATCGCGTCGAGGCGCCGCCGGCCCTCGGCGCGCTCCTCCGCGTCGCTCGACGCGAGCTGGGCCGTCGCCTCGGCGTACTCGCTGACCGACTGCGCGCCGCTCGTCACCCCGTCTTCGTCGCGGAGTTCGTCGCCCATGTAGAGCGGTTCGAGCTTCTTGATCGAATAGGAGCGCGACCCCACCCGCAGCGCACGGCGCACGATCGGATAGAGGTCGACGAGCACGTGATCCCGCAGCAGCTGGTCGACCTCGGCCTCGCAGGCCCCGTGCCTGGCTGCGATGGAGAGCAGGTGGCTGCGCTCGTACGCCGCGTAGTGGTAGATCTTCATGCCGGGGTACTGCGCCCGTCGCCTCGTCACGAGTGCGAGGAACTGCTCGAGCGCGCGCCGCTCGGCGTCGAGGTCGTGCGCCCACAGCGGCGTGAACCGCTCGTGCACGTCGACCATGCCGAAGAGGTAGTCGAGCCCCCAGCGCGCGGTCTCGTCGTCGCCCGGCTCGCGGTAGAGCGGGTCGCCCTCGAAGTCGAAGAACAGGTCGCCCGCGTTCGGCTGCGGGATCGCGGCGAGCGCGTCGGCGTCGACGACCCGCACCGCGGGCACGGCGTCTCCCGCCGACTGCACCTGCATGTCGGCCTGCATCGCGAGGCGCTCGAGCACCGGCTGCGAGATGCCCTCGACGGCGAGGCCCGCCTCCCCGGCCGAGCGCACGATCCCCTGAGCGGCGGCGGTCTCGTCGCTCACCACCGCGGGCAGGGCGTCGGCCACCCGCTCGATCGTGTCGAGCCCGGCCTCGACCAGGCGATCCCGCTGCACCGCTCGGATGCCCGCGATCAGCAGCGGATCCCGCGTGCGCACGACCTCGGGCTCGCACACCTCGCACCGCCCGCATGCGACGACGCCTCCGACCCCCCACGCGACCGGCGGCGCGCTCGCGAAGCCGCCGTCGGAGCCGGTGGCGCAGGCGCGCTCCAGCAGGATCCGATGCAGGCGGGCGCGACGAGCACGGAAGACGGGGGCGACGTCGGCGATCCGGTGACGCGAGCGCGCTCCGTCGCCGAGGATCAGCGTCGCCTCCGGCGCGACGGGCATGCCGAGGCGCTCGAGCTGCTCGGCGTAGGCCGCGAGCTGCATGAGCGCCGTCACCTTCGCCCGCCGCGCGAGCTTCGCGTCCTGCACCTCGTACGAGCCGTCGGGCAGGCGCGCGAGGAAGTCGGCGAAGCCGACGAAGCCGATCTCGGGGGCTCCCGTCGCCGTCGCGGGCGCCTGCGCGGGCTCGAAGAACGTCGCCTGGAACACGACGTCGGCGCCGCCCCGCAGCGCCTCCAGGCTCCGATCCGCGACGGCGCGCAGGTCCTCCGCGCTCATCGACGCGGGACGCGGGATCTCGACGACGCCGCCTCCCGAGCCGACCGTCCCGGAGCCGAGCCGCTCGCGGTAGGCGCCGAGGGTCCGCTCCTCGTGGGCGTCGCCGAGCCGCGCCGCGCGCCGCAGCATCGCATCGTCGTCGGGCGGAACCTCTACATCGCGCCCGAGCTTCGCGTCGACCCTGCGCAGGAAGGCGAACTCGCAGGCGCTCGCGGCGGCGAGGTCGCTCGCGCTCGTCACGAGCCGCCGCGTACCGTCGCCGAGACCCTGGACGAACATGCGCTCTCCCTTCCGTGGCGGAGGATCCGGCTCCGACCGGATCGCCCTCCCGACGCTACAGGCAGCCGCCGACATCATCGTCCCCGAGCGGCTCGGAGGCGATTTCCCAGCCCGCTCAGCCGCCGCATCGGCTAGGCTGGAGGAGTTGACGCCTCCAGCGTCACGCGTCGCTTTCACCGCACCGCCCGCTCGAACCACGAGCCCGGGCGCCGTTCGGCCCGATCCGCGGCGAACGGATGCGCGATCCCGCGCACTCGATACATCCGGCAGCGACGCACGGTACGACCGCGGCCCCGCGCTCTCCAGCGGGCTCCGATCCGGAGCCCGGGGCTCGCGCTCGCACGCCGTCGCACAGCGCTGCCCGACACGAAAGGTCCCCGTGACCACTCAGACCATCGCCCCCGACTCCGCCACGCCCTCGTTCGCAGAGCTCGGCGTCCCCGCACCCCTCGCGGAGGCGCTCGCGAAGAACGGCAAGACCGCCCCCTTCCCGATCCAGCGCGACACGCTGCCCGACACGCTCCAGGGCCGCGACGTGCTCGGCCGCGGCCGCACCGGCTCCGGCAAGACCATCGCGTTCGGGATCCCGCTCGTCGCGAACCTCGCCGCCGGCGCCGAGGCGAAGCGCCGGCCGAACCGGCCGCGCGCCATCGTGCTCGCGCCCACGCGGGAGCTCGTCACGCAGATCGCCGAGACCGTGAAGATGCTCGCCGACCCGGTGAAGGTGCGCGTGACCACCATCTTCGGCGGCGTCTCGCAGCGCCGCCAGGAGGAGGTGCTCGAGCGCGGCGTCGACATCGTCGTCGCCGCTCCCGGCCGCCTCGACGACCTCATGAAGCAGGGCCTCGTCGACCTCTCGGGCGTCGAGATCACGGTGCTCGACGAGGCCGACCACATGGCCGACATGGGCTTCCTGCCCGTCGTCACCCGCATCCTGAACAAGACCCCGAAGGTCGGCCAGCGCCTGCTGTTCAGCGCGACGCTCGACAACGGGGTCGACAACATCGTCAAGAAGTACCTGCACTCGCCGATCCTGCACTCGGTCGACTCGGCCGAGTCGCCCGTGCCGCAGCTCACCCACCACGTCTTCGAGGTGGCGGGCAAGGACGAGAAGGACGCCCTCATCGAGGCTCTGGCCTCGGGCACGGCCCGACGCATCTTCTTCACCCGCATGAAGCACCAGGCGAAGCGTCTCGCGAAGAAGCTCACCGCCGCGGGGATCCCCGCCGTCGAGCTCCAGGGCAACCTGTCGCAGAACGCCCGGGATCGCAACCTCGCCGAGTTCGTGAGCGGCGAGGCCAAGGTGCTCGTCGCCACCGACGTCGCCGCGCGCGGCGTGCACGTCGACGGGGTCGAGCTGGTGGTGCACATCGACCCGCCGGTCGAGCACAAGGCCTACCTGCACCGCTCCGGCCGCACCGCCCGCGCGGGCGCCGAGGGCGACGTCGTGACGCTCGTGCTCCCCGAGCAGCGCGGCGAGATGCGCACGCTGATGCGCGCCGCGAAGATCAAGGTCACGCCGCGCAGGGTCGATCCGAATGCGGCCCAGGTCGATCCCGAGGTGCTCTCGCTGATCGGCGAGGTCGCTCCGCGGGTGGACCCCAGGGAGACCGACCGCCGGCGGACAGCCGCGCAGGCCGCGCAGCAGCGCGCCGCGGGTCACGCACCCGCGGGCGAGGGCGCGTCGCAGGGCGCCAATGCGAAGCGCAAGCGCTCGCGGGGCGGTCGCGGACGCGGCAACGCCGGCGGCTCGGGATCGCAGGGCGGTTCGGGATCGCAGGGCGCCTCCGGCGGGAGGTCCGGATCCGGGGCCGGCACCCGGACCTCGGCGACCGGTGCGGGCTCCGCATCGGGTCGCGGTCAGGGTCGTGCCCAGGGCCAGGGCCAGGCCCAGGGCCGCGGCGGTGCGCAGCCGCAGCGCCAGGGCGGGCAGGATCAGCCGCGCGGGCGTCGCCGGTCGGGCCGCCGCGCGCAGAACCCCGGCGGCGCCATCTACTCGACGAGCTCGTCGCAGTAGGCGCCGGCCGCCGAGGCCCTGTCCCGGTATCCGCTGAGTCGGCAGAAAAGTACCCAGGTTCGGTGCCTGGAGAGCATCTTCTGCCGACTCCGCAGACCGTTGCCGAGGCAACCGTCGATGCCGCAGAGTCTGGCGATCGGCATCTCGTTGACCTCGGCGTTCTGCCTGAGTGCTCGCGTCAGCTCAATCGCGTCAAGCCGACAACGGGAAGCACCTCAGAGTTCGGGGTCGAGCGTCGTCCCGTCGACGTAGAACCACGCCCCGCCCTCGCGAGCGAAGCGGCTGCGCTCCCGCTGCACGAGGCGCGACCCGCCTTCGCGGGCGATCGCCGTGAAGGTCACGCGGCCGGTCGCGTCGAACGGCCCTCCCGCCTCGCAGGCCTCCACCAGCAGTCGTTTCCACTCGAGCCCGTCGTCGAGCTCGAGCGATGCCGGGCGCGTGGACGGGTGCCAGGTTCGCAGCAGGTACGCCGCGTCCCCCACTGCGAACGCGCTGTACCGCGAGCGCATCAGCCGTTCAGCCGTCGGGGCGACGGCGACCGCCGCGTGGAACGGTCCGCAGCACCGGCCGTACGCGTCGCCGCCGCACGGGCACCTCGAGCCGGGATCGGCTCCCGGTCTGCTTGCAGAGCACACCGCATCAATCTACCGCGACTCCGGCGATCGTCGGCGAGCTGAGAGAATGGCCAAACCCACGCCTCACCGGTCTCCTCTCGGAACGATCCCTCCCCAACGACCCGGAAAGCCACGGATGCCCCGTTTGCTCGCACGCCATCCCCTGACAGCCTTCTTCGTGCTCGCCTACCTCGGGTCGTGGGTGACGTGGAGTCCGTGGTGGCTGTCGCGGAGCGGACTCGGCCTGCTGCCGTTCGAGCTGCCGTTCGCGGCGGTCGCGGGAATCAACCAGCTCGGCCTGTTCGCCGGCCCCTTCGCAGCCGCTCTGGTGATGACCGGTCTCACGGAGGGCCGCGAGGGCGTCCGCCGGTTCTGGCGGCGGATCGTGCAGTGGCGCGCCCACCCTGGCTGGTACGCGCTGGCGCTGATCTGCATCCCGTTCGCCGCGGGCATCGGCTACCTCGTCGTCCCGGGCGTCGACGGGGCGTTCGGTGGCGCGGATGCCTCCGTGCTTGGGCTGCTCGCGGGCACCTATCTCGTCTACCTTCTCGGCGGACCGTTCCAGGAGGAGCCCGGCTGGCGAGGCTTCGCGCTCCCGCGTCTGCAGCACCGATTGCATCCGATGGCCGCGGCGCTGGTCCTCGGGGTGCTCCACTGCGGCTGGCACGCCCCGCTGTTCCTCACCGACGAGTGGGATACCGCGCGGCAGGACGCCGGCCAGTATCTGGCCTACCTGCTGCTGATCGTCAGCATGTCAGTCGTCATGTCCTGGCTCGCCAACGGCTCGCGCGGCTCGACGCTGCTGGCGATCCTCGGGCACAACGGCATCAACTGGGCGCTCTTCGGTGCCGAAACCGTCACCGGCGCCGAGGCGGCGAGCACCTGGCCCGCGGCCGCAGGGGTCGCGGGTCTCGCGATCGTCGCGGTGGTGGCGACCCGTGGGCGTCTCGGCCACCGAGCCTCGCCGCCGGCGAGCTGATCCCCCGGCACGGGAGGAGGCCGCACGGGGAGTTCGCCGCCGAATTCGCGGAAGAGCTCACCGCGGAGTTCGCGGGAACGCCCCGCGCACGGCAGAATGGAAGCAGCACGCGGCGCATCGAAGCCGCACCGCCCCGAACGCACCCGCGAGGAGACCAAGAAGTGAAGATCCGCACCCGCATCGCCACCGCCGTGACCGTCGCACTCGCCTCGGTCTTCGTCGCGGCTCCCGCATTCGCGCACGAGGGCGAGACCCACAACCCGTTCTCCCACGCGGGCGAGCCCGTCGACGTCGTCGCGATCTCCATCGTCGGGGTCGTGCTGCTGGCGATCGTGCTCATCGGCTCGACGCTCATCGGCAACCTGTTCGACAAGCGAGGGCGCTGATCATGAGCGTCGCGGCCCACATCGAGAATCTGGAGTGCGCGACGCTCGAACTCGAGGTGCGCGACGCGGTGCTGACCGTGCGCGTGCACCGTCCCGAAGCGCTGAACGCCCTCTCGCCCGAGGTCATCGCCGAGCTTCGCGAGGTCTTCGACCTGCTCCGCTCCCTGGGCCGCGCCGACGCCGTGGGCGACCCGGACTGGTCGATCCGCGGCGTGATCCTGACGGGGTCGGGCGGCCGCGCGTTCGTGGCGGGCGCCGACATCACCCGGATGCGCGACATGAGCCGCGAGGAGGTGCGCGCGTACACGCGCGACGCCCAGGAGCTCACCGTCTGGATCGAGACCCTCCCCGTGCCCGTCGTCGCGGCGGTCAACGGGTTCGCCCTCGGCGGCGGCTGCGAGCTCGCCATGGCGTGCGACATGATCTACGCCTCCGAGAACGCCGCGTTCGGGCAGCCCGAGGTCGCCCTGGGCCTCATCCCGGGATTCGGCGGCTGCGTGCGCCTGCAGCAGTACGTGGGGATCGCGGCTGCGCGCGAGCTGATCCTCACCGGCCGCCGCATCCCCGCCGAGGAGGCGCAGCGCATCGGCCTCGTCTCCCGGGTGCTGCCCGACACCGGCGCGCTGATGGGGGCGGCCCGGGAGTCGATCGCGCTCGTCGCCGCCCAGTCGCCCACCGCGGTGGCCGCCGCGAAGCGCGCGATCCGCGCCGCGCAGGCGCTGCCGACCGACGCCGGCCTGCAGATCGAGCTCGAGGCCTTCGCCGACCGCTTCGGCACCCCCGACATGACGGAGGGCACTGCGGCCTTCGTCGAGAAGCGCACCCCCCGGTTCCCCGGGCTCTGAGGGGCCGCGGGGCCGGAAGGGCCCCGGGGCCGCCCCGTGATCCGCGGGCTCAGCCCTCGATGGCGGGCAGGTGCGTGGCCAGCAGGTCGTCGTACGTCTCGCGACGCGCGACGAGGCGGGCCTCCCCCTCGGCGACGAACACGATCGCGGGCTTCAGCGCACCGTTGTAGTTGTTCGCCAGGGTGTAGCCGTACGCACCCGTGGTCGCGACCACGGCGATGTCGCCGACACGGGCCTCGGGCAGCTGCGCCCGATCCACGAGGAGGTCGCCCGACTCGCACTGCCGACCGACGAGCTGCGCCGTCTCCGTCCAGGGATCGAGCACCCGGTTGCCGAGCACGGCCTCGAAGCGCTGCCCGGTGAGCGCCACATCCATCTGGTCGGCGAGCCCGCCGTCGACGGCCACGAACACCCGGCCCGTGCGCTTGACCGTCGTCACGCGATAGAGCGTGACGCCCGCCCGCGCGACGATGGAGCGTCCCGGCTCGATCATGATCCGGGCTTCGGCGGGCAGGTGGGCGCGCGCGGCGTCGACGACCGCGTCGAGGTAGGCCTCGACCGAGGGCGCGTCGTCGTCGTACGTGTACTTCACCCCGAGGCCCCCGCCCACGTCGTAGACGTCGAACTCCCCCGCCGATGAGATGTTGGCGACCGCCTCGGCGAACTGCTCCACCTCGAGGATCTGCGAGCCGATGTGCAGGTGCACCCCCTCGAACTCCATGAGCGGATGGGCGCGCATCCGCTCGATCGCGGCGAGCGCCTGATCCATCGGCAGGCCGAACTTCGAGTCCGCTCCCCCCGTCGCCTGCGAGGCGTGGGTCTTCGCCTCGACCCCCGGGATCACGCGCAGCAGCAGTTTCTGGGGCCGTTCGAGCAACCGCTCGAGCCGGTCCAGCTCGTCCTCGTTGTCGACGATGATCGTGTCGAGCCCCGCGTCGAGCGCCATCCGCAGTTCGTCGTCGGTCTTCGCGTTGCCGTGGAAGTGCAGCTTCGCCGGATCGACGCCCGCCGCGAGCGCGAGCCGCAGCTCGCCGCCCCCCGCGATGTCCACGGAGAGCCCCTCCTGCTGCGCCACCCGGTACATCCCCACGGCGGGGAACGACTTCGATGCGAACAGCACCTCCGAGTTCGGCCAGCGCTCCCGCATGCCGTCGACGAAGCGGCGGATCTGCCGGCGCAGCCCCTCCTCGTCGTAGACGTACAGCGGCGTGCCGTAGGTCTCTGCCAGCCGAGCGACGGACACGCCGCCGATCGTGAGCGCACCGTTCTCGTCCACGCCCGACTCCTCGGGCAGGATCGACCAGAGCTCTCCGAGGCGCGTGTGCTCGGGGCTGGGCCGGTTCGTCTGCTGCATTCCTTCTGCGCTCCTTCTGCTCGTGCGCTGTCCGCGCCCGTTCCTCTCGCGGGCCCGCGGGTTCCTTTCGCGAGTCCGTGCTTCGTGTTCGCTATGCGTGGCGCGCCCGCGCGGCGTACTCGTCGGTCGCCCGCCGCGGCACCATCACGACGGGTACCGGCGAGTGGCGCACGATCTTCACCGCGTGCGAGCCGAGCGAGATGCGGCTGAGAGGACCGAGGCTGCTCGAGCCGACCACCAGCACCTCCGCGTCCCTCCAGTCGAGGGCGCGCAGCGCGGCCCGCCAGTCGTCGCCGGCGCCGACCGCCACCTCGACGGAGGCGGGCTGCCGCGCGAACCGGCCGATCTCCTCCAGGATCTCGGCGGTGTCCTCGCGGATCAGCTCCTCCCACTCGGCGCTGATCTGATCCTCGACCGCCTGTCCGACCCGCGCCATGGCGAAGGCCCGGGGCCGAGTGCGGAAGGAGGCGATGCGGATCCCCTCGCCGGCCTCGGCCGCGATCGCTGCAGCACCGAGCACGAGCTCGGCCGAGGTCTCGGAGCCGCTGTAGGCCGCGGTGACCCGCTCGATGCGGGCGCCCTCGGGAGGCTCGAATCCGTGCGGGGCGATCGCGACGGGCAGATGGGCGCTCTGCAGCAGCCCCGTGACGACCGAGCCGAGCACGATCTCGTCCTCGGCTCCCTCCGCCTTCGCCCCCACCACGAGCCGCGATGCGCCGAGCTGCTCGCACACCTCCAGGAGCCCCCGACGGGCGCTCGACGCGTCGTGCACCCGGTAGCTCGCGTCGATGTCGGCGGGCATCAGCGCGCTCGCCTCGTCGAGTGCCGACGCGGCCTGCTCGGCGACGAAGCGCCGGTACTCGCCGTCGACCCCGCTGAGGGTGCGTCCCGGCGACCAGGCGGCGGAGTTGACGGCGACCGCGACGAGCGGCAGCTCCGAGGAGCGGGCGAGCAGCGCGCCGAGGTGCACCGCGGCCCGCGAGCAGTGGCCGGGCGCGACGCCCACGACGATGGTCATCGCTCGCCCCGTCCGTCGTCGGCGAGGCCGGCGCCGGGCGCCGCCTCGGGCTCCGCGCGGCGTCCGGGCTCCTCGGCTTCCCCGGCCACCCGGGTCTCCCCGGCCGCGGAGCGCCCGTCGGCGTACTTGCCGGGGCCCGTCAGCACGATCAGGCCCGTCTTGATCTGCTCGCCGAGCACCGAGCTCTTGCGACCGAAGATCAGGTAGAGCGCCACGACCACGACGGTCCAGATCGCGAACACGATGATCGTGATGGGCCGCAGGTCCTTGATGATCCAGAGGCAGCCGACGATCGACAGGATCGGGATCACGGGGCCGAACGGCACGTGGAACTTGCGCTCCAGATCGGGTTCGCGGCGTCGCAGGATCATGACGGCGAGGGCGACGGAGATGAAGGCGGCGAGGGTGCCGATCGAGGTCATCTCGGCGAGGAAGTTGATGGGCAGCACGCCGGCGAGGATCGCGACCGCGACCGACACGATGATCGTGTTGGCCACCGGGGTCATCGTGCGCGGGTTCACCCGCTGGAAGACCTTGGGCGCCATGCCGTCTCGGGACATGGCGAAGAGGATGCGGGTCTGCCCGTAGAGCACGACGAGCGTCACCGAGAAGATCGAGATGATGGCGCCGGCCGCCACCACGGTGCCCGGCCAGGAGGCGCCGAGGATGTTCTCGAGGATCGCCGAGAGGCCGGCGGACTGGCCTTCGAACCTCTCGGGCGACTGCGCGCCGAGCGCGGTCACGGCGACGAGCACGTAGACCGCGGTGACGATGACGAGCGCCGAGATGAGCGCGATGGGCATGTTGCGTCGCGGGTTCTTCGCCTCGTCGCCGGCGGTGGCGACGGCGTCGAGGCCGACGAACGAGAAGAAGATGATGCCCGCGCCGGTCATGATGCCGGTGAGCCCGAAGGGCGCGAAGTCCGCGAAGTGGTCGGCGTTCCAGCCGGTGAGGCCGATCGCCACGAAGAAGCCGAGCACCGCGATCTTGATGATCACCATCACCGTGTTCGTGATGGCCGACTCGGAGGTGCCTCGGATCAGCAGCAGGCCGCAGAGGGCGACGAGGATCACCGCGGGCAGATTGACGATGCCGCCGGCCTCCGGCGCGTAGAGCAGCTCGGGCGGGAACTCGAAGCCGAAGACGTTCTTCACGAACTGATTGACGTACTGAGACCAGCCGACGGCCACCGCCGCCGTCGAGACGCCGTACTCGAGCAGCAGGCACGCCGCGACCACCATGGCCGGCAGCTCGCCGAGCGTGCTGTAGGCGTACGAGTAGGAGGACCCCGAGACCGGGACGCTGCTGGCGAGCTCGGCGTAGTTGAGGATCGAGAGCCCCGCGACGACGCCGGCGATGATGAACGACCAGATCACGGCGGGGCCCGCCACGGGCACGGCCTCCGAGAGGATGAAGAAGATGCCGGTGCCGATGGTGCCGCCGACGCCGATCATCGTGAGCTGGAACAGGCCGATGCTGCGCTTCAGCGCGCTCTCGCTCTCACCCCCGTCTCGGGGTACGGGTTTCACGCGGAAGAGCTGTTCTCGCAGTGACGCCATCTGTGTGTTCTCCGACTTCGTTGTCTCGGCGGGAGGGCACGGCGTGCCCGGGCCCCGCGGTGGATTGTCCCCGCTGCTCGGAATCCGCAGCGGGCTCCCGGTACGACGGTCGTGCCGGGAGGATCGCGGTCAGCGCCGCGAAGTCATCAGGCGCGCACCACCCGGAACAAGGTTACTCCCGCGTCGATCGCGCCTCTCACGTATCCCGTCGGCGATTCCGCGACGGCGCGCAGGAAGGCCACGGCCTGCTCGGTGATCTCCTCGCCTGGCATGACGTTGGGGATGCCGGGCGGGTAGGCGGCGAGCGTATCGGCCGAGATGCGCCCCACGGCCTCCGCAGCGGCGACGACCTCGGTCTCGCCGAGGAAGCCGTCGCGCGGCAGCATCCGCAGGGGCCCCGGGTCGGGGAGGGCGGGGAAGGCCGCGTCGCCGACGTGAGCGGCGCGCTCGGCCTCGGCGTCGGGCGACTCGACGGCCGAGACGAGCGCGCGGTGCACGAGGTCGAAGTCGGGCGTCTTGCCGGCGCCCACGACCGCGACGATCGAGGTGGCGGTGGCCATCTCGAAGTAGATGCCGTGCCGGTCCATCAGGTGGTCGCGCATCCAGTGGCCGCTGACCCCGCTCGCCGAGACGTCGATGGGTACCCTGAGCAGGTCGGTCGCGACCACGTCCTCGAACCGGTCGAAGCCGTCGCTCACCACGGCGAACCGGGGGTCCTCCCGCAGCGCCCGGCGGAACCGCTCGGCAGCCTCGATCGATGCCCCGATGGCCGCCTCGCCCGTCGCCAGGGCGTGCCTGGCGATGTCGAGCGAGCCCATGAGGAGCGCGCTGGCCGAGGTCGAGGCGGTCATCGTGAAGGCGCGCTCGATGAGCGGCTCGAGGCGACCCGCGAAGGGTCCGTCGCCGAGGTGCAGCATCGCGGACTGCGTGAGCGATCCCGCGAGCTTGTGGGTGCTCGAGACCACGAGGTCGGCGCCGAGACGGGCGGGCGACTCCGGCAGCCCCGGGTGGAATCCGAAGTGCGGCCCCCAGGCCCCGTCGACGATGAGCGGCGCTCCGTGGGCGTGCGCCACCTCCGAGAGGCCGCGCACGTCGGACACGGAGCCGAAGTAGCTGGGCGAGATGATGTAGACCGCCGACGCCGGGCGCCCCTCGCGCTCGGCCCGGGTCAGCGCCTCGTCGAGCGCCGCGGGTGAGACGCCGTGGGCCATGCCGTGGTGCTCGTCGACCGTCGGCAGCACGAACGACGGCGTCAGGCCCGCCAGCAGCACGCCGTCGCTGAAGCTCGAGTGGGCGCTGCGCTGGGAGACGATGTGCTCGCCGAGGCCGCGCGCGGCGATGGCCGCGGTGCGGTTCGCCTGCGAGGCCCCGTTGGTGAGGAACCAGGTGCGCCTCGCGCCCCAGGCCTCGGCCGCCAGTCTCAGGGAGTCGCTGAGCGGCGACTCGGGCCCGAGGTCGATACCGTCCATCAGCATGGGGATGTCGAGGTGCAGCGCCCGCTCGCCGATGAAGTCGGCGAGCGGCCCGCTGATGCCCCGGTCGGTGCCGCCGTGGCCCGGGACCATCAGCTGCAGCGTGTCGCGCGCGGCGTGGCGTCGCAGCGCGTCGGCGTACGGAGTGTCCCGCTGCGTGGGGCGCGCCGGCGCCGCGTCGTCGCTCCTCCGGGGCCGGCGAAGCGGCTCCGCAGAGGTCGGGAGCGTCGTCGCGGGGTCGTCGGAGTGGGCCTGAGCGTGCAGCATGCTCCCATCGTGGCGACGCGGAGGCCGCCGGGGAATCCCTCACTTCTCTCCAGGGCACCATACGGCCTATGGAGCAGATGCGAGCCATCGGCGTCGGGCTCAATAGGGGGTAGAGTGACGGGATGATCGATCTGCGGCAGCTCGAGGCCCTGCGCGCCGTGGGCAGCGAGGGATCCGTCGCCAGAGCCGCGCGCCGGCTGGGGTGGAGCCAGCCCACCGTCGACTACCATCTGCGCAACCTCGACCGCCTCGTGGGCGCGCCGCTGCTGCAGCGGTCCACCCGGGGCAGCGCGCCGACGCCCGCGGGCGCCCTGATGCTCGAGCGGGCCGCGGAGATCCTGACCCTCGCCGACCGGGCGCTCGTCGACGTCCGCAGCCTCGCGGAGGCCGGGCACGTGCGACTGCGATTCGGCACCTTCCCCACCGCCGCGGCGCGCCTGCTCCCGTCGATCGCCGCGCAGGTGTCGGAGTGGGGCATCGAGCTCGACGCGACCCTCGAGGAGGTCGCACCGCTCGTCGCCCACGTCAATCAGCGCGAGCTCGACGCCGTGCTGGTCTACTCCGTGCCGGGGTACGATCTGCCGTTCCGCTCGGACGTCTCGACCACGGAGGTGCTCAGGGATCCGCTGCAGCTCGCGGTCCCCGAGTCGCACCCCCTCGCCTCCCGCGAGAGCATCGACCGGGCGACCCTGGTGGCGCTCAGCCAGGAGCGCTGGCTGCTCGGCGCGACCCGGAACGACCCCATGGACTCGGTGGTCGTGGACGCCTTCGCCGAGGCGGGTCGCACGATCGACGTCTCGATCCGCACCGACGACTTCTCCGTCATGCTCGGCATGATCGCCGCGGGCATGAGCATCGGCCTCGTCCCGAAGCTGGCGAGCGGGTCCGTGCAGCCCGGCGTCGCGCTGCTGCCGATCGACGACCCGGCCTTCGCGCGGTCGATCCTCATCGCGGCCCCCGGCGAGGGGGCCGGCAGAGAGCCCTCCCCGGCCGTCAGGCGTCTCGCCGCGGCGGTGCGGCACGCCATCGAGGTGCTCGACTGACGAGCGCCGGCGACCGCGCGCACCCTCGCCCCGGGGAGTCCGATGGACCTCGACGGTCGACCCGAATACACTCCGAGTGTGAAGAGCGCGCGAATCCGAGCCCCGAGATGGATCGTCGCGGGGGCCGCAGCCGCGGGCGCGGCGTGGGTGCTCCTGGCCGGCGCGCCGGCCGGAGCGGTCGAGCCCGTCGCCCTCGGCGACTCCTACGTCGCCGACGAGGCTGACGTGCTCGGCGCGGCCGATGAGCGGGCCGCGAACGCGCGGCTCGCCGCCACCTTCGCCGAGACGGGGATCGACCTCTACGTGGTGCTCGTCGACGAGTTCACGAATCCCGGCGATCGCGTCTCGTGGGCGAACGAGACCGCGGAGCTGAACGGGCTCGGCGACTCGCAGTACCTCCTCGCGGTGTCGACGGAGGGCCGGCAGTACTTCATCTCGGCGCTCGACGGCGGCCCGCTGAGCGATCGCCAGCTCGACGCGATCGAAGAGCGCATCCTGCCCGAGCTGCGCGACGGCGACTGGTCGGGGGCCATCTCGGCCGCCGCCGAGCAGGTCGAGACGGAGCACGGCGCTGCAGGCCGCACGACGGCGATCGTCGTCGGTTCCGTCGCCGGTGCCGTGGGCGTCGGGGGCGCGGCCTTCGGCATCTCCCGCGCGGTTCGCGGCAGACGGGCCTCGCGCGAGCGGCGCGAGGAGCTCGAAGAGCTCGAGCAGCGCTCCGGGTCCGCGCTCGTGGCCGCCGACGACGCCGTCACGACGAGCGAGCAGGAGCTCCAGTTCGCAGGCGCCCAGTTCGGAGAGGCCGCGGTGGCCGAGTTCGCCGAAGCCCTCGAGGCCGCACGGACGCAGCTCATCGAGGCCTTCGGTCTGCGACAGCAGCTCGACGACGCGGTGCCAGACACCGAGGAGCAGCGGCGGCAGTGGCTCACCCGGATCCTGGAGCTGTGCGCGGCGGTCGACGCGACCCTCGACGCCCAGTCCGAGCCCTTCGAGCGGCTGCGCGACATCGAACGCAATGCTCCGGCGGCGCTCGAGGCCCTGGAGCAGCGACGGGCCGCCGCCGCGGGCGGCGCGGAGACCGCACTGGCCGAGCTGTCCCGGCTGAGCGCGGACTACGCCGCCGAGGAGCTGAGCTCCGTCTCCGCCAACCCCGGACAGGCCGACGGACTGCTGTCATTCGCGCAGGTCCGCGCCGCAGCGGCGCGGACCTCGCTCGAGGGTGGCCGCACCGGCGAGGCGGCGGTCGCGATTCGGGAGGCGGAGGCCGCGGTGGGTCAGGCTGAGGGCCTGGGACGCGCGATCGGCAAGCACGGGGAGCAGCTCGCCCGGGTCGAGGAGCGCTGCACCGAGTTGATCTCCGAGATTCAGGGCGACGTCGCGGCGGCGAGCGCGGTGCCCGATCCCGACGGGAGGATCGCCGCCGCCGTCCGGGAGACCGAGGAGCGGATCGAGCGGGCCCGCGCCGACTTGAGCGGCGCCGACCGGCGCCCCAGCCGGGCCGTGGAGGCGCTCGAGGCGGCGAACGCGAACATCGACGGCGTCGTGCAGGCTGCCCGGGACGCCGAACGGGCGCGGCAGCTCCTGAACGCGACGCTCGCGCAGGCCGGCGACCGGGTGCTGCAGGCCGAGGGCTACATCGCCTCCCGCCGCGGCGCCGTCGGCTCGACCGCGCGCACCCGGGCCGCAGAGGCGAGGGCGTCGCTGTCCAGAGCCGAGTCGGCGCGCGCCGGCGATCCGCAGAGCGCACTCCGGGAGGCCCAGCGCGCCGATCGGCTCGCCGCGGAGGCGCTGAGCGCCGCCCAGCTCGACGTCGAGGGTTTCGGCGGTGCCGACGGGTACGGCGGGTACCGCGGCTCGTCGGGCGGCAGCCCCGACCTCGCGGCCGTCCTCGGCGGCATCCTCGGTGACTCGGGCGGCGGCTTCGGAGGCTCGCGAGGCGGTTCGTGGGGCGGATCCTGGGGCGGTGGATCGCGGCGCGGCGGCGGTTCCAGCCGCAGCAGCAGGTCGCGCAGCAGCGGATCGCGCCGCAGCAGCAGCTCGCGCAGCAGCGGGTCGCGCCGCAGCCGAGGGGGCGGCCGCTTCTGAGCCGCGCGCCCGGCACGCTCTACTCGGACGGCTCCCCGGAGCCGCCATCGCTCCCGGCGCCGCCCCCGTCCTCTGCAGCCCTCCGCTCGGCCCATCGGGCGCACGCCGCCGCCGGGTCCTCCGGCAGGCCGAGCACCGTGCGAGCCGCCACCGCCGCGTCGCGGGCGGCGTCGCCGTCCCACATGTAGCCGGCCGCCTCCTCGGCGGGGAGCTCCGCCACCGCGAGAGCCTGCTTGCGATCGGCGACCAGTGTGACGCGGACCTCCTCGATCTCGTCCCTCGCCTCCTCCGGCCACACGATGTCGCCGGCGTCGAGCTGCTCGGCGGCTTCGCCGCTGGCGTCGGCGAGCGCGCTCATCGCCTCCGCGAAGGGGGCGGTGTCGAAATCCTCCCCCCGCGCGACGCCGATGCGCAGCCGGTCGATCTCGACATCGGCCTCGTCCCAGGCCGCGTTCACCGGGCAGACCGCCTCGAGGTACACGCCACCGGCCTCCGTCACCGAGAGCACCTCCGGTTCCGGCTCGGGGTCGGGCGCGCACGCCGCCAGCGACAGCGCGACCGTCGCCGCGGCGACGAGCGCGGCGGCGGCCCGGGAGCGCTGCAGGGGGCTGGAGGCGGCCCGGGAGCGGGAGCCGGCATCGCGGAGCGCCGCGGACGTCGTGCCGGGGCGGCGTGCAGACGCGGTCCTCTCCACAGCGGCGTTCTCCTCTCCTCCGGCGTGCCCGTCCTCGACGAGGATAGCCCGTCCCCTCCCCGTGAGTCTGAACCGCCCATTCCGCAAGCCCCTGGTCCCGTCGGGGCCCGGGGCCTAGGCTGATGCCCATGTCCAGATACGTCGATGAAGCACAGGCCGCAGCAGACGGATTCCGCATCGAGCACGAGCCCGAGCGCTCGCGCTTCGCCGTGGTCCAAGATCGGGGCGACGGGCGGCGGGTGCTCGGCGAAGCCCACTACACGCTGCTCGGCGACGCCGCGATCGACTTCGATCACACGGAGGTGACCCCGGATCTGCGCGGGACGGGTCTCTCGGGGCTGCTCGTGCAGCACGCGCTCACCGATCCCGTCGTGCGGGGGCGCCGGATCGAGGCGTCCTGCTGGTTCGCCTCCGGGTACCTCGACCGGCACCCCGAGCTGCGGAACACGGATGCCGATTGACGGCTACCCGCGCCCCTCGCCCTCTGATCCGTTCTTCCTGCTCCGCGCCTTCCGCAGCTTCCCGGGCTTTGCCGCCCGCTGCTGCACGAGCTCGGTGAGATCCTTCTCGATGAGCTGCTGGATCCGCCCCTCGCGCGCCTCCCGGTACTCCTCGCTGGCGCCGCCGCTGTAGTAGGGGTGGGTCGCGCGCTCAGCGAGCGAGTCGCCGATCTCGGCCCATGCGGCCTCGCGCGCCCGTTCGACGGTCGTCTTGAGATAGGCCTCGTCGGCCGCGCGCTCCCGCAGCTGGACCGCGATGTTCTCGTAGACCTCCTGACGGTGCCTGAGCGTGCGGCTGTCGTCGTTCCCGTAGTCCGACTCGCTCCACGAGCTGCGTCCCGTGTTGCTGATCTCGTTGCGCATGCGCTGGATGTGACGGGCGTCCCGCTCTCGTTCCTCGGCGAGGTCGACGGTCGCCTCCTGCACCATCTCGGTGACCCGCTGCTCGTCGTAGTCCACGTGCCGCTTGAGCGCGTTCATGATGATCGCGTTCTTCACGCTCATGCGCACGGCGACGTCGGCCACGAGCAGCCCCTGCTCGACGATCTCCTCGACGGGGGCGAGCACGCGTCTCGGCAGGCGCCGCGGCGGGCGCGGCCTGCGCCGTTTCCTGAAGCCGAACACCGCTCTCCTCTCCGCTCGTGCCCCTCCCTCTAGTATCGCCTACGAGCGGCATCGGGGCGCACCCGACTGCGGAACTCGGCGAAGATTCTCGCCGCCTGCGGAGCCCTCGCCGCGGACGTGTGAGACTGGAGCGGGCCCCGCGGCGCGTGGGGCACGGGCGCGGCGCTGATCGTCACGGTCGCCATGGCGATGGGCACCGCGGCGGACGGCTGAGCTATGCGGCCTCCGGCAGCACCGACGCCCAGATCGAGGCCGCGGCGGCCGCGCCCAGGCTCACGGCGTCGTCCGCGCCGTCCACGCGCACGGTGACGGTCTCGGAGTAGGGCTCCCCGGGCAGCACGTGGAGCTCGGCGTCGACGACGAGCCCGCGCGACGCGAAGTACTGCAGCATCTCGTTGTCGGCGTCGGAGATCCGCTCGATCCGGGCGCGGCAGGGCGCCGGCGCCTCCGTGAGCACGACCGCGTCGGGGCGGTGCACCGTCCCCTCGGCGCTCGGGATGGGATCGCCGTGGGGATCCCTCGTCGGGAATCCGAGCGCGCGGTCGATGCGGTCCATCAGTCCGTCGGAGACGGCGTGCTCGAGCCGGTCGGCCTCCTCGTGCACCTCGTCCCAGGCGTAGCCCAGCATCTGCACGAGGAAGGTCTCGAGCAGGCGGTGGCGCCGGATCATCGACACCGCGTACCCGCGCCCGACCTCGGTCAGCGTCACGCTGCCATAGCGCACGTGTTCGATCAGCCCCTGGTCGGAGAGCTTGCGCAGAGCGTCCGAGACGGTGGAGAGCCGCACCCCCGCGGCCTCGGCGATCGCGGAGTTCGACACCGGGGTGTCTGACCACTCCTGCAGCCCCCAGATCACCTTCACGTAGTTCTGCATGCCCGGGGATAGATCGTCGACGCTCACGCCTCCAGGGTATCGCCCGTCCGGCGTCGCGCTCGGGTTCCGGCGCGGACGGCGGCGCCGGAGCCCCCGTCGGCGAGCGCGGCGGCGATCTCCGCGAGCGCCCGCTGCAGCTGGAGGTCGGTGGGCGCGCCGTAGCCGAAGACGATGCCCTGCGGTCGTCGTGCGGCGCCTTCGGCATGAACGGGGTGGCGGTAGGCCTCGAGCGAGGCGACCCTGATGCCGCGGTCGGCGAGGCGCGCGATCACCTGCTCCGCCGACCGGCCCCGCGTCCACGTGAGAGCGGCGTGCAGGCCGCCCTCGATCGCGGCGAGCCCGACGCGGGGCGCGAGGTGGGCGGTCGCGTCGATGACGAGCGCCCGCCGGTGCGCGTACTCGCGGCCCACGCGGATCAGGTGGCGCCGCAGGCCGCCGCTGCGCAGGAACTCCGCGAGGGCGGCCTGGACGAGACCGGAGACCGGTTGCCCGAGGTCGGCGCGCACGTCGAGGACCCGGCGGCGCAACGACGCGTCCGGCACGACCAGGTAGCCGCAGCGCAGCCAGGGCGAGAGGGTCTTCGAGTAGCTGCCGACGAGCGCCACGCGGTGCTCTCCGTCGAGCGAGGCGATCGTCGGGAGCGAGGGCGCGCCGTGCCGGAAGTCGCTGTCGTAGTCGTCCTCGATGACGATCGCACCCGCGTCGCGCGCCCACGCGAGCAGGGCGAGACGCGCCGCGACGGGCAGCCTGCCGCCCAGCGGGTACTGGTGGCTCGGCGTCAGGAGCACCGCCGCGAACGGCCCCGGCGCCGCGGCGAGGGCGGCGGCGTCCATGCCCCCATCGCTGACGGGGATCGGCACGGGCGTCGCGTCGAGCCGCGCGATCACCCGGCGGGCCGCAGGGTAGCCGGGATCCTCCGTCGCGATGCGCGCGCCGGTCGGCCCCTCCGGACGGAGCCCCTGGACGAGCAGGCCGAGGCCGTCGCTCGTGCCGGCGGTGACCACGACGTCGTCGGGGTCGCAGCGCACGCCCCTCGCCGCTCGCAGGTGCTCGGCGATCAGGGATCGCAGCTCCTCCGTGCCCGCCGCGGGCGGTGGCAGCGAGGGCAGCTCGGCCCTCACGGCGCTCCGCCAGGCCGCGGCCCAGTCGCGGTGGGCGTGGAACCGCGTCGAGGGGCTGCCCGGCGAGAGGTTGATCACCGGGCCTCCGGTGCCGGCCGGCTCTCCCGCGGGGGACGGGCGGGAGCCGGCTCCCTCGCGCGGGGGTCCCGGTTCGGCGGCGGGGCGCGGCGCGTCAGCGGTGTCCCATCCGATTCGCGGGGATCCGGGCAGGTCGTCGGCGACGAAGGTGCCGGATCCGGGTACGGTCACGACGTAGCCCTCGCCGGCGAGATCCTCGTAGGCCGCGACGACGGTGCCGCGCGAGACGCCGACGGCGGCGGCGAGGCTCCGGGTCGACGGGAGGGGGTCGCGGGCCCCCGCCTGCCCGGAGAGCAGCGCCGCGCGCAACTGCCCCGTCAGGCGCTCGCGCGCGGTACGGCCGGGCCGCTGCTCGGTGTCGAGCACCAGGTTCATCGGGAAGGCGTGCCGCATGCCGGTCTTTCTGGTCCTGTCTGCATTTGCTTTTCCGGCATTGTCTCAGATCCGGAAACACCAGCAGGATGAATTCGACGGCGCGGGCGCCGCGCCGAGCCACCACCGCAGGAGGGATCCCGATGACCGCAGCTTCCACCCCCGACGTCCGCCCGCTCACCACAGCCGACGAGGAACGCTGGCGCGAGCTCTTCCGCGGCTACCGCGACTTCTACCGGCTGCAGGAGTCCGAGGAGGTCGTCTCGCGCGTCTGGGGGTGGATCACGGACTCCGCGCACGAGTGCGAGGCACTGGTCGCGGAGGCCGACGGGCGCATCGTGGCCCTCGCACACTACCGCCGCTTCTCGCGGCCGTCGACCGGAACGGTGGGCATCTGGCTCGACGACCTGTTCACCGACCCGGAGACCCGGGGCCGAGGAGCGGCCGGCGCCCTGATCCGCCGGCTCACCGAGATCGCGGCGGCGGAGGGCCGTTCCGTGGTGCGGTGGATCACGGCGAGCGACAACGACCGCGCGCAGGCGCTCTACGACCGCGTGGCGACGCGCACCCGCTGGGTCACCTACGACGCCGCACCGGTGTCGCCGTGAGCGGCCGGGAGCCGAGCCCCGTGAGCGACCGGGAGGCGAGCCGCATGCACGCCGGCGCAGAAGCGGCCTCGATCAACGAGTTCGGCCAGCCGATCGGAGCGCCGGTGCCCGACTGGGAGCGGCGGTCGCTGCCGGAGGCGACGGTGATCACCGGTCGCCTCGTCGATCTCGAGCGGCTCGACCCCGATCGCCACGCCGAAGACCTCTTCGCCGCGTTCGCCGCCGCGCCCGACGGCCGCGACTGGACGTACATGCCGGTGGGCCCGTTCCCGAGCCTCGATTCGTACCGCGAGTGGGCGATCGCCGCGGCCGGGAGCCGCGATCCCCGGCACTACGCCGTCGTCGAGCGCGCCTCCGGACGCGCGCTCGGCACGTTCTCCCTGCTGCGCCACGACCCCGCGAACGGCGCCATCGAGGTCGGATGGGTGGCCTTCTCCCCCGCCCTGCAGCGCACCCCCGCGTCGACCGAGGCGCAGTTCCTCCTGATGCGCTACGTCTTCGACAGGCTCGGCTACCGCCGCTACGAGTGGAAGTGCGACAGCCTCAACGAGCCCTCCCGCCGCGCCGCCGAGCGGCTCGGCTTCGCCTACGAGGGCACCTTCCGCCAGGCCGTCGTGACGAAGGGGCGCAACCGCGACACGGCCTGGTTCGCCCTCGTCGACCGCGACTGGCCGCGGGTGCGCGAGGGGCTCGAGCGGTGGCTCGATCCGGCGAACTTCGACGAGCAGGGCCGGCAGCTGCGGCCGCTGCGCACACGGGCCTGATCCTCGGGCGCGGGCCCGGCGCTCGCCCGGTCGGCGAGGATTGGCTGTCGGCGACACCCGTTCGTTAGGGTGGATCGAACAGACCGGCACGCGTCGAGACGGACCCGTCTCACCGTCTGAGGGGAGAAGCACCGTGACCGATCGCCCCGATCCCGGACCGATGGCGGGCCGATCCGCGCCCGGCGACGGCCCTCGAGAGCCAGGCGACGATCCCCGATCCGACGGGCGGTCGCGCGGGTCGACCGCGGCGTCCGGTCACATGCAGCGCCCGGCGCGCACCTACGAGACCGGGGCGGTCACGCGCTGGATCCGGCGCGTGACGGTGGCCCTCAGCGCGGCGACGATCCTCGCCGCGCTCCTCCTCTATCCGACGCTGCCCGAGAGGATCCCCACTCACTTCGGGATCTCGGGGCAAGCCGACGCCTGGGGCCCGCGCTCGTCCGTGTTCCTCCTCCTCGGGATCTTCGCGGCCCTCGTGGGAGGCCTGACCTGGCTCTCGCACCACCCGCGCATCTTCAACTACCCGGCAGTGGTCACCGAGCACAACGCCCAGCGGATGTACCGCGCGGGCGAGCAGCTGATCGTCTGGATGAACGCCGCGTGCGCCGCCATCTTCTGCGGCATCCTGGTCTCCGTGATCCTCCCAGTAAACTCCAGCCTCTTCGTCGTGCCCGGCATGGTGGGGATGGTCGCGGCGCTCGCCGTCGGCATGGTGCGGATGTTCAGGGCCTGACGTCGCGGATGCCGGCCTCACCCGTCGCTCTTGCCTCGCCCGTCGCCTCCGGTCTCGCCCGTCGCTCGCGCCTCGCCCGCCGCGCCGGAGAGCGGGATCTCCGCCAGGGTCTCGTGCAGCGCCGATCCCCCGCGCCCCGCGCCGAGCTCCGACCGGACGAGCAGCACTTCGTCCGCCGTCCACTCCGGGCCCTGGTAGACCGAGAGCGCCGCGGCGCAGTGCTGCAGGATCCCCTCACCGCGGCGGCGATCCCGAGCCCGACCGACGGTGACGTGCGCCCTCCGGCGGTCGCGGGCGGCGAGCAGCTCCCCGCGCGACGCGAAGAGCGCCCCCGCCTCCTCGCAGACGGCCATGAGAGCCGTGAGCCGGTCGCCGCGCTCGCCATGCGCGCGACCGCGCTGCTCCTGCACCCCCACCCACAGCGTGCGTCCGGAGAACACGCCCGCGCCGCGGAGGCGCACGACCGGCGCCGGCAGTCGAAGGAGCGAGCGGCGCAGCTCGAGCGTCAACTCGTCGACCGCGCCGCCGGGGGTCTCTCCGAGGAAGGCGAGCGTGATGTGCCGCTGCTCGCGCGGAGTCCACCGGACTGCGGGGCGGCCGCTCCCCGATTCCGAACCGCGCTCGGCCCCGCCGCGTCGGCCGTCGGTCGCCCCGACTCCCCAGGCTGCGGCGTCCGCGACGGCCCCGACCGCCAAATCGAGATGCTCGGCGACGGTCGCCGGCAGCGGGAGGGAGAGGAAGAGTCTCATGTCCCCAGCATGCCCGGGCCCGCAGTCGCGGGAAACCCCTCGCGCAGGATCGACCGGGCATCAGCCGCGGAGGATCTCCCGCAGCCGTTCGAGCGCCCGCTCGAACTCGCGATCGTCGGGGCCGCCCATCCCGATCACGAGCCCCGAGCTGCCGGGCACGCGCCGCTGCCAGTACTCCCCGAGCGGGGCCGCGCCGAGACCGTCGGCGTTCGCGAGCCGGATCGCCTCGGCTTCGCGCGAGGCTGCCTCGGCGCCGGCGCCGAACTCGATGACCGCGTGCAGGCCTCCGCTCATCGGACGCACCCGCACGCCGCGGAGGCCGGCGAGGGTCTCCGAGAGCCGGTCGCGCCGATCCGCGTACCGCCTCCGCATGCGCACGATGTGGCGCCGCAGCTCGCCGCTGGCGAGGTACTCGGTCAGCGCGACCTGCACGACCGCCGAGACCGGGCCGCCGAGCTCCATGCGAACGGGCTCGATGAGGGACCGCAGGCCCGTCGGGGCGAGCATGAAACCGGCGGCGAGCGCCGGGGTGATCGTGCGCGAGAACGTGCCCAGGGTGACGACCGCGCCGCTGTCGGGGTCGTCGAGCGCCGCCAGCGCGGGAAGGGGGCTGCCGGCGTGCCTGAGCTCGGAGTCGTAGTCGTCCTCGACGATCACGGCCCCGGTGCGACGCGCCCACGCGATGAGTTCGCGACGCCGCGCGAGCGGGAGGGACCCGCCGAGCGGATACTGGTGGCTCGGCGTCACGATCACGAGATCCAGCACCCCCTCGGGCAGCGCCGCCGTGTCGAGACCGTCGGCGTCGACGGGGAGCGCCACGATCTGCGCACCGTGCCGGGCGGCCACACCCCGGAGTGACGGATATCCGGGATCCTCCACCCCTACGACGAGCCGGTGGCCCCGCGTCGCGCCGAGCGCCGTCAGCAGCAGGCCGAGCCCCTCGCGGGCGCCGGCGGTGACGAGCACGTCGTCGGCCTGCCGCGCGGTGCCGCGCATGCGGCGCAGGTGCTCGGCGATCTCGATGCGCAGCTCGGGCGCCCCGAGGGCCGGGGCCGCGAGGTGGGCCCGGGCGGCCGCGGTGCGCCAGGCCGCGCGCCAGGCTGGGCGGTCCACGGCGTCGATGATCGGCATGCCCGGCGCGAGCGGGCCGCGGTGCTGAGCCGCGTCGAGAGGGCCGGACCCTTCCGCGGCAGCGACGCTCGCGGTCCCCGTGTCGGCGGCGGCTGCGCCGGCACCACCACCGTTACCGCCGTCACCGTCACCGTCACCGGAGCCATCGTCCCCGGCTGGCTCCCCGTCGGGCCCGGCACCGAGCCGCGGCCCTGCGCCCCGCCCGAGCTCGGGGTTCACCGCGGTGCCCCTCCCGTGCCCGGCGGTGAGGTACCCCTCGGCGATGAGCTGCTCGTAGGCCGCGACGACGACGCCTCTCGCCACTCCGAGCCGACGCGCGAACTCCCGCGTAGCCGGCACGCTCTCGCCGGGGCGCAGCGTCTCGGCGTCGATCGCCTCGCGCAGGGAGGCCGCGAGCTGCACCGGCAGGGACGCCTCGGAGGCGCGGTCCAGGTGGACGGGGATCTCCCCCGAGGTTCGGAACGTCTGCGCCGCCATCCCGTCAGTCTGCCAGGAGCAACTGCGTGTGGTCTACTCTGATGCGCTCAGATCGGGGCCTGAGGTGGACCAGTCACCGCTCTCGACGAAGCGCACCCGCCGACCGGCGAAGCGCCCCCGCATCACGTCGAGCGCTTCAGGGTTCTCGTCGATCAGCACGAAGCGCCGCCCCAGGTCAGCGGCCGCCGCACCGGCCGTGCCGCTGCCCGCGAAGGCGTCGAGCACCCAGTCGCCCGGCCGCGACGACGCCTGCACGACGCGGCGCAGGATCCCGACCGGCTTCTGCGTCGGGTAGCCGGTGCGCTCCCTGCCCGTCGGCGACACGATCGTGTGCCACCAGGTGTCGGTCGGCAGTTTGCCGAGGGCGGCCTTCTCGGGCGTCACGAGGCCCGGCGCCATGTAGGGCTCGCGGTCGACCGCGTCGGCGTCGAAGAAGTACGCCTCGGGATCCTTCGCGTACACGAGGATGTTGTCGTGCTTCGTCGGCCAGCGCCGCTTGGTGCGCGCGCCGAAGTCGTAGGCCCAGATGATCTCGTTGATGAAGCACTCGGGGCCGAAGAGGGCGTCGAGCAGCACCTTCGCGTAGTGCACCTCGCGGTAGTCGAGGTGCAGATAGAGGGTGCCGTCGTCGGCGAGCAGGCGCCAGGCCTCCTCGAGCCGGGGCTCGAGGAAGTCCCAGTAATCGAAGAACCGGTCGTCGTAGGCGAGCGTCATCTCGCGCGTCACGGCGTAGCCCCGACCGCGGAAGCCGAGCCGGCTCTGCGGCTCCCCCGCGCTCTCCCCCTGCGCGGAGACGCTGCGCACCCGCTCCGCCCGTCGGTTGCGCCCGGTATTGAATGGCGGGTCCAGGTAGATCACCCGGAACGCGCCGGCGGGCAGCCCCCGCAGGATCGGCAGGTTGTCGCCGGCGACCACGAGGTCGGGGCCTTCGGGGTGCCAGTGCGCGCTCATCCGTCCAGGCTATCCCGGACGCCGCGCCGTGGGCCGGGGAAGCGCTCCGATCCGTGTGCCCGCAGCGGATCCGGATCGCTACGGCAGCACGAGCGGCGCTTCGTCCTCGCGCAGCGGCGCCAGCACCGCCGCGACCTCCGCGGCGTCGATCTCCTCGATCCGGGTCGGCCGCCAGCGCGGCGCGCCGTCCTTGTCGACGACCTGGGCCCGCACTCCCTCGGCGAAGTCGGGGCGGCGCAGCAGTCGGCCGAGCACCCGCAGATCGTCGGCGAGCACCTCCGCGAGCCCGAGGCCCAGCCTCCGCGTGCGGTCGAGCTGCGCGAGCGTCACGGCGACCGAGACGGGGCACACGGCGCGAACGGCCCGTGCCGCATCGGCCGCCCGCGCCGCGGCGGGGCCCGTCGCGGACGCGGCCGCCTCGAGCTCCCGGATCAACCGCAGAGCCGCGGCAGCAGGATCCTCCGAGGCGGACGCTTCGTTCCCGCCGAGCGCGCGCTCCGCGATGGGATCGAACCACTCCCGCGCCTCGATCAGCTCCGAGGCCGGCGGCTCCTCGACCACCGCCCGCACCGCGTCCTCGGGCGAGGCGCCCTCTGCGAGCGCCTCCTGCAGTTCAGGCAGTCGCGAGGAGGGCACGAAGCGATCCGCGAATCCGAGCGCCACGGCGTCCCCGCCGGTCATGCTGCCCGACGTCGCCGCGAGCAGCTCCCCGAGCCGCCCCGGCGCGCCCGCGAGCAGCAGGTGGCCGCCCACGTCGGGGGCGATCCCGATGCGGGTCTCCGGCATCGCGAGGCGGCTGCGCTCGGTTACGACCCGCAGCGCCGCGTGGCCGGTCAGGCCGATCCCGCCGCCCATCGTGATGCCGTCCATGATGCCGACGACGGGCACGCGCGAGGTCGCGACCGCGTAGTCGGCGCGGTACTCCGCGCGCAGGAAGTCCACGGCGTCATCCGGGCTGCCCCCCGTCATGGCCTTGATGTCGCCGCCGCCGCAGAAGCCGCGGTCACCGGCTCCGTCGAGCAGGATCGCGCTCGATCCCGAGCCGGCCGCCTCCGCGACCGCGGCGATCACCGTCTCCGCCATCTCGCGGTTCAGGGCGTTGATCGCACGCGGACGGTTGAGCGTGACGCGGGTGATGGCCCCCGCTCCGCGGACGACGACGAAGGGTTCTGCGCCGGGGGCGGGGGCGGCTGCGGTGCTCATCCCAGCACCGTATCACCGGGCGCGGGCGGCCGCCGCGGCTACGGAACGGGGTGCAGCGCGTCGTACCGCTGGAAGCCGTGCCAGGTGCGCAGTAGCACCGCCATGATGGCGGCGATCAGGATCCCGCCGATCAGCGCGGGGGCCCACAGCGCGATGAGCGTCGCCGCGGCGCCCGCGACGAGATCCCCGACCCTCGGGCCGCCGGCGACGACGACGTAGAACAGGCCCTGCATGCGGCCGCGCACGTCATCCGGGGCGGCGGCCTGCAGGATCGTCGTGCGGAACACGGCGCTCACGTTGTCGCTCGCCCCCGTGCCCGCCAGCGCCAGGCCCGCGAGCACGAGCGCCGGCATCACGACGCCGTCGGGGCCGCCCGGCCCCACGACGGCGCCGGTGACCAGCAGCACGACGCCGAACAGGGCGGTGAAGATCCCGAACGCCCCGATCGCGAGGGTCACCGCGCGCCCCTGCCTGCGCACTCGTCCGAGGGGCCCGGAGAGGAGGCTGCTCAGCAGCGAGCCCACGGCGAACGACGCGGTGAGGATGCCGACCGTCACCGCCTCGCCGCCGAGCACGAGCGCTCCGGCGGCCGGGAACACGACGCGCGGCGTGCCGAGCGTCATCGCGATGAGATCGAAGACGAAGGTCGCCCGCACGTTCGGCGCCCGGCGCAGGAACGAGAGGCTCTGCGCGATGGAGGCGAGCACCGGCGCCCGGGCCGCGCCCGCGGGCACCATGGGCGGCAGGCTCAGGATCCCGAGGAAGGCCGCCGAGAAGAGCACGGCGTCGACCAGGTACGTCCACGAGAATCCCACGCCCGCGACGAGCAGCCCCGCGAGCGCCGGCCCGACCGTGACCGCCAGGCCCATCGTGATCCCGTTCAGCGCCGCCGCGGCGGGCAGCAGCTGCGGGGACAGCAGGCGGGGCAGGATCGCGCCGCGCGCCGCCCCGATGATCGTGGCGGACGCTGCGTTCACGGCGGCCAGCAGGTAGTAGGGCCACGTGGTCGAGACCCCCAGGAACGCGATGAGCGTCATCGTGCCGATGCTGGTCCAGGCGACGATCGCCGTGAGGAGCGCGACCCTGCGCCGGTCGAAGCTGTCGACGAGCACACCGCCGACGAGTCCCGCCACGATCATCGGGCCGAGCGCCCAGAGGGCGACGAGCGAGACGGCGAAGGTGGAGCGGGTCAGCTCGTAGATGTGCAGGCCGACCGCCACGATCGTCAGCTGCGCTCCGATCTGAGCGACCGAGGATCCGGCCCAGAGCCGCGCGAACTCCGGACTCGTGCGCAGCGGCGCGAGGTCGACGAACAGGCCCCTCCAGTCGCGTCCGCGCCTGGGCGCGGGTTCCTCGGGGTCTGTGCTCACCACAGCACGCTATCACCGCGCTCGCTGCGCCCGACGGATCGGGGCGGCCCGTCGACGTTCTAAGCTCGGAGTCGTGTTCGACGAGAGATACGACTCCGACCCGCTCGCCCGCATGAAGCCCCGGCGCGGCCCGGTGACCCGGACCCCCGTGCCCCTCGCTCGCGGGCTCGTGGTCGAGCACACCGAGACGGAGTGGTGCGGTGCAGTGGTCGCGGTGCGGCAGGGGCTCGTGGAGCTCGAGGACTTCCGCGGCAAGGTTCGGGCGTTCCCGCTCGCCGACGGCTTCCTGATCGACGGGAAGCCCGTCGCGCTCGTCATGCCGCGCCGGCAGCCGGAGGGCCGCCGCCGCACCGCATCGGGATCCTTCGCCGTGGAGCAGCAGCGCGCCCGAGTCGCGATGCCGAGCCGCATCTTCGTCGAGGGCAAGCACGACGCCGAGCTCGTGGAGCAGGTGTGGGGCGACGACCTGCGCGTGGAGGGCGTCGTCGTCGAGATGCTGCAGGGGGCGGACAACCTCGACGAGGTGCTCGCCGACTTCGGACCGGGGCGGGGCCGCAGGGCCGGCGTGCTGCTCGACCACCTCGTCGCCGGAAGCAAGGAGACGAGGATCGCGCAGGCCATCGCACGCGGCCCGCACGGTCCGCACGTGCTCATCGTCGGGCACCCCTTCGTCGACATCTGGCAGGCCGTGAAGCCCGAGCGAGTGGGGCTGCGGGAGTGGCCGGAGATCCCGCGCAGCATCGAGTGGAAGCGGGGCATCTGCCGCGCGCTCGGCTGGCCCTCCGACGAACCGGCCGACATCGCGGACGCCTGGTCGCGCATCCGCTCCCGCGTCCGGAGCTTCCGCGATCTCGAGCCGAGCCTCGTGGGAAGGGTCGAGCAGCTGATCGATTTCGTCACCGTCGGCGAATAGGCGCCGCACGGGGCGAGCGGGCTGCGGCCATCGGCGCAGGGGCGCCGCGCAGGGGCGAGCGGAGAGCGCGAGCGGAGAGCGCGAGCGGAGAGCGCGAGCGGAGAGCGCGAGCGGAGAGCGCGAGCGGGATCGGGACGGCGTGCGCTCTCAGCGAATGCCGACGCTCCGCGCCCGGGGTTCGGCGTAGCATGAAACCCTCAGCGAGACGCGAGGTGAACAACGATGCCAAGGCCCGCATATCTGGTCATGCCCCAGTGGCAGGGATCCCCGTCGACGCGCGCGATGCAGCTGATCGAGGGCGCGAACGCCCTCCGGGAAGACCTCCCGTCGTCGGCGAGGCACGAGGTCTCCGTGCCCCTCGAGGCCGGCGACGGGCTCGGCACCCCGGTGGCGCGTCTGAGCAGCGTGCTGCGATCCCGCGACGCGGCGACGGAGATCATCGACGGGATCGCCGGCCCGGCGATCTCACTCGGCGGTGACTGCGCGTCGACGCTCGCCGGCCTGCAGTCGGCCGTCGCGGGCCCGGGCGCCGACGGGCTCGCCGTGCTGTGGTTCGACGCGCACGCCGACCTGCAGCATCCCAGCACCTCGCCGTCGGGCGCCGCCGCCGGCATGGCGCTGCGCCACGCCCTGGGCGACGGGGTCGAGGATCTCGCGTTCGATCCCCCGGTCTCCCCCGACGCGGTGACGCTCGTGGGGGTCCGGGCGCTCGACGCGGAGGAGGACGTGGAGCTCCGCCGTCTCGGTCTGCGCACGATCGAGGCGGGCGAGCGGGACGCGGCCTCGGCGGTGCGGGAGCGGCTCGCGCAACTCGGTGCGCGCAGCGTCTACGTGCACATCGACCTCGACGTGCTCGACCCCTCGGAGTTCAGGTCGGTGCACACGGCCGTGCCGTTCGGCCTGAGCATCGCGCAGCTGACCGCCGCCGTCAAGGCCGCGGTGCAGGCGGTGCCGCTCGCCGGGGCCGCCATCTGCGGCTTCGCCCCTGGCGACGCGGAGGCCGCGGCCGACGACCGGCCGACGGTGCTGCGGCTGCTCGGCGCGCTCACCGCAGGGCAGGAGCGCACGTGAGCGACGAGCGCCCGCTGCCCCTCGCCCGACTGGGCTACGCCTACGCCACGGCGGTCGGCCTCCTCTGGGGATCCGTCTGGAGCACGGGGCGCGTCCGCCGCGTCGACGGCCTCTGGGTCTTTCGAGGCATGCCTCGCTGGACGTTCGGCCGCGGCGGCAGCTGCGTCGGAGCCTGCTATCTCACCGCCGACAACGACGGGCCGGCCGTGCTCCGCCACGAGCGCGTCCATCGGGACCAGTGGCGCCGATACGGCCTCGCGCTCCCGATCCTCTACTTCCTCGCCGGGCGCGACCCGCTGCGCAACCGCTTCGAGATCGAGGCGGGGCTGCAGGACGGCGGATACCGCTAAGAGCGACACCTGACGTTCGTAACAAGACGGCAACGAGGTCTTCGCCGGCGCGACAACGGTGCGTCTCGGCGCGTACCCTCGGCTATCGACGTTCGTGCATCGGCGCGCGCACCGTCCGACAGTCTTGATGCCCATCAGCCTGCGTGCGGCCGCGAGCCGCCTGTACGATTCCGAGGAGCCCTCCGCAGTGACCCAGCCGAAGCCCGGCGCGCGACCGGATCCAGCCGCGACCCGCCGACGGCGGCGCGTGCGTGCGCGCCTGCTCGTGGCCGCGGCCGTCGCGGTGGCGGTCGTTGCGGGCGCCGTGGCGGCCTCCGTCGTCCGCGATCGCGGCGCGGCCGGTGAGGAGCTGTCGATCGGCCTCATCGCCGAGCCGCAGAGCCTCGACGTGCGCACCGCCGTCGGGGTCCCCGTCGACCAGATCCTCGTCGACAACGTCTACCAGGGGCTCATCGGCCTCGCTCCCGGCAGCATCGACGAGTTCGTCCCGGTGCTGGCGGAGGAGATGCCGGAGATCGCAGACGAGGGGCGGAGCTATACGTTCGCACTGAGACGGGGGGTGACCTTCCACTCGGGGAGCCCGCTCACCGCCGGCGACGTCGCGGCCTCCCTCCGCGACACCCTCACCGCCGAACTGCTCGGCACCGATGCGGAGGTGCTCGAGGTCGACGCCCGGACCGTCAGGATCGAGCTGGCCGAGCCGAACAACCAGCTGCTGTGGCACCTGGCGAACCGCCCGGGTCTCATCCTGGAGGGCGGCGCCGTCGACGGGCTCGCGCAGACCGCGAACGGCACGGGCCCCTACCGGTTCTCGGAGTGGGATCGGGGCGAGAGCATCACGCTCGTGCGCAACGATGACTACTGGGGAGCGCCGGCCACCCTCGGAACCGCGGTGTTCCGGTTCCTGCCCGAGGGGCGCGCCGCCGTCACCGCCCTCCGGCGGGGCGAGCTGGACGTGCACACCGCGCTCCTGCCCACGCTGCGTCCCGAGTTCGAGGGCGACGACGACTTCACCATGATCCGATCCGAGGGCACCGATGTCTTCACCCTCGCGTTCAACTGCTCCAGGGCGCCGCTCGACGACCCGCGGGTGCGCGAAGCGCTGAGCCGGGCCATCGATGTCGAGGCGCTGATCGAGGCGCAGCACGGCGACGGGAGGGCGCTCGGAAGCCCCATCACCGAGCAGGAGCCCGGCTACGCCGACCTCACCGCGGTGCACGACTACGATCCCGAGGCCGCCCGGCGCCTGCTCGTCGAGTCGGGCCAGCAGAATCTGAGTCTGACCCTCACCGCCCCCGACCACTACGACCGGGCTCCGCTCGACCTGCTCACGAGCCAGCTCGCCGATGTCGGGGTCAGCGTCAAGGTGAGGACGGTCGACTTCTCGATGTGGCTCGACGAGGTCTACACGAATCACGACTACCAGCTGAGCTACGTCGACCACGCCGAGGCCCGGAAGTTCTCGAACTACGCCGATCCGGCCTACTACTTCGAGTACGACAGCGAGCGCGTGCAGCGCCTCTACGCCGAGTCGCTCACCACCCCCGACCGCACCGAGGAGGATCGGCTGCTGGCGGAGGCCGCCCGGCAGGTCGCGGAGGACGCCCCGGCGAAGTGGCTCTTCAACTACACACCGACGAACGTCGTGAGCGATCGGGTCTCGGGCTTCCCCGAGAGCAACACGAACTCGCGGATCAACCTGGAGGGCGTGACCGTGCGGAGGTGACGGTCCGGAGGCGACGGTCCGGAGGCGACCGTCGCGTTGCCGGCGGAGCCGGAGCTTGCCAGGATGGGGGCATGACGACCCGCCTGCTGCCCGTCGAGGGCACGTACAACTTCCGCGATCTCGGCGGCTACGAGGCGGATGGCGGCGCGACGCGGACGGGCGTGTTCTTCCGCTCGGACGCGCTGCACGGGCTGAGCGATCGGGGCCGGCAGCAGGTGACCGACCTCCGGGTCCACCGCGTGATCGACCTGCGCGACGACGACGAGCAGCGGCTGGCCCCCGACGCGCTCCCCGCCGCCTCCGCGCTGATCCCGCACCCCATCTTCCCCAGCGCCCGCGAGCACATCCGCCGCCGCCTCGGGGTCGTGGAGGTCACCGAGCTCCTCTACTCCCGCTACGCGAGCACGATCACCGCCGCGGTCGCCCTGCTCGCCGAGGAGGAGCCGGCCGGAGAGGGCGAGGCGTTCGGGATCGCCTCGGCGACCGTCTTCCACTGCACTGCCGGCAAGGACCGCACGGGTGCGGTGGCCGCGCTCACGCTGCTGGCGGTCGGAGTCTCCCGCGAGGACGTGGTCGCCGACTACGCGGAGTCGGAGCGCCACCTCGCGGGCGCGTGGCTCGACGGGTACCTCGAGACGCTCCGCGGCCGCGGCCGGGAGATCACCGACGACCTCCGACAGCTGGTGGGAACCACGCCGGTCGCCGCGATCGAGGCGGCGCTCGCCGGGATCGAACGGGAGTACGGCTCCGCTCGCGACTACCTGCTGGCCAACGGCATGGACGAGGCGACGCTCGAGCGGCTGAACGTGCGCCTCGTCGGGTAGCGCCGCGGCCTACTGCTCGAGCGCCTGCGGCGCCGGCCCGCCCTTCAGCGCCGCCAGCCGCGCCTCGACCTCGGTGACGACCTCGAAGTTCTCGAGCTCGGTGAACTGGGCGTCCAGGCTCGATGCGGCGAGCTCCTGCTTGCCCTGGGCGAGGGCCTCCTGGCGCCGGATCTTGTCCTCGAAGCGGCCGAGCTCGCTCGTGGGGTCCAGGATGTCGACCGACTTGACGGCGTCGGCGACGCGGTTCTGGGCCTCCGCCACCTTCGCGCGGGCCACCAGCTCGCTGCGCTTGGTCTTGAGCTGCTCCAGCTTCTGCTTCATCCCCTCGAGGCCGGCCTTGAGCTTGTCGACGACCTCGTTCTGCGCCGCGATCGTGGGAGCCGCCTCCTTCGCCTCGTTCTCGGCGCTGATCTGCCGCTGCAGGGCGACCTTGGCGAGCGCGTCGAACTTGTCGGCGTCGGCCGAGTTGCCCGAGCCGCGCAGCTGGTCGGCCTTCCGGCTGGCCGCGACCGCCTTCGTCCCCCACTCGTTCGCCGTCTCGACGTCCTCGGCGTAGTCGCGCTCGAGCAGGCGGAGATTGCCGATGGTCTCGGCGATCGCCGCCTCGGCCTCGGCGATGCTGTTCGTGTAGTCCCTGACGAGCTGATCGATCATCTTCTGCGGATCCTCGGCGGAATCGAGCAGCGAGTTCAGATTCGCCCGAACCAGCGCTGAGATACGGCCAAAAATCGATTGCTTGGTCATCGTGTTCCTCTCGATCGGGAGCCTGGAGGCGACGGTTCCGACGGGGCGGTGTCCGACGAGCGCTGCCCGCCCGGCCGCCTCTGCCGCTCACTCTATACGCAACGTGTGAGAGTAGGATCGGGGTCATGGTGGGTTTCTGGGGACGCCGCAGACGCGAAGCGCAGGAACAGCAGGAGTCCGCGGACGCTGATCTCGGCCGCCGCGCGCGCACCGCGCTCGTCACCGCGGACGAGCGCATCCGCACCACCGAGGACGAGCTCGCGTTCGCCGTCGCCGAGCTCGGAGAGACGCCCACCCGCGAGCTCCGGACGGGCCTCGACGCCGTGAAGACCCACCTCGCCGAGGCGTTCCACCTGCACCAGCTCAACCACGACGAGATCCCCGATGCCGTCGAGGAGGTCCGCACCCGCAACGCGCGCATCCTGCAGCTCTGCGAGTGGGCGGAGAGCGTTCTCGACGAGCGCACCGAGGCGCTGGGCGAGCGCGTCGCCCGCGTGCGACGGGCTCCGCGGATCCTCCAGCGCGTGCGCGACGACATCTCGGCGCTGCGGGGGCGGCTTCCGCAGATGCGGGAGACGATCGAGCGACTCGGCGAGCGCTACAGCGCCTCGGCGCTGCAGCGGGTGCGCATCACCGCGGAGGAGGCCGAGGAGCTGCTCGACTTCGCCGAGCGCTCCGCCGACCTCTCCGAGCGCAGACGCGCGGCCGGTCGCGCGGAGGAGGCGAACCTCGCGCTGGAGACCGCGACGGAGACCGTGCGCCGGGCGGCGTCGATCGTGGACGGGGTCGACGGTTTCGAGATCGAGGCCATGCGCGCGCAGGCCACGCTGGGCGATGTGATCGAGGATTCGCGGGGCGACCTGATCGCGGCGAGGAGCGCCCCTCGAACGCCGGCGGTGACGCACGCCGTCGAGCGCCTCGAGGCGGCGCTCGCGGAGATCGCGTCGCCGGGCGGTCGATCGGATCCCTTCGCGGACCTCGCGTCGGTGTCCGAGGCCAACGCCGCGCTCGACGCCGCAGTGGCGCAGGCGCGGGAGCGCGCCGCCCACCCGCTGCCCTCGGCGGAGCACGTGTGGCATGAGGTGGGGGTCGCCGATCGCGCGCTCGGCATCGCGGACGGGCTGATCAACGGCCACCGCGGGTGGATCGGCGCCGACGCCCGTACGCGCTTCGCGGAGGCGCAGCGGATCCGATTCGAGATCGATCCGCTCGTCGTGCCCGAGGAGACCCGGGAGCGGGCCCAGCAGCTCGCGAGGCGCACCGCGCAGCTCGCGGACGAGGCGGTGCGCCTCGCTCAGCGCGACATCGACTCTTCCCGCCCGGACGACGACGACTGGGGCGGGTGGGGCGGCCATCGCGGTGCCCGCGGCGGCGCCGGCGTGCTCGGCCCGGTGCTCGGGGGCGTGCTGCTGGGCGGCCTCCTCGACGACATCTTCGACTGAGTGCGCGGGGCCCGCCCGGCCCCGCCCGCCCCGGCCCCAGCTCGACAGTAGATGCTCAAAATTCGACGGCGGTTTCAGGGGGTCAGTGCAACACCGGTGAGTAGAGCTCCTAGCTTCTCACGCGGCGTTGCCCAGTCCAGAGTCTTGCGCGGGCGATCGTTCAGCAGGTCTTGCAACAGTACGATCTCTTCACCAGTCACCTGGTTGAAGTTCGTGCCCTTGGGATAGAAATCCCGGATCAGGCCGTTGAGGTTCTCGTTCGATCCACGTTGCCAGGGCGAGTGCGGATCACAGAAATACATCTCGCACCCCGTCGCAATCGTGAACCTGTGATGCTGAGCCATCTCCTGCCCCTGATCCCAGGTGACCGTTTTGACGAACTCGGAGGGCAACGAACGGATCATGCGCTGCATCAACTCGATCACCGTCATCGATTCCCGTGTCCCGGGAAGCTTCCCGATCAACGCGAACCTGGTCTGCCGCTCGACCAAAGTCACCAGGCCAGAGTTCCCAGGACCGACCACGAGGTCACCTTCCCAATGCCCGGGGACTGCCCGGTCTTCCACCTCGGCAGGACGATCCGATAACCGTGCCCCTTCGAGCCAAGGCCGGTTTGAACGGCGGGGAAGTTTCGACTGCGCAACCCTGCCCGTACGCCCAGACCGGAGTGCTTTCTCAACGGTGAGCTCGTGCCGGAGCGCGCCTTTGCCCTGCACGTAGAGGGCCTGGTAGATCGTTTCGTGGGACACCTGCAACTCCGGATGATCGGGATAGTCCACGCGGAGCCTGTGAGCGACTTGTTGCGGGGAGTGCTTCTGATTCAACCCTGTCACTACTCGCGCCCGTACCACGGGGTCGGCGAGCTTTCCCGGATGCGGGCGCGGGCGCGCGGCAAGGGCCCGGTAATGCGCAACCTCGGCGACATACTGACGATCGCGCCCGTGACGCACGCCATGCGCGATGATCTCTCGCGACACGGTCGAGGGAGCCACCCCCAGCTCAGACGCGATCCCTCGCATCGAGAGGGGCGTGGGCAACGATCTCGCAGCCTGAATGAAGGCGCGGTCCCCAAGCGTCAGCCTTCGGTACTTCCGCGACGTACTCTCCGGCACGACACCACTGAGATCAACCGTGTGCGCGCCACCGTGATAGCCCCGAGCGAATTCCATACCCAAACGCTTACCCCACCCCGTGACCGTGGTCCTGGGGACACCAGTCCTTCGACTGATCTCGAGCGTGGAATAGCCCTGCACCAAGAGGTGCAAGAGTGACTCGATAGTAGACCAAGGCCAGAACTTCATGACAGCACCTCCGGGTAAAAGAGGTGTTGCGTTAGCCCCCTGAAACCACC
>NZ_JAEHOH010000009.1 GCF_016522505.1 Leucobacter chromiisoli | reverse complement strand
CGAGAATGAACACCAGATACAACGAGAACGCCACATTCCCCCAGAACGGATCGATCCACGCCGCCAACAGCGTCCCGAACGGCACGCACACGCACGCCGCGAGCCCCACGAACACCGCCGCACGCAGATCCACGTTCTGCCGACGGATATTGCCGAGCGTCGCCGAGATCGACCCCGGGATCATCATCAACAGCGACGTGCCCTTCGCCTCGAGATCGTTCGCCCCGAAGAAGAACATGAGCACCGGCACCACGACCACGCCCCCGCCGACCCCCAGCACGCCCGAGAGGATCCCCGTGATGAACCCGGTGACCACCAGCAGGGCGACCAGCAACGGATTCAGCTCGAGCGAGTCATCCCGCGAGGGCACCACGAACCAGAGACTGACGATCACGATCGCCAGGAACACCATGAACCCCCACTGGATCGTGCCCGTGGGCAGCTTCGCCAGCAGATGCGCGCCCAGCTGCGCGCCCGCGACGATGCCCACCGCCAGGCACAGCGCCGCGATCAGATCGTAGTGCCCCTGGACCACGTAGCTCACCGCACCCACCACCGCGGTCGGCAGGATCGCGGCCACCGAGGTGCCGGCCGAGAGCTTCTGCGGCATGCCCAGCCAGAGCGCCAGCGCGGGCACGATGATCGTGCCGCCCCCGATACCGAAGAGACCGGAGAGAAGCCCACCGGCCACCCCCACCAGAAGCAGGGCGAACACCGAGGGTCGAACGTTGCGATTCATCAGTTGCCGGGTGCTTTCTGCTCGGGACGGGTGGGGGCTGCGGAGATGACGACGGCGGCGCCATCGGATCTGGGGTCGCTCGCGGCCGCCATGGTCGAGTCCGCATCGATCTCGATCAGGTTCGCGTGGCCGACGACATCGCTGAGTTCCGCGACGCGCTTCGGCCTCAGGCCGGCCTCGACGAAGCGCTGCACGACGCGGTCGTCGAGGTCGGCCTCTGCCGTCACCGTGTCCCGACCGTCGGAGGGGGTCTGCCGCCCGACCAGCCAACGCGGGCCGGCCACCACCTCGTCGAGACCCCGGCCCTCCATGGCGGCCGAGAAGAGCTGCGCGTGGATCTGGGGCTGTCCCTGGCCTCCCATCGTCGCCGAGACGAACCGCAGGCGGCCGTCCTGCTGGATGAGCACGGGCATCAGGGTGTGGCTCGGCCGCTTCCCGGGCCGGTAGCTGTTCGCCGCCTCCGCGTCGAGGGAGAAGGAGGTTCCGCGATTCTGGAACAGGATCCCCGTCCCGGGATCGAGCACGGCCGATCCGAACTGGAAGTACACGGACTGGATCAGCGAGACGGCGTAGCCGTCCCCGCTCGCGACGGCGATCCCGACGGTGTCGCCCATCGGCCGACCCCGGTAGGGGGCGTCGATGTGCTCCGGCGGTGCGATGGCGAGCAGCTCCGCTCCGCTCAGACCGCCGAAGCGCGGATCCGCGAGGTACTGATCCCGCACCGCGTTCGCGTCGAGGAACGCGGTCGCCAGGGGCACCGGATCGATCCCGCCGTCGAAGCCGCCGGCGGCGCGCAGGGCGCGCAGCAGCGCGAATCCCTGGGTGTTCGGGTTGCTGGAGATGAAGGAGAAGCCCTCGACGTCGAGCCTGAGCGGTGCTCCGACCTCCGGTTCGAACGACTGCAGGTCCTCGGCGGTCAGCCCCGACCCCATCGCGTTCAGCGCGGCGAGCCAGGCGGCTCCGGAGCGCCCCGTGTAGAACTCGTCCGGTCCCGCATCCGCCAGCCGCTCCAGCGTCTCCGCGAGCGCGGGCTGTCGGAACGGCTCCCCCTCGGCGATCGGCTCCCCCTCTCGGAAGAACACGCCGGCGCATCCCGGGTCGGCGCGCAGCAGCGACTCCAGCGAACGGATCCCCTTGGCCACCGAGCTCGGCATCGGGACTCCGTCCCTCGCCAGATCGACGGAGGGTCTCAGGAGCTCGCGCCACGGCAGCGCGCCGCCGAGGGCGTGCATGCGTTCCAGACCCCTGACCGCGCCCGGGAGGTTGATCGTGTCGATGCCGTACATCGGGAGGACGTCTCCGTACCGCTCCCGCAGCTGCTGCAGGCTCGTGCCCGACGGCGCTCCGCCGGTGGCGTTGATCTCGTGCACCCGCCCGTCGGGGGTGTGCACGAGGGCGACGAGGTCGCTGCCCAGCGCCACGTTGTTCGGATAGACGACGCAGAGCGCCACCGCGGCCGCCAGCGCGGCGTCGATGGCGTTGCCGCCGTTGCGGAGCACCTGCGCTCCGACCTCCGTCGCGCTGGCGTGCGGGGTCGCGATCGCTCCTCCGGTGCTGGAGCTCGTCTGCTGTGTCATTGTTCACCTTGTCGGGTTCGGCCGAGGACGTTCGAGTGCGGGGAGCGGGGAGCGTCGCCGGGCGCCGCCCTCGCGCGGACGTCCTCGCTCAGGATCGCGACCTGCAGTTCGAGGCAGACCGACTCGTCGTCGAGCTGCACTCCGAGCACCTTCTCCACGCGGTCGAGCTGCTCGTACAGCCAGGGGCGGGACACGAACGCGCGTTTCGCCGCCAGAGATTTGTTCCGCCCCGCGAACAGGAAGTAGCGGAGGGCATTGATCAGATCGGTGTCGTGCTGCGCGTCGTAGACCCGCAGCGCGGAGAGGGTGCGCCGGCTGAAGCTGCGGAGCCTCGGATCGTCCGCGAGGGAGAGCACCAGGCCCTCGAGACCCAGGTCGGTGCGCCGCACGGGCCGCGTGGACACCTCCAGGATCCGGGCGAACCGTGCGGTCTCGAGCGCCTCCGCGAGCCCCTCGGCGGCGCCCTTCGCTCCCCGCACCGGCTCCGACAGCGCGATCTCCGCGACCCGCGGGGATCCGGTCCCGAACGCGTGCGCGAGGGCCTGGGCCCGCTGATCGGCGTCCGCGTCGCTCTCGGCCGCGACGAGCGCCAGGGTGACGTCGGCCTCGACCTGGGCCGCGAGGTACGGCACCCCCGCCGACGCGCAGTGGGACCTGATGGCCTCGGCGACCTGATGCAGCCGGTCCTGCTGAGCCCGCGCATCCGAGTTCCCCGACGGCGCGAGCGTGACCGCGACCGCGGCCATCCACGCGTTCTCGACCGGGAAGCCGATCGCCGCGGCGACGTCGGCCGCCTCCTCCGACGCGGTGCCCCCGGCGAGGAGCCCGGAGATGACGTCGAAGTGGGTCTGCTGCCGGAGGGTGCCGCGATCTCGCTCCACGAGGCGGCCGAGCGCGATGGTCGACGCTGCGCGCTCGATGAGCATGAGCAGCGTCGCCTGCACGGATCGCAGGGGGTCCTGCTCCAGACCGCGGGGGATCATCTCGTCGGCGGCGGACATGATGATGAGCCGACCCCAGACGTCCCCCTTGATCCCGACCGTCGTGACCAGCCAGCCCGTGCGCGGGTCGTAGTCCGTGTAGCGCATGGACTGGTGGCGCCGCGTGTGCTCGGACCACTCGGCGATCACGTCGCTGCGCAGCCGGGCGCCCTCCGACACCTCGAGCAGCTCGTGGTGCAGGTTCTCGAGCACCGCAGGGCGTCCCGACAGGCGCGACACCTGCTCCAGGATCGCTTTCGCGGTGCTCCCCTGGAGCACCATCGTGCTCAGCGTCTCGTGGATCTGCGCCGAGAGCTGCAGCTGCTCGATCTGGCTGTCGACGAGCCTCGCGTGGACGTCCTCGGTCACTCCGACGAAGGCGGTGTGCCGGCGCAGCACGATGAGCGGGATCGCGAACTCGTCGGCGGCCTCCATCATCGCGAGGGGCAGGGATCTCTCGAAGTGCGGGCCCAGGCCGACCACCACCGCCGAGGTGTCGACGCGCGCGAGCTCCGCGATGTAGCGCGCCAGGCCGGCGTCGTCCTCCGGCAGCGCGATCCCGGTCGTCAGGATCATCTCGCGGCCCTGGAGGTGCCCGGCGATGTCGGCGAGCTCGCTGATGTGCACCCAGCGCACGGGCTTCGCGAGGCCCGCGGCGCCGGCGACCACGACCGGATCCGCCGCGACGAGGGACTCGAACTGCAGCACCTGCGCGACGCTCGGCAGCTGCGGACCCTGACTCCGGCCTGTCCTCACGAAGCGGTCACCACTTCTGCACGAGTGTCCATAGCAGCTTCGCCCCCAGCTCGATGTCGGCCAACGGAACGAACTCGTCGACCGTGTGCGCCTGATCGGTCGCCCCGGGGCCGAGCACGGTGCATGAGGTGCTGCCCGTCAGCGCGGCGATCATTGAGGCGTCAGTATATGCCTCGTGCCCGTCCGCACCGCCGACCTCGGGCAGCGCGCCAGTATGTTCCACATATGCCGCCTGGAGGCCCTGCACGATCTTCGAGTCGTCAGCGGCTCCGACGGGCGGGCGGCGGGCTCCGAGCAGCTCGATCGAGTAGCCGGCGCCGGGGTGCTCCTCCATCACGGCGTCCGCGACGCGCTCGACCATCGTCACCGCGTCCTCCGGCACGAGCGGCGGCACGATGCGCAGGTCGAACTCCGCCGTGGCGGCGCCCGGCACCACGTTCGGGGCGACCCCGCCGCGGAAGGTGCCGCAGGTGAATCGGGCGCGGCCGAGGATGCCGTCCTCGAACGGCAGGGTCGAGAACACCGTCTTCAGCCGCTGGACGATCTCGGCCAGGACGTGGTTCGCGTCCACGCCGAGGTGCGCCCGGCCCGCGTGCGCCATCCTCCCCGACACGGTGATCGTCAGCCAGCGCAGCCCCATCTGCCGCTGACGGAGGCGCATCCCGCTGGGCTCGGGCGCCAGGATCTGGTCCGTCTCGCGGATCAGGCCGTCGGCGACGAGCTGGTGGGCTCCCAGCATGCCGGGGGCCTCCTCGTCCACGGTGGCGACGAGGACGACGTCGCCGAGCGGCGGCTGCCCCGAGCGGACGAGCGCCTCCACCAGGCCGATCCCGAGCGCGAGACCGGCCTTCATGTCGCAGGCGCCCCGGCCGTAGATGCGACCGTCGTCGATGACGCCCCCGAGCGGAGGATAGGTCCACCCCTCTCCGATGGGAACCGTGTCCATGTGCCCGAGCACGACCAGCCGCGGAGCGTCGGCGTCGCGCCCGCGCACCGTCGCCACGATGTTGTCGCGACCGGGCTCCACCTCGTAGCGCCGGGGGGAGAGGCCGGCGCGCGTGAGCCGGTCGAAGACCCATTCGGCGCACTCCGCCTCGAGCGGTCCCGGGTTCTGGCTGTCGATGCGGATGAGCGCCTGGGTGTCGCTGACCACTGAGTCGACGTTGATCATGTGAGCTTCTTTCGTCTGGTTCGAGAACTGCTTCGCTGTCTGGTGGGACTACCTGGGCGGGCCGTCGACGACGAGCGCCTGCCCGCTCATCCCGCTCGAGCGGGACGAGGCGAGGAACTCGATCGCCCGCGCGACCTCCTCGACTCCGATGAGGCGGTCGAACGCGGAGTCGCCGGCGAACCGCCGCAGGATCGCCTCGGTGGTGGTGGACTCCCGCTCGGCGACCGATTCGGCGAGCGTGCGCAGCAGCGGGGAGTCGACGTTGCCGGGGCAGACCGCGTTGGCCCTGGCCCCGCGGGCGGCGATCTCGGCCGCGAACGACTGGACGAACCCGATGAGGCCGAACTTCGTCGAGCAGTACACCGAGCCCCCGGCCTCGCCCTTCAACCCCGCCACCGAGGCCACGAAGACGTAGGAGTCGGGCGCCGCGATCTCCTCGGCGACCGCGGCGACGTGGAACGCCCCCCGCAGGTTCACCGCCTGGAGGCGCTCGTACGCGGCCCAGTCGGTGGTCGCGACCGGCCCGGTGTAGTTCACGCCCGCGGCGTACACGACGGTGGAGACGTCGGTCCCGTACGGGGTCACGGCGGCACGGATGCTCTCGAGGTCGGTCACGTCGCAGCCGACATGACCGTGCCCGTCGCCGGGCAGCTCCGCCGCGAGCGCCGCGCCGTCGCCGAGATCGGCGATCACCACGGCGAGGCCCTGCTCGGCGAGCTCGCGGCAGACGGCCCGGCCGATCGCCCCGGTCCCCCCGAACACCATCGCCACGCGGGCGCTCATCGTGCTGCCCCGCCGTGCCGGACCGCGCGGACGATCGACTCCGTCGAGGGGAGCACCGCCCGCTCGAGCGTGATGGCCGCGGGGATGGGGACGTTGCCGAGACCGTGCCTCGCCACGCTGTCGAGACCATCGAGGCCGAGCCGCTCGACGGCGCCCGTGATCACCTCTCCGCTGAGCCCGAAGCCCAGGTAGTCCTCGTCGACGACGAGGAGGTTCCGGGTCTTCCTCAGCGAGGAGGTCACCGTCTCCCAGTCGATGGGGACGACGCTGCGGAGATCGACGACCTCGACGCTCGTCCCGTCGGCGGCGAGCGCCTCCGCGGCCTCGAGCGCGGTGCCGACGGTCGCGCTCAGCGTCACGATCGTCACGTCCGTTCCCTCCCGCACCACGTTCGCGCGGTCGAGGGGCACCGTGTAGCGCTCCTTCGAGACCTCGGTGCCGTGCGTGAACGCCGCGGCCTTCTTCAGCAGCAGCCCCTTGTGCTCGATGAACACGACGGGATCGTTCGACTGCACCGCGGCCGCCATGAGCCCCTTGCTGTCGTGGGGCGAGGAGGGCGCGACCACGCGGAGGCCGGGGAGGTGGGCGAACGTGCCCCAGAGGCTCTGGGAGTGCTGCGCCGCGGATCCGATCGCACCGCCCGCGGTCTTCACCACGATCGGCATCTCGACGTTTCCACCGGACATGTAGGTGTTCTTCGCGATGGCGTTGTAGATCTGCTCGAGGCAGACCCCGATGAAGTCGGCGAACATGATCTCGACGACGGGGCGGTACCCCTCCATCGCGAGTCCGACGGTCATGCCGGTGAAGGCCATCTCGGAGATCGGGGTGTCGAGGACGCGCTCGGCGCCGAACGCCCGCTGGAGCCCTCGGGTGCTCCCGAACACGCCGCCCTGACGGCCGACGTCCTCGCCGATCACGAGGACCCGGTCGTCCGCCTCCATCTCGAGGCGCAGGCTCTCGGCGATGGCCTGTGAGATGTTGATGTTCTGTCGAATAGTGGTCATGCCCCTACACCCCCGCCGGAAGATCGAGCCCTGAACTGAACACGTGCCGTCTCGCCGTCGCCGGATCGGGGAAGGGCTCGTCCAGCACCCGGTCGACCAGCGCGCCGATCTCCCCTCGCACGTCCGCGTCGACGCCGTCGATGTCCTCCGCCGTCGCGTGACCGCCGGCGATCAGCTCGTTCCTCGCGATCATCAGCGGATCCTTGTCCGCGAGACGGGCCTCCTTCTCGAAGGCGTCGCGGTAGAGGTCGAGATCGCCCTCGTAGTGGCCGCGGAAGCGGTAGCAGGTGGCCTCGACGATGACCGGGCCCTCGCCCCTGCGTGCGGATTCCACCGCATCCGCGAAGGCGGCGTGCACCGCATCTCGGTCGAGGCCGTCCACGTGGACGCCCCGGGCGGCGTAGGCGGGCGCGCGCTCGGCGATCGTGGGAGTGGCGCTGGCCTCGGAGAACGGGACGGAGATCGCCCACTCGTTGTTCTCGACGACCACGACGAGCGGCAGACGCATGGCGCCGGCCATGTTCATGCTTTCGGCGAAGCCGCCGGTGTTCGCCGAGCCGTCGCCGATGACGGCGACCGCCACCTCGTCGCCTCCCCGGAGCCGGGCCGCGTACGCGTGCCCGAGCGCCACCGGCAGGGTGCCGCCGACGATGCCCGTCGTCGAGAACTTCCGATGCGGGTCGAAGAGGTGCATGTGGCCGCCGAACCCCCCGCAGAGGCCGGTCTCCCGCTCGAAGATCTCCGCGAGCAGCGGGTGGAGCGGCACTCCCTTGGCGATGGCGTGCAGGTGGCTCCGGTGCGTGCCCACCATCGCGTCGCTGTCGCGGAGCACCCCCGCGAGCCCGGCGCCGATGGCCTCCTGGCCGACCCCGACGTGCACCTCCCCGTGGATCTGGCGGTCGGCGACGCCACGGATGCACGCCTCCTCGAACTCGCGCATGAGCCGCATGAGTCGGTACACCTCAAGAGATGTGTACGGCATCTTCACCCTCCTCCTTGCTTGGGTTCCTGTGTTCCTCGAGTTCGACGACGGTGCCGCCGGCCGTGCGGAAGTAGGCCGCGGGCCCCTCCTCGAACTCCACGATCTCGCCGAGGATCTCGCCGCCCGCGGCCCGGATGGTCTCGGCGGCCGCCGCGATGTCGGCGACGAGGTAGGCCGTGTGCGCCACCCCGACGTGCACGGGCAGGCTCGGATCCGTCCCGGCGGGGAGGTCGTGGACCTGGATCAGCTCGATCCTCGTCCCCGTCGCGCGGTTGTCGAGCTGCGCCAGATCGCACGAGACGCCCGGCACGCCGACGGTGCGGCGGTACAGGTCGTCCATCCCGCGCACCATGAAGGTCAGCTCGTAGCCGAGGACCGTCCGGTAGAACTCGAGATCCCGGTCGAGATCCGCGACCACGATGCCGGTGTGGTGCTGCTCCCAGGTGCGGAGCAGGCCGCCCTCGCCGGCGCTCCCCGTCGTCTGCCGCCTCGTCATACCGTCGCCTCCTGCTGTACGACCCCGCCGATCGGCAGAGTGATTCCGAAGATCGACCCCGCGGCCGGCTGGGCCGCCAGGGCCTCGCCGTCGAGCTCGACGGTGGCCGAGGTGATGAACAGCGTCTGGAGGTTCGGCCCTCCGAACGCGCAGCTGGTCACGTTCGTGGCGGGCACCAGGATCTCCTGGCTCCATCTCCCGTCGAGCTCGACACGGCGCACCCGCCCCCCCGACCAGAGCGAGACCCAGACCCCTCCGACCGCGTCGACGGCGATGCCATCGGGGGTCCCCAGCCCGGGGTCGATCTCGATCAGCACCCGGGGATTGGCGATCTCCGTGGTCTCCGGGTCGTAGTCGAAGACGGTCACCGTCCTCTCGGCGCTGTCCACGAAGTACAGCGCCGAGAAGTCGGCGGCGAACGCGATCCCGTTCGCCATGCCCAGGTCGGATCTGACGACCGTGGCCTCCGTCTCGCCGGCGCGGAGCCGGTGGAGCGCGCCGCCGGGGGCCAGGTCGTGCCTCATGCTGCCGAACCACAGCTCACCGGCCGCCCCCACGGCGCCGTCCGAGAGGCGGAGCTCGCCGCCGGACGGGAGCACCGGGACCGTGGCGGTCGTGCGCAGCTCCGCATCGACGATCTCGACGCGGTCGTTCACCAGCAGCGCGTATCCGCCCCCCGAGCGCGGGAAGACGGCGCTGACGGGCTCGTCGAAGGCCCGGAGCTCGACCGTGGTCTCGTCGATGCTCCGCAGGAGGCGTCCGCGCAGGATGTCGACCCAGAGCAGGGTGTCCCCGTGCCACACGGGCCCCTCGCCCAGGAGCGCCTGCTCCGGGTACATCGTGCGGGCTTCCAGTCTGATCATCGCTGCCTCACTCCGAGCGTCCGAATCGTCTGAAGCGGCTCCTCGAGGGCGCGCAGGCGAGCGGCCCGCTGCCCGGCGTCCTCGTCGAGGACCCGCTGGAGGCCCTGCGAGAGCTCGGCGAGCTCACGATGCCGCTCCTCGTTCACCGGGTGGCGATCCTCCCCGCCGATCACGGCGTGCCGGACCAGCCCGGAGTGCGCCCGCCGGACGATGCCCTCCGCCGCAACGCCATCCGCGCCGCTGCCGAGATCGAGATCGAGATCGAGGGTGATGAAGTCGGCGTACCTCCCCGGCGCGATCGTCCCGGCCGCGAAGCCGAGGGCCGCCGCTCCGCCGCGCGTGGCCAGGTCGAGTGCGTCGGCCGCGGAGATCCCGTGCCCGAGGCGCTCGCCGCAGCGGAGCGCCTCGCGCATCTCCTCGAAGGGGTCGGGAGGCAGCGTCTGGCTGTCGAGGCCGAGCGCTGCGTCGATGCCGCGCTCCAGCCAGTCGGCGACCCGCGCATCCCCCACGCCGAGCACGGAGTTGGAGGTGGGGCAGTGGACGACGGCCGTGCGCATCGCGGCGAGCCGATCGAGCTCGTCGTCGGCGAGGTGCACGCCGTGCGCGGCCGATGCGAAGTCGCCGAGGAGACCTGACTCCTCGAGCCGGGAGACGGGAGAGCGCCCGTCTCCGAGCCAGTCCCGCTGCAGCGGGCTCTCGAGGAGATGGGTGTGCACGCGCAGCTCGCCCCGGTGCTCGGCGATCTCGCGGAGCGCCGCATCGGAGCACCACTGGGGCGCGACGGGTCCGACGCCGAGCGTGATCCGCTCCGATGCCGCGTCGACGATCCGGCGCGCATCCTGCACGAAGCTCCCCCACCTCTCGATCGGCAGCCCGCGCTCCGGGGCGCCGAGTTCCGGGGCGCCGGAGTCCGGGGCGCCGGCCGTCCCGCCCATCGGCGAGAACTCGGCCTGATCGGTGAGACCCACCACCAGCAGCGCTCTGAGACCGGCCGCTTCGACAGCGCTGACCACGGCCGCGAGTTCGTCGAGCCGGCCGTCGGCGTCGCTCCAGCTGTGCACCATGACCTGCGCGCTCGTCACCCCCGCACGCACGAGCTCGCCGGCCGCGACCGCCGCGTCATCGAGGAGCGGCAGCGGAGTCAGCGCGGCGAGCGCATAGACCCACTGCTCGAAGCTCCTCCCGGGAAGGCGGGCTTGGGAGGCGGAGGGAACGCATCGCAGGTGCGTGTGGGCGTCGACGAGGCCGGGCATCGTGAGGCCGGGGAGACGGATGGTCTCCGCCTCCGAGCTCAGTTCGGCGAAGGGCTCGACGGCGAGGATCCGCCCCGACTCCACGAGGACGCCGACGTCGCGCCGTACGCGACCGCGCGCCGAGGGGAGCACCGCCTCGCACCGGTACACGCGCCTCATGAGGTCCTCGCCCATCGGATGACGATCCGCTCGAGCGCGGCGACGAGCGAGAACAGTACCGCCGCGAGCACCGCCGAGGCCACCACGGCCGACCACATCGTCGCCATCTGCAGGGCGAGCCACGAGGTGATCACGAGGTGCCCGAGCCCGCCTCCGACGATCCACTCGGCGGTCATGACGCCGAGGACGGCGTTCGGCGCCGCGATCCGGAGCGCGCTGAAGAAGGAGGGCATCGAGGCCGGGATGCGGACCCTGAGGTACGTCGTGACGCGCGAGGCGTTGAGCACCTTCATGAGCTCCATCGACTCCGTCGACACCGACCGCAGCCCCTGGAGCGAGTTGATCAGCGTCGGGAAGAACACGATCAGCGCGGCGACGACGACCGTGGCCGCTGCGCCACGACCGAACGCGAGCGTGATGAAGGGCGCCAGTGCGACCACCGGGATCGAGCGCAGCACGACCGCCCCGGGGAAGATGATGTTCGACAGCAGCGGCGACGCGGAGATCAGCACCGCGCAGACGAAGCCGACGACGTTGCCGACCGCGAAGCCGAGCAGCGTGGAGACGCTCGTCCGGCCGAGAGCGGCGAGGGTCGCCCCCCAGTCGGCTTCGGCGGCGATCATCGTCGGAGCCGGCAGGATGAAGCTCGGGATGCCGAACACCCACACGGCGAGCTGCCAGACCACGAGCGTCGCGATCAGCACCCCGGCCGAGATCATCAGGGCCTCGGGGCTCGGCATGCGACGGCGGAGCCTCCTCGGCAGTACGTTGGCTTGAGTGAGCGTCACACCTCTGCCCTCCTCTGGGAGCTCTCGTGCCACGGCGTCGCGTACCGCGCTATCAGGCCGAACAGCAGGACCAGCAGGCCGTTGATCACGGTCGCGAGCAGCAGGATGGCCCAGAGGTCGGCCATCTTGTAGCCGAACATCGCGTGCATCATCGCGAGCCCGAGCCCCGATTCGGCGCCGATCCATTCGGCGATGATCGCGGCGATGAACGCCGCGGGCGCGGCGATCTTGAGCGACGCGAGGAACTCGGGGACGGCGGCCGGGGCCCGCAGGCGCCACAGGGAGCTGAAGTAGGACAGGTTCAGGACCCGGCCGAGCTCGAGCACCCGGGAGTCCTGCGTGCGCAGGGCGCTGGTGAGGTTCACCACGATGGGGAAGTAGGCGCCGAGCATCGCGATGGTGATCTTGCTCCCCGTCCCGAGGCCCAGCGCCGCCACGAGAGCGGGCGCGAGCGCGATCAGGGGGATCGAGTAGATGATGAGCGCCAGGCGGTAGAGACCCTCGCCGAACAGGCGGAAGCGGTCGATGACGAGCGCCAGGACCACGGCGACGACGATCGCGAGCGCCAGGCCCGCCGCGGTCTCCCCCAGCGTCGTGAGCGTGTTGATCCACAGCGCGATGCGCTTCTGCCAGAGCGTGACGAGGATCTCGGACGGCGCGATGAGCGGGGAGGCGGGATCCTCGATGCGCCGGCCCCAGTACTCCCAGGCGACGATCACCACCGCGTACACGAGCACCGGCGCGAGGATTCGGCTCGCCCTAGTCATCGACGCCCCGGTAGGCGTCGGTGAGCAGCCGGGTGAGCCGGTCCTCGTATTCGAGGAACTCCGGCGACCTCGTCAGCTCCTGGGTTCGCGGCCGGGGCAGCTCGATGCGCTCGTCGGCGATGATCCTGCCCGGGTTCCGCGCCATGACGAGCACCCGATCGGACATGAAGATCGCTTCGCTGACATTGTGCGTCACGAGGATCGCGGTGGTGCCCGACTCGAGCCAGATCCGCTGGAGCTCCTCGTTCATCTGGCGTCGTCGCAGCTCGTCCAGGCCGTTGAACGGCTCGTCCAGGAACAGGATCCGCGGGGAGAGCACGAGCGCCCGCGCGATCGCGACGCGCCTCGCCATGCCACCCGAGATCTGCGACGGCATCCGCGTCTCGAAGCCCTCGAGCCCCACGAGTTTCAGCATCTCCGCGGCCCGCTCGGTGCGCTCCCGCTTGCCCACGCCGGCCACCTGGAGCGGGAGCGCCGTGTTCTGGAGGCAGTTGCGCCACGGCAGCAGCACCGGATCCTGGAAGACGAACCCGAAGGCCCCGTCCTGCCTGGCCTCGCGCGGCGTGAGGCCGAAGAGGCTCAGGCTGCCCCGCGTGGGCTGGAGGATGTCGGAGATCGTCCGGAGGAGGGTCGACTTGCCGCAGCCGGAGGGGCCGAGCAGCGTCGTGAAACCGCCGACCGGGATCTCGATGTTCACCCCGTCGAGGGCGGGGAAGACGCCGTCCTTCGTGGTGAAGTCGATGCCGACGTTGCGGACCGAGAGGGTCTCCGCCGCATCGGCGGCGACCGCGCTCATGAGACCCCCAGGATGCGTCCGAGGTTCAACCCCTCGACGAGCGCCCGGTCGCCCTCGTCGGTGATCGCCCTGGCGATCTTCGCGCGCTCGAGATCGAAGTGGTTGCCGGGCCAGTCGGTTCCCATCACGAGCTTCTCGGCCCCGAGACGCCGGTAGGCCATCTGCACCTCGATGAGCTGGGTGCCCGAGGTCTCCAGGTAGATGTGCTCGTTGCGCTCGGCGACGATCATCGCCTCCGTCACGTTCCACACGGTGCCCATATGGGCGATGAGCAGGGGGACGCCGGGGAATGCCTTCGCGATCTCCTCGATCGAGAGCGGCGCGCAGAACGGGTCGTCGAGCGCGTTCACGAGGATGGTGAGCCCGTTGTCGGCGGCGGCCGCGAACACCGGGTCGAGCAGACCGTGGTCGGCGAAGTGGTAGCCGTGCATCGTGGGGTGCAGCTTCAGCCCCTTGAGCCCCAGCCGGGCCACGTCGTTCACGACCTGGACGGCGTCGTTCTTGCGCGGGTCGACCTGGCCGAAGCCGATGATCCGCCCGTTCGAGTTCGCGACGGTCTCGGCGATGAAGTCGTTGTCGATCATCTGGCCGAGCGAGCACCCGACCGCCTTGTCGACTCCCGCCTGGTCCATGTGCTGGATCATCGTCTGCGGGGTGTAGGACTCGGCGGTGAGGTAATCGGACGTTCCGCCCGCCTGCCAGGTGTTGTTGTACGCGTCGATGATCAAGGGTGACTCCTCTGTCGGGGTGTGCGGGCTGGGGCGGGGTGCTGCGGTTACTCGAGCAGGGAGGTCTTGTCTCCGTAGACCTCGTCGAGCACCGAGGTGTCGACGATCGTGGTGGCGTCGATGCTCTCCTCGAGCGTTCCCGCCTCCACCAGGGCGTCGATGATCGCCTGCATCTTCTCGGGGTCGACCCGCAGAACGCCGTCCGGCTGCTCGATGAGCTCCCGCTGGATCTTCGCGGTCTGCTCCTCGGTCTCGAGATCGAGCCCGCCTGCGGGATTCACCTCGTTGACGACGTACGCCGCGATGTCCTCGGGGTTGGCGTTCATGTACTCGAATCCCTTGACGCTCGCCCGCATGAAGCCGACGATCGTCTCGCGGTTCTTCTCGAGGTTCTCCTGGGTCGTGACGATCACGTTGCCGTAGCTCGGAACGCCGAGGTCCTCGAGCAGCAGCGTGTGGATCTCAGCGCCCTGGAGCTCGAGCGAGGCGCCCTGCGACGTGGCGTAGCCCGCGTATCCGCTCACCTGACCCGTCGTCAGCTGCGAGGGATCGGTGCCCGCCGAGACGAACGTGACGGAGTCCTCGGGGATCCCGGCCGCCGCGACGAGGGCCTGGAACTGCGCGAGCGACGCATCGGAGACCGCGATGGTGCGCCCCTCGAAGTCGTCGATGGACTCGATGGGATCGTCGGCCAGGCTGATGATCGAGAACGGCGAGGTCTGGAAGACGGTGCCGATGATGACGAGCGGCTGGCCGTCCTCGATCGCCACGAGCGCGTTGGTGTTGTCCTCGTCGCCGAGGAGCGCCTTGCCGGTCACCACCTGCTGCCAGGACAGGATGTTGGAGCCGCCGGCCGTGAACTCGGGGCTGATCCCCTCCTCCTCGTAGAAGCCCTCGCGGTCGCCGGCGAAGAACCCGCCGAACTGGGTGAGCTTGAGCCATCCCAGCTGATAGTTCACCTCGGTCGTGCCGCCGGCTTCCCCGCCTCCACCGCCGGAGCCGCCTCCGGCGCAGGCCGTGGCGCCGAGAGCGAGCGCGGCGGTCACCGCCACGAGTCTGAGGAGCCGGGTCGCCTTGCGGGTGCTGTTCTGAAACTTCATCGGGCCATTCCTTCGAACGATGTGGGAGCTTCGTCGTGCTGGATCTGTGAATACGGCGCGTTCGAGAATTCGCACAACGTGCTTTCCCGTTCACGATTCTCGGGGGAATTCGCCCCTGTCGAACTCAATAATCCATTCCCCGGACAAGGGTCATCAAGACGCAATATGTCTCGGTCTCAGGGCAAACGATTACAGTCTGTAATCGCGTCTTCAGAGCCGAAGAGACAGGTCTTTTCCCCTGATGACAGGCGATATCCGGCCTTCATTGGGCGCACCGGATTCCGGCTTCGCCTCGACGACGCGCATCCCGATATGCAGACCGTGACGGAATGTTCACAATTGGGAAACAGGAAGCCCGATAACCGCGGTCGAGTTACCGAATCGTTTCGCACGATCGACGTATTTCGGACTGGATGCGACGACCCTCGACAACCGGACCGTATCGTCGCGGTGATCCCGGACCGTATCGGCGCGGCGTTCCCGGGCCATACCGGCTCCGCACGTCGCCACCGATCTCATGCTTCCGCATCGAGCCTCCGCGGTTGCATCGAAACCACGGCGGTTGAGATGCAACCGCGGAGGCTCGATGCACGAACAGCCCGCGGAGGCCTAGCCGCGTTTGGGGCCCGTCCGGAGCTTGCGGAAGAGCATCTGCGCGAGAATGAACACCAGATACAACGAGAACGCCACATTCCCCCAGAACGGATCGATCCACGCCGCCAACAGCGTCCCGAACGGCACGCACACGCACGCCGCGAGCCCCACGAACACCGCCGCACGCAGATCCACGTTCTGCCGACGGATATTGCCGAGCGTCGCCGAGATCGACCCCGGGATCATCATCAACAGCGACGTGCCCTTCGCCTCGAGATCGTTCGCCCCGAAGAAGAACATGAGCACCGGCACCACGACCACGCCCCCGCCGACCCCCAGCACGCCCGAGAGGATCCCCGTGATGAACCCGGTGACCACCAGCAGGGCGACCAGCAACGGATTCAGCTCGAGCGAGTCATCCCGCGAGGGCACCACGAACCAGAGACTGACGATCACGATCGCCAGGAACACCATGAACCCCCACTGGATCGTGCCCGTGGGCAGCTTCGCCAGCAGATGCGCGCCCAGCTGCGCGCCCGCGACGATGCCCACCGCCAGGCACAGCGCCGCGATCAGATCGTAGTGCCCCTGGACCACGTAGCTCACCGCACCCACCACCGCGGTCGGCAGGATCGCGGCCACCGAGGTGCCGGCCGAGAGCTTCTGCGGCATGCCCAGCCAGAGCGCCAGCGCGGGCACGATGATCGTGCCGCCCCCGATACCGAAGAGACCGGAGAGAAGCCCACCGGCCACCCCCACCAGAAGCAGGGCGGCGATGCTGGGGCGTGCGATCGGGTTCATCGAGCGGTGGGCTCCTTCTGAGTCGGGGATGCTGGGGCGTCGGGGTGCGCCGAGGAGGTCTCGTGCGGCGGGTGCGCCGGAACGACGATAGCCGATCCGTCGGACCGCGGATCGCTCGCGGCCTCGTACCCCTCCGCGGCGACGCGGATGAGGTTCGAATGGCCCAGGTCCTCGCTGCGCGGAGGGACCGCCTTGAGCGGGAAGCCGGCCGCCGCGATCGCGCCCCGGGCCTCCTCGGCGACGTCCTCCTCGATCGTCACCCTGACGACGCCGTCGGCGCCGGGCTCGTCGACGATCCAGCGGGGCGCGTGCGTCGCCTCCCGAGGCGACGCCCCCGCGAGCGAGCGCAGCAGGAGCTGCGTGTGGATCTGCGGCTGCGCCGATCCGCCCATCGTCGCGGGCACCCACGCGAGCTCGTCGCCGCGCAGGACGAGCACGGGCATGAGCGTGTGACGCGGCCGCCTGCCGGGTGCGAAGGCGTTGGGCGAGGCGGGGTCGAGCGAGAACGACGTGCCCCGGTTCTGGAAGAGGATTCCCGTCTCGGGTTCGAGCACCGCCGCGCCGAAGCCGAAGTAGACGGAGTTGATGAGCGAGATCGCCCACCCGTCGGCGCTCACGGCGCTCAGGCCGACGGTGTCGCCGCTGGGCTTGGCCTCGCGGGGTGGCGGATGCTCCGGGCGCCGCATGGCGATGAGCTCCGCTCCGCTCGGGCCGCCCGCCGCGGGGTCGGCGAGGAACGCTGCGCGCACGGCGTTGCCGCCGCGGAAGGCGTCGGCGAGCGCCCCCGCCCCCGCCCCGAGCGGATCCTCGATTCCGCCCGCGATCGCCGCGAGGGCGCGGAGCAGGATGAACCCGGAGGTGTTCGGCGGGCCCGTGACGACGCGGTGGCCGTCGAACTCGCCCTCGAGAGGTTCGTCCCAGAAGGCGCGATAGGCCGCGGCGTCCTCGGGAGCGATCTTCGAGCCGAGGGCGCGCAGCCCCTCCACCCAGCGCTGCGCGAGCTCGCCGTCGTAGAACTCGCCGGGTCCGTGCTCGGCGAGGCGGCGGAGCGAGTTCGCGAGGGCGGGCTGCACGAGCGGCTGCCCCTGTACGAGCGGACGCCCCTCCGGGATGAAGGTCCGCCGGCAGCCGGCGTCGAGCTCGAGCACCTCGCGATCCTCGACGATCGCCGCGGCGACCGAGTGCGCGGTCGGCACCCCCTCCTCGGCGTAGCGGATCGCGGCCTCCAGGTGCTGCGCCCAGCTGCGGGTCGCTCCGAGCGCGTGGAGCTCGCCCCAGCCGCGGACGCCGCCCGGCACCGTCACCGTGTCGACCCCCCGCAGGGGGAGCATCTCGCCGTAGGACTCGCGGAGGGCGTCGAGCGTCTGCGCCGCCGGAGCGGTGCCGGTGGCGTTGAGGAAGCGGATCTCGCCCTCGGGAGTGCGCACGAGGGCGACGAGGTCCCCGCCCAGCGCCACGTTGTTGGGGTAGACGACGCAGAGGGCGGCGGCGGCGGCGAGTGCGGCGTCGATGGCGTTGCCGCCCGCTTCGATGGCTGCGGCGCCCGCCTCCGTCGCGAGGTGGTGCGACGTCGATATCGCGCCGCGATGGGGGTTGGTGGTCATGGTGGTCCGTTCCTCGATTCTCGTCGTCCGGGATCCCAGGCCCTCGCGGCCCGGTCCGCTCGACGGGATCCCGGGCCGTCGAAGCACAGGCGGGCCGGGATCCCGGGGCGGTCAGGTGCGCTCGGCGACCGCCGCGCGGGCGATCTCGTGGCTGATGGCGAGCACGTGATCCCGGGCCTCGCGCTCGGCCAGGTCGCCGTCGCCCGCGGCGATCGCCTCGTAGATGCGGCGGTGCGCCACGCTGGAGGCCGAGCGGCGCGCCCGGGTCTGGTACCGGTTGGCGCGGCTCGGGGCGATCTGCAGGGCGATCTGCTCGGTGATCAGGGAGAGCAGCGGGTTGTGGGCGTACTGCGCGATCGCCTGGTGGAAGGCGCGGTCGAGCTCGGCGTACCGCTCCTTGGAGACGTCGACCTCCATCGCCTCGACGAGTTCGCGCAGCTGCGCGAGATCCCGGGGCGTCGCACGATGCGCCGTGATCCTCGCGGTCGGAGGCTCGATGATGGCGCGCAGCTCCATGATGTCGTGCAGCTCGGGCCGCAGCGACGAGACGACGCCCAGCACCTCGTCGGGGAGGTTCGCCCGCTCGCCCGGCCGCAGCACGATGGTGCCGCGCCCGGGCCTGCGGTCGATGAGCCCCCGGTTCTCGAGCTCCCGCAGCGCGTCGCGGATCGAGACTCGCGAGACGCCGAGGTGCGCCGCGAGATCCCGCTCCGCCGGGAGCCGCTCGCCGGGCTCGAGCTTGCCCTCGAGGATGAGCCGCTCGAGGTCGACCGAGAGCCGGTCGGGTACGGACAGCGTCGACGCCTGCCCCACGGTGCTCCAGTCCACGACTTCCTCGCCTTCTCCCCGCACCCTGCGATGCCTGTTGATCTCCGATGCCTGCTCACCGAGCGGAGCCGGGCGGCACCACGCGGCGGGCGATCCCCTCGAGCACGCCCTCCTCGCGCCACTCGAACGAGGGCACGCTGTCGCGCAGTACGCGGGTGTAGGCCTCCGTCGGGCGCTCGAGCACGTCGGCCGTCCGCCCCTGCTCGACGATGCGCCCCTCGCGCATCACGATGACGTCGTCCGTGAGGTGGCCGACGACCGCCAGATCGTGGGAGATCAGCACGTAGTCGGTCCCCGTGGCCTCCTGCACGTCGAGCAGCAGGTTGAGGATCTGCGCCTGGATCGAGATGTCGAGCGCCGCGACCGCCTCGTCGAGCAGGATCATGCGGGGCTCCACGGCGAGCGCCCGTGCGATGGCGACGCGCTGCCGCTGACCGCCCGAGAGATCCTTCGGGTTGCGCTCGCGCTGCTGCTGCGTCAGCCCCACGAGATCGCAGAGCTCCGCGATCCTGAGCTCGCGATCCCGGCGGTCGCCCGTCCCGTGGATGGCGAGGACTTCGCGCAGCGCCGACTCCACGGTCTGCCGCGGGTCGAGCGATCCGAAGGGATCCTGGTAGACCATCTGGGTGAGCTTCGCGCGCCGCTTCCGCGCCGACCGGCTCACCGCCCTGACGGTCATGTCCTCGCCGCAGACCATCACGGTGCCCGCGCTCGGGCGCTCGAGGCCCATCACCATGCGCGCGAGCGTCGACTTGCCCGACCCCGACTCCCCCACGATGCCGAGGTTGCGGCCCCGGGTCATGCGGAACGTCGCGCCCTCGACGGCGACGTGCTCGCCCCGCCCCCGCTTGAAGACCTTGCGCAGCCCCTCGGCCGCGATCACGATGTCGTTCCCGCTCATGCGCCCATCACCTCCGCGTCGATCGCCGCCCGCACCTCGTCGGTGATCGTCTCGAGCCTGCGCCGCGAGCGGTCCATGGTGGGCCGCGCCCGCAGCAGGGCCCGCGTGTACGGGTGCGTCGACTCGACGAGGCGCTCGGCGGGGGCCTCGTCGACGATCCGCCCCCGGTACATGACGTAGACGCGGTCGCAGAGCGCCCCCGCGAGCTCGAGGTCGTGCGTGATGAACATCATGCCGATCCCGCGCTCGCGCACCTGGTCGCGCAGCAGACACGCCACCTCCGCCTGGCGCGTCACGTCGAGCGCCGTCGTCGGCTCGTCGGCCAGGATCAGGCGCGGCTCGGTGACGAGGGCGGCGGCGATGACGACGCGCTGCAGCATGCCGCCCGAGAACTGGTAGGGGTAGGCGCGCAGCTGGTGCTCGGGATCCTGCAGGCCGACCTCGCGGCAGATGCCGTGGACCCGCGTCTCGGCCTCGCGCCGGCTCATGCGGCGGTTGACCCGGAGCGCCTCCGTGAGGAAGTCGCCCACCGTGTGCACCGGGTTCACGCTCGCGCGCGGATCCTGGTACACGATCCCCAGCTCCCGATCCCGGAACTTGCGGTACTGCGCCCGGGACAGGGTGGTGAGTTCCTCCTTCTCGTAGCCGATCGTGCCGCGCGAGACGATGCCGCCGGGCAGCAGGCCCGCGATCGCCTTCAGCGTCATCGACTTGCCGGATCCCGACTCGCCGATCACCCCCACGATCTCGCCGTGGTCGATGTGCAGCGAGGCGTTCGAGACGATCTCGCTTCCGTCGCCGGCCGTCAGCGTGAGGCCGGACACCCGCAACAGGCTCATACTCTCGTCTCCCTCACGTTTCCGACGCGGTCGGCGAAGCGGTCGCCGATGAGCGACACGGCGGCGACGGCGACGATGATGACGAGGCCGGCCGCGACCGACTCCTCCCACTGCCCTTGGATCACGCCGCGCTGCCCCTCCGAGACCATGAGCCCCCAGTCCGCGGTGGGCGGCTGCACGCCCATGCCCAGGAAGGACATCGCGGCGAGGTCGACCATCGCGTAGCCGTAGGACACCGTGACCTGCGCCATCGCCGTGGGGAGCACGGCCGGCAGGATGTGCCGGGCGGCGATCAGCCAGCGCGACTGCCCCACGTTCATGAGCGCGTCGATGTACGGCAGCGCCATCTCGCTCACGGCGACGCCCCTGACCATGCGGCCGATGAACGGCACGTAGGCGATCGCGAGGGCGATGACCACGGGGGTGACGCCCGCGCCGAACATCGTGACCGCGAGGATGGCGAGCAGCATGCCCGGGATCGAGAACCCGATGTCGAGGATGCGGCTGAGGAAGCGGTCCACCGCGCCGCCGGCGACGGCCGAGGCGATGCCCATGAGCGTGCCGAGCACACCCGCGAGCAGCACGATCAGCGCGGGTGCGACGAGGCTGATCCTGCCGCCGTGCAGGATCCGACTGAGGATGTCGCGGCCGGATCCGTCGGTGCCGAGCAGGGCGTCCGAGCCCATCGGCCGGTAGGTGCGCATGAAGTCGGAGGCCGTCGGGTCGGTCGGCGCGATGAGCGGCGCCAGCGCCGCCGCGAGCACGAGCAGGATGAGGATCGCCGTGGAGACGATCAGCGGGATGTCGCGCCCGCCGCCGACGCGGCCGAAGCTCGTGCGCTTCTTCACGGGGCGCCAGCGCAGGATGGTGGTCGTCATCGTCCCACCACCTTCGCCCGCACACGGGGATCGACGAGCACCTGCACCAGGTCGACGACGAGCGCCGTCACGACGACGAAGGCGATCAGGATCAGCGTGATGGCCTGCACGATGGCGAAGTCCTTCCTCAGTACCGCCTCGGTGAGCAGCAGGCCGATCCCGTCGAGGGCGAACGCCTTCTCGATGACGATCGATCCCACGACCATGCTCGTGAGGGTCACGGCCACGACGGTCGTGATCGGGGTGACGGCGTTGCGCACGATGTGGTGGCGCACGATCCGCCCGCGCGGCAGCCCGCGCCCGATGGCCGTCTGCACGGGATCCCGCTGGGCCTCCTCCCTCAGCGCGGCCCGGGTGACTCTGACCACGTAGGAGCCGGCCGACACCGTGAGGGCGATGACCGGCAGCACGAGGTGGTGGAGCCGGTCCCCGAACCCGCTGCCGGCGCCGAAGGTCGGGAACCAGCCGAGGCCCACGGCGAAGATGGTGATCAGGAGCATCGCCGCGACGAACGGCGGCACGGCCACGCCGACCGAGGTCAGCCCCAGCATGAGGTCGCTGACCCGGCGCCCCGACATCGCCGCGACGATCCCGAGCGAGATGCCCACGAGGACGATCGCGAGCAGCGCGAGGCCGAGCAGCGCCGCCGTCGTGCCGAGACGCGGCTCGATGAGGTTCCACACGTCGTCGCGATAGGTCAGCGACCGCCCGAGATCGCCCGTGAGCACGTCGCCGAGCCACGCCCACCACCGGGCGAGGAACGGGTCGTCGAGCCGGTACTGCTCGCGGAGCGCGTCGACGGTCTCCTGGCTCACCGTGCGGTTGCCGATCAGGATCGCGATCGGATCGCCCGGGGAGAGGAAGAGCGCCGCGAACACGAGCAGCGACGACGCGAGCAGCGTCACCAGGCCCTCGGCCAGGCGGAAGAGTACGAAACGTGTCATTTTCCCTCCCGGCGGTGCGGGGCGCCCGCACCGCCGGCTCCTGAGTGGTTCTGTCGCCGGTCCCCTGTATCGACCGGCGCTACTCGGCCGCGCCGATCTTCGCGGCCCACGGGTAGTAGAGGCTGGCGCGCGACGCCGTCGCCCCCGTGATGCGCTCCCCCTGGAACAGGCGGTTCTCCATGTTCACGACCGGGATCAGCGGCAGATCCTCGACCATGCGCGCCTGCCCCTCGATGAGGGTCGCCGCCCGCTCCTCGGGATCCAGCGTGGAGAGGCCGTCCGCGACGCTCTGCGTGACGATCGGGTCGTCGTAGGCCCCGTAGTTGTACGCGCTGAGCGGGGTGAACTCGCTCATGCTGACGACCGGGTCGGCCACGCCGGCGCCGTACTCCCAGACGATGAACGCGTCGTAGGCCTCGCGCGCCTTCGCATCGAAGTAGAGCTCCGTGAAGCTCGTGGTCGGCAGGGTCTCGATGGTGATGTCGAGGCCGATCTGCGAACCGCCCGCGGTCAGGATCTCGGCGACCTTGCCCTCGGCCTCGCTGTCGGCGGGGATGGCGATGCTCAGCTCGGAGCCCTCGAGCCCGGCCGAGTCGACGACCTCCTTCGCCTGCTCGACGTCGAACACCGGCTCGGGCAGCTCGTCGGCGGCGGCCTGCCAGGCGTCCTGGGCGTAGCCCCACGCGCCGGGGGCGATGGGCGTCGAGGCCGGCACCGCGGTGCCGCGGAAGACCGCCTGGGCGACGGCCTCGCGGTCGAGGATCAGGCTCAGCGCCTGACGGACCTCGAGCTGCTGCATCGGTCCTTCCTTGTCGGTGGGCCGGATCGCCATCCAGTCGGTGCCGAGACCGAGCACGAAGTTGTCGTCGCCCGTCTGCACGAGCTTCTCGGTGGCCGAGAGCGGCGGCATGTAGGCGCCGTCGATGTCGCCCGAGATGAGGCTGTTCGCGATGGTCGACTCGTCGGTGACGAAGTTCAGCTCGAGCGTCTCGATCATCGGCACGAGCTCGGGATCCCAGTAGTCGGGGTTCGCCCGCATGGTGATGCTGGAGCCCGACTTCCACGAGTCGAAGGCGAAGGGGCCGGTGCACATGATCCCGCCGCCCGCGGTGCCGTACGATTCGCCGGCCTGCTCGACGTACGCCTTGCTGCCGATGATGCCGGCGGCCGTCGAGAGGATGCGCTCGAACAGCGCGTCGGGCTCGGTGAACTTCACCGTGACCTCGTTCTCGCCGGTCACCTCGATGGAGCTGACGCGCTCGTAGAAGGGCGCCGACCAGTACGAGCCGACGGCGTCGTCCATGTGCCGGTTGAGGCTGAACGCCACGTCCTCGGCGGTCAGCGGGCTGCCGTCCCAGAACGTCACGCCCTGGCGGATCGTGAACACCGTCGTGAGGTCGTCGGGGTGCGAGACCTCCTCCGCGAGCGCCGGGCTCAGCGTCATGTCCTCGTTCTGCCGCATCAGGCCCTCGCACATGTTCGCGAGGGTGGTGTTGTCGGAGTCGGCGTAGGCGTACACCCAGTCGAGGGACGACGGCTCGCCCCACGGCAGGTTCCACTTGACGCCCTCCACGGGTCCGTTGCCGGCGGGGGTCGACGTCTGGTCGCGCAGGAAGTCGATCTGCGCGGGGCCCTCGGCCTCATCGCCCGAGGAGCAGGCCGTGAGCAGCAGGGCGGGCGCGATCAGCGCTCCGGCGACGAGCCGTCTCGTGCTGCGCCGCTTGTCGTTCGGGAGCGCCATCACTCCGTCTCCTTTCCTTCTGCGGCGGGCCAGAAGTCCCTCACCGCGACGAGGTCCTCGGGACCGTCGGTTCCAATCAGGATGTTGCGCTCGTAGGTCGCGCTGGTGCCGCCCGCGGTCGCGAACTGCTCGATCGAGATGATCATGCCGGGCTCGAGCACGAGCTCGCTGTCGTCCCGCACCCAGGGCGCCTCGAACCCGAGGCCGAGGCCGTGCCCGCGGGCGGCGAACTCGGCGTCGTCGGGGTCGATGCCCGCCTCGCGCAGCAGGGCGCTGCCTGCTGCGGCCGCGTCGCCCAGCCTCGCGCCGGGGAGCATGCGCTCGACCACGCGGTCGACGGAGCTCTTGGCGAGCTCGTAGGCTCGATTCTGCTCGGGCGTCGGCTCCGCTCCCACGACGGTGCTGCGCGCGAGGTCGAAGAAGTACCCGGCGTAGACGCCGCTCAGGTCGACGGTGAAGACGTCGCCCTCCTGCAGCGACCGGGCGCTGTGGACCGGCAGGCGGTTGTCCTCGGCCTCGCCGCCCCGGGGAGTGGTGTAGACGAACGCGTTGGCGAGCACGGCCTCGTTGCGGGCGACGGCCTCGGCCATGGCCGCGACCACCTCCGCCTCGGGCACCCCGGGCGCGATCCTCGCGAACCCGGCCTCGAGCGCCTCCTCCGCGATGGCCGCGGCGCGGCGCATGAGGGCGATCTCGGCCTCGGACTTGCGCAGCCTGAGCCGCTCCACGAGGCCGTCGTCCCAGACGACCTCCCGGTCCGCGAAGCGGGGGTCGCCCAGCAGGATCCTCGCGTGGTGGCCCGACATCGCGTCGCCCGCGACGACCGCGAGGCTTCCGATCCCCGAACGGCGCCCGAGCTCGTCGAGCACGTCGCCGGCGAGGTTGCGATCGGAGACGCCGTGGCGGGCGACCGAGGAGGTCACCCCGACTGCGGCGTCCTCGGCGCTCGGGTCGTCGGAGAAGAGGATCGCCTCGTCGGCGGTGACGAGCAGTGCGCAGAGGCCGCGGTCGCTCCACACGCCGGGGACGTCGCGGATCGTCGGGAACACCGGGTAGAACCCGGTGAGGTAGCGGACATCGGAGCCCCGGTCGACGGAGCCGCCTCCGCGACCCCAGACGAGCGCGGCGTCGATGCCCCGGTCGCTCAGCAGCCCCCTCAGCGAGCGGAGCCGCTCCTCGTATTCGGGCCCGGCGATGAGATTGCGGTGCGCTTCGGTCATGTGCGGTTCGTGCTCCTTCGCGACGGATCGGCGGCGACATCTGGCGGCGGTGCCATTTCGACTGTTGGTCGGACCAAATGACCGACCGTCCATGATGCTAGCAATCCCTCGGGCACGTGGGAAGATGCGAGGAGAGAATTTCTCGAGATCGCAACATGCTCGTAATAGGCGAGGCCGCCAGGACCTGCGGCTGCGGCGCTGCGGAGCCGGACTGTCGGGGGTGAACGACAGAGGATGTCTGGACGCTGGCGCTGAGCAGCGCTCAGCCCCCGTGCAGGATCCCGATGGCCTCTTCGGCCCACGCCACGCGCTGCTCCGCGGCCCGCACGAGCTCGCTGAAGACGTGCGCCTTGAGCGCTCCGATCCGCTGGTGGTCCTTCGGGTCGCGGTGCGCGAGCCGCTCGCGGAGGAGAGGCGTATCTCCCGCCAGCAGTCGCGCCTCGTGCTCCCGCCACAGCCGGATCTTGACCCGCTGCTCGGCGATGTGGTTCCGCAGCACCGCCTCGCACTCCTCGGGCTCGACGAGGTCCGCGAAGAGCACCTGCAGGAGCAGCGCGTCGCGCGTCGGGGGCTCCGGCTGCGGCTCGGCGATCCATCGTCTCAGCTCGGCCAGGCCCTCCTCCGTGAGACTGTACGAGGTGCGCTTCAGCTTCTCTCCCCGCAGCTGCACCTCGCCCGCGATGAGGCCGTTCTTCTCCATCTGGCGCAGCAGCGGATAGATCTGGCTCTGCGGCGCGGTCCACACCCACTTCGCGGCCGACTCGAAGAACTGGGTGAGCTCGTACCCGGTCATCGCCCGGGCCTCGAGCACGCAGAGCACTGCATGTTGGAGGGACATAGCGCCATGGTAGTCGAGCCCCTTCCTTGATACATTTCAGTACATACATGTACGCTAAGAAAATCGAGCGACATGAGGGAGTGCCGTGCCTGCAGCAGACCGCGACCGACTGATCCGAGCCGCGAACATCGTGGCCGACGCGGGGCTCAGCGACGCGTTCGGCCATCTCTCGATCCGCGTGGCGTCCGAGGAGCTCGAGATCACGCCGCCGCTGCCGCTGCGCAGCCTGACCGCCGCCACCGGCCTCGTCGCGCTCCCGCTCACGGGCGACGAGCTCCCCGACGGCGCCCCGCGCGAGGCCTGGATCCACCGGGCGATCGCCTCGGCCAGGCCCGAGGCGGGCGCCATCGTGCGCGCGCAGCCCCCGGCGGTCGCGGCGATGGCCGCCTCCGGGCTGCCGCTGCGGCCGCTGCACGGCCACGGCGCCTTCCTCGGCGACCCGGTGCCGGTGCACGACGACTCCCGGCTCATCCGCGACGCGGAGAGCGCCGAGGCGGTCGCCCGCACACTGGGCTCCGGGTCCGCGATCGTGCTCCGAGGCAACGGCGCGGTCACCGTCGCCGAGACCCCTGAGCAGGCGGTCGCGCTCATGTGGGTGCTCGAGCGCTCCGCCGAGATCAATCTGCGCGCGCACTCGGTCGGGAACGCACCGATCGTCCTGTCGGCCGAGGAGCAGGCCTGGTGGGCCGACCGCGCCGCCGAGCTCCTCCCCCGCATCTACCGCTACCTCGAGGGCGCCCGGGCGGCCTGAGGTCCCGCGCGCCGAAAGCGTCCCCCCCGAAAGCCGTCCCACCGAAAGCCGTCCCACCGAAAGTCGCCCGCCGAAAGCGTCCCCCACCGAAAGGAAGACCCATGCCGTTCGTCGAGATCTCCGTCGCAGAAGGCCGCACCCAGGAGGAGCTCCGATCGCTCATGCAGGAGGTGCACGAGGCCGTGCACCGCTCGATCGGGGCGCCCGAGGCGAGCATCCGAGTGCTCGTGCGCGAGGTGCCGCCCGCGCAGTGGCTGTCGGGCGGGGTCACGCTCGCCGAGAAGGCGCAGGGGGCGCAGACGACGGGCTGACGCCCGGCGCGCGCCCGGCATGCACCGACTCGGCAGAACATGCTCTCCGAGCACCGAATTCCGGTACGTTTCTGCCGAGTTGGAGTGGGGGCCGGGCGCGAACGCGCGCGCCCGGCCCCCTGTCCCGCCCGCATCAGGCCGGATTCGACCCGATCAGACCGGCAGCGGCGGCGTCGCGTGCTGCATGAACGAGGCGGGCATCACGGTTCCCCAGGCAGACCCGCGCCCGCCCGACTCGGTGTTCCAGACCACCGGCTCCCAGTCGGGCGTGTGGATGTGGATGCCCCCGGCGAAGACCTCGACGCGGTTGCCGCCGGGCTCGTAGACGTAGAGGAAGAAGCCCTGCGTGCGCGAGTGCTTCGCGGGGCCGACCTCGATGGCGGTGCCGTTCTCCATGAAGATGTCGGCCGCCTTGAGCACGTCCTCCCGGCTCTCGACGGCGTACGCGAGGTGGTGCAGCCGGCCGTCGGTGTCGGCCGGCTCCCGCGTGAGCGCCAGGTCGTGGGCCTTCGTCATGAGGCTCAGCCACGCGCCCACCTCGGTGTCGGGCGTCGGCTCCAGCCGCTCGCGCAGCTTGAAGCCGAGCACCTCCTCCTGGAACGCGCGGCTCGCCGGCACGTCGGGCACCAGCAGGTTGATGTGGTCGATGCGCGTGGCGGCGACGCCGTGCGGGTCGTAGCGCTGCGGCTGGTTCGGCAGCGCGGGCTCCTCGCCCGCGGGCGCCCGGTACTTCTCGGTCTCGAAGTACACCTCCATCTCGTGCCCGCCCACCGCGGTGAAGCGATAGGCCCGGCCGTGGCCGAAGCTGTCGTCGACCCAGCGCCCCTCGAGTCCCGCCGCCTCGATCGCCGCGACGCGGCGGTCGAGAGCCTGCGGGCTCACGGTGCGCCAGCCGACGTGGCCGAGGCCCGACTGCTCCGACGCGACCAGCGTGAGCGAGCTCAGCACGTCGTCGTTCCAGGCCCGGAGGTGGACGCGGTCCCGGTCCTCCGCGACGGTGTAGAGCCCGTAGACCTCGGTGAACCACCGCGCCGAGGCCTCGAGATCCGGGGTCCGCAACTCGGTGTGCCCGAGCTGCGCGACGTCGTACAGCGGCTCGCGATAGACGGAGGTCATGCGCCGCTCCTCTCCTCGAGCGCGTCGATGTCGGCCATCAGCGACGGGCCGCGATTGTTCACCGACACCCCCGAGAACAGCGCGGCGAGGGCGATTGCGGCGCGCAGCTCGGCGTCGCTCGCCCCCGCTCGGCGCGCCGCGAGGCCGTGCAGCTTCGCCGCGTCGCTGAGCTTCGACGCGAGGATCGCGAACAGGATCAGCTGCACCGTCTTCTGGTCGAGCTCGTCGGTGTACACGACCCGCGCGCGCAGCGCCTCCTGCGCGAGCAGGAGCTCGGGATCCTCCGTCTCGAGCTGGGCGAAGCGCGCCGCCACGCGCGGCGGCACGAAGCCCAGCATGTCGCGGTAGCTGCGGCGGTACGCCTCGATGCGCTCCCGATGATCGCTCATCTCTCCTCGTTTCACTGGTGGACGTCTCAGATGCGGATGATGCAGCGGCGGGCCGGCTCAGTGGTGGGCCGGCGGCTCGATCTGCATGACCACCGCCTTGGGCTCGGTGAAGAACTCGCGGCTGAAGTTGCCGCCCTCCCGTCCGACGCCCGACAGGCCCACACCGCCGAAGGGGGCGCGGAGATCCCGGATGAAGAAGCAGTTGACCCAGACCGTGCCGACCCGGAACGCAGCCGACACCCGGTGCGCGCGGGTGAGATCGTCCGTGAAGAGCATCGCGTTCAGCCCGTAGGGGCTCGAGTTCACCTCGTCGATCACCTCCTCCTCGGTGTCGAACGGGGTGATCGTCACGATGGGCCCGAAGATCTCCTCGCAGCGGTGCGGCGCGTCGTCCGGGGCGTCCACGATCACGGTGGGCGTCACGAACCAGCCGTCGCGCAGTTCGCCGATCAGCTTGCGACCGCCGGCCTCCTCGATCGTGTCGAAGTAGCTGCGGACCTTCGTGTAGTGGACGCCGCTCGAGAGCGGGCCGATCTGGGTGCTCTCGTCCTTCGGATCGCCGACGACCATCTTCGATGCGGCCTCGACGAAGCGCTCGACGAAGGTGTCGAAGATCTCGCGCTGCACGTAGATGCGGCTGCCCGCGAGGCAGACCTGGCCGGCGTTCGTGAAGATCGCGCGGATCGACCAGGAGACCGCATTGTCGAGCTCGGCGTCCGCGAAGACCACGTTCGCGCCCTTGCCGCCGAGCTCGAGGCTGACCGGGACGAGGTTGTCGGATGCCGCGCGGGCGATGATCTTGCCCGTCGTCGACTCGCCGGTGAAGGTGATCCGATCGACGTCGGGGTGCTGGGTGAGCGCCTCCCCCACGGAGTCGGGGCCGTAGCCGTGCACCACGTTGAAGACGCCCGCCGGGATCCCCGCCTCGAGGGCGAGGCGGGCGAGGATCGTGGCCGATGCCGGCGAGTCCTCGGCCGGCTTGAGCACGACGGTGTTGCCCCACGCGAGCGCTGGGGCCACCTTCCAGCTCTCGAGCATCATGGGGAAGTTCCAGGGTGCGATCGCGACGACGACACCCGCGGCCTCGTACCGTGTGTAGGTGTGGTGCCCCGTGTCCATGGGCAGCACCTCGGCGGGGGCCAGATGCGCGTGATCCGCGAAGAACCGGAAGTTCTGGGCGGTGCGGGCCACGTCGTTGCCGAGGCTCTGCGTGATCGGCTTGCCCATATCGCGGGTGTCGGCCATCGCGAGCTCCTCGCCGTGCTCGACGATGAGGTCGGCGAACCGGTTCAGCAGCTCGCGGCGCTTCCCCGCGGTCATCCGCGGCCAGGGGCCCTCGTCGAAGGCGCGGCGAGCGGCGGCGACGGCGAGATCCGCCTCCTCCGCGCCGCCGAGCGCGACCTCGGCCCAGGGCTCCCGCGTGTACGGGTCGATGCTCTGGAAGACGCGATCCGAAGCGGACCGGATCTCCTGACCGTCGATGACGTGTCCAAAGAACTCCACGGTGTATTCCTTCTTTCTGATGACGGGAGGATCGGGGTTCGGCGGGCGGGAGCGGCGCCCCCGCCCGCCCGCGGTCTAGTCCCCGGTCCGCACCATCGACTCGACGTCGACGGGTGCGCTCAGGACGCCCTGGTCCTCCATGAGCTGGTTCCAGCGAGAGATCTCCTCGGCGTCGGGGCCGCCGGCGGTCCACTGCGGCAGCTGGAGCTTCGAGGCGACCTCCTCGCTCACCTCGGAGTAGGTCGGCAGCAGATCGACGGCGAGGCTCGGATCCTCGGCCAGCAGATCGTTCGCCTTCGCGAGCGCCCGCGAGAACGCGGCGACCGTGTTCGGGTTCTTCTCCACGAACTCCCGCGTCATGCCGACGCCCGAGACGGGGATGCCCTCGGTCGGGCCCTCGTAGGTGGAGAACACCTTCTTCATGCCGGCCTCGAGGCCGCCGGTCTGGAAGGGCTCCACCAGCCACGCGGCATCCACGCCGCCCGAGCTCAGCGTCGGCACCATGTCGGGGAACGCCAGCTCGATGAACTCCACCGAGTCGGGGTCGACGCCGGCGTCGTCGAGCAGCGTCTTGATCGTGAGGTCGCCCGTGTTGTTGAGCGTGTTCACCGCGATCTTCTTGCCCTCGAGGTCTGCGATGGCGTCGATGTCGGAGTCGGGCGCGACGTAGACGCCGGCGGTCTCCTCGGTGCCCCGCACGCCCTCCGCGACGATGTCGATGCCGATCCCGCTGTTCTCGGACAGCAGGAAGGACGGGTAGGTCGCGAAGGCGGCCTGCATCTCGCCCGAGATCATCGCGGGCACCGCGGCCGCGCCGCCCTGGGCCGGCTGGGCCGTGACGTCGAGGCCCTCCTCCTCGAAGAATCCCTGGTCGATGGCGACGAAGACCGAGGCGTGGTCGATCACCGGCACGATGCCGACGAGCAGCTCCGAGGTCTCCGGCGCTCCGCCGTCGGCGGCCGGGGCGTCGTCTCCCCCGCCGTCCGACGAGCAGGCGGCGAGGCCGGTCATGAGCGCGACGGCGCTCGCCGCCGCGATGACGCGGCCGGTTCGGGTGTGGGCGATGCGATGACGCATGATTCCTCCTTGAAGATGCGCGATGACGCGGTGTTCGATTTTTCTGGGGTGTGCTGGACTCGCGGAGGGCGCTGCCGCGCCCTCCGCTACATGAGATGTGTGGCCATGCCGCCGTGCACGGCGAGGTTCGTGCCGGTGATGTGCTTCGCGGCGGTGGAGCAGAGGAAGACGATCGCCCGGGCGGCGTCCTCCGCCTCGGCCGGGCGGCCCAGCGCGACGCGGCGGACCTCCCGGACGTGGTGCTCGACGGCGGCCTCCCGGTCGAGGCCGGTGCGCTCGGCGAGGGCGTCGATGAAACCGCCGGGCCGCTCCCAGAGCTCGGTGCGGGTGGGCCCCGGCGACATCGCCACGGCCCGCACCCCCCGCGGCCCGAACTCCTGGGCGAGCGCTCCCGTGAGCGAGAGCAGCCCCGCCTTCGCCGCGGCGTAGTCGACGAGCATCGGCTCGGGGTACCGTCCCGAGGTCGAGGCCACGTTGACGATCGTCCCCCGCCGCCGCAGCAGCGCCGGCAGGAACGCCCGGCACATCGCGACGGCGGAGAAGAGGTTCACGTCGAACCCGCGGCGCCACTCGTCGAGTCCGGTCTCGAGGAAGCCGTCGCGGGCGACCGCGACGCCCACGCCGTTCACGAGGGCGTCGACCCCCTCGAACTCGGCGAGCGCCAGATCCCGCGCAGCGGTCGCGGTCTCGGCGTCCGTGACGTCGGCGGCGAGCGTCCGCAGGCGAGGGGATCCCTGCGCCTCGGCGAGGGCGTCCAGGCCCGCCTCGTCGCGGTCGACCGCGAGCACCGACGCGCCCTCGGCGAGCAGCAGCCCCGCGGTGGCCGCCCCGATGCCCGAGCCGGCTCCGGTGACGACGACCGTGCGGCCGTCGAGGTCGAGGTTCACGCCGCGACTTCCTCGCCCGCCGGGTGGCGGATCAGGCGGGCGACCTCGCCCCGCACGCGGATGAAGTCGGGGTTCTCCTTCGTCGTGATCTGGTCGCGCTCCGCGGGCAGCGGGATGTCGATGGTCGTGAGCACCTCGGTCGGGGGCTTCGAGAGGACGACCACCCGGTCGGCGAGATAGACGCTCTCGTCGATGTCGTGGGTGACGAAGAGGATGGTCATGTCGAAGCGGCGCTTGACCTGCAGCACGAGGTCCTCGAGATCCTCGCGGGTCTGCGCGTCGATCGACGCGAACGGCTCGTCCATCAGCAGGATCTTCGGCCGGTAGGCCAGCGCGCGGGCGATCGCGACGCGCTGCTGCATGCCGCCCGAGAGCTGGGAGGGGTAGCGGTTCTCGAAGCCCGTGAGCCCGACGGCCGCGAGCGACTCCAAGACGCGCGATGCGGTCTCCGAGGAGCTGAGGCCCAGGTGCTTCAGGGGGAACCGGACGTTCGCCTCGACCGAGAGCCACGGGAACAGGGAGCCGCGATAGTCCTGGAAGACCATCGCGAGACCCTCGGGCACGCCGACGATCGGCTCGCCCAGGAACTCCACCCGGCCGCCGGTCGGCGGCATTAGGCCGGCCATCGTGCGCAGCAGCGTGGTCTTGCCGCAGCCGGAGGGACCGACGATCGAGACGAGCTCGCCCGATCGCACCTCGAAGGTGATGTCCTTCAGCGCCAGGTGCGCCTTCGCTCCGGTGCCGTAGGTGTGCGTGAGATGTGAGATGTTCAGCATGGGTCTTCTCTCGTTCAGGCGGTCTCGCGGCCCGAGCTGCGCTGCCAGGCGAGGAGACGACGTTCGATGACGGTGAGGATGATGTTGAGGATGAAGCCGAGCACGCCGAGCAGCACGATGCCGGCCCACATGTCGAGGAACGCGAAGCCCCGCTGCGCCTGCAGGATCGAGAAGCCGATGCCGCTCGAGCTCGCGACCATCTCGGAGATGACCATCAGGATCAGGCCGAGCGCGAGGCTCGTGCGCACGCCGGCCAGGATCTTGGGGGCGGCGCCCGGCAGCACGATGCGGGTGAGGCGATCGACGAAGCCGATGCGGAACACCCTGGCCGTCTCGTACTTCAGCGGTTCGATGCCGCGCACGCCCTCGATGGTGTTCAGCAGGATCGGCCAGGCCGTACCGAACGCGATGAGCAGGATGCGCATCTGCTCGCCCGTGCCGAAGAGCACGAGGAACACGGGGATGAGTGCGGGCGGCGGCACGGCCCTGAGGAACTGGATGATGGGATCCACGTAGTCGGCGAAGGCGCGGCTCAGGCCGATGGCGACGCCGAGCACGACGGCGATCACCACGGAGACGCCGAAGCCGAGCAGCATCCTCCCGAGCGACGGGAGCACGTCGGCCCCCATGCTGCGGGTGATGAACTCGCCGTCGCCGGGAAGCCACAGCTCGGCGAAGCGCACGAGGATCCGGCTCGGCTGCGGGAAGAACGGGGAGGTGAAGACCGTCGTCAGCACCTGCCACACGACGAGCAGCGCGATCAGCACCACCCAGCGGAGCGCGAAGCGCCCCCACCAGGCCTTCCTCGCCGACGATTGCTTCGGGGCCGCGGCCTTCTTCTGCGCCCGAGACTCTGCGGGCGGGGCGGTCTCTTGCACGGCGGTCACTGGTCCTCCCCCACGAACTTCCAGGCGAACATGCGGCGCTCCACGAGCTGCAGCAGCCAGTTGATGATGATGCCGAGGAGCCCGGCGACGATCGTGCCGGCGAAGACCAGGGCGGTGTCGCCGCCTCCCGAGCTCGTGCGCAGGATGAACGCGCCGATCCCGCTCGACGACCCGGCCAGCAGCTCGGCGCTGATCGTGACGATCAGCGCGATCGCAGCCGAGATCCGGATTCCGGTGAAGATGAACGGGCCGGCGTGCCGCATCCCGACGTGCCAGAGCGTGCCGAGCGGGCTCAGGCGGAACGACTTCGCGGTGTCCTTCGTCACGGGATCCACGTCGCGCACGCCGTAGACCGTGTTGAAGAAGACGGGCCAGATCGCCGCGTACACGGCGAGCGCGACCTTCATCTCCGTGCCCTGGCCGAACACGAGGATCGCGAGCGGGATCAGCGCGACCGATGGGATCGGCCTCAGGAACTCCACCACGGTGGAGGAGGCCTCGTAGGCGACCCGGAACGAGCCGAGGATCAGCCCGAGGGGCACTGCGACGAGGATCGCGATGCCGAGGCCCAGTGCCCAGGCGGCGATCGTGGCGCCGACGTCCCCGAGGAAGCCGGGGTTCACGAGCAGGCCGCCCGTGTCGGCGAGCACCCGGGAGACGGGCGGCAGCAGATCGGAGGGGATGATCCCGACCCGCGAGACGAGTTCGAGCAGCAGCAGGGCGACGACGACGCCCACCGCTCCGCGGTAGACCCGCATCCGGCCCGCGCTCACCCGGATCGGATCCCGCTTCGAGAGGGGCAGCCGGATGACGGTCGTGCTCATGATCCGCCCCTGACGGGAAGCGTGACGGCGCCGAGGGAGGTGAACTCGACGCTCACCTCGTCGCCGGGATGCACGAAGACGGCGTCGGTGAGGCCGCCCGTGAGCACGATCGACCCCGCTTCGATGGCCTCGCCGCGCCGGCCGAGCTCGTTGGCCGCGAGCGCGAGCGCCTCGGCCGGGTGCCCCTGCACAGCGGCTCCGGTCGCGGTGTCGACGACCTCGCCGTTGACGCGGAGCACGCAGGCCTCGAGCCGGAGATCGAGCCCCTTCGGGTCGAGGCCGTCGGCTCCGACGACGAAGCGCGCGCTCGACGCGTTGTCGGCGACGACGTCGGGCAGGGCGAAGCTGAAGTCGCGATAGCGGCTGTCGATCACCTCGAGCCCGGCGTGCACGCTGCCGACCGCCGCCATGGCGGAGGCTCCGGTGACGCCGGGACCCTCCAGGCGCTCGGCCATGACGAAGACGATCTCGGGCTCGACGCGCGGGTGGATCAGCTCGTCCGTCTGGAGAGGCACCCCGGCCTCGAGCACCATCCGATCGGTGATCACCGCGGTCAGCGGGGACGAGATGCCCATGCGCTGCTGCTTCGCGCGGGACGTGAGCCCGAGCTTGACGCCCACGACGGTCTCGCCGTCGGCCACCTTGCGGTCGACGATCAGCTGCTGCACGCGGTACGCGGTGTCGAGGTCGAGCCCCGGCCACTCGTCGGTGAAGCGACCCAGATCCCGCCGCTCCGCCTCCGCCGCGAGCAGCGTCTCGGCGACGCGCTCCTCGTTCCACTCCTCGGCGCTCATCGGACGGCCTCCTTCTCTGCCTCGTTCGCGAGCGAGATCGCGACGTCGATGATCATGTCCTCCTGGCCGCCCACGTACCCGGCCTCGCCGACGTGCTTGAGGATGCGGTAGGCCGGCACCCCGTAGCGCTCGGCCGCGCGCTCGGCGTGCAGCAGGAAGGAGTTGTAGACGCCGTAGCGGCCCTGCACGATGGAGGCTCGGTCGGCGACCGGCATGCGGTCGATCATGGGACGCAGCACCTCCTCCGCGGCGGCGAGCGCCTGCTCGACGTCGAGGCCGGTCTCGATGCCGAGTCCGTCGAACGCCGCGGAGACGATCTCGGTGGGGGAGTTGCCGGCGCCGGCGCCGAGCGCGCACAGCGTGCCGTCGATCTGGCGAGCGCCCGCCTCGACGGCGGCGATCGAGTTCGCCACCCCCAGCGAGAGGTTCTGGTGCCCGTGGAAGCCCACCTCGGCGTCGTCGCCGAGCTCCTGGACGAGCGCGCTCACCCGTGCGGCCGCCGTGTGCGGCATGAGCGCGCCCGCCGAGTCGACGACGTAGACACACTGGCAGCCGGCGTCGGCCATGATGCGGGCCTGGGCGGCGAGCTCCGCCGGCCCGGTGCGGTGCGCGAGCATCAGGAACCCGACGGTGTCCATGCCCATCTCGCGGGCCGCCTGGAAGTGCTGGATCGAGACGTCGGCCTCGGTGCAGTGGGTCGCGACCCGCACCACCGAAGCGCCGGCCTCCCGGGCCTCGCGGAGATCGGAGATCGTGCCGAGACCCGGCAGCAGCAGCACCGCGATCTGGGCGCGCTCGACCGCGTCGGCCGCGGCCGCCACGAGCTCGATGTCGCGCACCTTGCTGAAGCCGTAGTTGAACGAGGATCCGGCGAGTCCGTCGCCGTGGGTGACCTCGATCCTGGCCACGCCGGCGGCGTCGAGGGCCTTGGCCACCGAGACCACCTGCTCGGCGGTGAACTGGTGGCGGACGGCGTGGCTGCCGTCCCTCAGCGTCGTGTCCGTGATCCGGACGCGGACGGGCGTCTCATCGATGCTGTTCATGCTGCCTTCTCCTTCGCGAAGCGCTGCGCGAGCACCTCGCCGGTCCGCACGGCCGCGGCCGTCATGATGTCGAGGTTCCCCGCCCAGTCGGGCAGGTAGTCTCCCCGCCCCTTCACCTCGAGGAACACCGCGACCCTGGCGCGACCGCCCCAGAGCTCGCTGGCCTCGTCGAACTGCGGCTCCGCGCGCAGCCGATAGCCCGGCACGTACCGCTGCACCTCGGCGACCCGTCGGTGGATCGACTCGGAGATCGCGTCCCGGTCGGCGTCGGGGCCGATCGCGCAGAACACCGTGTCGCGCATGATCATGGGGGGTTCGACGGGGTTCAGGATGATGATCGCCTTGCCGCGCCCCGCTCCCCCCACGGTCTCGAGCGCGCGCGCCGTGGTCTCGGTGAACTCATCGATGTTGGCACGGGTGCCCGGGCCGGCGGAGCGCGAGGAGATGGAGGCGATGATCTCGGCGTAGGGCACATCGGTCACCTCGGACACGGCGGAGACGATCGGGATCGTCGCCTGACCGCCGCAGGTGATCATGTTGACGTTGGGCGCATCCAGGTGCTCGGTCAGGTTGACGGCGGGGCACGCGAAGGGTCCGATCGCCGCGGGCGTGAGGTCGATGGCGGTGATGCCAGCCTCGGCGTACCGCGGCGCGTTCGAGAGATGCGCACCGGCAGAGGTGGCCTCGAAGACCAGGTCGGGCTTCTGCGGGTGCGCCAGCAGCCAGTCGACGCCCTCGTGGCTGGCCTCGACGCCGAGCCTGCGGGCGCGGGCGAGGCCGTCGGAGGCCGGGTCGACGCCGACGAGCGAGTGGACCTCGAATCGGTCGCTGCGGAGCAGCTTCACGAGCAGATCGGTGCCGATGTTGCCCGAGCCGACGATGGCGGCCGTGGGCCTGCGGCCGGTGTCCGCCGCCGCTGTGTCCTGTGCGGAGAGGGTCATGCATGCACTCCTTTATGCGTTGGTGTTCTGGGGGTCGGAGAACCGCGCGGAGACGGATCCGAGCCCGGCGAAGGATGCGGTGACGACGTCGCCCGGCGCTGCCGGCACCGCGGCGCAGACGGCGCCCGCCATGACGATGGACCCGGCTTCGAGGGGCTGACCCAGCGCACCCAGCGTGTTCGCCAGCCAGAGCACGCCGTTCAGCGGGTGTCCGAGGACGGCGGCGCCGGCTCCCGTGCCGACGACCTCGCCGTTGCGGGTGAGCACGCAGCCGATGAGCCCGAGATCCCGCGCATCGATCGCGAGCGGGGTGGAGCCGAGCATCAGCGCTCCCGAGGATGCGTTGTCGGCGATCGTGTCGGCGAGCCCGATCCGCCAGTCGGCGATGCGCGAGTCGATGATCTCGATCGACGCGACGGCGTAGTCGACGGCCTCAAGCACGTCGGGCAGGGTGAGCCCCGGACCGGCGAGCTCACGCCCGAGGACGAACGATATCTCGGGTTCGACCCTGGGTGAGATGAACCGCTCAGTGGGAATGGGCGCCGAGCCGTCGAGCACCATGTCATCGAAGAGGTGGCCGAAGTCGGGCTGGTCGACGCCGAGCTGGCGCTGCATCGCCTTCGATGTGAGCCCCACCTTGTACCCGCGCACCCGCCGGCCGGCGGCCTTCCAGGCGCGCACCTGGTGCAGCTGGATCCCATAGGCGTCCTGCGGCGTCAGATCCGGCTCCGAGGCGGTCAGCGGGCTCGTCGGCTGCTGCGTCTCGTACGCCTCCAGGAGTGCGTCGCCGAAGCGGGCGAACCGTTCGTCGTTCATCTGTGACCTCATCCGTCATCTCGCGACCTCGTCGTTGCGGCCCGGCTGCCCGGGTCACTTGAATTCTGCTGACCCGAACGGGATACTCAAAGCATGTGTCCCACTGAACGGAACGAGTCCGTCTCGATGGTTTCGCGGGTGGCCCTCCTCCTCTCCGCATTCGAGCCCGGCGACCGGGCTGTGAGCGTCTCCGAGCTCGCACGCCGCACCGGCCTCGCGAAGTCGACGGTCTCCCGCATCGCGGGCGATCTCGTCGCCCATCGCTTCCTCGAGCGGACGGGGGCCGGCCTGCGCCTCGGCATCCGCGTCTTCGAGCTCGGCGAGCTCGCCGCGAGGCCCCGCGACCTGCGCAAGCTGGCGCTCGCCTCGATGACCGACCTCCGCAACGCGGTGAACCTGACGGTGCACCTCGCGATCCTCGAGGGCGGCGAGGTGGTGTACATCGAGATCCTGCCCGTGAAACGCGGGCCGCGGCTGCCGAGTAGGGTCGGCGGACGGATGCCCGCCCACGCCACGGGCGTCGGCAAGGCCCTGCTCGCGCTCACTCCCGATGAGACCATCGACGACTTCATCGCGGGCGGCCTGCGCAAGGTCGGCCCGCAGACGATCACCGACCCCGAGAAGCTGTGGCGCGAGCTCGCGCGGATCCGAGCATCGGGGATCTCGTACGAACGCGAGGAGAGCGGACCCGGGATCGCCTGCGCAGCCGCCGCGATCAGGGGCGCGGGAGGCGAACCCATCGCCGCGCTGTCGGCGGCGGGCTGGGCGGGGGAGTTCGACCCGCGCCGCATCGGACCGGCGGTGCAGACCGCGGCGCTGGCGCTCTCCCGCGGGCTGAGCCGCAGGCCCGGGCTGCGCTTCTCGGCGTACTCCTCCGCCGAGGACGCCGACGGCTGAGGGTGCGCCGCTACTGCGGTGCGTCGTTATGCGCCTCGCCGTTATTGCGCTTCGTCGCTCCTGCGCCTCGTTGCTACTGCGCCTCGAGGCCGAGGTCGTCGAGGCCGATCGCGTAGCGGTACTCGTAGCCCTCGCCCTCGATGCGGGCCTTGGCGGGAGCCTGGCGGTCCACGACCACGGCGACCGCCGCGATCTCGGCGCCGACCTTCTTGAGGGCCTCGATGGCCGTGAGCGGGGATCCTCCGGTGGTCGAGGTGTCCTCGACCACCACGACGCGCTTGCCTTCGAGGTCCGGCCCCTCCACCTGGCGTCCGCGGCCGTGATCCTTCGGCTCCTTGCGCACGACGAACGAGTCGTAGACCTGGCCACGCGCGACCCCCTGGTGCATGATCGCCGAGGCGATCGGGTCGGCGCCCATGGTGAGCCCGCCGACGGCCACCACGCCGTCGATGTCATCGATGAGGTCGAGCATGACCTGCCCGATCAGCGGCGCGGCGCGGTGGTCGAGGCTCAGCTTGCGCAGATCGATGTAGTAGCTCGCCCGCTTGCCGCTGGTGAGGGTGAAGTCCCCGTGGAAGACGGCCTCGTCCTTGATGAGTTCGATGAGCTGGTCGCGCGCTTCAGACATGATCCGATCCTATCCCGCCGGTGAGTGCGAGCGGGGGCCTGACATTGCTTGCCATATATGTATGGATATAGGTATTCTGGAAGGGTGATCGCAGCGGAGCGACCCGCGATGCGCCGACGGACGCCGCATCGCAGAAACGAGGAGACACACCATGATCGAGATCATCGACATCGCCTACGTGCGCAGCGGCGCCGCCGACATCGAGGGCGCGGTCGGCTTCGCCAGGGACATCGTCGGCCTGAAGTACCAGGGGGAGGTCGACGGCGTCCACTATCTGCGCGCGGATCACCGGCACCACTGCCTCGCATTCGTCGAGGGCGAGAGCGGCGTGCTCTCGAGCGGGCTCGTGCTGCGCGACAAGCACGCCCTGAAGCAGGCCGCCGAGCACCTCGAATCCATCGGCATCGAGGTGCACCGAGGCACGCCCGAGGAGGCGCGCAGTCGCCGGGTCGAGGACTTCATCGCGTTCGACGACCCCTGGGGCAACCGGTTCGACCTGGTGATCGGGCAGCTGCAGGATCCGTCGTTCCTGGAGCTCACCCGCGCGTCGAGCGGCATCACCGAGTTCGGGCACATCTGCGTCGACGCCGCCGACATCTACGAGGCCGCCGACTTCTGGACCGAGAACTTCAACATCAAGGTGTCGGACTGGGTGCAGAACTCCGCGGCGCTCATGCGGTTCAATCCCGTGCACCACACGCTGGCCGTCTTCCAGGGCGACGAGCCGGGGCTCTGCCACATGAACTTCCAGGTCGACGAGATCGACGCGATCTTCCGCAACTGGAACTTCCTGAAGGAGCACGGCGTCGAGATCGAGCAGGGCCCCGGGCGACACCCGCAATCGGGTGCGGTCTTCCTCTACTTCAAGGGCCCCGAGGGGCTCACCTACGAGTACTCCTGGAACGTGCGCCTCATCCACGACGACGACGCCTGGGTTCCCCGCACCTTCGATCCGACCATGTTCGGCGCGATCGACATGTGGGGCGGCAGCTCGCAGAAGCCCACGACCCAGCGCCAGATCAGCACGGCCGACAACAGCTGAGGGCGCCCCGTGCCCCCGAGCGGCGTCAGTCGGGATTTCTCGGGGAGCGCTTCAGCTCGTCAGTTGTGTACCCGAAATCGCGATTTCGGGTACACAACTGACGAGCTGAGGTCGCGCTCGGAATCCCGCGCCCCGTTCGCTGACAGCGGCGGGACCGATACGCCTTCCGGGGCTACGGTAGTGGGGTGATGAGAGAAGAGACGGCGGCGAGCGGCGCCAGGGTGCTGCGGGCGGCACCGCACCCCGGCCGGCCCGCAGATCACGGCGAGGCGGTCGAGGCGGGAATCGACCGCCTCGCCGCACTGTTCGAGGCGGGCCCGGTAGCGCTGCTCACGGGCGCCGGGGTCAGCACCGACTCGGGTATCCCCGACTACCGCGGCGAGGGCAGTCCGCCTCGGACGCCCATGAGCATCGCCCAGTTCATGCAGGACGAGGACTATCGCCGCAGGTTCTGGGCGGGCGCGCGGATCGGATCGGTCCGCGCCTCCGGCGTCGAGCCCAATGCCGGCCACTTCGCAGCCGCGCGGCTCGAACTCGCGGGGTTCCTGAACGGCATCGTGACGCAGAACGTCGACGACCTGCACTCCCGCGCGGGATCCCGCACCGTCGTCGAGCTGCACGGCAACGGCGGCACGATCCGCTGCGTCGACTGCGACCGGCGGTGGTCGCGCGCCGAGGTGCTCGGCTGGTTCGACGACCTCAACCCCGGCTTCGCGGCGCGCCACGCGGACGCGGAGGTCGCCCCCGACGGCGACGCGATCGTCACCGAGATCTCGGGCGTGCGAGTGCCGCGGTGCCCCGCGTGCGGCGGCCTGCTGCGACCCGACGTGGTCTACTTCGGGGAGTTCGTGCCGTCCTCTGTGTTCTCGACCGCCGCCGATCTCGTCGCTGGAGCGGGCGCCCTGGTGATCGCGGGATCCTCGCTCGCGGTGAACACCGGCATGCGGCTCGTCCACCGGGCCGAGCGGCGCGGGATCCCGATCGCCGTGATCAACCGCGGGCCCACCGCGGCCGATCGCCGCGCCGCGCTGCGGCTCGACGCGGGCACGAGCGAGACGCTCGCCGCTCTCGCCGATCGCCTGGGTGCGGGGGTATGAGAGGAGCGCTTCAGCTCGTCAGTTGTGTACCTGAAATCACGATTTCGGGTACACAACTGACGAGCTGAGATATGCTTCCCGGTCCGTCAGGCCACCCGGCATCGACTGCGCCAGAGTTCCCGGCGCTCAGCCGGGCTCCCGCTACTCGCCGCGGGAGATGCGCGTCATCTCCTCGCGGGGCACGACCTTGACCCGAGTGCGCCCCGCGGTCTCGCCGAGCGAGAGCTCGTGCTCGTCGAGCCGCTGCCAGCCCTCGATCGTCGTGTAGGGCACGTTCCGCTCCGACAGCAGCGCCGGGATCGCCTCCACCTCGGGGATCTCCGGCGTCCACCAGCCGTCACGGTCCTCGAGCAGGCACTCGAGCGTCTCCATCGCGTCCGACTTCGTGTGCCCGATGAGGCCCACGGGGCCGCGCTTGATCCAGCCCGTCGCGTAGACGCCCGGGATCTGCCGCCCGTCGGCCCCGATCACCCGCCCGGCCTCGTTCGGGATCACGCCCCGGGCCTCGTCGAACGGGATCTCGTCGAGCGGCGAGCCGAAGTAGCCGATCGCACGGTAGAGCGCCTGCACCGGCACCACCTCGAACTCGCCGGTGTCGACGACGCCGCCCTGGCCGTCGGGGGCGGTGCGCTCGATCCTGATCCCCGTGACGCGGCCGTTCTCGGTCATCACCTCGACCGGCTTCGACCAGAAGTGCATGTGCAGCCGGCGCGACGCGGGCGGCGCCTCGCCGGCCTCCCTCGCCCGCTGCTCCTCGCGCCACTTGTTCATGACGCGCGTCATCACGAGCACCTGCTTGTTCTTCAGCAGGGTCTCCTCGACGTAGGGGTCGTCGAGATCGAAGTCGCGCTCGTCCACCACCATATCGACGTCGCGCACCTCTCCGAGCTCGCGCAGCTCGAGGGGCGTGAACTTCACATAGGCCGGTCCGCGACGGCCGAAGAGGTGCAGCTCCTGGATCGGGTTCTGCTTCAGCCCCTCGTAGACGTTGTCGGGGATCTCGGTCGGCAGCAGGTCGTCGGCGTGCTTGATCAGCATGCGCGAGATGTCGAGCGCCACGTTGCCGTTGCCGATGACCGCGACCTGCTCCGCCTCGAGCGGCCAGGTGCGCGGCACGTCGGGGTGCCCGTCGAACCAGCTGACGAAGTCGGCGGCTCCGTAGGAGCCCTCGGCGTCGATGCCGGGGATGTCGAGGGAGGCGTCCCGGATCGCCCCGGTCGAGAAGATCACCGCGTTGTAGTGCTTCTTGAGATCGTCGAGCGTGATGTCCTGCCCGTACCGGACGTTGCCGAAGTAGCGGATGTCGCCGCTGACGAGCACCTCGCGCAGCGCGTTGATGATGCCCTTGATGCGCGGGTGATCGGGGGAGACGCCGTAGCGCACGAGCCCGTACGGGGCCGGCAGCTGCTCGAAGAGGTCGATCTCGACCTCGAAGTCCCGCTCCTGCTTCAGCAGCAGGTCGGCCGCGTAGATCCCGGCCGGGCCCGCGCCGACGATCGCCAGTCGCATCTTGCTCATCGTCTTCGTTTTCCTTCCATTCCCCGAACGGTATTATCCGCGGGGCTCGGTGATCGGAGTCTGTGTCGGATCCGGCCCGGCCCGCGGCGATCGCCGGGCCGCCCAGAGATGCCGCGCGGCGCGACCGCGCCGCTAGCCCTCCCGGTTCACGATCGAGTCGGCCATCCGCTCGAGCGCCCGGTGCACCTGCGACTTGGGCAGCACGTCCAGCGCCGCCACGGCGTTGGTGGCCCAGCGGCGGGCGGTGGCCTCGGTCTCGCGCGTCACCTCGTGCGCCCGCAGGGCCTCGACCTCCGGATCCAGCAGCGCGGGATCCTCCCCGGAGGCGATGCGGGCGACGCCGTCCTCGATGCGCTCCAACAGTGCGGCGTCCGCGGAGTTCCCCTCGGCGCTCTGCCGCAGCAGCAGCAGCGGCAGCGTCGCCACCCCCGCCCGCAGGTCGGTGCCCGCGCGCTTGCCCGTCTGGTCGGCCTTCGGCGAGAGGTCGATCACGTCGTCGATGAGCTGGAACGCGACGCCGATCCGCTCGCCGTACTCCATCACCGCGTCAGCGTAGGTGGTCGGCGCTCCGCCGAACATCACGCCCATCCGCGCGGCCGTCGCGATCAGCGCGCCGGTCTTGTCGGCGAGCACCTGCAGGTAGTGCGGGATCGGCTCGTCGTCCGGCTGGGGCCCGACCGTCTCGTGCAGCTGCCCCAGGCAGAGGCGCTCGAAGGTGCGGGCCTGCAGCATGATCGCCTCTTCGCCCATGCCGGAGACGAGCGAGGACGCCCGCGCGAAGAGCAGATCGCCCGCGAGGATCGCGACGGAGTTCGACCACACGGTCTGGGCGGCGGGCACCCCTCGCCGCAGCTTCGCGTCGTCCATGACGTCGTCGTGGTACAGCGACGCCAGGTGCGTCATCTCGACCGCCTGCGCGGCGCGGCGCACCATCTCGTTCGGGCCCTCGCCGAGCTCGCTCGTCAGCAGGGTGAGCATGGGCCGGATCCGCTTGCCGCCCGCCTCCATGAGGTATCGGGCGGGAGCGTCGGCGACGGAGGACGCGAACTCGAGGTTCTCCATGAGCCCGGCCTCGATGAGCTCGAGCTGATCCTGCAGCCGCTTGGCGTGCCGCCGATCCTGCGCACCTCGGAACAGGCGCATCGGCAGGGCCTGTGTCGCCGTGTCCTCGGCGATCGGCCGGCTCATTCGACGCCCCCCGCGGTCTGCGACGCAGCGGCCTCGGACTCCGGCTCGGCCGGCTCGCTCGACGCCGCCCGCGGCTTCGCGGGCTCGGGCCGCCGGTCGTGCGGGACGAAGCCGCGGTGCAGCGCCACGATCCCGAACGTCAGATTGCGGTACGCGACGCGCTCGAGCCCCGCCTCGGTCATCCACGCAGCGAGCTCCTGCTGCGCGGGCCACTCCTCGATGGACTCGTTGAGGTAGCGGTAGGCCTCAGCCGCATGCCGGTTGATCGCTCCCGCGATACGGGGCAGGCAGTGCCGAGCGTACAGCCGGTAGGGGCTCCGGATCGCCGCGCTCGGCGGCGTCGAGAACTCGGCGACCACCACGCGCCCGCCCGGCTTGACCACGCGGCGCATCTCGGCGAGCGCGCGCTTCGGGTCTCCGACGTTGCGCAGGCCGTAGGAGATGGTCGCCGCGTCGAAGCTGTCGTCCTCGAAGGGCAGCTCGGTGGCGTCGGCCCACACGAACTCGACGAGGGGGTCACCCGCGTGCCGCCTGCGGCCCTCGGCGAGCATGCCCTCGGAGAAATCCGCCGCCGTGACGTGGGCGCCGTGGGCGGCCAGCGCCGCGGAGGACGTTCCGGTGCCGGCGGCGAGGTCCAGGATGCGCATGCCCGGGCGGGGTGCGACGGCCCGAGTCGTGGCGATGCGCCACAGGCGATCGTTGCCGACGGTCAGCACGTCGTTGATGAGGTCGTAGCGCGGAGACACCTCATCGAACATCGTCGAGACGTCGGTGGCCAGCTTGGTGGCGGTATCGGGGCGGGTCACCCCTCCATGCTAGCCCGTCGTTCCTCGGCGCCGGCCCGGAGGATCACGCCGTGAACCCGAGGCGGCGCCCCTTCCCCTCCGGCCTCACATGCGGGGCAGAGTAGATTGTCAGGGTGATGAGCGTCTCCCCGGTGCCCCGCCTGCGAGCGGTGACCCGACCCCTCGGCGAGATCCCCGAGCTCATCGAACTCGCGGATCCCGCCTCTCCCCTGCTGTGGACCAGAGGCGATCGCGGGCTGGTCGGGATCGGCGAGGCGCTGCGACTGAGCTTCGCAGGCCCCCGCCGCTTCGAGGAGGCGGCGGCTGCCTGGCGTGGGATCGCCGAGGCGGCGGAGATCGATGATCCCGTGCGGATGCCGGGCACCGGCCTCGTCGCGCTCGGCGCCTTCGCCTTCGACGACCGCAGCGCCGCCGAGAGCGTGCTCGTCGTTCCGCGGCTCGTCGTCGCCCGGCACCGGAGCGCGGCGTGGATCACCGAGGTGACCCCGCGGGACGCCGGGCGGGGCGCGGATCCCGAGCTCCCGGCCCCCTCGCCGCGCCGACCGTGGCGGGGAGCGGAGCTGCCCACCGACGCCGACGCCGAGAACGCCGATCCGTCGGCGATCGCCGCCTACCTCGCCGGTGTGAGGGAGGCCGACGAGCGCATCGCGCGCGGCGGCATCGAGAAGATCGTGCTCTCCCGGCAGGTGAGCGCCGACCTCGACGCCGACGCCGATCTGCGCGTGCCCCTGGCCCGCCTCGCCGAGCGCTACCTCGACTGCTGGACCTTCGCCGTCGACGGGCTGATCGGGGCGAGCCCGGAGACGCTGATCCGCTCGACCGGCGGAGCCGTGTCGGCGCGCGTGCTCGCGGGCACGCGCGCGCGGCGCACCGACGACCCCGCCGCCGACGCCCGGGCACGCGACGAGCTGCTCACGAGCGGCAAGGAGCAGCACGAGCACGCCTTCGCCGTGCAGAGCGTCGTCACGGCCCTCGCCCCCTACGTGCGGGAGCTCCGCAGCAGCGAGGAGCCGTTCCCGCTGCGCCTGCCCAACGTCTGGCACCTCGCGACCGATCTCGGTGCGAGTCTCGACGAGCGCAGCTCCTCCATCGAGCTCGTCGGAGCGCTGCACCCGACGGCGGCCGTGGCCGGCACGCCCACGAACGACGCGATCGCGGCGATCGCCGAGCTCGAGCCGTTCGACCGCGGGCGCTACGCCGGGGCGGTCGGCTGGATCGACGCCGCTGGGGACGGCGAGTGGGTCATCGCGCTGCGCTGCGCCCAGCTCGGCGAGGAGCGGGACGGCGTGCGGCCCATCACGGCGACGGCCGGGGGCGGCATCGTCGCGGGATCTGACGCGGAACGGGAGCTCGCCGAGACGGTCTCGAAGTTCCGACCCGTCACGGAGGCCTTCGCGCCATAAGCGGGCTGGCTCACCGGGGCGACTCACCTCGTCGGCTCAGCACACCGGCTCAGCACACGGCTCACCGCGCCAGCGGCACCTCGACGAGGCTCGGACCCGTGACCGGCGCCGTGAGCAGCCGCTCGAGCTCCGCGCGGGTGGACACGCGCAGATAGTCCCATCCGTAGGCTCGGGCGAGCGCCTCGAGGTCGACGTCCTGCGGGGTGCGCATCACCCGCTCGAACGCGTCGCGGTCCGCGGAGGCCGCCACCTCCAGCCCGTCGAAGATCGTGCCCCCGCGGTCGTTGCCGACGAGCAGCTGGATCCGCGGACGCTCCTCGCCGGGCGGCAGCTGCAGGGAGCCGGCGTCGTGCAGCAGTGCGAGATCCCCGATCAGCACGCGCGTCGTTCCCGCCGCGCGGCTCGGATCCTCGTGGCCCTGACTCGCCGCAGCGATCCCGAGCGCCGTGGCCACGGTGCCGTCGATGCCGCCGAGCCCGCGGTTCGCACGCACCTCGACGCGGCGGGGCTGCGCGACGCTGTCGAGCACCCTGACCAGCCGCGAGGCGGCGAGCACCAGGCGATCATGCGGCCAGCTCGCCCGCCACACGCTCTCGGCGAGCAGCTCGCGGCTCACGGGCTCGCGCATGACGGCGACCTCGGCCCGGGCGTAGGCGCTGCGCTCCTTGTAACCGGTGGCCGTCGCGGCGCCGAGATCGGGTTCGTGCACCGTCGATCGCTCGCTCCTCAGCTCGCGATCGGCGACCACCCAGGCGCCCAGCCAGCGGCGCAGGGCGCGGGGGTCGTGATCCTCGGCGACGCGCGCCGATCGGAATGCCTCGGCATCGCGACTCGGGTCGTAGTGCTCGCCGTCGTGCGGGTCGATGATGACCACCTCGACGTCGTCGCGGCGCAGCAGCGCTGGAATCTGCCGCGTGAGCGTCGGGTGGCCGAAGACGATCGCCCGCTCGACCAGGCCGCCTACCGCGGGGTCGTCGATCAGCGTGGCGTACGCCGCGATCGCCTCGCGACCGAATCGGGAGCCGCTCACGACCTCCGCGAGCAGCGGCAGGCCCGCGGCGTGGGCGAAGGCCTCGGCCTCGGGGCCCGCGCCGTCGCCGGCGATCACGACCGCGAGGGCATCGCCCCGGTGCACGTACTCGTCGCCTGCTGACGGCAGGACGGTGAGGTAGCGGCCCGCGAAGGCCTGCACCGCGGGGGCGCCCGCCCCGTCGCCCGACGACGTATCCCGCTCGGCGGCGAGCGAGGCGAACGCGGCGACGAGATCGGCCTCGGGCCCGCAGGATCCCGACAGCGGCTCGCGGAAGGCGAGGTTGAGGTGCACCGGGCCCGGCGCGGCGCCGGCCACGACCCCGCGAGCGGCCGCGAGGGCGTCGGCGGCGAGCGCTCCCGCCTTCGACGGGTGCTCGGGGCCGGCCTCTCCGGCGTCGCCGTCGCCGGGCGGCGGCACGTCGAGCGAGAGTCTCGCGACGTCGTCGAACAGGCCGGCCTGACGGGTGGTCTGGTTGCTGCGGATGCCCCGCAGCTCGGCCGGTCTGTCCGCGGTGAGCAGCAGCATGGGGACCCGCGCCTCGTGCGCCTCGAGCGCGGCGGGGAGCAGGTTCGCGACCGCCGTGCCGCTCGTCACGATGACCGGAGCCGGCATCCCCGTTTCACGTGCAACGCCGAGTGCGAAGAACGCCGCGGAGCGCTCGTCCACGCGCACGTGGAGCCGGATCGCGCCGGCCCGCTCGGCCTCGGCGGCGGCCAGAGCCAGCGCCTGCGAGCGCGAGCCGGGGCAGACCACCACGTCGCGCACACCGCGGGCGACCAGCTCGAGCAGGAGCGCCGCGGCGAACCTCGAGGAGGGCGCGTCGCCGGGGCCGTCATTTCCCGCGTCGAGGCGTTCGGCGGCACCGGCGGCGAGGTCGAGCGTCTCGCGCTCTCCGCGCGCCGCCGCGCTCACGAGCGGTCGGTCCGCGGATCGCCGAGTTCGCTGCCGCCCTCGCGCCTCGTCCCCGGATCCGGAGCATCGGAGCCCGGATCCGCGTCGTCGACCGCGGGGTCGTCGCCCTCGGGGCCGCCTCCGCTCGCACCGGCGCCCGGGCGGGCGTTCCGGTCGGATCCCGAACCGCCGTGGTCGGGCCCGGATCCCGAACGAGCGTCGGGCCCGGATCCCGAGCCGTCGTCCTCACCCGCTCCGGCGCGCGGATCGGTCGCCGCGCCCGCGTCGCCCTGCGCCGACGCGCGACCGGGTCCCGGTTCGCCCGTCTCGCCGGGGAAGACCTCCTCGTCGAGCTCGCGCAGCCGCTCCTCGAGCTCGCGCACGTGCTCGTCGAGTTCGATGCTCGACATCTTCGTCCCGCTGAATCGCGGGTCGTCGTCAGGGGCCTTCGCGGGAGGCGGCGGGACCTCGCCCTTGCCGATCGTGAACCAGAGGATACCGCCGATGACGGGGAGCACCACGACCAGGATCACCCAGACGGGCTTGCTCACCCCACGGGCGCGCTCACCATCGGTCATCGCCGCATCCACCAGCGAATAAAGGGTGAACGCCACGGCGATGACGATTCCGATGATCACGAATCGCACCATACCCCCAATGCTACCGGCGCAAGCTGAGCGACCAGTCTCCCTCCAGCCCTCATCCCCCGCCCAGGAGCCACCGGTAGACTCCGGGGCGTGAATACGCGCACCGCCTGGATCGTCTACACCGTGCTCCGCCTGGTCTTCTTCGCGGTGCCCTTCGCGGTGCTCTACGCGATCGGGTGGAGCTGGTGGGCTGCGGCCATCGTCGCCACCCTCGTCGCCCTCTCCCTGTCCGTCATCTTCCTCCACCGGCAGCGCACCGTCGCCTCGGAGAGCATCTACGACTGGCGCAACCGGGACCGCACCGCCGACGACATCGCCGAGGACGAGGCGATCGACTCCTCCGCTGCCCCCGGCTCCGCGACGCCCGGCTCCGCCGCTGCTCCCGACTCCCCGAGCCCCTCCGGATCCCGCGGACCGACCGACGAGGTCAGGTAGCACTGGCGTCGCGCCGTTCCGCGGCCCGACCCGCGCCCGACGCGCACCCACCCCTCTCGACCCCGAGGAGCCCGTCATGCCCGAGACGTTCGACCGCGTCGTCATCGGCGGCGGTGCGATCGGCCTCCCATCCGCGTGGCAGCTCGCCCGCCGGGGCGAGCGCGTGCTGCTGCTCGAGCGTTTCGCGCCGGGCCACGCCCGCGGGGCATCTCACGGGGCCACCCGCAACATGAACAACGCGTACGAGGAGCCCCACTACCTGGATCTCTACGACGAGGCGCTGGGGCTCTGGCGCGAACTCGAGGCGAGCTCGGGGCAGCGACTGCTGACCCTCTGCGGACTCGTCACCCACGGAGATCCGGGCCCCGTCGGGCGCGCCCACGCGGCGCTGCAGAGACGGGGAGCCGCGGTCGAGCTGATCGAGGCCGGGGAGGCGGAGCGGCGCTGGCCCGGAATGCGGTTCGACGGAGGCGTGCTCGTGAACCGCGACGCGGGCCGGGTGCACGCCGCGGCGGCACTGCGCGCATTCGCGAGCGAGGCGGTACGGGAGGGCGCGGAGCTGCGCTACGGACACCGGGTCGTCAGCATCGAGCAGCGCGGCGACCGCGTCGCCGTCACGGCGGTCGCCGACTCCGGTGATGAGCTCCGCGTCGAGGCCCTGGGAGCGGTCGTCGCTGCGGGGGCGTGGAGCCGGCAGCTCCTCGCGGATTCGATCGCCCTGCCTCCGCTCACCGTCACCGAGGAGCACCCGGCCCACTTCTCGGTCCTTCCCCGTGTCGTCGAGCCGGGCGCCGAGAAGGCGTGGCCCTCGTTCAATCACTTTCTCGCCGGCGCAGCCGAAAGCCGCAGGGGCAACGTCTACGGCATGCTGACCCCCGGAGAGGGCGTGAAGGTCGGCTTCCACATGACCGGCGACGTCGTCGACCCGGACGCCCGGCCGTTCCGGGCGAGCGATGCGGCCCGTGCCGAGTTGCGCGCCTACGTCGCCGAGTGGTTCCCCGGCCTCGATCCCGATTCGGCGGAGGAGATCAGCTGCACGTACACCTCCACCGCCTCGGGGCGATTCGTGCTGGACAGCGCCGGGCTCGTCACGGCGGGCGCCGGCTTCTCAGGCCACGGATTCAAGTTCGCGCCGGCCATCGGCCGCGTTCTCGCCGACGCCTCGCTCGGGATCGCCTCCCCGCCCGAGGCGTTCCGCATCCCCGCGCATTGAGCGCCTCGGGCTCGGCCTCGGCGCAGGCAGCGCCTAGTCGGGGAACACCCGTTTGGAGATGGCCTGCACATCCCGATCGAGATCTTCGACTTGCTTTCCCATCCGGTCCAGACGCCCTTCCACTCGGTCCAGACGATCCTCGACGCGGTCGAACCGCGCGCCGATCCTTTCGTCTTGATGCTCGAACCTCAGCACCATCTCGTCGCGCAACCCCGCCAGGCCCCGCGTGAGCAGCTGCGAGACCAGCGCGACCATGCCGACGAGCGTGGCGGCGAAGACGCCGATGATCGTCCATGTCTGGGGTTCGCTCATGGTCAGCACACTCCTCATTCTGCCCGAGATGCACTCATGCTGCCACGTCGATTCCACAGGTGACGCATCGAAACCGCAGATGTGGATGCCTCGGCTCGCATGAGGTGCATGAGCCGCCTGAGGACGGCCCCGCGAGCTCAGAGGATGGGGAACCCGAAGCCGATCCCGAGCAGCGCGCCATAGGCGAGTGCGGCGAGACTCGTCAGCCCGAGCACCGCGATCAGCTCGCGCGCCGTCTTTCCCCAGAGCACGATGATGCAGCACGGGATCGCGGCGAACAGCACCAGCCAGGTGAGCACGAGCCCAGGATGCGCGAAGAGGAATATGCCGGGCACGGCGAAGGGGAGCAGCACGCAGACGACGTAGAGGATCCGCGAGGCGCGATCTCCGATGCGCACGGAGAGCGTGCGCTTCCCGGCCAGTCTGTCGGTCTCGATGTCGCGGACGTTGTTCGCGATGAGCACCGCGACGGCGAACAGGCCGACGCCCGCGCCCGCGAACCAGGCCTCCTGGGTCTGCACGTCGGTCTGCAGCCAGACGGTGCCGACCGTGGCGACGAGACCGAAGAAGATGAACACCATGACCTCGCCGAGGCCGGCGTACCCGTAGGGGCGCTTGCCCCCCGTGTAGAACCACGCGGCGAGGATCGCGAGCACGCCGAGGGCGAGGAACCACCAGCGCTCGCTCAGCACGACCGCGATCAGGCCGCAGACCGCGGCCAGCCCGAAGAAGACGAGCGCGGTCACGAGCACCCGCTTCGGCTTCACGAGCCCCGAGCCGGTCAGCCTCGCCGGCCCCACGCGGAACTTGTCGGTACCCCGAACGCCGTCGGAGTAGTCGTTGGCGTAGTTGACGCCGATCTGCAGGAAGATCGCGACGCCGAGAGCGAGCAGCGAGAGCGTCCAGGAGAAACCGTGCACCATGTGCGCGACGCCCGCCCCCGCGGCGACCGGGGCGATGGCGAGCGGCAGCGTGCGCAGGCGCGCACCGCCCACCCAGTTGCGCCAGGTGATGCGGGGCGGGGCTCCCGCCTCCGCCCGCCGCTCGGCTGCGGCGCGCACCGCCGGGTTGCCCGATCTGCGCCGATCCCGCGCCGCCCCGGAAGCCCTCCCGGAGTTCCTCTCTCCCACCTTGCCTCTTTCCTCGTTCGCCGTTCGCCGGATCCCTGGCCATCTCGCCCGGGCCGTTCGCCGGATCCCCGATCCCCGATCCCGAATCAGTCTAGTTCGGGCCCGCCGGCCGATTCCGCGCCCGCAGAGGGTCGCATCCCGGGCTTTCATCGGAAGACCTCGGACTGCGCCCCGCGGCATCCGAGCCCTACGCGCCGGTCTGCTTGAAGCTCGCGCGGAGCATGCCGATCCAGGCATGTATCGCCGGCAGGTCGGGCTTGCCCCCCGCGAGGCGCGGGATCCGATCGGTCTCCGTAACCCAGACGGGAGCGGCGGCGGGGCCGAGGCGCTCCCGGATCGCGGCCTTGACCTCGTCGAAGCCCGCCGCCCCCTCCTCCGTCTCGACGACGAGCGTTACGCGTTCGCCCCACTCGGGATGCTCGGAGCCGATCGCGACCGCGCTCGACCAGCCGGCGTGCTCCCGCGCCGCGCGTTCGACCTCGTCGAGGGAGACGTTCACGCCGCCGGAGACGATCACCCGGTCGAGGCGGCCGGTGACGGTGAGCATGCCCCCGAGCAGCTCCCCCGCGTCTCCCGTGCGGTACCACCGGCTGCCGGCGCCATCCGCACCGATCTCCTCGATGAAGCGCTCGGCGGTGCGGGCCGGATCGCCGACGTAGCCGAGCGCGAGCGCGGAGCCGGCCAGCTGCACTTCGCCCCCGCGGATGCGGACCCGGGTGTCGCCGATCTCGACGCCGTCGTAGACGCACCCCCCGGCGGTCTCCGTCATGCCGTAGCTGCGCCTGAGCGGGACGCCGAGCTCGTGCGCCCGGCGCCGCAGATCGAGCGTCATCGCCTGGCCCCCGACCAGCACCGCGTCGAAGCGGCGGAGCGCCTCGGCCGCGTCGCGATCCCGAGCGGCGAGGTCGAGCAGTCGGGTGAACTGCACCGGCACGAGCGAGACGTAGCGCCTCCCCTCGTCGAGCTCCTCGGCACGCTCGAGCAGCGCCTCCGGGTCGAAGCGGTCGGGGGCGAACACGGGTTCGGTGCCGGCCACGATGCTGCGCACCAGCATCTGCACGCCCGAGATGAGGTTCGTCGGCAGCGATACCAGCCACTGGCCCGCTCCTCCCAACTCCTCGAGGGTGGCCTCCGCGCTCGAGCGCAGGGCGTCCGCGGAGAGGGCCACCGACTTCGGCGTGCCGGTCGAGCCCGACGTGCGGATCACGAGAGCCGCACCCTGCGGCAGCTCTGCACCCTGGACCGCGGAGACGGTCTCGGGCGGAGTGTCTGCCGGCACGGGCAGGACGGGCGCACCGCCCGCGAGCGCGTCGGCGAGCGCGGCGTGCAGCCAGGCCCGGTCGTCGGTCGGGATGGCGCGGAGACCGTTCGGCGAAGTCACCCCTCCAGGCTACTCCGCCCTTCAGCTCGTCAGTAGGTGCTGCCTGGCACCCCGATAGGGAGCACCTACTGACGAGCTGAAGGGGACTACGGACACGACGTGCCACCGGCGCCGGCACTAGCGCGGCACCGGCGCGACCCGGCTCAGTAGTGGTAGGGGAAGGGCGTCCAGTCGGGATCGCGCTTCTCGAGGAAGGAATCGCGCCCCTCGACCGCCTCATCGGTGCCGTAGGCGAGGCGCGTCGTCTCGCCCGCGAAGAGCTGCTGGCCCACGAGCCCGTCATCGACCGCGTTGAAGGCGTACTTCAGCATCCGGATCGCGGTGGGCGACTTGCCGAGGATCTCGCGCGCCCACTCGATGCCGGCGGCCTCGAGCTCGGCGTGCGGCACCACCGCGTTCACGGCGCCCATCTCGTAGGCGCGCTGCGCGGAGTACTCCCGGGCGAGGAAGAAGACCTCCCGGGCGTTCTTCTGCCCGATCTGGCGGGCGAAGTAGGCGCTGCCGTAGCCGGCGTCGAAGGAGCCGACGTCGGCGTCGGTCTGCTTGAAGCGGGCGTGCTCGGCGCTCGCGATCGAGAGGTCGCAGACGACGTTGAGCGAGTGGCCGCCTCCGGCCGCCCAGCCGGGGACCAGGGCGATGACGACCTTCGGCATGAAGCGGATGAGCCGCTGCACCTCGAGGATGTGCAGGCGCCCCGCGCGGGCCTGCGCCTCCGGGCCGACCGCCGTCTCGGAGTCCGAGTACTTGTAGCCGTCCCGCCCGCGGATGCGCTGGTCGCCGCCCGAGCAGAACGCCCAGCCGCCGTCCCTGGGGCTCGGTCCGTTGCCCGTGAGCAGCACGACCCCCACGCGGGGATTCACCCGAGCGCGCTCGAGGGCGTCGTAGAGCTCGTCGACGGTGTGCGGCCGGAAGGCGTTGCGCACCTCGGGCCGGTCGAACGCGATGCGCGCGATGCGGCCGTCGAGGCTGAGGTGAGCGGTGATGTCGGTGTAGCGATCGGCGCCGGGGGCGACCTCCCACTCCCCGGGATCGAAGATGTCCGAAACCTGCTGCACCGCGCCCTGATCTGTCATGCCCCCAGCCTACGGGTGGATCGCACCCCGGAGTCGGGGCGCGGAGGGAGGCCTCCGACCGCGAGAACACCCCTGACCACCACTGAGGGATCCGTAGACTCGGGGCATGGCGAGCATCACCGATCCGCAGCGCACGCCCACGCCCGTCCCTGCCGACACCCCCGCCGCGCGCACCCCCGCGACCGCACCGGAGAGCGGGACGCTCCCCCCGATCGACGCGGTGCTGTCGGCGGCGCGGGTGGTCGCGATCCCGACACGCACCCGGTTCCGCGGCATCGAGGTGCGTGAGGCGGTGGTGTTCGACGCCCCGCGAGGGCCGAGCGAGTTCTCCCCGTTCCCCGAGTACGACGACGCCGAGGCCGCGAGCTGGCTCGCCGCCGCGCTCGACTTCGGCTGGGGGGAGGCGCCCCCGCCGCTGCGCGACACGATCGCGGTGAACGCGACCGTCCCCGCCGTGGCGGCCGAGGAGGTGGCGGGGATCCTGGCCCGCTTCCCCGGGTGCACCACCGCCAAGGTGAAGGTCGCCGAGCGGGGCCAGAGCCTCGCCGACGACATCGCCCGCGTGCGCGCCGTGCGCGAGGCGATGGGGGAGGACGCGCTGATCAGGATCGACGCCAACGGCGGCTGGACGGTCGACGAGGCGGCGCACGCGCTGCGGACTCTCTCCGAGTTCGACCTCGACTACGCCGAGCAGCCGTGCGTCACCGTGCCCGAGCTGGTCGAGCTGCGGCATCGGCTGACGACGGGCCGGCGGGCCGACGATGGACAGGCCGAGGGCCGACGGGCCGAGGGCGAACGGGCCGAGGAGCCCGGCTTCCTGGCCGACGCCGCGTTCCCGGCGTCCGCTGGTCGCTCCCCGCTCGTGCGCATCGCGGCCGACGAGAGCGTGCGCAAGGCGGAGGATCCTCTGGCCGTCGCCCGCGCGGGCGCCGCGGATCTGCTCGTCGTGAAGGCGCAGCCGCTCGGCGGCGTCGGCCGGGCCCTCCGGATCGTGGAGGAGGCGGGCCTGCCCGTCGTCGTGTCGAGCGCCCTCGACACCTCGGCCGGGATCTCGATGGGTCTGCGCCTGGCAGCGGCCCTTCCCGAGCACCTGCTCGCGGGCGCATGCGGTCTGGGCACGGTCGCGCTGCTGCAGGGCGACGTCGCCGCGGACCCGCTCGTGCCGGTCGACGGCCGGCTCCGGGTACGGCGCCCCGCGCTGGATCCCGAACTGCTCGACCGCTACGCGGCGTCACCCGAGCGCGAGGCCTGGTGGCGGGAGCGGATCGCGCGGTGCCGCGCGGTTCTCGACTCCCGAGGTTCTCGGCTCTGATGCTCTCGGCTCTGAGGTTCTCGACTCTGAGGTTCGCCCCGCGTCATCCGCAGGCGATACCCGCGCGTCGCCTCATCCGCACTCGTAGCTCTGGCCCAGCAGGGAGACCTTGTGGGCGATCTTCAGGGGCCCGCCCGGGGCGGACACCCAGTTCGTGCCGTCGCGGACGGCCTCGACGTAGATGTCGGCCGTGCTGCCGGCCGCCCCGAGCAGGGTGCCGAGCAGGCCGCCCAGGAGCCCTCCCAGCAGGCCTCCGAGCAGGCCGTTGCTGAAGGTGATGCCGGTACCGGTCAGCAGATCGCTGCGCACCCACTGCGAGGCAGCGGGATCCCAGACGCGAAGCCGATAGCCGGTGGCGCCCGTCACCTCCTTCCAACTCAGCGTGGCGGTCCATCCCGTCACGAAGTTGCCTCCGCTCGCGCACCGGTACTCCGCGGGGGACGCGAGCGCCGCGGCGCTCACGGTCCCCGCGGCGGCGCGCTGGTCGTGCGTCCAGGCGGCCTCCACCGGCTCGACCGGCCGGGCCGTGCTGAGCGCGACCGACAGGACCAGCCCGCCTCCTGCGATTCCGGCGAGCAGGCGCCTCCAGAGGGCGCGTCCTCGGGCCCACGGGTGGTGCGGGCGCGAAAGCCTGCCGCTCATCGCTCCCCCTCCCGGCGTCTCCCGCGCCTGCGATGGGCGACGAGGGCCGCGCCGAGACCGATCAGGATCGCGGCCGGAGCGAGCGCCAGCCCCGCAGGGCCCGACCCGGTCACCGGAAGCTCGCCCGTGCCGGTCTCGCGGTGCTCCCCCGCAGCGGAGGCCCTGACCGTGAGCTCGATCTGCTCATCGCCGCCGGCCTCCGCATCGGGTCGGGCGGTGAGGGCGATCCGCAGGTGCGCCCTCACCGGCGTGGGGGTGCGGAGCAGTTCGCTCGGAGCGCCGTCCACGGCGATCGGGACGGCGGATCGCAGCAGTCGCTCGCCGCTCGGGCACTCTCCGGCCGACCACGGATCGTCGCAGCTCCTCACCTCCGCCGCGACGCCGACGAGCGGGTCGCCCCGGCCCTCGATCGTCAGCGTCAGCTCGCCCCCGCTCGGGGCCGCCGTTGCGTCGGCGTGGAGATGCCAGTGGAGCGGCAGCTCCGCATCGAGGGGATGCGGGCCTCCCTCGGGGAGATCGGAGTGCAGCGTCAGCGCATCGCGCGTCGAGTCCGGCTCCACCGCGGTCGCGGGCGCCGCCCGCCCGGGCGCCCAGGGGAGCAGGATCCCGATCAGCACCGCGATCGCACCCGCCGCGGCGGCGCGACGGCGACCGCGCTTCGGCCGCCTCGGCTCGGCCGGCGCGGGATCCCGCGGCCAGAACGCCCAGGTCACGAGCAGCGCGGCCCCCACCGTGATGCCGCCGAGCACCCAGGGGCTGCCGAACCACACGATCACGTGAGCCAGATGCGGTACGGAGCCGACCACGACCCTGCCCCGCTCGATCGTGTACGGGAGCGGATCCTCGACGTCGTTCGCGTCGCCCCGCATCGTGATGACGCGCTCGGCCGCCGAGGGGCCCGCCGCGACGCTCGTGACGCGGTGGGTGACGGGCAGGCTCCCGGGGCGGTCGACGGTGAGCACATCCCCAACCGACACCTCGCCCGCCGGGATCTCGCGCACCAGGGCGACGGATCCCGCCGGGATCGTGGGCGACATCGACCCGGTCTTGAACATGACGAGCGAGTATCCGCCGGCGAAGGCGAGGATCACCAGGACGATGCAGGCAGCCCCGCCCAGCGCCGCGATCGTGAGCAGCGTCTCGCGCAGCGCACGGGCGACCGCGCGGGCGGCGCGGCCCATGGAGCCCGGCGCCCTCGACGGGGCAGGAGTCGCCCCGTCCGCCGCGGGAGTCGCCACGCCCGCGGCCGGGCCCGCCCCGACCGGGGCGCGCGGGGTCCCGTCCGCTCTCCGAAGATTCGATCCGACCACGGCGCCCGCCCTCAGCTCGTCGGCGTCGAGCCGGTGAAGGTCCAGGTGGGGGTCACGCTGCCGCCCTGGGCCTCATTGGGCGCGTCGGCCGACAGCGTGATGACCACGCAGTAGGTCACCGTGTTGGCGCTCGCGGCCTTGAGCGGCTGCGCGGTCAGCGCCGGGACGTTCTGCAGTCCCGTCACCTCCGTGCCCGGCGTCGAGGTGGTGCAGCTCGGGGCGTTCGAGGCCGCCCCGTCCGCGGCGGTCGCCGAGATGCGCACCCTCGTGGCATCCCGCAGCCGTTCGTGATTGGAGCCCGGCGCCGGGGTCGACGCGAACGTCACGCCGCTGAGGTTCACGGTGCCGGCCACGCTGCCGGTGTTCTGGATCTGGATCCAGGCCGCGCGGCTCTGCCCCGGGTACAGTCCGGCCGCCGAGAGCGGCAGCGCGGCGGCCGTGGTGGTGTGGTTCGCCCACGGCGTCGGAGCGGGCCCGACGCGCGACTGCAGCGCGAACGTCCCCGCCGTCACGGTGGCCGTGGCCCGCTCCTCGTCCGTCCAGGCGGCGAGCGTCGCGGTCCCGCCGACGCCCAGCACGAGGGCACCGGCCAGCAGCGCCCGGACACGCGCGAGCGTGCTCGGGCGCTGCCGCGGCGAAGCGTGCCGCGAGGTGCGGCGGGAGCTCATCGGGACCTGCGCTGCCGTGAGGCCTCCGCTACTGCGAGACCGCGTTCCACTGCCAGACCACGTCGCCGGTCTCGCCCTGCTCGAGCACGGCGGCGGAGCCGGCGGTCACCTCGAGGCACAGGTTCACCTGGTCGTCGGGGCTCATGGCGAAGGAGCTCGCCGTGGGGGTGCCGCCGGCGAACGCGGTCGCGTCGCAGGTGGTGCCGGCGATGGTGTTCGAGGCGAACGTCAGGTCGCCGGCCTCGAGGGTGGATCCCGCTGCGAGCGCCGGAGCGACCGGGGTGACGGTCGCGTCGGACGTGCCCTCGAGCTTGAGCGAGTAGAGCGCGTAGACCGTATCTCCGGGTGTGAGGTTGTCGAAGCCCTGCGTGAAGCTCAGATCCGCCGCGCCGCCGACCGAGGCGTGATCCTCGAAGGTCGCGCCGTCGGCCGAGCCCTGGAAGGTGAACGAGCCTGCGGTGAAGGTGCCAGTCGCGAACTCGGAGTCGTTCCACGCGGCGAGCGTGACCGCGGCGCCCACCCCGAGCACGAGCCCGCCCGCGAGCACCGCGGTGATCTTGCGCCGCTTCGAGCTCGCGGCGCTCGTCGTCCGCGCCGCCGCGCCGGTCTCAATAACATCCTGTGCCATCTTCGGCTCCCCTGTGATCGCGTTCGAATAGAGACGCCTCCCCATTCGGCGTCGATTCAGATGCTACGGAGATGAAGATCACGTTTATGCAACAGACGATGAAGTATGCACGAGAAGCCCGCATCCTGCGCGAAATGTCTGCGGCGGGGAGAGGAGCTGCTGGGGCGCCGCAGAGCGGACGGCCGCGGCGACGGTCCGGCGCCGGGGGCCGCGGCTACGGGGCGGGCGGACGTGGCGTGGTCGGCGCGTCCGACCCACCCGGCGGGCGCGGCGCGTCCGGCCCACCCGACCCACCCGGCGCTTGCGAGCCCCGCCGCGGATCCGCACCACGCGAAGCCCGCTGCGCATTCGACGCCCCGCCTCCGAGCGCGAGCACCCCGGCCGCGAGGATCAGCGCGAAGCCCGCCGCGTCGAAGAGCGTCGGTCGCTCCCCCAGCAGCAGCACGCCCGAGAGCATCCCGAAGACCGGCACGAGCAGGGTGCCCAGGCCGGCCACGCTCGCGGGAAGACGCTGCACCACCTGGAACCAGAGCAGGTAGGCGACGGCCGTGCCGATGAGGGTCGTGTAGGCGAGCCCGGCCCACGCGGTCGGACCGGGTGCGGCGTGCAGGATGCGGCCGCCCTCGATGAGCAGCGCCGCCGCGGAGACGACCGCCCCGGCGAGCAGCTGCCAGACGGTGACCGCCAGGGGCGGCGCGTCTGGACGCGCCCACTTCAGGTACACGGTGCCCACGGCCCAGCTGAGCGCGGCGGCGAGCGCGGCGAGCACGCCGATGGAGAACCCGTCGGCGAGCACCGGCAGCATGAGCACGCCGAGACCGAGGATCCCGAGGCACATCGCGGCGACCCGCTTCGCGCCCAGCACCTCGCCCAGGAAGAATCGGCTGAGCAGCGCCACCCAGATCGGCATCGTGTACACCACGATCGAGGTGCGGCCGGCCGTCGTGTTGAGCAGCGCGATCGCGGAGAGCACCCCGAAGCCGGCGACGCCGAAGGCCCCCGCGACGAGCAGGTGCAGGTAGTCGATCGACCGGGGCAGCCGCAGCCGTACCCGGAGCACCAGCGCGAGCAGGAGGAGGAGCAGCGCGCCTCCTCCGAAGGAGAGCGCGCGGAACGCCCAGGGGGTCATCGCGTCGAGCCCGAAGCGGGCGGACACGAAGTTGACGCCCCAGATCGCGGTGACGAGCAGCAGCGTCGCCCGGCTCGTCGCCCCCGAGCGATCGTCGTTCCTCACCTCATCGATCCTTCCTGGAGCCCTGTGCCTTCCTCGAGCCTGGCGCCGTCCTCGGATCCAGCACCGGCGGCGCCGGCTACGGCGCGAGCAGCGGCCAGGGCCGGATCGCCTCGAGGGCGGCGCCGGCGCGGAACACCGACTCCTCGGCGTAGGGGTGCCCCACGATCTGCATGCCCACGGGCAGGCCGTTGCCGGCGAACCCGACGGGCACCGACAGCACGGGGCAGCGGTTGTTCACGTTGAAGGGTACCGTGATGTGCCCTTCCCAGTAGTGCTCGAGGTGCACGCCGACGCCAGCGGCCGACACGGCGTCCACGCCCTCGAGATAGCTGCCGTCGGCGCGCAGCCCGTCGACGGCGTTGACCGGCGCGAGCAGCACGTCGTAGCCGGCCATCGCCCCGGCGAGCTCGGCCTGCATCCGCGCCTCGCCGGCGAGGGTCTCGACGAGGCTCATCCGCCCGGCCGCCGCGGCCGTGTCGGCGATGAAGCGCTGCGTGTAATCGGCGAGATCGGGCAGCCCATCCGTCACCTGCGCCATCGCCGGCCCCAGGATGTTGCCGAAGTGGCCCATCGTGATGTCGCGCACCGAAGCCGTCGACCACGGCAGCTCGACCTCCTCGACGACGGCGCCGGCCGCCGCGAGCTGCGCCGCCGCCTCGCGCACGGCGCGCTCGACGTCGGGGTGCACGGGGTAGTCGCCCGGGCGCGCGACGAGCGCGATCCGCTTGCCCGCGAGCCACGCGGCGGCATCCGGGAACTCGACGGGGATCCGCCCCTCGCCCGGCACCGTACCGTGGTCGACGGGGTGGATGCCCGTGAGCACGTTCGTGAGCAGCGCCGTGTCGGCCACGCTGCGCCCCATGGGCCCGTCTCCGCGGTACCAGTCCGCGGCGAGCGGCGGCAGACCGGGGATGCGGCCGTAGGGGGCCTTGTAACCGACGACGCCGCAGAAGGCGGCGGGGATGCGGGTGGATCCCGCGATGTCCGAGGCCGTGGCGAGCGGCGCGTACCCGGCGGCGAGCGCGGCGCCTGCCCCGCCCGAGGACCCGCCGGGCGAGAGCTCACGGTTCCAGGGGTTGCGGGTGACCCCCCAGAGCTTCGAGTGCGTCACGGTGGCGCAGCTGAACTCGGGCGAGCTCGTGCGGGCGTGCACGATGCCGCCCGCAGCCGAGATCCGCTCGATCACGGGGTGGTCGGCCGCGGCGACCTCGTCGCGCAGCGCGTAGATGCCCTGACTCAGCGGTTCGCCGGCGATCCCGTGCTTCTCCTTGGTGGCGACGGGAAGGCCGAGCAGGGCCGTCTCCCCCTCGCCCAGCGGCGCCAGATCGCCGCCGTCGGCGTAGCGGCGCTCGGCGGCCGCCGCTGCGTCCCGGCTGCGGTCGAGCGTCTGCACGACGGCGTTCACCGCGTCGGCGCCGCCATGCTGGTCGACCGCGTCGATCCGATCCAGCACGGCCGTCAGCAGCTCGACCGGCGAGAGCTCCCGCGCGCGGAACCGGCGGAGCGCCTCGACCGCGCCGAGCTCGTGGAGGGCTTCGGGTGCCACGATCGCTACCGCCCCTCGCCCGAAGCGGAGCCGGAGCCCGAGCCCTCGGGGGCCGTCCCGGGGTAGGTGACCCCGTCGAGCGCGCCGGTGAGCATCTCCGAGATCACGCCGGTGAGGCCGCGCAGGCCGTTCACCATGTCCTCGTCCTTCGTGAACTCGCGCTCGCAGTGCGAGACGCCGTCGACCGAGGGCACGAACAGCATGACCGTGGGGGTGGCGGTGTTGAGCGGCACGGTGTCGTGGCCCGCCATGGTCTGGATGCGCCGGATGCTGAAGCCGAGATCCTTCGCCACCCGCTCCGAGAGCTCGATGCCCTCCTGCGGGAAGTAGCGGTTGGGCCGGATGTCGAAGTCGCGCGCGACGACCTCGACGTCCTCGCGCTTCGCGACCTCCTGGAAGCGCTCCATGAGGGTGTCGCGCGCCTGCTGCACGATCGCGGGATCGTTCGCGCGGAGGTCGGCCACGAGGTGCACGCGGCTGTTCACGACGATGGGCGAGTTGGGCTCGACCGTCATCTGGCCGACCGAGGAGACGAGCGACTCGGCGGGGAACTCCGCGCAGATGTCGCGGGCCATCAGGATGATCTGGGCCGCGGCGACGAGCGCGTCGCGGCGGTCGGCCATCGCGGTCGCCCCCGTGTGGGACTGCTCGCCGAGCACCTCGACGTCGATCTTCTGGGTGTACCAGCTGGAGTCGACCGCGCCGAGCTCGATGCCCTCGCGCTCGAGGATGCGGCCCTGCTCGATGTGGATCTCGGCGTAGCCGGCGAGCTCGCGCGGCCCCTCGCCCGTGCCGAGGTAGCCGATGCCGTCGAGCGCCTCGCGCACGCTCGTGCCCTCGAGGTCGCGCACGGCGAGGATCTCCTCGCGGTCCATGAGCCCCGTGTAGACGGAGCTGCCCATGATCGACGGGGCGAAGCGGCTGCCCTCCTCGTTGAACCAGTCGACGACCACGAGGTTGTAGTTCGGCTGCAGCTCTCCCGCGCGCACGCGGCGCTCGATCTCCGCGGCCGCGTGCAGGGAGGCCAGCACGCCGTAGGCGCCGTCGAAGCGGCCGGCGCGGGGCTGGGAGTCGAGATGGGAGCCGGTGAGCACGGCGGGCGCTCCGGGCACGAACTCCACGGTCGCGAAGATGTTCCCGACGCCGTCGACGTCGACCCTCCAGCCGCGCTCCTTCGCGAAGGCGACGAACCAGTCGCGGGTCTCGCGATCCTTCTCGGTGGCCGCCTGGCGCTCGACGCCGCGGTGCTCGGTGGCGCCGATGGTGGCGACGTGGTGGAAATCCTTGAGGAAGCTGTCTGCGATGCTCATTCTTCTGGTTCTCGGTGATTCTCTCGTGGTTCTCGGGATGGGACGGGAGGGTGCGGGATCCCGGCGCCCCCTCGAGCGGGCGGCCTTCGGGATCCCGAACCCGTGCTCAGTGGCGCAGGCCGCGGGTCTCGGGCACCTTCGTGATCGCCATGGCGACGAGCGTGAGCAGCGCGATGCCGATCACGTAGAAGGCCGGCGAGAACGGCACCTCGGTGGCGTTCACGAGCGCGGTGCCGACGAAGGGCGCGGTGCCGCCCAGCAGCGCGTAGCCGAGGTTGTAGCTGAACGCCGCCGAGGTGAAGCGGGTCTTCGTGTCGAACACCTCGATGAAGAAGGTGTAGCAGCCGCCGCCGTAGAAGCAGATGGCGAGCACGAAGAGGAGCTGGCCGCACATCGCGAGGGGCACGCTGCCGCTCGTGACGAGGAGGAAGGACGGGATCGCCAGCACCGCGATCGTGATCGCGCCGCCGATCAGCATGGGGCGGCGCCCGATCCGGTCGCCGATGGCGCCGGCGACGGGGAGCAGGACGGTGTAGGCGAGCATCGCGAAGCCGTTGAGCAGCAGCGCCTGGTCGCGGCTCAGGTTGCCGGAGGTCTGCACGAAGGGCACGAAGTAGCCGGAGAGGAAGTAGAAGCCCATGGCGGTGAGGCCCATGACGAAGACGACCTGGATCATCTTGAGCCAGTTGGTGCGGAAGGCCTCGCGCACCGGGGAGTGCTTGGCGACCTCGACCTCGGCCGCGACCTCGGCGGCCTGCTCCGCCTGCTCGCGCGCCATCTCCTTGAACGCGGGGGACTCCTCGGTCTTCGCCCGGATCCAGAGGCCGACGAGCGCGAGCGGCAGGGCGATGAGGAACGGCACGCGCCAGCCCCAGGCGGTGAAGGCCTCGTCGTTCATGGAGATCGAGAGGAAGAAGATGAAGAAGGCCGCGGCCACGGAGGGCAGCGCCGTCGCGGCGAGGGTGATGTTGACGAACAGGCCGCGGCGGTTGACCGGCGCGTGCTCGAAGACGAAGGAGGGGGCGCCCGCCGATTCGCCGCCGGCAGAGAGCCCCTGCACGAGACGCAGCAGCACGAGCAGGATCGGCGCGATCGGGCCCGCCGTCTCGAAGGTCGGCAGCAGGCCGATGCCCGTGGTCGCCACGCCGATCAGCAGGAGTGTGATGACGAGCACGTTGCGGCGGCCGATGCGGTCGCCGAGGGAACCGAAGATGAGGCCGCCGATGGGGCGCACGAAGAACGCGACGCCGAACGTCGCGAACAGCGCGAGCAGCCCCGCCAGCTGATTGTCGGAGGGGAAGAAGAGCGCGGAGAGGACGACCGCGGAGAGCCCGTAGAGGGCGAAGTCGTAGAACTCGATGAACTGGCCGACGCTGCCGCCGAGCAGCACGCGGCGCTGCATGCGGGTGATGCCCGTGTGCTCGCCGCTGTCGAACGCGTGGATCTCACCGGCGTGGCCGCCCGGCCTGGTACCTGGAGAAGCTTCATTGCTTATGTGGTTCATGGTCATCAGAACCTACGGACAGCCATAGCCCCTGTCAATGCGTGTCCCGGGCCCGAGCTGCGGCGAAAGCGGGCTTCCACCGGTCGAATATTTCCGGCGCGTTTCGGAAGATCGTGCATTCCGCAATGATGCACCCCGCGCCGAAGCGCGGTTTGGTGCCGGGTTTCGCGCATCCGCCGGCGACGGCGCTCGCAATGAATAATCGATTTCAACTAAATAAAACTGATACCGATGGCAAGATTCTTTGCGTGCGAAACCGGCCGGCAGCGCTCAGCGCGAGGGCGCGTAGAGACGGCGGCAGACCTCGTTGAACGCCTCGACGCGCTGCGACTCCTCGCCGAGCCTGCGCACCAGCCGCAGACTCAGGCCGGGCAGCTCCTCCTCGAGCTCCACGGCCACGACCTTCGTGCCGCCGTAGGTGAGGTCGTGCGCGACGCGCTGATTGAGGAGCGACACCCCGAACCCGCGGCCCACCAGCCCCCGCACGGTCTCGTACCCCTTGACGCGGAACCTCACCTGCGGCTCGACGCCGACCGAGCGGATTAGTCCCAGGTAGTAGGAGGCGGTGTGCGGGAGGTCGAGCAGGATCAGCGGGTCGGAGGCGAACCTCCTGAGGCTCACCGGTTTCCGGGCGCCGGCCAGCGGGTGCTCGGGCGACACGATCATGTGGGGCTGGATCGTCTCGAGCAGCTCCGCCTCGTGATGCTCGAACGGCGCCATGGCATAGGCCAGCGCCACGTCGATCTCCTGCTCGTCGAGCATCCGCACCAGCTCGTCGTGGTCGGCCTCGACGAGCTCCAGCGCGATCTGGGGGTGCCGCCTGGTGAACGCGTGCACCACCGTCGGCGCCCGGAACGGCGCCATCGGCAGGTACATGCCGACCCGCAGCGTGCCGCTCAGGGAGCCGGCGAAGTTGCCCGCCCGCTCCGACATGCTCTCCGCGTGCGAGAGCAGCGCGACGGCGTCGAGGTGGAACTGCCGCCCTGCGGCCGTGAGCCGGATCCCCTTGCGCGGAACGCGCTCGAAGAGCGTCGCCCCCAGATCGCGCTCCAGCTGGTTGATCGCCGTCGACAGCGCCGGCTGCGAGACGTGCAGCTTCCGGGCCGCCTCGGTCATGCTGCCCGCGCGCGCCGTCTCGGTGAAGTAGCGCAGCTGGATCAGCGTGAAGTTCGCCGGCGACACGGGGCGCTCACCCCCGCGGCTCGGCCGCGCCCGCCGCACCGGGGAGGCCGGGGGCGTTCCACAGCGCCGTGTAGTCGTGGCCGAGCCGCACGACGAGGCGACGCAGGGCGGGGAGCGAGAGTCCGATCACGCAGCTCGGCGCGCCCTCGATCCGCTCGATGAAGGCCCCTGCGAGCCCGTCGATCGCGAAGCCGCCGGCGAGCTGCAGCGGCTCGCCGGTCGCCACGTAGGCCTCGAGCTCGGCGTCGCCGACGTCCGCGGAGAGCGTGACGGTCGCGGTGTCGACGGCGCCCGCGGCGGAGCGCGCTCCCGCCTCGGGGACGCCGGGCTCCGCAGCACCGCTCCCGGGTCCCCCGGTGCAGTCGACGAGCCAGTGGCCGGAGTGCAGCACCCCGGTCCGTCCGCGGTGCTGCTTCGACCGCTCCAGCGCCACCGCGGGGAGGTGGGGCTTGCCGAGGATCTCCCCGTCGAGCAGGAACGCCGAGTCCCCGCCCAGCACGAGGCCGCCGCCGATCTCGGCGATCTCGGCGCGGTGCCGCCGCACCACGTCCTCGGCCTTCAGCCGCCCGAGGTGCTCCACCAGTTCGGGAGCCGTCAGCCGTCGCCCGAGCGCCGTCTCGCGAGCGGCGACCTCGGCCTCCTCGTCCACCTCGGGCGAGAAGCACACCGGCTCGATGCCGGCGGCGCGCAGCACGGAGAGGCGGGCCGGGGACGTGGAGGCGAGGATCAGGCGCATGCGGCGATCCTACCGGCGGCGATCCTCCCGGCGACGGTCCCGCCCGCGGCGCTCCCGCCCGCGGCGATCAGGGGGTGCGCCGGCGCAGGGTCAGCGACGCCGCGAGGAGCGACGCGACCGCGATCCCCGCGATCACGAGCAGCGGCCTCGTCACGTCCCAGCCCTCGTCGCCCGCGACGACCGCCGTCACCGCGTCGATCGCGTAGCTCAGGGGCAGCCAGTCCGAGACGGCGTGCAGCACCTCCGGCATCCGATCCCGCGGCATCAGCAGGCCGCCCAGGATGATCTGCGGGAACACGATCGCGGGCATGAACTGCACCGCCTGGAACTCCGTCCGGGCGAAGGCGCTCGCGAGCAGGCCGAGGGCGGTGCCCATGAGCGCGTCGAGCACGGCGACCAGCCCGAGCTGCCAGACGGGGCCCTCGGTCGTCAGGCCGCACACGAGCACCGCGAAGCCGACGGTGACGACGGCCTGCAGGGCGGCCACGATGCCGAACGCCAGGGCGTAGCCGACGATGAAGTCGCCCTTGCCGATCGGCATCGTCATGAGCCGCTCAAGCGTGCCCGATCGCCGCTCCCGCAGCGTGGTCACGGACGTCACCACGAACATCAGGATGAAGGGGAACAGGGCGAGGATCGGCGCTCCGTACTGGTCGAAGACCCCCTCCTGCTCGCTGAACAGCCAGGCGAAGAGACCCACGAGCAGGCTCGGCGCGAGCAGCAGCAGCGCGACGGAGCGCGGATCGTGGGAGAGCTGGCGCAGCACCCGGCCGGCGGTGGCGAGCGCTCTGACCGGGCTCACGAGCGGGCCTCGATCACGGCCAGGAATGCGGCCTCGGGATCGCGGGCCCCGGTGGAGGAGAGCAGCTCGTCGGGCGTCGTGTCGGCGACGATGCCGCCCTCTCGCATCAGGACCAGCCGGTCGCAGTGCAGCGCCTCATCCATCACGTGGCTGCTCACGAGCAGAGCGGCGCCCTCGTCGGCGAGCCCGCGGAGCAGCTCCCAGAGCTCGGCGCGCAGTACCGGATCGAGACCCACGGTGGGTTCGTCGAGCACGAGCACCTCGGGGCTTCCGAGGAGCGCCGCGCCGAGCGACACGCGGCCGCGCTGCCCGCCGCTCAGCGCGTCCACCCGCTGCCGCAGCTGCGGCTCGAGACCGACGAGGGCCGCCACGCGCTCGGCGTCACCGCGGGGGGCGCCGAGCATGCGCGCGAAGTAGCGCAGGTTCTGGCCGACGGTGAGGTCGTCGTAGACGGAGGCCGACTGCGTCGCGTAGGCGACCCTGCGACGCAGCGCTCGGGAGCCGGCGGGCAGCCCCAGCACCCTGATCTCGCCGCTGACGCCCAGCTGCACTCCGACCGTCGCGCGCATCAGCGTGCTCTTGCCGCATCCGGATGGCCCGAGCAGACCCGTCACCCGGCCGCGGGCGATGTCGAGGTCGACGCCCGAGAACACGTCCCTCCCGCCGCGCCGCACCGACAGGCCGCGCACCGAGATCGCCGGATCCGCTGAGCTCATATCTGCATCCTGCGCCGCCGGATCCGCAGCGTCAAGCGGCGCGCTGCCGATCCGCTCGGGCGGGCGGTGGGAGAATGTGAGCATGGCACACTCCTCGCAGCCCGCAGACCCTGCGGCCCCCGCTCCCCTCTCCGTCGGCGACGAGGTCGAGCTCGACGTCACGAACATCGCGCACGGCGGTGTGAGCGTGGCGCGCCACGGCGGCCGCGTCGTGTTCGTCGCCGACGCGATCCCCGGCGAGCGGGTGCGCGCCCGGGTCACGGAGGCTCGCAAGAAGTCGTTCGCCCGGGCGGTCACGGTCGAGGTGATCGAGGCGTCACCGGATCGACGCGACCACGTCTGGCCCGAGGCCGCTCTCGACCGCGCGCCCCAGGATCGCGCCGGAGGGGCCGAGTTCGGCCACATCGCCCTCCCCCGGCAGCGGGACCTCAAGGCCCAGGTGCTCGTGGACGCGATGCAGCGCTTCGGGGGCCTCGACGTCGAGGAGCTCGTCGGGCTCGAGGTCGAGGCGTGCCTCGGGGACGACGAGTCGAACGGACTCGGGTACCGCACCCGCGTGCGGCTGCACGTCGATCCCGAGACCGGCGCCGTCGGCCCCTACGCCGCTCGCAGCCGCCGCGTGATCCCGGTGCTGTCGCTGCCGCTCGCGACGGAGGGCGTCGAGGCCATCGCGCCGCTCGGGGATTCCATGCCCGACGTCGCCGCCGTCGACCTCGTCGCCCCGAGCGCCGACGACCCGCGCATGCTGCTGACCGTCGGAGACGGGAGGAAGCGGGCCGGCGAGGACGATCCGGTGCGCGAGCTCGTGGGCGACCGCGGCTTCCTGGTGCGCGCCGGGGGCTTCTGGCAGGTGCACCGCGAAGCCCCCGAGGTGCTGTTCACCGCCGTGCGGGACGCGGTGACGCACCTCATCGACGAGGGCCGCTTCGACGCCGCGGCGGCGAACCTCGACCTCTACGGCGGCGCCGGCCTGCTCGCGGCGGCCATGGCGGAGGCCGCGGGCCCGCAGGTCAAGGTCACGACGGTCGAGGCCGATGCCGGCGCCACCGACGACGCCGCCGAGAACCTCGCCGAGCTCGTCGGCGCCCGCGCGATCACGGCGCGCGTGGACCGCTACCTCGCGGATCTGCTCTCGGCCGCCCCGCCCGTTCGGGATCGCCTGCGGCGCGGCACCGTCGTGCTGGATCCGCCCCGATCGGGGGCCGGCGGCGATGTGTGCGCGCAGCTGGCCGGGCTCGCCCCCGCCAACATCGTCTACGTGGCCTGCGATCCGGTGGCGCTCGCGCGCGACACGAAGACGCTGCTCGCCGCCGGCTACGCACTCGCCGGGCTGCGGGCCTTCGACCTCTTCCCGCACACGCACCACCTCGAGTCCGTGGCGCTGTTCACCCGGGAGTAGGGCGCACCACGAGCCAATTCGGCGAACTCACACCTCGCTTCACTACCTTGGGCACACCGGATGCACTGGCAAGGGAACCAACATGACTGAGAACAAGACCACGGAACCGCGCAGCCGCAAGGGCCTGCTCGTGACGCTTGTGGTGCTCGCTATCGTCATCGCGGCCGCGATCGTCTTTGGAGTGATGCAGATGACCACGAACGGCGACTCGACTTCCCCCGCCTCGAACGGCACGGACACGAGCGAGACCGAGGCTCCCGGCACGCCGGGCGACGACGACACCGACGGCGCCGGCAACGGAGGCGACGAGGGCACCGGCGACGAGGGCGGCGTGAAGTCCGATACCCGTCAGGTCCTGCCGAAGACGATGGGCGGGCAGGACGCGATCGAGGCGCTCGGCGACGACATCGACGTCGTGGCGGAGCGCAACGGCATGACCGTCGACGAGCTGAAGGAGCTGCTGCTCCGCGACAAGAGCGCCAAGGTATCGAAGAACGGCTTCCTCCTCTACCCCTGACCCTCCCGGCCGCGGCGTAGGGCGCTTCGGCAGCTCGTTGTTCCAGCACAGTAGAATCCTCCGCCTGCCTCCTCCCCTCAAGTAGGCGCGCCCAAAAGTTACTTGAATGCAATAACTTTCTTGCGCTCAGCGAGCATTCAGGTTACTTTGGCTTGCGGTGCCCGACGTATTTCACGGGTGTCACCCGATCGAAAGATCCGGGCTTGTGCGACCGGCGGGTGGGAGTCTGCCGGGTCCCTCGCACGACCAAGCATGTCCATCAACACATTGAGGAAACAGCACAGCATGGGGGAAAGAGTGACGATACGTCGCCCGCTTGCGCTCGGCGCAGCAGCAACGATCGGCTTCGGCAGCCTCTTCCTCGCAAGCCCCGCGCTTGCCGAGGAAGCACCTACCGCACCGGTTGAGACCACTACCGCCGACAAGTACGAGCTCGCCGCAGCTCAGCTCGGCACGACGAAGGAAGACGTTCAGCAGCAGGAAGCAGCTGACAAGCTTCTCGTCACCGAGGGAGGCTTCGTCGCCCACATCGATCCCATCGATGTGCACGGGCACGCCGACTTCGAGATCGACGAGGCCCAGGTCCCGGGCGACCCGATCGGCGGCTCGCGCCCCGGCGCTCCCGTGACGGTCTACCTCGACTTCGACGGAGAGACCCTCGAGGGCACCAACTGGAACGAGCTCCAGGGCGAGGCCACGCTCAACTTCGCTGCCGCCTCCGGCGTCAACGAGGCGCGGGTCTGGGCAGCGGTCGCGGAGGACTACGCACCGTTCAACGTGAACGTCACCACGGTCAACCCCGGCGCCGACGCGCTCTACAAGACCTCGACGGATGACAACACCTACGGCTCGCACGTCATCATCACCGATTCGTACACCGATGTTCTCGACGAGGCCGAAGGCACCGGCGGCATCGCCTGGCGCGGCGGCACCGGCTCCGACTTCCTCCGGGGCGCGCTCGTCTTCACCGAGGGCGCGGGCGGCGCCGACGCGACCGCCAAGAGCATCGCCGAGATCGCCACGCACGAGTCCGGCCACAACTTCGGCCTCACCCACGACGGCCACGGCGAGGAGGAGTACTACGCTCCGACCGAGGGCCTGTGGGGTCCGATCATGGGCGCCGGCTACAACGTCCCCGTCACCCAGTGGTCGATCGGCGACTACGCCGGTGCGACCAACGGCGAGGACGATCTCTCGGTCATCACCGATCGTGGTGCCGCCGAGTACTTCCTCGTCAGCGTCACGCTGCCCGACGGCACGCCGTACGACGGCCCCGTGTGCCCCGTGAACGGCTCCGACCCGCAGAACCCGCAGCCGGGCGACCAGTTCCAGGTTCCGAACGCGGATAACCAGTGCGATGGCAGCGGCGCGATCCTGACCACCAACTGGACGTTCACCGACCGCGCTGACTTCGCCGCCGACGATCACGGCGACGACGCTTCCGGCGCTACGGCGCTCGACAACGCCACCGGCAGCTTCGCCGCCGAGGGCGTCATCGGCAACACCGCCGACGTCGACGCGTTCGCCCTCAGCACCGAGGGCGGCGAGGTCTCCGCGTCCGTCGAGGTCGCCGATGTCTCCCCGAACCTGAACGCGAAGCTCACCCTCATGGACGCCAGCGGCAACGTGGTGGCCGAGGACGCGGGCAACCCGACTCGGGACTCCGAGGCGGTCGCCAGCGGGATGGGCGCCTCCATCACGGCGAACGACGTCGAGGCGGGCACCTACACGCTCACCGTCGAGGGCGTCGGCACCGGCAACCCCGACAACGCGACGGGCGCGAACGCCGGCGGCTTCAGCAACTACGGCAGCCTCGGCAACTACACCCTCTCGGGTGAGGCCGCTCCGAGCGAGGATCCGGTCGTCGAGGCGCCCGCGATCACCGCTCCGGCCGACGGCTCGACCGTCGAGGGCCCCGTCACCGCGATCACCGGCACCGGCATCCCCGGCGCGACCGTGACCGTGACCGGCGCCGTCGAGGGCACCGCCACCGTGAACGCCGAGGGCAACTGGACCGTCGAGACGAACCTCGGTGCCGGCGAGTACTCGGTCAGCGCGACGCAGGCCGTCGAGGGCGTGACCTCGAACGCGACGACCTCCTCCTTCGTCGTGACGGAGCCCGAGGTCCCCGCCGCGCCGACGATCACCTCGATCACCGACGGCCAGGCCTTCCCGGCCGGCCAGGGCCCGAGCAACGTCTCCGGCACCGGCATCCCCGGCGCCACCGTCACCGTGACCGTGGGCGGTCAGTCCTACACGGCCACGGTCGGTGAGAACGGCACCTGGACCGTCGACTTCGGTGCGGCGCTGGCCGCCGGCAGCTACGATCTGTCGGCCACCCAGAACGTCGGCGGCGTCGATTCCGCCGCGGCCACCGTCTCCTTCGCTGTCGCGTCCGACAACGGCGGTGGCGGCAACGGCGGCGGCGATGGTGACGGCAACGGTGAGGGCGGCAACGGCGGCGGCGACGACCTCGCCAACACCGGTGGCCTCTCGCTGCTCCCCCTCGGCATCACGGCTGCGGCCATGCTGCTCGTGGGCGGCGCGGTGACCGTGCTGGCGGCTCGTCGTCAGAAGGCGGCCGAGCTCTAAGCCGGAACGCAGTAGCGGAATGTGACGCGAGTCTGCTCGCGTAGCACTCCAGAGGAGCGGGGGGGGGGGGGGGGGGGGGGGGGGCCCCCGCCGGCGGGGGGGGGGGGGCCCCCCCCCCCCCCGCCCCCCCCCCGGTCGCGTATCCCCCCTGTGGGGGGGGCCCCCGACGTGGGGGGCGCCCCCCCGCTTCCGTTATGCCCCTTCGCCCGCCCCCACGGCAGCGACCACCGGATCGGCGACGTCGTCGACGGACTTGTCGGGGCGCCAGCCGCGCCACACCGCCTGCCGCAGCCGCCCCGAGGCGGTCAGTTGCTTGTAGGTGACCTCCGCCACCAGCTCCGGGGTCACCCAGTGGGCGTCGACGCGGTCGGCACCGGGTACCGCGACCGGAGGAGAGGCCTGTTCGATGCCGCTCAGACGTCGGCGGATCGCTCGACGATCGGCGTTCGAGAAGCCGGTGCCCACCCGCCCCGCATAGCGGAGCTCGCCGTCGTGCACGGTGGCGAGCAGCAACGAGGCGAGGCCGAGCGCGTCCGCCTCGCTCCGTCGCCATCCGACGACCACGACCTCCGCCGTCTCGAAGAGCGGGATCTTGAGCCAGTCCAGGGAGCGCGCACCGGATCGATACGGGCTCTCCCGCCGTTTGGCGACGATCCCCTCCAGGTGCAGACGCCGGCTCGCGGCGATCGCCTCGGCGGCGTCGCCCTCGAACGCGGGCGGAAGGGCGACCGGCACGGCCGGATCGTCGTCGATCATCTCCAGGAGCAGTCCGCGTCGCTGTTCGTAGGCGAGCCGACGACAGTCCTCTCCGTTGACCGAGAGCACGTCGAAGAGCAGCAGCGACACCGGCGCGACGGATCGGGCGCGGGCCACCTCCCGCGCCCCGCTCAAGCCCATCCTCGTCTGCAGCCGACCGAAGCTCGGCGCGCCGTCCTCCCCGAAGGCGACGATCTCGCCGTCGAGCACCGCCCCGTCTGCGGCGACCACCTCGGCGAGCCGGCCGAGCTCGGGGTAGGCGTCCGTGATCTCGGCGCCCGAGCGGCTCATGAGCCCGACGTCGCCGCCGTCGAGGGTCGCGAGCGCACGGATCCCGTCCCACTTCATCTCGAAGGCCCAGCGCTGCTCGTCGAGCCGCTCCAGCTGCTCCGGCGACGCGCGGGTGGCGAGCATCGGCCTCATCCCGGCATGATTCTGCCGATCGGCTCCTCCGGTCTTCAGTTCCATCAGGTGGATCATCCATGACGGCTTCGGATCCGGCTGCGTGCGGAAGAGGGCCAGCCTGCGCGTGCCGCCCAGGCCGCCGCCCGCCGTCCCGGTCAGCGTCGCGATGACCTCGTCCTCCCGCCACTTCTCGAGCTCGTACGTCCCGCTGTCCCAGATCTCGACCGTCCCCGCGCCGTACTCGCCTTTCGGGATCTCTCCCTCGAAGAAGCGGTACTCCATGGGGTGATCCTCGGTCGGCACGGCGAGGTGATTGCGGGCCGGATCGGTGGGCACCCCCTTCGGCAGCGCCCAGCTGACGAGCACGCCGTCGTGCTCGAGCCGGAAGTCGTAGTGGAGGCGCCGGGCCTCATGGCGCTGGATGACGAACCTCAAAGGTTCCAGGTCCCCTCCCCGCGGCCGCACCTCGATCCTCTCGGGCACCGGCTCGGGCGTGACGCCCGCGTCCCGCATCGATCGATAGCGGGATAATCGGTCCAGCCTCTCGCCGCCCCCTGCGGCGCGTTCGGCGATCGCCGCGAGCGGGTCCCCGCGGCGCTCCACGCGCTGCAGCACCTCGTGATACTCCAGCTGCCGCAGGTGCGGAGAGGCGAGCTCGCGCCAGGTCCGGGGCGCGGCGACCGTGGGACGCACGCGCCCCCGGAGCGAGTACGGGGCGACCGTCGTCTTGCTGGCATTGTTCTGGCTCCAGTCGATGAACACCTTGCCCGGCCGCAGCGACCGCTTCATCGAGCTCGTCACCTCGTCGGGGTGATCCGCCTCGAGAGACCGCGCCAGCTCGCGCGCGACCGCCGAGACCTCGTCGGAGCTCTGCCGTCCGTCGAGTGCTGCGTACAGGTGGATGCCCTTGCTGCCGCTCGTGACGGGGATCGACTCGAGGCCCATGTCGGCGAGGATGTCGCGCACGAGGCGTGCCACCTGGGCGCACTCCCGCAGGCCGACGCCCTCCCCCGGATCGAGGTCGAGCACCATCCGGTCCGGGGGCAGCTGCTCGTCGCCCCGCCCGAACCGCCACTGGGGCACGTGCACCTCGAGGGCCGAGAGCTGCGCGAGCCACACGAGCGTCGCCTCGTCGTTGACGAGGGGATAGCGGTTGACGTGATCCCGATGCTGGATGCTCCGCGTCTCGACCCAGTCGGGCGCCCCCTCGCCGAGGTCCTTCTGGAAGAAGAAGTCGGCCGACCCGTCCTCGCCGACGCCCCTCGGCCACCGCTTGCGCGTCGCCGCCCGGTCGCGGCAGTGCGGCAGCATCACCGGCGCGATCGCGCTGCAGTAGCCGATCACGTCGCCCTTCGTCGTTCCGGTCGAGGGGTAGAGCACTCGGTCCAGGCTCGAGAGCCGGATGCGGCGCCCCCCGATCGTCACCATCTGATGAGATCCAGCCATGGGTACATCATCGACCGGGGGATCCGCAACTGGGTAGCCCTTTGACATCGAGATCGGCTGTACTGTACCCATGAGAGCGATCTGGACCGGGGCGATCACCTTCGGCCTCGTCAATGTGCCCGTCAAGCTCTACAGCGCGACGGAGGATCACGACCTCGATCTGCACCAGGTGCACGACGAGGACGGGGGCCGGATCCGCTACCAGCGCCGCTGCGAGGTGTGCGGAGAGGTGATCCCCTACGAGCACATCGACCGGGCCTACGTGGAGGACGAGGAGACGGTGGTGCTGACGCGGGAGGAGCTGGCGGCGCTTCCCGCGGAGCGCAGCCGGGAGATCTCGGTCGTCGAGTTCGTGCCCAGCGAGCAGGTCGACCCGATCCTCTTCGAGCGCAGCTACTACCTCGCGCCGGCGGGGAAGTCCTCGAAGGCCTACGTGCTGCTGCGCCGCACCCTGGAGAAGACCGACCGCACCGCCATCGTGCAGTTCGCGCTGCGCCAGAAGACCAGACTCGCGGCGCTGCGAGTGCGGGGGGACGTGCTGCTCGTGCAGACGCTGCTCTGGGCCGACGAGGTGCGCGAGGCCGCCTTCCCCGCCCTCGAGGAGCGGGTGCGGATCAGCGCCAAGGAGATGCAGCTCTCGGCGGCGCTCGTGAAGAGCTTCTCGTCCGACTTCTCGCCGGAGGACTTCCGCGACGAGTACCAGGAGGAGCTGCGCACCCTCGTGCAGGCGAAGCTCGAGGAGGGGGAGGCGCTCGACACCGAGGCGACCTTCGGCAAGGACGGCGAGGACGGCGATGGAGCGGGGGCCGAGGTCATCGACCTCATGGAGGCACTCAGACAGAGCGTGCAGCGGTCCCGGGCCGCGAAGGGGCGGAGCCGGAAGGGGCGATCCGGCACGGCGAAGCCCCGCGCGCGGAAGAAGAAGGCGGCGGGCTGAGGCGCCGCGGCGGGCCGTCCATTCCGTCAGGATCCGGCGATCCGGCCGTTCCCATCGACGGGGCCGCGGCCCCGGTGAACGACGAAGCCCCCGGCTGCACCGGGGGCTTGTCGTGACTCCGGTAGCTGAGGCGGGGCTCGATCCCGCGACCTCACGATTATGAGTCGTGCGCTCTAACCAGCTGAGCTACTCAGCCAAACCTGATCCGAAGACCAACAGAGTCAGAGCCCCGAGCCAGGATTGAACTGGCGACCCCTTCCTTACCATGGAAGTGCTCTACCACTGAGCTATCGGGGCGCGGCCATCTTGCGATGACAACCGTTAGAGAATAACACCTTTCTCATGTCGATGCGAAATCGGCCGCCCGCCTCGCGAGCCGCTGCACCCGGATCCCCGATATCATCTCGGCAGGGCGAAGACCTCGGGGAGATCCGGGGCGCGAGCCGCACGACGGGGAACGGGAGGAGCGCACGTGAGCAGCCGGTGGGTGGCGACGATCGGCATCGTGATGGCGGTCTGGATGTCTCTCGGCCGATGGGCGGTCGGGCTGGGAGGGCCCCTGACCTGGTGGTATCTGCCGACGATCGGCCTCGGGTTCGCGGCGCTGCAGCTGTGGGCCGCTCGCCGCATCCGCGTCACCCGCGAGCGCGGACGCCGGACCAGCCGCAGCACCATCGTGAGCCTGGTGCTCGCGTGGGTCTCGGCGATCGGCTTCGGACTGACCGTGCCCGACTCCGTGAACGGCGAGCTCGTGTCGATCCTCAGCGCGCCGAGCGGGTCGACGTGGTCGACCGAGATGTCGATCGCGCTGTGCAATCCGCTCGGGATCGTGGCGTTCGCCCTCGCCGTGGCCGCGGTGGCGTTCGCGGCCGCCGACGGACGGGAGCCCCGGCCCGAAGAGGACGAGGCGGACGGAGCGGGCGCCGGCATGGTGCCGCATCCGCTGAGCGAATAGCCGGCCGTTTCGCGGCTCGGCGCAGAACAGGCTAGACTGATCCGCGGAGCATTCGCCTAGCGGCCTATGGCGCACGCCTGGAACGCGTGTTGGGTTCACGCCCTCGGGGGTTCAAATCCCCCATGCTCCGCCACGCGAGGCCCCCGGTCCTCGTCGAGATCTCGACGAGGACCGGGGGCCTTCCGCATGCCCCGGGCCGCTGGGGAGCATCCCTGCGAGACTGGTCGCATGGGATACACGGCACTCATCACCGGAGCTTCGACCGGCCTCGGGGGCGTGCGGGCTTTGCAGGTCTCGGGGGGGGGCGTCTCGGGGGGGCTCGTCGCGCGCGACGAGCACCGGCTGCGGGCGCTCGCCGACGAGCTGCGGGGCTCCCGGGAGCGCGCCGAGGTGATCGCGGCCGACCTCACCACCGCGGAGGGGCTCGAGCGGGTCGCGGCTCGGCTCGCCGACGATGATCGCCCGATCGACATCCTGATCAACAACGCCGGCTTCGGCGTCTACGACGGCTTCGAGCGCAGCGACATCGCGGCCGAGCGGCGTCTGCACGAGCTGCTGTCGTGGGCGCCGCTCAGGCTCTCCCACGCCGCCGTGCCGGGGATGCTGCAGCGCGGCCGGGGATGGATCCTGAACGTCGCGAGCGTCGCAGCCTTCACGCCGACCGGCACCTACGGGGCCGCGAAGGCCGCAGTGGTCTCCCTCTCCCGCTCGCTGAACGCCCGCTATCGCGCCCGGGGCGTTCGCGTGACGGCGCTGTGCCCGGGGCTGCTCGACACGGAGTTCCACGAGCGCATGGGGCTCGATCACCTGCCGAGACTACCCCGCATGGCCTGGGCCGATACCTCCCGCGTCGCCCGCGAGGGGCTCCGCGCCCTCTCCCGCGGCCGCAGCGTGATGATCTCCGACTGGCGCTACCGTCTCGTCGCACCGCTCACGCGCGTGCTGCCCGACCGGCTCCTCGAGCGGGTCTCCACGACGAACGAGGGCGGGCCGCTGTAGACCACCGCACGATAGGCTGGGTCGATTGTGACCGCCCCATCCGCAGCCGCCCGATCCCGCCCCTGGATCCCCCTCTTCATCGCGGTGTGCCTGGTCGCGGCCAACATGCGGATGACCATCATGGGAGTGGGCCCGCTGCTCGACCAGATCGCCGACGACCAGGGCGTCAGCCCGTCCGCGCTCGGCGCGCTCGCCTCGGTGCCCCTGCTCGTCTGGGCGTTCGTGTCGCCGCTCACCCACGCGATCAGCGTGCGGATCGGCATGTCGCGCACCATCTCCTGGTCCCTCGTCGTGCTGGCGATCGGCACCGTCTGGCGTTCGCTGCCGGGCGGCCCCCTCAACCTCTGGCTCGGCACCGCCCTCATCGGGGCGGCGCTCGCGGTCGGCAACGTGCTTATGCCCGCGGTGATCAAGCGGGACTTCTCGCATCGGGTGCCGCTGGTGATGGGCGTGTACACGGCCGTGCTCGGCGCGCTGGGATCGGTCGGCGCAGGCATCGTGGCGCCGCTCTCCCACATCGAGCACGGCGGCGAGGAGCTCGGCTGGCGGTTCGCCATGCTCGGCACCGGTGTGCTGATCCTGCCCGCGCTCGTCGCATGGGTGTGGGCGAACGCGGGCCGGCGGACGGTCGCCCCGATGCACCCCGAGCAGCTGGGAGGCGGGGCGGGCGGCGTCGGCGCCGCGGCCCTCGAGGCCCTGGCTCCGGAAGCGTCCGGCGGATCCCGCGCCGCGGACTCGCCCGGCAGACCCGATGCACGGGCGCCCGGCGCCCGGGGCCGGAGCGCCGGGCGCCGCATCTGGCGGGATCGGCTCGCGTGGCTCGTCGCGTTCTACATGGGTGCGCAGTCGGCGCTCTTCTACATGCTCACCACCTGGCTCGCCCCGCTCGAGATCTCCCGCGGCCGCTCCGAGGTCGAGGCCGGCTTCGACGTCATGTTCCTGCAGCTGACGGGGATCGCGGGATCGATCCTCATCCCGCTCCTCTACCGCGGCCGGCTGCGGCGCTGGCTCCCGGCCCTCATCCCGATCGCCATGGGAGTGTCGGCGACGGGGATCGTGTTCCTCCCGGAGCTGCTCCTGCTCTGGATCCTGGTCTACGGGCTCGCCACCGGAGCGTCACTGAGCATGGGGCTCACGCTGGTGGCGGTGCGAGCGCGCACCCCCGAGAGCTCCAGCGCCCTGTCGGGCATGTCGCAGTCCGTCGGCTACCTGCTCGCCGCGGGAGGGCCGATCGCGTTCGGATGGCTGCATGAGATCTCCGCGGGGTGGACGCTGCCGTTCGCGCTGCTCTTCGCCGTGGCGCTCGGTCAGGTGCTCGCGGGGCTCGCGGTGGGCCGGGATCGCTACGTGCTGGAGCACTGATTCTGCGGGCGCCTCTCCGACCGCTCGGCCTCCGCTAACCTGGCGGGGTGAGGAAACGGTGGGCGCTCGGCACGGTCGGCGCACTGATCGTGGCGGGCGGCGGGTACACCTGGGCGTGCGCCGCGACTCCGCTCCCCGAGCTCCGGGTTCAGCCGGCGGTGGCGGAGACGGCCGAGTTCCCGGCCGATCCCGCACCGGCCGAGGCCGCGGTCGCCGCCTACCCGCAGCCCACCGCCATCGGCTGGGCGGAAGCGGACGGGGTGTGGACGAACGATGCCTCGCCGCATCCGATCGCCAGCATCACGAAGCTCGTCACCGCGCTCGTGTGCCTCGAGGCCGCGCCGCTCGCGCCGGGCGAGGACGGGCCGGTCTACACGCTCACGGAGGAGGACGAGCGCGTGCAGCGCGAGCTCATCGCACTCGACGGCGTCGCGCACCCCCTCCCCGCCGGATCGCAGCTGACCACGAGACAGCTGCTGCAGCTCGCCCTGATCCCCTCGTCGAACGACTACGCGATCTCCTACGCGCGGGCCACGTTCGGCAGCGAGGACGCGTTCCTCGCCGCGGTCGCGGAGTGGGCCGACCGCAACGGCCTCGAGACGCTCGAGCTGGTCGAGCCGAGCGGCATGGACACGCGCAACCGGGCGAGCGCCGACGATGTGGTGCGCATCGCCCGGCTCGCGCTGCAGAACCCGACGATCACCGAGATCACGTCGATGCCCAGCGCCGAGATCCCGGGGATCGGCGTCGTGGAGAGCACGAACCCGCTCATCGGCCGCCCGGGAGTGATCGGGCTCAAGACCGGGCGCACGGTCGACGCGGGCTACAACCTGGTCGCGGCCCAGCAGGGCTCGGCCGCGGACCGGAGCGTGGTGAAGATCGCGGCGACGCTCGGACGCGCCACCGGTGAGGATCGCGCGGCCTCGACCGGAGCGCTGCTCGGCGCGATGGACGCCCTGCCGCAGACGATCGAGGTGGCCGCCGAGGGGGAGCGGATCGGCGAGGTGACCACCTGGACGGGGGAGACGATCGATCTGAGCGCGGAGCGCGGGGCGAGCGCCGTGCTGCTGCCCGGCGAATCGGCCGGCCGCACCGTCGACCTCGGAACGGTCGGGGCCGGGCCGTCCGGGGCGACCGCCGGGACGATCCGGGTCGAGACCCCGAGCGGAGACGAGGACGTCCCGGTGCTCGTGGGCTCGGCCATCGAGGAGCCCGACCTGTGGTGGCGCCTCACGCACCCCGCCGAGCTGTTCGGCTGAACACGCGCCTCCCCGCAGCGGCCGACTTCAGCAGCCGGCGCCCGCCGGCCCTCAGCGGTGGATCTGCCCTCAGAGGAATCAGGATCCCGGTTCCGATACCGCTGGAGGCAGACCCACCGCTGGAGGCCGCCCACGGGAGAGACGCCGCCGAAGGGGACGTCGGGGCAGAACCGTGAATCCGCTGCGAAAGCCAGCGTGGCGGAGAGCCCGCCCCGCGGCGCGGTCTAGCTTTGAGACATGAACTGCCCGAGCGACGGAACGACCCTGCTCATGAGCGAGCGCCAGGGGATCGAGATCGACTACTGCCCCCAGTGCCGCGGCGTCTGGCTCGACCGCGGCGAGCTCGACAAGATCCTCGAGCGCGCCCAGGCCGAAGCCGAGGCCGCGGCCCCGCCGGCCTCCACTGCTCCTCCCGCTCCCTCGGCTCCCCCGGCGGCGCCGCAGCAGCCCTACGCCCCTCCCGCTCAGCAGCCCTACGGGCAGCCTCGATACGACGACCGCCGGTACGAGGATCGGGATCGCGGCTACGGCGACCGCCGCTACGACGACCCCCGCTACGGCTCGTCGCGCGACGGCCACCGTCGGAAGCAGAAGAAGCCGATGGACTGGCTGGGCGACCTCTTCGACTGAGACGACGGGGCGACACGGCCGGCCCTCGCTACCGACCCGACCGGCTCGCGACGCGCGCGCCCATGATCGAGACGAGATCGTAGGCGCAGTGCGACGCGGCCACCGAGGTGATGCTCGCGTGGTCGTACGCCGGCGCGACCTCGACGACGTCGGCGCCGACGAGGTTCTTGCCGCGCAGGCCCCGCAGCAGCTCGAGCAGCTCGCGACTCGTCAGCCCTCCGGCCTCCGGCGTGCCGGTGCCGGGAGCGTGCGCGGGATCGAGCACGTCGATGTCGATGGAGATGTACAGGGGGGCATCGCCGATGCGCGCGCTGATGCGTTCGATGATCTCCGTGAACGGGGTCGTGTGGAACTCCCGGGCGTGGACGATCGTGAACCCGAGCTCCTCGTCATCGCTGAGGTCGTCGGCGCTGTAGAGGGAGCCGCGGATGCCCACGTGAGCCGAGTGCTCCTTCAGCAGCAGCCCCTCCTCGATCGCGACGCGGAACGGCGTGCCGTGGGTGACGGGCGTGTCGAAGTAGGGTCCCCACGTGTCGAGGTGCGCGTCGAAGTGCACGAGCGCCAGGGGGCCGTGCTCGCGATGCAGGGCGCGCAGCGACGCGAGCGCGATCGTATGATCCCCGCCCAGCACCATGACCGGCTTGCCGCCCTTCGCGAGCGCCGAGATGCCGGCCTCGATCTCGCCGAGCGCCGTCGTGATGTCGAACGGGTTGCAGTCGATGTCGCCGGCGTCGACCACCTGCACCGCTTCGAACGGTGCGACCTCCAGCGCGGGATTGTAGGGGCGCAGCAGCCGGGAGGCCTCCCGGATGCCACCGGGGCCGAAGCGGGCCCCCGGCCGGAAGGTCACGCCGCTGTCGAACGGCACGCCGACCACGGCGAGGTCGTGCTCGGCGACGTCGTCGATGCGGGGCAGGCGGGCGAACGTCGTGAAGCCCGCGTAGCGGGGGGAGAGCTGGCCGTCGATCGGGGGGACTGGGGTGCTCGTGCTCAAGTGGGAACCCTTCTGCTTCATGCGGGCGAGCGATCCGCGCGGCCCTGGGCCACGACCGTCCACCCGGTACCGGCGAGTCAGACTCATTATCCGCTTCGCCAACGAGACGCGGGATCGATCGGGACGCACCTCCAGCAGCACCCGATTGCGATGTAGGAAGCTACAATCGATGCATGGTCGAGACCCGGTCCCCTGAAGCGTCCGTGACCGTCGGCGATCTGCTCGCCGACGGCACCCTGTCGGCGACCGCCGCCGTGCTCCCCCGCGGAGCCGAGCGGCGGCCCGTCTTCTGGGTGCACGCGACCGAGCAGCTCGATCCGCGCCCCCATCTGCGACGGCACGAGCTCGTCTGCACCCTGGGCAGCTCGATCGTGCGACCCCGCGCGGCCCACGTGTTCGTCGATGCGCTCGACGAGGCGGGCGTCGCGGGCATTGCGCTCGGCCTCGGCGAGGTCCACCTCGAGCCGCCCGAGGAGCTTCTCGAGGCCTGCCGCCGTCGCGGCATGCCGCTCCTCCTCCTCGAGCACGGGATCCCCTTCCTCGCGGTGAACGACTCCGTCCTCCGGAGGCGGAGCCAGATCGAGAGCGACGCGAGGAGGCGCGAGACGTCGTTGCTCGCGCGCCTCCTGACGCTGGCGCGCGATGGAGCCGGAGAGGAGGCGCTGCTGCGCGAGGTCGCCGACGCGCTCGGCGGCGAGGTGGGCCGGGACGAGGCGGGCGGCGCCCTCGTGTGGAGGGCGGACGGGGAGGCCCCCTCGACCGCGTTCATGGACCAGCTGGAGAGCCTCCTCGAGTTCTCGAACGTCGAGCAGGCGCGGGAGCTGCTCGAGCTGCAGCAGCGCCTCGGGCAGCTGATCGACCTCATCATCGGCGGCCTCGCCCACCCCGCGGCGCTCCTGCCCGAGATCGAATCCCAGGGCCTCGATCCGGATCGCCTCAGGGTCTCCTTCTGGCCCGCCGGCAGTGAGGGCGCGATCGGCCGTCGCTGGGCGAACGGGCTGATCGGCACGACCTCGCGCGAGGTCGCCCTGATCACCAGCCCCGAGACCGACGACTCCTTCTCATCGCTCGGCCTCGTGTGCGGCTACAGCACGGTCGTCTCGCTCGGCAGTCTCCGGCAGGCGTTCAGCGAGGCCCGGGCCTCGCTCCGCCTCGCGCGCAGCCGGGGCGGCGTGGCCGGCCCGGATCAGCTCGCCTCGCTCGACGCCCTGCTCGAGCAGCAGGCCCCCGAGCAGCTGGCGCCGTTCATCGAGCAGCTCGTCGATCCGATCGTCAGGGCCGACGAGATCGGCCGGGGCGACCTGATGGCGACGCTCTCGGCGTTCATCGCCGAGGATCGGCAGCTGCAGGCGACGGCCGAGCGGCTGTTCGTCCACGTCAACACCGTGCGCCACCGTCTCGCGCGGATCGCGGAGCTCAGCGGCCGGGATCCGCTCACGCTGACGGGCATCTCCGATCTCCGCGTCGCCGTCTGGGCCGCCGAGCGGCGGCTCACCGTGCGCCACCGCATGATCAAACCGCTCGGCCGGTGACCGCGGTCAGTCGCGCACCGGCACCTCCCGGCGCTCCTCGGATGCGCGGCTGCGCTCCACGAGCGTCGCCTCGTCCTTCCTCGGCCCGAGCAGGCTCGTGACGACCATCGCGAAGGCGCTGGCGACGAGACCGAAGTAGATCGGCTGATCCGCGGCGAGCCCGAAGATCGCCATCGACGCGATCACCACCGCGCTGCCGACGAGGATCGACGCGAAGGCCCCCTGGGACGTCGCACGACGCCAGAACAGCGCGGCGACCACGGGGACGAGCAGGCCGCCGACGAGGAGGTTGTACGCGACGGTGAGGGCCGTCACCACGTCGCGGACCACCAGGGCCACCAGGATGACGACGACGCCCGCGGCGAGGGTCCACCAGCGGCTCTCCCTCATCGACTCCATGCGCGCGCTCTTCTTGACGAGCACGCCCCACACGTCGTTGCCGAAGACGGTGGAGGAGGCGAGGATCGTCGCGCTCGCCGTCGACATGATCGCCGCGAGCGCGGCGGCGAGCACCAGGCCGCTCAGACCGTCGGGCAGCACGCCCTCGGCCAGCACGGCGAACGCCTTGTCGGGCGCATCCAGATCGGGGAAGAGGGCCGCAGCGGCCATGCCGATGACCGCGCCGGCCACGGCGTAGATCATGCAGTAGACGCCCGCGCCGAGCCCGCCGTACTTCGCGATCTTCGGGGAGCGCGCGGTGAACACCCGCTGCCAGACGTCCTGCCCGATGATGATGCCGAAGAAGTAGATGAGGAAGTACGTGAAGATCGTGCTGCCGCCCATGCTGCCGAGGTCGAAGTAGCTCTCGGGGAGCTCCAGCTTCAGGCCGGACCAGCCGCCCGCCTGCCCGACGCCCATGGGCAGGAGGATCAGGAAGATGCCGACGGTCATGATCAGGAACTGGAGGATGTCGGTCAGGGAGATCGACCACATACCGCCGAGCACGCTGTAGATCACGACAACGCCTCCGCCGATCAGGATCGCGGGGGTCGCCGGCACCCCGAGGATCACGTCGACCACGGCGGCGATGGCGAGCACCGAGGTGACGGCCACCATCAGGTCGTAGGCGATCATCACGACTCCGCCGATCACCCGGCTGGTCGCCGTGCCGTACCGGCGCTCCAGCATCTCCGGGAGGGAGTAGACGCGCAGGCGGGTGAGCGTGCCCGAGAAGAGCAGGCTCAGCGCGACGATGCCGACGCCCAGCCAGAACACCATCCACATGCCGGAGATGCCGTACGTGTAGCCCAGTCGCACACCGCCGATGGTCGAGGCGCCGCCCAGCACGACCGCGGCGAGGGTGCCCATGTAGAACAGCGGGCCGAGACGGCGGCCCGCGACCAGGAAGTCGTCGTTGCTGTTCGCACGCCGGTACCCGAGGTAGCCGAAGAGCAGCATCACCACGAGGTAGGCGAGGATGACCACAAGATCCAAAGACACGATTTCCTCCGTTTCGGAGCGCTTCGGCGGTGAAGGCCCCACAGTCGTCGCATCCATTGTTCCCACCGTCGCGGGCACGGCCTAGCACTGCGCCGAAAGGCCGTCGCGCCCTCCAACGGGACACGACGGAAGTGTAGGTTCCTACAACGAAGAGGCTCCGGAAGCCGCTCGGACGGATGGAGCGAGCCCCTACGCCAGGCGCTCGACCTCCACGAACGCGATCGTGCCGGATCCGCGGTTCTCGATCCGGTGCTCGGACCCGGCCGGCCGCGTGTAGCTGCGCCCCGCCACGAGCTCCGACACGGTCTCCGCGCCGTCGGCGTCGGTCACGTGCATGGTGTCGGTGACCATCGGCACCACCACGTACTCGTGCTCGTGTCGGTGCATGGGGATGGCGCCGCCCGGCTCGATCGTCCACCGCGTCACCCGGAAGATCTCGTTCTCGAGCTGCACCTCGCCGTGCGATCCCGTGTGCGTCTCGTTCATCGTGCGATCCTCTCGAACTCGGAGGCCGTGGCCTCGGTCTCCGGGTCCACGAGCATCGCCTCCAGCACCGGGACCCCGGCGGTGAGGTGCGTCGCGCCGTTCAGCGCGAGGGTCGCGGCGGCCTCCGCCGAACGCACGCTCGCGACCAGCGTGCGGGTGCGCGTCGGGGCGAGGATCCGCTCCATCCGGGTGATCGTCGCCAGCCCGTCGGCGCCCGAGTCGACGATCCTCCCGTAGTACGGCGCGATGTAGTCGACGCCGAGGGATCCTGCGTAGGCCGTCTGGGCCAGGCTGTACACCGCGGTCAGCAGCACGCGCACATCGCGCCGCACCAGGGTCGCCGCGACCCGGAAGCCCGCGGGCGTCGCCGGGAGCTTCACGACGGCCAGCTCGCCGAAGGCCGCGATCCGCTCGGCGTCCGCGAGGAGCTGCGCGCGGTCGCCGCCGGTCGCCTGCATGAAGATCTCGCCGGCGCCCGCCTCGGCGAACGCCTCGTAGAGCTCCGGAAGCTCGGCCCGCGTACGCCCGTCCCGGTGGAGGATCGTCGGGTTCGACGTCACCCCCGCGATGAGCCCGTCCTGCAGCATCGGCACGACCTCTTCGACCCTCGCGCTATCGGCGTACAGCTTCATTCGGATCCTCTCGCGCCGGCTCGGCGCCTCGCGACCCGCGACCGGGTCCGTTCGTTTGTGCGCAGTGCTCACCTGGATGCAGAATCAGAGTACTCCAGAGGCCACCCCGTCGAAAGGCACACGCATGGGATCGGACGCGCGCGACCTCGCCGGAACCGTCGTCGTCGTGACCGGGGCGGGATCCGGGATCGGCGCCGCGATCGCGCGCGACCTGACGGAGCGCGGCGCGCGCGTCGTGCTGGTCGACCTGCGCCCCGAGGCCGTGCGCGGGATCGCCGCCGGGCTCGGGCCGGACTGCACGGAGATCGTGGTCGGCGACGCCGGCGACCCCGAGGTCGCGCAGCGGGCGATCCGCGCCGGAGCGGACCGGTGGGGCCGCGTCGACAGCGTCGTCGCGAACGCCGGGGTGGGCCGCTTCGGCGGGCTGCTGGACCACACCGACGACGAGATCGCCGCCATGAGCGACACGAACTTCCTCGGCACCGTCTGGCTCGCCAGGGCCGCCGTCGCGCACTTCCGCTCGCGGGAGGGAGGCGGCGACGTCGTCGTCATGAGCTCGGCCGCCGGGCTCGGCCACGGCGGCGGCAGCGAGGCCGTGTACGCCGCCACCAAGGCGGCGCAGCGGCAGTTCGCGCTGTCGCTCGACCGGGAGGTGCGTGCCGAGGGCATTCGGGTCAGCACGATCGCCCCGGCCGCCGTGAACACGGGGTTCGCGGCCTCGACCGGCCGCTTCGGCGGGCTCCCGCCCGAGGAGGGGCCCTATCTCCGGCCCGAGGACGTCGCGTTCGCCGTCGTCACCGTGCTCGGCCAGCCGCGCCGCCTGCGCACCACGGTCTGGAGCCTCTGGAGCGCGGCCGAGCCGATGTGATCCGGGCGACCGCGGGCCGCGCGCACCGCGGCCCTCGGCTCCGGTCTCAGGCGTTCGGGGGCTCAGGCGCTCAGGCGCTCAGGCCGGCGCTCCGCGGAGCAGCGGGCCCACCGCCGCCTCGAGGGCCGCGAGCGTCCCGGCGCGCTCCCGGTAGAGCTCGACCCCGGCCGGATCCGGTTCCACGGTCATCCGGATGCGCTCCGCGGGGTCGAAGGCGATCTCCTCGCCGACCGCGGCGGCGCCCGCCATCGCGGCGCCCATGGCGGCGTGCTCGAGGTCGGACGACACCAGGACCGGGAGCCCCGCAGCGTCGGCCAGGGTCTGCCGCCAGAGGGGGAAGCGGGCGCCGCCGCCGGTCATCACGAGGCGGCGCACCGGCTCGCCGGCCGTCGACATCCTCGCCAGCGACCCCGCGAGCGACAGGCAGACCCCCTCGACCACGGCGCGGGCCGCGTGCGCGCCGGAGTGCTGGTACCCGAGCCCGAAGAGATGCGCGCGGGCGCGGGCGTCGACGACCGGGGTGCGGGTGCCGCCGAGGTGGGGCGACGCCATCAGCCCATCGGCGCCCCTCGGCACTCCGGCCGCCTCCGCCATGATGCGCTCGATCGCGGCCGGGGACGCCGTGGGCCGCCCGAGCAGCCCGGTCACGACCCAGTCGACGGCCAGCCCGGCGGCCAGCACCACGCCCATCGCGAACCACTGCTCCGGGCGCGCGGCCGGCATCACGTGCACCCCCGATGCCGGCTCCAGCGGGGCGGGCGTGCGCCTGACCACGGTTCCGCCGGAGCTGATGGCCGCGGCGGCGCTCCCCGCATCCTCGAGGCCCAGCGCCAGCGCCGCCATCTGCTGATCCCCTCCCCCGAACGCGACCGGCGTCCCCGGAGCGAGGCCGGTCGCCTCGCCTGCTTCGGCCGTCACGGCTCCCGCCGTCGAGAGGGACTGGCCGATCGGGGGCAGGAGCGCGGCGTCGAGCCCGAGCGCGGCCGCGATGCCCAGGGCGGGTTCCCGCTCGCGGACCGCGTACAGCAGCGACCCCGCGGCGTCGGTGGCCTCGGTCGCGATCTCGCCGATCAGGCGGAAGCGCACGTAGTCCTTGGGGAGCACGGCGTAGCGGGCGGCGAGGTAGGTCTCGGGCTCGTTCTCGCGCACCCAGGAGAGGCTGACCCCCAGCATGCCGGTCGCGACGGGCATCCCGGTGATCGCCTCGACGGCGTCGCCGCCGACGACGCGATCCCACTCGCGCACCTGCGCGCCCGACCGAGCGTCCGACCAGATGATCGCCGGGCGCAGCGGCGCTCCGGCGGCGTCCACGAGCACGAGCCCGTGCATCTGCCCCGAGAGCCCGACGGCGCGCACGTCGAACGCCCCCGCGCCGAGGACGGCTCGGATCGCCTCGCAGCACGCCCGCCACCACGCCTCGGGATCCTGCTCCGCCCAGGAGGGGCGCGGCCGGGAGACCCCGTAGCGCACCTGGGCGTCGGCCACCGTGCGACCGAGGGCGTCCAGCAGCACCGCCTTCACGCTCGAGGTGCCGAGGTCCACGCCGAGGTACACCGCCGTCGCCGCCATTCGCGCCCTTCCTCGTATCCTCGCGGCCGCCCGCTCGTGCGGCCCGCTCCCGCCCGCCCGCTCGTGCATCCCGCGATCCGCGTCAGCCGATCCTGTCCCGCACGATCCTGCGGAGAGCCTCCAGGGCCAGGCCCACCGAACCTGTGTCGATCCGCTCGTCGTGCCCGTGGATGTGCTCGCGGTAGCGCTCGTAGCTCCAGGACGGGCCGAGCAGGCCGAAACCGTAGGCCGGGATCCCGAGCTCTCTGAAGAGCCGCGCGTCGGAACCGCCCGCCGCCATGTTCGGGACGACCGGTGCGCCTGAGACCGCCGTCACCGCGCGCTCCACGGCGGCGTAGAGGGGCGTGTCGGTGGGCGAGGAGGTGGCCGCCCAGCCGCGCAGGTGACGGATCTCGACGCGGTCCGCGAGTTCGCCGAGCATCTGCCGCAGCAGCTCGTCGACCTCCTCGTCCGTCGTGCCGGGCAGCGTGCGGATGTCGAGGTCGATGCGCCCCTTGCCCGGGATCACGTTGTGCGTCTTGCCCGCGCGCAGCACCGTCGGCGAGAGCGTGACCCGCGAGATCGCGTGGGCGTATCCCGCGATGCCGCCGAGCTCCCCGAGGGCGGCGTCGAGCCGCACGGGATCGCGCAGCCGCTCGGCGAGCCGTGGATCCGAGACGCGGGCGGACACGAATCTGCTCCACAGCTCGCCCAGCTGGATCGCGGGCTCGAAGAGCGCCAGCCGCTGCATCACCTCGCCCAGGCGCACCGCCGCGCTCTGCGCGCCGTAGGGGATCGAGGCGTGCCCGGGCACCCCGCGCACGATCAGGCGACGGCCGGCCGATCCCTTCTCCGCGACGCCGATCGCGACGTGGTCGCCGAAGCGCATGCCGCCCGATTCCGAGAGCACCTCGGTGACGCGCAGCGCCCCGGGATGCTCGCGGAGCAGCCAGTGCAGGCCGTACTCGCCGCCGGCCTCCTCGTCGGCGACGGCGAGCAGCACGAGGTCGCCGCGCGGCCGCTCGGGGGCGAGCGCCGCCTCGCGCAGCACGCAGGCGAACACCGCCGTGAGGTAGAGCATGTCGACCGCCCCGCGGCCCCACACCTCGCCGTCGATGATCTCGCCGCTGAAGGGGTCGCGGCTCCAGCCGTCGGGGTCGACGGGCACCACGTCGAGGTGCCCGAGCAGGCCCAGCGCCGGAGCCTCGGGATCCGTGCCGCGCACCCGCGCGATCAGCGACGCGCGACCCGGGGCCGATTCGAACACCTGCATCTCGAGCGCGCCGTCGGGAACGCCGGAGAGGAAGCGCTGCAGCACCCGGACGTTGCGGATCTCCTGGCCCGAGGCCGGATCCCCGTCATTGACGCAGGCCTCGCGGATCAGCGCCCGCAGCAGCGTCACCGCCGCACCGGCTCCCGCCTCGGGATCCGCCGTCGTCCAGGAGTCGGCGCCGCCCGGCGCCGGGATGCTCTCCCCCTGTTCGTCCAAGACCTCGCTCCTTCTCGGGCCGTTCGCGCCGCGCATCAGCCGTCGGGTGCGCGGCGTCACCCTGCCTCCACGATAGCGCGGGAGCGCGATCCGTCAGTCGAGGGCTTCGCGTCCCGGTGCGTCCGTGCGCCGCGTGGGGCGCTGCAGGCTCTCGCCCGACGCGGGCGCGCTACGCGAGGGCCCGCACCCGCACCGAGAGGCAGGTGGGGCAGCCCTCGAGCTTCTCGTACTCCGAGATCGCGACCTCGGTGACGGCGTAGCCGAGATCCCGCAGCATCTCGGCGGTCCGCGGCGCCGAGGCGGAGATCAGCAGCTCCGAATCGCTGAGACACACGACCGCGGTGCCGTGCGGCTCGGGGACGGGGAGGAAGCGGTCGAAGATCGCCGGGTTGTCGACGAAGTCGGGGTAGCCGATGACGGTGCCGTCGGGCAGCGCGGTGACGGCGGTCTTGAGGTGCAGCACCTTGGTCACCGGCACGGCCACCACCCTGCCGCCGAGCGGGGCGAGGATCCGGCGCAGTTGCGCGATCCCCTCGGCGTTGGTGCGGCCGCCGCGACCCACGTACACGGTGTCGCCCACCTTGAGCACATCCCCGCCGTCGAGGGTGCCCGGCGCCTGGATCTGCGCGACGGGGCAGCCGAGCGCCTGCAGCGCGCGGCGCGTGCCCTCGGTCTCCGGCTTGCGGCTGTCGGCGCCGGGGCGGCTGATGACCGCGACGTTGCGGAACATCACGACGGTGTCCTCGACGAAGACCGAGTCGGGGCAGTCGTCGGCGGGGTCGACCTCGATCGTCTGCCAGCCGTGCCCCTCGAGCGCCGCGACGTATCCGCGCCACTGCTCGCGAGCGCGCTCGATGTCGACGGCGACCTTCTCGATGTGGTCGACGATGCCGTCGTCGAGCAGAGAGCTGGGCTGGCGCACGAGGGCGATCTTGGACATGGCGGCGTCTCCTCCGGATTCCTGGGCGGTGCGCTCCCAGCGTACCGGCCCGGGGCCTGGAACGGACGCCGACGGCAGCCTAGGGTGTGAGGAGGGACCGGCGGTTTCGCACGAGGGAGTGGGATGGCGAGGATGATCTTCGGGCGCGACCGCGCCGAGTTCGATCGCGGGCTCGGGTTCTTCGACGCGGTCTACGGCTTCGCGATCACCCTGCTGATCGCGAACGTCGACGCTCCCCCGGCCGACGCGTGGACGGATCCGGGTGCTCTGCTGGCGCACGGGCTCGGCTCGCAGCTGTTCGGGTTCGTGATCAGCTTCGCGGTGATCGCCCTCTTCTGGTGGACGAACACGCGGCTCGTGGGGCGGCTGCGGGGGATGGACGGCGCGGTCATCGCCGCGAACCTGGTCGTCGCGGCGCTCGTCGTGCTGCTCCCCTTCACCACGCAGGGGATCAGCGACCCCGAGATCTCCGAGCTGCCGCTGCCGACGGCGCTGTACGCGGTGAACGTCGCGGCGGCGATCCTCGCGCAGACGGCGATGTTCGAGATCGCGCGCGTGCGCGGCCTGGTGGCCGAGGACGTGCCGGACGCAGCGCGCTGGGCGGTGCGCCTCGACGTGCTCGCGCAGGTCGCGGTCTTCGCGGTGTCGATCCCCGTCGCCTATCTGGCGGGAACGGACTGGGGCCGGCTGACGTGGGCCGCGCTCGTCGTGGTCGGCCCGGTCATGGGCCGCTGGAGCGACGGGGTCGTCACCCGCTCGGCGAACTCCCAGCCGCACGATCGCACGACGACCTAGCGGAGCCGACCCCGCTGAGCTAAACTTGAGTCATCATCACTCAAGTTTGCGACGGCCCGTCCGGGCGGTCGCAGTCTGCGGAACGAGAAGGGACCCAGATGCAGGCAAACTGGCAGCCCGCCCAGGGCGAAGAAGAGCAGAGCGCCCTCGAGCAGTACGGCGTCAACCTCACGGAGGTCGCCCGCTCGGGCAAGCTCGACCCCGTCATCGGACGCGACTCCGAGATCCGCCGGGTGAGCCAGGTGCTCACGCGGCGCACCAAGAACAACCCCGTGCTCATCGGCGAGCCGGGCGTCGGCAAGACCGCCGTCGTCGAGGGGCTCGCCCAGCGCATCGTGGCGGGCGACGTGGCCGAGTCCCTGAAGGACAAGGAGCTCATCTCCCTCGACATCTCGGCGCTCATCGCGGGCGCGAAGTACCGCGGCGAGTTCGAGGAGCGCATGAAGGCGGTGCTGCAGGAGATCAAGGACTCCGACGGCAAGGTCATCACCTTCATCGACGAGCTGCACACGCTCATGGGGGCCGGCGGCGGCGAGTCGTCCGTCGCGGCGTCGCAGATGCTCAAGCCGATGCTCGCCCGCGGCGAGCTGCGCCTCATCGGGGCGACCACGCTCGACGAGTACCGCGAGTACATCGAGAAGGATGCCGCGCTCGAGCGCCGCTTCCAGCAGGTGTACGTGGGCGAGCCCTCCGTCGAGGACACGATCGCGATCCTGCGCGGCCTCAAGGAGCGCTACGAGGCGCACCACAAGGTGACGATCGCCGACTCGGCCCTGGTCGCCGCCGCTTCGCTGAGCAATCGCTACATCACCGCGCGCCAGCTGCCCGACAAGGCGATCGACCTGATCGACGAGGCGGCCTCGCGACTGCGCATGGAGATCGACTCGGCGCCCCTCGAGATCGACGAGCTGCGCCGCTCCGTCGACCGCCTCAAGCTCGAGGAGCTCGCCCTCAAGAAGGAGAAGGACGAGGCCTCGAAGGAGCGGCTGGCGAAGCTGCGCTCCGACCTGGCCGAGCGCCAGGCCGAGCTCGGCGTGCTCGAGGCGCGGTGGGAGCGCGAGCGCTCCTCGCTCAACCGGGTGGGCGAGCTGCGTGAGAAGCTCGACCAGCTGCGCATGGAGGCGGAGGTCGCCCAGCGCGAGGGCCGCCTCGAGAAGGCCTCGAAGCTGCTCTACGGGGAGATCCCCGTGATCCAGAAGCAGCTCACCGAGGCCGAGAACGCCGAGCTCGCGGGCGAGGTGGACGGCGAGCCGCGCATGGTCAACGAGCAGGTCACCGACGAGGACATCGCGGGCGTCGTCGCCGCCTGGACGGGCATTCCCGTCGGCCGCCTGCTGCAGGGCGAGACCGAGAAGCTGCTCGCGCTCGAGAGCGAGCTCGGCAAGCGCCTCATCGGTCAGGGCGACGCGGTCGCGGCCGTCGCGGACGCGGTGCGCCGCACGCGAGCCGGGATCGCCGACCCGAACCGGCCCACGGGCTCGTTCCTGTTCCTCGGCCCCACGGGCGTCGGCAAGACCGAGCTCGCGAAGGCGCTCGCCGAGTTCCTCTTCGACGACGAGCACGCCATGGTGCGGATCGACATGAGCGAGTACGGCGAGAAGCACTCGGTCTCCCGCCTGGTCGGCGCCCCTCCCGGCTACGTCGGCTACGAGCAGGGCGGGCAGCTCACCGAGGCCGTTCGCCGGCGCCCCTACTCGGTCGTGCTGCTCGACGAGGTCGAGAAGGCGCACCCCGAGGTGTTCGACGTGCTGCTGCAGGTGCTCGACGACGGGCGGCTGACCGACGGCCAGGGCCGCACGGTCGACTTCCGCAACGTGATCCTGATCCTCACCTCGAACCTGGGCAGCCAGTACCTGATCGACCCCGATATGGCGTGGGGCGAGAAGGAGGACGCGGTGCGCGAGACTGTGCGGCGCGCCTTCAAGCCCGAGTTCATCAACCGCCTCGACGAGATGGTGATCTTCCGGCCGCTCTCCGAGGACGATCTCGCGCAGATCGTGGGGCTGTCGATCGACCGGCTGCAGCACCGCCTGGCCGAGCGCCGGCTGACGCTCGGGGTGACCCCCGACGCGCGCGCCTGGCTCGCCGCCCGCGGCTACGACCCCATCTACGGGGCCCGGCCGCTGCGCCGTCTCATGCAGAAGGAGATCGACGACCGCCTCGCCCGGGCGATCCTGGGCGGCGAGGTGCACGACGGGGCGACGGTGCGGGTCGACGTCGCGGCCGACGGCGACGGGCTCGTACTGGAGAGCGTCGGGTCGATGCCCGCGAGCGGGGACGGTTCGGACGACGACGTGATCGAGGCCGAGCTGCTCGACGACTAGCGGCGAGCGCGCGCGGCTCCGGCGTCAGTACCCGAGCCGCGCGCGCAGATCGTTGAGCAGCTGCGACGAGCGCAGTGCGGTGTCGGGACCGACGGCGGACACCGCCTGCACCAGCACGTCGCTGACGAGAATGCCGGCGAGCCCCTCCGCCGTGAGACCGGTCGGCGTGTGGGGCGCGGTGAGCGAGGCGGTGACGCGCGGGGCGAGCTGTTCGTGCAGTTCGTCGGTGATGAGCAGCACACTCGCGCCCACGAGCTGCGCCTGGTCGAGCAGCGCTTCGATGTCGCGGGTCACGCGACCGGGCGCGAACACCACGAGCAGGTCGCGCGATCCCAGACTCATGACCTCGTCGGCGAGCCGGAAGCCGTCGGTCGCGAGTCGACGCGTGGAGACCCCGATGCGCCGCAGGCGCAGCGCAAGGTGCTCGGAGGCGATGCCCGAGGCGCCCAACCCGTAGCAGAAGACGGTGTCGGCGTGAACGATGAGGTTGACCGCCACGGAGTAGCGTTCGTCATTGTTCGCCCCGCGTCCGAGCTGCACGAGCTCCTCCGCCTCGGCCCAGACCTCGCGCTGGATCTGCCGGAGGTCCTGCCCCACGTGCTCGAGGCGCTGCCGGAGCCTGATGTCGGGAGCGACGCTCGAGCTGAACGGCGCCGCCACCTCGTGCTTGAGCTCGGAGAGGCCGGAGTACCCGAGAGACTGCAGCGTGCGCACGGCGGTCGCGTTGGAGGTGCGGCTCTGCGACCCGAGCTCCGCCGCGCTCGCGTAGAGCAGACGCTCCGCCGACATGGCGGTGAGCACGCTGCACACCGCACGCTCCGACTTCGACAGCTCGTTCCAGCGATCGGCGATACGGTCGCGCAGCTTCGTGAGCGCACGATTATCCGTATCGCTTGTTACAAACGGTTCCATAGATGTATCATCTCGTACTAGAAGGTGGATATCCGTAACGGATGTTCCACTCATCTTTCTCCGCCGAGCGGAGGATCGCAAGCCGGATCGCGGCCCGACCGCGATAAGACAGGGAGGTCTCCATGACTGATGCAGGGCGCATCCGAGTGCTCGAGGTGAGCGGTTCGCCGCGCGAGCGCGGCCGCCAGTACGGCGAAGGCGCCCGCGACCTCATCGCCGTCGCGATCGACTACTACTCCGAAGCGCTCAGCCTGCAAACGGGCATGAGCTGGAGCGCCATCACCGACTCGGTATCGCAGTGGCTGCCGATCTCGGAGCAGCTCGCACCGCACCTCGTCGACGAGATGCGCGGGATCGCGGAGGGTTCGGGCGCCTCGTTCTCGGAGATCTTCACCCTGAACGTGCGGGGCGAGTTCGTCTACGACCACCAGGCCGCCAGCCCGGCGACCGTTCCCGAGCCCGACGACGAGCAGGAGGAGGAGCGCGACGCGGTCGACGGCTGCACCTCCTTCTTCCTCACGGGCGAGGCGAGCGGCACGGGGCACACCCTCGTGGGGCAGAACTGGGACTGGCGCACGCTGACGGCGGAGACGACTCTCGTACTGCGAGTCGTGCAGGATCCGCTCCCGACCCTGATCATGCAGGTCGAGGCGGGTCAGGTGGGTCGCCACGGCGCGAACTCGGCGGGGATCGCCCTCAACGCGAACGGCCTGGGGGGCAGTTTCGGCAACGAGATCGGTCTTCCGCAGACACTGATCCGCCGCCTCGTGCTCGACGACGCCGATCTCGCGTCGGCCCTGAAGACCCTCGTGAGGACCCGCCCGCACATCGCGAGCAATGCGCTGCTCGCCCACAGCAGCGGCTTCGGCATCGATCTCGAGACCACCCCGCACGGCGTCGACTGGATCTATCCCGACGAGCGCGGCATGATCGCCCACACCAACCACTTCCAGGCCTCGGTGCCACCGCAGCTCGCCGGCCGCTACCGTCCCGTCTCCGCCGACTCCCTGCTGCGTCTTCCTCGGGTGCGGGCGGGCCTCGCGCGCGTAGCGGAGGCCGGAGACGCCGAAGAGGGCTTCGCGCTCGTGCGGGCCGCGATGTCCGATCACCTCGGCTATCCGGAGGGGGTCTGCACGCACCCCAACCCCGGCTCGCCGCCTCTCAAGCAGTGGTCGACCCTGCTCTCGAGCTGCGTCGACCTCACGAGCGGCGAGTACCGGATCGCTGCCGGGTATCCATGCGAGACCGACTACGAGTTACTGCCCTGGAACCTCTACGACGGCCCGGGGGCACCGGACTGATCCCGAGCCCGCCGCCCGCGACGATCAGCAGGGACGCCGGGCGATCGGCCAAACAACGAAGTTTGATGAACACATACGCTGACAAGGAGGCGTTTTCGATGAAGAAACCACAGCAACACGGGGCGCGGATCGCGCTGGGAACGGCGACCGTCGCCGCGCTCGCGCTCACTGGCTGCTCGGGCGGCGGCGGCGAGGGAAAGGCGAACCCGGCCCTCGACGCACCGTTCTCCGTGAGCACGCCGGCCGCTGCCGGTCCCGTCGAATCAGTGACCTGGATGCTCGGCTCCGAGCCGACCACGATGGACGCGGACATCGACGCGACCACGGCCGACGACACGGTGCTCGCGAACACCTGCGACCGCCTGATGCAGGTGCAGCCCGACCTCACACTCGGGCAGGGCATCGCGTCGGAGGCGGAGTGGACTGACGACACCCACGTCGTCTTCACTATCCGGCAAGACGCCGTCTTCCACGACGGCAGCCCCGCGAGCACCGCGGACGTGCTCTGGAGCATGCAGCGCCACGCGGCGGAAGGCGCCGCCGAGTCGGACGAGTACCTGAACGTGGTCTCGATCGAGCAGACGGCGGACGATCAGATCACCGTCACCACCACCCAGCCCGACGCGATCTTCCTGCAGGCGATGGCCGGCGACGGTGGCATCATCTGGAACCCGCGCGTCATCGAGGCCGAGGGAGAGGCCTTCGGCGGGCCCGGCTCCGCATCCGCGTGCAGCGGCCCCTACCAGATCGAATCGTGGGAGCCGGGCTCCCAGCTCACCATCGCGAAGTTCGACGACTACTGGAACCCCGACATCGACGCGCTCGCCGAGCGGGTGACCTTCCGCTGGGCCGACGAATCGGCCATCGCGAACAGCCTCAGCGCGGGCGAGGCGCAGGGCTCCTACCTCGAGAACGCGGGCGCCGCCGTCGCATTCGCGAACAGCGGAGACGTATCCGTGTTCCAGGGGCCCTCGACGAACGCGTGGGTGCTCGAGGCCACGGATCGCGGCGCACTCACCGACGTTCGGCTGCGAAAGGCGCTCTCGCTCGCTCTCGACCGCGAGGGCATCGCGACCGCGGCCTTCAGCGGCCTCGCCGAGCCCTGGAAGACGCCGGTCGGATCCGGAGCCTGGGGGTACGAGGTCGACGCCTTCGAGCAGGCCTTCGACGATCTCGAAGGCGCGCCGGCCAAGCCGAGCGAGGAGGACCTCGCCGAGGCGAAGGCGCTGGTGGAGGAGGCCGGGGCTCCGAGCGAGAAGCTCGTGGTCGCCTCGAACGGCTCATCGAGCCACAACGTGATCGCCAACGCGCTCGTCGCCGCGGCGAAGTCCGTCGGCCTCGAGGCCGAGATCCTCGTCGTGCCGCAGGCGCAGTACGGCGACTTCTACTCGGACACCGACCTGCGCGGTCAGGCCGACCTCTGGCCGGACGAGTACTACATCTCGAAGAACGATCCGCTCGGCTTCTACAAGAACGGCAAGTCCGACGCGAGCGTGAACTTCGGCATCCTGGACGACCCCGAGTACGACACGCTCGTCGACGAGGCCTACGCCGCCACCGACGATGCCGAGCGCGCCGAGATCACGATCGAGCTGCAGCGCCGCTGGGTGGAGAACGCCGTCTGGATCCCCGTCGTCGCGACGCCCTCCACTCTGGTGATGTCGAACGAGGTCACGGGCGTCCCGTCATCCGCCGCCTACATCTACTACCCGTGGGCGGCCGACCTGGGCACCGCGGAGGGATAGCCCGACATGTCCCACGCGATCCGGAAGCTCGGCGGCATGCTGCTCACGCTCATCGTCGCCTCCTTCATCATCTTCGCCGCGATGTTCGCCGCGCCGGGGGACCCGGTCACATTCCTGATCGGGAACCCCGAGAACATGACTCCGGAGCGGATCGCGAGCGTCCGGGCCCAGTACCACCTGGACGAGCCGATGCTCGCCCAGTACTGGCACTGGGCCTCGGGCGCCCTCACGGGCGACTTCGGGCGCTCATTCCAGTACCACCAGCCGGTGAGTCAGATCCTCGCGGCGCGCATTCCGGTGACGCTGGCCCTCGTCGGCTACGCCGCGGTGCTGCTCGCAGTCTTCGGGATCGGACTCGGCGTGCTCGCCGCGGTGCGACGGGGCCGCCCCACCGACACGGTCATCGTCGGCGGCACGACGCTCGCGGCGAGCATTCCATCGTTCGTACTCGGCATCGCCCTGGTCGCACTGTTCGCGGTGCAGCTGGGCTGGTTCCCGGTCGCGGGGGCGGGCAGCGGAGGGCTCGACCGGCTCTACGCGCTCACCCTGCCCGCGTTCACGCTCGCGATCACCGCGCTCGCGATCGTCAGCCGCGTCACCCGTCAATCCATGATCGAGCAGTTCTCCTCGGAGCACGTCGAAGCGGCGCGGGCGACGGGTCTCGCCGAGCGCTTCGTGGTGCGCGACCACGTGCTGCGCGGCTCGTGGGGACCCATCATCACGATGGTCGCCCTCGTGATCGCGAGCATGATCGCCGGCACCGTCGCGGTCGAGACCGTGTTCGGGATCTCGGGCGTCGGCTCGCTGCTCGTGGACGCGATCAACACCCATGACTTCCCGGTCGTGCAAGCGGTGCTGCTCTTCATGGTGGTCGCCTACATGGTCGTCACGACGGCGGTCGACCTCCTGCTGCCCATGCTCGACCCCCGCATCAATCGAAGGGCGGTGTCCGCATGACCGCACTGGTTCCCCCGCGCCTGCGCGCGCGACGCCGCTCCGGAACCGCGATCGGATACTGGGTCTCCCTCGGCTTCCTCGTCCTCGTCGTGATCGGAGCGCTGCTCGGCTCGGTAGTGGCGCCTTACGAAGCCGACGAGATCGACTTCGCCGCCGTGTGGTCCGCGCCGAGCGGCGCCCACCTGCTCGGCACCGACCAGCTCGGACGCGACCTGTTCTCCCGCCTGCTCATCGGGGCCGGCGAGACGCTCATCGGGCCGGTCCTGCTGCTCGCCCTCGCCACGGCGCTCGGCGTCGCCATCGGCGTGCTCGCGGCCTGGCGGGGCGGCTGGGTCGATACGCTGCTCGCGAGGATCACGGACGTCATGTTCGCGTTCCCGGGGCTGCTGTTCGTGGTGCTCGTGATCGCCGTGTTCGGCAAGGGGCCGATCACCGCCGTGGTGGCGCTCGCGCTCGCCTACGCCCCGGTCATCGCGAAGTACACCCGCAGTCTCGCACTCAGCGAGATGGCGCGCCCCTACATCGACGCCTACCGCGTGCAGGGCATGGGCGGGCTCGCGATCTGCCTCAGGGGCGTCGTGCCCAACCTGCTGCCCCCGCTCGTCGGCTATCTCGTCGTGCTGTTCGGGGAGGCGCTCATGAGCCTCGCGACCCTGAGCTTCCTGGGGTTCGGCGCACAGCCCCCGAGTTCGGAGTGGGGCCTCATGGTGCAGGAGGGGCAGGCCGGCATCGTGCAGGGCCAGTTCCTGCCGACGCTGGTGCCCGGCGCTGCGATCGCGCTCGTGGTGATCGCGGTCAACATCGTCGGGGTCCGCGTCGCCGACCGGCTGCTAGCGAGAGGATGAACCGATGCTCCTGGACATCAACGAACTGCACCTGAGCTTCGTCGGAGGCGACGAGCCGGCCCACATCCTCAAGGGCATCGACCTGCACGTCGCCGCCGGGGAGCTGGTCGGGCTCGTCGGCGAATCGGGCTCCGGAAAGTCGACCTCGGTGCGCGCAGCGCTTCGGCTCTACGGCGACGAGGCCGAGATCACCGGCAGCATCCGCGTCGACGGCACCGAGATGGTGGGCGCCGACGCGGCGACGTGCCGCCGGCTGCGCGCCGAATCCGTCGCGCTCGTGCAGCAAGATCCCCGAGCCGCGCTCAACCCGGTCCGCCGCATCGGGGACTCCCTCGCCGAGCGCCTCGTGCGCGTGCACGGCAAGCGCCGGAGAGACGCCGACGAGCGGATCCTCGCCCTCCTCACCGAGGTCGGGCTCACGCAGCCGGAGCGGCGCATGCGGCAGTACCCGCACGAACTGTCGGGCGGCATGCTGCAGCGCGTCGTCATCGCGGCGGCGCTCAGCACCGACCCGAAGCTGGTGCTGGCCGACGAGGCGACCAGCGCGCTCGACGTCACGACCCAGGCCGAGATCATCGCGATCTTCCAGCGTCAGATCCGAGAGCGCGGCCTCGGAATGCTCTTCATCACCCACGACCTCCACCTGGCGGGCGCGATCTGCGATCGCATCCACGTGCTGCAGCAGGGGGAGATCGTGGAGACTCTCGGGCGTCCGGGCCTCTTCGCCGAGGCGCGGCACCCCTACACGCGCTCGCTCATAGAGTCGGCGCCGGCGCTCGAACGGAGGGCACAGTCATGAGTCTCGTCGAGGTCACCGAGTTGCACCGCGTGTTCCAGATGGGCCGGGGCGCCGAGGACGTGACGGCCGTGAACCGGACGAGCTTCTCGATCGAGGCCGGCGAGGCGCTCGGGCTCGTGGGGGAATCCGGGTCGGGCAAGTCGACGATCGCGCGCATCCTCGTGGGGCTGGAACGGGCGGACTCCGGAGAGGCGCTCATCGACGGAGCCGACGTGCTGCGGCCCGCGCGGGGACGCGGCGCGCGTCTGGCGCGGGCACGGGCGGCGCAGATGGTGTTCCAGGATCCGAACGGTTCGCTGGATCGACGCCTCGCGGTCGGCGAGATGCTGCAGCGCACACTGCTGCAGCACGGGAGAGCGAGCGGGCGGGCCGAAGCGCGCTCCGGTGCGCTCCGGCTGCTCGATCGCGTGCGCCTCACGGAGCGCCAAGCCGCCGCTCGACCGCACGAGCTCTCCGGCGGCCAGCGGCAGCGGGTCGCGATCGCCCGGGCGCTCGCGGTCGAGCCGAAGCTCGTGGTGCTCGACGAGGCGGTGTCGGCCCTCGACGTGTCGGTGCAGGCGCAGGTGCTCGACCTGCTGGCCGAGATCCAGCGCGATTCGGGTGTGAGCTATCTGTTCGTGAGCCACGACCTCGCCGTGGTCCAGGAGCTGTGCCAGCGGGTGATCGTGCTCTTCCGCGGCTCGATCGTCGAGCAGGGCGCGACCGGCAGGGTCCTCGAAGCGCCCGAGCATCCCTACTCTCAGCTGCTCGTCGCGTCGACGCCCGGCCCCGACTGGGATCCCGAGCGTGTGGTGCGCGACCGGATGACCTTCACCCAGCGCATGTCGGTCGTGCCTGAGGCCTGAGGGCGCACGGCTCCGGCCGACCGATATCCGCCAAATCACGGACGCGGCGATCCGGGCCGGCGTGGTCTGATGAGGTGGTACCGCACCGTGGAGAGGACACCCGATGGATCTCAACAGCACCCTGCCGCGCCGAGTCGTCGTGACGGGCGCCGCTTCGGGCATCGGCCGAGCCGTCGCGGAGGGCGCGCTCGCCTCCGGCGGCCGGGTGCTCGCCATCGACCTGCACCCCGACGCGGCCTGGGACGCCCCGGGGCTCGTCCAGCGGGCCGCCGACGTCTCGGACGAGGCGCGGATCACCGAGGTCTTCTCGCAGGCTCCGGCGCTGCTGGGCGGCGCCCCCGACGCCGTGGTGCACTGCGCCGGCGTCTACCGCTGGAAGGCGCTCGCCGAGACGTCGGCCGAGGAGTGGGATCTCTCGATGCGCGTCAACGGCCGCGGCTCCTTCCTCGTCTCGCGGGAGGCTTCGCGGATCATCGACGAGGGAGCGATCGTGCTGCTCAGCTCGGTCGCGTACGGCCGCGGCGACGAGACGGAGCCCGGATCGGCCTACGCCGCGAGCAAGGGCGCGATCGTGAGCCTCGCCCAGCAGCTGGCGGCCGAGCTCGGCGGGCGGGGGATCCGCGTGAACGCCGTCGCCCCGGGCATGATCGATACTCCGATGCTGACCCTCGGGAACACCCCGAGGGCCGTCGAGGCGCTCACCGCGCACCTGCCGGCGCGCCGCCTCGGCACGGTCGACGACGTCGCGGCGGCGTGCCTGTTCCTCGCGAGCGGTTCCGCCGCCTACATCACCGGAACCACCGTGCACGTGGACGGCGGCTACCTCGCCAGCTGAGCGCGACGCGGCTGCGGGTCGTCCTCGTAGTCCTCGTCCGTCCAGTCCTGATCCTCGTCCACCCAGAACCGGAACCTCGCCCAGGCCTCGCTGAGGTACGGGACGAGCCCTCGGGGCATCAGGAGGATCACGACGAGCAGCACCGCTCCGAGCGCGATGAATCGGATCTCGGGCACGTCCTGCAACTGCATCTGCACGAACGAGATCAGCAGCGTGCCGATGATGGGTCCCGTGATCGTGCCGAGCCCGCCGACCACCATCATCGTGACGATGAGGGTCATCGGCCCGAGCCCCATCAGCGTGGGCGACGCGACCTCGAAGACGTTCGCGTACACGGCCCCGGCCACGCCGGCGAGGAAGCCCGAGATCGCGAAGATCAGCATCTGATAGGTCCGCTGTCCGATGCCGCGCGCCGACGCCAGCGCCGGGTTGTCCCGCATCGCGATCATCCCGTTGCCGAGCGGCGAGCGGATCATCGCGTACAGGATCAGGGTCGTGAGCACGGCCGCGCCGAGCCCGATCCAGTAGTTGACGCTCAGCGCCTGCGGCCCCGAGAACCCGAAGCCCGCGAATCCGGACATGCCGTAGCTGCCGCCGGTCACGCCGCTCTGGTCGGCCACGATCAGGAGGCGCACGACCTCGGCGAAGCCGAACGTGAGCAGCGACACGTAGATGCCGCGCAGCCTGAGCACGGGGATCGACAGCAGCAGCGCGATCGCACCCGACACGAGGCCCGCGAGCGGAATCGAGATCCACGGCGAGAGCGGCAGGTAGGTGGCGACGAGGGCCGCCGAGTAGGCGCCGAGCGCGTAGAAGGCGAGCTGGCCGAAGTTCCACACCCCGCCGTAGCCGAGCACGAGGTTCCAGCTCTGCGCGAGCGTGATGGTGATCATCGCGAGCGCCGCCGTGCTCAGCCAGCTGCGATCCGGCGCGATGAACGGGAAGACGACGGCGACGAGCAGCACCGCTCCCGCGAGCGCGGGCCGAGGGGTGGGCCACCCCATCGAGGTCGCGCCCCAGCGGGGTGCCTCCCCTCGCCCGAGCGCGGACCCGGCCGACGCGTCGAGGGCCTGCGTGCGATTCGAGTTCATAGCCTTGCCTCCTGCGGCTTGCCGGCGATACCGAAGGGACGCGCGATGAGCACCACGACGATCAGCGCGTAGAGCACCGGCATCGCGTACGTCGACGTCCAGAAGATGGAGACCGCCGCCTGCACGAAACCGATGATGTACGCGGCGATGATGGTGCCGCGCGTGCTGCCGAGGCCCGCGAAGATCGCGACGATCAGCGCTTGCAGCATCGGCAGGTCGCCCATGTTGGGCGAGACGAAGTACACGGGGGCGAGCAGCACGCCCGCGAGACCCGCGAGGCCCGCGGCGAGCCCCATCGTGAGCACGTAGGCCCGGCGGGCGGGGATGCCCATGAGCCTCGCCGCATCGAGGTTCTGCGCCACCGCCACGATGGCGAGGCCGTACCGCGACTTGGCGAGGAAGAGGCCGAGCGCGGTGAGCGCGAAGATCGCGATCCCCGCGGTCAGCAGCTGATGCCACGTGATGGAGACCCCGTCCGTGAGCTGGAGCCGCCCGGGCACGAGCGTCGGGAAGTCCTTCTGGCGCGGTCCGTAGAAGAGCTGCACCAGGTTCTGCACGATCGATGCGATCGCGAACGTCGAGATGAACGCCGTCATCTCGAAGTCGATGCCCGCGCGGCCGATCAGCCGGCTGACGCCGACGGCGTAGCTCAGCATGCCGAGCAGCGCGGCGGCGAGCACGGCGATGATCAGCCCCAGCCAGGGCGAGAGGCCGAAGTTCGCCACGAAGGTCCAGGCCGCGATGCCCCCGACCATCACCATCACGCCCTGCGCCATGTTCAGCACGCGGAGCGTGCCGTACACGAGGTTCATGCCGATCGTGATGAGCGCGAGCATCGATCCCTGCACCAGCGTGCTGACCAGGGTCTGCAGGATCAGATTCATTCCGTCACCCCCAGGTAGGTCTCTCGGAGCGCCCGCTCGTCGAGGAGCTCCGAACCCTCCGCCGAGCGGACGATCCCGCCGTTCTCGACGAGGTGGATCCGATCGGCGAGCGTCTGCGCCCGCGTGACGTTCTCCTCGACGAGCAGCACGGTCATGCCCGAGTCCACGATGCGGCGGATCCGCGAGTAGACCTCGTCGACGATCACGGGCGCCAGCCCCAGGCTCGGCTCGTCGATCATGATGAGCTTGCCGTCGCCCATGAGGCCGCGGCCGATGGCGAGCATCCTGCGCTCGCCGCCCGAGAGGGTGCGGGCGCGCTGCGTGCGACGCTCGAGCAGCCGGGGGAAGACGGCGTAGACCTCCTCCTGACGCTGCTTCGCCCGCTTCGACGCGCGCCTCGTGAACGCTCCGAGCGCCAGGTTCTCCTCCACCGTCATGTCGGGGAACACCAGGTCGCCCTGGGGCATGTGGATCAGGCCCCGTTCGACGAGCCTCTCGGCCCGCTCGCGCGTGATGTCCGTCCCGTCGAACCGGATCCTGCCCGACCTGGCGCGGATCAGGCCGCTGATGGTGCGCAGCAGCGTGGTCTTCCCGTGGCCGTTCGGCCCGACGAGCACCGAGCACTCGCCCTGGTCCACCTCGAGGGAGATGCCCTGCACGATGGTGGTGGTGCCGTAGCCGGCCACCACGTCGGTCAGCTCAAGCATTGCGCTCCTCCTCACGGGCGATCTTGATCGCGGCCGTCGAGGCCGCCTCCTCCGCCGAGGAGCCGAGGTAGACCCGGACGACGTCCGGGTCGGTCATGACGGTGTGCGGATCGCCCTGCCGCAGCGTCCTGCCCTGGTCCATGATGAGCACGCGATCCGCGAGCGTCATGAGCGCGCGCATGACGTGCTCGATGAGCACGATCGTGATCCCGCGCTCGGCGTTGATGCGCGAGAGCAGGGCGAGCATCGCGTCGATCTCCTCGTCGTTGAGGCCGCCGAACGGCTCGTCGAGGAACAGCATCTTCGGCGAGCTCGCCAGCGCCGATGCGATCATGAGGCGCTTCTTGTCGTAGACGGGGAGGTCGCCCGAGCGCTCCTCGGCGCGCTCGGCCAGGCCGACGAACTCGAGGGCCTCGACCGAGCGGTCCCACACGAGAGGGTCGCGGCTCAGGCTCTTCCACCACGGCTTCCCCGAACCGAAGTGGGCCCCGACGACCACGTTGCCCATGACCGTCTCGCTGTCGAACACCGAGGGCTTCTGGAACGTGCGGGTGATGCCGCGGTGGCAGATCGCGTGCACCGACGATCTCACGATCGAGACTCCGTCGAAGTCGATCTCGCCGCCCGTCGCGCGCACCATGCCGGTGACGACGTCGAACAGCGTGGTCTTGCCAGCGCCATTCGGACCGGCGATCCCGAATATCTCCCCCCGGCGCACGCTGAAGCTGACGTCGTTCACCGCGATCAGGCCGCCGTAGCGCTTCGTGGCTCCCCGCACGTCGAGGAGCACCTCCGTGCCCGCGCCCATCAGAGCCAGCCCGGAAGGGTGAACTCGCCGTTGATGTACGGCGCGGGCGAGATGAGCACCTGCTGCTTGTCCTGGATCTGATAGGTCAGGTGCGGCATGCCCAGGCTCGGGTCGTCCACCGCGTCGGGGTACGGGATCGCGGTGAGGTCCGTCTGATCGAAGCGGTAGGTGCCGACCACGCCGCGGAACGTGATCCCCCGCATGGCGGCGGTGATCCCCTCGGTGTCGTACGCGTCGCCGGCTCGCGAGGCCGCCAGCGCCCAGAGGCGCAGGATGTCGTACTGCGCGCCCGACTGGCTGAGGCCCGCCTCGGTGCCGTAGGTGTCGCGGTAGCGCTCGCGGAAGCTCGTGCCCATGTCGTCGGGCAGCGTGCCGATCGTGGTCGACCAGATCACCCCGTTGGCGGCGTCGCCCGCGAGCTCGAGGTACTCGGGCACGCTCGGTCCGTACTGCTGGTAGAGCAGCGACGGGGTCGGGGCGGTCGCGAACTGCTTCGCGAAGCTCGCGAGATCGCCGGCGAGGTAGTCGGTGACGAAGATGAGGCCGGGCGGGTTGTTGCGGATCTTCGAGAGCTGCGGACCCCAGTCGACGTAGGGGACGGAGACCTCCTCGTACATGGTGATGTCCCAGCCGAGCTCTTTGAGCCCGTCCATCATCACCGTGGCGATGGAGATCGAGTACGAGTCGTTGCTCGCGATCACCGCGGCGGTCGTGGAGGAGGGCGTCCAGACGCCCGAGTCGATCCACTGCGTCATCAGCTGGAGGAAGCCGCTCGCGTACCAGGGCTCTGTGGGGCAGCACTGGAAGATGTTCGTGATGCCGTTCTCCGCGACGTAGTCGGAGTTCGCCTGCAGCGTGTTGGTGTGGAAGAGCGGAACCCCGCCCTCCGCGTAGGTGTCGAACTCGACCGACGTGGTGGTCGTGTAGCCGCCCGACGCCGCCGCGACCTTCTCGCGGGAGACGAGGCGCTCCGCCACCTGGATGAAGTTCTCCGGCGCCTGGTCTCCGACGTCGCCGACGACGAGCTCCACCTGCTGGCCGAGCACGCCGCCCTCGGCGTTGATGTCCTCGACGGCCAGTCTCGCGCCGCGCTCCATCTCCTGGCCGTCGCCCGAGTAGGGGCCGGTCACCGGGGCGACGAGACCGAACTTGATGGTGCCCCCGCCGCCCGAGGCGCCCGCCGCTCCGCCGCGCGGCGCCGCGAAGTATCCTCCTGCGGCTCCAGCCACGATGCCGAGGAGTCCGGTCGCGCCGGCGGTGCGCACCAGATCGCGTCGGGTGATCCGTTTCCTCTTCACTCCACTCGGAGGCTGGTTCTCGCTCATACTCTTCCACTCCTTCGTGCGAACGACCGCGCGCCGCCGGGTACCCCCTGCCACGTCGGCTCTTACGCTAGGTCACCCGTCGAGACGTCGGCATGCGTCATTTGACGGATCTCGGGAGGACCGCGAAGCGGTCAGGAGAGCCAGGCGGGCGAGCGGAAGTCCGAGATGCGGCCGAAGGGCGCCGGGCTGAGCAGCACGTGCTCGCCGTCCTGGATCTGGTAGATCTGGTGAGCCTGACTCAGCGCAGCGTCGTTGGTGGTGTCGGGGTAGAGCTTCGGCGACTGGCCCGTCTCGCCGAAGTAGTAGACGCCGTTCACGCCCCGGTAGGGCCAGCGCCGGAGGTGCTTGACCACGTCGTCCACGTCGTCGGGGTCGACGGAGGACCAGGCCGCGGCGAGCATGCGCACCTGGTCGTAGAGCGCGCCGCCGATCGACCAGCCCGGATCCTCGCGGTACTTCGCCCGGTACTGCTCGCGGAAGCGACCGCCGAACTCGTCGTCGTACGTGCCCGTCGTGGTCGACCAGAGCACGCCGTCGGCCGCCGGGCCGAGCGCCTCGATGAAGGCCGGGTTCGACGGCGCGTAGATGCCGTAGACGAGCGCGGGGAACGGGTGGCGCAGGAACGCCCGCTGGAAGGCGGCGAACTCCTGCTCCAGGTAGCTCGCGAACAGGATCGCGGCGGGGCGCAGCCGCGCCAGCCGCGCGACCACGCCGTCCCAGTCGGTGACGCCGGGTGGTGTCAGGATCGGCTCGGCGACCTCCCACCCCTGCGCCGCCGCAGACTCGCGCAGCGCCGGGGTCGCCAGGTGCATGCTCGCCGTGGGCAGCTCGAGCGGCACGATGACCCGGCTCGGCGGAGTCCAGGCGCCGAGCCGCTCGAGCTGTCCGAGCAGGCGCAGCATCCCGGGGGCGTAGTGATTCTCGGACGCGCAGGTCTGGAACACCGTGCCGTACTTCCAGGGCTCGCGCTCGGCCCGCTGCACGTCGGCCTCGAACGTGGCCGTGTGCAGGAACGGCTTGCCGTACTCGGCGATCAGGTCGAGCGCCTCGGGCTGCTCCGCGCTCACATAGCTCGTGACGATCGCGTCGACGTCCGCCTCGAAGAGCATGCCGAGCCCCGCGCTGACGCTCGCCCAGTCGAACATGTCGACCTCGACGGCGACGGCCTCGATGCTCCGCCCCCCGATGCCGCCGTGCCGGTTGATCTCGTCGATCGCCAGGAGCGCGCCGCCCAGCACCTGGGCCCCGTCGGAGACCGAGGTCCCCGGGCTGAGGATTCCGACGCGGATCGGCACGCGTGCGGCGAAGTCCTCCCGGATCGGCCGGTAGTCGATCCCGAGGCGCCGCCGGTACGCCAGCTCGAGCTCCGCCACGCCGAGCCCGGTGCTCTCCGGGGGGCCGCCGGGCAGGGGCAGGCGCAGCAGACCGAGGTCGACCGCGAGCGCGGCGAGGCCCCCGCGCGAGCTCTGGGCGAGCTTCTCGAGCAGCCGCTCGATCTGGGTCGAGACGGTCCTCGCGGAGGTGCCGAGCCGCTCCGCCACTCCGCCGTTGGTGTGCCCGAGGGCGACGAGGGTGAGCACGTCGAGCTCGCGCACCGTGAGCCCTCGCGGCATCTCGCTCGGCCGGAGGCGCACGAACACGCGCTCGGTTCCGGGCCTGCGTTCCCCGGGAGCGTGCTCGAGCGTGAGCTGCACGTCGACCCACTGGCTCTCATCGCGCCAGATGAACCTCAGTGCGGGGCGGCGGATCTGCAGGAACGCCTTGGCGTAGCCCCAGATCTCCGGCGGGACGTGCTTCGGGAGCGAGTCCACCGGAGTGGCCGCCGAGATGGTGCGCTCAACGACTGCCTGCAGCACGAGCACCTCTCCGTCCGATCGCTCCCCGGGTGGTAGGGAGATAGTAGCAAGCGGGGCACGACGCCGGCGGGGCGCGGGCCCGGGCGGCGCCCCGTGCGGCGGGGCGGGCTCAGCCGAACTGCACGCCGCCGTTCACGGCGATGCGCTGACCCGACACGTAGCGGCTGTCGTCGCCGAGCAGCCAGGCGACGGTGTCGGCGACGTCCTCGGGGGCGCCGTGACGCCGCAGCGGGACGCGCTCCCGCAGCTCGGCGTAGCGCTGCTCGGCGGTGATCCCCTGCTCCCTCGCCTGGAACTCCACCTCCTCCGCGTGCATCGGGGTGAGGATGAAGCCGGGCGCCACGGTGTTGCAGGTGATGCCCGCCGGGCCCAGTTCGATCGCGAGCACCCGCGTCAGGGTGTGGATCGCGCCCTTGCTCGCGCAGTAGGGTCCGCCGCCGGCGACGGGCTCGTCGCCGAACAGTGAACCCATGTTGACGATGCGCCCGCGCGGCGAGCGCTCGAGCAGCGGCACGACCAGCTGGGTGAGCCCGATCACCGCGACCACGTTGACCTCGAGCGTGCGCCGCAGGGCGTCGAGGTCGATCGCGGCGACCTCGGCGGACTCACCCGGCGCGGCGGCGTTGTTGACGAGCGCGTCGATGCCCCCGAACGCCTCCGTCGCCGCCTCGACGAGCTCCCTCCGGACGGCCTCGTCTGCGAGGTCGCCCACGACGGTCACGACGGCGCCCTCCGAGACCTCGGGGGCGAAGAGCTCGGCGAGCCGCGGCGAGGTGTCGCCGAGCCCGAGCCGGTACCCGTCGGCGAGCAGGCGCCTCGCGGTCGCGAGGCCGATGCCCGAGGCCGCTCCCGTGACGATCGCGACTGCGGCGCGATCGGCGCCGTTCCTCTGGGCGGGGGGTGGTGATGGCATGTGCTCCTCGAACCTCGTGCGCTGACGTCTGCCTCCTACTCTCGCCGCCGCGCCGCCCGGGATCATCGGTCGATTGACGTATGGGGTCGGTGCGGGCGCCGATGCGGGCGCGAGACCGCCGCGCGCCGTACGTCGAATGACCCATGCACGGGGCCGAGCAGCCGCAGCACAATGAGGTGACCCGGGGCGGGACCGCCATCCCGGACGACCGAGGGGAATCGACGATGACCTTGCCGAGGTGGACGATCAGCATCGACGCCGGGGGAACCTTCACCGACGCCATCGCGCGCAGCAGCGGTGGCGAGATCGTCGAGGCCAAAGTGGCCTCGACGCCGGCGGATCCGTCGCTCGGCCTGCGCAGCGCCGTCGCGGCCCTCGAGGATCAGGGTGTGAAGCTGCCCGACGTGTCCCTCGTCTGCCACGGCACGACCGTCGCGACGAACGCCACGCTCACGGGCTCGCTCGGTCGCGCGGCGCTCGTCACCACCGAGGGGTTCCGCGATGTGCTGGGCTACCGGCAGCAGCACCGCCCCGATGTCTACAGTCTCACCCCGCGGCGCCCGGCCGAGCTCGTGCCGCGCGAGCTGCGCTTCGAGATCGGGGAGCGCCTCGACTCGGCGGGTCGCGTGCTGAAGCCGGTGGACCGCGCCGGCCTCGAGGCGATCATCGAGCAGCTGCGCGCGGCCGCGCCCGAGGCCATCGCCGTCTCCCTGCTCTTCAGCTACCTCAACGACGCGCACGAGCGCGAGGTCGGCGAAGCGCTGCGCGCGGCGTTCCCCGACACCCCCGTGACCCTCTCGTCCGAGCTCGTCCGGGAGTTCCGCGAGTATCCCCGCACGGCGACGACCGCGATCAACGCCGCGCTGCGCCCCATCGTCGAAGCGTATCTGGGCCGCGCCGGCAGCGCGCTCGCTGCCAGCGGCGTCGGGTCGCAGCTGCTGGTCATGCAGTCCAACGGCGGCTGCGTGCCCGCGTCTCGCGCGGGGGCGGAAGCGCACCGCCTGGTACTCTCGGGGCCGGCCGGAGGGGTCGCGGGGCTGCACGCGCTCGCCGAGTCGCTCGGCGAGCCGAACCTCATCAGCCTCGACATGGGCGGCACCTCGACCGACGTCTGCCTGCTGCGCGACGCGAGCATCCCCTTCACGACCGTGCAGGAGGTGCAGGACCACACCCTGCTCGCACCGACCGTCGACATCCACACGATCGGCGCCGGAGGCGGCAGCATCGCCTGGATCGATCAGGCCGGCAGCCTGAAGGTGGGACCCATGTCGGCGAAGGCCGTTCCGGGCCCGGCCTCGTACGGGCGCGGCGGCGTCGAACCCACGATCAGCGACGCCCACGTCGTGCTCGGCACGCTGGGCTCGGGAGAGCTCGCGGGCGGTCTCGTCATCGACCGCGACCTCGCCGTGACCGCCGTCGGCCGGATCGCCGAGCCGCTCGGCATGGCCGTCGAGGAGGCGGCGGAGGCGATCCTCGCCATCGGGCTCGCCCACATGGTCCGCGCCGTGCGCAAGGTGAGCGTCGAGCGGGGCCTGGACGCGCGCGAGTTCTCGCTCGTGGCGTTCGGCGGGGCCGGCCCGCTCCACGCCGGGCTGATCCTGCGGCACATGGCGCTCAAGAGCGCGATCATCCCCCTGCGCCCCGGCCTCTTCGCCGCCGACGGCCTGCTGGTCGCCGGGCTCAAGCTCGACCACTCCCAGACCCTGCTCTTCGAAGCCGAACCCGCGCGCATCCCCGGGATCCGGGAGTGGTTCGAAGAGGCTGCGCAGGAGGCCGCCGAGCAGCTCGCCGAGGACGGCGTGGACCCCGGCCGCATCGAGTACACGGCGACGGTCGACTGCCGCTACCGGGGCCAGGGGTTCGAGCTCAACATTCCGCTCTCGGGGTGGGGCGAGGAGGAGCTCGCGGACATCCCCGAGCGCTTCCACGAGGCGCATCATGAGCGATACGGGCACAGCAACGCAGCAGAGCCGGTCGAGATCGTGACCGTGCGCCTCACCTCGACCGGCGTGATCGACCGCGGCGCCGAGCCCGCGGTCCCCGTCGCGGCACGGGCCCTGCCCGAGGACGCGGTCGTCGCCGAGCGAGAGGTCCTGCTCCCCGGGTGCGGGCGCATGCGCACGCCCGTCATCGAACGCGGCGCACTGGTCGCGGGCGCCGAGTTCACCGGGCCGGCGATCATCCAGCAGATGGACGCCACCTCCGTCATCCTGCCCGGCCAGCTCGTACGCGTGGCCAGCACGCTCGACCTCATAGTCACCGAATCAGACCGAGACGAGGAGTCGCGATGAGCACCCCAGTGGACACCGTCACCTTCGAGGTGGCCGCGGCCGCGCTGCAGTCGGCCGCGGAGGAGATGGGCAGCGTGCTGAAGCGCTCGAGCTACAGCCCCATCATCCGCGACATGGACGACTTCTCGTGCGCGCTCTTCACCGCGGACGGCGACCTCGTGGCGCAGGCCGACTACATCCCGGCTCAGCTCGGGGCGATGTCGCTCGTGGTGAAGTCGGTGCTCCGCGCCTGGCAGGGTCGCATCCGAGCCGGCGACGCGTACATCTGCAACCATCCGTATCAGGGTGCGATGCACCTGCCCGACGTCAACATCGTCACACCGATCTTCGTCGGAGGGGCGCTGATGGCGTGGGCGGGCACCGCGGCCCACCACATCGACGTCGGCGGCGTCAATCCCGGAAGCGAGGGGCCGGAGCTCGGCGACCTCTACGGCGAGGGGGTCGTCATGCCCCCGATCCGACTCTCGATCGCCGGCGAGGAGAACGAGGACCTCGTCGCCCTCCTCACCGAGAACTTCCGCGATCCGCTGTCGACGCTCAGCGACCTCCGCGCGCAGCGCGCGGCCTGCCACCTCGGAGCCGAGCGGGTGCACGAGCTCGCCGCCCTGTACGGCACGGCCGAGCTGCTCGAGGTCATGCAGCGCATGCTGGACGGCGTCGAGACGACCATCGGGCGCCTCCTCTCGGCCTTGCCCGACGGTGCGGGCGAGGCCGAGGGAGCGCTCGACGACGACGGCCGCGGCGGCGACCCCACGCGCATCCACGCGCGCATCGAGAAGCGCGGCGGCCGCCTGGCCATCGACCTCACCGGCTGCGGGCCCCAGACCGCCGGAGCGATGAACATCCCCTGGGCGAGCGCGCGCGCCGCCCTCGTGTACGCGGTGCGCGCGGTCGTGGCTCCCGCGGTGAGCGCGAACGACGGCCTGCTCAGGGTGCTCGACATCACGGCTCCGCAGGGTTCGGTCGTGAACCCGCTGCCGCCCGCGGCGGTGTCGATCCGGCACAACTCGTGCCAGCGACTGGCCGACACCCTGATCCACGCCATGCACCGGATCTGGCCCGACCTCGCGGTCGCCTCGAGCCAGGTGAGCTTCTTCAGCTTCAACATCGGCTCGACCCACCCGCGCACCGGCGCCCCGTCCGTGATGGCCGATGTCGTGGGCGGCGGCACGGGAGCCACGCGGGAGGGAGACGGGCTTGACGGCGTCGACACCTACATGGCGAACGTGGGGGTGATGCCGACCGAGGTCGTCGAGACGAACTACAACGTGCGGATCCTGCGCACGGAGTTCCGCCCCGGATCGCAGGGCCTGGGCAAGTACCACGGCGGCCTCGGCCTGGTGCGGGAGTACGAGATCCTCGAGCACCCGCAGCACGCGACCTTCTACGCGGAGCAGACCGATGCGCGATTCGCCCCGGCCGGGGCGGCGGGCGGCGGCGACGCGCTGCCGACGACCATCACGGTCATCGGCCCGGACGGCGCCGTCATCGATCGGCCGATGAAGACCTCGCGCGTGCTCGCACCCGGCACCGTCGTGCGGGTCGAGAGCGGCGGCGGTGGCGGCTACGGCGACCCGGCGGAGCGCCCCGCAGAGCTGCACGAGTGGGACGCGCGCGAGGGGCGGCTCGGCGGGACCGAGGCGCGGAGCGACGACGACGGATCCTCGCGCGCGAGCGCGGATCCCGCAGGGAGGGAATGACATGGCGCAGTGGCCCGATGGCCGCCGGTACGGGGCGACCCTGAGCTTCGACTTCGACGCCGAGGAGGTGTGGATCGGCGAGAACCCCGCCAACGCCTCGGCGCCCGGAGTGCTGTCGCAAGGGGCGTTCGGCCCCAAGGTCGGCGTCCCCCTGATCCTGCGACTGCTCGAGAAGCACGCAGTGACGGCGAGCTTCTACATCTGCGGCAAGGACGCGCTGCGGCACCCCGATGCCGTCCGCGCCATCGTCGCCGCCGGTCACGAGGTCGCCCATCACGGGCACTCGCACAGCTCGCCGACCGGGATGACCGAGCAGCAGGAGCGCGAGGAGCTCCGGGCGGGGCTGGATGCGCTGCGGGCGCTCGGCGCCGACGTCGTCGGATACCGCTCGCCGTCGTGGGAGTTCAGTGCGCACACGCTCGACCTCCTCGTCGAGGCCGGCTTCGCGTACAGCTCCAACCTCCTCGACGACATCGTGCCGTACCGGCACCCGTCGCACGACATCATGGAGGTCCCCGTCTCCTGGATCCTCGACGATGCGCCGCATTTCTGGTTCGCGAACGACACCTGGGAGAAGACGATCCGGTCGCCGCGCGAGGTGCTCGACGTCTGGATCCCGGAGATCGACGGCATCGCTCGGCACGGCGGCCACGTCATGGTCACCGCGCACCCGATGATCTCCGGCCGACCGTCTCGCCTCGAGATGCTCGACACCGTGATCGGCCACCTGCAGGACACCGGCGCCTGGATCGCCACGACCCGCGAGGTGGCCGCCTACGCCCGCGAGCACGGGCCGCTGGAGCTCGACCTCGGCGGTGACCGATGAGCGGCGCGGCGACCCCCGCGCGTGCGTACCCTCGGGTGCGGATCAGCGGCGAGGCGGCCGATCGGTCGCGTCAGTACGGCGAGCTCGCCGCGGCGCAGATCGCGATCATCCGCTCGGGCTACGAACGCGCCTTCGCGGCGAAGGGGGTCGAGTGGGAGGCCGCCATCCGGATCGCGCGCGGATACCTGCCGGCCATCGAACGGCACGCGCCGCACCTGCTCGTCGAGATCCGCGGGATCGCCGAGGGCAGCGGGCTCCCGTTCGACGACATCCTGGCGATCAACTGCCGCTCGGAGGTGCTGAACGGCGCCACCCGGGCGAAGGGCGCCGCGCTCAGGGGCGAGTGCACCTCGTTCGCGGTCGAGGCGGATCGCAGCCCGTTCCGCGGCGCGGTCGTCGGGCAGAACTGGGACTGGCTCGAGGAGCTCGAGGGCGGGGTCGTCATCCTCGAGGTCGCGCGCCCCGACGGCCCCGACTACGTGACGCTCGTCGAGGCGGGGCTGCTGGCGAAGATGGTGCTCACCGCCTCGGGGCTCGCCCTGGGCATGAACACGCTGGTGAGCTCTCGCGACGCCGTCACGGCCGGGGTGCCCTACCATCTGCAGATCCGCTCGGTGGCGGACGCGGCTCACGCGGCGGAGGCGCTCGAGATCCTGGCCGGCATGCCCCGTGCGACCTCGGGTAACTTCGTGCTGGCGGATGCGAGCGGCGCGATCCTGAATGTCGAGGCCTCTCCGGGCGGTCCCGACAATCTCTCGATCACCGCATCGGACGATGGCACGCTCACGCACGCCAATCACTTCACGGAGCCCATCGTCGGCGGCTTCGATCTCGCCCCGATCGCGATGGCCGACAGCTACGCGCGTCTCGGGCGCATGCGGCGACGCTTCGCCTCGGTGGGAGGCGGGTTCGCGGACGCGGATCTGCGAGGCGCGCTGCAGGATCACGTCGGCTACCCGAACTCGGTGTGCTGTCATCCCGACGAGCGGTCGGAGCCGGCGGCGCGCTGGAAGACCCTCGCGGGAGTGCTGATCTCGCCGTTCGATCGCCGGTTCGGGTACACCGCCGGGCCGCCCTGCGAGAGCGACTGGATCGAACTCGACTACCCGGAATGGCGCGAGTAGCGGGATCCGCGCGCGGGGATACCCGGCTGCGGCCGTAAGCCTGCGGGACCGCTGCCGCGCGGAGGCGCGCCTACGTGTTCTCAGCGTCGGCCGCCGCGCCAGCGGCCGGCATGGGAAACGGATCGTGTCCGGAGAGGCGCGCGAAGCTCAATGCGTTCCCCGTGCGCGCAGACTGTCGGTTTCGGCAGTTACCCCGACGGCGAGCCTTCGAGAGAGTGAGGGATGCCCCATCCGCTCGTGCTCGATGAGCACATGACAATCGAGGTTTCAATGACGAAACTGGATCCATCCTCCTCTGCGGCCGACGCGACTCCGGCGCAGACCCTCTCGACACTGCGTCGGGTCGCCGGCGCGTCCGTGATCGGCTCCACTCTGGAGTGGTACGACTTCTTCCTCTACGCGACGGCATCCGCACTCGTCCTCGGACCGGTCTTCTTCCCGTCCGTCGACCCGGTTGTGAGCACGCTCCTCTCGTTTGCAACCTTCGGCGTCGGCTTCGCAGCCCGTCCGATCGGATCGATCATCTTCGGCGCCGTCGGTGACCGCGTCGGCCGGAAGCCGGCCCTGGTCGCCACCCTCATCCTCATGGGCGTCAGCACCGCGGTCATCGGTCTGCTGCCCGGCTATGCGACGATCGGGATCCTCGCACCGATCCTTCTGGTGATCCTGAGGCTCGCTCAGGGTCTCGGCGCGGGAGCGGAGCTCGCCGGAGCGACGATCTACTCCGCGGAATTCGCCCCGAAGAACCGCCGAGGGCTCTTCGGGTCGATAGCGACGATCGGGACCTACTCGGGAACCGTGCTCTCGTCGACGGTGTTCGCCCTGTTCGCCCTCATGCCGACAGATGCCTTCATGAGCTGGGGCTGGCGCATCCCATTCCTCCTCAGCGTCGTCGTCGTAGCCGTGGGCCTCTACATTCGGCTGCGCCTGGACGAGACACCCGAGTTCAAGCAGGTCGAGCAACGCGAAGAGATCGCCAAGGTCCCGCTGATCTCAGTGTTCCGCCACGAATGGCGAAGCGTGCTGCTGGTCATCGGTATCGTGGCGGGCGCCTTCACGGCGACGTACGCCTACCAGACGTACTCCCTGTCCTACATGCGCAACAACCTCGGCATCGAGACGTCGATCGGCACGTGGGCGGTCGCTATCGCCGCCTTCCTCGCGATGTTCATGGTGCCGCTCATGGGCGCGCTCTCGGACCGTGTCGGCCGTCGGCCGGTCCTCATCGCCGGATCCGCGATCTCCGCCCTGTTCGCGTTCCCGTTCTTCATGCTCCTCAATACCGGACAGGATCTGCTGATCATTCTGGCGATGATCGGCGGGATCGGAATCGGAGTGCCCACGATCCTCGGCGTACAGGGGGTCTTGCTGAGCGAGCTCTTCTCGACCAGGAACCGATTCACCGGGTTCTCGGTGAGCCGCGAGATCGGTTCGATCGTCTTCGCCGGCGCCACGCCCTTCGTCGCCGCGAGCCTCGTGGGTGCTGCCGGCGGCGAATCCTGGCCGGTGTCTCTGTACGTCATCGGCGCCTGCCTCATCACGCTCATCACCGGGCTCATCATGCACGAGCCCAAGCCCACCGACGAGGGCACCCCCTCCTGACGAAGGCTTCCCCGCGTCGATCCATTCCCATCATCCCGACGCACGACCCGGACAAACAACCGTAGACACGAGAAGGCCTCGAATGACGTTGCTCCTCCCCGACCGGCTCGACACCGATATCTCCCTGACCCTGCCGACGCTCCTCAGAAGACGGGCGCTCGAACAGCCCGATCACGTCTTCATCCGAACCGTCGACGGCGACGACGTCACCTATCTCGGGCTCGAGACGAGAGTGCAGGAGTGGATGCGCGCGCTCACCGCCGCAGGAGTCGAGCGCGGCGATCGGCTCGTCACGCTCCTTCCACCCTCGTCCGATGCCACCGCCGTCTGGATGGCTGCGGCTCGGATCGGTGCGATCGAGACACCCGTCAATACCGCATTGAGAGGCTCGCTCCTCAGCTACGTCCTCTCAGATGCAGACCCGCGGTGCATCATCGCCTCACCGAGGTTCTCCGTCGTTCTCCGAGACGCGTTGCACGGTTCGCCTGCAGCACCGCCGGTCTACCTCGTCGACGGAGCATCCGAGTCCTCCGATGCTCGCACGGGATTCAGCCGCGCGGACTTCGGGGCCGAAGTCGCCGTCGACGACCGCGACCCGCTCCCTCACGAGATCGCCACCATCGTCTACACGTCGGGCACCAGTGGACGTTCGAAGGGCGTCCTCGTCCCCTGGGCCCAGGAGTACGCGACGGCCCGGTGGCTCATGCCGGTCGACGGACGGCAGGGCGATGTCTGGTACAGCCCGTGGGCGATGTATCACGTCTCAGGAAAAGTCGGCGTCTACTCCAGCGCACTCCTGAACGGTCAATTGATCATCCGCGACGGGTTCAGCAGTTCGCAGTTCTGGAACGATATCCGCGAGTACGGGGTCACCTCGACGATGCTCGTCGCCTCCACCGTCTCGTACCTCGTTCAACAGCCGCCGACCACCTCGGACGGCGACCACACACTGCGCAACGTCTGCGCGGCTCCGCTGCCGGCGGACACCGCCGCATTCCAGGAGCGCTTCGGCGTCCGTGTGAGCACCCTGTTCAACATGACGGAGGTCGCCTCGCCCATCGCCACCGGCTGGAGCGATGCGCCGCAGGGAAGCTGTGGACGGGCACGCGAAGGCGTCGACGCGCGTATCGTCGACGAGTTCGGACACGAGGTCCCGGTGGGCGGGGTCGGCGAGCTCGTCCTGCGGATGTCCGCCCCCCACGAGATCATGGCCGGATACTGGCGTGCGCCGGCCGCCACCGTCGAGACGTGGAGCGACCTCTGGTTCCACACGGGCGACGCCGCCCGATGCGACGGGGACGGGTGGTTCTACTTCGTCGACCGCTTGAAGGACACGATCCGCCGCGGAGGAGAGAACATATCCTCCGTCGAGCTCGAATCGATCGTGGCCGAACATCCGCTGGTGCGCGAGTGCGCCGCGGTCGGCATCCCGAACACCCATGGCGACCGAGACGTCGTCCTCTTCATCGTCGGTGAGCCTTCTGCGGATGCTGCCAAGATCGCCGAGGACCTGGACGAGAGACTGCCGCGCTTCATGCGCCCATCACGCATCTGCCTCGTCGAGGAGCTTCCAAAGACCCACACCGCGAGGGTGAAGAAGGAAGAGCTCCGTCGTTCCGACCTCGCCGTCGCCTGGAGCCGTCCCGACCGCGCCCCGACGGGGTCCCTATTCGCACAGGAGAGCATCTGATGACCACACACCAAACTATGGGCGAGGCCACCTCGGACGCCGTCGCAGTTCGCGGCCGCGACCTCTCGCACGAGCTGATCGGCCGGATCACCTTCACCGACATGGTCGCTCTTGAAATCCAGGCGCAGCTGCCCGGTGAACAGGAACGCCGGATCCTGGATGCGGTGCTCGTCGCTCTCACGGAGCACGGCCTTACGCCCACCGCGGTCGTGGCCCGCCTGACCGACCTCGGCGCCCCCGGCGCCCTGCAGGGCGCGGTCGCCGCCGGCCTCCTGGGAGCGGGCGATCACTTCCTCGGCGCCCTCGACGGCTGCGGCCGCATCCTGCAGGAGTGGCCGGAAGAGGCAGATCCGCAGGCACATGCGAGAACGGTGGTGACCGATATGCGAGCGGCGGGCTTCCGGATTCCCGGCCTCGGGCACCCCACCCACAAGGACGGCGATCCACGGACACGTGCACTGTACGCACTCGCGGATGAGACCGAATTGCCTTCTCTCACCCGGGACCGCCTCGACATGCTTCGGGAGGCAGCCGAGGAAGCGTCTGGGCGGGCGCTCCCGGTCAACGTCGACGGCGCCGGCGCTGCGCTGCTCTCGGCTATCGGCCTGCCATGGCAGATCCTGCGCGGCATCGCACTCGTCGCGCGCACGGCCGGTCTCGTCGGCCACCTCTGGGATGAGACGTCCCGCCCTACCGCCGCCGCGCTCTGGGCTGCGGCGGAGGCCGCGGCGCCCTACCGCGCACCGTCGACAGGATGATGGAATTGGCGACATGGACCCCACGGCTCCGACCCTCATCCTCATCGTCGACGATCACGAGGTGGTGCGCGACGGCCTGATCGCGACGCTCTCCTCGGACGAGCGCCGCGTCATCGGCGTGGCCACCGGAGAGGAGGCGCTGGAGTCCGTCCACCGCGAACGGCCGGCAGCAGTCATCGTCGATCTGCGTCTGCCAGGTATGTCAGGGCACGATCTCATCGCCAGCCTGCGGAAGGAGCATCCAGAGCTCCGGATCGTCGTGCTGAGCACCCACCTGAGCGAGCGGAGCGTCCGGGCCTCGTACGAAGCAGGCGCCGACGTCTATGTCGCCAAGTCGGCGGGCAGCGAGGAGCTGCGCACGGCGCTCACCGGAGTACTGCAAGGGCATATCCGCGAGGAGTCTCCCGCCGATCTGGTGCAGCGCCTCCGCGGGGGCACCCCGCTCTCACCGCAACTGACCCCTCAGCAAGAACGCGTCCTCTCCCTCGCTGCCCAGGGCGCGACGGACAAGGAGGTCGCACACACCCTCCACATCAGCGAATCGACCGTCCGCTTTCACATGCAACGGGCCAAGGAGCTCCTGGGGGCGCGATCGAAGACGCAGGTCATCGCCGAAGCCATCCGCCGCGAGCTCATCACCCCCGATTCGCCATGAACCGCACGAACCCGAGAACAGGGCACGTCGACCGGCGGCTGCTCGAACGGCTCTGCGTCACGGTGGCCACCGTGACCCGCTTCGACGCCGCAATCCTCACCGTCTGGGGAGAGAGCGGAGATCCGGCCGTCGGCTCGCACGGCATCAGCAAGTCGCGCGCGAACGACCTCGCACGTCTCATCCTCCCCGCCCGCGACACCGGCGCGGGCGGGGGCGGCGCGCAGGGCAGCGCAGACGGCTCCTTCCGCCAGCGCCTTACCGAGTTCGGCTTCACCTCATCATCGCGGGTTCCGGTGACCAGAGACGACCAGGTGATCGGGCTCCTCGTGGTCCTGGCGGCGGAGCCCCGGCATCCCGACCCCCCGCTTCTCAGCGCACTCGCACGCGTCTGCGAATCGGCGCTCGAGTATCGACAAGCCCCCACCGCGGCGCCGGACCTCACTGACCTCGACGCCCTCGTGTTGTCGACCGACTCGTTCACGACCCTCATCGAAGCGATGACCGTCGCTCTGTCCGCGAAGCTGGGAGAAGTCGGCGTGGGGCTCTCCGTCGCGGACGACGACACCGGGCTGCTGATCACCGCAGACGGCTCCTTCGGGCTCCCGGCATCCGTCACCCGCCGCTTCCCCATCGACCCCGGCGACCTGCACAGCAACGCTGCGCGCGTGTTCGAACTGCAGCAGCCGTTCGCCAGCAATCATGTCATCGGCGATCCCGCCGTCCTCCAGAACTATCCGCAGGCATTCGGAATCCGGAGCATGCTGGCCCTCCCGCTCGTTGTCGCTGCCCGCTCGATCGGCGTGCTGATGATCGTCAACAAGGAGAACGGCTTCGACGCGGACGACATGGGCGTCGTACTCCCCGTCCTCCCCCGTCTCTCGCTCGCCGTCGAGCTGACACGGCTCTCCGAGCGTCGGCGATTCGCGTATGAGGCAGACGGTATCGTCGCCGCACTCCGCATCGCGGCACTCGCCTCCCCGCCGGACGAGACGCGGATCACAGGGATCGTGGACGAGACCCGTCGCCTCCTGGCCGCCGATCACCTCGCCGTGCATCGGGGTCGAGCGGCCTCCTCGTCCGGCAGCAGAATGGAGATTCCGTCCCGCGGACCGCTCGGCTCGCTGATGGAGCTGCCCTGCGGCGGCAACGCCGGGAACCTGGTCCTGCGCGCGGAGAGAGCCTCGAACGGATTCGGACGGAGCGAGCGCGCACTGTTGGCGGACCTCGCCCAGGTGCTGAGTGAGGCGGCATCACTGCAGCAGACACGCCGCCAAGAGGAGGAGCTCGCCCAGCACCGCGAACGCCAGCGTATAGCCGATGACCTGCACGACGACGTCTCGCAGCTGCTGTTCGCCGCGCAACTCGCCCTCACCGCCGAACCGGAGCCGGAAGTACCCCGGGCGATCGAACTCGTCCGCACGGCCGAGGCGGCACTGCGAGACGCGATCTTCCTGCTCGAGGCACCTCCCGATCCTCTCTCCCGGCAGATCGAAGGCACACTCGCCTCCGTCCGCGAGCAGTGGGGGCTGGCGATCGAGTCCGTCATCGAGCAGGCGGTCGACGGCGTCTCGGACCCGACCGGCGCTGAACTGCTGAGAGCCGCTCGCGAATGTCTGGTGAACGCGGCCAAGCACTCGGACGCGAGCAGGGTCCGGATCACCGTGCGCGTCGTCGACGACGGACGGTCCGTCGAGCTCGTCGTCGTGGACGATGGAGTCGGCCTCAGCGAGCTCGATGGCGGGAAGAGAACGTCCGAGCGGGCGCGCAGGCCTGAGACGATGAAGCACGGCCTGCGCGCCATGCACCGGCGTGCAGAGGCGCAAGGCGGTGAGCTCACCGTCGAGAGCCTCACCACGGGCGGCACCCGTGCGTCCCTCCGGCTACCAGTGGGGCCCGGCTGACCGATCGCGCAATCGGCCGTGCCGCCGTCTGCTGTCACTAATGCCAGTTGCCGTATCGCGGCGCGGCATCGAGTGTGGAACCATGCCACACGAAGACGTGCGAGAAACCGCAGAACATCTGGAACTCGGCACCCCGACCGTACTCATGCGGATCGAGGATCAGGTCGGGATCATCACTTTGAACAGGCCGGAACGCCTCAACGCCCTCACCTTCGAGCTCCTCGACGGTCTTGAACGGGCCTGGCGCATCGCGAGCGACCGCGCGGACGTCCGCGTCGTCGTTTTCACCGGGGCGGGTCGCGCGTTCTGCGCCGGCGCGGACATCGACGAGTATCTCTCGGATCCCGTCGATCTTCAGCGGCTGCTCGCACCGTTCGCGGATCTTCGCCCCGATCGCGGCCTGGAACTGCGCAAGCCCGTGATCGCCGCAGTCGACGGAGTGTGCTTCGGCGGCGGACTCACCCTGCTGCTGGCGACGGATATCCGCTTCGCGTCCGCGCGCTCCCGCTTCGCGACGCCAGAGACCGGGTGGGGAGTACTCGCCTCATTCGGCGGGACTCAGCGCCTCCTGCGTCAGATCCCGCACGCCGTCGCGCTGTCGATGCTGCTCGGTGGCGACGTCCTGCAGGCCGAGGACGCCATCCGGCACGGACTCGTCTCCCACGTCGTCGAGGGCGACGTCCGCGCCCAGGCCATCGCGTACGCGAAGACCGTCGCCGAGCGATCGCCCCTCGCCGCCCAGGCGACGAAGGAGCTCGCCCTGCGCGCCTACGACACCACCCTCTCCGACGGGATCCGCATGGAGGACCTCATGGTGCGCCTGCTGCAGGACACCGAGGACGCGAAGGAGGGCATCGCCGCGTGGCAGGAGAAGCGCGCCCCCCGCTTCCGGGGATGTTGAGGATGGCCCGGATGAATCCCGTGGCGTCCACCCTCTCCCGGCACCAGCCGGCTGGTGCCGGGTTCGCTGAGGGAGAGCTCACCCAGGCGCATCGACTGGGTCTGCGCCCGATGCCGCGACAGGGATATGCCGAGGCACTCGCAGATGCTGAACGACGCTTCGGCGCAGACCACGTCCTGTACGAGTTCCCCGATGAGCATTCACAACTGACCGTGGGTGACCTCATCGAGCTCTCGGCTGACTTCGCATCCGCTCTGCGGAACGCCGGCCTCGCACGGGGTGATTCCTTAGCGGTCTGGTCACCGCCATCGCCGCTCTGGCCCGTGGCCATGCTCGGTGCGGCGCGGATAGGCGCGCGGATCTGCGGACTGAACACACGCCTGCGGGCCGGAGAGCTCGCACAGGTGCTCGGCGCATTACAGCCGCGCCTCGTCCTGGCGGCGACCGGTTTCTTCGACATCGACAGCGCCGGTCTCCTGCGCGAGGCCCTGGGACCGGAGAACGCAGAGCTTCTTGTCACAGCTCCGCTCGGGACGCGCCTGGGCAACCTCACGGCGGGCGAACGCGATCTCGACGTACCTGCGCCGCATCATGACGAGGTTTCGCTCATCCAGTTCACCTCGGGGAGCACGTCGACTCCGAAGGGCGTACTGATCACACAGTCGGGCTCGCTCGCCGCTGCGCACTACGGAGCGGAATGCCTGGGCATCGGACCCGACGATCGGATGTATTCCCCGCTGCCGTTCTTCCACATCGGCGGCACGATCTCGACATGCCTGGCCGCAATCACCAGCGGTTGCACGATGGTGATCCCTCGCCGCTTCGACGCCGCGGCAGCGCTGCAGGAGATCGAACGCGGATGCACGGCCTTCCAGGGCCACGGTGCACTGTGGAGGATGCTGCTCGACGCCTATCGCACCGCGCCTCGCCCTCTCCCCTCCCTCCGGCGGGGGTGGGCCAGCGGCGATCATGGTTCGCTCCAGGAGATCCAGGACACACTCGGCGTGAGCGAACTGGTCAATATGTTCGGATCCAGCGAGGCGGGTACGATCGCCTGCACGGTCCGGACCGACCCCGAGCCCGTCCGCCTCGGCACTCTCGGCCACCCGACGCCGGGAACACGGGTCCGCGTCCTGGACCCCGAGACGGATGTCCCTGTGGCGCCAGGAGAGATCGGAGAACTCTGGCTCAGCGGGCCGATGGTCATGCGCGGTTATCTCGGATCGCCACCGCTCGGCCCCGAAGGCCTGCGCACCGGCGATCTCGTGCGCTTCGACGGCGACGTGCTCCGCTACGCCGGTCGCATCGACGACCGTCTGAAACCGGGTGGCGAGAATGTATCGGTCGCCGAGGTGGAGTCCTTCCTGCGCGACGACCCCCTCATCGAGGAAGCGATCGTCGTCGGCATCCCCGACCGTCGCCTCGGCGAGATCCCGGCAGCCGTGGTCCAGCTCACACGCGAGGGCGCCGACGACCAGCGCGCTGCGATCACCCGCATCGCCACGCGCTGCCGCCGTGAGCTGGCCGGCTTCAAGGCACCGAGAACCGTGCAGGCGGTGGACACCATCCCGATGCTCGACTCCGGGAAGGTCGACCGCAGACGCGTGCGGCAGGAGCTCATCGACCGTCTCGATCGATCGGCGACGGAGACACCCGGATGAGCCACAAGGACGACATCCGCCTCTCCATAGACGGCCCCATCGCGACAGTCACTCTCCGTCGCACCGCGAAGCGCAACGCCCTCGACTCCGATTTTTCCCACACCATCGCCGGTGCGCTGCACGAGGCGGAGGATCGGGGAGCGCGCATCCTCGTTCTCCGCTCGGCCATCCCCGTCTTCAGCTCCGGCGTCGACCTCAGCGAACCGATCCGCCTCGATTCAGACTCCCCCGAGCTTGTCATCGCCGACACTCTCCTGCGCACGGAGCTGTTCGTCGTCTCGGTCTTCGAGGGCCCCGCGCTCGCCGGGGCCCTCATGTTCGCCGCGCTCAGTCCTCTCGCCGTCGCGGGGGAGCAGGCGACGTTCTGGCTACCCGAGCGTCGCCTCGGTCTGTATCCCGGGCGGGTGCTCGCCTATCTGGAAGAGACAGTGCCTCCGCGACAGGCGCATTGGCTGGCCCTCACCGAGGAACGGGTCACGGCGCAACAGGCCCTCCAGCTCGGGCTCATCAGCACGGTGCTGGCCCCGGGAGGATTCGAGCACGACCTCGATTCCCTTCTCAGGGACCTGGCCGCGGCAGATCCCGCGTTCCTCTCAGCCGCTCGGAGGACCTGGCTCATGCGGTTTCGGAGCGAGCAGTTTCTCCGGCGCACTGCCGAGTACGACGCCGTACTCACCGACAATCTCCGAGGAACCCGCGAATCCCGATGATCCAAACGGTTCCCGTCGAGGAGCACTGCGTGGAAGGAACCGGAGAAAGACAGCCGACCGGGGCACGGATCGGCTCCATCCCTGCCTGCCCGAGCGAGTGGGCCGGGAGACAGCCGACCCGCTTCGTCATCTGAGGGCCTTCGCAGCTTGCGCGCTGATAGCGTCGAACTGGACCGTGCACACGGCACCCAGACGCATGATGAAGGGAATCGCATGAGCACCACTCACGCGCAGAACGGCGCTTCGGACATCGAGATCACCCCTCTCGCCCTCGGAGGCAATGTCTTCGGCTGGACCGCCGATCGGGAGGAGTCGTTCAGGGTGCTCGACGCGTTCGTCGCCGGCGGAGGCGACTTCCTCGACACCGCCGACGGCTACTCGCGCTGGGCGCCCGGCAACGGAGGGGGCGAATCGGAGACGATCATCGGCGAGTGGCTCGCAGCGCGGGGAGGCCGGGATCGAGTGACGATCGCGACGAAGGTCTCGACGCACCCGCAGTTCTCGGGGCTCTCCGGTGCGAATGTGAAGGCCGCCGCCGAGGCATCGCTGCAGCGTCTGCAGACCGACCGGATCGACCTCTACTACGCGCACTTCGACGATGCCGAGACACCGCTCGAGGAGACCGTGGTCTCCTTCTCCGAGCTCGTCGACGAGGGCAAGGTCCTCGCGATCGCCGTCTCGAACTACACGGCCGAGCGGATCGACGAGTGGTTCCGCATCGGCCGTGCGGGCGGTCACCACCTCCCCATCGCGCTTCAGCCCCACTACAACCTGGTGGAGCGCGACTTCGAGACAAACGGGCTGCGCGATGTCGCCGAGCGCGAGGATCTCGCGGTGTTCCCGTACTTCTCGCTGGCGAAGGGCTTCCTCGCGGGAAAGTACCGCGATGCCTCGGACGCGAGCGCCGCGAACGCGAGCCCACGCGCCGAGGACGCCTCCTCCTACCTCGACGACCGCGGACGCGCCGTGCTTGCCGCACTCGACGAGGTCGCCGGTGCGCACGACGTGGAGCTCGCGTCGGTGTCGCTCGCGTGGCTGCGTCAGCAGCCCACGATCGCGGCGCCGATCGCGAGCGCTCGCACGACGTCGCAGCTGAGCGCGCTGCTCGCCTCGCTCGAACTCGAGTTGACGCCGGCCGAGATCGAGCGGCTGAGCACCGCCGCAGCGTCCGCCTAGGGCGGGATCGGGCCCGCCGCCGGGCCCTCAGCGCGAACGCACGCCGGATGCCGCGGCGGCGAGCAGCCCGCACGCCTGGGCCGCGGCCTCGGACAGCAGTTCGGCGCAGTCGTCGGTGAGCTCAGCGAGCGTCGCGGGCCCCCGGGCGATCGAGAGGGCCGCGGCGATCCCGGCCGCGCGGCACTCGGCGGCGCTCAGCTCCACGGATCCCGCGATGACGACGACCGGCGGCGTTCGCCCGGATCCGGTCCGATCCGCCTTCGCCCCTTCGAGGATGCGCGAGACCACTTTGCCGCCGAGCGACTGCGCATCGAGGCGCCCCTCCCCGGCGATCACCAGCGAGGCCTCGGCCAGCGCCTCGTCGAGGCCGATCGATCCTGCGACGAGCTCCGCGCCCGGGACGGTCTCGGCGCCGAGCGCCGCCACCGCCGCGAGGGGAAGGCCGCCGGCGGCGCCGAGACCGGGTCGTGCGGTCAGCGAGGCCGCGCTCGCTCCCCCGCGGGAGGCGAGCGCGTCAGCCAGCCGCGCGAGGCCGGCGTCGATCACCGCGATGTCGCCTGGCGCCGCGCCCTTCTGAGGCCCGAAGACGGCACCCGCGCCCCTCGGCCCGACCAGGGGGTTGTCGACGTCCACCGCGATCCGCCACCGCGCGGCCCGTGCGGCGGGACCCAGGGCGGAGAGATCGACGCTGCGCAGCGCCGGGAGCCCCGCCGCGCCGGGGTCGATCTCGACCCCGGATTCGTCGAGCAGGCGAGCGCCCAGCGCCCGCAGGAACCCCGAGCCGCCGTCGCTCGTGGCAGAACCGCCGACGCAGAGCAGGATCTCCTCGGCGCCTCGGCGCAGCGCCTCGAGCGCGATGAGACCGACGCCGTACGTGTCGGCGCGGAGCGGCTGCGCAGGCACGTCGCTCACCCGAGGAAGCCCGTTCGCCTCGGCGGCCTCGACGACCGCGGTGCGACCATCGGCGCTCAGACCGAACCGCGCCGTACAGGGCCGCCCCAGCGCATCGACGGTCTCGACGTCGAGCACCCGGCCTCCCCACGCCGCCGCGAGCGCGTCGAGCGTGCCCTCGCCGCCGTCGGCCATGGGCAGCTCGCGGATCCGCATCCCGTCCCCGAGCGCGTCGCGCACGCCGAGCGCGAGCGCACTCCCGGCCTCGGGCGAGGAGCAACTGCCCTTGAACGAGTCCGGGGCGATCACGATCAGCGGTGCACGGCCGGCCATGACCGTCAGCCTACGAGGTCTTCCGGGCCGCGACCAGTTGCTCCTCCGTCGCCGAGGTGTCCCCGGAGAGCCAGCGCAGCCAGCGGGTGCCGGGATCCCTCTCGAGGATCAGCGCCCGCAGCAGCAGGGTGAGCGGGATCGAGAGGATCGCACCGAGAGGGCCGATCACGAAGGTCCAGAACAGCACCGAGAAGAAGCTCAGGGTCAGGCTGAGATTGACGGCGTCGCTCACGAACTTCGGCTGCACCAGCACCTGCAGCACGACGTTCACGACGCAGTAGATGGCGATCACCGCGAGCATCAGCGGCCAGCCTCCCACCACGAGCGCCAGCACCGCCGGGGGCACGAGCCCGAGCACGAAACCGATGTTCGGCACGAAATTGGTGACGAACGACAGGATCGCCCAGACAAGAGGGGCGGGTACGCCGAGGGCCCAGAGGGCGAGCCCGTCGATCACCGCGACGACGAGACCGAAGCAGGCGTTGACCACGTAGTAGCGGCGCACACCCCGGTTGAAGGCCTCGAAGCGGATCATGGCCGGCTTCGCCGACGGCCCGAAGTCCGATGTCGCGCGATCGTAGCGGGCGGCATCGGCCGCCATGAACAGCACGTAGGCGAAGATGAAGAAGAGCGCGGTGGCGACTCCGAGCATGCCGCTGCCGAGCGACGTGATGAAGCGGATGAGCGACGACGGCGCGAGCATCGCGGCCACGGTGTCTGAGGCCTGGGAGTGCAGGCCCATCTCCCCCAGCCAGGCGACGATCGTGTCGACCGTCGCACGCAGCTCGCCGGCGTAGTCGAGCACCAGGGCGGTGAACTCCACCCCGGCGAAGGTGAGCAGCAGCGCCATGGCGACGAGGACCGCGTAGGCGACCGCGATGACCGCTGTGGTCGCGAGCCAGCGCGGGCAACCGATGCGCTCGAGCGGGTGGCGCACCGGGTGGCAGATCACCACGATGACGGCGGCGACGGCGAGCGGACCGATGAGATCCCGCCCGAAGGACATGCCGGCGAGCACGACGATCGCCGCGGCGAGAGCGAGCAGCGTCGTCAACGCGGGAGGGAGCGGCGAACGGGACGCGGGGCGAGCATCGGGTGGGGAAGCTGCGGGTGCCATTGCTTCACTGTAGCCGCTGGCGAGCCGCGCGGAATGCGAGGATAGGCGGGTGACTGATGACGCCTCCGCACCGCACCGCGATCCCGCCCTCGAGGATCCATCGCCCCGTCGATCGGCCCTTCCCGCGGCGGCCGCTGCGACCGGGCATCCGGAGCGCACCACCTCGGGTGTCGGGCCGTGGCCGGGCGGGCGCGAGACGTGGCCGACGGAGGATCGCTACGATCCCGAGCTGCTCGAGCACGGGGACACCCGGAACGTGATCGATCGCTACCGCTACTGGCGCATGGAGGCGATCGTCGCCGACCTCGACGAGAAGCGGCACCCCTTCCACGTGGCCATCGAGAACTGGCAGCACGACATGAACATCGGCTCGATCGTGCGCAGCGCCAACGCGTTCGCGGCCGACACCGTGCACATCGTGGGGCGGCGGCGCTGGAACAAGCGCGGCGCCATGGTCACCGACCGATACCAGCACGTCGAGCACCGCGAGGACGTCGCGGCGCTCGCGGCGTGGGCGCGGGACGAGGGGATCCCGATCATCGCGATCGACAACGTGCCCGGCTGCGTGCCGATGGAGACCTTCGACTGGCCCGAGCGCTGCGTCATGCTGTTCGGCCAGGAAGGCCCAGGGCTGACCACGGAGGCGGTCGCGGTCGCTGAGGCCGTGGTCGAGATCACGCAGTACGGATCGACCCGCTCCATCAACGCCTCGGCCGCCGCCGCAGTGGCGATGTACAGCTGGGTGCAGCAGCACTCGCCGCTGGTTCCGCGGCGGTAGGGGCAACCTCTTTCTCAGCGACAGGAAGTTCCAGACAGAAACCAAGACACTGATAATCTTAACTAAATTACTCAGTTCGGTGATAACTTTAATACGTGCGCAGCCCTCTCGATAACCCCTTCACCCCGGGCTCCGACACGGTTCCCGTTGTCTGGGCCGGGCGGATCAGCCAACTGACCGAGTGGTCGGCGGTCGTGCGGCCGCGGCTGCACGCCGGGATGCCGGAGCGCGGTCGAACCATCCTCGGCGAACCCGGATTGGGCAAGTCGACACTCGTGCGTCGCATCGCCGAGAAGGCCGCGGCGGACGGCGACTGGGTGACCCCGCAGGTACGTCTTCCCGCAGGCGCGGATCCGTTGAAGGCCGTCGCCGCCGCGATCCTGCGACTCTCCGATCAAGCAGGCCTGGCGGCCGCGCGCGAGCAGAGGATCACCGGCATCCTCGAACGAGTGCGGCAGGTCGCCGCGAGCGGGATCTCCCTGACGATCGACCGGGCTACGGGTCCCGAGCCGTACTCCGTGCTCACCGAGCTGCTCATCGAGGTAGGGGTGGCCGCGAGACGGGCGGGACGCGTCGTACTCGTCCACATCGATGAAATCCAGAACGTCTCCGATGAGAACGCGCTGTCGCAGCTGCTGATCAGCCTGGGGGACGCGATCACCGCGAAGATGCCCGTCGAACTGCCGGGCGGCATCGTCGACCAGCGCGCGCTCCCGATCGCCGTCTATCTCACCGGCCTGCCCGAGTTCGCCGAGAAGGCCTCTTCCCGAAGCGGCGCCACCTTCGCCCGGCGCTTCGCGACCAACACTCTCGAACCGATATCGGACGAGGATCTCCTCTTCGCCCTCAGCCCGTTCATCGACCCGGGCTGGGAATCTTCCGACGAGACCGGTGGAATCAGCACGATCCGGATGACTCCCGAGGCCGCGGAGATGATCGTCTCGGTCAGCTGCGGTGAGCCGTTCCTCTTCCAGCTGGCGGGCGAGCGGGCCTGGTACGCGGGGACGGGCGATGTGATCACGCTCGACGAGGTGGTCAGCGGGTGGGAGGCTGCTCGCCATGAGGCGACGGCACACGTCGAGCGCATTCTCGACAGGCTGCCCCCGAAGGAGCAGGAATTCGTGACGCGCATGGCCGAGATGGATCCGAAGCATCGAACCCTCACCGGCATCGCCAGGGCGATGGGATACGACAACGCCACGAACGCGGGCCCGTTCGCGCAGCGGCTCGACACCGTGCGCGGGATCATCTCCAGGGGCAGGAAGTACACCTTCCGGCACCGCGCCCTCGAGGCCTACCTCACGACCGGCTGGCCAGAGCTCGAGAGCGGAACGTCCACGCTACGCGCAGAACAAGGGCCTCAGCCCGCGTGAGGATGAGGTGATCTCACTCATCACCCAGGGCTTCACTAACTGGGAGATTGCGACGCGGAGCTACATCAGCATGAACTCGCTCAAGTCGTACATTCGGTCGGCCTGCCGGAAGATAGGGGTCGAGCGCCAGGCGGTGCGGTGGGGGATCGAATACGGCACGCTGCCGCCCGAGCGCCTCGACGACGAGCGCTGATCGAGAGTCGCCCTACTTCACGCGCGAAGGCCTGCTCTCGAAGAACTTCGAGATGCCCCGCTGAGCGGCGTCGGTACTCGCCACCCAGGCGTGCGTCTCGTTCGCGATATCGAACGCCGCCTGAAAGCTCTGCTCCTCCATGTCGCAGATCGCTCGCTTGGTGGCGGCATAGGCCTCGATCGGCGCCTCCGAGAGGCGGAGCGCGACGGTCCTCGCCGTGGAGTGGACCGCATCGGAGTCGGTCAGGAGATCGACCAGCCCGAGGCGCCAGGCTTCGGAGCCCCTGACCAGCTCGCCGCTGAGGACGAGAGAGCGCATCTTGGCGATGCCGACGCTCTGCGCGAGCAGCCAACTTCCCGTCACGCTCGCCTGCCCGGTCCGCACCTCAGGCTGTCCAAAGCGGACGTCGGGGTGGCTCACGCGGTAGTCGGCGCAGAGGGCGAGCTGCATACCCGAGCCGGCTGCGACACCGCGAATCGCAGCGATGATCGGCTTGGGTGCTCTGCGGATGAGCGAGAAGAGATCCCGGTACTGGTCGACGCCGGCGTTCTCCGGGGTGAACTCGATCGCGACGCTCAGGTCCTCGCCGGCGCAGAAGGCGTCGGGGCCTTCTCCGGTCAGCACGATCGCCCGGCAAGTGTCCGGGGGAGCAGCGGAAAGTTCCGTGACGGCCTGGATCAGCTCATCGCGCATCTGCTCGGTCCAGGCGTTGCGCTTGCGCGGATTGTCGATTGTGAGCGTGGCGATCGCCTCGTCATCGATCTCCACGCGAATCTTTCCGGTCACGGCGTTCCTCTCTCATCGGGTGCAGGTTACCCTTGCGGGTTCCTCGAAGGGCATGATAATTATTTTATATCGATCAGTCGAATAAACCAAGGGAGTAATCTTGGACACCCTCATCGACGCCCTTCGCGAACAGGCGCAGCGGCACCCGCAGAGATGCTTCGTCCGTTCCGCCGACGGCGAGCTCAGCTATCAGGAGTTCGTCTCGGCCGTGTCGCGGTGCGCGACCGGCCTCGACCTCATCGGCGTACGCGAGGGAGACCGTGTCGCGGTCATGCTCCGCAACCACTTCGAGCACCTCGTGCTCGTCTACGCCCTGAAACGGGTCAACGCGGTTCATGTCCCGGTCAGCATCCACCTCAAGTCGGCCGGGGTCGAGTTGCTGCTCGACGATGTGCGCCCCCACCTCCTCTTCGCGGAGGCGGAGTTTGCAGACGTAGTGCGCGCCGCGTCACAGCGGAGTCGGGTGCGACCGAGACAGGTGTGGCGGCGACCGAGCGAGGAGCTGCTGCGGGAAGGCGATGATCTGGGGGCGGTGCTCGACTGCGGCCGGCCGACCGTAGACACCGTCTGGTACGACCTCGATCGACTGGATCAGGTCTCGTACACCTCGGGCACCACCGGAGCACCGAAGGGCGCCAAGCTGACCGATCGCTATCTGCAACTCGGCGCGCGATCGGCGCGCGATCTGGCCTCGATCGGCCCTGCGGACAACCTGCTGCTCTGGGAACCGCTCTACCACGGCGGCGGCTGGACCGCCATCTACGCCGCCATCCTCGCAGGCGCGTCGGTGTCCATGGTCGAGAAGTTCAGCGCCTCCCGCTGCTGGGATCAGACCCGCGAGTTCGGCTGCACCCGGCTGCACTACCTGGGTGCGGTCGTGAACCTGCTCTTGAAGCAGCAGCCGCGAGACGACGATGCTGACAATCCGGTTGAGATCGCCTGGGGTGCGGCCTGTCCGCAGGACAGCTGGGTCCGATTCGAGGAGCGCTTCGGAGTCGAGGTCCGCGAGGGCTACGGTCTGACTGAGGGCGCCGACTTCGCGCTGCTGAACATCGACGGCCCCGTCGGGTCGATGGGCCGGCCGATCCCCGAGTTCGAGGCCTGGGTGGAATCGCAGCCCGGAGTCCGGGCTCCGCAGGGATCGCCCGGGGAGCTGGTGCTGCGCCCGCACGCCGAGAAGCTCACGATGGCCGGGTTCTTCCGGAACGGCGAGGCGAGCGAGCGCGTGCTCAGCGGCGGACTGGTGCGCACGGGTGATCTCGCCGTGGAGCTGGAGGACGGCTACTTCGGGTTCCAGGGACGTGTCACCGATAGCCTCCGCAGACGGGGAGAGAACGTCTCGGCATGGGAGGTCGAGCGGGTCGCCGAGCAGAACCCGGAGATCACCGAGGCCGCCGTAATCGGCGTGCCCTCGGAGATGGGCGAGGAAGACATTAAGATCTTCATTCGTCGGGAGCCCGGATCGGACATCGGACCGGAGGCCGTACTCGAGTGGTGCAGAGAGCGCCTCGCCTACTACCAGGTGCCCAGATACGTGGAGTTCGTCGAGGACTTCCCTCGGGGTGCGACGCAGCGCGTGCGCAAGTCGGCGCTCTCACGCGACGTCGAGGGCGTCTACGACGCGGAGGGCGCCCAATGAACGAGCAGGCTGTCCCCGTGGAGGAAAGCACGCTGCTGGATCCCGATCCCCAGTCCGCCTCGCATCGGATCCCGCTGCGCTGGCTCGACATCGACTCGCAGGGCCACGTATACCACGCCGTCGCACTATCCCTGGTTGACGAGGGGCGGGCGCGATGGTTCGAAGGGTGCTTCGACGCAGAGACCACCGACTACGTGATCGCGCGCGTCGAAGCCGACTACCATCGCCCCATCAGCCTCGCGATGGGATATGTCGACTGCACCGTCCGGCTCACCCATGTCGGGCGCAAGAGTCTGCGATTCGATGAGACCCTCGCCTCTCCCGATGGGGAGGTGCTCCTCACCTCTCGATCCTGGGTGGTCGTCTGGGATATCGCGACCCGGAGGACGCGCCCCATGACCGCTGCGGAGCACGGTCACCTCGAGGCCTCCTGATCACTTGCGCATGCCGGAAAACCTGAGAAAGGAAACATCATGAAACTCATGCGAACAGCGGGTGCGGCCATCGCCGCAGTCGCATTGGCGACGTCGCTCGCGGCGTGCTCGGGGAGTTCCGACGCGGACCTCTCCACCTTCGAGAAGGCCCAGAAGACCGGCGAGGTCGATGTCGCTCTCGCCTCGCTCGAGCCGGACAGCAACCTCACGCCGAGTGGGGAGGTGACGGGATACGTCCCGGAAGTCACTCTCGCCGCGCTCGAGGAGTACGGCATCACGAAGCTCAACGGCTCTGTCGCCGAGTTCGAGGCCTTTATCCCCGGCCTCCAGGCCAGCCGCTGGTCGATGGTGACTACGGGCCTGACCGTGACCTCGGAGCGTTGCGAGGCGGTGCTCTTCTCGAACCCGCTGACGGTGCTCCAGGAGGCGCTGGTCTACCCGACGGGGAATCCCGACGATATCTCCTCCTACGACGACTTCTCCACCGAGTCCGGACTGAACCTCGCGGTGCTCACCGGCTCCAGCCAGGAGAAGTACGCGCTCGAGCAAGGCGTCCCCGCCGAGCGACTCGTCAAGGTCTCCGACTCCAGCGGCCTCATCGACAGCGTCGTCAGCGGGCGAGCCGACGCCTTCGCCCTCGGCAACATCGGCATCGTCGGGCTGCTCAAGCCCTACGCGGACCAGCTCGAGTACAACCTCGTCGAGGGAGCGCCCGTCTCGGCGACCGCAGTTGCGTTCCGCGAGGAGGATCGTGACTTCCGCGACAAGTTCAACGAGCAGCTGGAGAAGCTCCGCTCCGACGGCTCCCTGGAGCAGATGTTCGAGGAGTGGTTCGGCGAGGAGAATCCCGGACTGACGGAAGCCACCTCGCTGGACCCGTTCGCCGAGGGCTGTGAATAGCTGATGCTCTCGGACCTCTGGCACTTCCTCCCAGGGTTTCTCCAGGGGCTCTGGGTCACGGTGTGGGTGGGCCTGGCATCGATCCTGACGATGCTCGTCACCGGCGTCGCGCTGTTCCTGCTCCTGCGCACGCAGCACCGCGTCGTCGGGGGAGCCATAGCCTTCCTGATCGAGTTCCTCCGGAGCGGCTCCGCCGTCGTCGGCGTGTTCTGGGTCTTCTACGCGCTCCCCCTCTTCATCCCGGGCGCGGAGCTGAGCGGCGCGGTGAGCGCCCTCATCGTGCTCGGGATCAGCGGCGGGGCCTACGCCTCGGAGATCCTGCGCGGTGCGGCGAAAGGGATCCCGGTACAGCAGCTCGACGCATGCGCCGTGCTGAACATGGGCTTCTGGACGAGGGAGGGGCGGATCGTGCTGCCGCAGGTCATCACGAGCGCCCTTCCCTCGCTCTCGGCGCTCTCGGTCGAGGTCTTCAAGTGGACGGCGGTCGTGAGCCTCGTGGCGGTGCCCGACTTCCTCTACTGGATCGGGGTGGCGCGAGCGCAGACGGGGCACACCGCGATGCTCTACGTGATCGCTGTGATCGTCTACTTCCTGCTCGGGCGCGGCGTGGCCGCCGGCTATCGCCTGATCGGACGGAGTCTGGGGCTCGGCGTCGCAGAGCCTCCGAGACGGAGTCGCGGCGCTCGAGAGGCCCGCCTCGCCCGCGCGGCGATGCCGGTGAACGTCACTGCGGGAGGAGGTTACGCCCATGTCTGACGTCTGGGACTGGGAATTCGCGGTCGAGGTCCTGCCGAAGATCCTGGAGGCCCTGCCGCTCACGCTCGTTGTATCGCTGGTAGGGGGTGTGCTCGCGATCGTCCTCGGCCTGCTCCTCGCGCTCGCTCGGCTCTCGCCATATCCGTTCGCTTCGAGAAGCTCAGGCACCGTCTCGAAGCTGCTGCGCGGCACCCCGTTCCTGGTGCAGCTCTTCTTCGTCTACTACGCGCTACCGCAATGGGGCGTCAGGATCGACGCCTTCTGGACGGGCGTCATCGTGCTCTGCCTCTACTACAGCGTGTACATGGCCGACGCCTTCATCTCCGGAGTGCAGACCGTCTCCCCCACCCTGATCGAGGTCTGCGCCGTGATCAATCTGACGACCGCCCAGGCCTGGCGGCGCGTGATCCTGCCGCTCGCGGTGCCGAGATCCTCGCCATCGCTGATGAACTACCTGATCATGGCGCTGCAGCAGAGCGCCGTGCTCATGGCCATCGGCCTCGGCGTGCTGCTGGGCCGCGCACAGGAGATCGGCTACAGCTCGTTCCGGTACCTGGAGACCTACACCATCTGCGGTTTGATCTACATCGTGATCGCCGTGCCCGCCCTGCTGCTCGTCCGCCGATTGGAGAAAAGAACATGAACGAGGTCCTGAGGTTCGCGGGAGTCCGCAAGGCGTTCGGTTCCACCGAGGTGCTCCAGGCGGTCTCGTTGAGCGTGAAGGCCAATGAGCGGGTGGCGCTGATCGGGCCGAGCGGCTCGGGGAAGAGCACGCTGCTACGGATGGCGGCCGGTCTCGAGTTTCCCGATTCGGGGTCGGTGGAGACCCTCGGCACCCCGGTCGGCGAGGGGCGCAGCGTCCGTGACATCCGCCGAAACCTGCTGCAGGTGCGGGCGGGGCTCGGCGTCGTCTTCCAGTCCTACAATCTCTTCCCGCACATGACGGTACTCGCGAACCTCATCGAGGCTCCGGTGCACGTGCAGAAGGTGCCGCGCGAGCAGGCGGTGGAGCGAGCGCACGACCTGCTCGAACGAGTCGGGCTCAGCGCGAAGGTCGACAGCCGTCCGGCGGAGCTCTCCGGAGGCCAGCAGCAGCGTGCGGCGCTCGCCCGCGCGCTCATGACCCGACCCCAGTTGCTCCTCCTGGACGAGGTCACCTCGGCTCTCGACCCTCAGCTGGTGGACGGTGTGCTGGAGGTGATCGTCAGCATTGCCGAAGAGGAGAACGTCGCGATGCTCGTCGTGACGCACGAGCTCGGCTTCGCCCGGCGGATCGCCGACACGGTCCACTTCCTCTCGGAGGGGAACGTGGTCGAGTCGGGGCCTCCGGCGCAGGTGATCGATGCGCCGCTCCTGCAGCGGACGCGGGAGTTTGTGGGCTTGTGACGAGCGAATATCATTGAGTTCTCATGCCGAAAATAGTGGATCACGCGGAGAAGCGAAGAGAACTCGCAGACGCCGTACTGCGTCTGATCGCCCGTCAGGGGTTGAGCGAGATCACCAATCGCACCGTCGCATCCGAGGCCGGCTGCTCCACGGGCTCGCTGACCTACTACTTCCCCAGTCGCGAGGAGCTGCTGCTCGGCACGCTCCGCCGAGCCGCCGAGATCGAGGGAGACTTCTTCCGGCAGATCCACGAGCAGCACGGCGAAGATCCGCGGCGCGCGCTGCAACTGCTGGTGGAGCGGGGGCTGCCGTTCCCCCCGCAGGGGGTCGCCTCCATCAGCATCTTCCTCGACTTCTACGCGAAGTCGACCAATGACGCCGGTATTCGTGAGGAGGTCGCGAGCTATCTCGCGAATTGGCGACGGACCATTGCCCGAGCCATACGAAGATGTCAGGAGAGGGACGCGATGGATCCGGCACTCCCGGTGGATGAGATCGCGGCCGAGATCGTCGCGCTGGTCGACGGGTATGCGATCCACCATCTGATCGCCGGTTCGAGCGGGGTGTCCGATCCGGCCGAGGGAGCGCGGCTCGCCAAGGGCTGGATCGAGCGACTGACCGCGCCCGCCAGCCCGGTGGGACCATGATCGCTGCCGGTCTCGCCCTCGGCGGCATCGCCGATGATGAACCTGGCCCCGATCGCGCATCCCGAGGTCGATAACGTCGCTCAGACCACGAGGATCGAGCGCTGGCTCCCGCTCTTCGAGGATCCCGGTCCCGATGATGAGCTCGGCGATCACGGTAGGTTCGCCCGCGAGCTTGACGCCGCTACCCGGATCCGCGCGCGCACGCAGTCCCGCGCCCCGCGGCGCCCCGAACCATAGGTCTACTCGACGTCTCGCCTCCAGCGAAGCCACCAACCCGCCGCGATGGTCACGACCACGTACACGAGAAGCACGAGAAGCCCCTGCCACCAGCTGAGAGGATCCGCCCCGCCCGCCGCAGACATGTCGCCCGCGGCGAGGCTCATCGCGCTCGAGCCGACGAATGCGTCGGTGGCGGCCCCGGGGAAGAAGCGGGCGATGTTCGCGCTCCAGTCCCAGAACTGGGCGCCGGCGCGCAGCACCGGTTCGAGGAACTGGGTGAACACGAGGGCCAGGACGATGGCGAATGCCTGGTTGCGCACGATCAGGCCGATGCCGAACCCGATGACGGCCCACACGGCGATCACCGCGACGACGCGCGTGATCAGTGACCAGGTATCGGTGGTTCCGAGCATCGGCTCGCCACCGGTCGCACCGATCACCGCGGCGCCCGAGGGTACCGCCCCGATGAGCCCTGCGATGCCCAGCAGCGCTCCGACGCCGAGCAGCACGAGAGTCTTGCTGAGCAGCACGATGCCCCGCTTCGGCTCCGCGATGAAGGCGAGGCCGAGGATGTGATGCCGGATCTCCCCGGTCGCGAAGAGCGACCCCACCAGCAGCGGGACGACGTATCCGAAGGTCGCCACCGAGGCGTAGACCATGTTCGCGGTCTCCTGGCCCGAGGGAAGCGGCACGCCCTCGCCCAGCTGATCCGACATCGTGCCGAACAGGAAGGCGAAGGTCACGGCCATCATGGCCGAGTACGCCGCGAGGACGACGGCGAGGATCCACCAGATCTTCGTCGCGGTGACCTTGCGGAACTCCGCCGACAGGGTCCGTCCGAAACGGCTCATCGCGCACCCCCTTCCGTCGCGGAAGCGGCATCCGGACCGGGATCCTGAACCGCACCCGGCGGTATGCCGTCGGCGAGCCCGCGAGGATCCGGCTCCCTCGCCCCGTCGATGAGCTCGAGGAAGCTCTCCTCGAGCCCGCTCTCCTCGACGCTGAGATGCGTGAGCGGGATCCCGGCCTGGAGCGCCACGAGGCCGACGCGCTCGGCGTCCGCCCCCGTGACACGCATGGTCTCGCCCCTCAGGCCGTGCACCTCTGCTCCGACGGCCTGCAGCGCCCGCGCGAGCCCCTGGCGATCCGGGGCGGCGACCAGCACCGCGCGTTCCTCGCCGCCGCGGAGCCCCTCGAGAGTGCCGGCGAAGGCGAGCCGGCCCTGCCGGATCACGATCACGTCGTCGACGGTCTGCTGCACCTCGCTGAGCAGGTGCGACGAGAGCAGTACGGTGCGGCCCTCACTCGCCAGGTGCCGCAGGAACATGCGGATCCAGCGGATCCCCTCGGGATCCAGCCCGTTGATCGGCTCATCGAGCAGGATCACCTGCGGCTCACCGAGCAGCGCTGCCGCGAGCGCGAGACGCTGCCGCATGCCGAGCGAGTAGCCACCGGTCTTGCGGTCGGCCGCGTCGGCGATCCCCACGAGCTCGAGCACCTCGTCGACCCTCTGCTTCGACACCCCGATCCCTCGCCGCATGATGTCGAGGTGGGCCCTCCCGGTGTGCGCGGGATGGAAGTTCGCCGAGAGGGACGAACCGACCGTGATGGCGGGTCTCTCGAGGTCCGCGTAGGGAACACCGCCGATCGTCGCGGTGCCGCTGTCGGGTCGCACCAGCCCCAGAAGCATCGACAGCGTCGTCGTCTTACCCGAGCCGTTCGGGCCAAGGAAGCCGGTGACGCGACCGGGCTCGGCGACGAAGCCGAGATCCTGCACCGCCTGCACGGTGCCGAAGCTCTTGGAAAGCCCCGCGACCTCGATACGTGCTGCTGTGCTCACGGCGGCTCCCGTCTCCGTCGTCCGGCTTTCTCCCACACTCCCAGAAACAGGAGGGCCTGCGCAAGCCGCGGCGGACGCGGGGATGCCGCCCACCGCCGTCGATCTCATCCCACTCCGGAGGCGGATCTTTCGAACCCGCCCCTATTCGAGCTCCTCGATGATGCGTCGCAGGCACACCCCCGCCGCCATCTCGTCCGCGAAGGCGGATGGATCCGCTCGCCCCTCGGTTTCGAAACCGTGGAGGTACAGTCGGAGCGCCTGCCGCGTGCGCGTCACCTGCGTCTCGCGATCCTCTGCGTCGACGGGCATCGACAGGAGTGCGCCGCACTGACGTATCGCTTCCGCGAGACGCTCTCCGCCCTGCTTCGCGGCGGCGGGCACCTGATCCGGGGTGCGCTGCTCGATGAGGTCTGAGAGGGCGCGAACGAAGAACACGACATGGTCGAGCGAGCGGAACTGCGCGTCGATGTCCTCGTTCTCGTGGCCTCGCCGGCGTGCGCGGGGGTTCACCCGTCGACTCCGTTGCGCCTGCCTGATCTCCTCCGATGCGGCGGTGGCCGTGCCGGTCAGACTGTCGATCGCCTCCTGCAGCGCACCGCTGTCGCGACGGCCGTCCTCCACCGCCGTCGCGGTCTCCTCGAGGCAGTCGCCCAGCGCACGCCGCAGATCGGAGAGCCGCGTGCGGGCCTCGCTCAGATACAGCGGCGGCACCGCGAGCAGCTGCACGATGAGCCCGACGAGCACCCCGAAGCCCATGGTTGCGAGGTAGGAGAACGAGAAGTCGTCCGCATTCCGACCACCCAGCAGCAGCACCATGATTCCGGCGAGCGCGATCCAGTCCCGCCCCGCCCCGAATATCTGCAATCCCCCGAGCGCCACGCCGCCGGCGACGAGCAGCGCCATGGACACGATCGCGGGAACCCCCAACGTGACGAAGGTCAGGGCCCCGAGCCCGAGCACGATGCCCGCGCCGAGACCCAACAGCGTCTGCAGACCCGTCCGCACCGAGTCGACGACCGTGGAGTACATGCTCACGAGCACGCCCAGCGGCGCATAATAGGAGTACTCCGACTCGGCGAGCGGCACATAGGGAGCGAAGTACCACGCGATCGCGGCCGCGGCCGCGGTCTTGACCGCGAGCACCAGACGCGACGGGTTTCCCACTTGGCGACCCGTGCGCGCCACGGCGCCTCGCAGGTTCTCTATCCTCGTCATCGCTCCTCGCTCCCACGCGGCTCCTCGCTCACACGCGGTGGCAAGTGAATCTACTCGGCGCCTTCGCGCGACCTCCAGGGGTTGCGCGGCCGGTCATCGGTGTGCCGCAGGTCTCGGAGGTCTCTGCCACCGGGCGAAGCCAATGGTCCCTCCCACGCAAAACGGCGCGGGTGCCGGCTCTGGCCGGGCACCCGCGCCGCGGGGCGCAACTGACTGCGCGCGGTCATTGCGCTATCCTCGCCTCCCAGCGATGGATCGCAGCAGCCAACCGATGATCGCGATGATCGCGAGAGCGATGCCCACCCAGAGCAGGAAGTTGACCGCTTTGACGAGGCCGCCCACGATCGCGATGACGATGGCGATGATGAGAATGATCGGGAATAGAGCGTTCATGCTTCGAGGCTATTCACCCTGCGTTTTCCGTGCACCCCCTTGCGCCGAGCTGCCCCGAACGGTAGAAGGAGCCTCGACCGCCGCTCCTTCCTGACCAGGCCGATCCCTTTACTTTTCGCCGGGAGCAGCTGTGCGGTGAACGACGACCCCGGACTCTCGCAGCTGCATCACCGTCGGATGGTCCTCGGGCGCATCCGTCACCACCGCGTCGATATCTGCAGCATCGACCACGTTGATCAGCTGCACCCTCCCGAGCTTGCTCTGATCCACCACCGCGATCACCCGGTCCGCAGAACGTGCGGCGTACCGCTTCACCGCACCTTCTTCACGATGGTATTCCGAAGCACCTCGAACAGCGTCGACCCCCGCAACTCCCATGAAGTAGACGTCGCAGTTGTAACGCAGGAACGCGTCCTCCGCCTCCGAACCGATCAGAGACAGCTCCCCCGGCCGCAAGCGACCACCCGTAACGAGAACCGTGGTGTCGGGCTCGTCTGCAAGCTCTACAGCGGCGAGCACGCTCGGCGTCACGACCGTCAACCCGAGCCCTTTCCCTTTGATCTCTCTGGCCACGGCGAGCACTGTGCTGCCGCTGTCGAGGATCACGGTTTGCCGTGGCTTCAACAGGCCGACAGCGATCTCGGCAAGATGGTGTTTCTCCTCGGCCGCAGCTGCGGCGCGTGCGTGAAAGGAGGGCTCGGTGGATTTCCCCCCGATGAAGATCGCTCCGCCCATGACTTTGCGGAGCACTCCGTCTTCCTCGAGCACGTCGAGATCGCGGCGAACGGTCATCTCGGAGACACCGAACTTCTCGGCGAGGTCGACCAGGGAGACCTCGCCCTGCTGAGCAATCATCTCCTCGATCAATGATCTCCGCGTGTTCGCATTCATGTCGTCGAGCCTAGATCCTCACTGTTACTTTCCCACATTCCCTCACACCCCTCTCACATAGCGGCCGCTGCGTGTGATCGGGAGCCGGTGCCGGGGAGTCTCCGACGACCACCGTCTGCGATGCTCATGCGCCCCGCCAGTAGCGGACACTGTGAACGAGGTCGGCGAGCACCACCTGGTCGTCGGCTTCATGCGCGGGGATGACTTCGAGAAAGGCGTGGACGGGCGACTGCCACTCAGCCTGATCGAGCGCGGTCAAGACCGGCTCGCGCTGCACGATCCCCTCGGCATTCGTAGATGCGGTGAAGGGTCCGTGGAGGTCCGCCCCGCGAGGCGACTGCTGCAGTTGGAGGAGCGGCTGGTGCCGCCAAGCCGAGCGCAGCCAGTTCGTGGGGTCGTCGCTACCGGTACCGGTGGTGAGCGCCGCGGGGTGTCCGAGATCTAAGCAGAGCACCCATGGGACAGCGGTCCCCGCGAGCGCCTCCTCCAACTGCTGCGCTTCCTCGATCGTGTGCCCGTACTCCCGTTCGACGGCGAGGTTCTCGAACGTCAGCCCGACGAGTCCGCGCTCATCGGCGTACTCCGCCAGGCGGTGCATCGCGTCGATCATCTGCCGGCGCCGCTCGCGCCGCTCACCCGCGTTCTGCCAGGCCGGCACGGTAGCGGCGCCGATATGACCACCGGTCATCGTCGCACCCATGGCGGCGGTGAGGTCGATGACTCCGCGATACCAGCGTTCCGCCTGCTCGCGGTCCTCGCGCTCATCGGCCATCAGCAGGCTCGCACCATATGCGCCGAGACCGGTGAAGGTGCTGTGGATGGTCACCTCCCACTGTTCGGCCACGGTGCGAACGTGCTCGGCATATCGCAGCGCGAACGGCAGGTCGAATCCTGGGGGAAGGAGATCGAGGCTGAACTGGCAGTGCGACAGGTCCAGATCCTCCCGGATGACGCGCAGCCATGCGTCAGGAGACGCCCACCTCTTCACCGCGAAGCAGTTGTTGACACCGAGTAGCATTTCAGTCATTTCTCTCCTTCGTGGGGGTCGATCAGAACTTTGACCCGGTCTCCGGCTCGCAGAGCCTCGTATCCTTCGTCGATGAGATCGCGCAGCGGCACGGTCTCGACCCATCCATCAACGGAGTACTCGCCGGCCGCGAAGCGTTCCAGTACGACTCGGAAATCGGCCGTCGAATAGAGGTGGGTCCCCTGCAGCGTGGCCTCTTTCACGTTGAGACCGGTGATCGACAGGGGGATGTCGCTCGCCGCCATCGCCACGACGAGGATCTGTCCGCCGGCTCTCAGACTGCCGAGAGCCATGGCTAGGGTCGCCGGAGCGCCAGCGCAGTCGACCACGACGTCGTACTCCTGTCCTGCGCCGTCGGCATGCAGGTCGAAGCCGAGGCTCTCCACCAACTCGCGTCGCCGCTCGGAAAGCTCAGCGACGTGGATGGTCTCGGCTCCGGCCGAGCGAAGCGCCATCGCCGATCCGAGACCTACGGGACCGCCTCCGATCACCAGCGCGGTAGAAACCGGTGCCAATGAGAGCTTGGACACCCCGTGGACGGCCACCGCCAAGGGTTCGGCGACCGCCGCCTCCTCCGCGCTCACCCCGTCCGGCACCGGGATCAACTGGTCCGCGGTGATGATCACGTACTCCGCGAGGCCGCCGTGCCCACCGGCGTTTCCGAGTATCGCGACATCGCGACAGCGATTCTCCTCATGAGAGCGGCAGTGGTCGCACTCCCCGCACGACAGCACCGGATTGACGGCGACCAGTCGACCGACGTCAGGGGTTCCGTCCGGGCAGCCCGGTCCGATCTTGTCGACGACTCCGGAGAACTCGTGTCCGAGGATCGCCGGGAGGTGGTGACCGGTGAGCGGATGCGCCTGCGCCGGCATGAAGATGGGACCGTCGTAGTACTCATGGAGATCGGACCCGCATATGCCGTTGTACGCGACACGGAGACGGACTTGGCCCTGTGCGGGCTCCGGGACCGGGACCCTTTCGATGCGGATATCGCGCCGACCGTGATACCGCGCCGCATTCATCGTGAGCATGTCGTCTCCTCAGAACAGCGTGTAGCCACCGTCGATGGTGACGACGGAACCTGTCATGAACGCGGACGCCTCACTGCTGAGCAGCGCGACGACCGGGCCGAGCTCCACGGGCTCTCCCCATCGCTTGAGCGGAGTAGGAGCGATGCAGTGCTCGTAGTACTCCGGTTGGTCGACGGGGCTCATCTCGGTGAGGAAGTAACCGGGGGCGATCGCGTTCACACGAAGGCCGTGCGGCGCCCATTCGACCGCCAGTCCTCGGGTGAGTTGGTGCACGGCGGCTTTCGAAGCGAGGTAACCGGCCTGCCACCGAGGTCGGTTCACGATCTCCGCCGAGATCGACCCCATGTTCACGATCCGGCCACGGATGCCCTGGTCACGCATGGAGTGGGCGATTCGCCGGCTGCAGTGCCAGACCCCATCGACGTTCGTGCCGAACACGGTCCGCCACTCCTCATCGGTGACGTCGAAGGCTTCGTTGCCGATCGAGACGCCCGCGTTGTTGACGAGCACGTCGACATAGCCGACGGTGGCCTCGATGTCCGTCACGCAGCGGTCGACATCATCCCGGTCGCTCACCTCCAGCACTCGACCGTGCGCATCGATCCCTTCGGCCACGAGAAGCGCGGCAGCGGCTTCAGCAGCCGGGCCAGTGCGCGCCGTCAGAACGACGGTCGCGCCGAGCTCCCCGAGCGCCCGCGCCATGGCGAGCCCCAGGCCTCGACTCGCCCCCGTGACGAGAGCCGTCTGCCCCTCCAGCCGGAACGCATCCAGCACGTTCGTCGTCACCATTCCAGTTCCTCCTGGCTGTTGAAGCGGGTGATCACGTTTCTCGTGATGCGGCTCACTCCGGGATCGTCGCCCAGCGCCATGCTCCAGGCGATGGATCCTGTCGAGAACACCGCGCCACCTCTGGAGTTGACGAAGTACGTCATATCCGCGCGCACCTGATGGTCCACGTTCGCAGAGGTTCCCGCGACGAGGAAATGGATTTCTTCCACCGTGCGGAGATACCCCTCCGACAGACCTTCCGAGGTCGCGAGCAGCAGCGTGTCCGCGGGCGTGCCGAGCGCGAGATCGTATCGGTCGATCTCTTGCCCCGCAGCTCCACCGGTGTCCCCGATGTGCCCGAAGGTCTCGGCCTCCACCCCCTCGAAGATAAAGGTCGCCCGCGGATCCTCCGCGTCGTCGAGCTTCCGGTACCAGCCGGCGCCGTCGAAGCCCTGCGCAGAGAATCCGACGCCGAACACGCTGTTCGTGGTTCGCCCGAGGTTCGCCCACAGGCCGCCGCGCTCGCCGGTGAAGACGTGGTAATGCTCGCCGGGCTTCGATTGCCACGCCCGCGAGCCGTTCTCCCCGCGACGCAGCTCCATCACCCACGGCCGATCGGGGTCGAAGGCGACCCTCCAATAGAAACCGTTGGCGCCCAGGTACATGAAGCGCCCGCCCTCATCGATGTACGACTCGACCGCATCGAGCATTCTGGTCGAGTAGTACTCGGAGTGGCTCGTCGTCATCACGACGTCGTAGCCATCGAGCGCCTCCGCGCCGAGCCTGTGCAGGGTGTGATCGGTAATCACGTCGTAGGAGATGCCCTCGTCGTTCAGCCAGGAGAGCAGATGCAGGTCCGCCGGCAGCTGCCAGGCGCCCACGTGGTAACGGTGCGTGGGCCGCATGTTGAGCAGCGGCCGACGCAGGCTGGCGAAGCCGACTCCCGTTCCATCCAGGTGCTCGTCGTAGCAGCTGCGCCCCAGTTCCGGGTGATCCTGCATGAACAGATCGCCCTCCATCAGGACGGGCGTACGGCTCGCAGTGGCCTGGGCCATCTGCGCCTGGGTGCCGGGGTGATCATTCGCGTACGCCAGATAGGAGGCGGTCGGAATGATCACGGCGACCGTCCGCTCCGAACGGAGCGGCTCGACGAACAGGGGGAGTCGTTCCGTCTCGGTCTCGGCTCCGCTCAGCCTCACGGCGTACGCGCCCGAAGAGAGATCGTCCGGGAGCTCGACGACCGTCGCGCGGTCCCATCCCGCGTCGTCGATATCGTCACTGTGGAAGTGGACGGCCGCCCACTGCTGCGGGCGCCGCGCAAAGTCCTCTTCGGTCGTGTCCCAGGAGCTCGACCGCACGCCCCAGGTAGGCGTATTCCGGCAGAGCGCGTCCCACTGGGGTGCCGGCCCCCACTCCGCGTCACTACGGCGGAAGGCCGGGATGGTCTGGGACCGCAGAACGCCCGATGCGAGCGACGCCGCGGGATCCCAGACGACGTGTGCGGCGGGGAGATCGCGGGCGTGCTCGTGCGCCGCGCGTCTCTCCGCGACCTCTTCAGCTCCAGCACCCTCGGGTCCGGCCCCCTCGGCGAGGAACGGAGTTTCGATGCGGCCGTCGAACGCCGCCCGGAGGCCGACGTCGGGCCATGCCGCGAAGTGCAGCGGTTCGGGGAGCAGCCGTGCTCCCGCTGTTCCGCGGAGCGTCTCTCCCACGTCCGCGGCAGTCGTGTTCCCGAGCGTCGCACGCGACCTCACCGGTCGAATCGCTATGGAAGCTCGCGAGGAGCCGAACCCTACCGCGATGCTGTACCAGAACCCTCTGGCCAACCGTCCCTCGGATTCGCACACCGGGGTCTCGCGTCCGGCCTTGAACACGCTGAGGCGCACCCGTCCTGAGGAGAGCAGGAGGCCCCAGCCGTCGCCGGCCTCGTCGCGCTGCCCGGCGATCAGCTGGCCATCCCGTTGCGGCGCGGTCGGCATGACGGTCAGCGCGAGGACATCGGCGTCTTCATAGAGCTCCCCGAGCCGCCCCGACGTCGCGGAGGATCCGAGGACCGTCTCCTGCGGCTGCACCGGGACGATTCCGAGATCGCTGACCACCCGCTCGCGGACCTCGCCGGTCGGCTCGCCGAAACCGAGTGAGACCAGCTCCGCGCGCACCTCTGTCGGATGGTCGGCCGAGAGGAACACCTCCACCGACTCCCCCGGTCGCGCGTCCAAGCGGTCGGTATAGCCGATGACGTGCGCCTCGGACGTGGCCGGCCAGGAGGGGTCAGCCGGGTCGGGTTCCTCGTGCGAGATGAGTCCGAGCTCCCCGAGACGGCGGAGGAAGACCTCGTGCAGCGCCTCCTCTTCCGTTGCGAAACGCCGCGGATCTCGCGTGTCGTTGGGCACGCCTGACACACCGGAGAGCCGGATGATCTGGTACTCCTCCCGCGGTTTGATCGCGTAGACCGCCAACTTGCCCGGGATGGGGGCTTGCCGCATGAAATCCAGCAGATGGAGCAGCGCAGGGGATTTCTCGCCCAGAGGGTCGCGCCGGTGCTCCTCGATCAACTCCGGTGTCAGCAGTTCGCCGAACCGATCCCGTGCGCGCCGCAGGAAGTGCTCGTAGACCTCCGCCTCCCTGTTGCGTTCCGTGTGCGCCGCCATATGCCCTCCGCCTTTCATCGTTGTCCGTCTCTTCCCGGCCGCTACAGTTGCGGCAGCACGCGACCCATGCCGAGGACTTCTTCCAGAGCACTGCCAAGCGCGAGAAGCTCCCGGTCACCGCCGTAGCTTCCCACCACCTGCATACCCACGGGCAGGCCGCCGGAGAAGCCGGCGGGCATCGCGAGGACGGGATGCCCGGTCATCGTCAGTCGGCAGGCCAGCCGCTGCCACTCGAAGTAACGCGAGAACTCGACGCCGTCCACCTCGTCGACCCAGAGCACTTCGGCAGGAGGCGCCACGACGGGAGTGGCGGGGCAAACGAAGCCGTCGAAGTCCTCGAGCAGCGCTGCGAACTGGGTGTAGAGCCGATAGCGGCGCGCGAAGGCAGTCGCAAGGTCGTCGGAGGTGAAGTCCGCCGCTTCGCTCACGTTCCGCAGAAAATCGTCGCGGTACAGCTCAGGCCTCTCCAGGGGATCTGCGCCGAGGAGGCTGTACCAGCCGAAGAGCTCGATGATCTCCCACGCGCGGTCCACGCCGTCGAGATCCACATTCACGTCGACGATCTGGACTCCCGCTTCCACGAGACGCCGACGGGCATCCGCCAGCGTCTCCCGCACCTCCGCAGAGACCGGGAGCCCCCCGAGGTCATCGCTCCAGGCGAGCCTGATCGCCCGCCCTCGCTCCTCGCCCTCGGCGCCGTGTGCTTCGCCCAGGCGCGAGAGCGGAGCGGCAGGATGCGCACCCCGCATCGCGTCGAGCAGAAGCGCGGCGTCGCTGCAGCTCCTCGCCATGGGCCCGTACACCGAATGGGGATCCCACGAGTTGCCACCGAACGTCCCGGGCACCGTCCCGGGGGTTGTGCGCAGCCCCACCGCATTGCAGAAGGCCGCCGGGTACCGCAGGCTCCCGCCCGAATCCGAGCCGTCGCAGAGCGGGAGCATACCCGCAGCCACGGCGGCGACCCCTCCGGAGGATCCGCCGGCGTGCCTGGAGGTGTCGTACGGATTGCGGGTGATCCCGAACACGTCATTCCAGGTGAGCGTGCCGACGCCGAACTCCGGGGAATTCGTCTTGCCGATGATGAGCGCTCCCGCCTCCCGCATGAGCCCCACGTGCGGCGCGTCAGCGGCGACCGGGGACCCGTTCGCGAATGCTCGGGATCCCTGCGACGTCGGCATACCCCTAACGTCGACGAGGTCCTTCACCGCGATCGGCAGCCCGTGCAGAGGCCCGAGCGCTTCGCCGGTCTCACGTCGTCTGTCAGCCTCTCTCGCCAGTTCCAGGCACTCCTCCCTCGGTAGCTGGAAGACCAGCACATTGATCTCATCGTTGACGGTATCGATCCGGTCCAGGAAGGCGCTCATCACCTCCTCGGCGGTCAGCGTTCCCTCCGCAATAGCGTCTCTGAGGTCCTCGGCGGACCACCAGATCAGCGGCGCCTCACCCGGTTGCTCTCTCACGTCCATCTCGTCCCTCATCTCTCCGAGCCCTCCGCTCCGTCGTACAGCACCGTGTCATCGGTGAACTCCAACTCGATCTCGCAGAAACCGGCTGCGCCGGTCTCGGCGGACACCGCGATGACCAGAGGACTGGCCCGCGTCGGCCAGTCGCGGGGATCGACGCGGATCCTCTCGTCCTCCATCGACTGCCCCAGAAGCTCCACTCCGACCGGGCCCCGGTCGGAGGGGTGCACCACCGAGATCTCGATCGACGATTCCCGCTGCACGGCTGTGGCACGCACCTCGATCCTCCGCACCGGTTCGCCCTGCTCGGGGGAGCAGATCTCCTGCGCGTGGGCGAGCGGCGCCGCGCCCACATCGGGAAGGCCCGGAACCGGTGCAGGCGGAAGCACCGCTTCGAGGGCCGCCGCGATGCCCAGCAGGCGAACGTCGCCCCACGCCCGTCCGGCGAGGGTCGCACCGACGGGCACGCCGATGTCGGACGCGACGCCCATGGGAACGGTGACCGTAGGTATCCCGAGGCGGCGGAGCACATGGTTGCCGTGGGAGAACACGGCGCCGTCCCTCCAGGCCAACTCAGCCGCCCCGAGGTTGCTGTCGGCATCCCACGGCCCGATATCCCCGTTGGCCGGGAAGATCACCGCATCGAGGCCGAGAGCGTCCAACCACTCGTCGTACATCCGTGTGCGCCCCTCGTTCAAGGCGCGCACGGCCGGCTCGGCGATACGCAGAATCTCGCGCTCCGGCAGAGCCGCGCCTGAGACGATGCCCGCGAAGTCGAACACGTCTCTCCCGGGATGCCTCAGGGACTCGCCGCGCACGTCCGTCGACCACGGCGAGACGGGCCGCACCGCGTGAGGCGCGATGTCGGCGAGTCTCGCTCCCCCGGCGAACGCATCGAGAAAGCGCGTCCAGGCATAGGTCATGAGCGGACCGAGTTCGAACTCCGTCCAGCCGGGCAGGAGAAACCCCTGGCTCTCGAAGCTCGCTGACGACGCGCTTCTCCGCTCGTAGGATTCGACGACCGGGAGCCTCACCCGCACCACCTCGGCTCCTGCCTCCCGGAGCAGCTGTTCGGTTCTCTCCCAGAGCGTCCGGATGGAGCGGCGTATCGGGATCCCGGCGACGTCGCCGACGGACTCGCCGACATAGAGGTGCGGCACGCCGAGGCGCACGCCCTGCAGCGGCGGCGCCTGCACGCCCTCTCGCAGTCGCTCGATCACCGCCCCCGCTGCTGATACGTCCACGCCACGCTGGCGGTGCCACGCATCCTGATCGTCCTCGCCGACGAGGTGCTTCGCTATCTCGAGCAGGCCATGCACGGTGGTGGTGTGTGGAACGACGACATCCCTGTACGGATGCAGCGGGAGGTTGCCGGAGCTGGAGATCACTCCCCAGGACGGCGTGTAGGCGACGAGGCCGTTGTTCGAGGCTGGCGAGCGCCCCGAGGAGACCGTCTCCTCGCCGATCCCGAAATCGCAGAACCCCGCGGCCACGGAGACTCCGGATCCGATCGAGGAACCCGAATGCCAGGCCGCCGCGAGGAAATCGGGATTGAACGGACTGCGCGTACGCCCGTAGAGACCGGGTTGCCCGCCACCGATCGCGACGGGAGGCATGTTCGTCTTGCCGAGCACGCCGGCGCCGGCACCTCGCACGCGCTCGACCACCGTGGCGTTCCGGCCCCCGACGAGGTGCTCGAGCGCCGGTGAACCGGCGGCGAGAGGAAGCCCGGCGACCGCGAAGGAGTCTTTGAACGTGCACACCCGTCCGGAGAGCGGGCCCGGGCCGACCTCCGCGAGGAAGTCCGGATTCAGCACGGGCACTGCGCCGAGGGCCGGGCCGCGGCGATCCAGCGCATCCACTCGCCTGAGCGCGTCCACCCTGCGCTCCGCGGCTGTTCTCTCTGGGCCCATCCGTACGAGGCTCCTCTCCGGGTCGGCGGTGTCGGAACCCGAAACCGGGCCCGACACCGGATGAGCAACGGTCAGCCCGCCTGCGAGCAGTCAGAGGTGTAGATGAACGCCCCGTTCTCGGGATCGTCGATATTGTCCGCGGTCAGCAACGCCCACGGCGAGAAGACCGTCTGCTCGTCCACATCGTCGGCGCTCTGCTCCTCCTTCAACACCTCGGAGATGAGGTTCATCGCGTCGTACCCCATCTGGTAGGGGCTCTGAGCGATGAGGGCGTCGTACTCCCCGCTCTTGAGCTGCTCCACCTGAGCAGGGGAGGCGTCGTATCCGACGTGCACGATCTCGGCACCGGAGGTCGTGATCCCGTTCGCAGAACCGGTACCCGCGCCGATGTTCGTGGAGTACACGATGGCAAGGTCGTCGTTGCCTGCGGCCGCCGACGTCACCGCCGAAGAAGCCTTCGCCGAATCGCCTCCGACGTACTGGAATTCCAGCGTCTCGAGGTCGGTCTCCTTCTCGATCGCGTCGCGGAAGCCTTCGGCGCGAGCACTCTGGATCGCGTTGCCCGGTGAGTCGGTGTTGATGAGCACTTTGCCCTCGGTGATGCCGTGCGCCTCGATCACTTCCAGTGCGGCATCATAGGACGATTGGTAGCTGTCGGTACGGATGCTCTGCAAGAAATCCTCACTGGACATGAAGGAGTCGGGCATGACGACCGGGTGCCCGAGCGACGTGTACTCGGCCATGACACTGTTGAAGGATTCGGTGTCCCAGACCGTCAGGAGCATGCCGTCCGGCTCGGTCGCCAACACCGACTGCAGCACCTGCATCTCGGCTTCGACGGTCACCTCAGGAGTGCCCTGGATGTCCAGTTCGACTCCCTGTTCGTCGGCGGCGGCCTGCGCACCGCAGTACATCGCGCCGTAGTACTCACCCGTGCTCTCGGGGGTGACCATTGCGACACGGAGATCGCTCTGCTCCCCACCGCCGTCTTCGCTCGTTCCGCTGCATCCGCTGAGTGCAAGCGCGCCTGCGGAGACCGCAGCCATGATCGTCCAGCCGTAACGCTGAGGGATTTTCTTCGACATCGTTTACTCCTTTGTAGTGAATGTGTGATTGAAGTCGTCGACGGTTATCCGTCGCCGCCGGATCTGCGCAGGCGGTTGGAGCGGTCGAGGCTCACCGCGACCAGCAGCATGATCCCGATCGCGATGGTCTGGTAGAACGGCGAGAGGTTGATGATCACCAAGCCCGACTGCAGGATGATCGCGAGGAAGGCGCCGAGGACCGCCCCGAGGAAGTTGATGCGGCCGCCCGTGAGCAGCGTGCCACCGATGAGTGCGGCGGCGATCGCGGCGAGCGAGTCGTTCGTGTGGCCCGAGATGTTCGTCGTCGAATACCGGGCGAGGTCTACGAAGCCGGCGAGGCCCGCAAGAGCCGAGGAGAGGACGAACACGCCAATCGTGTTCCGCATCGTCCGGATCCCGACGCGGTGGGCGGCGCGCTGGTTCGATCCCATCGCGAGCACGTGGGTACCCCAACTCGTGAAGTGGAACAGGGCCCAGATGCCGAGGATCACGACCAGACTGACGATGATCGGGAGCGGCAGCACGCCGAAAGTCACTCCACCGAACGCGCTCTGCAAGCCGGGGGGAAGACCCGTGAGGTTCACCCCGCCGGTGATGACCTGGGAGACACCGGTCGCGATGCCGAGCATGGCGAGCGTCACGACGAGGGCGTTGATCCCCACGACTCCCACCATGAGACCGTTCACGATCCCCACCAGCGATCCTGCGAGGACCGCTGCGAGGAGACCGAGCAGCAGGAGTAGCGGCAGGGGCGCTGATCCCTGAACCGCGAGGATGAGTTTGCCCGCGATGACCGAGGCGAAGATGAGTACAGCGCCCTGCGAGATGTCGATGTGTCCCGCCGACATGAGAATCGCCTGCGCGACCGCGAGCAGCAGCACCTGGGAGGCGGTGATGAGCATGCCTCGGATGTTCATGGAGTTCAGAAACGAACCCCCGGACAGGTTGAAGAAGATCACGACGAGCACGATCTCGACGGCGAGAATCTGGAACGGCCTCGAGGAGAGCACCCGCTTGAGCATCCGGCTGCTCGCGGTTCCGGTCTCCACCTCGATGTTTCCGGTCAGTGCGTTCATGCGCCTCACTCCTCCCCGACCATTGCGGTCATCACGTCTGCCACGGACATGCCCTCGGGCTTGCGATCGAGTGCAACCGTGCCGTGCCGCAGGATCACCACGCGATCGGCCAGTTTCAAGACGCTCGGGATGTCGTGCGACACGAGAATGACGCCGAGACCCTGGGCCTTCGCCGCCCGGATGGCGTCGAGGACGATGTCCACTTGTTTGGGACCCAGGGCAGCGGTCGGCTCGTCCAAGAGGATGAAACTGCTGGCGCGCTTGATCGCGCGAGCCACTGCGAGCACCTGTCGCTGACCACCCGACAGTCTTGCCACCGCCAACTGCACGTTCCGCAGCGTGGAGATACCGAGCTCCCCCACCGCGGCCTCGGCTTCAGCGGCCATTCCCCGTCGATCGAGCACGGTGAACGGACCGACACGCCGCTTCTTCTCGCTACCGAGGAACATGTTCTCGGCCACTGAGAGGTGGGGAGCGAGGGCCAGATCCTGGTAGACCACGCCGACGCCGAGCCTATTCGCATCCGTCAGACTCTCGAGCGGTTCCCCGCTCACCCTGATCTCACCCTCGTCGGCGCTGTCGGAGCCGCAGATGATGTTCATCAGGGTCGACTTGCCGGCCCCGTTGTCTCCGAGCAGCGCGACGATCTCCCCCGCTTCCACGCTGAGGTTCACGTCTCTCAGCGCTCTCACTGCGCCGAACTTCTTTCCCAATCTCGTCACGCTGAGTGCCTCTGCGACCATGCGTGCGTCCTTTCTCTCACGTTCTGTTCTTCTCGCGGGGAACCACGACGGGCCAACCGCGGGGCTCGATTCGCGCGCCCCAGCCGGCGCGCCTCCCTCATCGGCCCGCTTCGAGGCGGTCCTCCGTCTCGGGATCGAAGACGTGCGCCGAGCCCGGCCGGATCGCCAGCTCCACCTCGGCCCCTTCACCGACACCGCTCAGCGCGTCCGCCTCCAACACGCTGCGCAGCTGCACTCCGTTCGCGTCGAGAGTGACGATGGCTCGCGGGCCGAGCAGTTCGATCAGTTCGACGCGCACCCCCGAGGGCGCCGCGGCGGGTGTCACCAGCAGGTCGTCAGGACGCACCCCCAGGACGATCTCCCCCTCGCCCGCTCGCTCCACGGGCAGACGCACCGCACCTCGCTCCTCGTCGAACACTCCCTCGGCGACACGACCGCGCAGAATGTTCATCTTCGGACTGCCGACGAACGTCGCCACGAAGACCGATCGCGGGCGCGCGTAGACCTCGCTCGGGATGCCTTCCTGGGCGATGACGCCGTCCCGCATCACGACCATCCGATCCGAGAGCGTCATCGCCTCCTCCTGATCGTGGGTGACGTACAGCGAGGTCACCCCGAGACGGCGCTGGAGCTGCAGGAGCTCGGTGCGCGTCTCGACGCGCAGCTTCGCATCAAGGTTGCTGAGCGGTTCGTCGAAGAGGAAGGCCGAGGGCTGACGCACGATCGCCCGGCCGATCGCGACCCGCTGCTGTTGGCCGCCGCTCAGGTCCTTCGGACGCCGGTCCGCGAGCGATGCGAGACCCAGGGTCTGCGCGACCTCGTCCACGCGGGCGGAGATCTCCTGCTTGCCGAGCGTCTTGTTCGCGCGAAGCGGGAAGGCGATGTTCTCGCGCACGGTCAAGTGCGGGTAGAGCGCGTAGTTCTGGAACACCATCGAGATGTCCCGTTCCTTCGGCTCCTTCGCGGTGACATCTTTTCCACCGACGAGGATCCGGCCCGAGGTGATGGGCTCCAGGCCCGCGAGCATGCGCAGTGAGGTCGACTTCCCGCACCCGGACGGCCCCACCAGCACCGTGAAGCTCCCATCTGGCAGCGTCAGGTTCAAGTCGGAGACGATCTCGTGCTCGCCGTAGACCTTGCGGACGTTCTCAAAAATCACTTCGGCCACGATCGGCCCTTTCTATGCTTTGACGGCGCCACCGCTGATGCCCTGCACCAGACGACGCTGAATGAAGAAGCTGGCGATGACCACGGGTACGACGGCGACGATGATGGCCGCGCTCATGGAGCCGAGCTCCACTCCGCGGAAGGTATTGAAGCCCGCGATGGTCACCGGCAGGATCGCGGCATTCCCCGGCGCGAGGATCAGCCCGTAGAACATGTCGTTCCACGACAACGTGAAGCCGAAGATCGCGGCCGCCCCGATGCCCGGGTAGACCTGCGGCACGACGACCTTGCGGAACGCCGCAAAGCGACTGTAGCCGTCGACCCGCGCCTGCTCCTCCAGAGAGTCGGGCACCGCGCTGAAGAAGCCGATCAGGAACCAGGTCACAACCGGCAGGACGATGCTCAGGTGCGCCATGATGACCGGCAGCAGGGTATCCGTCATCCGCAGCGAGTAGGCCATCGTCAGGAAGGGGAACACGAGCACGGCCGGCGGCAACACCTGCGAGGCGAGGATCCCGAACCGTGTCGCCGTGCCGCCGGTACGGTACTTCGCGATGACATATGCGCCCGGAGCGCCGACGAGCAGGCTGACGATCACGGCGATGGCAGCGACCGCGAAGCTGCGCCCGGCCGATGGCAGGATCTCCGAGGCGAACAGCACCCGCGTCCAGTTGTCGAGGGTCGGAGAGAACAGCAGCGCCGTGGGGTCGTTGAGCTGCACAGCCGTCTTGAAGCTGGCCAGAAGGACCCACAGCAACGGGAACAGGACGGCGGCGACCGCGATCCACAAGAACACCGAGCGGAGCGTCGTCATTGCGGCTGAACGATTCATTGCTCCCGACTCCTTTCCATCCTGCGGTAGATCACCACGATCACGGTCAGCACCACCGCGAGCACGATGAACGCCATCGCGCTCGCGGAACCCAGGCGGAAGAACTGGATGCCCGTCTGATAGGTGAAATACTGCAGCGTCTGCGTCTCCTCGCCCGGCCCGCCTCTTGTGGTCGCGTAGACGTATTCGAAGACCTTCATCGCATCGAGCGCGCGCAGCAGCACGGCGATCACGAGCACGGGCGACAGCAGCGGAAGCATCACTCGCCGGAAGGTGTACCACCAGCTCGCGCCATCGACCCGGGCCGCCTCGAGGGGTGCCTTCGGCAGCGATTCCAATCCGGCGAGCAGCAACAGCACCATGAACGGCGTCCATTGCCACATGTCGATGAAGGCGAGGGTGATGAGCGCCTTGCCCGAGCCGAGGAAGTCGTAGCTCACGCCGATCCGGCTCAAGAGCTCGGGCACCGCCCCCAGTTGGTCGTTGAGCAGGAAGCGGAACGTGAGGCCGACCGCGATCGGCGTGATGAACATCGGCGCCAGCAGCAGAGCGCGGGTGAGATCCTTCGCCCACCGCTGCTTCTGCAGCGCCATCGCGATGAACAACCCGAGCACGAGCTCCCCGGTGACGGCGATCACGAGATAGGTCGCGGTGGTACCGAACGCCTGCCAGAACGAAGGGTTCGTGAGTGCGCCGATATAACTGTCGAACCACACGAGGTCGGGTGTTCCCCGATCCGTCAGCCGGTAGTCGGTGAAGCTCAGGTACCCGGCGTACACCAGGGGGAACCCGACCACGAAACCGATCACGATCAGGAGCGGGGCGAGCATCCCCCTGGAGAAACGGTTCGGCCGTACCCTGACACGCGCGGTCCCGACCTTGATCGCGACCGTCGAGGGAGCCGATGGAGCGCTCATCCGATCACTCCAGACGCTCACCGGCCGCCTGGGCCGCGGCGAGAGCCTCTTCGACGCTCGCCGTCCCGGCAACCGCCTTGTTCAGCTCGGTCCCAACGTCCTGGATGAATTCTTCGCCACTCGGCCCCTCGCTCAACGGCGAGGCGTCGGACAGGATCGTCTTCACCGCGTCGTAGTAGCCGGCTCCGTATCCCTCATCGAGTACTCGCTGCTCCTCGAGAGTGCTTTCGCGAATGGCCGCTCCTCCTGCGATCACCCGCTCGACGTCGGTCTCCGGCGATGTCACCCACGAGATGAACGCCCAGGCCGCGTCGGGCTCGGCCGAGTTCGACGGAAGCGCCCAGCTCCATGCGCCGAGCGCTTGTTTGCCTCCGGGCATCGGAGCCAGCGCGAACTCTCCCGCGAGGTCGCCCGCGGCGCCCTCGGGGTCGTTCAGCACCGGGAGGTTCCAGTTGTAGGTGATGAGCGAGGCGGACCCGCCGCTCGACACCGAACGCACCGCGTCGTCCACCGCCCAGTTCAGGCTGTTGGCGGGAGCCGCCGTCTCGTAGGCTTCGATGTACGCCTCCAGCGCGTGCGCCGCCTCCGGGGTGTCGAGGGTGACGTTGCCCTCATCGTCGTAGATCGAGCCGCCGGCCGCGAACAGCCAGTTGGCCCACTCCTCGAAGACCTTGTAACCGCGCTGCGGCTGCATGGCGATGCCCGCGTGTTCCGGGGTGTTCAACTGCTGCACGGTCGACACCAGCTCGTCGAGGGTCTCCGGCGGCTCCGCTCCCGCCTCCTCCATCAGGTCGGTTCGATAGATGAAGCCGAGCGCGTAGTTGTAGAAGGGCACGGCGTACCGCGCCTCATCCACGGTCGTGATGTCGACGAGCGGATCGAAGAAGTCGTCCGGATCGTAGTCCGACGTCGAATCGATGCGGGCGTCGAGCGGCTGCAGGAAACCGGCCTCCGCGAAGTCGACCATCCAAGGGTTGTCGACGACGATCAAGTCGTAGTTGGGATCCGGGGCCTGGAACGACGCGATCAGTCGGTCGCGCATCTGATCGAAGGGGAGCTGTTCGATGTCGACCGTGATGTTCGGGTAGGTCTCGTTGAACTCGTCGACCATGTCGATGACGATGTCCGAATCGGGTACGGTCTCGAGCAGCACGCGCACGGTCGCCTCGGTATCGGTGGGGATGTCCCCCTCGCCCGTCGCCTCGACGGGGGCGGGACCGCCCTGCCCTGCGCAGCCGACGAGCGTCAGCGCCGATGCTGCCAGCAGACCTGTCGCGACGAACCGAAGGCGCCCGAGTGGGCTCTTCGCGTTCTTATTCATAGGGGAACTCCTCGTCTCTCTCGTGAACGGCTCTGCGTTCAATCCATGTACGCCCCGCCGTTGACGGCGAGCGCTTCTCCAGTCACGGCGTCGGCATCGTCCGAGAGCAGGAAGCCGACCACCTTCGCGATGTCCTCGGCCGTCTGCAGCCTCCCGAGCGGCGTCTCATCGAGCATGAGCTGCTGCACGTCCTGAGGCCGCACGCCGCGGAGGGAGGCCTCCCACTCGAGTTCCCGATCCTGCATCGGAGTCTTGACGAAACCCGGACACACCGAGTTCACCCGGATGCCCGACGGTCCGAGTTCGTAGGCCATCGCCTGTGTGAGACCCACGACACCGAACTTGCTGGCCACGTAGTCGGCGAGGAACGGCACCCGTCCCTGCTTGCCCGCCATCGAGGCCGTGTTCACGATCTGCCCTCCGCGACCTGCCGCGATCATCGCTCGCGCAGCAGCCTGACCGCAGATGAATACCCCCTTCAGGTTGATGTCGAGCGTCCGGTCGTAGTCCTCCTCCGATACGTCGACGAAGGCCTGCATGAAGGAGATTCCGGCGTTGTTCACCCAGGCGCCGAGGCCGAGCCGCGCGGAGACGTCCTCCGCGAGACCTGCCGCTCCCGCCGCATCCGTGACATTGAGTCGAGCCGCCTCATGCGGTCCGGCCTGAACCGCGGGGAGGGAGGCCGCAGTGGCCTCGGCGGCCGAGAGGTCGATATCGGTGACGACGACCTGCCACCCGCGCTCCGCGAGGCGGGTGGCGATAGCCCTGCCGATGCCGGAGCCGCCGCCGGTGATCACTGCTGCATTGGTCATGAGAGAGCCCTTCGTGAGAGGTGGTGGGAAACAGGGGTGAGCACATCGGCTGAGCGTCTCCACTCGGCGTAGGCATCCGAATAGCGGTCCAGCGTGTCGGGGTTCGGCTCGACGACCGGCCCGAGCTGCAGGAAGCGCGAGGCCGCCGCCCAGTCGGGCAGCACTCCAGCGCCGATGGCAGCGATGATCGCGGCTCCGAGGGATGCCCCGGGATGATCGAGAACGGGATGCATCGGGATCCCGAGCACATCGGCGTGGATCTGCTTCCACAGCACCGATTTGCTGCCGCCGTTCGTGACCATCGCTCTGTGCACGGGCATGCCGATCTCCGCGAAGACCTCCACGTGGTGGCGGAATCCGAACGCGATGCCCTCGAGAACCGAGCGGTACAGATCCGCGCGGGTGTGCCCGAGATGCATCCCGATGAAGGCACCGCGCAGATCGGGGTCGTGGAGCGGGCTCTTCTCCCCCAGGAAGTAGGGCAGGCACAGGATCTCGGCGGGCTCGCGCTCCGCCGCCTCGGCATCGAGCCGCATGAGCTCGGCACCGCCGACGAGCGATTGATACCACCGGATCAGGCTGCCGCTGGTCGCCATGCATCCGTTCGGCAGCCACAGCCCGGGTACGGGGTGCGCGTCGAGATAGAGCCGGGGATCGACGACCGGCGTGTTGGACGCCGCGAGGATGTCACCCGCCCCGCCGAGCTTCACGAGGAAGCTGCCGGCCTCATCGACGCCGGCCGCGAACGCGCTCAACACGTGATCCGCGCCGCCGACGACGAGTTGCACACCCGCCACCAGCCCGGTCAGTCGCGCACCGTTCGCCGACAGCTCTCCGACGACGGTGCCGGGGGAACGCGGCGGAGGCACGAGCTCCGGCTCGATGCGAGCGTGTTCGAAGGCGGGTGAGAAGAACCGCCCGTCGATCTCGAACAGCCCCGATTCGAGCGCCCAGTTCTGCTCGACGTGAGCTTCGGCCCCGAGCGAGTACAGGACCCAGTCATAGGAGCCCATGACGATCTCGGCTTTCCTCAGGGCATCCGGCTCGTGCTCCCGCAACCACATCAGGGTCGGAGCGATCGACTGCTGCGTGAGCGCGGATCCCGTGGTGCCGACGACGTCGAGCCCCCGGTAAGCTTCACCGAGTTCGCTGAGCTGCGCCGTCGCACGGGCGTCGTTCTGCAGGATCGCGCGCCGCACGGCCCGTCTCTCGCCATCGACCAGCACGAGAGCCGGCACCATGCCGGTGGTGGCGATCGCCGCGATCTCGGCGGGTGCAACACCGGCGGTCTTCAGCAGCACCGGGATCGCACTCGCGATGTTGTTGAGCCACTGGCCAGGGTCAGCCTCCGCGAATCCGGAGCGCTGCGAGAACAGCTCGCAGTCGCGGCCCTCCTGCGCGAGCAGCGCGCCGTCTGGATCGAGCAGCACGACCTTTGTTCCCGTCGTACCGACATCGATGCCGATCGTGTATCGCTTCTGTGCAGTCATATGGAGAGCCTAGAACCTCATTGTTGCTTTCTCACACCGTACGTGTTTTGATTATGTTACAAGTTCTCATTCATCCTGTAAAGACGTTAAATCACAACATATTTGTTCCACCCGAAGACACTTCCCCACACGCCCCGAGAGAGGAATCACCATGACCAGCTGGCTCAAGGACGCCTTCGACAAGCCCAAGCCCGTGATCGCGATGCTGCATCTGTCTCCGCTGCCGGGCGACACGCTCTACGACAGCGCGGCGGGCATGCAGAAGGTCGTGGAGCGCGCCCGCCGCGAGCTTCACGCGCTGCAAGACGGAGGAGTGGACGGGATCCTCATCTCCAACGAGTTCAGCCTGCCCTACCTCACGAAGACCGAGCCGATCACAGCGGTCTCGATGGCCCGCGTCATCGGTGAGCTCGTGGACGAGATCACGATTCCGTACGGCGTGAACGTGCTCTGGGACGGGCGCGCGTCGATCGATCTCGCCATGGCGACCGGCGCGCAGTACGTGCGCGAGATCTTCACCGGCGTGTACGCCAGCGACTTCGGGCTCTGGAACACCAACGTCGGCGAGGTCGCCCGCCACCGCCACCGCATCGGCGCGGATCACGTGAAGCTGCTCTTCAACATCGTTCCCGAGTCGGCCAAGTATCTCGCCGAGCGCGATCTCGAATCCCTCACGCGCTCCACCGTCTTCGCCACGCTGCCCGACGCGCTCTGCGTCTCGGGTCTCACCGCGGGTGCACCCACCGACACTCAGACGCTGTCGATCGCCAAGACCGCCGCGGGCGACGTGCCGGTATTCGTCAACACCGGCGTGCGGGCGCACAATGTCGCGGATCAACTCGCCGTGGCCGACGGTGCCGTCGTCGGCACCTACTTCAAGAAGGACGGGATCTTCGAGAACGAGGTCGACGGCACTCGTGTTCGCGAGCTCGTGGCGGCGGCCGACGACTTCCGGAAGTCTCTCTGACGGAGACGACGACCGATAGTCTTCGAGCAGAAAGCATCCCCATGACAGCGCCGCTTCCCACCGTCACCGAACTCCTCGACCTCGCGCGACACGCAGCCGAAGCGGGAGCACATGTGATCGGTCGACCGCTGCCGCGGGACAGCGTCGTCACCAAAGGTGCGCCGGGCGATATCGTGACTCAGCTCGATGTCGCCGCAGAACGACGGGTCCGAGAGTTCCTGCTCGAGGCGCGACCCCACGACCGGGTCGTGGGAGAAGAACTCGACGACGCGGGAGCCCCCGACGCCTCACTGCGCTGGAGCATCGATCCGCTCGACGGCACGACCAACAAGGTCAAGGGACTCCCCTTCTACGCCACCTCGGTCGCGGTGCAGTCGACCGCAACAGGCGAGTGGCTCGCAGGAGCGGTGCACGCTCCCGAGCTGAGCAAGGAGTACTTCGCGGCCCGGGGCCAGGGCGCATGGGTGAAATTCGGCGGCCGGGTCGAACGCCTGAGCGGCCCCGCCCCGGATGCTGGGACCCGTCTGCTCGGAACGGGTCTCTCCTACGATTCCTCCGTTCGCACGACGCAACTCGCAGACCTGAGCCACTACATGGATCATTTCGACGATATGCGCAGTCTCGGCTCTGCTGCGCTCGGTCTGTGCGCAGTGGCCGACGGCTCGGTCGACGCCTTCCTCGAGAGCGATCTCTACGAGTTCGACTGGGCTGCCGCCGCACTCATCGCGGAGGAGGCCGGCGCTTCGGTCGAACGCCCCGCACAGCACCGCGGCGGGATCCTCGCCTACTTCGGCCCCGACTTCCGCTGACAGCGCGTCCGGATTCCGCCAGCTCCGGCCACTCGGCCCTCACCGCGGCCACGCATTGGCGAGCTTGGTGAGCAGTTCGGCGAGACGCCGCTGCTCGCTCTCCGTGAACGAGTCGAGCGCCTGTTCGACGCGCACTCATGGTCTGACCGCCGCGACGCTCGCGGCTGGAGCCTTCGGGGTCAGCACCAGCACCCGGGCTGGCGAGCGCCTCCGCTTTGCTTAGCCTGTATGCGATCCGCTGGATAAGGAGATTGAGCAGACCGCTCCGGGCCTCGCATCAGCCCTTTCGGGCTAGCGGCACTACCTGGCTCCTAGAAGTCCCAGTTTTGACAAGAGGCGCGGAATCATGCGGTTTTCTGAGCCCGTCACTACCTGTATGCCACCTGCGTGCCACTCGCGTCGGAACCTGGTTCCGTTCGCCTGAGCGAACCGGTGACACACTACGAAGTTTACTCGTCATTGCTCGCGGGCGCGGGGTTCTTTGTCGCAGGGACGCCCTTCTTGCGGTCGCCGCGGCGTGCCTGCACAGCTTCTAGTATGCGAGCCTTCGCTAGCTTAAGAAGGCTGACCGGCCCGAGCACGAGGAACACGGTTCCCATGACGAGGCACCACAGCATCGGCAAGCTGAGCCAGGCGTCACCGCCTTGCTCGATGAGCCCTTTGAGGAAGTTCGCGAGGAAGTAGTACGGGGCGGCGACGAGCATCGCGGGCGTGCCCCACTTCAATCCGTCGCGACGGAGGATGCGAGAGATGAGCCGAGGGCCGGGTGCGTACCTCGCGAGGAAGTAGTAGCAGCGGACGACGCCGGAGAAGATGGTCGAGAGCATGAGGACAGCCCTTTCAGATCACTCGGCAGTGAGTCATTTGAAAAGGGCTTCCCGTTCCCGGGTGGCCGTGCCACTACATCCGATAGCGGCGAACGTTTTGTAGAGACTGCCTACGCCTCCACTGTACGTCGGCCAGCGCGGAAGCGGAACCCTCGTCACTGGCCGCCGCCTGGCGATGGTGAAGACGAGAGCGCACCCAGTAGGAGGCGCTACGTTGCGCTGAAGACACATCACCGAACAGACCGAGCGTGGAGATGCGACGATGGACTTCCAAGAAGCGGCAGCGATCGTCACCGCTGATCAGAACCAGAACGACTGGGGCGACGAACCGCCGATGACCCAGGCAGAGGCCATCGAGCACGTGCGCAACATCATGACGCTGGAAGATGTCGTTGACTACGGCGACGAGAACACCGAGGCATACCGACTTGTGCTGTCCACCTCGCAGCTGCCCGAATAGCACTGCTCCCGATACAGGCGGGGGCACCTGAACGGCGCTCTCGCCTTTGTCATGCACCCGCCGATAATGTGCGGGCATTTCATCAGAGTGACCGTGCGCCCCGTCTGGTGAGCGCGTTCGACGCGGCCTTCGGGCGCGCCCGCTGAGTCGTGAGTGCTCGCGCGCGTTGGATCGCTTGCGTGGCGCGGGCCTGGTCGATCTTCTGCGCGAGCCCATCCGGAGCCGGCCCGAGAGCATCGTCACTCGTAATGCCGTATCGGTCACGGTACGCGGCGACCGTGCGCGCATACCGTACCCAGGCCTCCTGCTTGCGTGGATCATCCGGCCGCGCCCCGAGCGCCCGCACCCACGGCGCACCATCTGCCGCGGCTTGCTCAGCGATGGCCGCGGCGCGTTGTTCGATGAGCTGATGCCGTTCCGCGAGCGCCTGCCGCATATCCGGTTCCGTGATGCCGCCAGCGACGGGGATCAGCCCCGCAATCAACCTCGGCACCTGCGCCGCGCGCCCGCTGCTGGCAGGGTGTTCGGTGGCGGTGGCGAGTCGCCAGTGCAGGACGGAGGCGATGTCGTCGGCGTCATCGAAGCCCCGAGCCCTCACCAGGCGTGGGAGAAGCCGGTCAACGTCGTGATGGTTCGCCTCGGCCCGGCGGAGTTCAGCGACGAGGGCGTCGAAAGTATCGGAGTCGAGCACGGCGCCTACTTGGGCGGTGGTGAGGCCAGATGCACGTATGAGGGTGGCCCAGCGGTCGTGTTGAGCTTCGGTGGCGATGGTCTCGTACTCCGCGGCGAGCTGCCGGATCGACCCCCACTTCTCCTGCTCCCGCTCGGTCGTCTCGTGCGCCGACAGCTCCGCACCGGAATGATTGAGCACCCCGAACAGCACCCGCCGTGCGGCCTCCTCCACATCCGAGGCTTCGTGCGGGTGCCGGTGCGCGTCGTCTGGGGTGTCGACGGCGACGTAGGCGTAGTTCCCGTCCCTGCCGCGAGTCATGGCGACGTACAGGTTCTCCCTGGTCATCGACGGCTCGACCAGCACATGCGAAGTGTCAACGGTGACGCCCTGGGCGCGGTAGGCGGTGACGGCGTAGCCGAGGTCGAGGTGCTCGGCGACGTAGTCGGCGGGCAGCACGATCGACCCGCCCCGATCCTGGGCGGCGGGCCGGATCGTCACGGAGCCGTCGCGCCGCACACGGGTGATGGTCCACCGGTTCCCGTTCTGCACCCACGCCGACCGTGAGCGGAGATCCCGGCGGTTATCCCGCGTGATGACGACATCCCCGACCGCGGCGGTCGCGCCGCCGTCGAGGGCGACTTCACCACGGATCGGCTGCACGACCCCCGCGAGGATCAGCTCGGTGCGGGCGCGGAGGTTCAGCGCGGTCATGGATTCGCTGGAATCGGTGACGAGGATCGACGCGACCCCCGCCTCCCGGTCGGCACGCCACGCCTCATACGCCAGGGCGGTCACATCCTCGGTATCGCCGCCGGCGATCCGGCCCGCATCCTGGTAGGTGTCGATCACATCGGTTTGGCCGAGGCGGAGCCCGAGGGATGCGATCTTCTCCCACTCGTTCGTGAACCGGTAGATCGTGGACAGCTCCGGGGTGTCGTCGCGGTCACCCGCGAGGAGCCCAAAGGCGCCGGCGGCTTCGACGGCTTGGAGCTGGGAGTAGTCGCCGACGAGCAGGACTTTCGCGCCGGCTTCTTCGGCGATCTTGGTGATGCGGTCGAGTGAGAGGGTGCCTGCGAGGCTGGCTTCATCGATGATGACGAGCTGCCCTGCCCGGAATGACACCCGGCCCAGGTTGTGGAGCGTCCACCATCGTGCGGTGTTCTCCGTCTTGATGCCGAGGTCGTCGGCTAGGACTTCCGCCGCGACCACCGACGGCGCCAACCCCACCACCGACCCCGCCCCGTGCTCGGCTTCCCACGCGCGGCGGAGTGCGTTCATAGCGGTGGTTTTCCCGGTGCCGGCGGGGCCGACCAGCATGTCGAGCACTCGCCCCGATATGGCGATCTTGGTGAGGGCGTCGGCCTGGTCTGGGCCAAGCATCCGCCCGTCCCGATCCGGGGCGGCCGTGACGCGCTCGATCACCGCGAGCGGCAGCGTCGGCCCAGTCAGGGTGCGGGAGCGTTTCAAGAGCCGTGCTTCCGCTTCCAGGAGTTCGGTCGAGGAGTAAAGGGTCGAGTGGCGGGGCCGGAACGCCGAGGTGCCGTCCGGGCGCTGGAACCGTGCCGGGGTGGAGGCGAGTTCGGGTGGGGTGAGGCGCAGCGAGGCGCGCTCGGCCGCATCGACGACCATGCCGCTGACGGCTTCCCGATCCCGAGTCGTCGCGAACCGATACCCCATCGTCTGCCGTGCGGCCTCGGCGGTGAGGTTCCAGCGGTGCCAGGTCGACCGCTTCGCCCCAACGGCCTCGACCACGGAGAGCGCGATCGCTTCGATCTCATCGAGCGGCACGTCATCCGCCCGCAGCACCCGCATCATCCCCGCCGGGATCGCCTCGCGCGCCCACTCGCCGGCATCCCGGCCGAGCTTCCTGGTGGCGCGCTTGCGCCATTCGGTCGTGAGGTCGGCGAGCGAGCGCACTTTCTTCTCTGGCCGGGTCGTGAGCGTGGCCTGAGCGCGGAGCTTGATGACCGTCGCCGCCGACGGCTGCCGCCCATGCCGCTGCACGTACTCGGCGATCAGGCGATCCTTCTCCGAATCGATCTGATACGAGCGGGTCGAGAACTCGAGCACGAGGTCTTCCGGGACCGTCGCGATCGCCCATGCCGGGTTCCGGCCCCGGCCCCGCTCGCGTGCCTCCCACTCGACGCCGAGAAGCCGGGTGAGATGGTCGGCGATGACCGCCTCGTGCAACTCGGAGAGCGCGACCGTGGCGGCGTGCATAGGGCGGCCGTCGAGCGACCGCCACTTCCCATCAAGCACCGTGCGCACTTTGTTAGAGACCACCACGTGCGTGTGCAGGTGCGGGTCGTTCGCGCGGGAGTCGTAGTGGTCGTAGGCGGTCGCGGCGAGCCCGAAGGTATCGACCTGGGCGACCGCGCCGCCGTCGGCGCCGGTCGAGCCGACACGCGTGGCAGCGACTTCGCGTTCCATGAACTCGATCACTTCCGCGATCGCCGCGTGATGCGCGTCGGCGATCAGCGCTTGCGTGCCCGCGTCGGCGACCGCCCAGAGCACGGAGGCCGACTTCGGCAACGAGAAGGTGTAGTCGTAGCCTGCGACCGCCTTCCGGGTGCCGCGCTTGCGTTCCTCGTTCTCGATCTGCGCGACAGCCTCCGCGCGGGAGGCAGGGCCGAGCTCGGGGTCGAGGGCTTCGACCCGTGCGTCGACGCGCTCTACCGGGGTCGAATAGACCGGGTAGGCCTGCCCGAGCGGATCACCGGTCACGGGATCTCGGCCCATGCCGATGAGGAGCTGCAGTTGTTCCTCCGACACTTCATCGCCGGTCGTGATCTGACCGCCGGCAAGCTGCGCGATCCCGGCGCCGAGCCACCTGCCGGGCGGGGTCCCGGCTTCGGCGTAGTAGCGCGTGAGCGGTGTGGACAGCGAGCGGTCGCAGTCGCCGGTGACGACGGAGCGCAGGAGGTACTTGTAGCCGTCACCGGCGCTCATCACCCGCATCGAGACCGTCACAGAAGACAGGTGCGAAGCCAAGTCCTGCGCGCCTTTGCCTACGATTCGTAGCCTATGTGTATACAGCAGAACAGGGGTATCACATGTGGCGCTAAGGAGGCTGTGTCGGAGTGGCGAGACCGGGGTGCGAAAGCAGTCGCTGAGGCTTGGAGGTTCAGGGTGTGAGGGCTCCTTCGATATCGGTCAGGGGCTCGATAGTGCGGGCAGGATGATCGTGGCGTCGTCGTCGAGTGCAACGATGCCGCGTTCGTCGACGAGGATGACGTCTCCGGCCGGGGAGAGCCCCAATGCTTCGACGGTGCCCGTCGCTGATCCGATTGCCTTCCACTCGCCCTTACCGACTCGCTGCCAGATCTGTCCGTCGGTGCCGACCCCGACGACTGTGTCTCCGGCAGCTTCGAGCAGGTACTGCAGCGGCGCATCTCCGAGTGGCGTGAACGATGCCCCGCCGTCGGTGCTGGTGCGCACGCCCTCAGGGGTGGCCGCGTAGATCGTGCCATCTGTGGTTACAGCGAGATCAACGGCGTCGAGCTCGGTGCGGGACTCCCAAGTGGTCCCCAGGTCGTTGCTGACTCGCAGCGCGGGGCTGGTTGATCCGATGCCGTAGAGCTGACCGTCCGGGCTGGCAGTGAGGACGTGGAAGTCCTCATCGTTGGTGAAGGCGACCGGGTGCCACTTCTTCCCGGTGTCGTCGCTGCGGATAATGCCGAGATTCGGGGAGCCCAGCTCCGTCGGGGTTTCAAGGCCTGGGTGCCCGGAAGCGATCAGCGCGCCTTGGGTGTCGGTGAGTCCCATTAGATCGAAGTCGTAGTCGCCGAGTGGGCCGTCCACTGCACCGTCCTCGTCCACGCGGTAGAGGCCGGTATGGGTGCCGACGAGGAGGGTTCCCCCGGCTTCTGGGATCACGGCATGAATATGGCCGAAGGTTGGCGGTGGCGAGGATGCTGGCGCAGCGGGAGCGACAGCGGCGCAGCCGGTCAGCACGATGGCGAGGGCAGCCGTCGCCGCGGTGACGAGCAGCCGCCCGCGCAGGCGGGGCGTGCTGGAGAGGAGAGATGCGGGCATTGGATCATCTTTCTGTGGGACGCGGGCGGGCGGCCCGGTCAACGGAGAGGATGCAGGGGGCACTGGGGAGCGGTGCGAGCTGCGAGGATGCGGGCGGGGTCCCCGCTCCTGCGTGGGCGGGGACCCGGGTCAAGGCCGGAATCAGAGGCTGTTCAGGAGCTCCTGCATCGTGGTGATCTCTGCGCTCTGGTCGTCGATGACCTGCTGCGCAAGCTCGAGCACGTCCGGGTTCTTGCCGCCATCGAGGGCGGACTGGGCCATCTCGATCGCGCCGGTGTGGTGCTCGATCATGCCTTCGAGGAACAGGCGCGTCGCCTCGGTTCCGGTGGCTGATTCGAAGGCGGTCATACTGTCTTCCGACATCATGCCGCCGCCGTGATCCATGCCGCCCGTCGACGAATCATCGGCGGAGACGCCCCAATTGTCGAGCCAGGCCTGCATAGTCTTGATCTCGGGCCCCTGGGCGTCCTTGATCTGCTGCGCGAGGGCAACCACCCGTTCGTCGATGCCGTCCTTGGCGAGCAGCATGTCGGCCATCTCGATCGCCTGCTCGTGGTGCGGGATCATCATCGTCACGAACATCTGGTCGGCTGCATTGAACTGCGCTGCGGACTCAGTCGGCGTCTTAGAAGCGGTGGATCCGTGATCCATGCCGGCCATCCCGTCCGACGTTCCGCTCGGGGAGCAGCCGGCCAGCAGGAGGGCGGTGGACAGCGCGGCCGAAGCCAGCGCAAGCGTGCGAATACGCATCAGTATGCGTCCTTTCATTCAGTCAACAAAGTCAGAGAATCGCGCCCCGGGCAGGGCGCAGCCGTGCTCCAGCCGAGGCCGGAGCGGGCGCGAATCAGGTGCGACTGATCGACAGAACGAGAAGAGACGGCGGCCGTGGTCGCGGCAACACAGTGCCCGCAAGTGGCAGGGAGCGGATCGCGAGGACGAGGGAGCGCCAGGAGTGCTCCAGCACGAGCGGAATGAGTAGCAGCACGACGCCCGCCAACAGAGCGAGTACACACCCCACCATCAGAGCGGCATGACCAGGCGCCGGATCTTCACACGAGTTGGGACACTGCGCATCTCCCGGTGCCACATCCGGTGCGGCCATTGTGCCGGATGCGTGCGCCCCCGCTAACGTGCCCAAGCTGCCGCCCATGCCGACATCCGCGGCTTCGTGATCGCTCGTGATAAGCGCGACGGGGGATCTCGTGTCGTGGCCGCCGTGTCCGGCCGAGCTGCTCAGGACATGCATACCGAAGATTCCTGCCAGCACCAGAGCGAGCAGACTGAAGGAAACTAGGCGTCGGCGAGGCGAGTCTCTGTGCGGCGTTCCACCACAGGTCAGCATCGCCGCCTCCTCTCCTTTGCCGCGCACCGCACCCGCAGATCGCTGGAGCGTCCTAGTTCTACGCTAGGGCATTCCGGGAGACACAGGCTGGGAGCCGCGACCCCCAGGAGGATCGCAGGGCATGCCTGTGAGGGGCAGCTGGCGACGGCTCAGGCGAGCATGATACGGTAACAAAACCATAACGAAAGGGGCTGGTGTGCGAGATGCGGTGAACCGTGCGACCACGCGCCCCTTTATCCAGAGCGCCGGCACGGTCTTCGCGATCGTGCTGATGCTCATCTTTGGCCTGGTGGCGATGCACTCCCTGTCCGGCAACGCTACAGCGCGCGACGCGCTCGTGCCCGCGGGCACAGCTACCGCCAGCGACACAGTACGCGCGGCCGACGCGCTAACCTTAGACGGCTCAGTGAGCGGAGCGTCCGCTGGCTGTGACGCGAGCTGCGCGCACGGCACAGTTCCTGATCACGGGCACCTGAGCATGCTCATGCTGTGCATGCTGGCCCTGTTGACCGGAGTGCTCTTCCTGCTCAGGCCCGCCCTGTTCCGTCTCTCCCGCGCCGCCGCACAGTCCGCCGGCTGGCTGAACCGCGCACTTCCCGCGCCTCCGGCGGCCCGTCCGCCGTCGTTGTTCGCACTGTCGATCAGCCGCACTTGAACTAGGATCTCGGCACGAGCCTGCCCGCGCACCCCGGCACTGAGCCGCGACGAGCGGTGCGGCTGATCGACTGACGCCCGGCCTTCTCCGGGATCAACCGGGCCGGACGCCGACCCTGGCCGAGGGCCTGCACGCAGCGTGTGCCTGGCGCGCGTCGCTGCCCGGCCGTCGTCCTCCAAGCGTCTCGCTAAGGCGCGCAGTTCGATCACGCCCACCCCGCCGGTGCGTGTGCCTGTCGCTCATGCGCCCGAGTGACTGCGGCTTCCCTGTCGCAGCTTCGAACCCTTCGCTTCCCTGGCCACCGACTCACGGAACAGTTATGCATACCCGTCGAAACCCATTCAAGAACCCCGTCGTCTTCATTCCCAGCACCCTCGCCCTGAGTATCGCGGTCGCGATCGGCAACTACTACGTCATCGGAGGGCTCTTCGCGTGAACGGCCAGCAGATCTATCTCACCCCTATGCCGTCGTTCGACTTCCTCACTGACGGCACTGGCGGCGGCACCCCACCCCAACAGCGGGCACGGCGCAGCCTCATGGCCACCGCGACGGCGGTGCTGAGCGTGGCTGGCATGATGAGCCCCGTCGCCTTCCCCGCCCCGTTCGCCCCAGTGTCCGCGGCGGCCGCCGCCGAGCTCCCCGCGCAGCAGCTCGTCGGCGCGCCCGCCGCAATCGGCGCCGAGACGTTCAATGCGATCGGTGCGGTCGAAGTTCAGGCCGCCCCCGTCGCACCGCGACGCGTGAACACCGAGCAGGGCCTCGTCGATCCGGATCAGCTGACGGATACGAAGCTGCGCTACCCCTTCGATCAGACCATGCCCCTCACCGACGGTTTCGGATATCGCACTGCTCCCGTGGCGCAGTTCCACGATGCCCAGGACATCGCTGCCGCCAACGGCACCCCGATTCGTATTATCGGCGACGGGGTAGTCGTGGAAGCGGGCTGGGCGAGCGACGGCTGCGGGTTCTCGCTCAAGGTGCAGCATCTCGTCGACGGGCAAGACCTCACCAGTCGCTACTGCCACATGGAGGGCGAGTCCCATGCCTATCAGGTCGGCGATCGGGTGAGTATCGGCGATGAGGCGGGGCGCGTGGGCAACACCGGTATGTCTTTCGGTGCGCATTTGCATCTCGCGCTGCGCTTGAACGGTGAGCCGATCGACCCGCTCCCCTTCATCGAAGCGAACGCGCAATGACCCCCGCACCGCACAAACCATCCTCGACCACGGGAAGACCACTGATGACCGGCTCTTTGAATCGCCGCCAGTTCCTCGCCGCCGGCACGCTGACGCTTGCCGCGATGGGCTTGGCCGCCTGCACCCCGAGGCAGAGCTCTGCGTTCCTCTCGCCCACGGCGGACGCGGTCGATGCGGCCGAGGCGAGCCGACTGACCACGGGTCAGACAGTCACACGCACGCTCTCTGCTGAGCCGGTCACCCTGGATCTCGGCGGGAAGACCGTCAAGACCTGGGGATACCGGGGTGTGACGGCTGCGGAGCCGATCCGCGGCAACGTCGGCGATCTGCTCCGTGTCACCCTCACCAATGACCTCCCCGATCCGACGACCGTGCATTGGCACGGCCTCGCTCTGCGCAACGACATGGACGGGGTGCCGGGTCTCACGCAGCCTGCCATCGCGGCCGGCGACACGTTCACCTATGAGTTCGCGTTGCCGCACGCGGGCACCTACTGGTTCCACCCCCATGTCGGCACGCAGCTCGACCGGGGTCTATACGCGCCGCTCATCATCGACGACCCCCGGGAGCGGGGCGACTACGACCGGGAATGGGTGATCGTGCTCGACGACTGGCTCGACGGCATCAACGCCACCCCCGACGACGTATTCGCTGAGCTCAGCCGCGGCATGGGCGGGATGGGCGGAATGGATCATGGCGGCATGCCGATGCGGATGGGCAATACCCTCATGGGTGCTACCTCCGACCTCCTCGGCGGCGATGCGGGCGACGTCTACTATCCGCTCTACCTCATCAATGGACGCCCCCAGCTCGATCCTGAAACCTTTACTGCGAAACCCGGGGAACGGATCCGGCTCAGGATCATCAATGCCGGTGGCGACACAGCCTTCCGCTTCGGGGTCACCGGGCATCAGCTTACGATCACCCACACCGACGGGTACCCAGTCGCGCCGCACGAGGCGGAGAGCATCGTGATTGGGATGGGGGAACGCTACGACGCGATCCTCACCGCCGGCGACGGCATGTTCGCCGTCGTCGCCGAGGCGCTCGGCAAAGTCGACCAGGCCCTCGCGATCCTCTCCACAGGGGCCGGCTCCCCGCCCCCGGCAGGCACCACCCTCTCGCAGGCCCGCACCCCCACGATCGCGGCCGACCTGACGGCCGCGGAGGAGGTGGCGCTGGCCCCCAAGCGCGCGGATCGCACGATCGCCCTGGAACTCACGGGCACCATGGAGAAATACGACTGGGCGATCAACGGCACCCGCCTGGACATGGACGACCCCCTCCGCGACGCCCTCGCGATCAGTGAAGGGGAGCGGGTCGCGCTCACCATCACGAACTCGACCACGATGTGGCATCCCATGCATCTGCACGGGCACACCTACCAGCACCCCGATGGCGGCCCTCGCAAGGACACCTCGATCGTGCTTCCCGGCCAGAGCTTCCGCCTCGAGTTCGACGCCGACAATCCTGGCCGGTGGCTCACCCACTGCCACAACCTCTACCACGGCGAAGCCGGGATGATGGCGACTATCGCCTACCAGCAGTAGCCCATCCACAGCGTGAAAGCACACAACCTCATGAAATCTCAGCAGCCAGCCGGCGTCCCCGGCCCCGATTCCGCCTACCGCCGACACCGCCGCTTCGTGCGCCTAGGTCAACTGCTCCTGGCGCTCGGTGCGGTGATCCTCATCGTGCATTGGCTCGCGCACCTCGAAACCTTCGGCCCCGCCCAGCCCGAGGGCTGGGTCGACCTCGTCGCCGGCTACCCGATGGGCGCCCTGTTCCTCCTCGGCGGTGGCGTCCTCGCCGGACGCAAAGCCCCTTGACCTCGCCCCTGCAATACGCGGGCGAGGTCATCTCGCCGACGGCGGGGCGGTGAAGGCCGGCAGCAAGATCGCGTCGATGAACCATGGCGCATCGTCAGGGTCGATCCGGCCCGTGCGCACCTCCTCGGCCGCACCGTTGAGAACGACGTGCGTGGTGGTCAGCAGCCAGGACACCGGCAAGTCGGCGCGGAAGGCACCTTCGCGCTGTCCGCGCAGCAGCAGTCCGCGCATGCGCGCCTCAGCCTTCTCGTGCAGCTCGCGAATGCGGGCGGCGGAGAGTTCCTTCTGTGCCGCGGCCAGCAGGGCACGGGATTGGTCGACGAACATCCAGCTGGAGGCAATGAGTCGCTGGAAGGCCGCACGCGGGTCGCCGTCCAGCGGGATCTGACTGAGCACGTCCTCGGCGCGTTCCAGACTGTCTACCAGTGCGGCCTCAATGAGCTCTGCGCGAGTCTGGAAATGCCCATAAAGGGTCATCCGGCCCACTCCCGCCTCAGCAGCGATGTCGGCGACCGACGCGTCGAGGTTCTTGCGGATCGCGGTCACTGTCGCGGCCAGAATCTTTACCCGGTTGCGCTGCGCGTCGGCGCGCTGGTTAGCCGCCCGGCTCACTGTCGCCGGGCCACGTCGAGCGCCGCCGGTCGGCTGGGCGTTCTTCGTCGCCATGCTCTACCTCACAAGTCGTACTGGAATGTATGAGATATTGTATTCGTTGCAACTCGTACACACATATACGACTTGTGCGGGAGGTCGCCCGCCCGGGCGGCGATCCGGCAGAGAGGAGCACACGACCATGACCACGACACGCACACCCCGAGGGGGTGCGACATGAGCGCGCCCGGCACCCCCGCGGCCCCGAAGGCCGGGGCGAGGCAGTGGTGGGGGCTCGCCGTGCTGGTGATCCCCTCGACGCTGCTGTTCATGATGCTGACGATCCTGTTCCTGGCAGCCCCGAACCTCGCCGCGGACCTGAACCCGACGAGCACGCAGCTGCTGTGGATTCTCGACATCTACGGCTTCGTGATGGCCGGGTTCCTCGTCGCGATGGGCGTGCTCGGCGACCGGGTGGGCAAGCGCCTGCTCATGGTCATCGGCGCGTCCCTGTTCGCTGCCGTCTCCATCGCGGCGTCCCTGACCACGATCCCCGAGCTGATGATCGTCTGGCGCGCCGTCCTCGGACTGGCCGCAGCGATGATGGTGCCCGCAACGATCGGACTGATCTTCGTGATCTTCGCCGACGCGAAACAGCGCGGCGTCTCCATCGGGGTCTGGGCGGGCGGTATCTCCGCCGGCGTCGCCCTCGGCCCACTCCTGTCCGGCCTGCTGCTGGAAGGGTTTGGCTGGCAGGCGACGTTCCTCGTCGCGGTGCCAATCATGGCGCTCGTCGCCATCGGCGCCCCAATCCTCGTGCCCGAGCACCGCGATCCGTCGGCGAAGATCGACCTGTTCAGCGCCCTGCTGCTGGTCGGCGGGCTGCTCGCGATCATCTACAGCATCAAGCGCTTCGCCGCCCAAGAGCCCGTCGGGCCCACACTCGGGCTGCTCGCCGCAGGCGTGCTGATCGGGCTGTGGTTCACGCTCCGGCAGCTGCGCGCCAAGCAGCCCCTGCTGGACGTGCGGCTGTTCGCCAATCGCACCGTCTCCGGTGCGCTGGCGGTGTTCCTGCTCTCGGCGGCGGCACTGGGTGGGGTGTACTCGCTGTTCACCCAGTACCTCCAGACGGTGCAAGGCCTCTCGCCCTTGCAGGCGGGCCTGGCGATCCTGCCTGCGGCGGCGGTGCTGATCGTCGTCTCGACCCTCTCGCCGGTCTTCGCACGGAAGTTCCGGCCCGGGAACGTGATCGCGATCGGCCTGCTCACCCAGGTCGTCGGCTACATCCTGTTCACCCAGCTCGACGCCGGCACAGGCCTGGCGCTGGTGATCGCGAGCTTCGTGATCACCTACCCCGGCGTCGCCCCCTCGATGGCACTGACCACCGAGCTCGTGGTGGGCTCGGTGCCCCCGGAGAAGACCGGCGGCGCCTCGGGGCTGGCGACCACGGCGAACGACCTGGGCATCTCGCTCGGTGTCGCCGTCATCGGCAGCGTCGGCCTCGCCGCCTACCGCAACCGGATCGACGGCACCCTGCCCGACGGGCTCTCCCCGGAGGCCGCGGCCGCCGCGTCGGACAGCATCGACGGCGCCCTCGCCGCCGCTGCGGAACTGCCCGGCGCGCTGGGCGAACAGCTGATCGCCGCCGCACAGGCGGCCTTCTCCGGCGGCCTGAACATGGCGGCGATCGTCTCCGCGGTCATCGCCGCGGTGGCCGCGATCATCGCCGCTACCCGCCTGCGTCACATCCGCCCCACCGGGCAAGCGCAGCGCCTCGCTGAGGAAGTTCACACCAGCCAGGAATACCCCTAAGGGGTATTGTGTTGGAGGAGCCATGTCCTAGCGAAAGCCCGAGAAGATTGTCACGAGAATGCGGGAGCGAGTCACCATAATGAGTGGCAGATACATGGCGGATTCAACCGGTGGTCGCAACACCTCGAATACGGAGGTGTGGAATGGCACGTAGACAACAGAACGCGGACCGGGCGGTCCGTCCGAAACTCAGGTCGCCGGGGCATCCGAAGTATCAGCGACCGGTCGAGGCTGGGTTCTGGAAGCTCATCGCGCAGGGGCTCCTCGCTGAGGAAGCTGCCGAACAGATCGGGGTTGCGCCTGCGGTGACGGCACGGTGGTTCCGGAATGCTGGGGGTATGTCACCATTCACTCTGAAGGACCAACCCTCGGGCCGGTATTTGTCGTTCGTGGAGCGTGAAGAGATCGCGTTGCTTCGTGTGCAAGGTAAAGGGGTGCGCGAGATCGCGCACGTCATTGGTCGCGATCCTGGCACGATATCTCGCGAGTTACGAAGGAATGCAGCGACACGCAGCACGAACCGGGGGTATCGGGCGTCGGTTGCACAATGGAAAGCCGACATGGCCGCGAAGCGTCCGAAAGTCGCGAAGCTCGTGGCGAACCCCAAGCTTCGGGAGTATGTGCAGCAACGGTTGAGCGGGGAGATCACCCACCCAGATGGGACGGCAATTGCCGGACCTGTCTCTCCGCGGTTCACGGGACGGAACAAACCGCATCGCAAGGATCGGGCGTGGGTGTGGGCGTGGAGCCCGGAGCAGATCGCGAACCGGCTCCGGGTTGATTTCCCCGATGATGAGAGTATGCGAATTAGTCACGAAGCGATCTACCAGTCGCTATATATTGAGGGGCGTGGCGCGCTGAAGCGTGAGCTGGTGTGGTGTTTGCGGACGGGGAGAGCGTTGCGGGCGCCCAGGGAGCGGTCGCGTCGGAAGACGTGGGCGCATGTCACCCCGGAAACGCTGATCAGTGAGCGCCCCGCAGAGGTGGCTGATCGGGCGGTTCCTGGCCATTGGGAAGGTGATTTGCTTATCGGCCTGGAGCGTTCGGCGATTGGCACTGTGGTCGAGCGGACGACGAGATACACCAAGCTGGTGCACCTGCCGCGCGAAGAAGGTTACCGGCATAAGCAGACCCCGAAGAATGGGCCAGCGCTTGGCGGGTACGGGGCCATCACGATGAAGAATGCTCTTGCGAACACCATGTCGATGCTGCCGACTGAGCTGGTGAGGTCGCTTACCTGGGATCGTGGGAAAGAGATGTCTGCGCATGCCCAATTCAGGGTGGAGACTGGGATCCCGGTGTTCTTCGCTGACCCGCAATCGCCTTGGCAGCGCGGCACGAACGAGAACACGAACGGGCTGCTACGTCAGTATTTTCCGAAGGGGACGGATCTTTCCAGGTGGGGTGCTGAGGATCTCGAGGCGGTCGCTCATGCGTTGAACAGCAGACCACGGAAATCTCTTGGATGGAAGACACCGGCAGAAGCGTTTAATGAGCAGTTATTCTTGGTTCAACAAGCTGGTGTTGCATCGACCGGTTGAATCCGGTCATGCAACTACAAGCCGCCGGGCGCTCACTTGCGATCTGATCCGTATCCGATCGAACCGTAATCAACCAAAGGAAGAGATCTACCTGATGACTGCATACGAGAACCTCAACCTCACCGACACCTCCGCCACGGGTGGCAGCTGCTGCGACCATACGCCCAGTGCGGAGACCATCGCCCAGACGCCGGCCGATGCGATGACCGAGTGCCAGGTCATGGCCGGCACCCCGGTCGTGAAGGCCGACGCTGAGGCCGCCGGACTCTACCGCGACCACAACGGGCAGCGGTACTGGTTCTGCTGCGCGGCCTGCGGGCCCCTGTTCGACGCCGACCCCGACCGCTACGCCTACGCCGCCTGACGGCATCTGGTTCCGCGCTCCCGACGTGCGGACGTGCACGGGAGCGCGGAACCTTCGCCCCGGTCTCGCCTCTGGGCTGGGGTGACGAACGAAGGAGACGAGACCATGAGCAACGATCCCTCGACACGATCGCACGCGCATCCTGAGCACGTGGACGTTCAGCACGCGCACCACGACGAGCCGAACACCCACTCCGGTCACCACTCGCACGACCACCACCAGAGTCACGGCGAGCCTTCCAGCCATCACCACGACGCCCACGCGCACCACGAGGGACACGGCGGACATGATCATGGGCATGCCGGACACGGGGATCACGTCGGGCAATTCCGGCGCTTGTTCTGGATCATGCTCGTGCTCGCCGTGCCGGTGGTGGCCTGCAACGACATGTTCGCCCACCTCGTCGGCTATCAGCTGCCCGAGGCCGCGTGGGTGCCGTGGGTGTCGCCGATCCTGGGCACGGTCGTCTACCTCTGGGGCGGCAGGCCGTTCCTCTCGGGCGGGCTGAGCGAGATCCGCTCCCGCAAGCCGGGCATGATGCTGCTCATCGCACTGGCGATCACCGTCGCATTCCTCGCCTCCTGGGGTGCGAGCCTCGGCATGCTGCACCACGAGCTGAACTTCTGGTGGGAGCTGGCGCTGCTGGTTGTCATCATGCTGCTGGGGCACTGGATCGAGATGCGCTCGCTCGCGCAGACCACCTCCGCCCTCGACTCGCTCGCCGCGCTGCTGCCCGACGAGGCCGAGAAAATCGACGGCAACGACGTAGCAAAGGTCGCTCCTGCTGATCTGGCCGTCGGCGACGTGGTGATCGTGCGCCCGGGTTCCTCGGTACCCGCTGATGGCAGGATCGTCGACGGGGCGGCCTCGATGGACGAGTCGATGGTCACCGGCGAGTCGAAGACGGTGCGCCGGGAGACCGGCGATCAGGTGGTCGCCGGCACCGTCGCCACCGACTCCGGCCTGCGCGTCGAGGTCACCGCCACCGGCGACGACACCGCCCTCGCCGGTATCCAGAAGCTCGTCGCAGACGCTCAGGCGTCCTCGTCCCGGGCGCAGCGGATCGCCGACACCGCGGCGGCGTGGCTGTTCTGGTTCGCCCTGGGCGCGGCGGCAATCACCGCCACTATCTGGTCGCTCGTCGGGCTGCCCGACGCCGCCGTGGTGCGCACGATCACCGTGCTGGTCATCGCCTGCCCGCACGCGCTCGGCCTGGCGATCCCGCTGGTGGTGTCCATCGCGACCGAACGCGCCGCCCGCGGCGGAGTGCTCGTCAAGGATCGCCTCGCGCTGGAGTCTATGCGCACCGTGGATGCGATTCTGTTCGACAAGACCGGCACCCTCACCAAGGGCGAGCCGACGGTGACCGCCATCGATCCCGCCGACACCCGGACCGAGGCCGAGGTGCTGGCCCTGGCCGCCGCCGCGGAGGCCGACAGCGAGCACCCGCTCGCCCGCGCGATCGTCGGCGCCGCGCGCGCCAGGGAGCTCGACGTGCCCGTGGCCTCGGACTTCTCATCCTCCCCGGCGGTCGGCGTCAAGGCGACCGTCGATGGAATCGTCATCGAGGTCGGCGGACCGTACCTGCTCGACCAGCACGGGGCGGACGAACTCCCCGTCGCCGACACCTGGCGCGAAGAGGGCGCGATCATCCTGCACGTGATCGCCGACGGCAAGGTCATCGGCGCCCTGCGGCTGGCCGACGAGATCAGACCCGAGTCGCGCGAGGCCGTCGACGCGCTGCACGCCGCCGGGGTCCAGGTCGTGATGATCACCGGCGACGCGCGGGCCGTCGCCGAGACGGTCGCGCGGGATCTCGGCATCGACCGCGTGTTCGCCGGGGTGCGCCCCGAGGACAAGGCCGCCAAGGTCGCCGAGCTGCAGCACGAAGGTCGCCGGGTCGCCATGGTCGGCGACGGCGTGAACGACGCTCCCGCACTCGCCCAGGCCGACGTCGGCATCGCGATCGGGGCGGGCACCGACGTGGCGATCGGCTCGGCGGGTGTGATCCTGGCCTCCTCCGATCCCCGGTCGGTGCTGTCCGTCATCGAGCTCTCCCGCGCGGCGTACCGGAAGATGAAGCAGAACCTGTGGTGGGCGGCCGGCTACAACCTCGTCTCCGTGCCGCTGGCCGCGGGCGTCCTCGCGCCGATCGGCTTCGTACTGCCGATGAGCATCGGGGCGATCCTCATGTCCGTCTCCACCGTCGTCGTCGCCCTCAACGCGCAGTTACTCCGCAGGCTCGACCTCACCCCAGAGGCCAGCACCGCCCGGATCCTGGATCGCTCAGCTTGAGAGCCCGTGAAACTTCCCCATCATGCCTATGCGGTGGCTAGCTACTCTGCAATTTGCACGACTCCTAGCTCGGGCTGCGAAAAGTGCTAACGAAAGTGCTAAGCAGCCTGTAGGTCGGGGTATCGCGGTGGAGTTATCCACAGGTTAGATGCCGTAGATCGTTGATTTCATACAGTAGAATGCTCGCCCGAGATTCGCGGCGCGAGGGGGTCGAGGTCAGTTCAAGTCCCCTCGCGCTAGCGACTGAACCATCGCCTCAAACGGCTCCGCTCTCCCCACAAGCAGGTGCAATCGGGTTGGGGGGGGGGGTGCAGGTGGACCCCCACCCCCCCCCCCCCCCCCCCCCCCCCCCCCACCCCGGTGCCGGGTCAGAAGAGCGTCCGGCAGTCGCGCCTGCTCGGCGAGGAGTGCCGCCGCGTAGGTGCTGGCAGCCGTCGGGCTGGTGGCTGCAGTTCCTGGGGTTGCAGACGTTCGGCGAGCACGCGTTTCACGTCGCTCCATAGATCAGGCCGATCATGCCGGGCGTCGCGTTCGCATTCCTGGCGCAGGTCGTGGAGGAAGCGGGCGCGTCGGTCTGGGGTGGAGAGCTGGGCTTCGTAGAAGCCGTCGAGGTTGTAGTGCGCGATGAACCCGAAGCAGCCGTGAGTGGAAAACCCGCCGTACAGGGATCGGGTGAAGCGCTCACGCGGGAAGTCAGCAGCGATGAACCGCAGCAGCGAGTTCACGAACCGGGCCTTGCGCTCCGGCGTGCCCGACTCCCACCCCGACGCCTCGAACTGGGCTGGCTGGTACCTCGGTGCTCCCGTGCTCATGGCGCGCGTCCCTTCCTCCGTGGAGTCTCGGTCAGGAAGAAGGTGCGCGTAGACAGCTACGGCGCAACGAGCAGATCGGCGCGAGCAGCGTGTGACTTCTGAGGCGAGTGATGCACGCGTCAAACCGCAGATGCAAGACGCGTGGAAGGTCAGGAACGAGACGTACGACGAGCTGATCGCCTGCGCCTCGGCGAGGTCAGGCTGGCGTGCGTCGGCGACGGAACTTGCGAGTGAGAGTTCCGAGCGTTCGAGGTGGGCGCGGGGTGCACCTGAGAGGTGACCATCCGGCAGCACTGGGCGTGCGGGCCGGGAGCACCGATCACCGGGAGCCCCGATGCGAGAAGACCCCGCCCCAAGCGCCGCGCTTCTCCGCGTCGGGTCGTTGTTCTCCGGCTACGGCGGTCTCGACCTCGCCGTCGAACATGCCCTCCACGCGCAGACGGTCTGGTTCTCCGAGATCAGTCCCGTGCAGCGCGTCTTCGCGCACCACTGGCCGGACGCGCCGAACCTCGGCGACATCACCACGATCAACTGGGCGGACGTGCCGCCGGTGGATATCCTCTGCGGCGGGTTCCCCTGTCAGGATGTCTCGACTGTCGGGAAGATGGCCGGCCTCACACCTGGCACCCGCTCCGGGCTCTGGTCGCACATGGCCGACGCGATCGACCGCTTGCGCCCCGAGTACGTCGTGATCGAGAACGTGCGCGGTCTGCTCTCCGCATCCGCCGTTCGTGCAACCCCCGAAGGAGTCTCCGATGCAACCCCTGACCCCGCAACCCTTCGCGATCTGGAACCCGGCCTCTGGGGTGTGGGAGACGAGCCAGCTCGACCTCTCCGGGCGCTCGGCGCCGTACTCGGAGACCTGGCCGACCTCCGGTACGACGCGCGCTGGATCGGCCTACCCGCTTCCCTCATCGGCGCACCGCATCCCCGGTTCCGCGTCTTCGTTCTCGCGCATCGCGCCGATTCTCTTTCGCACGCCGCTCGCCTCGGACGCTTCCCGCGGCGGGGAGAGCGGGAACAATCGCGCTCTCTCATCAGGTCATCGACCTCGCCTTGCACGGGCCGAATGGCTCGACCGAATGTCGGAACGAGTCGGAGAGTCTGTGGTCGCTGATAGATGGCATCTTCACCGCTGGGGACGATACGCCGACGCCATAGCCCGATGGGAGTACATCACAGGGAGTGCGGCTCCGAGCCCGGCACTCCTTCATGAGTCCGGCGGACCGAGACCGGCCCCGGCGTTCCTCGAATGGCTGATGGGACTTGAACGGGGCTGGGTTACGGGCCCGGCTTACGTACTGACCGCGAACCAACAGATAACCGCGCTCGGCAACGGCGTGCTCCCGCTCCAAGCGGCCGCGGCTCTCGAAGCCCTCCTGCGACAATGGGAGTAATTCGACGGAAGGAAGCCAGGTGTCCCGCTCAAGTCCTCTGACGCGCTCATGGGGAGCCCGCTCTCTGATCTGGCCGGGCTCACCATGTGCGCGTCAGCGATGAGTAGCGGGAACGATCGGCTTTCGCTGGCGAATCAGGACCTGGTGGCTACTGGTGGCTACCAGCCACTGCTCGCCCGCACCCGCACCTTTCACCGACCAGTCGGCCCCGAGACCTATGACTGCGTAAAGCTCGCCACCGTGCGCGACGGATCGGCAATCGTTTACAGCGAGTTTGGGGAGAAGCACGCGAAGGTCGGTGACGTGCTGCTGCTCGGCGCGAACGTGCTCTGCGGCGCGCAACCCGAGGGCCACGTCACCGTCACGGTGATCTATCTCGATCTCGATTTCATCCTGGATCAGTTCTTCTGGCAGTACATCGATATCGTCAAGGATCGCTTCGCGTCGCAGAGTGTCGCGGACACGATCTACACCGAGCCCGCACAGTTGATGGGGCTTGGTGAGGATCGGATCGGGATGCTGATGCCGTGGCTTGATGAGTTGGTCGCGCTCAGCGTCGACGGGCAGTACCGGGAACGATTCCACCGGATGCAGGCGCTCTGGCACGCGGTGATCGACCAGGTGTCCCCGTTCATCCACGTCTCGCCGACTCGCACTCTTCCGGCTCAGCGGGCGCGCACGCGCCCGTCGGTCCCGCGTGGGCGGCGGTTCGCACCGCTGCGGGCCGAGGCCCGTGCTGTGCGAGAGCTCCTGGCCTCTGATGTGCGCCGTGCATGGTTGCTCTCGGAACTATCAGGAGCGGTACACCTTTCCGAAAAGCAACTCGTCCGAGTGTTCACGAACGCTTACGGGAAGACGCCGCTGGCATATCTCACGATGCTCCGTGTTGAGGAGATGGCGCGGCTCCTTCGTGAGTCTGGAGTGTCGATTGCCGAGGCCGGCAACCTGGTTGGGTGGGTGAGTCGGAATCGTGCTGCGACGGCTTTTCGGGAATGCACTGGTCTCACTCCGGGCCGGTACCGGGCGATGCAAGAAAAATCGTTGTGACCAGCATTTAGACATTCTCTGCGCAGGGAATGGACGCAGTTCGCCCGACCGCGGGAACGAATCTCTCATGGGCTGCTATCGGTAGTCCTACGTCAGGTGCCGTTGGGTCCTGACGGCCAACCTACCTCTTACTGTTCGCTGACCGTCTCGACCCGCCGCCGGCATCCCCGGCGTACCTCGCTTGCACGGGCACCCCGTTCTCGGGCCGCCCCGATGACGAGAGGAGGCGGTCATGGCTGCGAGGAGAACCCCCGAAGAGGCGCGCGCCGCGCGGGAGGCGAAGCTCGACGAGGTGCGCGAGCAGCTGAACGCGCAGGTCGAGAAGCTGGTCACCGGTGAAGACTGGAAGCAGGCGCTGACGTTTGCGGCGAAGTTCCGGTCCCGCAGCGTGAACAACTCGTGGCTGATCTTCGCCCAGCATCAGGCCGCCTGGGAAGCCGGCCGGGTGCCCGAGCCGATGCCGACGTACGTGGCCGGGTTCCGGCAGTGGGAGCAGCTCGGCCGCCAGGTTCAGAAGGGGCAGAAGGGGTACGCGATTCTCGCGCCGGTGACCGGGAAGTTCGCGTCGAAGACTCCTGCTGGTCCGATGTCGTGGCGCAAGCTCGCCCCGAAAGAGCAGCCGAAGCCGGGCGAGGTCGTCAGGTCGCGGATGATCGGCGCGAAAGTCGCCTACGTCTTCGACATCTCTCAAACCAGCGGCCCGGATGTGCCGCTCCCGCCTTCGCCGCAGCTTCTCGAAGGCGAGGCCCCGGCGGGGCTTCGTGATGGGCTGATCCGGCAGGTTGCCGAGGCTGGGTTCCAGTTCTTGCCGGTGCCGCACGAGGGCATGATCCACGGCGCGAACGGCAGCACGAACTTCGACACTCGGCAGGTGGCGGTGCGGACGAATATGGACGATGCCGCCCAGGTGAAGACCCTCGTGCACGAGCTCGCGCACGTGAAGATGCACGGCCCCGACCAGGAGGAAGCCCGCCAGCATCGCGGGATCGGCGAAGTCGAAGCCGAGTCCGTCGCGCTCATGGTCGGGGCCGCGCACGGGATGGACACGACCGCCTTCACGATCCCGTATGTGTCGGGGTGGGCGATGGCCGCCGACGGGAAGAACCCGATCCAGGTGGTGCAGGCGACCGCGGAGCGGGTGCGGAAGGTCGCCGTCGAGATCCTGGATCGGCTCGACACCGAACAGCTTGGCGACGGCACCCCGCCGGGCCTCACCCGCGAGGGTCCCGAAGTCTCGGCGGCGAAGCAGGTCGAGCGTAAGCCGTCGGCCCGCTCGTCCGCGCGGAAGCCAGCTGCGGCACGGTCGGCGCGTTCCTCGTCGCTGGTGCGGGGGCTGTGATGGACGTCGAACAGCTCCTCGCGCCGGTCGCCCGCATGAGTCTCGCGGACGCCGCCCGCCACTATGTTTCGCTGGGGGTGCCGGTGTTTCCTTGTGTGCCGGGTGAGAAGCGGCCGCTCGTCGCGCATGGTTTCAAGGATGCCAGCACCGATCCCGCGCAGGTTGAGGCGTGGTGGCGGCGGTGGCCGGATGCGAACATCGGCATCCCGACCGGCCCCATCTCGGGGATCGAGGTTGTCGATGTCGATGTGAAGGGCGACCCGCCGCGCGGTCCCGCCTCTTGGCAGCAGGCCACCGAGGCGGGCCTGCTCGATGGGTGGGCGGTGCAGGTCGTCACCCCGTCGGGCGGGTTGCACGCCTATTATCCGGCAGCCGCCATCGAGCAGCGGTCGTGGGCGTCGGGGGCGGCGCAGCTCGATTTCCGAGGCACCGCTGGTTACATCGTCGCCCCGCCGTCGAGAACGATCATCGACGGCGAGACGGTCGCGTATCAGCTCCTCGACCTCGCCACTGGCGACGTGCATCCCGTCGACGCGGGCGCGCTGCGGGAGTTTCTGGACCCGAGGCCCGTGCGGTCGTCGTGGGAGGCGCGCCCGTTCCGCGGCACTGTGGAGGAGCGGGCGAAGCGGATCGCGGCATGGCTGGAAGGGCAAGGCGAAGGCGAACGGAACCAGGGCCTGTTCTGGGCGTCGTGCCGCCTCGCGGAGAACGGCGCCACATTGGCGGAAGCGTTTCAGGCGCTCGGGCCGGTTGCGGAAGGGATTGGCTTGCCGCCGCGGGAGATCGAGCGCACGATCCGCTCCGCCTACCGCACTCCGAACACCACCCCGGCAGCACCCGCACCTGCCACGGCGCGCCCGGTTGCGCAGCGTGCCCCAGTTGATCGAGGGCGGGTGCTCGCATGAACATGAGGAGGGAGCGCCGGGGTGGCTGGCTCGCCGTGGTGACGGCGGTGGCGGGGACGGTGTTGATCGCGTGCGGGGCGTTCTGGCTTTCCTTCATTGCGCTGGCCGATCTCGCCCGCCGCTCCGGGATCGAGGAGGGGCAGGCGTGGGCGTGGCCGCTGATCGTGGACGGCGTCATCGTCGTTGCGACCGTCGCCGTCGTCGCGCTCGCCGGCACCCGCACCGCCTGGTACCCCTGGATGCTGCTCATCGCTGGAGCTGGGTTGTCGGTGACGGCGAACTCGATCCACGCGATCGTCGCCGCCGATGCGGATGTGCCTGCGGTGCTCGCGGCGTCGGTTGCGGCAGTGCCACCGCTGGTGCTGCTCGCGATCACGCACCTCACCGTGATCCTCACCCGCCACCAACCCAAACCGGCCCCTGAGACGGCTGCTGAGGAAGCCGCGGAACTGCACGTCGAGGCCGCGGAGCGGCCGGGCGGGCCGGTGCCGGTGGCGTCGCTGGAACCGGCGCTCCGAGCGCCGGTGCTCGCTGCGGTGCTGGCGCCCGATGCGGAGCCCGGCGCCGAAGCGGGTGATCCGCCGATGCCAGAGCAGGGGCGGGATGGGTGGTCGCGGCGTGAGGTGGCGGAGGTGCTGCGGGCGGGCGGCTGGTCGAACAAGAAGATCGCCCGCTACCTCGACGTGCACCCCTCGACCGTCGGCCGCTGGCTCCCGCAACCCAGCCCCACGCCGGAAGCCGAGCCCGGCACCGAACAGCCAGTCATCGCTATGCCAACGACCGATGCAGCAGCCGCGACGGCTGCAGATGACCCCAGAGACGAGGAGGACCCGTCATGTACCACGAACACGGCCCCGAAGTAGCGGAGGCGGCGCGGTCGCGTCTGCATCCCGCGCTCGCTGCGGCGATGAACGCCGAACGAACCTCGCCGGGCGGGCCTGAGCAGGTGGAGGCGGAGCGGTCGATGCTCGCCGTACACCGCGACCCCTCCCTGACCGGGAGCGACCGCGCCGAGCGCGACACGGTAGAAGCCGAGCCGGATGCTGAGGCGAAGCGGCGGACGCAGATTCGGTGGGTGCGGCCGACCGAGCTGGCGATGCAGGGCGGCGCCCGCGCGACCGGGTGGGGGCTCGATCTGCGGGCCGAGCTCGCCCAGCGCCTCCGCGACGCCCGCGCCGACCGCAAGCAGGACCGCGCCGAACAGCGTGCGGTCCGGAGTGAGCGGGCATCGCGATTGCCCGATCTGTCGATCCGGGGCCGCAGACGCCAGACACGACCGGAGCCCGCGCGTTCGGGGATGGGGCTGAGGTGATCCGCCATGCACGAGTCAGCAGCCCGGTTCGCGCAGGACCTTCCCGGCCCCAGGCACGCGGGGCGCACCTGCCATGTAGGAGGTGCCGTCATCATGAACCAGACCCGCACGAAGAGCACCCCTGCCGCACGTCCCGAACGGGATGCGCGGTGGGGGTTCGAGCATTCCGAAGGGCTCCGCGCCCTGCTGATCCGCCTGCACGAGGAAGGCCGATGGGCGTGGCGGCACGACCCCGAAGTCGCAGCCCTCATGCGGCACGCGGCCGACAAGTACGCCGCGCTCGCGCGCCGGCACGGCCTCGACCCGTGGGAAGCGGCCGCCGCGGCGTTCGACGCGATGCGCACCGGCGCCGTGAGGCGCGCCGACGACCCCTGGGCCGTCATCACCCGCGCAGTGAAAGTGACCTGCATCGCCGAGGAACGCGCGAACGGGCTGCTGTGCTCCGTGCATCAGGCGCGGCGACCGAAGTTCTCCACCCACCACGACGCAGAGCGCTTCTCGGACCGGGAGAACCCGCTGACCGACTACCACCACAGCCTCACAATCCCCGCCCCCGACCTCATCGAGGAACCCGAGCACGACGAGACCCCCGCCCGGGTGGGGCAGGCCGTCGAAGACGCGGTCGCGCTGTTCCATCTGCTCGGCTGGCCGGTCGAGGCTGCACGGGGCGGGATCGAGTACATCATCACCCGGCTCGCAGAATCAGCGTCGCGGGCTTCCGCGTTCGAGTCGCTGCGCCGCGACTACCACGCCCGCGCCCTCCTCGACATCCCCGCCGCCTCGTGGCTTGCGATGCTGCGGGTGGCGCTGGGGACGCCGGACCCGAACCAGGCGCACACCAGCGCCGCACGCGGCATCCTGCACCGCCTGGTCACCGGCGAACCCCTCCGCGCGCTCCTCGCCGACGACCGGGTGCTGTCGGAGGTGGTGCTGTCCACCCCAGACGGAGGTGGCTGCCATGGCTGCCAGTAGCCCGGGGCATATCGAGCTGGAACGCTCCCTCGACTCCATCACCGTCGGGAAGCGCCACCGCACCGACCTCGGCGACATTCCGGCGCTCGCCGAGTCCATCCGTGCAGAGGGCCTGTTGCAGCCGATCACCGTCACCCCGGACGGGGTGCTCGTCTGCGGGCGCCGCCGCCTCGAAGCGCTGCGCCTGCTCGGGCAGCGCTCCACGAACGTGTGGGTGCGGTCGAACCTCTCCGGCCGCCTCTCCCAGCTCCTCGCGGAACAGAACGACAACTCGCTGCACAAACCCCTCTCCCTGATCGAAGCCGAATCCCTCTACCGGGAGCTGAAGGTCGTGCTCGCCGAAGACGCCGCCCGCCGGCAGGCCGCAACACGGTTCGGAGCCGACGGCGAGAATCCGCAGGATTCTGCGGAAGTCCACGGTGCCGTCGAATCGACGGCACCGCGCTCCGCCGGGGAAGCCCGGGTGCAGGCCGCCCGCATGGTCACCGGGCACGGATCGCAGACGATGCTCGAACAAATCGGCAGATTGAAGGATCTCGCAAACGACGACACCCGACCCGAGCACATCCGCGCCCAGGCCGTCGAGGAGCTGGCGCGGATCGAGGCCGGCGGGAAAGTGCACGGCGCGCACCTGCGCATGAACACCGCCCTCTCCCTGCACGAGCTCGACCGGATCGCCGTCAACCCCGCCCAGCCGGACCCCGTGCGCATGCAGGCCGCCGCCTCTGCCGAGCAAGTGCGTGCCGCAGCCGCCAGGGAGGCACGGACGGCGGAGCTCGCGCAGCTCGCCGCTGCGGCGATCGCCCGCATCACCTCCACGGGTCGCAAGAAGGGCAAGAAGCCGGTACGGCCGGTGGAGCGTCCGAAGCTGACGCTCGTGGTGCTGCCGCCGCGCGCGTTCGTCGCGCTCTGGGCCGACATGGACGGCTGGACCCAGAAATACGACCCGGGCACCCTCGCCGCGGAACTGACCGGGGCGGAGTGGGAGCGCGCCGAAGCCGTGCTCGCCGAGACCATCGCGTTCTTCGCCCTCATCCGCGCCGCCCGCGAAAACGCTGCGGCGGGCAGCACGGAGGTGCAGGCCGTCTAAACCTGCCTGCCGGCGGCTACGAGCCGCCGGCTGTGCGTGTGCACCTTCCGGGTACCGAACTCGCCCGTTCGCCGGAAGGAAGCCCGTATGCGTCAGACCACCGAGCCGGAGCAGGCGTCGCGGCGCCTGCGCATCGCCCTCATCGGCGGCGGCATCGTCCTTGCCCTGCTCGTCGGCGCCGGCATCTATGGCCTGCTGCGCGGCCCCGCCCCCGAATCATCACCCGGCCCCCGCGTCTCGGCGTCCGAGACGCCTGGTGCTGACCGGGATCTCTCGCCGCGCGAGCTCCCGGCCGTCTCAGACGCGGAACGGTTTGCGCGGGACGTAGCCGAGGGGCTGTTCGCGTGGGATACCGGCCTCGGCTACAGCCCGCACGAGTACATGCAGGCGATCATCGATGTCGCGGACCCGGACGAAGCACCAGGCCTCGCCGCAGACCTCCGCGCCTACCTCCCAGACGATGCCGCCTGGGCCGAACTGCGGAACTACTCGACCCGGCAATGGCTCACCATCGACACGATCACCTTTCCCGAGAGCTGGGCGGGCATCGCCGCCGACGCCCGCCCCGGCACGCTCCTGCCGGGTGCGACCGCGTACACAGTCACCGGCACCCGGCACCGGACCGGCGTCTGGGAAGGGCAGGGCGTTACCGATGCGCGCCCGGTGTCGTTCACGATCTTCGCCGCCTGCCCGGACGACGAGGACTGCCGGCTGCTGCGGCTCTCCGCTCTCGACACCCCGCTCCGATAGCGAGGACGGCTCGGTGATGGTGAAGAAGCTGCTCGTCCTGTTCTTGGTGCTGTTCTGCGTCGGACCGTCGACCGCGCTGGTCGGCATGGGAGCGTTCATGGGCCCGTTAGGGTTCTGCCTCACGGATTCCCTGACGGTCGGCCCGATCCCGGACAAGCTCGCCGCGACCACTGCCGATGGCACCTCGGTTACGCTCGAGAAGCGGCAGCTCACCCACGCGGCGACGATCATCACCACCGGGGCGAGCATCCCCGGCGTCGGCCAGGCGGGTGTGCGCATCGCGCTCATGGCGGCGCTCACCGAGTCCCGGCTGCGGATGCTCGCCAACACCGGCGCCTACCCCGAATCCGGGAACTACCCGAACGACGGCGACGCCTCCGATCACGACAGCCTGGGGTTGTTCCAGATGCGGCCGGCCGCGGGCTGGGGTACGGTCGCTGAGCTTATGAACCCGACCTATCAGGCGAAGGCGTTCTACGGTGGTGAGCAGGGCCCGAACTTCCCCTCGCCGCGGGGCCTGCTCGACATTCCCGGCTGGCAGCAGATGGACCCAGGCTCCGCCGCGCAAGCCGTCGAAGTGTCGGCGTTCCCGGATCGGTACCGGAACTGGCAGCCCGTCGCCGAAGCGATCCTCACCGCCCTCACCAAGCCCGCCCCCAGCGGCGGCGGGAACCGTGGCGGGGCGGTGCCGGAGACCAGCCGCGTCGTGTTCCCGCTTCCCGAGGGCTCGTACACGAACACGGATAGCTTCGGCTGGCGCACCGACCCCTTCACCGGCGAGCGGCAGTTTCACTCCGGCTCCGACCTCGCCGCCGCCGACGGCACCCCGATCTACGCGGTCGCCGACGGCCGCGTGACCGTCGCGGAGTTCAGCTCCGGATGGGGCGGCCTCATCGTCATCGAACACACCGTCCAAGGCGCCCGGGTCGCGTCCTATTACGCGCACATGTGGCAGGACGGCATCTACGTCACCAGCGGGGAGACCGTCGCGGCCGGGCAGCACATCGGCGATGTCGGCTCCTCCGGCCGCTCGACCGGCCCGCACCTGCACGTCGAGATCCGCCCCGGCGGGCAGGCCCAGCCCCCGGTGAACGCAGTCGAGTGGCTGGCGCAGCACGGCGCGGTCCCGAGTGACGGCACGACGGGCGCGCCCGGGTGTCGCGCGAACCTTGGAGGTGCCCGGTGAACGTGTTTCCCGACTTCGGCGCCGTCGGCGCATCCGGGGAGTTCGCGTCGGTGATCGGCGCGCTCCTCACCTACGTCCTCATCGGCGCCGTGCTCACCCTCCTCGTCTCTGCAACCATCTGGGCCATCGCCTCCCACACCGGGAACCCCTACACGGCGCAGAAAGCCCGCGTCGGCGTGTTCGTCGCCCTCGGCACCGCAGCCCTCGCCGGCGCCGGCATCGCCTGGGCGAACTTTCTCCTCACCATCGGCGACCGCATCTAAGGGCTCGGCCACCGGGCCTGCTGAGTGCACCTGCTTGTCGGACGGATCGCGTCCGCTTCACCGACCGGCAGGAGTGCCCAACCATGATCGATATCGACCCGAACAGCAACGGGCTTCCGGGGATCGCGCAACTGCGCGACATCGTCGGCGCGGTGATGACCGTCGGCCTCATCCTCAGCGTGCTGGCGCTCATCGTGTCCGCGATCGTCTGGGGCTTCGGCGCGAATAGCAGCAACCCGCACCTCGCGTCGAGGGGAAAGACGGGCGTGCTCGTGTCGTGCGGTGCGGCGGTGCTCGCTGGTGCGGCCGTCACGCTCATCAACTTCTTCTGGACCGTCGGCCAGGCCGTCAACTAGCCGGGTGGTGGTTCAGGGTGAGTATCTGCGACATCCCCGGCGTCTCCACCGTCTGCACCGCGATCGGCGAGGGCCCCGCCGGCCTCTTCTTCGGGTGGATCGCCTCCGCGATGGGGCTCGCCGTGTCCACCCTGTTCCAGGGCATGTGGGACGTGTTCTCCACCACCACCTCGGTCGACGTCACCAGCGACGGATACGTGAAGGTCTACAACATCCTGTTCGGCATCGCCGTGTTCGTGACGCTCCTGTTCTTCTGCTTCCAGCTCATCACCGGCCTCGCCCGCCGCGACCCGTCCGCACTCACCCGCGCCGCGCTCGGGGTCGCGAAATCGGTGCTCGGCTCGTTCGTGCTCATCACCTGCACCGCCCTGCTGCTCGAAATCACCGATCAGCTCTGCGTCGGCATCATCCAGGCCACCGGGCAGACGATCGAGAGCATGGACGACCGGCTCGCGCTCCTCATCACCGCGGTCACCATCACCTCGGTTGCTGGGGGTGCGGGGGCGCTGCTGACGATCTTTCTCGCGGGCCTCATGATCGCCGCGATCTTCATCCTCTGGTTCAGCCTCCTCATCCGGAAGGCCTTGCTGCTGGTCGCGATCGTGTTCGGCCCGGTCGCGCTCGCCGGCCTCACCTGGGAAGCGTCCCGCGGCTGGTTCGGGAAGTGGGCGACGTTCGTGGTCGCGCTGATCGCGTCGAAGCTCGTGATCGTGGTGATCTTCCTCATCGCCACCACCCAGGTCGCCGCACCCATCAGCCTCGACCTGAAATCCCTGTCCGAACCCATCGCCGGGATCGTGCTGCTGTTCGTCGCCGCGTTCGCCCCGTACCTGGCGTACAAGTTCCTGAGCTTCGTGGGCTTCGACATGTATCAGGCGTCCTCGATGGAGCAGGAGGCGAAGAACGCCCTCAACCGGCCCGTCCCGCTCCCGTCGAAGCCGAACGGCCCCGCCCCGAAGCAAGTGCTCAACGGCGCAGACACCGGCAAGGGCGCCGGAACGCCGAAGCCCACACCCACCCCAGCACCAGCGGCGGCGCCTGCCGCGGCCGGCACCGCAGCCCCGGCTGCCACCGGAGGCACGGCCGCACCGGCCGCCCCGGCTGCGGCTGCTGCGCCGCCGGTCGCGGCGGCCGTCGCCGCAGGAGTCGTCGTGAAAGAGACCGCGACCGCGGGCCCGAAGATCGGCGAGGCCATCGGTGACGCAGCGGACGGGCACGCGGGTAGTGCGTCCGAGCCGGCGGCTCCGCCGCCTGGGCCGCCGGTGCAGCAGCCGCCCGCGGTGCTCCCGCCGCCCTCGCCGCCAAGGACCGATCCGCCCGCCCCGACCGGGAAGCAGTAACCCATGAGCGCGAACACCTCCGAAGCGTCGCTCGAGCTGCGTCCGGTGCAGTTCTCTCGCCTCACCAAGCGCGGCCTGCTCCTCGGCCTCTCCCTGCCACAGCTTCTCGTCCTCGCGACCGCGCTCGGCATCATCGTCACCGGCCTCTACACGGGCGGCGGACAGGGCCTTGCCTGGTCGTCGCCGGCGTGGGCATCCCTGGTGGTGATCGCGTGGGTGCCCGTCGGCGGGCGGAAGCTGATCGAGTGGGCGCCGATCGTCACCCGCTGGCTCCTCCGCACCCGCGCGAAGCAAACCCAGTATCGGCGCAGGGTGGTGAAGCCGCGCCCGGCGGGCACGCTCGCGCTCCCCGGCGACCTCGCCGCGCTCCGGGAATGGGTGGACCCCGAGACGGGGGCGGCGATGATCCACGACCCGCACGCCCAGACCCTCACCGTCGTGTGCGGGGTGGCGCATCCCGCGTTCGTGCTTCTCGACCCCGGCGAGCAGCAGCGCCGTGTCTGGGGTCGCGTCCTTGCGGCCGCGTGCCGGTCCGGGAGGATCGCCCGCATCCAGGTGCAAGAGCGCACCCTGCCCGATTCCGGGTCGGGGCTGACCGAGTGGTGGCGCGAACACGGCCACGACGACGGCTCCTGGGCGGCGAACACCTACCGGGAGCTCATCGAACGGGCGGGCCCCGCCGGGGAACGCCACGCCACCACCGTGTCGCTCTCCCTTGACATGCGAGCCGCTACCCGGCAGATCCGTTCCGCGGGCGGCGGCATGAAGGGAGCGGCGGTGGTGCTCGGGCAGGAGATGCAGTCGTTCCAGACCGCGCTGCGCTCCGCCGAGCTGCAGATGACGGGATGGCTCACCCCGGGTGATGTCGCCCTGATCCTCCGCACCGCCTATGACCCCGCCGCCGGCCCCGCCTTGGAACGTCACGGCGCGCTCGGCCGGGAGCTCGCGACCGCGGGCCCGGTTGCGGTGAACGAGGCCTGGGACCGGCTGCGCTCCGACAGCGCGCACCACGCGGTGCTGTGGATCAGCGAATGGCCGAGGGCGCAGACCTTCCCCGGGTTCCTCGCCCCGCTCGTGCTGACCGGCGGGGTGCTGCGCTCCTTGTCGCTGCACTATCTGCCGGTGCGGGCGGATCAGGCCGCCAGGGATTTGCGGCGGAAGAAGACCGAGATGGTCGCCGACGCCGCCCAGCGCCGGAAGATCGGCCAGGTCGAAGACACCCAGGCCACCGCCGAATACGGCGACGTGCTGCAACAAGAATCTGAGCTGACCGCGGGGCACGGGGTGCTCCGCGTCGTCGGCCTCGTCTCCGTCTCCGCACCCACCAATGGGGAACTGGATGCCGCGGTATCGCAGATCGAGCAGGCCGCGATCCAGGCGTCCTGCGAAACCCGCCGCCTGGTCGGCCAGCAGGCGCAGGCCTTCACCGCGGCCGCGCTCCCGCTCTGCCGCCCCATCTGAACCAGCGGCGAACCTTCGCGCACCTGGCATACGAATCATCTTCACGATTGGAGCATCGGACATGCTGACCTTCACCGATCCCGTCGCTGACGCGGAGGAAGCCTATGAGGCGATGCGGGCGCTCGCGCACGCCAGCCGCACCTTCGAGCAGCCGGAGGACATGTACGGGGTGCTCGGCGATCTCCTCGGCAGCGTCCGATCCCTCGAACAAGTCCTCACCCAGATCGCCACCGCCCACGAGAGCTCGCGCGACCGCGCCGCCGACGACGCCGGAGACCGCGCCACGGGCGTCCGCGATGCACTCACGACCGCCGGGGAGCTGCGGCAGGCGGCGGCGCTCATCGGTGAGGCGGAACGACGCCTCGATGCGGCATCCGCGGCGGCGGGCCGGATCGCCTGGCACCCCGCCGCAGAAATGCCGGAAGTCGGGCATCGGATCAACGTGGTCTTCCTGCAAGGCGGCGAAGCCGACCGGCTCCTCGACCTCATCGACCAGGGCGGCGCCGATGCCGTGATCCAGGAACTCGCGGGCTACGACTACGGTGACGAGACCGTGGATGCCGCGCTCGAGAACGGGTACGTCTACGACACGCCGCCGCAAGGCCTCCTCGACTGCACTGCCCAGTTGGACGCCTACACGCTGGTCTACAACCAGGATCACCGGCACCTCGCCCTCTACCGGCACATGGACGTCCTCCCGTCCCCGGTGCTGCTCGGCCTCGAAGACCCCCGCCACGCCGCCACCACTACCGAATCGCCGTCGTCTGCGATCGCCGCCCCGTCTGGGGTGCGGGCGGGGCCGATCCTCGCGCGCGAGGCCGCGCGGGAGCAGTCGCGGCGAGACCGCCTCGGCACCCCGGCCATCCGCCGCGAGCAGCCCGGCAGGCAGACGGGGCGGGGGCTCGGCCGATGAGCGACGACACCGATCCGGGACGTCTGCATACCTCGGTGCTCGTCGGGCCCGAAGGAGAGCTCCGCCGGCACCGGAAAGCCCGCGCCCAGGCCGCCGCCCGCATCCACGCCGAAGCCCGCGCCGAAACTGTGGCGAAGTTGCGGGCGGAGGCGGCAGCAGCACGCGAAGCCCGCCGTGCCACTCGCTACCTGCCTCGTGCCGGAGAGGAGGGACCGGCGGCGTTGTGCACGCCGGGCCGGTTCCGGCTCCCGCGCCACCAGGACACCTCGGCCACGCTGTCGGGGCATTACCCGTTCCTCGCCGAAGGCGGGCTCGGCTCCGCCGGCACCTTCATCGGACAAGACCTCTACTCCGGCGGATCTTTCGTGTACGACCCGTGGGAGCTGTACCGGCAAGGCGTCATCACCGCCCCGAACCTGATCCTCGCCGGGATCGTCGGAAGCGGGAAGTCGTCGCTTGCGAAAGCGCTCTACACGAGGGCGCTCCCGTTCGGGCGGCGCGTCTACGTTCCCGGCGACCCGAAAGGCGAGCACACCCCCGTCGCCCGCGCCGTCGGGGGCCGCGCGATCGTCCTCGGCCCCTCGCTCCCGACCCGTTTGAACCCGCTCGATGAGGGATACCGGGCCGCGGGCATCCCGGACGCCGACTGGGCTACACAGGTCGCAGCCCGCCGCCGGGATCTCATCGGCGCCCTCGCGGAGACCGTGCTCGACCGGCGGCTCTCTCCGGTCGAGCACACCGCGATCGATATCGCTCTCGCAGACGCCGTCAGATCAGCGGAGGTGCCGATCCTACCGATGGTCGTCGACCGCATCCTCTCGCCCTCATCGGCGGACGATCCCGACGGCCGGCTCGCAGAAGACGGGCGGATGCTCGGGCACGCGCTCCGACGGCTGGTCGCCGGGGATCTCAGCGGCTTGTTCGATGGGCCGTCGACGGAGAAGTTCGACCCGACGCTGCCGATGCTCTCCCTCGACCTGTCCCGCGTCTCGGAGAACAGCGCCCTGCTCGCCGTGCTCATGACCTGCTCTGCGGCGTGGATGGAATCAGCGCTCCAAGACCCGTCCGGCGGTCAGCGCTTCGTCGTCTACGACGAAGCCTGGCGCCTCATGTCCTACCCAAGCTTGCTTGCCCGCATGGATGCGCAATGGCGGCTCGCCCGCCACTACGGCATCAGCAACCTGCTCATCTTCCACAAGCTCACCGACTTGGAGAACGTCGGCGACCAAGGCTCCAGAATGCGCGCCCTCGCATCGTCGCTGCTCGCGAACGCCGAAACGAGGATCGTGTACCGGCAAGAGAGCGATCAGCTCGGCGTCACCGCACAAACCCTCGGACTCACCGGAACCGAACGCTCACTTCTCCCTGGGCTCGGCATCGGGCAGGGCCTCTGGAAGATCAAAGACCGCAGCTTCGTCGTGCAAGCGCAGTTACACCCCGCCGAACTGGAACTCTTCGACACCCGCGCCCGAATGCTCTAAAAAACCTAGATGTTCCGGTGAATATTGACGGTTTTGGCGGGAACTTCCGCCCGTGCCGTCGTTTTGGTGTGGGTGCGGGTGGATGTTCGAGGAACTGCCTCCTCTGCGACTGTACCGCGCCCGCCGGTGCGGGTGTCGTGAGGGCTCCGCGGGGGCGGGAGTGCCGCTGCTGGGTCGCGGGTGCATGGTTCGCCATCATCGACAATAGTTCAGTGCTTGCTGTATA
>NZ_JAEHOH010000008.1 GCF_016522505.1 Leucobacter chromiisoli | reverse complement strand
ACCGGGCGCGGTCGGGCACGCTGGGCGACGAGGTGGAAGCCGGCGCTGAACGCGTTCGCGATAGCCTTCGAAGGCCGAATCAACTAACGATGCGCTCGGCCAGATCCACCGTTAATCGGACACACCCTCCTGGGTGCATCATGCAGCTTATCCTGGGCGGGTTCAGGGGGTCGTGTGAACACCCTGAACTGCGAGGAGTACGGTCATGGGTGGTCAGCGACGCGTACGGAAAACGTTTCGGGCCCAGGAAGTCGTGTTCTGGGAGAGGATCCGGACGGGTGATTCCACGATGGGTGCGGCCGGGCATGCTGGGTTTCATGCATCTCATGGGGATCGGGTGTTCGCGCATGCTGGTGGGATGGCGCCGAAACAGTCTGCTGAGATCCATCCCCGGTATCTGTCCCTGCAGGAACGCGAACGCATCCTCGTGGGGGTCTCTCGCGGGGATTCGCTCCGGCAGATCGCGAGAGATCTGGGCCGGTCTTCGTCGACGGTGTGGAACGAGTTGCGGCGCAACCGGGGTGCTGGGCCGATGTATCGAGCGAAGCGGCGCACCCGTCCGCCGCGGTCGACCCAGTGGTACTCGCCGTCGTATGCGCAGCGACGGGCCGAGCAACGCCTGACGCGTCCGAAACCGGGGAAGCTGCAGGAGAATCCGCGGCTCGCGTTCGTGGTGACGGCACGGTTGAGGCTCGGGCATTCCCCGGTCCAGATCATGCGACGATTGCGTATGGACTTTCCCGACGACTCGTCGATGCATATCTCGCATGAAGCGATCTACCGGTCGATCTACGTGCAGGGCAAAGGCGAGCTCTGAAGCGCTCTGGGTTTAGTTCCGTCCTGGGTTCTGGTCAGTGCTCCGCGAGCGCGGGCTGACCGTTCATAGCGTAGTAGTTCTCCTCCGTCTCGATCGGGGTCTGGTAGCCGAGGCCTTCGTGCAGACGGCGGTTGTTCCACCACCACACGTATTCGAGCGTCGCGAGTTCGACTTCCCGAGTCGTGCGCCAAGGCCCATGTCGACGGATGAGCTCGGCTTTGTAGAGCCCGTTGACGGTCTCCGCGAGCGCGTTGTCGTAGCTATCGCCGACAGAACCGGTCGAGGGCATCGCACCGACGTCAAGTCCCTGGTGGTGGTGTAGCGGTTGGTGATCCTTCTGTTGACGGGCTATGTCAGGCGCTGAGCTCGAGCGCGATGTCGGCCATCACCTCTTGACCATTGTCGATAGCGAGGGTGAGGCGGCTCTTGGCGAGGATGTCCGCCCTGGCGGTGTCGAGGTGCTCGTGCGCGTCGGGCAGCTTCTCCTTGACGTAGTCGAGCAGCCGGTCGAACTGAGCGTGAACAGCATCGGCGTCGAGTTGGTCGTAGACCGAGTGGAGCATCGCTTTGACCGCTGGCCACATGGTCTTCGGGGTCACGGACATCAGGTTCGCCGCGTAATGCGTGCGGCAGCGTTACCAGACAGCCCCGGGCAGGTTCGCCGCGATCGCCTCTACGAGGCCATGGTGGGCGTCGCTGGTGACCAGGCGCACCCCGCCCAGGCCGCGGGCGAGGAGGTTGGCGAAGAAGCTGTTCCACGCCGCCCCGGTCTCGCTCGTCGCGTCCCGCAGGCCGAGGACCTCGCGGCGCCCGTCTACGTTCACACCGGTCGCGGTCAGCACGACGGCGTTGATGACGCGGCCGCCCTCGCGGACCTTCATGGTGAGCGCATCGGCGGCGACGAACGTGAACGGGCCGGCCTCATCCAGTGGCCGGTGCCGGAACTGGTCGACGTGCTCGTCGAGCTCGGATGCCATCCGGGAGACCTGCGATTTTGAGAGGGAGTGGATCCCGAGGGTCTTCACCAGCTTGTCCATTCGACGGGTGGAGACGCCGGCGAGGTAGCAGTCGGCGACGACGGTGATCAGCGCGGACTCGGCACGCTTGCGACGTTCGAGCAACCACTCCGGAAAGTAGGTGCCCTGCCGGAGTTTCGGGACGGCGACGTCGATGGTGCCGACGCGGGTATCGAGGTCGCGGTGCCGGTAGCCGTTACGCTGCGTCAGTCGGTCGGGCGAGGGCTTGCCCCATTCGGCGCCGATCACGGCGTCCGCGTCGGCGGACAGCAGCGCGTTGATCATCGTTTGCAGCAAAGAACGCATCAGATCGGGCGACGCGTCGGTCAGGGCTTCGCCGAGCAGGCCGGCAGGGTCGACAATATGAGGAGCGGTCATCGTGTTGATGCCTTTCGAGTGGGATGTGAGAGTCTCCTCGAAGGACCACATGGTGACCGCGCCTACATCGACGACGGGGCTGGCCACCGGGTGGTTACACCACACTACGGGCACTACTTCGCGCCGAGTTCACGCACGCGTTCGCTGTACACAATCGACATGTAGTTCGACCCATGGACCGAGTGATGCCTCACCCCGGCAAGATCCCCATCGGCTCCCCACGCCGCCATCTCGAGCGCCTGCAGCGGCAGCACCTCCGCTTTCAGCGTGGCTGCGACGCTCCAGCCCACGATCTTGCGGGAGAACACATCGGTGATGAACGCGACGTACGCAAATCCCGACCACGTCGCGACATAGGTGATGTCCGCTACCCAGAGGCAGCGTGGCGCGGGTGCGGTGAACACGCGATTCACGAGGTCGCCCGGGAGTTCCTGCCCGCGGCCAGAGCGCGTCGTGTAGACCTTTGCTCGGCGCGTGATCCCCTGGACTCCTGCGAGTCGCATCAGACGGGCGGTCTGATCCCGGCCGATCTCCCATCCCTCGCGCTGCAGCAGGGCGTGCATCTTCCGAACCCCGTAAACGCCATAGTTCTCAGCGTGCAGACGCTGGATCTCAGGCACCAGCAACTCGTCGCGCAACTGCCTGACCGAAGCCGGCCTGGTCTTCGCCGCCCGATAGCCACGTGAGGTGAGAAACCGACGAACCGCCGCGCCCAGGACACGGCAGATGAACTCGACCCCGAAACGATCACGATGCTCGTCGATGAACGTGATCATTTCGTTCGTGGGTGGTCGAGTTCCTTCGCGAAAAATATCGACGCGGCTTTCAAGACCTCGTTCGCTTTCCGCAGTTCCGCGTTCTCGCGACGCAGGCGCCGATTCTCCTCAGCGATATCGGTCGTGATGCCGGGCTTCGCCCCGGCATCCATCTGAGCCTGTCGGTACCAGGTGCGGAGCGCTTCGACACCGACACCGAGCAGACCGGCGACGTGCCGGACCGCGCTGGTCGGGTTCGGGTGATCAGGCAGAGCTTCGGTCACCATCCGGACCGCGCGGACCTTCACCTCAGGGTCGTATTTCTTGGGCATCTTGTTCCTATCCTCGTATAGAGATCGGAACTAAACCCAGAGCGCTTCAGTGGTGGCGTGCATTCGGGCACCTCACCAAAGAGCGCACCTTGCTGCGCAACGGGAACTTCGGGTTCACCCATGACCGGCTCCGCAAAGCCTGGCTCCTGGTCCGCACCGTGGTCCGGAAAGACTTGCTCTTTACCTACATCGTCTACGGGAACCCGCGCACCACCTCCCCGCTCGAGGGCGGAGTGAACTCGCAGCTGCGTGATCTCCTCAAACACCATCGCGGAATGAGCGAAGAACACCGCAGGCGGGCAGCGGAATGGTTCCTCACCCTCCACGAGCTCCCACTGGAAGACGCTCTCAACACAGCAGCTCCGGTGCCCCGGAGACCGCGGCCACCGGCCCCGGAAGAGCCCGACGGGCCGACCCTCTACAGCACCGGGCTCGACGCTGGTGAAGGACTCTGGACCCGTGCTGGCTGGGCCGGCCGAGGGTAAACACGCGCGGGGCTATCCACTATTTCTGGCCGGTAACCCGCGAGAGCCCGGCCGATGGCCGGGCTCTCACATGTGACAGATGACGCGACTCAGGTGAGACCTATGTCACGACTCATCACAGGGTGGATCCTGGGAGAATCGAACTCCCGACATCCTGCTTGCAAAGCAGGCGCTCTACCAACTGAGCTAAGGACCCGTGTGCTGTTGTGAAAGAAACCCTCTTGCGAGGGTTTCGGTGGGGCTACCAGGACTTGAACCTGGGACCTCTTCATTATCAGTGAAGCGCTCTAACCGCCTGAGCTATAGCCCCTTGACCAAGAAATGACTCTACCGGATGCGCGGCGAAAACCGAAATCGACGCCGCGCACCGGCGAGCCGCACCTCAGTTGCTGGTGAACCCGAGCTGGAACCCGCCCAGCACGCGCACCAGCAGGTTGTAGACGAGCGAGCCGATGGCGCCCAGCGCAGTGCCCACGATGGTGTTCAGGATCGCGACGACCACCGCGAAGCCGAGCACCTGGGGGAAGCCGAGGAAGTTCATCAGGCTGTTCTCTTCGCCCACGATGTCCATGAAGAGCTCGTCGACCTTGCCGAGCACGCCGGTCTGCAGCAGCACCGTGTAGATCAGGACCGTCGCGACGACGCTCACCACCGCCAGGCAGATCGACACCAGGAAGGAGAACTTCACAGCCGACCAGAAGTCGATGTAGACGAGCTTCAGACGCACCTGCTTCGAGGGCGCCTTCTTGCGGGTCTTGCTGGCCAGCTTGTCGGCGACAGTGTTACTCATTCACGTCTTCCTTGTTCTCTGCGTGCTCGTCCTGGAGCTCGGACTCCGCGTCGTCGAGACCGCGCTCCGAGTTTCGCGCGATGCCAATGATACGGTCACCCTCTGGGAATCGCGCGAAGACCACTCCCATGGTGTTCCGTCCCTTGGCGGGAACCTCTGCGACATTGGACCGCACGACCTTGCCGCTGGCGAGCACGACGAGCACCTCGTCGGTCTCCCCCACGATCAGCCCGCCGACCAGGTCTCCCCTCGCCTCGTCGAGCTTCGCCACCTTGATGCCGTAGCCGCCGCGCTGCTGCACACGGTACTCGTTCACGGAGGTGCGCTTCGCATAGCCGCCCTCGGTGACGACGAAGACGTAGCCGTCCTCCGTGATCCGCGAAGCGCGGAGCAGGCTGTCGCCCTCGCGGAAGTTCATGCCCCGCACTCCGCTCGTGGAGCGACCCATGGGGCGCAGCGCCTGATCCGACGCCGTGAACCGCACCGACATGCCCTGCTTCGAGATGAGCAGCACGTCGTCGGTGGCCTCCGCGATGAATGCGGAGACGAGCTCATCGCCCTCGCGCAGCTTGATCGCGATGATGCCGCCGGTGCGGTTGGTGTCGTACTCGCCGAGCGCGGTCTTCTTCACGAGACCATCGCGCGTGGCGAGCACGAGGAACCAGCCCTCGGCGAAGTCGCGGACGTCGAGGATCTGCGTGATCGTCTCATCGGGTGCGAGCGCGAGCAGATTGGCGAGGTGCTGCCCCTTCGAGTCGCGCCCGCCCTCGGGGATCTCGTAGGTCTTCGCGCGGTAGACGCGGCCCGTGTTTGTGAAGAAGAGCAGCCAGTGGTGGGTGGTCGTCACGAAGAAGTGCTGCACGATGTCATCGGCCCGCAGCTGCGCGCCCCTGACGCCCTTCCCCCCGCGGTGCTGGGACCGGTAGTTGTCGATCCTGGTGCGCTTGACGTACCCGCCGCGCGTCACCGTGACGACCATCTCCTCCTCGGGGATCAGGTCCTCCATCGACATGTCGCCGTCGAACCCGTGCAGGATGTTCGTGCGACGCTCATCCCCGTAGCGGTGGACGATCTCGTCGAGCTCCTCGACGACGATGCTGCGCTGCTCGGAGGGCGACGCGAGGATGCCCTCGTATTCCTTGATCTGAGCCTCGAGCTTCGCGGCGAGATCCAGGATCTTCTGCCGCTCGAGAGCCGCGAGCCGGCGCAGCTGCAGGCCCAGGATCGCGTCGGCCTGCAGCTGGTCGACGTCGAGCAGTCCCATGAGCCCCTCGCGGGCCTCGTCGACGGTCGGAGAGCGGCGGATCAGCGCGATGACCTCGTCGAGGGCGTCCAGCGCCTTGAGGTAGCCGCGCTGGATGTGCGCCTCCGCCTCCGCCTTCTTCAGACGGAACTCGGTGCGGCGGACGATGACCTCGACCTGGTGCTTGCTCCACGCGGTGATGAAGCCGTCGAGGGCGAGGGTTCGGGGCACGCCGTCGACGATCGCGATCATGTTCGCGCCGAAGTTCTCCTGCAGCTGAGTGTGCTTGTAGAGGTTGTTCAGCACGACCTTCGGGATTGCGTCTCGCTTGAGCACGATGACGAGCCGCTGACCGGTGCGGCCGCTCGTCTCGTCGCGGATGTCGGCGATCCCCTGAACCTTGTTCTCCTTGACGAGGTCGGCGATCTTCACGGCGAGGTTGTCGGGGTTGACCTGGTACGGCAGCTCGGTGACGACCAGACAGGTGCGGCCCTGCAGCTCCTCGATACTGACGACGGCGCGCATCGTGATCGAGCCGCGTCCGGTGCGGTACGCCTCCTTGATCCCCTTCGTGCCGAGGATCTGCGCGCCCGTCGGGAAGTCGGGGCCCTTGATGCGCTCCATGAGCGCCTCGAGGAGCTCCTCCTTGTTCGCATCGGGGTGCTCGAGGTGCCACTTCGCCCCCTCGGCGACCTCGCGGAGGTTGTGCGGGGGGATGTTGGTCGCCATGCCGACCGCGATGCCGACCGATCCGTTCACCAGCAGGTTCGGGAACCGGCTCGTGAGGACCGCCGGCTCCTGCGTGCGGCCGTCGTAGTTGTCGTGGAAGTCGACCGTGTCCTCGTCGATGTCGCGCACCATCTCCATGGCGAGCGGGGACATCTTCGTCTCGGTATACCGGTGAGCGGCGGCGCCGTCGTTGCCCGGGGATCCGAAGTTGCCCTGGCCCAGCGCGAGCGGGTACCGCATCGCCCACGGCTGCACCAGGCGCACGAGCGAGTCGTACACCGCGCCGTCGCCGTGCGGGTGGAACTGGCCCATGACGTCGCCGATGACGCGGGTGCACTTCGAGAACGCCTTGTCGGGACGGTAGCCGCCGTCGTACATCGTGTAGATCACACGGCGATGCACCGGCTTCAGACCGTCCCGGACGTCGGGTAGCGCGCGCCCCACGATGACGCTCATCGCGTAGTCGAGATAGGAGCGCTGCATCTCGAGCTGCAGATCGACCTGGTCGATCTTGCCGTGCACCGCCTCCCCCGGCTGCTCCGCCGCGTTCAGCTCTTCGGGCTCGGGGTTCTGGTTCTCAGATGTCAAGGAAACGCACGTCCTTCGCGTTCTGCTGGATGAAGGTGCGGCGCGCGTCGACGTCCTCCCCCATGAGGGTGGCGAAGATCTCGTCGGCGGTCGCCGCGTCGTCCATGGTGATCTGCCGCAGGGTGCGGGTCTCGGGGTTCATCGTGGTGTCCCACAGCTCTTCGTGGTTCATCTCGCCGAGGCCCTTGTACCGCTGCACTCCGCTCTCCTTCTGCAGACGACGGCCGTTCTCGGCGCCCGCGGACAGGCGGAGATCCCGCTCCCCGTCGCTGAACACGTACTCGTGATCCGCGTTGGTCCACTTGATCCGGTACAGCGGCGGCTGCGCGAGGTATACGTAGCCGAGATCGATGAGCGGGCGCATGTAGCGGAACAGGAGCGTCAGCAGCAGCGTCGTGATGTGCTGCCCGTCGACGTCCGCGTCGGCCATGAGCACGATCTTGTGGTACCGCGCCTTCTCGGGGTCGAAGTCCTCGCCGATGCCGGCGCCGAAGGCAGTGATCATCGCCTGCACCTCGGCGTTGTTCAGAGCGCGGTCGAGGCGGGCCTTCTCCACGTTCAGGATCTTCCCGCGCAGCGGCAGGATCGCCTGTGTCTCGGGATTGCGCCCCTGCACGGCGGAGCCGCCGGCCGAGTCGCCCTCGACGATGAAGATCTCCGAGATCGAGGGGTCCTTCGAGGAGCAGTCCTTGAGCTTGCCGGGCATGCCGCCCGACTCGAGCAGCCCCTTGCGGCGCGCGGTCTCGCGTGCCTTGCGTGCCGCGAGGCGCGCGGTCGCCGCCTGGATCGACTTCCTGATGATCTCCTTGGCCGAGGCTGGGTTGCGCTCGAACCAGTCGCCGAGCTGGTCGCCGACGACCTTCTGCACGAAGGCCTTCGCCTCCGTGTTGCCGAGTTTCGTCTTGGTCTGCCCCTCGAACTGGGGCTCTCCGAGCTTCACCGACACCACGGCGGTCAGTCCCTCGCGCACGTCATCGCCGGAGAGGTTGTCGTCCTTGTCGCGGAGCAGGTTCTTGTCCCGCGCATACCGATTGACGAGTGTGGTCAGTGCGGCCCGGAAGCCCTCCTCGTGCGTACCGCCCTCGTGCGTGTTGATGGTGTTGGCGTAGGTGTGCACGCTCTCCGAGTAGGAGGTGGTCCACTGCATCGCGACCTCTGCGGCGATCTTTCGCTCGGTGTCCTCGGCCTCGAAGGAGATGATCTCGTCGTGCACGAGATCCGCCTTCTTGGCCGCGTTGAGGTGCTGCACGTAGTCCTCGATACCGCGCTCGTAGAGGAACTCCTCATGCGGCGCCGGAGGCGCGACGAGTTCGCCTTCATCATTCTCGACGGGCTCCTGGGGGCGCTCATCGGTGATCGTGATCCTGAGGCCCTTGTTGAGGAAGGCCATCTGCTGGAAGCGCGTGCGCAGCGTCGTGTAGTCGAAGTCGACGGTCTCGAAGATCTCCGGGCTCGGCCAGAAGGTGATCGTCGTGCCCGACTCGTCGCTGGGCTCCCCCTGGGCGAGAGGCGCGTCGGGAACGCTGTCGGTGAACGACATGTTCCACGTGAAACCTTGACGCCTCACGCAGACTTCGAAGCGGGTGGAGAGCGCATTGACCACGGAGGAACCGACACCGTGCAGTCCGCCGGAGACCGCGTACCCGCCGCCGCCGAACTTTCCGCCCGCGTGGAGCACCGTGAGCACGACCTCCACGGTCGACTTGCTGGGATCGCTCGAGTGAGGGTCGACGGGAATGCCGCGGCCGTTGTCGACCACGCGCACTCCCCCGTCCTCGAGGATCGTCACGTGGATCGTGTCGCAGTAGCCCGCCAGCGCCTCGTCCACCGAGTTGTCGACGATCTCGTAGACGAGATGATGCAGACCCCGCGGCCCCGTCGAACCGATGTACATGCCGGGCCGCTTGCGAACCGCTTCGAGCCCCTCGAGCACCTGAATGGCGCCGGCGCCGTACTCTTCCGCAGCCGCGGCCTCTTCTGAACTCATGCCTTGATTAATCTCTCTGCCGTCGTCTCAGAGCGCAAATTCCACCCCGGATACTTCCGCCGTCCAGCTTATCAATGACAAGCCGTGAAAACGGCTTTTCCGGGCGGTTGAGGGGCATTCTTATCGGAGGGTCGTCCCCCGGGATGATCTCGTCTCCCGCAACTCCCCTTCGAGACGTCGGCATCGAAGCATCCGCTTCTGCCCGTACCGCCCGCCCCGCAGGACGTGCCCAGCGCTTCTCGACCCCGTGATCGGAGCACCCTCGGCCGCCCCCGTGCCCTGGTCGGAACCCGGATGCCCCTCGATGCGGTCACCACCCTCGGTGGCGCGTGTCACCGGCGATCGCGTGAGCTCGGCGCCGCACGAGCTCGGGATCCGAAGACCTCGAACTCCCGCATCCGCAGCCGGCGAGTCCACTGCCGGTACGTGGCGGACACCCCCCGAACCCGCCGCACGAGCCCGCTCCTGCGGCGTTCCTCCGACGGCGGTTCCCGATCCGAGCACTCCTTCGACCCTATCAGCGACGTGCTCGTCGTGACCCTTCCGGTGCGGCCGCCGAGGGCCCGTCGATGGCCACCGAAGCTGCTCCCCGCGCCCGGCAGCATCGATGGGCTCGCATCGAGGACCTCCGCTCATCATGGGCGACGGGAAGAGCCCGAACCGAGGATACGATCGGCACTCCCCTGAGATCGTGCCTGGAAGGGGCGGCCGAGAGTCTCGGCCCGAGCACGAGACGCGAGCTCCAAGTCGAAGTACGACGCCGGCGCGAGGCAGGCCTGCAGGAGCGGAACACCAAGTCGGACTGCAGGACCGGAACAGGAGATCGGACCGCAAGACCGAAGCACGCAGTCGGAGCGCGAGTCCGGAGCACCCGTTCCTCCCGAGTCGAGCCGGCCGCTCGAACGCCACCGGAACTCGCACGCACCGAATGCTCAGCCGAACTCTCCGACCTCGCGTCGTGCACCAGCACCTCCGTCGACCGACGCACCGGACACTCAGACCCACCGGACCCACGGCATCCACCGACACCCGCGGACCGCCGGACCCACGAGGCTTCCCGCGCCCGCCGAACCAACGTATCCGCCGCACCCACCGACACCACCGCACCCACCGACACCACCAGACCTACCGGTTGCACCGGCCACACGACAGACGCCACCAGAAAACACCAGGTCAGACGCCAGGAAACGTGGGCGCGTCTATCCGTAGGTGTCGCGGGGACCTCGCCCCTGAACGGATCGCGGTCCATGCCGCCAGCTGGGTGCGCCCGGCGCGAGAAAGCGCAGATCACGGATCCCCGTGTCGGGATACTCCTCCAGCACCCGTGTCAGCATCTCCGCCCGCAGTCGCCTGAGCTCCGTGGCCCACGCCGTCGAGTCACACTGGATCTGCAGAATCCCGTCCTTGAAGCCCACCACGGTCGTGTGCTCGGCCGTCGGGCTTCCCACGAACTCGTCCCACTCGGTGACGAGTCTCGCCTGATCCAACTCCCGGGTCCACCCCATATCGGCGGCCGTGCTCTCGAGAATGGAACCGAGCATTCGGGGATCCCGGCCGGCGCCGAACGCTCTCCCTCCGCTCCCCTCGCCATGCCGTCGCCGTTGCCGACGGCCGAACGGTATGCCCTTCCAGACGGATTTCGCATGCAGATAGGCTTCGCTCGCGAACCCGGGCTCACCGTGAGCGATCATTCCGCACCGCCCTCCGAGATCGGCGTCGTACGCACGCGACCTCCGTCGATGTATGTGCGATGCCAGAATACGTCGTCAGGAACGTCTCCCTCGACGGCCGCGGTGACGATCACCTGCTCGAACTCGCTCACCGCAGCCATCAGACTTCTGCGGCGACTGGAGTCGAGCTCCGCGAAGACATCGTCGAGGATGATGACGGGATCCCCTCCGGGAGACTCCTCACGGAGCAACAACGCGGTGGCCAGGCGAAGCGACAGGATGAACGACCACGACTCGCCGTGACTCGCGTACCCCTTCACCGGAAGGCCGTTGAGCATGAAGAGAGCATCGTCGCGGTGCGGCCCCACGAGGGTGACTCCCCGATCCAGTTCCTGCGATCGCACCGCCCGGAGTGCAGAGGCGAACTGCTCGGCGATCGTTTCACGTGAAACATCCACGAGCGCAGCAGCTCCCCCATCGAGTGCATCGGCCGCTGTTTCACGTGAAACGTCCGACCGGAGGGTGTTCGTCGTGGACTCACTCAACCCGATGGTCGGTCGATGATCCTGATCGACCAGCACTGAGTAGCTCCGCCTCAGGGGCTCCCCCAATTCGGCGACGAGCCCGCGTCTGGCGTGCATGATCCAACTGCCGTACTCGATGAGCTGAGCATCCCAGACATCCAGTGTGGCATCCACGGCAGCACGCCCGCCACCCCGGGCGGACTTCAAGAGTGAGGTGCGCTGTCGCAGAACACGCTCGTAATCCGCGATCACGCCCGCCGCAGCTGGAGACCGTGAGATCAGCGCATCATCGAGGAACCTCCGTCGACCAGAGGGGTCGCCTCGGACGATGGTGAGATCCTCAGGGGCGAAGAGCACCGTCCGAAACCACCGCGTCAACTCACGCGGGCGCACGGCGTTGCGATTGACCTGTGCGCGGTTCGGGCGGTCTCGATTGAGCTGCAGCTCGAGCAGCACATCCCGACCGGAGGCCTCCACCCGCATTCGCGCGACTGCAGCCTCCGCCCCGGCGCGGATGAGCGCGGCATCTCCGGTCACCCGATGCGAACGGAGCGTGGCGAAGTATCCGATCGCCTCGACGAGATTGGTCTTCCCCTGACCGTTCCGCCCCACGAGCAGGTTCGGGCCGGGCTGCAGCTCGAGCTCCGCTGCTCGATAGTTTCGATAGTCGGCGAGCGAGAGATGGGCCACCCGCATCTGATCCCTACCTCAGCAGCAGGTTCGGCTGCAGCAGATAGCGGAAGCTCTCCTCGTCGGCTTCGTCCTTGCTCCGCTGGCTGGTGATGAGCACCGGCCCGGGCTTACCGGGGTTGTCGGTGCGGGTGAAGGCGATGCGGGCGAACTCGGAGTGGGTCGACCGAAGCCCGTCGAGCAGGAACTGGGGCTTCAGCGAGACCACCATCTCGTCGCCGACGAGGTGCGCGTCCACGGTCTCGACCGCCTGGGCGCTTTCGGTGCCGGCGGCCTCGAGCGTCACGGTCCCCTCGGCGAAGGAGAAGCGCAGCGCCGCCTCACGCTCGAGGACGAGCCCCACGCGGCCGACCGCCTCGATCAGATCAGCGGTGCTGACGACGGCGTAGTTGTCGACGCTCTCGGGGAACAGGCGGCCCACCGGCGGATAGTTGCCCTTGATGAGCAGCGATGTGACGGTCTTCCGTCCACCGGAGAATGCGACGAGCTCTCGCTCGCCGTCCTTCACGATCGCGAGCTGCACCTGACCGTCGCCGGAGAAGGTCTTGCCGACCTCGGTCACGATCTTCGAGGGGACGAGAGCCGTGAGCGACTCCTCCCCTGCACGGTTCTCCCAATCGATTCCGCGCGTGGCGACGCGATACCGGTCGGTCGCCGTCAGCGTGAGCGAGTTCTCATCGACTTCGAACTGCACACCGGTGATGACCGGCGTGACGTCGTCCTTCGAAGCTGCGAGGGAGACCTGGCCCACGGCCTCCGCGAACACATCAGCCGGCACCTCGCCCGATACCGTGTCGATCCGCGGGATCTGCGGGTACTCCTCGACCGGCATCGCAGGAAGGCTGAACGAGGCCGAACCGCAGCGCACCTGCACGCGGTTCTCCAGGAGCGACAGCTCGACGTCGGCGTGCGGGAGGCGCTGCGCGATCTCACCCAGCAGGCGACCCGAGACGAGGGCACGACCGGGCTCGGAGACCTGAGCGGTCACGCTGGTGCGGGCCGAGACCTCGTAGTCGAAAGAGGAGATCGTCAACTCATCGTCGGAGGCTTCGATGAGCGCACCGCTGAGCAGCGGCTGCGTGGGACGCTGCGGAAGCAACTTGACCGCAAACGACACGGCCTCATTGAACACGTCTCGATTGACGGTGAAACGCATCGCAACTCCTCGAGCTGATGGCGTCCCGCGCGCACGGAACGCCCGGACTGGGCCTGACAATCTTTGCATATTCCCGGGAGCGAAGCATCCGGAGACTTGTCAGCCGCTCGAACGATCCGTTCCGTCGGGCCCGGTTTCGCTTCGGTGCATCGCGTGATGGAATGCCAGATTTTTGTCAGAGAACTGTTAACGGTGTTAACAGTTGTGGACACTGTGGATAACTCGGCCGATCTCATGCTGCGTAAGGGAACTACACACCTGTGAGTTGTTGGCCGAACGTGAATTGATGAGGATCGTTGGAATGACGCGAAAGTTGTGAGGTCCAGCGGTCTCCACAGGCCCGCCCTCGTCATCCACAACTCGGGTCGAGTTGTCCCCAGTTATCCACAGATCCACCAGGAGTTGTGGAGAATGTCCACGCCCGGCGCGCCGACTTCCGGTGGGCCCTAGCGGGAGCCCTGCTTGATGCGGGTGGTCAACTCGGTGACCTGGTTGTAGATCGAACGCCTCTCGGCGATGAGCTGCGCGATCTTCTTGTGCGCGTACATCACGGTGGTGTGATCCCGACCGCCGAACAGCTGACCGATCTTCGGCAGCGAGAGAGGGGTGAGCTCCCGGCAGAGATACATCGCGATCTGGCGGGCCGTGGCGATCTGCTGAGCGCGGGACGGCCCGTAGAGCTCGTCGATCGAGAGGTCGAAGTAGTCGGCCGTGCGGCTGATGATGTCCGAGGGCTGCACCTCGTTGTCCTCGTCGAGCGTGATGAGATCCTTGAGCACCGTCTGCACGAGCGTCATGTCGATGCGCTGCTGATTCAGGCTCGCGAAGGCCGTCACGCGGATGAGGGTGCCCTCGAGCTCCCGGATGTTGGAGGTGAACTTCGAGGCGATGAACTCCAGGATGCTGTCGTCGATCTCGAGGCTCTCCCGCTGGGCCTTCTTGCGCAGGATCGCGATCCTGGTCTCGAGGTCGGGAACCTGGATGTCGGTGAGCAGCCCCCACTCGAAGCGCGAGAGCATGCGCTCCTCGAATCCGCGCAGCTGCTTCGGCTGCACGTCGCTCGTGATCACGACCTGCTTGTTGTGGTCGTGCAGGGTGTTGAAGGTGTGGAAGAACGCCTCCTGCGTCTCCGCCTTGCCCTCCAGGAACTGGATGTCGTCGACGAGCAGCAGATCGACGCTGCGATACCGCGTGTGAAAGGCCGCACCCTGGTTGTTGGCGATCGAGTTGATGAAGTCGTTCGTGAAGTCCTCGGAGCTTACGTAGCGGACCCGGATCTCGGAGAAGAGCTCCCGGGCGTAGTGGCCGATCGCGTGCAGCAGGTGGGTCTTGCCGAGACCGGAATCGCCGTAGATGAAGAGCGGGTTGTAGGCGCGGGCCGGGGCCTCCGCGACCGCCACGGCGGCCGCGTGGGCGAAGCGGTTCGACTGACCGATGACGAAGCTGTCGAACCGGTACTTCTCGTTCAGGCGGCTGTCGGCCTCGTCCGAGGCGCGATGGCGAGCGAGAGGCTCGTTGACCGGCCGGACCGCCTCGGCGTGGAGCGGCTCGTGCACCGGCGCATGCTGCGCGGGCGACGACTTCAGGTCGCCGGGGTCGGGATCGATCGAGGGCTGCACGTCGGGATCCACGAGGACGATGAAGTTCTCGATCTCCTGGGCTTCCGGGATCTGCGCGATGGCGGACATGATCGACGGACGCAGCTGACCCTCGAGGAGCTTGAGCGTGAACTCGTTCTGCACGGCGAGGTACAGCATGCCGGCTCCCACGCCGCGCGGGACGGCGAGAGCGAGCTGGGCGCCCTTCGCCGGGCCGACAGCCGGGTTCGCCATCACGGCCCGGGTGGCCTCTGCCCACACCCGCTCTACTTCGTCCTCGGTCAATTGCCCATCCCGGCTTCGTTCTGCGTGGTCGTCTTCGAGATGTTATCCCCAACCTCATCCACAGAGAAAATCGCCGAAACGCCTGTGTTTACCAGCGATCTCCGAGCCGAGGGGAACCTCTGCGCCCACGTTAGCCACAGTTTTGTCCACAGGCAAGTCCCACGATTCGAAGCGGCTGGGCGACCACGAGGCGCCCACCGCATACACGGCGAGACGCGGCGTGACGCGGCGTGGCGGAGCAGGCGGGAGCGCGGATCCGCCCATCGCGCTGCGGCGTGCGGACCCGTGCGCTGCGGCGCTCGTACATTGACGAGAAGCCGTTTTGCGCGTAGAGTAAATACCTTGTATGGGCGGCAGCCGCTCTGGTGCACCGCATCAGCGCGCGCTGCGGGACGGCGCGGGGCGTTGTTCCTCGTGCAACACACGCTGCCCAGATCCGACTTCCCTGGTCGCCCCGAGCGTCAGGGATCAATTCCCATAAGTCACGGAGTCATCACTATGAGCAAGCGCACGTTCCAGCCCAACAACCGCCGTCGCGCCAAGGTGCACGGTTTCCGCGCCCGCATGCGCACCCGCGCCGGCCGCGCCATCATCGCTGCGCGTCGCGGCAAGGGCCGCTCGAAGCTCACCGCGTAATCCTCCCGGATCCCGTCGTGCCCGCGAGGCAGCATCGAGTCACGCGGGGTGACGACTACCGGCGCATCGTGCGAACCGGACGCCGCGTGGGCGGTGCGTACTGCATCACCCACGCGGTTTCGCGTATCCAGGGCGAGCCCGCCAGGTTCGGGTTCATCGTCTCCAAGGCGATCGGCAACGCCGTGACCCGCAACCTGATCCGGCGCAGGATGAAGACCGTCGCCGATCGCCGGCTCGCCGACGGGCTGAGCGGGGTCGACATCGTCTTCCGGGCCCTCCCCGCCATCGCAGACGCCCCGTTCGGCGAACTCGAGCGCGAACTGAACCGCGCGATCGACCGGGCCTGCCGCCCCTCGGCCGAGGGGCGGTCGTCGCGATGAGGCCCGCAGCCGGAGCCGCTCCCGCCGCGGTGCGCGCGCCTCGGGGGATCCTCGAGGGCCTAGCTCTGGAGGCCTGGCTGCTTCCGCGCAACGCGGCCATCGCGGTGATGCTGGTCTACCGACGTGTGATCTCACCGCTCTACGGCCAGGTGTGCAGGTATCATCCATCGTGTTCCCGGTACTCTCTAGAGGCGTACCAGCAGCGAGGTCTCGTCCTCGGTCTCGTCCTGACCGCGTGGCGACTGCTGCGCTGCAATCCCTTCAGCGCCGGCGGTGTGGATGACGTGCCGCCTCAGCGCCGCCCGCGTTTCATGATCAACTCCCGCGGTTTCGTCCGCCCCGTCCCCCGAAAGGCCTGACCGCCATGATGGCATTCTTCGAGACCATACTCTGGCCGCTGCGCTGGCTCGTCGAGCTCGTGCTGTGGGCGTGGCACTGGCTCTTCACCACGCTGGGGATGGACGCGGACTCCGGCCTCACCTGGGTGCTCTCGATCATCGGCCTGGTGATCGTGGTGCGCTCCGCCCTCATCCCGGTCACCGTGCGGCAGATCAAGTCGCAGCGCCGCATGATGGATCTCGCGCCCGAGATGAAGAAGATCCAGGCGAAGTACAAGGGCAAGAGCGACCAGTTCTCGCGCGAGGCGATGAGCCGCGAGACCATGGCGCTCTACAAGAAGCACGGCACCAACCCGTTCGCCTCGTGCCTGCCGATCCTGATCCAGATGCCCATCTTCTTCTCGCTGTTCTACGTGCTGCGCCACGCGGCGGAGAACACCACGGGCATCGGCTTCATGACGGCGGATCTGACGCAGAGCTTCAACGCCGCCTCGCTCTTCGGCGCGCCGCTGAAGATGACCTTCACCCAGGGCTGGGAGTCGGGTCAGTGGACGGTCGTGATCCTGCTCGGGATCATCGTGGTGCTGATGATCGGGTCGCAGTTCTTCACGCAGCTGCAGATCATGTCGAAGAACGTGTCGGACGAGACGAAGAACTCGCCGATGTACCGTCAGCAGAAGATCCTGCTCTACATCATCCCCTTCGCCTTCCTCTTCTCGGGCGTCGCCTTCCCCCTCGCGCTCAACATCTACTGGTTCACCTCGAACCTCTGGACCATGGGACAGCAGTTCATCGTCATCCAGAACATGCCGACCCCCGGCAGCGAGGCGTGGCGGGCGCGCCAGGCCAGGCTGAAGGCCAAGGGTAAGCTGACCGATGAAGAAGAGGCCGAGATCGACCGGATCGAGGGCAAGAAGGCCCAGCAGGGTCAGCGGCAGCAGCCCGTCAGCGCGAAGCGCGCCAAGAAGAAGAAAAAGTGAGGATGCCGTGAGCACCGAACGCGTTGTGACGAACCAGGCGACCGAGGAGCTGACGCTCGAGGAGCTCGAGGCGGAGGGCGACCTCGCCGCGGACTACATCGAGGGGCTCCTCGACATCGCCGATCTCGACGGGGATCTCGACATCGACGTGGCCAACGGCCGCGCCTACGTCTCCATCACCGGCGGCGGCGAGGATCTCGACCGCCTCGCGGCTCCCGATACCGTGCAGGCGATGCAGGATCTGACCCGTCTGGCGGTGCAGGGCAAGACGGGCCGTTTCTCCCGCCTCATCCTGGACGTCGCGGGATCCCGGGACGCTCGCGCCGCGCAGCTGCGGCAGATGGTCGACTCCGCGGTCGCTCAGATCGCAGCGGGCCGCGATCGCGTCGCCCTCGAGCCGATGTCCTCCTACGAGCGCAAGCTCGTGCACGATCTGGTGGCCGAGCGCGGTTACCACTCCGAGTCGACCGGCGAGGGTCGGGATCGGCGTCTGGTCATCAGCCAGGCCTGATCCAGCCGCGCCTCACCGACGCGCTGTTTCACGTGAAACGTCCTCGCTCGAAAGGGAAGCCTCGTGGTTGAATCCACCGCCGCCGTGGAGGCGGAGCCCGCGGCCGCGGCCGAGCTCGCGGGGCCGAGGATCGACGTGCTGCGGAGTTTCGCCGACGATCTCGGTCGGCGCGGTGAAGAGCTCGGCCTCATCGGTCCGTTGGAGCCGCCGCGTCTCTGGACGAGGCATCTCCTCAACAGCGCCGTTCTCGCCCCGCTGATCCGCGACGGAGCGAGGGTGGCCGACATCGGCACCGGCGGGGGAATGCCGGGGTTGGTGCTCGCGATCGTGCGGCCCGACGCGCGTTTCCTGCTGATCGAGCCGATGGAACGCCGATGCAACTGGCTGAACGAGCAGATCGAGCGGCTGCGGCTCGACAACGTCGAGGTGCGTCGAGGCCGTGCGGAGGAATTCCACGGGGCGTTCGAGGTCGACCAGGTGACCGCGCGAGCGGTCACGGCCCTCCGCAAGCTGCTGCCGCTCACCGCTCCCCTGCTCCGGGACGGCGGCGAGATGCTGTTCCTCAAGGGAACCTCCGTCGAGAACGAGATCGCCGCCGCGGAGAAGACGCTGCGGAAGCACCGGGTCAGCGACGTCTCGGTCGAAGAGCTCGGCGGCGGTCTGCTCTCCGAGACCACCCGAGTGCTCCGGGCCAGGGTGCGCGCCTAGCCCCAGGGCCTCAGGGTGTGCCGTGTCGGTGGTCAGGTCGTAAAGTAGAACGAGGTCCGGACGATGTCGCGGACCAGCGCGGCGACCCGAGCGGCCGCCGCGGCGAGAGCACGTGAGAAGACACCGAGTACAGGCACGAGGAGCCCATGACTGAAGCCGAGAAGACGCTGGTGGGCGACCACCTGGCGGACAAGGTCCGCCGTCGTCGCCGGCTCGAACAGACGGTCTCCAGCCTCCCCGAGCAGACCCGGATCATCACGGTCTCCAATCAGAAGGGCGGCGTCGGCAAGACCACGACCACCGTCAATCTCGCGTCGGCGCTCGCGCGCCGCGGCGCCACGGTGCTCGTGATCGACCTCGACCCCCAGGGCAACGCCTCGACCGCGCTCGGCGTCATGCACCGACCGGAGGTGACGAGCGTCTACGACGTTCTGCTCGGCGACAGCAGTCTCGAGGACGCCCTCCAGCCGACGACGGATCACGAGCGCCTCTTCTGCGTGCCCTCCACGATCAACCTCGCCGGTGCGGAGATCGAGCTCGTCTCGCTCGTCGCCCGCGAGCAGCGGCTCCGTACGGCGGTCGAGACCTTCCTGCGCGAGTCCGATCGCACGTACCACTACGTCTTCATCGACTGCCCTCCCTCCCTCGGCCTTCTCACGGTGAACGCGTTCGTGGCCGCGCAAGAGGTGCTGATCCCGATCCAGTGCGAGTACTACGCCCTCGAGGGCCTGAGTCAGCTGCTCGGCAACATCCAGCTGATCCAGAAGCACCTCAACCCGACGCTGCGAGTCTCGACGATCATGCTGACCATGTACGACGCGCGCACCAATCTCGCGCAGGAGGTGGCGCACGAGGTGCGTGCCCACTTCCCCACAGAGGTGCTGAACGCCGTGATCCCGAGATCCGTCCGGATCTCCGAGGCGCCGAGCTACGGCCAGACCGTGCACGCCTACGACGCCGCCTCGATCGGCGCCCTCGCCTATCTCGAGGCGGCAGCCGAGATCGCCGAGCGCAGCCCCGACGGCGCGGAATCGCCGGAGAAGGCCGAGGCGGCCGGCGGCTTCGCGACCGCGACCGACACCCCCACCACTGAAGGAGCATGACGATGGCGACGAAGAAGCGGAGCGGCCTCGGGCGCGGCATCGGAGCGCTCATCCCTCAGACCTCCACGAGCGGCGAGCGCCCGGTCGACGTGTTCTTCCCGGCGAACGGCGGCGCCCCCGCAACCGGGGCGGCGGCATCGGTCGTGGCCGAGGCGGAGGCGGAGGCCGCCGCGGCGGGCGTCGCCGACGCTGCTGAGACGCGGGCCGCCGGATCGGGACCGGCCGAAGACGCCGATGCCGGCGGCGACGAGGAGCTCCGCGAGGTTCCCGGCGCGACGCTGACCCGGCTCGACGTGGACGACATCGTTCCCAACCGCGTGCAGCCGCGCACCGAGTTCGACGAGGAGGCGCTCGAGGAGCTCACGCACAGTGTGCGGGAGTTCGGCGTGTTCCAGCCGATCGTCGTCCGCCCGCTGGAACCCGCTCCGGCCGAGGGAGAGCCGCGCTACGAGCTGATCATGGGCGAGCGCCGCCTCCGGGCGAGCAAGCGCGCGGGCCTCGAGACGATCCCCGCGATCGTCCGCAGCACCGCTGACGAGAACATGCTCCGCGACGCGCTGCTCGAGAACCTGCACCGGGCCGAGCTCAACCCCCTCGAAGAGGCGTCCGCCTACCAGCAGCTCCTCTCCGACTTCGGCATCACCCAGGAGCAGCTCGCGGCCCGCATCGGACGTTCGCGTCCCCAGATCTCCAACACGATCCGCCTGCTCCGTCTGCCCGAGCCCGTCCAGGCCCGCGTGGCCGCCGGCGTGCTCTCGGCGGGGCACGCGCGCGCGATCCTGTCGCTCGACGGCGATGTCGAGGCCATGCAGGGCCTCGCCGAGAAGATCGTCAACGAGGGGCTCTCGGTGCGCGCTGCGGAGGCCGCCGCGAACGAGGCGCCGAAGCGCAAGCTGCCCAGGCCCCGCGCCGGCGGTCGGCAGGCGCAGCTCAACGAGATCGCCGAGCGCCTCGGCGATCGCTTCGACACCCGGGTCAACGTCAAGCTCGGAGCGAAGAAGGGGCAGATCATCATCGACTTCGCGACCATCCAGGATCTCAAGCGGATCCTCGCCGAGCTCGACGACCCCGGTTTCGCGTAGGTCGAAGGTCCCGAGAGGGGCGCGTTCCTCGAGAGGCCGCGTTCCTCGAAATCGATCGTTGGTCGCCGAGGCCGACCGCTTCGGCGTCACCGAAGCGGTCGGCCTCGGCGCCGCGATGGCGTGCGGCTCTCCGCGCAGGCCCCTCTTCCACAGCTGTGGTTGAATGAGCACCATGGATCAGGGCACCGTGGCTCGGAGAACGCTGGCGTTCACGCCGATACTCCTCCTGCTCGGAGGATGCTCGGTCGCCCCGGCCCCAGACGTCGAGCCGGCCGAGCGAGATGCGGGAGCCGCCCAGGAGAGCCTCGACACCACCTCACCGGAGACGCGGGTCGAGCCGAGGGGAGAGTTCCCGGAAGGCCCAGCCCCCGCCCCCTGGCAACCGGGGGATCCCGCCCCGGCTTCGATCCCGCAGCGTCTGTTCGAGGAGAGCGATGTGGACCCTGCCTCGCTGCATCGTGTGGGTCACGCCTCGGGTGTCGAGGTGTGGGCCGCGACACGAGCGGTCGATGGCAGTCCGTGCGGGATCTGGGTTCCCACGGGAGGATACGGGACCGCGTTCAGGTGTCAGGATGCCGACGACTTCGCGGCGCACGGCATGGGACTCGTCGGCAATCTGCGGGACGAGACGCGCGGCGAGTATTCGGTCGACGTCTATCTGCTGCCGGAGGACGCGAGGGCCGGCGGTATGGAGATCAGCGGGTTCCACAGCGTCGGAGAGCGGCTGCTCATCAGGAGAGCACCGGCGGTCACCTCGCGAATCGAGGTACCCGTGCGGGATGGATCCCGAACGATCGTGGTGCAGGTCATGGGATGAGACCGGCGCTCTGCCGGCGGCCGGGTCCGACGTTCGACGGGCCGGTGGTTTCGTGATTGACTGGCGTCATGGACGATGAGGTGAAGGTGGTTTCCGCCGAACGAGTGATCGCAGCGAGCCCGGAGGCCGTCTTCGAGCTCATCGCGGATCCCGAGCAGCAGCCGCGCTGGGACGGGAACGACAATCTGGCGGCCGCGGAACCGGGGCAGCGCGTGCGCGGAGTCGGCGACGTCTTCACGATGCGGCTCACGATGGGCGAGGACCGCGAGAACCACGTCGTCGAGTTCGAGGAGGGCCGGCGCATCGCGTGGCTTCCGGCGCCGGCGGGGGCGGAGACGCCCGGGCACCTGTGGAGATGGGAGCTCGCCCCCCTCGCCGACGGCCGCACCCTCGTCAGGCACACCTACGACTGGCGCGGGCTCACCGATCCCGACCGCGTGAGCACGGCGCGGGCGACCACGGAGTCATCGCTCCACGCCTCGATCGATCGTCTCGCCGCCCTCGCCGAGCAGGGGTGAGGCTCCGCTTTCGCTCGGGACGATCTTCCCGAGCCAAAGCGGCGGGGTGCTCCGGGCCGGGCGCGCATCGGGGCCGCGTGGCGCGACGCAGGAGCGACGCGCGAGGGTCCCCGTCTCAGCGCCCCGCCGGATGCACCCCGCCGCGGGAGGGAGACGAACGGACTAGATGATCCCGTTCAGGTGCTCCTCGATCATGGGCTTCGGCATCGCGCCGATGATCTCGCGCACCTCTTCCCCGTTCTTGAAGACCTTCATGGCGGGGATCGACGTGATGCGGTACTGAGCGGCGAGGCCGGGGTTCTCATCGACGTTGACCTTCGCGATGCGGAGCTTGCCCTGCTGCTCGGCGGCGATCTGGTCGAGCACGGGCGCGACGGCGCGGCACGGACCGCACCAGGCGGCCCAGAAATCGACGAGCACGGGCACGTCGCTCTGCAGCACCTCCTGGGCGAAGGTGTCCTCGGTGACGATGGTGGCTTCTGACATGGTGTTCACTCCTTGGGGATGTTGCCCGGTCGCGGCCGGGACGTAGCGGTTCGGGGCGCCCTCCGAGAGGGCGGTCAGACGCCAACGGCGACGGCCGCGTTCCGGCGCTCTGCGGCTGCGGCGAGGTAGTGCTCGGCGTCGAGGGCTGCGACGGTGCCCGAGCCGGCGGCCGTGATCGCCTGCCGGTAGGTGGGGTCGACGACGTCCCCGGCGGCGAACACGCCCGGCACCGAGGTGCGCGACGAGCGCCCCTCGACGGCCACGGTCCCCTCCTCGGTGAGGTCGAGGATGCCGTGGACGAGGTGCGTGCGGGGGTCGTTGCCGATGGCGATGAAGAGCCCCTCGATCCCGAGCTCGCTCTCGGCGCCGTCGACGGTGCTGCGCAGCGTCAGCCCGGTGACCTCGTTCTCACCGTGGATCGCGGCGACCTCCGAGTTCCAGACGAACTCGATCTTCTCGTTGTCGAAGGCGCGCTGCTGCATGATCTTCGACGCCTTGAGCTCGTCGCGGCGGTGGATCACGTACACCTTCGAGGCGAAGCGCGTGAGGAACGTCGCCTCCTCCATCGCCGAGTCGCCGCCGCCGACGACGGCGATCGTCTTGTCGCGGAAGAAGAAGCCGTCGCAGGTGGCGCACCACGAGACGCCGTGGCCCGACAGGCGATCCTCGTCCGGGATCCCGAGCTTGCGGTAGGCGGAGCCCGTGGCGAAGATCACGGCGTGCGCCTCGTGCACTCTGCCGTCGCCCGTGGTGACGCGCTTCACGTCGCCCTCGAGGTCGAGTGCGGTGACGTCGTCGTAGACGACCTTCGTGCCGAAGCGCTCGGCCTGCGCCTGGATCTTCTCCATCAGCTCGGGCCCCTGGATCCCCTCGGGGAATCCGGGGAAGTTCTCCACGTCGGTCGTGTTCATCAGCTCGCCGCCCGGCTCGACCGAGCTGGCGAACAGCACCGGTTCGAGGCCGGCGCGCGCGGCGTAGATACCGGCGGTGAGGGCCGCGGGGCCGGAGCCGATGATGATGATCTGATGCATGTCACTCCTTGAGGACGGGCGCGTCGGCGATTGGGTACGGAGGCTACAACCCATCCTAGGGTCGGCTCATTCCCGTTCCCTCGGCGTCCGCGGCTGGTCCGGCGGGCTCTCGGAGGCGCCGCGAGCTAGCCCGCGGCGGTCGCGGGGTCGCGCGGGGATGCGGGATCCTCCGGAGACGGCGGATCCTCCTCCGTGTGCCCCGTGCGGCCGCGGTGCCTGATGCTGCGCCAGATGCCGAAGCCGAGCAGGAGGGCCGCAGCGCCGCCGAGGGTCCACAGCGCGATCGACTCGACCGCGCTGCTGATCGAAAGGGGCACGAGCGCCGATGCGAAGCGGTGCTCGCCCGATGCGTCGGCGAGCGAGATGAGCAGACCGGAGTCGCCCGAGGAGACGCGGCTGTGCACCGGCACGAGCACGGTCTGGCTGCCGTCGGCCGGCACACGGGTCGCCTCGACGCTCGGCTCCTGCACGGTGACGGCCGCGGATGCGGGCGCGACCTCGGCGGTCACGATCGCGTCGAAGGGCAGCGAGTTGCGCACCTGCACGGGCACGTGCGACGAGGTGCCCACGAGCTGCGTGTGCTCGGTGCTGATGACGCGCACCCCCTCGAGGAGCTCGTCGTCCCGGTTGCCGAACCGCTCGGCGACGCGCGAGAAGTCGACGTCGGCGTAGCGCGTGGACAGCAGCTGGAGCAGGCGCGCCCGCTGGTACCCGGTGAGATACGAGGGCTCCTCGAGCACCGGTGCGAGATCCGCGACCTGCTGCTCGCGGCCGAGCGCGCTGCGCAGCAGCTCTCGGCGGTCCTCCAGGGTGGCGCCGGATTTCAGAGAGGCGGTCCCCTCGCTCTGATCCGCCGCGGCGACGGGCTCCACCCAGTCGAAGGAGCCGAGCTGGGTGAGGATGAGCGCGGGGTCCTCCGCCTCGGCGATGGCGGCGCGGTCGATCGACACCGCGAGTCCCGGCACGCGCTCCTCGGCGGCCAGTGCGAGCCGTGCGGAGGCCTCGGCGAGCCCCGCCTCGCGCTCCGCCTCCGTCGGCGCCTCGACGGCGATGCGGATCGCGTCGTCGACGACGGCGTCGGTGATGAGGCCGTCGAAGCCGTTCACGCGCGCCCGGGGGCCGCCGGCGTGGGTCACGTTCTCCGAGCTCAGCACGACCGCCTCGGTGCCACTGTCGCGCAGCAGCTGCAGCGTGGCGTCGTCGACCTCCCCGGCGGCGGGCCAGGCGGTGGGCGTGCCCGTCGGCCAGTCGAGGAGCTCCTCGAGGGAGGGGAGCGCCTCGTCGGGATCCGGGCTCTCGCCGCCCTCGTCGGTCGGCTCCTCCGCGGTCCCCTCCCCGTCGGCGCCCGGCGCATCGGCCTCGCCGGCGCTCTCGGAGCCGTCCGAGCCCTCGCGCGAGCGCTCTCCGGATCCGGTGCCCTCGGACCCGGCGCCCTCCGAGCGGGTCTCCTCGTCCGGTCCGGTCTCTCCGGAATCAACCCCCTCGCCCGCACCGTCGCCGGTCTCCGACTCCGCCGCGGGGAACGATCCGAAGCGGGTGACGAAGTCGAGGTTCTCCGGCTGCAGCAGCTCGTCGAGGCCGAGCGCGGCCTGGGCTGCGGGATCGGCGTCGGCGAACTGCAGGAGGAAGACGGGGAGCCGGCTCTCCCGGAGGCGCTCGAGCAGGCGGGTGGCGGATTCCGGGGCCTCGGCGCCGTAGGCGCGGACGCCGGCGATGATGCGCGGGTCGAGCGCGATCGTGGAGCGCTCCCTGATGGCGGCGTCGAGCAGCGAGTCGAGGCGCGGCGCCAGATCCTCGAGCTGGGGCCGCGTCGGCATCGTGCGCACCTCCTCGGGCAGCACGAACGGGACAACGCTGCTGAGACGGAGCCGGTCGTCGGTGCCGGGGCCCCGCCAGACCAGCGGCGAGACGGCCTGGGCGAGCATCTCGGGGGCGGCCTCGTCCGCGTCGTCGCCCGGCGCCGGAGTCACGCCCGGATCCTGCCCCTCGGACGCGGCCGAGAGGGTGGCGCGCATTAGATACACGCCCGCCGGGTCGCTGATGGTGAGGGGCAGATCCTCGCGGGAGACGGGCAGCGTGAGGTGCTGCTCCTCCCCCGCCTCGATCTCGCGGATCTCCACGCTGCCGACCCGTCGCACCATGTCGGGGAACTCGGCGTCCAGTTCGTCGGCGCCGGTGATGCGCTGGGGCCGGATCTCGATGTCCACCGTGCCGGCCGGCAGCGCCTCCTCGCCGGCGTTGCGCACCAGGACGTTGAACTCGTAGTCGTCGGCGCCCTCCTCGAGCACGGCGTCCGCCGGGGAGACGACGAGCTGGGGCGCACCCTCCGCGGCCGCATCGACCTCTGCGGCCTCGGCGATCCGCGGGGTCTGCGCGGCGACCGCCTCGCCCGCGCCCGCGTGGTCCGCGGCGAGCAGCACGCCGGCCACGAGCGCCGCGAGTGCGGTACGGCCGAATCGGCGCGCGATCTGCGGCGCCGGACGACGGCGTGCGGACGGACGGGGCATGGGGCCAGTTTAGGAGCCCGGCGGGCCGCTACCCTGGAAGGATGCGTCCGATCGCCGAGTCCATGGCCGCCCTCGCCGCCATCGCCGAGTCCCCCGCCGTGCACTCGCTCGCCGAGGCCTTCGCGGCTGAGGGGCACGAGTTCGCCCTGGTCGGCGGCCCCGTGCGCGACGCCCTGCTCGGCCGCGCCGTCACGGACCTTGACTTCACGACCTCGGCGAGGCCCGACGAGACGCGGGAGATCCTGGACCGCCTGACGAAGAACGTGTGGGACGTGGGCCGCGACTTCGGCACCATCGCGGCCAGGCTGCACGACGAGACCGTCGAGATCACCACATACCGCGCCGAGGTCTACCGTGAGCACTCCCGGAAGCCCGAGGTCAGCTACGGCGACACGATCGAGGGGGATCTCGTGCGCCGCGACTTCACCATCAACGCGCTCGCCCTGATGCTGCCCGAGATGCGACTCGTCGACGTCGGTTCGGCGTCGGGCAACGGCGGCGGCGTCGACGACCTGCTGGCCGGCCGCATCCGGACGCCCGGGTCGGCGGAGAGCTCCTTCACCGACGACCCGCTGCGCATGCTGCGCGCCGCGCGGTTCGCGGCGCAGCTCGGCTTCGCGGTGGTCCCCGAGACGCAGGAGGCGATGGTCGAGTTCGCCGACAGGCTCGGGATCGTCTCCGCCGAGCGGATCCGCGACGAGTTCGTGAAGCTGCTCTCGGCGGACGACCCGGTGCCGGGGATCCGGCTGCTCGTCGAGACGGGCCTCGCTGAGCTCTTCCTGCCGGAGCTCACGGCGCTGGTCGCCACGCAGGACGACCACGGCCGCCACAAGGACGTCTACGAGCACAGCCTGACGGTGCTGCAGCAGGCCATCGCGCTCGAGCGCTCGAGGCGCCCGGGCGAGGCGCCCGACGTGGTGCTGAGGATCGCGGCCCTGCTGCACGACATCGGCAAGCCGGCGACCCGGCGCTTCGAGCGCGGCGGCGTCACCTTCCACCACCACGACGTGGTCGGCGCGAAGCTCGCCAAGAAGCGCCTGCGCGAGCTGCGCTTCGACAACGACACGGTGAAGCGCGTCGCGCGCCTCATCGAGCTGCACCTTCGCTTCTTCGGGTACAGCGACCAGCAGTGGACGGACTCGGCGGTGCGGCGCTACGTGCGCGACGCCGGTTCCGAGCTCGAGCGCCTGCACATCCTCACGCGAGCCGACGTCACGACCCGCAACCGCCGCAAGGCCGAGCGGCTCGAGCACGCGTACGACGACATCGAGCGCAGGATCGCAGAGCTCTCCGAGGCCGAGGAGCTCGCGGCGGTGCGGCCCGAGCTCGACGGCCAGCGGATCATGGAGCTGCTCGGCATCGGCCCAGGGCCGGAGGTGGGCCGGGCCTACCGGTTCCTGCTGGAGCTGCGGCTCGACGAGGGGCCGATCGGCGAGGAGGCCGCCGTCGAGCGCCTGCGGGAGTGGTGGGCGAGCGAAGGCGGAGGCGGAGCCTCTGCCGCGAGCCCAGCGCCGCCACTGCGGCGGCCCACGGAGCGAAGCGAGGGGTAGGGCGAGCGGAGGCGGAGGCGGAGCCTCTGCCGCGAGCCCAGCGCCGCCACTGCGGCGGCCCACGGAGCGAAGCGAGGGGTAGGGCGAGCGGAGGCGGAGTGCCCTCCGTATTCGGATGAGAGCCGTGTTTCGGATGATTTCGGGTGAATTCATCCGAAATACGGGAGAGAGCCGAATCATGGGACGGTGAGAGGAAGGCGAGTGACAGATATGAGCGGTCGGGATCCTGAGACCTGGTTCGGCGGTGCGCCGCGTGTGCTGTTCGTGCATGCGCATCCGGACGACGAGACGATCGCGACGGGGGGCACGCTCGCGGCGCTCGCCGCCGCGGGCCGGGAACCGCTGCTCGTGACGCTGACCCGCGGCGAGCGGGGCGAGGTCGTGGCGGGGCCGCTCTCCGCCCTCGCCGGCGCGCACGGGCTTCCGGTGGTGCGCCAGAACGAGCTGAAGACCGCGCTCGGCATGCTCGGCGTGGAGCGCCACGCGTTCCTCGGGGCCCCGCCCGCGCGCGTCGAGGGGCTGCCGCCCACCATCTACGAGGACTCGGGGATGGCGTGGGGCGAGGACGGCCGCGCGACCGCGGGAGACGACGCGGGCGAGGACGCGCTCACCCGTGTGCCCGCCGTCGAGGCGCTGAACGATCTGCTGGCCGCAGCGAACGAGGCCGGGGCCGGGGCGGTGGTCAGCTATGACGACGGGGGCGGCTACGGCCACCCTGATCACGTTCACGCGCACCGCCTGGCTCGCGCCGTCGCGCACGCGCTCGATCTCCCCTTCTGGGCGATCGTGCCCTCGGGCGGGTCCGCGGAATCCGCGGGACCTGCGGGAGCCGAGGGGTACGAGGCGCACGACGTCGAGCCCTGGCTCGACCGGAAGGTGGCGGCGCTGCGCGCTCACGGCACGCAGCTCGTGGTCGACGGGGACGACATCGTCCACGTCGGCGGGCAGCGGGAGCCCGTCGGCCGGGTGGAGGCGTTCCGCCTGCTCGATCCCGCCGCCTGATCCCCTCACCCGCTCTCCGCCCGCATCCGTCGCGAACCTCCGTGGCTGCATCGAAACTGCGCGGGTTTCGATGCCATCACGGAGGTTCGGTGCGACGGAGCATCTCCGGGTCGCGGCGGTCGTCGATATGCCCGGCGCCTCTCGCGGAATCGCGCGGAGATGTTAGTATGGACAGGTTGTCCGGGCTCAGCGCACTCTGCGCGCGGTGCGGGCACGATGCACAAACACCCTCCTGCCACAGAAATCCTGTGGCCGTGAAGTCCGAAGGAGGTGGGTCAGTAATGCATCCGTACGAACTCATGGTCATCCTCGATCCCGGTATCGACGAGCGCACGGTGGCCCCCAGCATGGACAAGTTCCTCGGGGTCATCCGCAACGCGGGCGGCGAGATCGAGAACGTGGACATCTGGGGCAAGCGCCGTCTCGCCTACGAGATCAAGAAGCAGTCCGAGGGCATCTACGTCGTGGTGAACTTCACGGCGAGCTCCGAGGCCACCGACGAGCTCGACCGCCAGCTGGGCCTCAGCGAGGCCGTGCTGCGCACGAAGGTGCTCCGCGCCGACGAGCTCATCGCCCAGCGCGCCGCTCAGTCGAAGCGCGACCAGGCCAAGGCCGCCCGCGCGGCCGCGAAGCAGGGCGCCTAGTCCATGGCCGGCGAGCCGCTCATCACCGTGGTCGGCAACCTCGTTGCCGACCCCGAGCCGCGTGTCAGCCAGGCGGGCAAGTCGTGGGTGACCTTTAGGATCGCCTCGACGCCGCGCGTGCGCGACCGTCAGTCCGGTGATTGGTCGGACGGCGAGGCGCTCTTCCTCGGCTGCCGCGCCTTCGGCGAGTACGCCGACAACATCGCGAGCTCCCTCACCAAGGGGATGCGCGTGATCGTGCAGGGCCGGCTGACGCAGCGCAGCTACACCGACAACCAGGGCCAGCAGCGCACCTCCCTCGACCTCGAGGTCGAAGAGGTCGGGCCGACCCTCCGCTGGGCCTCCGCCCAGGTGACCCGCGGTCAGTCGCGCGGTCAGGTCGGCGGCTTCGGCGGCTCGGGAGCTCCCGCAGGCCAGTCCAGCTGGGGTCAGCCCGCAGCTCCTCAGGGGAACCGGGGGAACGACAACCCCTGGACGAACTCCGGGCAGGGCGCGGGCAACGACTTCGGCGGCGGTTTCGACGACGAGCAACCCTTCTAGACAACTTCTCGCCCTCGTCTGCACGGGGGCACATCACGAAAAGAGACCAGTAAATGGCAGGCAAGTCCAGCGGCGCAGGCCGCAAGCCGGGCCGCGGCAAGAACGCGAAGGCCGCCGCGCCCGCGAAGAAGCAGACCGTCGGCGTCATCGACTACAAGGATGTCGCGACGCTCCGCAAGTTCATCTCTGAGCGCGGCAAGATCCGCGCCCGCCGCATCACCGGCGTGTCAGTGCAGGAGCAGCGACTGATCGCGAAGGCCGTGAAGAACGCCCGCGAGATGGCTCTCCTCCCCTACGCCGGTTCCGGCCGCTAAGGAGTTAGAGAATCATGGCGAAGGTAATTCTCACGAATGAGGTTCAGGGCCTCGGTTCCGCGGGCGACGTGGTCGATGTCAAGAACGGCTACGCGCGCAACTACCTGGTCCCCCAGGGCTACGGCGTGCACTGGACCCGCGGCGGCGAGGCCCAGGTGGCCCAGCTCCGCGCGGCTCGCGAGGCTCGCGCCCTGGCTTCGGCCGAGGACGCGCAGGCGCTGAAGGCGAAGCTGCAGGAGGGCAAGATCCGCGTGTTCGCGAAGACCGGCAACGGCGGGCGCCTCTTCGGCTCCATCAAGCCGGCCAGCGTCGCCGCCGCGGTCTCCGAGGCGGGCATCGGCGAGATCGACAAGCGCAAGATCACGCTCCCGGCCATCAAGTCGACGGGCGAGTACACCGCGACGATCCACCTGCACGAGGGTGTCGACGCAGAGGTCACCCTCCAGGTGATCGCCCAGCGCTAGTCGCTACCGCTCGCGGGGCGGTGGTTCCTTCGGGAGCCACCGCCCTTTTGCGTGTTCCGACGCGCTTCGCCCGTCGTTCACGCGCCGGGCGCCTCGCAACGGCTCTGAGCGGGCGTTTCCCGGCCCTGCGACGGTGGATAACCGGCCCGGTCGGAGGGATTTCACGGGTGTAGTTCTCCACAGGAGTCGCCTGGGAGGGAGCTTCAACCCTCACCTTAAGGTTGAATAACTTCACAAGCAGAATCCCGATAAAGGCCTGGTCAGGGCGCATTTCCCACTTCAGTTTCCACTTCTGTCCACACGTTATCCCCAGTTTTGTGAATAACTCGCCGGATGAATCCACGAGTTTTCCACCAAGTTATCCACAGGCTGATTTGACGACGTTTGGCGAGGTCGCCAGACGGCCCTACCGTGAATGTCAGTAGTCGGGTGTCTGATCGGTGAACGACCCCGTCGCACCCCTCGAGAAGGAGTTACCGAGTGTCCATCGCTCACCTGGGCATCCCCGATCTGCAGGCCGAGGATCCCGCGCGCGGCCACGAGCGCACCCCGCCGTACGATCTGCTCGCCGAGCAGAGCGCCCTGGGCGGCATGCTCCTGTCGAAGGACGCCGTGGCCGACGTCACCGGCCTCCTCAAGGGCAACGACTTCTACGTGCCGAAGCACGAGGTGATCTACGAGGCGGTGCTCGCGCTCTACTCCCGCGGCGAGCCCACGGACGTCATCACCGTCACCGACGAGCTGACGAAGACGGGCGATCTCCAGCGGGCCGGCGGCGCGGAGTACCTGCACACCGTCACGAGCATCGTGCCGACGGCGGCCAATGCCAGCTTCTACGCGGAGATCGTCGCCGAGAAGGCGCTGCTGCGCCGCCTCGTCGAGGCGGGCACGCGCATCGTGCAGATGGGCTACGCGGGCGAGGGCGAGGCGATCGACCTCGTGAACGTGGCCCAGTCCGAGATCTACGGCGTCACGGGCGCGGCCCAGACCGAGGACTACGTGCCGCTGGTCGACGCGGTCGGCGCCGCCGTGCAGGAGATCGAGAAGGCCCAGATGTCGCAGGACGGCATGATGGGCGTGCCCACCGGCTTCTCGGAGCTCGACGAGAAGACGAACGGCTTCGCGGGCGGCCAGATGATCATCGTCGCGGCGCGTCCCGCGATGGGCAAGTCGACGCTCGCCCTCGACATCGCGCGGCACGCCTCGGTGCACGCGGAGGCCGCGACCGTGTTCTTCTCGCTCGAGATGGGTCGGGCCGAGATCGCGATGCGCCTGCTCGCGGCCGAGGCCACGATCCCGATGCAGACGCTGCGCAAGGGTGCACTGGATCAGCGCGACTGGGCGAAGCTCGCGGCCACGACCAACCGCGTCAACGAGGCGCCCCTGTTCATCGACGACAGCCCGAACCTGACGCTGGTGGAGATCCGCGCGAAGTGCCGGCGGCTGAAGCAGCAGCACAACCTCCGCATGGTCGTGATCGACTACCTGCAGCTGCTCTCGAGCGGCAAGAAGTCCGAGAGCCGCCAGCAGGAGGTCAGCGAGTTCTCGCGCGCGCTCAAGCTGCTCTCGAAGGAGCTCGACGTGCCCGTGGTTGCGCTCTCGCAGCTGAACCGAGCCTCCGAGCAGCGCGCCGACAAGATGCCGGCCATCAGCGACCTCCGCGAGTCGGGCTCGCTCGAGCAGGACGCCGACATGGTGATCCTGCTGCACCGCGAGGCGGCGGGCGACCGCGACAATCCGCGGGCCGGCGAGGCCGATCTGATCCTCGCGAAGCAGCGCAACGGCCCCACCGGCACCGTGACGGTCGCCTTCCAGGGCCACTACTCGCGCTTCCAGGACATGCCGAGCGGCATGTAGCCGAGCGGCGCGCGGGCGGGGCGCTCCGGCTCGCCCCGGTGAGCGAGTTCGCAGCGGCGAAGGGTAGACTCGGAGAGGCGAAGAAAGGGGTTCGGACGTCATGGTGTCTTCCGAGAGCACTGCAGGGCGTTCGACGCACCCGGATTCCCCTCGCGGCGCGAAGCTTACCCGCGCCCTCCTCCTCCTCGCGGCGGGCCTCGTCATCGCCTTCACCGCGACCATGCACGAGCAGGTCGGCTTCGACCGGGCCATCGTCGGGATCTCCCTCGGCGCGATCGCCGCCGCGCACCTGCACGCCTGGATCGTGGCGGGCAGCGGTCGGCGCGACGCCGTGACCCTGCTGCTCGCCCTCGCCGCCCTCGTCTCGGCCCTGATGCTCACGACGCTGCAGACGCCCATCGCCTTCGCCGTGCTGGTCGCGGCCTGGGCGCTGTGCAGCGGGGTGCTCGAGTTCCTCGGCACGACGCTGCAGCTGCGGGATCGCCGCGACTCGATCCTCATGGGCGCCACCGGTCTCCTGCTGGCGCTCCTCGTGATCCTGGTCCGCGAAGACCAGGTCGCCGTGGTCGGCTTCTTCGGCGCGTACGGGATCGTCGCGGGCGTGTTCCTCGGCATCTCGGCCTTCGACGGCCGCGCCGTCCGCGCGGAGCAGCGAGCGGACGAGGCGATCGATCCCGCCGCCGCTCCGCAGAGCTGACCCAGACTTCAATCCGATCCGACGAGAGCACAACATGACCGAGCCCACACCGCCCGCCGACGCCGAGCAGAACCCCGTGACGCCGTCGCGCCGGGATCGCCTGCGCCCGCTCGAGCTGCTCGGCTTCTCGGGCGTGCTCGCCGTGTTCGCGGGCCTGGTCGTGCTCATGACCACGCGGGACATCGTGCTGGCCGCCGTGTTCGCTGGAGCGGGCTTCATCGTGAGCGTCATGATGGTCGCGCTCGTGGGTCTCGGCAAGAAGCCCAGCGCAGAGGACCTCGAGGCTCGGAAGGATCTCCGGGGGCCCGACGACGGCACGAACTGGCACTGACCGGATCGAGCCCGGCGCGCCCGCTCAGTCGTCGGGGTCGGCGGGATCGATGGGTGCGTGGTGGTCGAAGGCGACCATGCCCCGCTTCCAGTAGCCGCTGATCGCGTACTGCTCACGGGGCAGCCCGAGTTCGTACTTCAGCAGCTTCCGCAGCGGGATCAAGCGCCCCGCCTCGCCCGAGGCGACCACGAAGGTGCCCTCGTCGACGCCGAAGTCGCGCACCGCCCCTCCCAGATCGCCGAAGACCTCGTACACCTCGGCCGCCCGGCCGCTCAGCTCCCTCAGATAGGCGTCGGCCCAATCGAGGTCGGCCGGGTGGAGGTCGGCGAGCACCTCCACGGTCGTACCCTCCGGCGCCTGCGCGATCCAGCGAGCCGCCGAGGGCAGGGCACTCGCGTCGGCCACGCACAGGATCCGGTCGGCCGCCGCCGGCACGCCGCGCGAGCCGCGGGGGCCCACCGCGACGAGTCGGTCGCCGGCCGCTGCGGCCTCGGCCCACGCGGACGCGGGGCCGGGATCCGGGTGCCGCAGGAAGTCGACGTCGACGAGGGTGCCGTCGCTCTCGGGGTCCACCCGCACGTTCAGCGGCGTGAAGTCACGGGCGAACATGGGCGCCTCGGGCCTCACGATGCCGTCCTCGCCCGGCCCCGCCGGAGCGGGCGCGACGAGTTCCCCCGTGATGGGGTGCGGGAAGAAGAGGCGCACGTGATCGCCCGGCCCGGTGGAGACGAAGTCGTGCAGCTCCGGACCGGAGAAGGTGACGCGGATGAACGCGTCGACCGGCCGGGCGGTCTCGGCCACGTGCACCTCGCGCGCGGTGAAGCGGTGGCGACGCCCGGCCCGCGCGAAGCGGTCGCGGGGCTGCGGATCCTGCTCGGACATGGGACGTCCTCTCTTCGGTGTTGTCAGTCTCGTGGGCGATCGCGGTGCGGCCGGGCGGGGGCGCGTCGCGCGGATCCGGCACGGTCGAGATCTCGCGACGCGGCCCCCTGCGCGGCGATGACGCCCCGGACCTAACGCTTGAGGTAGTCGACGAGCCGCACGGCGTCGCCGATGTACGTCGAGGGGGTGAGGGCGAGCAGCCGACGCTTCGCCTCTTCCCCGATCTCGAGGCCGCCCACGAACTCGACGAGCTCGGCCTGGCCGATCCGGCGATCCCGGGTCAGCTCCTTGAGCACGGCGTACGGATCGGCGATGGTCGAGCGGCCCGCCGTCACCTCGGCGCGGATGACGGTCTGGATCGCCTCCCCCAGCACCTCCCAGTTGGCGTCGAGGTCCGCGGCGAGCACCTCGGGCGCCGCGTCGATCTGGCCGAGCCCGCGGCGGATGTTGTCGAGCGCGAGCACCGAGTGGCCCAGGCCGACGCCGATGTTGCGCTGCGCCGAGGAGTCGGTGAGGTCGCGCTGCCAGCGGCTCGTCACGAGCGTGGCCGCGAGGGAGTCGAGGATCGCGTTCGAGAGCTCGAGGTTGGCCTCGGCGTTCTCGAAGCGGATCGGGTTGACCTTGTGCGGCATGGTCGAGGAGCCCGTGGCGCCCTTGACGGGGATCTGGCGGAAGTAGCCGATGGAGATGTAGCTCCAGATGTCGGTCGCCAGATTGTGCAGGATCCGGTTGGCGTGGGCGACGCGGGTGTAGAGCTCCGCCTGCCAGTCGTGCGACTCGATCTGGGTGGTGAGCGGATTCCAGTCGAGGCCGAGGCCCTCGACGAACTCCTGGGACACCCGCGTCCAGTCGGTGTCGGGATCGGCCGCGAGGTGCGCGGCGAAGGTGCCGGTCGCCCCCGAGAACTTGCCGAGGTACTCGATATCGTCGATCTGGTTCAGCTGGCGCTCGAGGCGGTGCACGAACACCGCGAGCTCCTTGCCGAGCGTGGTCGGCGTGGCGGGCTGGCCGTGCGTGCGGCTCATCATCGGCAGCTCGCGGTACTGCTCGGCCTGGCGCGCGATCTCGGAGATCACGGTCTCGAAGGCCGGTCGCCAGACCTGCTGGATCGCCTGCTTGACGGTGAGGGCGTACGAGAGGTTGTTGATGTCTTCGCTGGTGCAGCAGACGTGCGTGAGCTCGGAGACGGCGTCGAGACCCTGCCGCGACAGCTGCTCGCGCACGAGGTACTCGACGGCCTTCACATCGTGCTGCGTCGTCGCCTCGATCTCGGCGAGCCGGTCGATCTCGGCCTGCCCGAACCCGGCCGCCCAGGCGCGGAGCTCGGCGAGCTGCGACTGGTCGAGGGGCGTCGCCCCCAGCAGCGAGTGGGAGGTCAGGTAGGCGAGCCACTCGACCTCGACGTGCACGCGAGCCTTGTTGAGCCCCGCCTCCGAGAGGAAGTCGCCGAGGGGCGAGACGGGGGCGCGGTAGCGTCCGTCGAGGGGGCTGATGGGCTGCGGGGGCAGTGTCGTCATGTGCGGGTCTCCGGAGTGTCGGGGGCGGATCGCGGGCCGCTGTCCATTCTCCCATGCTCCCGCCCGGGCAGGCCGGGGGCGGGAGACGTTACTCGTAGCTCTCCCGGAACACCTCGAGATGCATCCACGAGGTCACGCTGCCGACGTCGTCGAGCATCCGGATCTCATCCAGCACGGTGTGGAGCGCGTGCGGTGTCGCCCCCGAGAGCGTCATCACGATGTCGAAGTGCCCCACCGAACGGGCGACGAACTCGACCGCGGGGATCGCGCACAGCGCCTCGACGAGTCCGTGGCCCTCGCCGCACAGTCTGAGGCTGGCTCCGAGCTGCATGCGCGGGGTGACCCCCGGCTCCTGCAGCTCGCAGGTGATCCGAAGCCTTCCGCTGTCCGTCAGCCGTTTCACCCGCGCACGGATCGCGCCGATCGACAGCCCGACCTCGCGGCTGAGCTCGCGGTAGGGCATCCTGCCGTCGGTGCGCAGCAGCGAGATGATGCGGGTGTCGTGGTCATCGGGGGTGTGAAAGGCGCTTGCGTCGGTGTCTCCGCCCGTGCCTCCGCCCGTGTCGAACCGGCTCTTATGGATCTGGAGCAGCTGCGAGTTCACGGTCTCGCGCACGCCGGGCAGCGCGCGGATGCGCATCAGGAGGTCTGACAGATGGTCGTCGTCCTCCGCGCTCACCTCGACGACGACGTCGCAGTTGCCGGCCACCGAGGTGATGAACGTCGTCTCGCGGAAGGCGCGCAGCCCCTCGATCACCGGGGCCACCGAGCCGTCGACCCAGATGAGCACGTCGCAGAATGTTCGGATGCCGAGCAGCGCCGGATGGACATTGGCGATGATGCGCATCTCCCCGCTGTCCAGCAGCGCGTGCATGCGCTCCTGCACGCGGCGGCGCGGCAGCTGCAGGCGGCGGGCCAGCTCGCTGACGGAGAGGCGCCCATTGTCGCGCAGTGCATTGATGAGTGCTCCGTCGAACTCCATCGTCATCGCCCTTCGTCACCGATTCGTTATAAAGAATCTTCAGTTGGGAAGTGAGCAGTTTTACAGTATAGGAGCCTGTGAAGCACGTCAATTGTGTTCTATCTGGTCCATTCTGCGAAAAATGACGCGACTGAGCCAGGATCACTGCATCTATGCTCTCGACGGCGGTGTCCTCCGCCTCTACTGTTGAGTCGTCGCCCCGGTCCTGCTCGGGGCGATCGATACCCGAAGGAGGGCCCGTGGACGTCACCGCCGAATCACCGCCCCTGCTCGACGCGCGGAATCTGCACAAGAGCTACGGCGACAAGGCCGTGCTGCGCGGCGTCGATCTCTCCATCCGACCGGGCCAGGTCAAGGCGATGCTCGGCCCCAGCGGTTCGGGGAAGTCGACGACCCTGCGACTCATCAACCTGCTCGAGCGGGCCGATGCGGGCACCATCGAGATCGACGGAAAGCAGCTGGGCTTCACGGGAAGAGCCGACGCGCCCCGCCCCGCGCCCGAGCGCATCCTCGCCAAGCAGCGTCAGGTCGTCGGCATGGTGTTCCAGCAGTTCAACCTGTTCCCGCACCTGAACGCGGTCAGGAACGTCATGAGCGGGCTCACCACCGTGCGCCGCGCCTCGCACAAGGAGGCCGAGGAGCGAGCGGTGATGATGCTCGAGCGCGTGGGTCTCGGCGCCCACGCCCACAAGTACCCCTCGGAGCTCTCGGGCGGTCAGCAGCAGCGTGTCGCGATCGCCCGCGCTCTCGTGATGGATCCGAAGCTCATGCTCTTCGACGAGCCGACCAGCGCGCTCGATCCGGAGCTCGTCGGCGAGGTGCTCCGGGTGATGGAGGATCTCGCCCGCGAGGGCATGACCATGCTCGTGGTCACCCATGAGACCCGTTTCGCGCGGCGGGTGGCCGACGAGGTGGTGCTCTTCGACGAGGGCGTCATCGTCGAGCAGCAGGAGCCCGAGGGCTTCTTCGAGAACCCGCGGAACAAGCGCACGAAGGAGTTCCTCCGCCATGTGCACTGATCTGCCCGGCGTCGCCGAGTACGTCACCTGCCGACCGGACGACCTCACCGCCGCAGGAGAGGCCATCCGGATCCGCGGCATACGAGGTTCCGAGGTCTTCATGGCCGACCTCAAAACGCGGACGCTGCCGCTCGCCGACGACGAGGAGGAGCGCGCCGAGCTGCTCGCGCGACTCCGCGCCGCGAAGACCCGCCGGATCCACGCCTCGTACTGGGCCGCACCGACGGCCTTCGTCGGCAACGTCGGATTCGGCGAGCTGGTGGGACGGTTCGCCGGACTCGAGCAGCTGCGCGAGTACTTCGGCGATCTCACCGGCGAGCACATGTTCTCGCGCTGGCGCGACGAGTACGCGCTCGCCCGCGATCTCGGAGCCGACGCCTACGTCTTCCACCTCATCGACTACATGCCGGTCGACGGGGCCTGGGAGTTCACGGTCGACCGCCGGGTCGTCCTCGACGCCATGATCGTCCTCGTGCAGCGGTTCCTGCGAGTGCTGGACGATCACGGGCTCGTCGACGAGGATTCGCCGATCATCGAGCTCGAGAACGCAGGTTGGGGCCTCGAGTTCGGCGCCCAGACCGCCGACGACTTCGCTGAGGTGCTCGCGCGGGTCTACGACCGGACGGGGCGTCTGCGCATCGGGTGGGATCTCAACCATCTGCTGCACGCGACGGGCACCTCCGGCGGACGCGGGGCGTTCCTCCTGCCCGAGGCCGAGCTGACCCCCTCGATGCGCGAGATCGAGGAGCAGGCGGATGGCGACATCGAGGTGCTCTCCGCCATGTGGATCAGGCGGAACGTGCTCGATGCGCGACTCGTCGACCGGGTCTCGGCGATCCACCTCTCCGACTGCACCCCCAAGGATTTCGAGTACTTCCGCAACGGCGTGCTCGATGAGGCGTACGCGGTGGAGGGCGGCCGGGAGGCCCAGCAGGAGGAGGGGCTCCGCATCGTCCTCGACCACTACGACAACCATGTGCCGCTGGGGGACGGGGTGCTCGGCGGTTCCGACGTCCGCGACATGCTCGCGAGCATCGCCGAGCGGCACGAGCTCATGCTGCTGCACGAGCTGAAGAACTCGAGCGATGTGTGGGCCGAGCTGGACCGTCAGCGAGCCGGGCTGCTCGGCTCCGGCTGAAGGCGGCGCCGGGTGGGCCGCGCCGACCGACGCGCTCGTTGCCCGGCAGCACGAGAGGCGCTCACCGCACTGAAACCAGAAGGAATCGAAGGAGATACCATGCAACACCGCAAGAAGGCACTGCTCGGCATCGCCGCGGTCTCCGCGCTGACCGCCACCCTGGTGGCCTGCAGCTCGGGAGCTGACGAGGCCGGCGATGGAGAGGGCCCTGCCGGGCTCAACAACCCCGAAGTGCTCAACGCCTGCGTCGCACTGAGCTACGAACCGCTCGAGTACTACGAGAACGGGACGAGCGGCGAGGTGATCGGCTGGGACGTCGACGGCGTGCGCGAGGTCGGGAAGCTGCTCGGAGTCGAGACCAAGGTCAACGTCATGGACTTCGACGGCCTGATCCCGGGGCTGCAGGCCGGCAAGTGCGACGTCGCCTGGTCGGGCATGTACGTCAACGAGGAGCGCACGCAGGTCGCCGACGCCGTTCCGGTGCTGCGGACGGGCACCCAGGCGGTGCTGCGGAACGAGATCGCCGAGAAGGTCGCGGAGCCCCTCGACCTCTGCGGTCTCAAGCTCGCCGCGCAGACCGGGACCGAGGACGAATCCCACGTGAAGGAGGTCAGCGAGCAGTGCGTCGCTGAGGGGAAGCCGGAGATCGAGGTCACCGGCTACCCGGGATCGGTCGATGCGATTCCCGCGATCCGCAGCGGCAAGCTCGACGGGCTCGTGGACACCACGGTGCTCGCCGCCACGCTCGGTATGAAGAACGACGACCTCACCCCGGTCCCGGGGCTCTTCCCCGCCGACTACTGGTTCGGGGCCTACACCGACAAGGGCAGCGAGTTCTCGCCCGTGTTCGAGGAGGCCGTTCACACGCTCATCGAGAACGGAACCCTCCAGGAGCTCGCCGAGGAGTACGGACTGAACCCCGACGACGTCGCCGAGGTGGACACCCAGGCGCTGTAACCGATCGGGTGCCCCGTGCGGAAGCGCGGGGCACCCCCCGAGTGAGGTTGAAATGAGCTTCGATCCGTCCACCTTCTGGGAGCAGTTGAGCTCCCCGGTCTACCTGCAGGGAGCCCTCATCGCGGCCCTGGTCGCGCTCGGCAGTCTCGTGCTGGCGGTCGCCATCGGCCTCGTCATGGCGCTCCTGAAACGATCGCAGAGCAAGGTCGCTCTCGCCTCGGCGAACACGTACCTGTGGTTCTTCCGGGCGATGCCCTCGATGCTGCTGCTCGTCATCTGCTGGAACGCGCTGCCGCAGCTCTTCCCCCTGTTCCGGGGCGAGTGGTACACCCCGTTCGTCGCGGCGATCCTCGCCCTCGGCGTGAGCGAGGCGGCCTACGTCGCCGAGATGCTCCGCTCGGCGCTCATGGCGGTCGATGACGGACAGCGCCTCGCGGCCCGGGCCCTCGGCATGACGCCGATCCAGGCCTTCTTCAAGGTCGTCGTGCCGCAGGCCACTCGGATCGCGATCCCTTCGCTCGGCAACGAACTCGTGGCGCTCTTGAAGCTCACCGCGATCGCGAGCGTCATCTCGCTCCAGGAGCTCATGCGGGTCGCGACCATCGGCGTGCAGGCGACCTTCCGGTACGCCGAGTACTACGCCGTCGCGATCATCTACTACCTGGTCATCGTCTCGCTCATCATGCTCGCGCAGAGCGTGCTCGAGAAGCGCTTCAGGTGGACCTCGCAGCAGGCGAGGGCGAGGGCGACGGTCAAGGCGAAGGAAGGGGTCGGACTGTGAACGAGGTCGTGCGAGCCGAGACCGCGCGCGCCGCGTGGGAGGAGCTGTTCCCGACGCCGAAGGCCGTCCTCGCGATGCTCCACCTCGGCGGCGACGACGCCGCGGACCGTCTGCACCGCGCGCGCGAGGAGGCGAGGATCCTCGCCCACGGCGGAGTCGATGCGGTGATCGTCGAGAACTACTTCGGCGATGCGGACGATGCGAGGCGCGCGCTCGAGGCGCTCTCGACGGCATCGGAGCTCGGGGGCACGGTCATCGGCCTCAACGTGCTGCGGGATCACCGTCTCGCCTTCGCGCTCGCCGCCGAGTTCCCCGTCGGCTTCGTGCAGATCGACTCGGTCGCGGGACATCTCGCCGCCGATGCGGACCTCGAGTACGCGGCTGAGCTCGCCGAACTCCGCGTCGCGAGCCCGGCGCTCGTGTTCGGAGGAGTCCGCTTCAAGTACCAGCCGGTCGAATCCGGTCGCTCGGAGGAGGAGGATCTCATGCTCGGCGCGAGGCGCTCCGACGCGATCGTGGTGACCGGGGAGGGGACGGGCGTAGAGACCGATCTCTCGAAGATCCGGCGCTTCCGGAGCGTCCTGCCCGAGGAGTTCCCGCTGATCGTCGGCGCGGGCGTCACGGACGGGAACGCGGCGGAGCAGTTCCGCTACGCCGACGGTGCGATCGTCGGGAGCTTCTTCAAGGACAGCTACCGCGACACGGGCGTCGTCGACGCCGAGCACGTCGCGCGATTCATGACCGCGGTCGACGCGGTGAGGGCCTCGCTGTGAGCGCGGCCCGGAGCGTCTCCGCAACCATCCCCGATGCGGAGTCGTTCGCGCCGTACGGCCGCGTCCACGTGCTCGACGCGGGAGAGGGCCCGGGACTGGTGCTGACGGAGGGCGACGGCTGGGTCGACGCATACACCCGGGATCCGCTCACTCGAGAGGTGCCGAGCCTCGGTATGACCAGGGCGCCGGGCATGCCCTTCGCGAGCGCCCGCATGGAACGCCACCGCAACGTCGAGGAGGCGCTCGTGCCGGCGGGCTCGCCGCTCGTGCTCGCGGTGGCGGAGCCGACCGGCACCGCTGCTCCGCGCGCCGAGAACGTGCGCGCCTTCGTCATCCCGTGCGGAACCGTCGTCGTGCTCGACCCTGGGGTGTGGCACGACGCGTGCCGGGGTCTCGACGGGCCGACCGGCTACTTCTGGCTCGCATCGTGCGTCGACTCGGGCTCCTCGCCCTGGACCGCGATCGAGGGCGGGCCCGTCGCCGTGCGGGTGGATTCATGAGGCGCGATGCGCCGGCCGTGTTCGTCGGCGACGTGGCCCTCGACGAGTACTTCGAGGCGGACACCTGGGTGATGCCCGGCAACAAGGCGCTCATCCGGACCCTGGACAGCTATGTCGGCGGCAGCATCGCGAACGCCGCACGGGTGCACGCCGGCTTCGGCGGAGCGACGGAGTTCGTCTCCCTGCTCAACCGCGGGGAGCTGACCGCGCGAATGCTCGCAGCGCTGGAGCGCGGCGGGGTCGGGGTGCCGCGCATGCTGTACGACGAGACGATCGGGGATCCGCGGAACCTGATCTTCCTGGTGGAAGGGGAGCACATCGTGTTCACCCCGGACGTCGATGACCGGCCCATGCGGATTCCGGCGGAATCGCTCGGCGAACTCGCCCGGCCCGGCTACCTGTACACGACCCTCAACCGGGCCGAACGGCTCCGCTGCGGGGCCGCCGACGCCGTCTCGGTGCTGCAGACGCTTCGCGGCTCCGGACGTCGGCTCGTGTTCGACCTCGACGTCGAGGGTCTCGAGGACGGGGATCTCGCCCTGCTCCGCGGTGCGCATCTCGTGATGATGAACGACCGAGGCTTCGAGAAGTCCTTCGGCGCCGACGGTGCAGAGGCCGATGTCCGGGCGTGGTTGGACGACAACGAGGTGGAGGTGCTGCTGCGCTCGCAGGCGGCGGCCGGCGCCACGGGGTACACGCGCGAGGGGACCCACGTCGTGTCGGGCTATCGCGTTCCCGTCGTCGACGTGACCGGAGCCGGGGACACCCTGGGCGGAGCCCTGGTGTTCGCGCTGGGAGAGGGCTGGCCGCTGCAGCGCGCGATGGCGTTCGCGGTGGCCGCGGCGTCCCGTTCCGTCATGCACATGGGACCGAACGGCGGCATCGCGACCGTCGACCAGGTGCAGAGGTTCGCCGAGGAGTTCGGCGTGCAGCCGTCGGTCTGACGGTCGAGCGCCCGGCCGGTGTCGACTGGCCGCGCCGCGCGGGGCTCAGTCGCGATCCCGGCGCTTGCCGGTGCCGAGCAGGGCGTTCATCAGGCCCGAGAGCACCGACATCACGAGGGCCGCGAGCACGCCCCACCAGAAGCCGTCGACGACGAGACCGAAGCCCGCGAGGTCCGAGAGCCACGCGACGACCGCGAACATGAGCCCGTTCACGATGAGGCCGAACAGCCCCAGCGTGATGATGTAGAGCGGGATCGAGACGAATCGCACGACCTTGCCCAGGGTGCCGTTCACCAGACCGAACACGAGGGCCACCAGGATGAGGGTGACGATGTAGCCGAAGCGGTAGTCGGCGGTCGGATCGAGCGGGTCGTCGCTGATCGGCCGGATCCAGACGCCGTTCTCGCCGCTGCCGCCGACGATGAGCGTGGTGAGCCACAGCGCGAACGCGCTGACGAGGACACGGATGAGTGAGCGCATACCACCAGTCTGGCACCGGAGGCGGCGAGAACCCAGGGCCGGCGCGCTGCTTGCTAGGCTGACGCGTGTTCGAGCCCTGCCGAGATCGCCCGCGCAGGTGCGGTTCGAGAAGGGAAGCCCGTCAGCGATGGACCAGTCGACACCCTCCTCCTCGGGCGAGCGTCCGCTGCCGGCCGCACCCCCGCCCCCTCCGGAGGAGCCGCGGCCGCAGCCCTCGACGGCGCCCGGCTCGGCGCCTCCCCCTCCGCCGGTATCCGCGCCGAGCCCGGTCTCTGCGCCGAGCCCGGTACCTGCGTCGAGCCCGGCGTCCGTTGCGAGCGCGACCCATGCCGGTGCGGCCGGTGCACCTGCCGCGCCCGGTGCGCCTGCCCTGCCCGGTGCGCCGACCCCGGTCGACGCGTGGTCCCCGGGTTCCGGGTCAGGCGGCTCGCCCCCCGCGACGCCGATGATCCCCCAGGGGGAACGGCGGCCGATGACGCGCAGATCCAAGACGGCGCTGATCGTGGTCCTCGCCCTCATCGGTCTGCTCGCGCTGGTCGGCGGCGGCGGCGCCCTGGTGCTGAGCACGATGAACCAGTCGCGGGATCCCGCTGCGGCGGTCGAGGAGTACCTCTTCCATCTGGAGCAGGGCGAGGCCGAGCGCGCAAGCCGGCTCGTCGATCCGGGCCTCTCGAAGACCGAGCGCGCGCTGCTCGCCGACGACGTGCTCGGCGGCGCGATCGAACGGATCGAGGTGGAGTCGGTGGAGACCGTCTCGCGGGACGGCGACGGTGCGCGGGTGCGGGCCTCGATGAGGCTCGGCGACGAGCGGTTCGAGCACACCTTCGACGTCGAGCACGGCCCCAAGGAGCTCCTCTTCCTGGACACCTGGGTGCTCGAGGAGCCGCTGCTCGCCGAGGTGGGGGTCGAACTCGCGGTCCCCTCGGGATCGCCTGACCTCGGCGCTGCGACGATCGCTCTGGGCGGCGCCGACCTCGGCGTCTCCGAGACGGGGGCCGCGACCGCGCACGTCTACCCCGGCGTCTACGAAGTCTCCGCGGAGGCCGGGGAGTACGCGCAGATCGTCGTCGACGGCGAGACCGTGACCGCGCTCCCCGAAGAGACCGCCCGGGTCGAGGCGACCGTCGAGCCGAGCGCGGCCCTGGGAGAGGCGATCCTGACCCAGGTGCAGGATCTCGCGGATCGCTGCGTGACGGTGATCACGAACATGGAGCCCGAGTGCCCGTCGCTCGTGCAGAACACGCGCCTCGACGAGATGACCGTGACGCACCGGGCGGCGGGGTTCGAGCACCTGGACTTCACGCGGTTCTCGACCGAGGAGATGGAGTTCGGCGTGCGCGACGTGCCGAGCGGCTCGGGGTCGAGCGCGGAGCTGCGCACCCGGAGCTACTCCCTCGAGGGGTGGATCGAGTGGGAGGACGGCGAGCCGCGGATGGTCGACCCCTGGTTCTCCGGTCGATAGCGCACTCTGCGTCTGCCCCTGCTCCGTCCTGTCCGTCCTGCCCTGTCCGTCCTGTAGCGGAAGATCTGCCGTCAGCGGAACCGAGATCGCGGTTCCGGAGCCGCATCCGCCGCCCGGATACACTGAGCTGCGATGAGCGACTCAGCAACTCCCCCCGTCCGGCTGCGCCCCGAGGTGCTGGCCGTGCCCGCCTACCGGCAGGGCGCGGCGCCCACGAAGCCCGGGTTCAAGCTGTCGAGCAACGAGAACCCGTTCGACCCCCTGCCGAGCGTGCTCGCGGCGCTCCAGGGCCGGGGCGACGTGAACCGCTACGCGGGTGCGGCCATGCCCGAGCTCCGCGAGCTGATCGCCCGGCGCTTCGAGGTGAGACCCGACCGCGTGCACCTCGGGGCGGGATCCGTGGCGATCCTCTACCAGCTCGTGCACGCGGCAGCCGGTCATGGCGACGCCTACCTGCACGCCTGGCCGAGCTTCGAGGCGTATCCCGCGCTCGGCCTCGCCTCGGGCGCCGAGGCGATCCGCGTGCCGCTGAACGCGCGCGCCGAGCACGACCTCGACGCCATGGCCGAGGCCATCACGCCGAGCACGCGCGTGATCCTGCTCTGCACCCCCAACAACCCGACGGGCCCCGCGATCCGCCGCGACGCCTTCGACCGCTTCATGGCGCGCGTGCCCTCCGACACCCTGGTGGTGCTCGACGAGGCCTACCGGGAGTTCGTCACCGACCCCGAGGCGGTGCGCGGCGAGGACGTGCTCGCACTGCACGAGAACCTCGTCGTGCTGCGCACCTTCTCGAAGGCGTACGGGCTCGCCGGCCTCCGCATCGGCTACGGGATCGGGCACCCCGCGATCCTGTCGGCGGCCGCGACCGCCGCGATCCCCCTGTCGGTCACCGGCCTCGCCGAGACCGCCGCCCTCGCCTCCCTCTCCCCCGACGCCCAGGCCGAGAGCGCCACCAGGATCGCCGAGATCGCCGAGCGCCGCGACGAGCTGGTGCGCGGGCTGCGAGGCCTCGGGCTCGACGTCCCGGACGCGCAGGGCAACTTCGTCTGGATCCCCGAGGTCGCCGGTGCCGCCGGCGATTCCGGTGCCGCCGGTGCCGCGACCGCCGGATCCGCGCGGAGGATCGACACCCTGGCGCTCGCCGCCGCGTTCGCGGAGGCCGGCACGCTCGTGCGCCCCTTCCCCGGTGAGGGTGTGCGCATCTCGGTGGGCGAGACCGAGAGCCTCGCCGAGGTGCTGCGCATCGTGCGCGGCTTCCTCTCCGCAGCGGGCTAGGGGGCGCGGGGGCGACCCGCGGGCGGGAGCCGGGGCGGCGACTCGCATCGCGGGCGGGCGCGCGCATATCCCCTGAACGACGGACGCGCTCATTACACTTGATCGGGATGAGCGAGCAAATCATTGACACCCCGCTGCCCGGCGACGGCCTGCGCGGCGCGGATCCCGACCCGATACGCTTCCTCGACGACGAGGGCGGGTACGCGCCGTCCGCCACCGCGGCCGAGTACGCGGCCGAGCTCGACGGCATCGGCGCTGAGGAGTTCAAGCAGTGGTACCGCGACATGGTCGCGACCCGGGCCTTCGACACCGAGTGCACGCACCTGCAGCGGCAGGGGCAGCTCGCGCTCTGGGTGCCGAGCGTCGGGCAGGAGGGCTGCCAGGTCGGCCTCGGTCGCGCCGCAGAACCGCAGGACCACATCTTCCCCGCCTACCGGGAGCACGCGATCGCGCGCATCCGCGGCGTCGGCTTCCTGAACGTGGCCGCGCAGTTCCGCGGCCTCACCCACGGCGGCTGGGACGTGACCGACCCCGCGAACGGCAACTTCCACCTCTACACCCTCGTGCTCGGCGCCCAGACGCAGCACGCGACGGGCTTCGCGCTCAGCCAGGTGCTCGACGCGAAGCGGCGCGCGGGCGACACGGCCCTCGACGCGGGCGAGGCGGGCACCGCGACCGGAGAGGCCACCATGGTCTTCTACGGCGACGGCACCACCAGCCAGGGCGACGCGAACGAGGCGCTCATCTTCGCCGCGAGCTACCAGACCCCCGAGGTCTTCGTCGTGCAGAACAACGGCTGGGCGATCTCCGTGCCCGTGGCCCGGCAGTCGCGCACCCCTCTGTACCGCCGGGCGCTCGGGTTCGGGCTGCGCAGCGTGCAGATCGACGGCAACGACCCGCTCGCGGCCTACGCCGTGGGCCGGCGTTTCCTGCGCCTCGCCCGCGAGGGGCACGGCCCGGGCTACATCGAGGCCCTCACCTACCGCATCGGCGCGCACACGACGAGCGACGACCCCACCCGCTACCGCGAGAACGCGGAGCTCGAGGCGTGGCAGCGGCGCGACCCCATCGCGAGGCTCGAGGGCCACCTGCGCTCGCTCGGCGTCGAGGACGCGTTCTTCGAGGAGGTGCGCGCCGAGGCCGACGCCGAGGCCAAGCGGGTGCGCGACGCGATCCTGCACCTGCCGGTTCCCGAGCCCGACTCGATGTTCGCGCACGTCTACTCGGAGCCGCACCCCCGCATCGAGGAGCAGCGCGAGTGGCTCGACCGCTACGAGTCGTCGTTCGCGGAGACCGAAGGAGCATGAGCATGAGCACGGAACAGAGCGTCCAGGCCCCTCGGCAGGCTCAGGATTCGGCCGCGGATCCGGTCGCGGAGTCGGTCGAGCGTGCCGCGCAGCGCATCGGCCCCGTCGCCGAGCCCGCGTCCGTCGAAGCGACGCCCGTGAACCTGCTGACCGAGCGCACCACCCTGCCGATCGCACGGGCGATCAACGAGGGGCTGCGGGCGGCGATGGCGGCGGACGAGCGTGTGATCCTGATGGGCGAGGATATCGGCCCGCTCGGCGGCGTGTTCCGCGTCACCGACCGGCTGCAGGCCGACTTCGGCTCGGCCCGGGTGCTCGACACGCCGCTGGCCGAGGCGGGGATCATCGGCAGTGCGATCGGCCTCGCGATGAACGGCTACCGCCCGGTCTGCGAGATTCAGTTCGACGGCTTCATCTTCCCCGGCTTCAACCAGATCGTCACCCAGCTGGCGAAGATCACGAGCCGGCACGACGGCAAGGTGCCGATGCCCGTCGTGATCCGGGTGCCCTACGGCGGTCACATCGGCGCCGTCGAGCACCACCAGGAGAGCCCCGAGGCGTACTTCGCCCACACCCCCGGCCTGCGCGTGGTCGCGCCCTCGACGGCGAACGACGCGTACTGGATGATCCAGCAGGCGATCCAGTCGCCGGATCCTGTGCTGTTCTTCGAGCCGAAGGCGAAGTACTGGCAGAAGGGCGAGGTCGATCCGGCCGCCGCTTCCGCGCCGCTGCACGCCACGAGGATCGCGCGGACGGGCAGCGACGTGACGGTCGTCGGCTACGGCGCGATGGTGACGACGCTGCTGCAGGCCGCGGAGATCGCCGGCGGCGAGGGCACCAGCCTCGAGGTCGTGGATCTGCGCAGCGTCTCCCCCATCGACTACGAGCCGCTGCTCGCCTCGGTGCGCAAGACCGGCCGTCTCGTCGTCGCCCAGGAGGCGCAGGGCGGAGCCAGCGTGGGCAGCGAGATCGCGGCCCACGTCGCCGAGGAGGCGTTCTACTCCCTGCAGGCCCCCGTGCTGCGGGTCTCCGGCTACGACGTGCCCTTCCCTCCCGCGAAGCTCGAGGGCGTCTACCTGCCCGACGCCGACCGCGTGCTCGAGGCCGTCGACCGCACGATGCACTACTGATCCCCCCGCCACGAGCTTGGAGCAACGATGAGCGACATGACCTTCCCCCTCCCCGACGTCGGCGAGGGGCTGACCGAGGCGGAGATCGTCACCTGGATGGTCGCGCCAGGCGACACCGTCTCGCTCAATCAGGTGATCTGCGAGATCGAGACCGCGAAGTCCCTCGTCGAGCTCCCGTCGCCGTTCACGGGCGTGGTCACCGAGCTGCTGGCGGAGATCGGCGACACCGTGCCCGTGGGCGAGCCGATCCTGCGCGTGCGCACCGAGGACGCGACGCAGGACGCGGGCACGGGGGGCGACGCCGGCACGACGACCGGCGATTCCGAGGAGACCCGCGACGCCGTGGCCGACGCGGCCGCGAGCGTGGAGCACGAGGACTCCGACGAGGGCGGGGCCGTGCTGGTCGGCTACGGCACGGCGGGCGCGGTGCGCTCGCGCCGACGGCGCGGCGGTGAGCCGCTGCTGGCGGGATCGCCCATCCACCGGGCTCCGATCCCGGTGGCCGAGGCCTCTCCCATCATCGCGAAGCCGCCGATCCGCAAGCTGGCGAAGGATCTCGGCGTCGACCTCGCCCAGATGGCCGGATCCGGGATCGCGGGAGAGATCCTGCGCGACGACGTGGTGCGGCAGGCCTCGCAGGCCAGCCTGTTCCGCAACATCGCCACGCCGGAGCCGTCGGAGGCGCGCGAGGAGCGGATCCCGCTCAAGGGCGTGCGCAAGATGACCGCGCAGGCGATGGTCGCGAGCTCCAACGACGCGCCCCACGTCAGCGTCTTCACCGAGGTCGACGCCACCCGCACCATGGAGTTCGTCAAGCGGCTCAAGAGCTCCACCGACTTCGCGGGCGTCAAGGTGTCGCCGCTGCTTATCTTCGCGAAGGCGATGCTGTGGGCGATCCGGCGCAACCCCGAGATCAACTCGACCTTCACCGAGACGGAGATCATCCGGCACAACTTCGTCAACCTCGGCATCGCCGCGGCGACCCCCAGGGGGCTCATCGTGCCGAACGTCAAGGAGGCGCAGGATCTCAGCCTGCTCGAGCTCGCGAAGGCGATCGAGCGGCTGACCATCACCGCGCGCGACGGGCGCACTCCCCCGGCCGACATGCAGAACGGCACGATCACGATCACCAACATCGGCGTGTTCGGCATGGACTTCGGCACGCCGATCCTGAACCCGGGCGAGTGCGCGATCATGGCGATGGGCACCATCCGCGAGAAGCCGTGGGTGGTCGACGGCGAGGTGCGGCCCCGCATGGTGACCACGGTGGGCGGATCCTTCGACCACCGCATCGTCGACGGTGACGTCATCTCCCGCTTCGTCGCCGACGTCGCCTCGGTGCTCGAGGAGCCCGCACTGCTGCTCGACTGAGAGTTGCGGGCCGCCCGTGCGCCCTGTGATTGTATACGGTGCCGGGATCATCACCTCGCCTCTTGGGTTTTTCCTCTCGGTGTGTATACACTGAGGGGGAAGAGGTGAGGAGGCCAGCCGATGCGCGCCAGTGACCGCGCCTATGTGACGCTCCTCGACGAGATCCAGAGCGGAGCGCTCGCGCCCGGCACGGTGCTCGGCGAGGTCGAGCAGGCGACCCGGCTCGGCGTCAGCCGCACCCCGCTGCGCGAGGCGATCGGCAGGCTCGTCGCCGACGGACTCGTGACCCAGCAGTCGCCGCGCGTGACCGTCGTCACCGACTTCGATGCCGACGACATTCGCGCGCTCTTCGAGGCGCGACGCGCCCTCGAGACGATGATGGCGAGGCTCGCCTCGGCCCGCGGCGACCGTTCCGCGTTCCGCGCCCTCTCCGAGGAGTTCACGCGGGCGCACCTCGACAGCGATGAGGCCATCGAGGCCTACTACGCCCTGATCGCCCGGTTCGACGCGGCCCTCGACGCCGCCGTCGACAACGCGTACCTCACCTCGGCCCTGCGCACGATCCGCACCCATCTCGTGCGCGCGCGGCGCCTGACCAGCGACAATCGCGGTCGCATGCAGGCCTCGGCAGACGAGCACGCGCTCATCGCCTCGGCGGTCGCTGACGGGGACGCGGAGCTCGCCGCCCACGCCACCCACGTACATCTGCACAACGCACTGACCGCCATTCTCACGTCTCTCCCGGAAGGAAACCGATGACCGTCAATCACCACGTCCGCGTCTACAAGAGCGAAGAGGATCTGCCCCGCGAGGAGCAGCTGGCCTGGAAGATCGCGGAGGTCGCGACCGACCCGGTGGAGGTCGAGGCCGACGTCGTCGACATGATCATCAACCGCATCATCGACAACGCGTCGGTCGCCGCGGCGTCGCTGGGCCGCGGTCCGATCGTCGCCGCCCGCGCGCAGGCCCTCTCGCACCCGGTGTCCAACGGGGGCGACGGATCCGCGATCTTCGGTCTGCCGAGCACGGGGGAGGGCGCCCGGAAGTCGAGCCCCGAGTGGGCCGCCTGGGCCAACGGCGTCGCCGTGCGAGAGCTCGACTACCACGACACCTTCCTCGCGGCCGAGTACTCGCACCCGGGCGACAACATCCCGCCGATCCTCGCCGTCGCCCAGCACGTCGGCAAGGACGGCGCCGCGCTGATCCGCGGCATCGCGACCGGCTACGAGATCCAGATGGACCTCGTGCGCTCCATCTGCCTGCACAAGCACAAGATCGACCACGTCGCCCACATCGGCCCCTCGGCGGCGGCCGGCATCGGTACGCTGCTCGGCCTCGACACCGAGACCATCTACCAGGCCGTCGCGCAGGGCCTGCACACCACCACCGCCACCCGCCAGAGCCGCAAGGGCGAGATCTCGACGTGGAAGGCGCACGCTCCCGCGTTCGCCGGCAAGATGGCGGTCGAGGCCGTCGACCGCGCGATGCGCGGCCAGACCTCGCCGAGCCCGATCTACGAGGGCGAGGACGGCGTCATCGCGTGGATGCTCGACGGCCCCGACGCCTCCTACCAGGTGCCGCTGCCCGCACCGGGCGAGGCGAAGCGCGCGATCCTCGACTCCTACACCAAGGAGCACTCGGCCGAGTACCAGGCCCAGGCCTGGATCGACCTGGCCCGCAAGCTGCACAACGAGCGCCCCGAGCTCGCGGATCCCGCCAACATCGCGGCGATCGTGCTGCACACGAGCCACCACACGCACTACGTGATCGGCTCGGGCGCGAACGACCCGCAGAAGTACGACCCGAAGGCCTCGCGCGAGACGCTCGACCACTCGATCCCGTACATCTTCGCGGTCGCGCTGCAGGACGGCGGCTGGCACCACGTCGACTCGTACGCCCCGGAGCGCGCCGGCCGCGCCGACACGGTCGAGCTGTGGCACAAGATCACCACGGCCGAGGACGCCGAGTGGACGCGCCGCTACCACTCCGAGGATCCCGACGAGAAGTCGTTCGGCGGCCGCGTGGAGATCGAGCTCGCCGACGGCACGAAGCTCGTCGACGAGATCGCCGTCGCCGACGCCCACCCGCTCGGCGCGCGCCCCTTCGCCCGCGAGCAGTACATCGCCAAGTTCCGCACCCTCGCCGAGCCAGTGCTCGAGGAGGCGGAGATCGAGCGCTTCCTCGACCTCGTGCAGCGCCTGCCCGAGCTCACCGCGGACGAGGTGCGCGAGCTGAACATCGTCGCGAAGGCCGGCGCGATCGATCTCGCCGCAGCGCCGCAGGGCCTCTTCTGATGCGCGGCTCCCCGGGCCCGCCGGCGGGGGAGCGCCGCTCCTCCTCCCGGCCGGCCCGGGGAGCGAACACCCCTCCATCGAAAGGACGAACCGATGCTCTACAGTAAGACCTCGGCCGCCGACAAGCGCCGGAACCTGCGCGAGCGGCTCGCCGGCGGGGAGCTGCTGCGCTTCCCCGGCGCCTTCAACCCGCTTTCGGCGCGCCTGATCGAGCGCAAGGGCTTCGACGGCGTCTACATCTCCGGCGCCGTGCTCGCCGCCGACCTCGGCCTGCCCGACATCGGGCTCACCACGCTCAGCGAGGTCGCCGGTCGCGGCAAGCAGATCGCCCGCATGACCGAGCTGCCGGCGATCATCGACGCGGACACGGGGTTCGGCGAGCCGATGAACGTGGCGCGCACCATCCAGGAGCTCGAGGACGCCGGCCTCGCCGGCTGCCACATCGAGGACCAGGTGAACCCGAAGCGCTGCGGCCACCTCGACGGTAAGGCCGTCGTGGACGAGAGCACCGCGGTCAAGCGCATCCGCGCCGCCGTCGACGCCCGCCGCGACGAGAACTTCCTGATCATGGCCCGCACCGACATCCGCGCCGCCGACGGCATGGACGCGGCGGTGGACCGGGCGAAGGCGCTCGTGGACGCGGGCGCGGACGCGATCTTCCCGGAGGCGATGCGCACGCTGGAGGAGTTCGAGCGGATGCGGCAGGCCGTCGATGTGCCGCTGCTCGCGAACATGACCGAGTTCGGCAAGAGCGAGCTGTTCTCCTCGCAGCAGCTGGCCGACGTGGGCATGAACATCGTGATCTGGCCCGTGTCGATGCTGCGGATCTCCATGGGCGCGACCGGCCGGGCGCTGGATACGCTGAACGAGGAGGGGCGTCTGACCTCGAAGCTCGAGGAGATGCAGCACCGGGCGGATCTGTACGAGCTGATCGACTACGAGGACTACAACCACTTCGACACGAGCGTGTTCAATTTCACGGTCGAACGCTAGCGTCGGATCCCGGACACGGACTTCACGCGCAGCCAGCAAAGGAGCGAATCATGGCGGAAGCAGACATCAAGAAGGGCCTCGCGGGCGTCGTCGTCGACTACACGGCCGTCTCCAAGGTCAACCCCGAGACGAACAGCCTGCTGTACCGCGGGTATCCGGTGCAGGAGCTCGCGGCGACGCAGCCCTTCGAGGCCGTGGCCTATCTGCTGTGGCACGGGGAGCTGCCGACCGACGAGCAGCTGGCCGAGCTGCGGGCCGAGGAGCGCAGGCACCGGGCGCTCGCCGACAACGTGAGGGCCGCGATCGATCTGCTGCCGCTCGACGCGCACCCGATGGACGAGGTGCGCACCGCGGTCAGCGTGATCGGGGCGTCCGACAACTCGGGTTCGGGATCGGTGCTCGACGCCGCCGGCAGCCCTGAGGAGAACCTGGAGCGCAGCATCCGCCTCTACGCGGCGCTGCCCTCGATCGTGGCGTACGGCCAGCGCCGTCGCCGCGGGCAGGAGATCGTCGAGCCGCGCGACGATCTCGACTACTCGGCGAACTTCCTCTGGATGACGTTCGGCGAGGAGGCCGACGAGGTCGTCGTCGACGCGTTCAACCGCTCGATGATCCTGTACGCGGAGCACTCCTTCAACGCCTCCACCTTCACGGCGCGGGTCATCACCTCGACGCTCTCCGACCTGTACTCCGCCGTCGTCGGCGCGATCGGCGCCCTCAAGGGCCCGCTGCACGGCGGCGCGAACGAGGCGGTGCTGCACATCATGAGCGAGATCGGCTCGGCCGACAACGTGGTGCCGTGGCTCGACCAGGCGCTCGCGGAGAAGCGGAAGATCATGGGCTTCGGGCACCGCGTCTACAAGCGCGGCGACTCGCGCGTGCCGACCATGAAGGCGGCGCTCGACACGCTGATCGAGCACTACGACCGCCCCGACGTGGCGGAGCTGTACGCGAAGCTCGAGAGCGAGTTCGTCTCGCGCAAGGGCATCTACCCGAACCTCGACTACCCCTCCGGCCCCGCGTACAACCTGATCGGCTTCGACACGCTCACGTTCACGCCGCTCTTCATCGCCTCGCGCGTGACGGGGTGGACGGCGCACATCATGGAGCAGACGGCGTCGAACGCGCTGATCCGCCCTCTGTCGGCCTACAACGGCGCCGACGAGCGCCACATCGAGGGGTACGTGCCCGACGCGGCCGAGCTCGAGGCGCAGGAGCGTCCGGAGGAGTCGGCGTAAGCGGACGCGGAGCGTTCGCGCCGGCGGACGGAGGGCACGATGCGGGTGACGAGTGAGGCGCAGCGCGCCGCCTTCGTGCGCGGCGAGATCCCCGCGCCGGAGGAGGTGCGGCCCGGGATCCTCGCCGTGGCCCTGCCGATGCCGGGGGAGACGCTGCACTACTCGCTCGTGTACGCCGTGGACGGCGGCGACGGGTCGGCGCACCTGATCGATGCGGGCAGCGACTCGGAGGAGAACCTGCTGCTGCTGGGCGCCGCGCTGCGCTCGGCGGGCTTCGGGATCGAGGACATCGCCTCGATCACGCTCACGCACCTGCACCACGACCACTCGGGACTGACCGCTCGGCTGGTCGAGGCCTCCGGCGCCCGGGTGCGCATGCATCGGACCGACGTCGAGGCGATCCGGTCGGGCGCGGCGCTGATGGAGCCGGATCTGCTCGAGGCGGCGCTGCGGAGGTGGCGGGTGCCCGCGGATCGCCGGGGGGAGCTGCGCGAGGCGGCGGGACGCGGCGTGGTGGACGTGCCCGCATTCGAGGTGTCGCAGGCGTTGACCGGGGGAGAGGAGGTGCGCCTCGGCCGGAGGAGGCTCCGCGTCCTGCACACCCCGGGCCACACGCCGGGGCACGTCTCCCTCGTCGACGACGCCTCGGGGGTCGTCTTCACGGGCGACCACGTGCTGCCGGCCATCAACCCGGGCATCGGCCTCGGGGGCCGCGCGCTCGGGGACGATCCGCTGGGCGACTACTCCGCGTCGCTCGCCTCGGTCGCCGCCCTCGGCGAGGTCGAGGTGTGCCCCGGCCACGGCTTCCGGTTCGCGGGAGCGCGGGAGCGGGCGATCGAGATCGCCGAGCACCATCGCTCGCGCGGGGCGGCGGTCGCCGAGGTGGTCGCGGGGGAGTCGGACCTGCCGGTGTGGGAGGTCGCGTCGCGCCTCACCTGGAGCTACGGCTGGGAGAACCTGCGGGGGAGCAGCCTGCTCTCGGCCCTCGGGCAGACCGAGATGCACCTCCAGCGGGTGCGACGCGCCGGGCGCTGATCGCAGATCGGTCCGTCCTTCCGAGACCGGCCGTTCCGATACCACGACAGCGGTCGGTCCCGGGGTGCGGGCGGTCTCAACGGTCGCGGCCGGCGCCCTCTACGCGTGCAGCTCGTCCTCGTGCCGCGCGTGCCGCGCCGGCTCGAGCTGCAGCGTCACGTGCGAGGTGTCGAAGTGCTCGCCCAGGCAGGCGCGCAGCTCGTCGAGGATCGCGTGGTGGCCGAGCCGGTCCCACGCCTCGTCCGAGACGGTGACGTGCGCCGAGAACGCCGGCACCCCCGAGGTGATGGTCCAGGCGTGCACGTCGTGGATCTCGACGACCCCCGGCACGGCGAGCATGTGATCCCGGGCCTCGTCGACGTCGATGTGCTTCGGCGCCGCCTCGAGCAGCACGTCCACGACGTCGCGCAGCAGGCTGACGGCTCGCGGGAAGATCAGCACGGCGATGAGGAGCGACGCGATCTGATCGACGACGTTCCAGCCGGTGAGCAGGATGATCACGCCCGCGACGATGACCGCCACCGAGCCGAGCAGGTCGCCGAGCACCTCGAGGTAGGCGCCGCGCACGTTCAGGCTCTCCTTCTGCCCCGACTGCAGGATCAGCAGCGACGCGAGGTTCGCGATGGCGCCGATCACCGCCGCGACGAGCATCGGCACCGATTGGATCTCGACCTCGCTGCCGAAGCGCCGGATCGCCTCGACGAAGATCACGACGGCGATGACGCCGAGCACGATCCCGTTGGCGAGCGCCGCCAGCACCTCGACGCGGAGGTAGCCGAAGGTGCGCTTCGAGGTCGCGGGCAGACCCGCGATGAGGCTCGCGACGAGCGCGATCGCCACGCCGGTGGCGTCGGTGAGCATGTGCCCGGCGTCGGCGAGCAGCGACAGCGATCTCGAGACGAGCGCGCCGGCCACCTGCACGAGGAAGATCCCGAGGGTGATGCACAGCACCAGGATCAGGCGCGTGCGATGCTTCCCCGTGGCGGTCGCCGCGCCGTCGAGGCCGTGACTGTGCGAGTGCCCGCCTCCGTGGCCCTGTCCGCCGGATCCCGAGCGGCCGCCCGCAGGCCCGGCCACCGCGGGCCCCTCGGGGTGGCCCTCGCTGAAGTCGGTCTCGCAGGCCGAATCGGCGGGCTCGGGCGTCTCGTCCGGTCGATCGTCTGCTGTGGGCATTCTCCGCACTCTACTTCGCTCTTCCCCGTCCGTCTCCGCCGTTCGTGGCCTCGGAGCCGACGAGGGACGGGATCCACGTCGGGGATCCTCCTGCACCCACCTTATACCTGAGGGGGGTATCGAGCGCAAGACCCGCGCCCGCGCCGTCTCTCGACGCCGTCCCACCCGCGCCCGCGCCGCCCCTCGGCCCTGGCCCGTCGCCTCCCGACCCCGGTCCGTCGCCTTTCAGCAGCGTCCGCCCGCACCCCCGCTCGGGGCACTGCCTCCGCGCTTGTGGCGAGCACGTCTTCGTGACACTATTGGTACCGGTTCCAAATTGGGACCGGTACCAAACTTGAATTGCGATTCCAGGCAGCGCTGCCGAGCCCGAGGGCGGACGGCGCGATGAAAGGACCAGAATGCTCGGCTTCGACGCAGACCTCTACCAGCGCGTGATCGGCGGGGCGGCTGCGCTGCGCCCCCGGATCGACGCGATCGTCGACGAGGTCACCGCCCAGGGCTACGACTCGATCTTCCTCATCGGCTCCGGAGGCTCCTACGCCGCCATGTGGCCGTATGAGCACGTGATCACCCGGCTGTCGACCGTGCCGGTGCGATCCGCGATCGCGGCGGAGCTGGTGGTCACGGGCGATCCGCGACTCACGGAGCGCTCGATCGCCGTGTTCTCCTCCCTGTCGGGCACGACCCGGGAGACCGTCGCCGCGCTCGAGTACTGCCGTGAGCGCGGCGTCACCACCATCGCGCTCACCGGCTACGCCGACTCGCCGATCGCCGCGGCCGATCACGTGCTGGTGAACTGGGCCGACGACGAGACCGCGAGCGAGTCGGTCGACATCCAGATGCTGCTGCTCACGGCGGCCCTGCTGAACCGCCGGGGGGAGTTCGACGAGTACGAGCGGCTGGCCGATGAGCTCTCGGACCCGACCCCGCTGCTCACCGCCGTCCAGCGGCAGGCCGACCCGATCGCGGAGGCCTTCGCGAAGCGGCACGCCGAGACCGGGTACCACTTCCTCGTCGGAGCCGGCAACCTGTGGGGGTTCACCTACAACTACTCGATGTGCATCCTCGAGGAGATGCAGTGGCTGCACACCACGCGGGTGCACGGCGCCGAGTTCTTCCACGGGTCCCTCGAGCTGATCGAGCGCGACACGAGTCTGATGCTCTTCGTGGGCGAGGACGAGACGCGGCCGATCATGGACCGCGTGCGCAGGTTCGCCGAGACCTACAACGACGAGACCACCGTGATCGACACCGCCGACTATCCGCTCGAGGGAATCTCCCCGCAGTTCCGCGGCCTCGTCGCGCCGATCGTCGTCGACGCGATCACGATCCGCTTCAGCAAGCACCTCGAGGCCGCCCGCAACCACGATCTCACCACTCGCCGTTACTACCGCAAGGTCGAGTACTGATGCCCTCGGCAGGGCGCGCCGCCGTTCCGGCCGCCCGCGCCGGTACGTCGGCCGACCGCGCCGGTAGGCCGGCCGGTCGCCGCGTCGTCGGCTTCGGCGACAACGTCGTCGACCGCTTCGTCGACCGCGGCGTGCTCTACCCGGGCGGGAACTGCGTCAACTTCGCGGTGTTCGCCCGCCGGATGGGCGTCGAATCCGCCTACCTGGGCGTGTTCGGCACCGACGACGCGGCAGCGCATATCAGGGCGGCGCTCGCCGATCTCGGCGTCGCCACCGACCGCTGCGCCGTGCGGGAGGGCGAGACGGGCTGGTGCGACGTGCGCGTCGTCGACGGGGATCGCATCTTCGGCGACTGGGCCGGAGGGGTCGTGCTCGACCGCCCGTTCGAACCCGATCCCGCCGACCTCGACTACCTCGCGGAGTTCGACCTCGTGCACCTGGGCCCCTACGCCGCACTCGAGGGATCCCTCCCGGCCCTTCGGGAGCGCTGTCCGCTCGTGTCCTTCGACCTCTCCGACGAGCCCGAGCAGCGGGATCCCGCGTACCTGGATGCCGTCGCCCCGCACGTCGACCTCGCGATCGTGTCGGCGGCGGAGCTCGCCTGGGACGAGGCGGAGCGGCTCGCGCGGGACGTCCACGCCCGCGGTGCCGCGCTCTGCCTCGTGACGCGCGGGGTCGAGGGCTCCGGGCTCTTCGACGGCGAGACGCTGCATCGCGCGGACGCGGTGCGGGTCGAGGCGCTCGACACCATGGGGGCGGGCGACGCCTTCATCACCGCCTTCGCGCTCACCCTGCTCGACCAGGGCTGGGCCAGGGGCCTCATTCCCGAGGCGGAGACCATCAACCGAGCGCTCGCCGCAGCCGCGGCGTTCGCCGCCGAGCAGTGCTCCGCCGAGGGAGCGTTCGGCTACGCAAAGGAGATCGTGCAATGACGCAACTCGCCGACACCGCCGCGGAGGCCGCCGCGCCCACCGCTACGGACACCGCACCCGCCGGGACCGCCACCGCCGCCGCCGAGGCGACCGGCGCGGAAACCGCCCCCGGTCGCACGGAGGATCACGAGGCGCCTGCGGGAGGCGCCGGCTCGGGGTTCACGCCGCGCATGCGCACGATCGCGGGATACTCGGGTCTCTCCGCGATCGTGCTCCTCAGCCTGCTGGCGCCCTCCGGCGAGGGCGCCGATTACGGATGGTGGAGCCTGCTGCCCGCCGTCACCCTCTTCGGCTTCATCCTCACGACGCACCGCGTGCTCGAGGGGTTCCTCTGGAGCGGCGCGCTCGCGACGTTCATGGTCTTCCGGGGATCCTTCGCGACCGCCTGGATGGACGCGCTCTACGGTCAGCTGACCGATGTCGACAACATCTCGCTGCTCGTGCTCCTCACCGCCATCGGCGGCCTCATCGGCGTCTTCGAGCAGATGGGCCTCGCTGCGTCCTTCGCGCGTGCGGCCTCGAAGCTGGCCCGCGGCCCCCGCGCCGCGGGGCTGACGACCGCCGTCTCGTCGATGCTGCTGAGCAACGACAGCTACCTCTCCGCGTCCGGCGTCGGCGTGAGCATGTCCCCGCTGAACCAGCGCTACGGGCTTCCGAGAAGCTTCACGGCCTCGATCCTCCGCTCCACGGGCGAGCCGGCGACGACGCTGAACCCGATCGGCTCGACCACCGCGCTCATCGCGGGGCTCGTCGTCGCGGCCGGCTACGGGGCGAGCGAGATGGGCGTCTACCTCGAGATGCTGCCCTTCCTCTTCTACTCCATGGCGGCGGTGCTCATCGGCCTGCTGCTCGGAGCGCGGATCATCCCCGTCTTCGGGCCGCTGCGACGGGATGTCGCCGCGGAGCGGGCGGAACGGACTGAGCAGGCTGAGCGGACTGAGCGGGCGGCACGGGCCTCGACGGAGGGGAGCCGGGCGTCCGCGGAGCCGCCGGCCGACGGCCGCAAGCTCCCGAACTTCCTGAACTTCCTCGTACCGGTGGCGGTCGTGATCCTCGCCACGCTCCTCCTGGGTCAGATCCAGCTCGGGTTCATACTCGCCATCGTGATCACCGGCGTGCTGCTGGTGCTCCAGCGCCACACGACCATCGCGGGCTACGTCGACGCCGTGGTCGACGGGATGAAGGACATCTTCTCCCTGGTGCTGCTGATGGCGCTGGCGTTCGTGCTCGTGCACGGCATCTCGATGCTCGGCTTCACCGAGTTCATCGTCGACAACGTCTCGGGCGTGATCGCGCCGCAGTGGCTGCCGCTCATCATCTTCGCCGTCTTCGGCGCGACCGAGATGCTCGTGACGTTGAACTGGTCGCTGTACATCCTGCTCACGCCCGTGCTCGTGCAGCTCTCCACCCAGATCGGTGCGAGCACGCCGGCCACGGTGGCGGCGCTCCTCTCGGCCGGAACCTTCGGCATCGCAGCGGCGATCTCCTCGGACGTCGGGCTGCTCACCGCGAGCGCCACCCGCGTCCCGCTCTACCGCCACTGGATCACGAATCTGCCCTACCAGCTCATCGCAGCGGCGATCGGCGCCATCGGCTTCGCCGCGATCGGGCTGCTCGGGGTGGCCGCGTGAGCGAGCGCCCGAGGGGGCCGGGCCCAGCGGCGCGGCCCCGGGCCCAATAGAGTGAAAACGTGACGAATCCGGATCCGAGTCGGCCGACCCTCTCCGAGGTGGCCCGCCGCGCCGGCGTCGGCCGTTCCTCGGCGGCCCGCGTGCTCGGCAACTACGGTTCCGTGAGCGAGCACACGAGAAGGCGCGTTCTCGTCGCGGCCGCGGAGCTCGGGTACGAGACGAACGAGCTGGCCAGGAGCATGAGCACCGGCGTCACCATGACCATCGGCGTGGTGCTCGCCGACATCGCCAACCCCTTCTTCGCCGCGGTCTTCCGCGGCATCTCGGACGCGGCGCGGGCCGCGGGGTACGGCACCCTGCTCGTCAACTCCGACGAGGATCCCGAGCTCGAGGACGAGGCGGTGCGCCTGCTCGTCGGAAAGCAGGTCGACGGCATCATCGCGGCGCCGGCGGGCGGAGCGCACGCTCCCGCGGCGGCGCTGCGATGGGCGCACGAGCGAGGCACCGCGGTCGTGCAGGTGGACCGCACGCTGAACGGGTTCGACGCCGACGCCGTCGTGATGGACAACCGCGACGCCGCGAGGACGGCGGCGGAGCGGTTGATCGCGGCCGGGCACCGGCGGGTCGCGCTGGCGTGGGGTCCCGCCCGGCAGGGCCGCGGCGCCGTCACCGCCGACCACCTGCGGGAGTGGGCGGGGAGCTCCGAGATCTCGAGCGTCGGCGAGCGCTACCTGGGGTACGCCGCAGCGCTCGAAGCCGCCGGCATTCCGCTCGATCCCGCCCTCGTCATGACGGGCGAGCAGACGATCGAGGGGGTGCGGAGGTTCGCGAGACGCGCGCTGGCGGGCGAGGGCCGGCCCACCGCGTTCATCGCCACGGAGGTCGACGCGGTGATCGGCGTGCTCGCCGAGGCGCGCGCCGCCGGACTGGTGCTTCCGGCGGACCTCTCGCTCATCGGCTTCGACGACTCGCCATGGGCCTCGGTGCACGACCCGCCCATCACCACGCTGCGACAGCCCGTGCAGCGGCTGGGCGAGCACGCCGCGGAGATCCTCATCGCCCGCCTGGGCGGGGACCGCCGGCCGAGGGTCGTCGATCACCTCGCCTCCGAGACCGTCGATCAGGGATCCGTCGCGCCGCCGGGCTGAGCGGAGCCGCTACGCTCGGTGCATGCCCCCCAGCGCCGGATCCCTTCGCATCGCCTTCGTCGTGCTGCACACCTCGCCGCTCGACGAGCCGGGCACCAAGGACGCGGGCGGCATGAACGTCGTCGTCCGCGCCCAGGCGGCCGAGCTGGCCAGGGCGGGGCACCGCGTCGAGCTCATCACCCGCCGCAGCGACCCCGGGCTGCCGGATGCCGTGGAACTCGCGGAGGGGCTCACGGTGCGCCACCTCGACGCGGGACCGGCGCGCCTGCTCTCGAAGGGCGAGCACGAGTCGCTCATGGAGCCGTTCGGGCGCGCGCTCGGGGAGCACCTGCGGGTGGATCCGGTCGACGTGCTGCACGCCGAGCACTGGTTCTCGGGCGTCGCCGCGCTTCCCGTCGCGCGCGAGCTGGGCGTGCCGCTGGTGCAGAGCTTCCACAGCATCGCGGCCGAGCCGGGAAGCCCGCTGACCGAGGGGGAGCGCCCCGAGTCGCCCGGGAGGATCTCGGGGGAGCGGCGCCTCGCGGCGGAGGCCGATCTGCTGGTCGCCGTCAGTCTCGCCGAGCGGGACACGATGCTGGAGCGGCTCGGGGCCGATCCCGAGCGCGTGCGCGTGGTGCCGCTCGGCGTCGACACGGCCCTCTTCCGGCCCTGCGAGCCGGGAGAGTGCGCGGAGCGCCGCGCCTGGATCGAGCACGGCGGCAGCCCGGAGGTGCTCGTTGCCGGCCGACTGCACCCGCTCAAGGGGTTCGATCTCGCCGTCGCCGCGGTCGCCGCCATCCCGCCCGGCCGACGCCCCGCGCTGCGGGTGATCGGGGCGCCGCCGCCGGACGGCGACGACTACGTGCGCGAGCTGCACACCGCGATCGCGGAGGCCGGCATGCTCTCGACCGTCGCCTTCGACGGGGCGCTGCGTCGAGCCGAGCTCGCCGAGCGGCTGCGCCGCGCCGCGATCGTGCTCATGCCGTCCCATTCCGAGACCTTCGGCCTCGTCGCGCTCGAGGCCTCCGCGTCGGGGGTGCCCGTCGTCGCCCGCGCGGCCGGCGGGCTGCGCGAGGCCGTGATCGACGGCGAGACGGGCGTGCTGATCGACGGCGACGACCCCGAGGTGTGGGCCGCGGCGATCGCGCACCTGCTCGGCGACGAGGAGCTGGCGAGCCGCATGGGCGCTGCCGCGAGGCGGCACGCGCTGAACCGAGACTGGGCCGCCTCCGCGGCGCAGCTGCTCGAGGCGTACCGGGAGCTGCTCGCCGGCTGAGCCGCGGCCCCCGCCGGTCCCCGCCGCGAACTGCCGGCCCCCGTCGCGAGCCCGCGGGAGAGGGCGCATCGCCCCCGGCCCCGGGTGCGGATCGCCCTCTTGCGCTCGGCATGCGCCTCTGTTAGGTTCATTGAAACATTAATGGTTCAATGAACCTAACGATGAAGCTGCAGAACGAGCGCGGCGCAGAGACACGAAGGAGTGGAAGATGGCACAAGCCGGCCCCTACGCAGGAGTCACCGGGTCCGAGGCCGCGATCGAGCGGGCGATGAACGAGGCGGGCGGCATCCTCCGCCTCGCGCCGGCCTGGGTGCCGCGCGCGTTCTGCACGCCGGGCCGCAGGATCCGCCTGCACCAGGACGACTACTTCCCGCTCGGCAAGGAGCGCGGCGGCATCGACGAGCGCTGGCTCGCGAGTGCGGTGCGCGCCGACAACGGTCCGCTCACCGATCCCTTCGAGGGGCTCAGCCTCGTGCTCGATCCCGAGGGGGGCGTGATCCCCCTGGACGAGTTCATCGCGCACGCGAAGGGTGATGCCATCGGCGGTCTCTGGGACAGCCACGGGCTGTGGCCGATGTATTCGAAGTTCTTCGACAACGAGTTCCCGCTGCCCTTCCACATCCATCACCGCGACGAGCACGCCGCGCTCGTCGGCAAGCCGGGCAAGCCCGAGGCCTACTACTTCCCGCCGCAGATGAACAACCACGGCGGTCGGTTCCCGTACACCTTCTTCGGCCTGCATCCGGAGGTCACGAAGGACGAGCTCCGCGAGAAGCTCGCGGCGTTCCTCGCGGGCGGCGACAACCGCATCACCGAACTCTCGAAGGCCTACCGCATCACGCCGGGGACCGGCTGGGACGTGCCCGCGGGCGTTCTGCACGCCCCCGCGAGCATGTGCACCTACGAGCCGCAGTCCGCGTGCGACGTGTTCGCCATGACCGAGTCCTGGTCGAACAACCGCGAGGTCCCCGACGAGCTCCTCTGGAAGGACGTGCCCGAGGATCGCGTCGGCGATCTCGACTTCATCCTCGAACTCGTCGACTGGGAGCGCAACGTGGATCCGGAGTTCTGGAGCCACCGCTTCACCCCTCCCGTCGAGACGGTCGAGAGCCGCACGGGATCCCCCGAGTTCGTCGAGTCCTGGATCACCTACCGCTCACCAGCGTTCAGCGCGAAGGAGCTCACCGTGGCACCCGGGGGCACCGTCAGGGTCGCGGATCGGGACGCCCACGGCCTCATCGCCGTCGCCGGTCAGGGCCTCCTGAACGGGCTTCCCGTCGCCGCGATCTCGAGCATCCGATACGGTCAGCTCTCGAGCGACGAGTTCTTCATCACGTCGGCCGCCGCGGAGGCCGGGGTGACCGTCACGAACACCTCGACGACCGATGATCTCGTGCTGCTCAAGCACTTCGGCCCCGGCAACCGGCAGCTCGACGCAGAGCGCGCCGAACTCGGGTTCTGAGCATGGCCGGGGCACCTCTCCTCTACGGACGGCCGCCGGCCGAGGCCCGGCGTCGCATGGGCACCCTCAGGCAGCTCGCGGGGATCGACGACCTGGTCGAGACCCAGGGCGCCGCGCGGGGCGCGCGCCGGCTGACCCTCACCTCCGGCGGCGGGCTCACGGTGAACGTGCATCCCGATCGAGCGCTGGACCTCGGGGCCGCGAGCTATCGCGGCGTGCCGATCGCCTGGCAGTCGCCGACGGGCTTCGCGGCGCCCGGCCGCACGGTCGACCGCGGCACCGAGTGGCTGCGGACGTTCGGCGGCGGACTCCTCGCGAGCTGCGGGCTCGACACCTTCGGCCCCGCGAGCACCGATGAGGGCGTCCACTACCCGATGCACGGCCGCATCGGCAGCGTTCCGGCGACCGTCACCCGCACCGAGACGACCGACGACGAGCTCATCGTCGAGGGAGAGGTGCGGCAGACCGCGGTGTTCGGCGAGAACCTCCTGCTGCGACGGCGGATCCGGGTTCCGATCGGCGGATCCGGCATCATCGTGGAGGACCGCGTCACGAACGAGGCGTCGACCCCCGCCGGGCACATGGTGCTGTACCACGCGAACCTCGGGTGGCCGCTGCTCGACGACTCGGCCGTGCTCGCGATCCCGTCGAACTCGGTCGCCCCCCGCGACGCCGCGGCGGAGGCCGGCATGGCCGACTGGTTCGACATCTCCGGGCCTGTCCCGGGGTACGCGGAGCAGGTCTTCACGCATGACTTCACGGGCTGCGGCGACGCAGAGGTCTCGGTCGACAACCCCGACATCGACCTCCGGGTCGCGATCCGCTTCGACTCCGAGACCCTCCCCGGCCTGCACCAGTGGAAGATGCTGGGGGAGGGGCACTACGTGCTGGGCCTCGAACCCACGAGCATCGACTGGAGCCGCGGCCGGGCGGCCGCGCGTGAGGCCGGGACGCTGCCCTACCTCGAACCGGGCGAGAGCGTCTCCTATCGCGTCGAGTTCCACTGCGGCCCGAGCAGGATCCCGAACGCCTCCGTCGAGAGGAGCGACGCATGAGCGCGGCCCTCGAGATGCGGGGCATCTCCAAATCGTTCCCCGGCATCCGCGCGCTCTCCGACGTCGATCTCGTGGTCGAATCGGGAGAGGTGCACGCGATCGTCGGCGAGAACGGCGCGGGGAAGTCCACGCTCATGAAGATCCTCGCGGGCGTGTATCAGCCCGACGAGGGAACGATCCTGCTCGGCGGCGAGGAAACCCGCATCTCGGGCCAGCTCGACGCCCGCAGGCGCGGCATCGGGATGGTCTATCAGGAGCTGAACCTCGTGCCCGACCTCACCGTCGCCGAGAACATCGCGCTCGGGAGAACCCCCTCGCGCTTCGGGATCCTGCAGCGGCGCCGACTGCACGAGGAGGCCGTCGCGGTGCTCGAGGCGCTCGACGCCCGGATGGACCCCTCAGCGATCCTCGGCTCTCTCACGGTGAGCCAGCAGCAGATCGTCGAGATCGCGAAGGCCTACGCGCTGCGTCCGAGCATCATCGTGCTCGACGAGCCGACCTCCTCGCTGAGCGAGCACGAGGCGCAGGCCCTCTTCCGCGTCGTGAGGCGCATGCGCGAGGAGGGCATCGCGATCATCTACATCAGCCATCGCCTCCGCGAGGTGCTCGACCTCGCGGACCGGGTCACCGTGCTCAGGGACGGCCGGCAGATCGAGACGCGCGAATCGAAGGGGCTCACCGCCGGCGAGATGATCCGGCTCATGGTCGGCCGCGATCTGACCGACGTCTTCCCGAAGCGCGACGTCCCGATCGCCGAGACCGTGCTCGAGGTCGAGGGGCTCACCCGGGCCGGCGCCTTCGAGAACGTCTCCTTCGAGGTGCGCGCGGGCGAGATCGTGGGGCTCGCGGGGCTCGTCGGCGCGGGCCGCACGGAGGTGGCGCGCGCCATCTTCGGTCTGGACCGGGCGCAGGCGGGCACGGTCCGCGTCGACGGAGCCGAGGTGCGCGCCCGTACGCCGGGCAAGGGCCTGGCGTCGGGGATCGCCTACGTTCCCGAGGATCGCAAGCGCGACGGGATCGTGCCCTCGGCGTCGATCAAGGACAACATCTCCCTGCCCGTCCTCGGCAGGCTCTCGGCGGGGGGCTGGATCTCCCGCGGGAAGGAGCAGCGGCTCGCGAAGGAGCAGGTGGCGGCGCTGGGCGTCTCGCCGCCCGTCATCGACAGGCCGGTCGACACGCTGAGTGGCGGCAACCAGCAGAAGGTCGTCATCGCGAAGTGGCTCGCGGCACGCCCCAGGGTGCTGATCCTCGACGAGCCCACGCGCGGCGTCGACGTCGGAGCGAAGGCGGACATCCACGAGATCATCGGCGAACTCGCGGCGGCGGGCACCGCGATCCTGCTCATCTCCTCGGAGCTGCCCGAGGTGCTCGCGGTGAGCGACCGCATCGTCGTGCTCCACGAGGGCCGCGTCTCTGCGGAGCTCGGGCGTGCGGAGGCCGATGAGACGAGCATCATGCACGCAGCGACAGGAGAGGCGGTGACGGCGTGAGCGCCACAAGACTCGACACGACGCACACGGGAGTGTCGGGAAGGAGCCGGGTGACACGGGCGAACCTCGCGGCGCGCGCGGTGCCGCTCATCGGCATGCCGCTCGGCATCGTCCTGCTGCTCGTGGTGGGCGCGATCCTCTCGGATCGCTTCCTCACCCTCGGCAACCTCGTGAACGTCCTCATCAACATCTCGATCCTCGGCGTCATCGTCGTCGGCATGACGCTCGTGTTCATCACACGAGGGCTGGCCGACCTCTCGGTTCCCGCCACGGTCGCAGTGGGGGCGATCCTGACGCTCGGCCTCCAGCCCGCGATCGGGACGCTGCCCGCAGCGCTCGTCGCGATCCTGGCCGCGCTCGCTGCGGGGTGCGTCAACGGCCTGCTGATCGGCTACGCGAGGATCAACCCGGTGATCACCACCCTCGCCGTGAGCACGATCGTGCTCGGCATCGCGCAGTGGAGCGTTGGGGGCGTCATCGTCTACGGCTCGGATCCGGCGGCGCAGGCGTTCCTCAACGGCCGCGTGTTCGGGATCCCGGTCATCGTGATCGTGTTCCTCGTCGTCGCGGTGGCGGGGCATCTCGTGCTCTCCCGCACGACGCTCGGACGGTGGATCTACGCTGCGGGCAGCAACCCCGACGCGACTCGGGCGAGCGCCGTGCCCCTGGCCCGCACCCGCGCCTCCGCGTTCGTGCTGACGGCGGGCCTCAGCGGCCTGGCGGGCGTGCTCCTCGGCGTCACGCTGCAGACGGCTAGGCCCGGTATCGGCGCCGGCTACGAATTCGACGCGATCACGGCGGTGGTCGTCGGAGGGATCAGCCTGCTCGGCGGATCGGGCAGCATCCCCCGTGCACTCGGCGGTCTTCTCTTCGTGGCGATCCTCAACAACATCCTCGTGCTGCAGGGCGTTCCGACCCCCGTGCAGGGCATCGCGAAGGGCCTGCTCATCGTCGGAGCGGTCTCGCTCGACATCTACCTCCGTCGGAAGGGAGGCCGCTCATGAAGGCCGCGTCATCGGTGCAGGGCGGCTGGACGCTCGCGCTCCTCGGGCTCGTGCGCTACCGGGTGGTGGTCATCCTCGTCGCCACGCTCGTGATCGCCGCGTCCTTCGTGCCCGGCTTCTTCGAGGCCCGCACGCTCAGTCTCGGGCTGGACCGCGCGGCGACGATGGGACTCATCGCGATCGGTCTGACGGTCGTGCTCATCGCGGGTCAGCTCGATCTCTCCGGCGGAGCGATCCTCGCCCTCTCGAGCATCGCGGCCGTCGGCCTCCAGGGCCAGCTCGGCCAGTTCCCAGCCGCCCTGGTGGGGGTCGGCGTCGGGCTGGCGGCGGGCTGCTTCAACGCACTGCTCGTGGCCGTGCTGAGGATCAACTCGCTCGTCGCCACGCTCGCCTCGATGCTGCTCTTCCGGGCGATCTGCCACCTCATCACCGATTCGCGGCCGGTGAGCGGCACCGATCCCTTCTTCGGGATCCCGCTCACTCAGCCGCTCGTGTGGACGCTGTCGGCACGCGTGACGATCTTCCTCGTGCTGCTGCTCCTGCTCCACCTCTGGCTCACGCGCGCCGTCGTCGGCCGGAACCTCTTCGCGGTGGGCAGCAACGCCGCGAGCGCGTCGGCGAGCGGGATCCGCTCGCGCTGGTACCTGTTCGGGGCCTTCGTGTTCAGCGGTCTCATGGCGGGTATCGCCGGCGTCACGTTCGGCATCGCCTCCAACACGGGCTCGCCGGTCTTCGGCGACACGATCGTGCTGACCTCCATCGCTGCCGTGGTGATCGGCGGGACGCGCCTCGAAGGCGGTGTCGGCTCGGCGCTCGGCACGCTCGGCGGGTTGCTCACCCTCGCCGCTCTCACCACCGCGATGGAGTACCAGAGCATCCCCGCCTACGTGCAGGACATCGTGACCGGCGCGATCCTGCTGCTGCTCATCCTCCTCGACCGGCTCACCCACTCGAAGCGTGGCGTCGATGTCTCGCTGACCACGCTCGCCCGCCGGCTCTCCCGCACGAGCGCCGGCTCTCAACCGAAGGAAATGGAAAGGACGATCCGATGATCAAGAAGATGCTGTTCAGCGGGACGGCGCTCGCAGCGGCGCTGCTGCTCGCCTCCTGCTCGGGCGGCGGCGCTGCCGACGGCGGGTCGAGCGGCGATGCCGCCGACGGCGACGGCAAGGAGATCTGCTACATCACGGCAGCGGAATCCCACGCCTACGCCACGCCCGCGAACAAGGCGTTCCAGGAGGCGGCCGACGAGGCCGGGGCCAAGGTGACGATGCTCAGCCAGGACTTCGACGTCCAGACCGGCACCGAGCAGCTCACCACCTGCATCGGGCGCAACCCCGACGGCATCGTGCTGTGGCCGCTCGATCCGCAGGCGTACATTCCCGGGCTGATCCAGGCCCAGTCGGCCGGGATCCCGGTCGTGCTCATCAATACGCCGATGGACGACGAAGCGCTCGACCTCGTCGAGAGCTTCACCGGCCCCGACGTGTACGAGGAGGGCAAGCTCTCCGCGGACGCCATGATCGAGGCGCTCGGGGGCGAGGGGAAGGTCGTCATCATCGGCGGCCAGGCGGGGAACGCCACGACGACCGGGCGCACCGACGGCTTCACCGATCAGATCGAGGCCGAGGGGGCCGACATCGAGGTGCTCCAGACGGTGAACGCCGACTTCGATCAGCAGAAGGCGCTCGTGGCGAGCCGCGACCTCATCACCCGGTTCGGCGACGACATCGACGGCGTCTACGCGAACGACGACACCATGGCGCGGGGCTTCCTCGACGCATGGGCCGAGGCCGGCAGGGACATGGATGCGATCCCTCCGGTCGTCGGCATCAACGGTCAGCAGGACGCCTTCGAGTCGATCAAGGCGGGGCAGTTCTACGCCACGATCGTGCAGTCGCCGGTCGAGGACGGCAAGCTCGCGCTGGACACGATCATCAAGGCGGCGAACGGTGAGCAGGTCGATGACCGGCTCCCGATCCCGCTCACGGTGGTGACCGCGGAGAACGTCGACTCGGAGGAGCCCGCCTTCTAGAGTCCCGCTGCGGGGCGACCGGGCCGGCGCCTGGTCGCCCCGCAGCACCTCTGCGACCGGCGCCTGGTCAAGCACCTGCGGCGCCGCGTCACGCCGATTCGCGCACCACGAGGTCGGGTTTCAGGACGATGTGGTTCGCCTGCGGCAGCGGGCCCGGCCGGTCGATGAGGCGGATCATCATCTCGACCGCCGTGCGGCCCAGGAGGGTGCGCGGTTGCGAGATCGTCGTGAGCGGCACCGCGCCGAGCCGCGCCCACTCGATGTCGTCGTAGCCGACGACCGCGATGTCGTCCGGCACCCGGAGGCCCGCGCGGAGAAGCTCCTGCACGAGACCGAGCGCGAGCATGTCGTTGGCGCAGAAGACGGCGGTCGGGCGCTTATCCTCGGGCCGCGCCGCGAGGAGCGCGCCGAGCCGGCGTCCCTCCTCCACGGTCCAGGAGGCGGATCTCACGAGCTCGAGCGTGATGTCCCCGTCCGAGCGGTCGACCACCTCGCGCGCGCCCTGGTAGCGGAGCTCCACCTTGGGGGATCTGTGGGGGTGGCCGAGGAAGGCGATGCGGCCATGGCCGCGATCGACCAGGTGCCTCGCGGCGAGCCTTCCGCCCTCGCGATCGTCGACGACGACCGACCACACGTCGCGGTCGTCTCCGACGCGGTCGACGAACACCATGGGCACGCCCCGATCCTTCAGCATCTCGAGTCGCGAGCTGTTCTCGTCGACGGGGGAGATGATGATGCCCTGCACCCGTTGCTGCACGAGCAGATCGAGGTTGTGCGATTCGCGGACGGGATCGTAGGCGCTGTTGCAGAGCACGACGCCCAGATCGTTCTCGCGGCACACCTCCTCGGCGCCGAGCGCGACGTCGAGGAAGAAGGGGTTGCCGAGCTCGGCGGCCGCGATGCCGATGGTCCGGGTGCGGCCCGGGCGGAACTGGCGCGAACGCTGGTCGGGCACGAAGTCGAGCTCGGCGATGGCCTGCATGACGCGTTCACGGGTCTCGGCCCGCACGTAGGAGGGACGGTTGAGCACGTTGCTCACCGTGCCGTATGAGACGCCTGCGAGACGTGCGACGTCGCGGATCGTCGCCATGGGCTACCGCTCCGCCGGGTTCGAGCACTGGTTCATTGAACAATCGTATCCCGCTCGGGGGCGAGGAGCTGAACGCTCCCGGTCTGCCCCCGCCGCGAGCTGGGCGGCGAGCTGCAGCAGCAGCGCCTCGCCCCCCGAGCGGCCGATGAGCTGCACGCCCATGGCCTGCCCCGAGGGCAGGCGCAGCACCGGTACGGCGACCGCCGGCAGGCCCGCGACGTTCACCATCGAGGTGTAGGGGGACCACTCGCACTGCAGGCGGTAGTCGTCGTCGGGAGGGAGGCCGAGGAACGCCCCCACCCGGGGCGGAAGCATCGTGAGACCGGGGGTCAGCACCGCGTCGTAGTGACCCCACTGGTGGGCGGCGTCGGCGGCGAATGCTCGCAGGCGGGATCCGGCCTCGCGGTGCTCACGGTCGGTGCGGGCGAGCGCGCGCTCACGGAAGGCGCGGGTCAGCGGGGAGAGCAGGCGCTCGGATCCGGCCTCGATCTCGAGCCGCGCCAGGCCCGACGTCCAGGAGACGGCGAAGGCTTCCGGGTAGGAGGGGTCGTAGTCGATGTCCGCCTCGTCCACGCGATGCCCTCGCTCCAGGAGGCCGTCGACCGCGAGCTCGAACGCTCGTCGCGCCTCCGGGGCGAGCGCGACGGGGAACGCAGACGCGAAGGGGGAGGCGGTGCTCGCCCCGATGCGCAGCCCTGTCAGGCTCTCGGCGCGCCGCACCGCCTCGAGCGAGGGCTCGTGCTCCGCGCCCCGCATCGCGTCGAAGAGCAGCGCCGCGTCGGCGGCGTCGCGGGCGAGGGGTCCCGAGACGGTCAGCTTCGGAGCGCCGAAGGGATCCCGCGCGCCCCGGGCGAGGTCGCTCGGCACGGCGTCGAGCCCCGGCTTCAGCCCCACCAGACCGCACGCCAGCGCGGGGATGCGGATGGAGCCCCCGCCGTCGCTCGCGGGGGAGAACGGCAGGAGCGCGGCCGCGACGGCCGCGGCGGCGCCTCCCGAGGAGCCGCCCGGGGTTCTCATCGGGTCGAGCGGATTGCGGGCCGGCGGGGCGACCAGGTTCTCCGAGTAGGCGGTGAGACCGAACTCGGGAACCTGCGTCTTGCCCAGCGAGATCGCGCCGGCCCTCCGCAGCCCCGAGACGAGCGGGTCGTCGGCCTCTGCGACCCGGTGCGGCACCGCGGCGCTGCCGTGCGTCGTGGGCGCCCCCGCCACATCGATCAGATCTTTGTGCGCGATCGGCACGCCGTGCAGGGGCGCGTCGCCCGCGGTCTCCGCCCTGCGCCGGTCGGCCGCGTCGGCCTCGGCGAGCGCGGCCTCCGCCGTCACGGTGACGAAGGCGCCGAGATCCTCGCGCTCGGACACTCGTGCGAGGTGCGCCTCCACCGCCTCGCGCGCCGTGATCTCGCCCCTGCGCAGGGCGTCGCGCAGGCCGAGCGCCGTCTCGGGAACCCGCATGCCTCCACCCTATGCGGCCTCTCCCTGTGCGGCTTCCCCTGCCGCCAGCGGTGGATCTGCCCCCAGCGGAACCGAAACCGGGGTCTGCGTTCCTCTGGCGGCAGATTCACCGCGGGAGCGCGGCGCCTCTTGTTGCGAAGCGTTCTCACGTGGAGCTAGACTGATACTCATTCTCACTTAGAAGGAACCGCTTCTTGAACGCTTCGCATCTCTCCCGTCCCTCTTCGCCCGCGACCGGCGCATCCGCTGTCTCGGACGCCGCCTCCGGGCTCGGCTCCGAGACCGGCGCGGCTGGGCGCATCCCATCACGCGCCTCGCGCGCCTCGTCGGTACGCGCCTCGTCGGCACGCGAATCCGAGGCCGCACGCCGGCCCGTGCACCGCCGACCGGCTCGCGCTCGTCTGCTCTCCGGCGCGGCGCTCGCCGCGGGAGCGGCGCTCGCGCTCGCCGGCTGCTCATCGCCGGGAGGCGCGGCGGACGGCTCGGGTGACCGGCTCAAGGTGGTGGCGACGACGACGCAGCTCACCGACTTCGCGGGCGAGATCGGCGGCGATCAGATCGAGCTCACGGGCCTGCTCACCCCCGGCGCCTCCGCTCATCACTTCGACCCCGCCCCCGCGGATCTCCTCGCGCTCGGGGAGGCCGACGTGCTGATCGTGAACGGCGCGGGCCTCGAGACCTTCGTCGACAGCGCCGTGGAGGCGTCCGGGTTCGATGGCACCGTGATCGACGCGAGCGAGGGCATCGACCTCGCGGAGGCGAAGGAGATCACGGCAGAGGCCGAGGGCGAGGCCGGCCACGCCGAGGAGGAGCACGAGGGCCACGCGCACGCCGACGCGGAAGAGCACGAGGGCCACGACCACGCCTCCGAGGGGGACGACGCGCACGCCGACGACGCGCACGCGGAAGAGGGCCACGCGGACGCCCACGCCGAGGAGGGTCATGACGAGCACGACCACGACCACGGCGACCTCAACCCCCACATCTGGACCTCTCCCCGCTACGCCGAGGGCATGGCGTCGATGATCGCGGGCGACCTGGCGAGGGTCGATCCGGATCACGCCGACGACTACACCGAGCGGGCCGACGCGTACGTCGCGAAGCTGCAGGATCTCGACGCCTGGATCGCGGCGCAGTTCGAGCGGGTGCCCGAGGCGGATCGCGTGCTCGTGAGCGGGCACGACTCGATGCGCTACTACCTGCACGACTACGGCATCGAGTTCGCCGGATCGATCCTGCCGAGCTTCGAGGACAACGCCGAGCCGAGCGCCGCTGACATCGACGCGCTGGTCCAGGCGATCCGGGAGCGCGGGGTGCAGGCGGTCTTCGTCGAATCCTCGATGAGCCCGAAGCTCGCGCAGACGATCGCCAAGGAGGCGGGCGTCGAGGTGGTCGACGCCGAGTCGCTCTACACCGACTCGCTCGGCGCGTCCGACTCGGACGGCGACACCTACATCGACGCCACGGTGCACAACACCCGGGTGATCCTGGAGGCCTGGGGCGTCACCCCGGATCCGCTGCCCGATTCGCTGCAGTAGTCGAGCCCGGTGACGGTTCGCGATCCCGCTGCGCAGGAGGCCAGGGTAAGCTCCGAGACTGTGTCAGAACAGCAAGCGATGCCGAGCGCGGTTCCGGCCGTCTCGCTGAGAGACGCGGCGTTCGGCTACGAGGGCCGTACCAGGGTGGCGGGCCTCACCGCCGACTTCCCCGCGGGCAGCGCCGTCGCGCTCATCGGCCCCAACGGCTCGGGGAAGTCGACGCTGCTGCGCGGCGTCCTGGGCCTCGCCGACCTCACCGCCGGCGGCGTGCGGGTGCTGGGGGAGAGCCCGGCCAGGGCACGACGGTGGGTCGGGTCGCTGCCGCAGGCCGACACCCGCGACGTCGAGCTGCCGATCACCCTCCGCCAGGCGGTGACGATGGGGCTCTACCGCTCGCTCGGACCGCTGCGCCCCGTCGGCCGCGAGGGGCGGCGGGCCGTCGACGCGGCGCTCGAGCACGTCGGGCTCGGCGGGCTCGCCGGCCGCCGCTTCGGCGAGCTCTCCGGCGGCCAGCAGCAGCGCGGGATCCTCGCGCGGGCCCTCGTGTCCGATCCGAAGCTGCTGCTGCTCGACGAGCCGTTCAACGGCCTCGATCGCGAGAACCGCGAGGTGCTGCTCGGTCTCGTGCGCGAGCTGCGGGCCGAGGGCCGATCCGTGATCGTCTCGACCCACGACCTCGAGATCGCCCGCGAGACCTGCACGCACGTGCTGCTGCTCTCGAGCGGGCACAGCGACGACGCCCCGGGCCACCCCGCCGCGTTCGGCCCCCTCGACGAGGCGCTCACCCTCGAGGCGGTCGCCCACGCGTTCCAGGACGCCACCGTCGAGCTCGATCACCACACCGTGACCACCTCGCGCGAAACGGAGTAGGAGTGGGCAGCGACTTCGGCCTCCTCGAGGTGTTCGCGCTCCCGTTCATGTGGCGCGCGCTGCTCACCGTCGCCGTGCTCGCCGGCGCCGCCGGGGTCGTGGGGCTCTTCGTGAGCTTCCGCGAGCTCGAGTTCGTGAGCGACGGCCTCGTGCACGCCGTCTTCCCCGGTCTCGTCGTGGGCGCCACCCTCGGGGGCACCGCCGGCCTGCTCCCCGGGGCCGTGCTGGCGGCGGTCGCGGCCGCCGTGCTGTTCACCGTGCTCGAGCGCCGCGGCGGGTCCGACGCCGCGATCGCCGTGGTGCTGACGGGGCTCTTCAGCCTGGGCGTGGTGCTGGTCTCGCGCCAGGAGGGGTACGTGTTCCAGCTGCAGGAGCTCCTCTTCGGCAGGCTGCTGACGGTGACCGAGGCGCAGCTCTGGCAGATCGTGGTCGTCGCGATCGTCGCCGTCGCGATCGTCGGGTTCGGCTGGCGGGCGCAGCTCTTCCGGGCCTTCGACCCCGCCGGCTTCGCCGCCGCGGGGTTCCGGCCGCTCGCCACCGACCTGATGCTCGGGATCGCGGTCGCGCTCCTCGTCGTCGCGGGCGTGCAGGCGCTCGGCGTGCTCATGGTGATCGCCCTTCTGACGGTGCCGATGGCCGCCGCGCGTCTCGTCTCGCGGCGCTTCGCGCTGCTGATCCCGATCGCCGTGCTGGTGCCCCTCTTCGCGGGCGCGCTCGGCCTCAGGCTGTCGTTCGAGTGGTCGGTCGGCACGGGCGCGACGGTGTCGCCCGGGGCGGTCGTGGTGCTGATCCTCGTCGGCCTCTACGCGCTCGCCGCGGCGTTCCGGCTCGTGCCCGCGGTGATCCGCGGGGCGACGGTGGGCGGTCGAGCCGGGATCGGGGCGCCGTGAACTACCTGGTCCTCGCCGCCCTCGAGATCGGGCTGCTGGGTCTCCTCTCGGGGGTCGCCGGCACGCTGATCGTGCTGCGCCGCAGATCCTTCTTCGCCGTGGCGCTCAGCCACGCCACCTTCCCCGGCGGGGTGCTCTTCGCCATCGCGGGCTGGAACCTGCTGCTCGGCCAAGCGCTGTTCGCGCTGCTGCTCGTCGCCCTCATGACGGTGCTCTCACGGGTGCCGGGCCAGGGCCGGCAGGTGGCCAGCGGGGTGGTGCTCTCCTTCGGCTTCGCGCTCGGAACGCTGCTGTCGAGCCTGAACCCCGGACTCGGCGTGCCGGTCGAGGCGCTGCTCGTCGGCTCGCCGCTCTCGGTGACGACGAGCGATGTCGCGGCGACCGCCGCGGTGCTGATCGCCGCGACGATCGCCATGCTCCTCTGGGGGCGGCGGATCCTGTTCCACACATTCGACGCGGTCGGCTTCCGCGCCGCGGGCTTCCGAGCCTGGCCGGTCGAGCTGGTCGTCACCGGCGTCGTCGCCGCCGCCGTGGTCGTGGCGATGCCCGCGGTGGGCGCGATCCTCGGGGTCGCGATCCTCATCGGACCGGCGGCCGCCGCGCGGCTGGTCGCCCCGCGTCTCAGCTGGGTGCCGCCGATCGCCGCGGTGCTCGGCGTGGGATCCGGCTTCGTCGGCCTGTGGGTCTCCCGGCAGTTCGGGGTGGCAGCGGGCGGCGCGATCGGCTGCACGGTGACCGCGGTGTTCCTGCTGGCGTTCCTCGCCTCCTCGCTCGCCGCGACCGCCCGGAGGGCGCGGAACTTCGCTACGGTGGAGGCAGCATCCGAGGAAGAGGGAGCGATCGCATGAACCAGCCCAGGCGCAACACGTGGCAGCGCGAGGCCGTGCGAGCCGCTCTCGCCGAGGCGCGCGGTTTCGTCAGCGCGCAGCAGCTGCACCAGACCCTGCGAGAGGACGGCTCCACGATCGGTCTCGCCACGGTCTACCGCGCGCTCTCGAGCCTCGCCGAGAACGGCGACGCCGACTCGATCCAGTCGCCGGAGGGGGAGAACCTCTTCCGCTCCTGCGCGACCGAGGGGCACCACCACCACCTCGTCTGCCGCAGCTGCGGCGACACGAGGGAGCTGGAGGCGGCGGTCGTCGAGGAGTGGTCCCGCCGCGTCGGCGCCGAGCACGGCTTCGCCGAGATCGAGCACGTGGTCGACCTCTTCGGCCTGTGCGAGCGCTGCCGGGCGCGCGCCGCCGCGGCGTCGTGACCTCCGGCATCCAGGCTGCGCCATAGGGGCGTTCTCGCGACCTTCCTCCTCGTGAACCGGGGTTGCGAGCGCGGTCGACGGTCCTAGAGCGCGAGGCCGCGGAGCAGCAGGGCGGGTTCGAGCGCGTCGATTGCGTGCGGCGTCCGCGCGAGGAGCTCCTCCTCTGGCACGGTGCCGCGGACGGCGATCGTCGCGATCCCGGCGCCGAGGGCCGCAGCGATCCCGGCGCGCGAGTCTTCGAAAGCGACCGCGCGATCGGCGTCGACGTCGAGCAGCTCGATCGCGTGCTCGTACCCCTCTGGCTCGGGCTTCGATCGGGCTACGTCTTCGAACGCGACGACGGCGTCGATCAGGGGCAGTAGCTCGGCCTGATTCAGCGCGGGAACGACGATGTCCTTGCTCGCCGCGGTGACGACGGCGATGGCCTTGCCCTGTGCCCGCGCCTCAGCGACGAAGGCTCGCGCCTCCTCGGAGATCGGGCTGTTCTCGCGCACCCGCTCGAGGTAACGCCGGTTGAAGGTATCGACGAGCGCATTGATCCGCGCCTCGCCGACCGCCAGCGTACGAAACATGTGCTCCTCGGTGTGGCCGGCGAACTCGGAGTAGTAGCGATCCCGATCGATGACGGCACCGAGCTCGTCCCGGGCGACCTCGATGAGGATCTCCGCCAGCAGTTCCTCGTCTTCCGAAAGCGTGCCGTTGAAGTCGAGCAGCAGCGCCTCCGCATCGGCGATCAAGGAGGTTACGCGGTCCTCCGGTCTGCGTGGTGGAAAGGGGACCGGGGACGCGCCCTGGGCGGAAGAAACGGATGGGACGAGCGATGCGGCTGCGGGCACTGCGGTCTCCTCTCGATGAGTCCTCGCGAGCCTAACCGCCCGAGAAGAACACGAGATGAAGCAGTGTTCACCCTCCCGTCACCCCGGCGTCAAGCCCGGGTCACGCGGGGGAACCAAGCTGTTCCGAGGTAGCACTCAGCACAGAGAAGGACGGTATCTTGCCTCACATCAATCGTGGTTCCGCAATGCGCGCCCTGGGCGCGGGCGTGCTCGCACTCGGCCTCGTAGGCCTGGTCGGCTGCTCCGGCAGCGCCGAGGCCGGAGAGACCGCAGACCTCGGATCTTCGCTCGAGGAGATCACCGAGCTCGCGGAGGCCGAGGGCAAGGTGCACCTCATCGCCTACCCCGAGGAATGGGCCAACTACGCAGAATCGTTCGACATCTTCACCGAGAACACCGGTCTCGAGGTCGAGGTGTCGAGCCCCGGCGCGTCGAGCGCGGAGGAACTCGAGGCCGTGCGCAACCTGCGGGGCCAGGCGACCCAGCCCGACATCCTCGACATCGGGGCGACCTTCACCCAGCAGGCGATCGACGAGGAGCTGGTCACGCCGTACAAGCCCTCCACCTTCGACGAGATCCCGGACAACCTGAAGGATCCCGACGGCAACTGGACCGCCGCCTACTACGGCGTCATGAGCATCGGCGTCGACGCGAAGAAGGTAGACGTGCCCGAGAGCTGGGAAGATCTGAAAGATCCTCAGTACAAGGGCAAGATCTACATGGGCGACCCGCGTTCGGGCGCTTCGCAGCTGGCGGCTGTCTTCGCCGCGAGCCTCGCGAACGGCGGTTCGGTCTCGGACATCGGCCCCGGCATCGATTTCTTCGCTGAGCTTGCCGAAGGCGGCTATCTGGTGTTCGGCGAGACCGGCTCGCAGGCGCTCGCCACAGGTGAGGCCGCCGTGATGCTCGACTGGAACTTCAACTTCCCCGGCATCGTCGACGAGATGGAGATGGCGGGCGTCGACCTGCAGGTCGCGACGCCCGGCGATGGCGTCTTCGGAACCTACTACGCGCAGCCGCTGACGGTCGACAGCCCCCAGCCCAATGCCGGGGCACTGTGGATCGAGCACCTGCTGAGCGACGAGGGCGCGATCGCCTACGCGAAGTCGGGAGCGATCCCCGCCCGCTACACCGCGCTCGTGGAGAAAGACGCGATTCCCGCCGACGTGCTCGAGTTGCTGCCTCCCGCCGAGATCGTGGAGCAGATCACCTTCCCGTCCCCGGAGGAGAACGAGGCGGCTACCGAGCTGATCACATCGGACTGGGGCACGAAGGTCGCCGGAGCGGCGGAGTTCTGAGCCGACCATGACCTCGACAGTCATCGCTCGGGATCCCGGCGAGCAGTCGCCTGCCGCCGGGTTGAGACCTCAGGGCACAGCGACTGGAGTGGGCGAGCCGGAGGTCCGGACCGTGGATGCCGCGTCCCGCTTCGATCGCCTCGTCGGCCTGCTCGGCGCCCTGCCGTTCTTCCTCTTCGTCTTCCTGTTCCTCGTCGTCCCCGTCGGCGTCACCATCGTGAAGGCGTTCATCGGGGCCGACGGCGGGTTCACCCTCGACAACTTCGCCCAGCTGGGCGAGGCTCAGTACGCGAACGCGTTCGTCAACTCCGTGAACCTCTCCCTCGTCACCTCGCTCATCGGCGGGGCACTCGGGCTGGTGCTCGGCTGGGCGCTGACGACCGCCACGAAGCCGGCCTGGCTGCACCAGGCGGTCACCGCACTGTCGGCGGTCGCTTCGCAGATGGGCGGCCCGCCGCTCGCCTACATGTTCCTCGCGTTCATGGGCGCGCAGGGGATCCTGACCGTCTGGCTGCAGGGGCTGCTCGGCTTCTCCCTCAATGACGTGATCTCCCCCGGGTCCTTCTGGGGGATCGTCGTGGCCTACCTCTACTTCCAGATCCCCCTGATGGCGGTGCTCTCCATATCCGCGCTGCAGGGTGTGCGCAAGGAGTGGCAGGACAGCGGGACGAGCCTCGGTGCGAGCCGTGCTCGGATCCTCTTCACCGTCACCCTGCCGATCCTCTCGCCGTCCCTCGTCGGCGGCCTGCTGCTGCTGTTCGCCAACGCGTTCAGCGGGTACGCCGCGGCGTACGCGCTCGCCGGCGGCGGCGCGAACCTCGTGCCGATTCTCATCGGCTTCTTCCTGTCGGGCAATGTGCTCACCAATCAGGGGCTCGCCTCGGCACTCGTCACCGGCATGGTCGTCATCATGCTGGTCGCGGTGGGCCTGCGGGTGCTCCTCCTCAAGCGTGCTACGAGGTGGCAGCAATGACGGGCAGACGATTCGCTCCGCAGATCGTGCTGACGGCGTACCTGATCGGCGCCGTCGCGCCGCTCATCGCCGTCGGGTACTTCGGCTTCTTCAACGTGCGCGACGGCTTCACGCTCGCACCGCTCATGCAACTGCTGGGCAACGATTCCGCGCTGCAGCCGATCCTGAACACCGTGATCCTCACCGTGCTGACGGTGCTCATCGGCTACGCGCTCGTGATCCCGAGTCTGGTGTGGATGCACCTGCGCACCCCGAAGCTGCTCGGCATGGCCGAGACGGTTTCGCTGCTGCCTTACGTGATCCCCGCGATCGCGCTCGTCGGTGGCGTGAACCTCGTGCTGCGTCCGATGTTCCCGGGCTTCTTCGTCAGTCTGTACAGCCTGGTGCCGTTCTACATCATCATCACGCTGCCGTTCATGTATCGGACGATCGACTCGGGTCTGCGATCCCTCGACCTGCGAACGCTCATGCGGGCGAGCGAGAGCCTCGGGTCCGGCACCCTCGCCACCTTCTTCAAGGTGGTACTCCCCAACCTGTGGCCGGCGATCGTCTCGGGCTCGCTGCTGGTCGTGATGATGGCCTCCGGCGAGCTGGTCATGGCGCAGCTGATGCTGCACAAGACGTTCCCCACCCTGCTGATCGAACTGGGCCAGTCGCAGGTGCGGCTCGCCGCGGCGCTGAGCTTCATCACGATCGTCGGATCGTGGGCGCTCATGGCGCTCATGGTCGTCGCCGGGCGCGGCAGGAACGCGACCGCGCGCGCGACCCAGTTCGCGATCTGACACCCCACGCACGCAACGACGAAGAATCGAAGGTTTTCCGATGACAGATACGCGCACGCCTCACGCCGAGGCGCACAGCCTGGAGCTCACCGACCTCCTCAAGGTATACGGCGACAAGACCGTGCTGCGGTCGATCGATCTCGACGTGCGGCCCGGCGAGTTCGTCAGCCTGCTCGGCCCCTCCGGCTGCGGCAAGTCGACCGCGCTCAAGATCATCGGCGGATTCGAGCGGGCCACCTCGGGCACCGTGCACATCGGTGGTGTCGACATGACGCGCACACCGGCGAAGGATCGCGGCACGGGCATCGTCTTCCAGCAGTACTCGCTGTTCCCGCACATCACCGCAGCGCAGAACATCGAGTTCGGCCTGAAGGTGCGGCGCATCGGCAAGGCGGAGCGCGCCGCCCGCGTCGAGGAGCTGCTCGCGATGGTCGGCCTCGAGGAGCACGGCGGCAAGTACCCGCACCAGCTCTCCGGCGGTCAGCAGCAGCGCGTCGCCCTCGCCCGCGCGCTCGCCGTCGCCCCGCGGATCCTGCTGCTCGATGAGCCGCTCTCCGCACTCGACGCCAAGGTGCGCGAGCGGCTGCGCGAGGAGATCGTGCGCATCCATCGAGATCGCGGCACCACCACGATCATGGTCACCCACGACCAGGAGGAGGCTCTCGCAATGGCTGACCGCGTCGCCGTCATGCACGAGGGCGAGATCGTGCAGTTCGACACTCCGCACGAGATCTACGCCAACCCCGAGCCGGACTTCGTCGCAGGCTTCATCGGGGTCATGAATCGGCTCGTGCCCGAGCAGGTCACCGGCACGAGCGTTCGGATCTTCGGCGAGATCCTTTCGCGCGACGCCGTGACCATCGACGCCGGCGGCGTGCTGCTCATGAGGCCCGAGGACCTGGAGATCGAGGCGCGCACCGATGGTCGCGACCTCGTGACCGACCTCACACTGCGCGGCGGTGTGACGAGCGCGACCGTGCTGCTCGAGGATCTGGCGCAGAGTGTGCGCGTCGACATCTCGACCGGCCGCGCCACCGAGCTGAGCACGGGGGATCGCGTGCGCGTCTCGGTCGCACGCCGCTTCGTGGCGGAGGATGCCGTCGAGGTGCGGATCGGCGATGCCGGGGGGCGAATCGCATGACCGCGAAACTGTTGTTGATCGGCATCGACGGGCTGCGCATCGACCGCGCGTTCGGCACGGGGCTCGCGCCGACGCTCGACATGCTCGCTGCGGAGGGGCACTTCCTGCGCTCCACGGTCGAAGGGCCGACGATCTCGGGGCCGAGCTGGGCGACGATCCTCACGGGCGCTACGCACGAGGAGCACGGGATCGACGACAATGCCATGATCGGCCACCGCCTCGCCGAGTGGCCCGACTTCCTGACACGGGCCTGGCAGGCGGATCCGTCGGTCACGACCTACGCCGCGGCCGGCTGGCCGAACCTCACCGATCCAGCGGGGTTCGGTCCGATCGTGCGGCTGCGTCAGGATCAGGTGAACGAGGGACGGCACCACGTCATCAGCTTGAACGGCGAGCTCTACGGCTACCGCACGATCGATCCCGAGATCGCGGCCCGCGCGCGCCTCGCGATCGGCCACGCCGGGCCCGACCTGTCCTTCGTGTACTTTTGCCAGACCGATGACGCCGGGCATTACTTCGGCGTCTTCACGCCCGAGTACGATGAAGCGGTCAACTCCAGCGACCAGCGCGTCGCGACGCTGCTCGAGGCCGTCGACTTCCGGGTGCGCGAGTACGACGAAACCTGGATCGTCGCCGTCACCACGGACCACGGCCACGTCGACGCCGGAGGTCACGGAGGGACGAGCGAGGAGGAGACCCAGACCTTCCTCCTGACCGCGGTGCGCGGCGGTGCGCTGCCGGCAGAGTTGCCCGATCGACTCGCCCCGCACGAGTTCACCTCGTGGCTGACGGAGCTACGGGCTCGTCTGGCGGCTGCGGTGACCGTCGCCTGAATGCGCGCTCGCGGCGTCCGCGCAGCCCGCATCTCCGCGTCCCGCGTCCTGATACCTCCGCAAGGGGACCCGTTTCGGGGTTTCGACCCGCTCGAAACCCCGAAGCTCGACTCCTTGCGCGGAGTCCCGGCGAGCTCAGGCCTCGGCGCCGGCCGCGCCCTCCGCGCCGCGTGCGGCCGAGCGATCCTTTCGCATGCCGCCTCGCAGGGCCTGCTGCTCCTCCCGCCGCTCGGTCCGCAGATCCTGCCGGCGCCGCTGCCTGACGATCCGCTTCGCCCGCCGCCTGGTGCGCCGCATGACACCGCGGTCGTGCCTGCGCTCGACCATCGTGTAGAGGATCGGCACGAGGATCAGGGTGAGCAACGTGGACGACACGAGCCCGCCGATCACCACGATGGCGAGCGGCTTCGAGATGAACACGCCGCCGCCGGTGAGGCCGAGCGACATCGGCACCAGCGCGAAGATCGTCGCGGCCGCCGTCATGAGGATCGGCCGTAGACGCAGCCGGGTGCCGTGCTCGACGGCCTCCTCGAGCGAGGCGCCGCTCGCTCGCAGGCGGTTCACGAGGTCCATGAGCACGATGGCGTTGGTCACCACGATCCCGATCAGCATGAGCAGCCCGATGAGCGCCGGCAGCCCCAGCGGCGTGTTCGTGATGAGCAGTCCGAGGATCGCGCCGGTGGCCGCGAACGGGATGGAGATGAGCAGCACGAGCGGCTGGCGGAAGCTGCGGAACGTCGCGACCATCACGATCAGCACGAGGCCGATCGCGGCGAGCATCGCGGCACCCAGCTGGGTGAAGGCCTCGTCCTGCTCCGCGGTGACGCCGCCGACCTCGAAGTTGACCCCCGCGGGCAGCTCGGTCTCGTCGATCGCTGCCTGCACGGCGGCGTTCGCCTGCTCCAGCCCGCCCTGCTCCGGGGTGACCGTCAGTGCGACCTGGCGCTCGCCGTCGGCGCGGGTGATCGTCGGCGCGGTGAGCTCCTCCTCGACGGCGGCGATGTCGCCGAGCCGGATCGCGGTGCCCTGCAGGTCGGCGATCGCCTTCTGCCGATCCTCGGCCTCTCGCTGCTCGGCGAGCTGCTGCTCGGCCTGGGCCTGCTGCTCGTGCCCCTGGCTGATCTGCTCGTCGATCCCTTCGATACCCGATCGGGCGCCCGCGATGGCCTCCTGCAGCATGGCGAGCTGCTCCATGCGCTCCTGCTGGGCGCGCATCATGGCGTCCTCGCTGGGGGTCAGGATCGGGCCGGGCACGACCGGTGTGCTCTGCAGCTCCGTCAGCTGCCGGTTCAGCTCGCCGAGCTGCGTCACGAGCTCGGAGCGCTGCACGGCCGCGTCGTTCAGCTGCTCCGCCAGTTCGGCGTCGCTCTCCCGTTGCTTCTCGGCGGCCTTCGCGTCCGCTTCCGCCGTCAGCTCGTCGGTCGCGCGCTTCTGCGCCTCCGCGGTCTGCTGGGGAGTGACGGGCAGCAGGATCTCGCCGAGCTTGTCGGCGGTGCGCTCGGCGCCGGGCGTGCGCAGCACGATGCCGCGCTCGCGCCCCTCGAACATCATCTGCCCGACGGGGGTTCCCTCCAGCGCCTCCTGGATCGTGCCGGAGATCGTCGCGCGGTCGAAGCCCAGCGCGGCCGCCTTCACCTCGTCGAGGCGCACGCGCACGACGGGCTGCTCGCCGGCCAGCTCGCTCTTCACGGACCGCACGCCCGACGCCTCGAGCAGGCGCTCCTCGAGCAGGTCGCTCGCCTCGCGCAGCGCGGCCGGGTCGTTGCCGCGGATCTGCAGCTCGATGCCGCCGGATCCCGCCGCGAAGGAATCCTGAGTGAGCAGCTCGAACTCGCCCGCGTCCTCCATGCCGTCGAGCTTCTTCTGCACCGCGCCCTCGATGGTGGGCGCGTCGGCGCCCTCCTCGAGTTGCAGGCTGTACGAGATCTCAGCCGGTTCGCCGGCGCTGCGCGAGCCGATCGGGATGGTGGTCGTCACGTCGCGCACTCCCTCGATGCCACCGAGCTCGCGCTCCACGGGCTCGGCCGCGGCCACCAGGTCCACCCCGGCGCCCGAGGCCCCATCATCAGATGCGGCCTCCTCGTCCGCCGCCGCCGCGTCCGAGCCGCTCGCGGGAGTCTGCGTCAGCTGCAGGCTCTCGGCCCCGGAGGATCCGAGGAAGTCGGTCGGGATCATGAAGCTCATCATGATCGTCGCGGCGAGCAGCGCGCCCGAGGCGAGCACGGTGATGACGGGGTGGCGGCGGGTCGCGTTCAGCGTCGGCATGATGGCTCGCTGCAGCCGATCCGGTGCGGTGTGGATCTCGTGCAGCTCGGAGTCGGGGTCGCTCTCGGCGGCGGTTGCGGTCGCCGTTGCGGCACGCGCGTGATCCCGGTCGACCGCGCCCTGCACCGTCGTTGCCGGCAGCACCGCGGTTGCTGCGCCGGTGTCGACCGCCTCGGGATCCCGAACCGCACCGTCGGCGGTACGGCCGCCCACGGCCCCGGATCCGTCGGAATCGGGCGCCGCGGCCCGGGAACTGCGACGTCGCGGCCGGCCCCGCATGAACCAGTAGGCGAGCACCGGCACGATCGTGAGCGCGACGAACAGCGAGGCGAGCAGCGCGATGCTGACGGTCACGGCGAAGGGCCGGAAGAGCTGCCCGGCGAGGCCCGACACGAACGCGATCGGCAGGAACACGGCGACCGTCGTGAGCGTCGACGCGGTGATCGCGCCGGCGACCTGGCGCACGGATGCCACGACGCCGGCGGGGGTGAGCTCGCCAGGCCCCTTGCGGCGACTGATGTTCTCGATCACCACGATCGAGTCGTCGACGACCCGGCCGATGGCGATCGTCAGCGCGCCGAGCGTCAGGATGTTGAGGGTGTTGTCGCTCCACAGCAGACCCGTCAGCGTGATGAGCAGTGAGAGCGGGATCGATACCGCCGCGATGATCGTGGAGCGCCAGGATCCCAGGAACGCGAGGATCACGAGCACCGCGAACAGCAGGCCGAGCCCGCCTTCGACGGAGAGGTCGTGGATCGACTGCTCGATGTAGGGGGCCTGGTCGAAGATCGTCACGAACTCGGCCTTCAGCTGCGGGGCGAGGCGGTCGAGCTCGGCGTTCACCGCGTGCGAGATGTCGACGACATTCGCGCCTGAGGCGGGGAAGACCTGCAGCGTGAGCGCGGGCTTGCCGTTCACGCGGGAGATCGTGTCGGCCGGCACGGTCTCGACCGCCACGTCCGCGAAGTCGGAGAGCAGCACCGAGCCCTCCTCGACGGGGAACGGGAGCGCTGCGATGTCCTCGACGCTGCCGAGCGAGCCGCCGACGGTGACCGACATCGGCCCCTCGGGCGACTCGGCGCGGCCGGCGGGCATCGCGGCGCCGTGCGATTCGAGCGTGGGGCCGATCAGCGAGGGATCGACCCGCAGCCGATCGACATCGGCCGGGCGCAGCGAGATCGCGATCCGCTCCTCCTCGCGGCCGTCGAGCGTCACCTTCTGCACGCCGTTCACGCCCTGCAGAGCCGGGAGGGCCGTCTGCGCGAGGGCGTCGTCGAAGCCCTCCTGCTCGCCGCTCGTTCCGGCGCTGAGCATCATGGCGGGCATCTCGTCGGTGCCGCCGGAGAACACCTCGACCTCCGTGCCCTCGGGGAGCGAGGCGCGTACCGTGTCCGCGGCGGCGCGAACTGCGCGCAGCGTCTCCTCGTCGTCCTCTTTGAACGGCCACTCGACCGTGATGTCGGCGAGGCCGTTCGACGTGTTCGACGTGACCCGCGTCACCCCGGGCACCGCCTGCAGCGCCGCCTCCGTCGGCTCGGTCACCGTTCGCGCCATCTCCTCGGGGGCGAGCCCGTTCGACTGCGCGGAGACGAAGGCCATCGGCGCCTGCATCGGCGGCATCAGCTCCTGCTTGAGGCTGCTCATCGCGAAGACTCCCGCCAGCGCCACCCCCAGCGTCAGGAGTCCGACGATCAGGCGATTGGCCAGGCTGGTGCGGGTGAGGAAGGTCATGGTGCCTTTCGAGACGGCGGGCGTCGCCGACGCGGGTGCTGCCCCGCCTCCCGAGGTGGCGGGAGGCGGACGGCGTTGCGCCCGCTCGGCGGTAGATGCTTCCAGCCTGGCCGGGGCCCATCGGCCCCCGCATCAGCCCCAGGTACTATCTCGCCGCTTCGGCGTCCGCCTCAGGGATGATCCCGCAGCGGTTCCACCCATACCCAGTCGGGATGCTTCGCGGTGCGGCCGTCGCCGCTGGAGCGTCCGGTGAGACGCCGTCGGATCCAGGGCAGCACGTGCTCGCGGGCGTAGCGCAGCTGCTCGCTCCGGCCAGGGGGAGGGATCGACGCGGCCTGGATCACCCACTCCGCAGGGGCCTCGTAGCCGAGGGCGCGCAGCACGTTCGAGGCGACGCGGCGGTGGCCCACCGGGGCGAGGTGCAGCCGGTCGTGCGACCAGTACTGCCGGCCCGCCAGCTCGGCATCGCTCCAGTTGTCGGCGAAGGGGATGCCGAAGGTGTCGGCCAGTTCACGGGCGGATCGTACGAGCGCGTCCCCCTTCCTGCGCACGCGCTCGCCTCCGGGCAGCCCGCCCGTGGGGTTCGCCCCCGCGAGCAGCAGGGGCTCGGCGCCCGAGTCGAGGATCCGCTGCAGCGCACGTCGGGTCTCGGTCGCGATCCACTCCAGGTCGGTGCCGGGACGCAGCATGTCGTTGCCCCCGCCGTTGAAGCTGACGAGCGTCGGCGCCGGATCCAGCGCGAGGGCGGGCTCCAGCTGCTCGGCGATGATGGGGCCGAGCAGGCGCCCCCTGATCGCCAGGTTCGCGTACTGGATCGGCTCGCCGGCCGCCTGAGCGAGCCCCTGCGCCACGAGGTCGGCCCAGCCGCGCACGGTGCCGTCGGGCTGCTCGTCGCCGACGCCCTCGGTGAAGCTGTCGCCGATCGCGACGTACCTGATGCGCGCGTGCTCCGGTCGCGCCTCCTTCTCTGCCTGCTCTGCCACGGATCCAGCCTAGAACGCGACTCCGAGTGCGGTCGGGAACATGACACGGCCCGCCGTGTGAGCCGGAATGCGAACGACACGCCCGGCTTGCGCATCGGTGCGAATCTGGGCTAGTATCGATCTTTGGCTGTGCGAAGTCCCATCGTGCAGACCGCGCGGGTGCGACACCACGGCGAGAGCCGGGCGGCGATCTGTGCAGACAAGAAATCTTGGGTGGGGCCGTCCGGCCTCACGGTATGAGAGGAAACACCATGGCAGCAGTGTGCCAGGTGACAGGCGCCGTTCCCGGCTTCGGTCACAACATCTCGCACTCGCACCGTCGCACCAAGCGCCGGTTCGATCCGAACATCCAGAAGAAGACCTACTTCGTGCCCTCGCTCGGCCGCAAGGTGACCCTCACCCTGTCGGCTAAGGGCATCAAGGTGATCGACGCCCGCGGTATCGAGGCAGTGGTCGCCGACCTGCAGAAGCGTGGGGTGAAGATCTAATGGCAAAGCAGCAGGACGTCCGTCCCATCATCAAGCTCCGTTCGACGGCGGGCACCGGGTTCACGTACGTGACCAAGAAGAACCGTCGCAACACCCCCGACCGTCTCGTGCTCAAGAAGTACGACCCGGTGGTCCGCAAGCACGTCGACTTCCGAGAGGAGCGCTAATCATGGCGAAGAAGAGCATGATCGCGAAGAACAAGCAGCGTCAGGCGATCGTCGACCGCTACGCAGAGCGTCGCGCCGAGCTGAAGAAGGCCCTCATCGATCCGAACGGGACCGACGAGAGCCGCGAGGCCGCCCGCGTCGGCCTGCAGAAGCTGCCCCGCAACGCGTCGCCGGCGCGCGTGCGCAGCCGCGACGTCATCGACGGCCGCCCCCGCGGCGTGCTGTCGAAGTACGGCGTCAGCCGTGTCCGCTTCCGCGACATGGCCCACCGCGGCGAGCTGCCCGGCATCACCAAGTCGTCCTGGTAACGGCTCGACTGCAGAAGCGGGGCGGGGGCCCGCGGGGGGGGGGGCCGGCGGGGGGTTGGCCCCCCACACGGAG
>NZ_JAEHOH010000007.1 GCF_016522505.1 Leucobacter chromiisoli | reverse complement strand
CCATGTCGCCCTGGTACGGGCTCGCCTCCATACGCGCCCCGGATCCCCTGTCGGATCCGGGCCGCTTCTGCGTTCCCCCGGCACAGGTCGTCAGTAGACGTCCGTTATTCGAGAATCCCGAGCACCTGCTGACCACCTGCCGGGATTCCGGGAGAGGCGTCCGCCCGCTCCGCGCTCCGGTCCCGCCGCCCGCTCCGCCCGTTCCGCGGTCGGGCTCGCTCCGCGCTCCGGTCCTACCGCCCGCAGGGGGCGTTTCCGCCTCGTTTGACACACACCCGTCGCGGAAAACGCCTCGGAGTGAGGAAAAGCTGTGAGAACACCCGCATGATTCCGCCGATGTGAGGTAGATTCGTAGCGATCAACCGATCGTCTCCCGTTTCGACGGGGGGCACTTGCACACGATCAGGGGACTGGGTCCGAGTGGCCAGCCCGGAAGGACTAAGAGATGTCACTGAACAAGACTGAGCTCGTCGCGAAGATCGCCGCTGAGACCGGCCAGAGCCAGGCAGCGGTCTCCAGCGTTGTCGACGGGCTGTTCGCGGCCGTGTCCGAGACCGTCGCCGCTGGCGAGAAGGTCTCGATCCCCGGCTGGATCTCCTTCGAGACCGCCACCACCGCCGCTCGCACCGGCCGCAACCCCCGCACCGGCGAGACCATCGAGATCCCCGCCGGCAAGCGCGTCAAGGTCTCGGTCGGCAGCAAGCTGAAGGCCGCGGTCAAGTAAGGCCCCCTGCTTTCGCGAAGCCCCCGGACGCTCGGCGTCCGGGGGCTTCGTCGTTCTCGGGCGCGGCGCGAACGGCCGTTCTCGGTGAAGCGGAGGGGCCGCTCAGACGGTGCGCTCCCCGAGGAGGCGGCTCAGCTCGTCGAGCTGACTCGGATCCTCGAGCGCCGAGCCCACCGCGACCATGCGCGCCCCCGCCGCGAGGTAGTCCGCGGCGTTGCTCGCGTCGATCCCGCCGGTGGCCACCAGCGAGAGGTCGGGGAAGGGCCCCCGGATGGCGCGGAACCAGGCCGTGCCGAGCGCGGTGGCGGGGAAGGCCTTGATCCAGCCGAAGCCGGCCGCGCGGGCCAGCTGCACCTCGGTGGGCGTGGCGACACCCGGGATGAAGGGGATGCCGCGCCGCTCCGACTCGTGCGCCAGACGCACGTCGAGCCCGGGCGCCACGGCGAAGTCGACGCCGATGCCGGCGATGGTCGCGAGCTGCGCCTCGTCGACGACGGTGCCGGCGCCCACCGCGCGGCCGCGCTCGCGACCCGCCGCCACGACCGCCTCCAGCGCGGGCACGAACTCGGGGGTCTGAATGGGCACCTCGACCATGTCGATGCCGAGATCCCAGGCCCGCGTCGCGAGCGCGACGGCCTGCGCCGGGGGCATCCCCCTGAGGATCGCCATCACCGGGCTTCGGTCCATGAGCCTCGAGAGTTCCTGCTGCGCGTTCATCGGTTCTCCTTCGCGAGGGGCGGGCTGTCGGGTGCGGGGCGCAGCGGCGCATCCGCGGCGGCCCAGATGCGGGGCGCCTCGTCGAGCAGCGAGTCCAGGCGCGGCAGGGCGGGCACGTCCGAGGTGATCTTGATGGCCTCCCGGGCCGCGAGGTGACCCGCCATGAGCGCCCGGCGGGTCGGAAGCCCCCGGAGCTCGGCGGCGAGATAGCCCGCCGCGAACGCGTCGCCGGCTCCGACCACCTCGGTGACCTCGGCGGGCGGTGCGGGTACGCGGGTGACCCCCGCGGCGGTGTAGGCGCAGGCCGCCCGGGGCCCGTCCTTGACCACGAGCTGGGGCACGGCGGGCAGGAGCGCGCGCACCTCGTCGGGGGTGGCGGTGTTCCAGATGCGGTGCGCCTCGTCGAGGCCGACGAAGACGATGTCGGCCTTGGCCGCGAGTGCGTGCAGCCGGGCGCCGGCCTCCTCAGCGCTCCAGAGGGGAGGCCGGTGGTTGATGTCGAAGGAGACCCGCCGCCCGGCCGGCCGGGGCGCGTCGAGGAGCTCCTCGACCAGGGCGTCCGCGCCGGGCGACAGCGCGGGCGTGATGCCGGAGAGGTGCAGGAGCCTCGTCCAGGCCGGCAGCCGCCCGCGGTCGCGGGGCGACATCGCCGACGCGGCCGAGCCCTGGCGGTAGTAGGTGACCCTGGTCTCGCCCGAGGCCTGATCCTTCAGGTACAGGCCGGTGGGGCGGATCTCGTCGAACTCGACGCTGCGGGTGTCGACGAGGTGCTCCGCGATGAGGTCGTGCACGAAGTGCCCCAGGGGATCGTCGCTCAGCCGGCTCCACCAGCCCGCGGAGATGCCGAGCTGGGCCAGGCTCATCGCGACGTTCGACTCGGCGCCTCCGATGCTCAGTCTGAGCGCGGTGCCGGGGTCCGTGAGCGGGCCGGGCGGGGTGGGGGCGACCATCACCATGGTCTCTCCGATGCAGAGCACCTCGACTTCGGGGGGCTGCGGGCCTCGCTCGATGGGGAACTCTGTCACGTCGCTCTCCTTGCGGGTGTCTCGGGGCGGGCTGTCTCGCCTCGGTGCCGTAACAGCCCCGCAGCAACACTGTAACCAAATGCGTCTTGATTTTGGAATAGGCTTCCAGAATATAATGAACTGCCCGCTACTCGACAACAGCGTCGAGTGACAACCAGGAGGAATTATGCGAGTGAAGCCCTCACGCATCAGCGGCGGCATCGCGGTGATCGCCACGGCGGCGATCGCGATGACGGCGTGTTCTGCTCCGGACTCAGGCGGCTCCGACGGCGATCTCTCGGGTACCGAGATCAACGTCCTCGCGCTGCAGGATCCGTTCTTCTACGCGCTGGAGGAGGTGCTGCCCGAATTCGAGGAGGAGACGGGCATCACGGTCAATCTCGAGGGTGTCGACTACGACACCCTCAACTCCCGTGCGACGAACTCGTTCACGGCGAACCAGGGTGACATCGACGTCATCGCGCCCGACTCGATGTGGCTCTCGCGCTTCGCGGAGTCGGGGTGGCTCGAGCCGCTCAGCGAGCGGATCGTCGAGGACAACGACGAGGTGCAGATCGAGGACTTCGTGCCCGCCTCCCTGCACAGCCTCAGCGAGTGGAAGGGCGAGCTCTACACCCTGCCGGTCGCGACGTACGGCGCCGCCGTCTTCTACCGTCCCAGCGTCTTCGAGGCGCTCGGGATCGAGGCTCCGCCGCAGGAGGCCTCCGAGGACTGGACCTGGGACCGGTACATGGAGATCGTCGAGCAGATCCAGGGGCAGAACGTCGACGGCACCGACATGTACGGCACGGTCGTGCTCGGGTCGGGGCCGCAGCCCATCAACCACATGTACACGCAGCTCGCCGCGAGCAAGGGCGCGCGCTGGTTCGAGGCCTTCCCGGACGCCTCGGAGTGGGATTTCACGCCCACCTGGGACTCCGAGGAGAGCGTCGAGTCGATGGAGTTCTACCGCGAGCTCTACAAGAACTCGCCCGCCGAGTCGATCAACTATCTCTGGTTCGACGCCGGCACCCGCTTCGGCTCGGGCGACGTCGGCATGATGTACCACTGGACGCCCTACTCCTACCTGGTGCAGCGCACCGAGTACATGGGCACGACCGAGTCGGCCGCGGTCGACGACTACGCGCTGGCGGCGATGCCCCAGGAGCCGGGTCAGGACCAGGTGATCAACATCGGCGGCTTCGCCTTCGGCGTGGGCGCCAACTCCGGGAAGAAGGACGCGGCCTGGGAGTTCGTGAAGTGGGCGAGCAGCGCCGAGACCCAGAAGAAGATGGCCCTGCTCGACATGCGGCAGTTCTCCGACTTCAGCCGGGCGTCGCTGTACGAGGACGCCGAGCTCGTCGAGGCGTACCCGAGCCTGCCCGTGCAGCTGGAGATGATCAACGAGGGCAACGGCAAGACGGTGCGCCCGCCGATCCAGAACTACGCGACGCTCGAGCAGAGCATCGGCAACACGCTCAACAAGATGCTCGTCGACGACATGACGGGCGAGGAGACCGCCGAGCGGATCAACTCGGACCTCGCGTCGATCCTCGAGGAGGAGGGCTTCATCCCCTGGGAGGGCGAGAGCTACGACGCCCCCCGCGACGGCACGGAGCCGCTGCTCCAGGAGCTCGCCGGTTGATCCGAGCCGGGTGCCCGGCCGCATGGGCCGGGCACCCGTCCAGGAAGGAATGCACGTCTTATGGCTGACAAGCTGCACACCTCGGCGCACCCGGTGGTAGCGCCGCCGGGTTCGTCACGGAGCCGGCGCTTCTTCAGCGGACCCGCCCCCTGGCTGATCCCCAGCATCCTGGTGCTGCTGATCGTGAGCCTCTACCCGCTGATCTTCGCGGTCTTCAACAGCTTCCGGTTCTACAACCTCGGCGTCTCAGTGGAGCCCGGCGGTTTCGTGGGGTTCGCCAACTACGCGCGTGCGCTCGGCGACCCCGACTTCCTCGGCGCGATCGTCAACACGCTCACCTTCTGCATCGTCGTCACCGCCGTCGAGATGGTGCTCGGCGTCGCGCTCGCCCTGCTGCTGCGCGAGCGCCTCGTCGGCGTCGGCGTCGCCCGCGCGATCCTCATCATGCCCGTGGCCATCGCCCCCGCCATCGCGGGTCTCACCTTCCGCAGCATGTACACCTCGGGCACCGGTCTCGTGCCCGCCGTCATGGAGAAGCTCGGGATCCACGTGCCGGAGGCCGGGATCCTGGGCGATCCCGCGAGCGCGATGCCGGCCCTCATGATCACCGACATCTGGCAGTGGACCCCGTTCGTCGCGCTGATCGCGCTCGCCGCGCTGCAGGGCGTGCCCCAGGACGTGGTGGAGGCCGCGAGGGTCGACGGGGCGGGCGGGTTCAGGATCCTGAGCTCGATCACGCTCCCGATGATCGGCACGGCGCTCGCGACGGTCGCGCTGCTGCGCTTCATCCAGTCGTTCAACGTGTTCGACATCATCTACGTGCAGACCCGGGGCGGCCCCGGCGGCAGCACGACCACCGTCGGCTTCGAGATCTTCATGGCGGGCCTCAACAGCTACAACATCGGGTTCGCCTCGGCGCTGACGATGCTCGCGTCGATCATCGTGGGCGTGTTCATCAACGTCTACTTCGTCGTGTCGAACCGCAAGGGAAGGACGCGGAATGTCTAGAGTCATCCTGCGGGTGCTGCAGTACGCCCTCCTCATCATCGCGTCGCTGGTGTTCCTCGCTCCGGTCCTCTGGATGCTGCTCATGGCCATCAGGCCGACGGACATCACCGCGAACGAGCCGCTGCAACTCGTCTTCACGCCGGACTTCGGGCCCTTCGCCTACCTGTTCTCGTCGGGGGGCGGCCTGAGCTCACTGCTCGCGAGCGTCGTGCAGGCCGGCCTCGCCACGCTCGTCGCCATGCCGCTCGCCATCATGGCCTGCTACGGCCTCACGCGCTGGCGCTATCGCGGCAGGAACCTGCTCGGGATGTGGTACCTCAGCCTGATGCTCGCCCCGCCCGTCGTCTTCGTCATCCCCCTCTTCATCATGCTCACCACGATCGGCGTCGTCGGCACGAACTGGGCCGCGGTGATCGCGTTCCAGACCTTCTCGATCCCGCTCGCGGTCCTGCTGCTGCGGAGCTTCTTCGAGGAGCTCCCGGTCGAGATCGAGGAGGCCGCGCTGCTCGACGGCTGCTCCCGCTGGCGGATCCTGGTGCAGGTGTTCCTCCCGGTGCTCAGGCCCGGGCTGCTGGTCGCCGGGATCTTCGTGTTCTGCTTCGGCTGGAACAACCTGCTGTTCGTGATGCCGCTGACGAGCGGGGACAGCATCCCCCTCACCGTCCGCGCCCTGAGCTTCTACGCCACGAGCGGCGTGAACTGGACCTACATCGGCGCCACCGCGGTGATGAGCATGATCGTGCCCATGCTCCTCTTCTTCATCTTCCGCAGGCACATCGTGAGCGGCCTCACCTTCGGCGCGGTCAAGTAACCACCAGTTAGGAGAACCACCATGACACAGCACAGGCTTCTGATCGGCGGCGAGTGGGTCGATCCCGCCGGCGGCGAGTCCTTCGCCGCGTACAACCCGGCCACGGGCGAGCGCCTGGCGGACGTCGCGCTCGGCACCGTCGAGGACGTCGACCGGGCGGTGCGCGCGGCGCGCGGCGCGGCGGCCGAGCTGGCGGCCACGAGCGTCGAGCAGCGCGCCGAGTGGTGCGAGGCGGTGGCGGCCGCCATCGTCGAGCACGCCGACGAGCTCGCCCGGGCCCTCAGCGAGGATCAGGGCAAGCCGCTCGAGGCGGAGGCGCGCGGCGAGATCCTGACCGCCGCGAAGGGCTTCCGCGACGCGGCCGGTCACGTGCGTCACCTCGACGGCGTCGTGCCGCACGCCGAGAACCCCAATAAGAAGGTGCTCAGCGTGCGCCGCCCGCGCGGCGTGTACGCGGTGATCACCCCGTGGAACTTCCCGGTGAACATCCCCACCGAGTACCTGGCCCCGGCGCTCGCCACCGGCAACGCCGTCGTGTGGGTCCCGGCCCCGTCGACCTCGCACGTGGCCGTGAGGTTCGCGGAGGTGCTCGCGGCCAGCGGGATCCCCGCCGGCGCCCTGAACCTCGTCACGGGCCCCGGAGACGTGGTCGGCGACGCGCTGGTCGGGCACCCCGACATCGACGGCGTCGGCTTCACCGGCTCGACCGCGACGGGGATGTCGATCGCGAGGCGGGCCGCCGGGAAGCCCCTGCTCCTGGAGCTCGGCGGCAACGGGCCGACGATCGTGCTCGACGACGCCGATCTTCCCGCCGCCGCGAAGGCGATCGCGGCGGGCGCCTACTTCAACGGCGGCCAGGTGTGCGCCGCGACCGAGGTCGTGCTCGTCGAGCGGGGCGTGCACGACGAGCTCGCCGCGCTCGTGCTCGAGGAGACGCGGAGCATCGTCAGCGGCGATCCCGCCGATCCCGGCACGACGATGGGGCCGCTCAACAACGAGGCGACCGCGGCGAAGATGGACGCGCACATCCTCGACGCGGAGGGGCGGGGCGCATCGGTCGCCGCCGGCGGCCGCCGCGACGACCCGAGCAGCCTCTACTACGCTCCGACGGTGCTGACGGGCGTGCCGGCGGAGGCCGACGTCGTGCGCTACGAGAGCTTCGGCCCGATCGTGCCGCTGGTGCCGGTCGACTCGGCCGAGGAGGCGGTCGAGATCGCGCAGGCGCCCCAGTTCGGGCTGTGCAGCGCGGTGTGGAGCCGCTCCGCGGCGCGCGCCTTCGCGGTGGCGGAGCGCCTCCGCACGGGCATCGTGAACATCAACGACGCCTCCACCTACTGGGAGATCCACATGCCGTTCGGCGGCGGCAGCGGGACCATGTCGGGTCTCGGCCGCCTCGGCGGCATGCACACCCTCCTCGAGATGACCGAGATCAAGACGATCACGTTCGACGTGACGACGTTCTGACCGGCGCTCGGGGGACGCGCGACGAATCGCGCAGTGCGGCGCATCGGCGGCACGACGAACAGAAGAACGACGACGAAAGGAACGATCGAATGACTGAGAAGCTCAAGGTCGGAGTGGTCGGCCTCGGGATCTGGGGCCAGAACCACCCGCTGGTGTACGACGACTACCACCGCAGCGAGGTCGCCGTGGTCTGCGACATGAACGAGGAGCGGGCCCGCGAGGTGGCCTCGAGGATCGGCTGCGACTGGACGACGAGCGTGGACGAGCTCGCGTCGAGCGACATCACCACCTTCAGCGTGGCGACCCCCGACCACGCCCACTTCGGCCCCGTCTCGACGCTGCTCGAGGCGAACAAGAACGTGCTCGTCGAGAAGCCTCTGACCACCTCGCTGGACGAGGCGAAGGAGCTCGTGCGACTCGCGGAGGCCTCGAGCGGCCTGTCCATGGTCGACTTCCACCTGCGCTGGGACCCCCAGTGGTCGATGGTGAAGGACACGGTGGCGTCGGGCGAGATGGGCAAGCCCCACATGGGCTACATCCGGCTCTCGGACGCCATCGAGGTGGCGGAGAAGTGGCTGTCCTGGGCGGGCCGCTCCGGCCCCCACTGGTTCCTGTTCCCGCACCTGTTCGACCTCATGACGTGGATCATCGACGAGGTCCCCGAGACGATCTACGCGACGGGGCACAAGGGGATCCTGCAGCAGAAGGGCGTCGACACGTTCGACGCGATGCAGGCGATGGTGTCGTTCCCCTCGGGCGCGAACGTCACCTTCGAGACGTCGTGGGTGGTGCCCAACTCCAACCCGAGCGTCACCGACTGCCACATGGTGCTCTACAGCGAGACCGGGAAGATCGAGTACGACCAGGACTTCTCGGGCATCTCGTTCGCCACCCCCGAGAAGTACTCCTACCCGTGGGTGCCCCTCGGCAAGCGGGACCGCTGGGGCCAGCTGAACCACTACATGTACTCGCCGATGAAGTACTTCGTCGACTGCGTGCTCGACGGCAAGACGCCCGAGTGCACCTTCCGCGAGGGCATGGTCAACACCGCCATGATCGAGGCCTGCCTGCGCTCGATCGAGACCGGGCAGCCCGTGAAGCTCGCCGACCTGCTGGGCTGACGATCGGCATGGAGCGCCACGAGGCCGTCTGGGAGCTGCACTGCGTCGCGTGCGGAAGGATCCACGCGGACGGGCACGCATCCCCCTGCCTGAGCTGCGAGGCGCCGGTCTCCGCGCGGCGCCGCGGCGGCGCGTTCAGCGTGCGCGAGGGGGCTCCGGGGATCTGGCAGTACGCCGAGCCGCTGGGCCTGGATCCCGAGGGATCCCGGTTCAGCCTCGGCGAGACCATGACCCCGCTGCTCCCGGACGCGAACCTCGCCGAGCGGCACGGCCTCGCGTCCGCCCACCTGAAGCTCGACCATCTGTGCCCGACCGGCTCCTTCAAGGACCGGGCGGTGGCCGCGGGGGTCGCGCAGGCCGCGGCGCAGGGCAGCAGGGGCATCGTGTGCGCGTCGAGCGGCAATGCGGCGGCCTCGGCGGCCGCCTACGGCGCGAGGGCCGGCATCCCGGTCGTCCTGGTGATGCCGGCCGGCACCCCGCCCGGCAAGCTGCTGGCGAGCGGCGCGTACGGGGCCGTGCAGCTGCTCGTCGAGGGCGACTACAGCGTCTCCTTCGCCGTGGCGAAGGAGCTGGGTCGCCGCTCCGGGTTCGCGAACGTGACGACCACCTACGTGAACCCGGCCGCGGTCGCCGCGCTGCGGAGCACCGCGTACGACCTGTTCCGTCAGCTCGGCGAGGCGCCCGACGCGGTGATCGTGCCGACGAGCGCGGGGCCGCTCGTGCACGGCGTGGTCGCCGGGTTCGAGGATCTGCGGGACTGGGGCCTCGTCGACGCGGTTCCCCGCGTCATCGCCGCGCAGCCCGAGGGCTGCAGCCCGATCGCCAGGGCCTGGGACCGGGGCGAGGACCGTGTGACCGAGTGGGAGCGGGTGACGACCGACGTGTCGGGCCTCGACGACCCGCTGCGGGGCTACGCGCACGACGGCACGCTCACGCTCGAGATGGTGCGCCGCTCGGGCGGATCCGCCATCGCGGTGCCCGACGCGCGCACCGCCTCCGAGCGACGCACCCTCGCGGAGCGCTCCGGCGTGCACGTCGAGCCGGCGGGCGCCATCGGCGTCGCCGCGCTGACCGGGCTCCGCGAGCGCGGGCTCGTGTCGGCCGGGGAGCGCGTCGTCTGCCTGTTGACGGGCGCGGGGTTCAAGCGCCCGCTGGAGACGGAGCGCGCCCCGCTCCGAGCCGCCTCGATCGAGGCGGCGCTGGAGCTCGCGGAGGCGGCGGAGGCCGTCGGGACCGCGGCGGAGCCGCGCCGGGAGACGATCCGGGACTGAGCCGGACGCGTCGGCCGGCGACCCGAGAACTGGAGAGAAGCAGTGAAGAGCCCATTCGTCATCAAGCGAGGAACGGTCATCGACGGCACGGGCGCGCCCGCGGCCCGCCTGGACGTGCGCGTGCGCGACGGCGTGATCGTCGAGGTCGCGCCCGCACTCGAGCCCGGCGCCGACGAGCGGGTCGTCGAGGCCGACGGGCGCGAGGTGCTGCCGGGCTTCGTCGACGTGCACTCCCACGACGACGCCGCGCTGCTGCGCGAGGCGGCGATGGACCCCAAGCTCTCGCAGGGGGTCACCACCACCGTGATCGGCAACTGCGGGCACGGCTGCGCCCCGACGGGCGACCGCGCGATGATCGAGGAGTACTCCCGGCCGGTGCTCGGAGACTTCCCGGAGCAGGATTTCGGCAGCTTCGGGGAGTTCATCTCCGTGCTCGCCGACGCCCCGCTCGCGCTCAACTCGGTCGCTCTCGTGCCCCACGGCCCGCTGCGCGCCGCCGTGACCGGACCGCAGCGACGCGCAGCCGGGGGAGCGGAGGTCGACGCGATCTGCGGAGGCCTCGACGAGGCGCTGAGCGCCGGCGCCGCCGGGCTCTCCTTCGGGCTGATGTACTCGCCGGGCAACGCGGCGGATCCCGATGAGCTGCGCCGGATCGCCGAGACCGTGGCGCGCCGGGGCAAGCTGCTCGTCGCGCACGTGCGGAACGAGGCGGATCGGCTCGAGGCCTCGCTGCAGGAGTTCCTCGACCTCGGCCGCGCGACCGGATGCGCGCTGCACGTGAGCCATCTCAAGGTGACGGGCCCGGGCAACTTCGGCACGATGCCGCGCGTCATCGACCTGCTCGACCGTGCGCGCGACGAGGGGCTCGATGTGACGGCGGACGTCTATCCGTACTCGGCGGGCAGCACGACCGCGGTCACGCTGTTCCCCTCCTGGTCGGCGGACCGGGGCGCCGCGTCACTGCTCGAGGCGCTGTCCGACCCCGAGACCCGGCGCCGCGTGCTGCGGGAGCTGCGCGCGCCCTGGGACGGCCCGCTCGAGAACTACTTCGCCTCGCTGGGACCCGAGAAGCTGCTGCTCGCGGGATTCGTGCGAGAGGAGAACCTCCCGTTCGAGGGCCGTCCCCTCAGTGAGATCGCGGCGCGGCGCGGCGCGGACCCCGCCGACTGCCTCGCCGACCTCATGCTGGAGGAGGCCGCGGGCCTCACGGTCGTGCTCTTCCAGACCGACATCGCGGGCATGGAGACGGCCCTCGCGTGGCCGCACACGCTCGTCGGGTCCGACGGGCTGCCCCGCGAGCGCGGCTACGTGCATCCCCGGCTCTTCGGCACCTTCCCGCGCGTGCTCGCGAGGTACGCCGGGCCGGGGCGCCCCCTCGGGCGCGAGGAGGCGGTGCGGCGGATGACGGGCGCCTCCGCCCGCCGCTTCGGCGTGGAGGCCGGGGTCGTCGCCGAGGGCATGCCGGCAGACCTGCAGATCATCGACCCCGGGTGCTACGGCGACACCGCCGACTTCGCCGACCCGAGGAGCCTCACGACCGGGGTGGAGCGCGTCTTCGTGGCGGGCGAAGCCGCCTGGGAGGGCGGGCGCCCCACGGGGGTCGCGGCGGGAACCCAGCATCGGGTCTCGAGGATCGGAGCATCGCGGTGACGGTGCGCGCGGATGCGGTGATCGTCGGTGCGGGGGTGGCCGGCCTGTCGCTCGCCGCGGCCCTGGCGCACCGCCGGGACGTCGTGGTGCTGGAGGCCGAGGCGAGGATCGCCGTGCACTCGTCGGGGCGCTCGGCCCGGCAGATGCAGCCCTCCTACGGACCCGACCACATCCGCGCCCTCACCCGTCGCTCCATCGAGATCATCGGCGGGATGGAGAGCGGGCACGGGACGGAGATCCTGACCCCGAGGTCCCTCGGCTGGGTGGCGAGGCCGTCGGGCGTCGGCCCGCTCGAGCTGATGCTCGAGCACCTCCCCGCGCTCAGACGCGTGGAGGGCGCGGAGCTCGCGGCTGAGCTGCCGCTCGCCGATCCCGACGTGTACCGGGCGGGGGCGATCGACGAGGACGCGTACGAGGTGGACGTCGATCGCCTCCTGGACGCCTACCTGGCCGACGCCACCGCCGGCGGCGCCGAGGTCGTGACCTCCGCCGCGGTGGAGCATCTCGAGCGCCGCGGCGGGCGGTGGGAGATCCGTACCGCCCGAGGCCGGTACTCGGCCCCCGTGGTGGTCAACGCCGCGGGGGCCTGGGCCGACCGCGTCGCCGGTCTCGCGGGCGTCGAGCCGCGGGGCATCCGCAGCTACCGGCGGACCGTCGCGCTGACGTCCTCCGGGCTGGACGCCGGCCTCGCGCACGCGCCGATGATCTCCGACGTCGAGATGGACTTCTACGCCCGGCCCGCCGGCGGGGCGCTGCTGCTGTCCCCCTCCGACGAGGAGCCCGTGCAGCCCGGCGACGCGCGGCCCGAACCCGCGACCGTGCGCCGCGTCCTGGAGCGGGCCCGGAATCGACTCGCCGTCCCCGTGCCCGACGTCGAGCGCGCGTGGGCGGGACTGCGGTGCTTCAGCGATCGGGAGGTTCCCGTCACCGGCTGGGATCCCGCCGCGCCCGGTTTCGTCTGGCTCGCAGGCCAGGGCGGGTATGGTCTCCAGACAAGCGCCGCGCTTGCGGAGGCTACCGCCCAGACGATCGCAGCGACTGCGGAGCGTTCGTCTCCCGAGAGAGAGGCTTGAGCTGATGACAGAAGGAGCAGCCGTCGACGAGCGGCCGGCGGAGGCCGAGCAGCGCACGGTGAGGCGCGGGCCCGATGGCGCGAAGGCGGTGGACCGCACGGCCCGCCTGCTGATGGAGCTCGCCGAGCATCCGAGGGGGGTGACCCTGGCGGAGCTCGCGCGCCGGCTCGGGGATCCGGTGCCGACCGTCCACCGCGCGCTCGCCACCCTGCGCGCCTACGACCTCGTGCGCGAGACCGTCGACGGCAACTACGCGATCGGCGTGTCCGCTGCCGTGCTCGCGGGAGCGCTGGCCGAGGGGCTCGACCTCAGGGCCGAGGCCGGGCCCCAGATGGCCGCGCTGCGGGACCGGACGGGCGAGACGATCCACCTCGGCGTGCTCTCGGGCGCGCAGATCGTCTACGTCGAGAAGCTCGACAGCCCGAACGCGGTGCGCATGGTGTCGCGCGTCGGCGGCACGAACCCCGCCCTCACGACGGCGATCGGGGTGTCGATCCTCGCCGCATCCGATCAGGAGACGATCGACCGCACCGTCGAGCTGTCGCGGGTGCAGTACGCCGACGCGATCTCGCCCGACCGGTTCGAGGCCGCCCTCGACGCCACGCGCCTCCGCGGCTACGGCACCGACCTCGAGGTGAACGAGCCCGGCATCTGCTGCGTGGGGGCCGCGATCTTCGACATCACCGGGGCTCCCGTCGCCGGCATCAGCGTCTCCACGCCCACGCTTCGCTTCGACCGCGACCGGGTGGAGGATCTCGGGCGCACGGTGAGCGGGGCGGCGGCGGAGATCTCCCGACGGCTGGGGTACCGGCCGCCGACCGGAGAGTCGGCCTGACCCGGGCGCACCGGCAGGGCCGCACCCTCGAAGACCACTGGAATAACAGGAACGGAGCACACGATGAACGAGCAGCGCAGCGGCAAGAGCGAGGTCTCGACGCAGAACGCCCCCACCCCGATCGCGCCCTTCTCGCAGGCGGTGAGGGCGGGCGACCTCGTCTCGATCTCGGGTCAGGGCCCGCAGGATCCCGCGACCGGGGCCTACCTGCACCAGGGGGACCTCGCCGCGCAGACCCGGAGAACCCTCGACAACATCCGCGCCATCGCGGAGGCCGCGGGCGGCGGCTTCGACGACATCGTGTCCCTGCGCGTGTTCCTGACCGAGCGCGAGCACTTCGCCGGTATGAACGAGGCGTACGGCGAGTACGTGCGGGAGTTCTGCCCCTCGGGGGTGTTCCCCACGCGCACCACGATCTTCGTGACGCTGCCCCACGAGGACATGCTCGTCGAGATCGACGCCCTGATGGTGCTCGAGGCGCGGTAGCGACCAGGACCGACCCGAAGGAGATCCCCATGCCGGTCATCGTTCCCGACCCCGTGATCACCCCGGCCGCCAAGGGGTTCCCCGAGGAGCTCTGGGGCCGGCGCCTCTCCCGGGTGGGGGAGGCCGGCCTGCGGCGGTCGCGGTTCCAGACGCCGGTGATGACGCTCGACGTCGCGGCGGTGCGGCGCAACGAGAGGCGCCTGCTCGACTGGGTCGGCGAGCACGGCGCGCAGCTCTTCCCGCACGGCAAGACGACGATGGCGCCCGCCCTCTGGGCGAGCGCCATCGAGGCCGGGGCACGGGGGATCACCTTCGCGACGCCCTGGCAGGCGCGCGCCGGCTTCGAGCACGGGGTGCAGCGCGTGCTGCTCGCCAACAACCTCGTGGACCCGGTCGCGATCCGCGGTCTGTCACGCTGCCTCGACGAGTCGCCGGACCGCCGGCTGACGGTGTGGGTCGACTCCGAGCGCGCGGTCGGGATCCTCGAGGAGGAGCGCCTGCGCGCCGGGGCGCGGGCCCCGATCGACGTGCTCGTGGACGTTGGCGGCCCCGGCGGCCGCACCGGGGCCCGCGCCCTCGACGAGGTGCGCGCCGTCGCGGCGGCCGCGGCGGCGAGCTCGACGCTGCGTCTAGCGGGGGTCGCGGGGTGGGAGGGGCACTTCGGGGCCGACCGCGCCCCGGCCACGCTCGAACGGGTGCGCGGGTACCTGCGTCGCGTCGGGGAGGCCGCCTCGCGGGTGGTCCGGGACGGTCTCGTGCGCGACGGCGTCCCGATCGTCTCGGCCGGGGGCAGCGCGTACCCCGATCTCGTGCTGGAGGAGCTCTCGGCGCTGGTGCCGGAGGCGACCGTCGTGCTGAGGTCGGGCGCCGCGCAGATCCATGACGACGGGCTGTACTCGCGGGTCTCGCCCCTGCGCGGGGGCGGCCGCGCGCTGACGGCGTCGATGCGGGTCTGGGCGCGCGTCCTCAGCGTTCCCGAGCCGGAGCTCGCGCTGCTGGACGCGGGCAAGCGCGACCTGGCGTTCGACGTCGACCTGCCCGTCCCGCTCGGGATGGCGGCGGGCGCGGCGCCGGGGGCGGAGCCGGGCTCTTCCGCGGCGGGCGTCCCCGCCCTGAGCGTCTCGGCGCTGAACGACCAGCACGCCTTCCTCCGCGGCGCGGGGGTCGCCGATCTGCGCCCGGGAGACGTCGTGCCGCTCGGCATGTCGCACCCCTGCACCGCCTTCGACAAGTGGCCGATCATCGCGACCGTCGAGGGCGCCGACGATCCGGATCCGCTGATCACGGGCGCCATCGCCACGCTCTTCTGAGCCCCGGCGCGCCCCGGCGGTGAGCCCCGGCGAACCGCCGAGCCCCGGCGACTCGGCGAGTAGGGCGCCGCCCGCTAGAGCAGCCCGGCCGCGAGCGCGGTGGCGGGGGCGAGCAGCACCGCGACGCCGACGTTCGCGAGGAGCACGATGCGCACCACCCGGGGCACGTCCACGGCCCGAGCGCCCGCAGACCCCGAGAGCTCGCTCACCTTCGCCGCGAGGGCGACCCTGGACGGGGAGGCCATGATGGACGCGCCCGAGGAGGCCGTCATCGATCCCACGACGAGACCCGGGTCGAGCTGCAGCGAGCCCGCGACCGCGGCGAGCCCGGGTGTGGTCAGCGCCGCCGTCGCCGTGGTGGACGCCGTGATGTAGCCGACGAGCGCGCCGACGACGGGGATCAGCGGGAGGAACCAGCCGCGCAGGCTCGCGGCGGCGGCCGCGAGCGCGTCGCTCATCCCGTTCGAGGCCAGGAGGGCCCCGAAGACGAGGAAGAGCGCCGTGACGAGGAACACCGGTGCCCACTGGGTCACGCCGCGGCGGAGACTGCGGCGGAGCGCCGAGCCGGAGAGGCCCGTGATCCGCGGAGCGAGCGCCACCGCCACGCCGACCCACGGCGCGGGGTTCCCGAGGAGCCAGGCGAACGCCTCGAGCAGCGGAAGCCGGGCCGCGGTCACGCCGATCAGGATGGCGCCGACCAGGATCCCGTAGGGCGCGAGCGCCCGCGCGGCGACGCGATCGAGTCGGGGGAGCCCCCGGCTCGACGCCGCGGCGAATCCCAGCAGGCAGGCGATGCCGGCGAAGGAGGCGAGCACGCCGCCGAGCGCGGGCGCGATCCAGGCGTTCGCCGCCGTGAGGACGAGCCACATCGCGAGCACCGCGCAGAGGAACTCGGCGAGCAGGCGCCCGGAGCCCCGACGGCCGAGGCCGACCGCGAAGATCGCGGAGCCCATCACGAGGTACACCGGGAGGTTGAACACCGCGACCCATGGCCCGAGCTCGGCCAGCGGGAGCCCGCCGAGCTCCGCGACGACGAGGAGGCCCGTTCCGAGAGTGCCCCACGGGCACACGAGGAGGCCGAGCAGGGCGACCGCGCACGCCCGGGTCGGACTCAGCCCGGCCCTCACGAGCAGGGGAGCCCCCACGATCACGCCGACGCCCCAGCCGATCACCGACTCCACGAACGGCGTGATGCCGAGGCCGATGAGCAGCACGGCGCGGCCGGGATCGGCGGCGGCGCGGTTGAGCCACTCGCTGATGGCATCCTGCGCGCCGGACGCCGTGAGGATGTTGGAGAGCAGGATCCCGCCGAGCATGATCGCCGCGACCGTGAGCGTCACCCCGGCGAGCGAGGCGCCCGCCGCGGCGAGGGCGGGGCCGTCCAGGGGGAATCGGAAGCTCAGCGCGAGGGTGAGGAGCAGGGCGATGGCCACCGCCCGCAGCGGAGGCACCCGCAGCGCGAGAGCCGCGATCAGCGCCGCGACGGGCAGCGCGGCGAGGACGAGATCGAGGGGATCCATCGGCCTCCTTCGCGGTCGGGTGTCGCTGCCGCGGGCCGCTCCTGCGCCGGGCTCGTCCGTTTATGAAAGACTATTCCATAAAATGGGCGAGTCGGGGCCACCGAGCTGCGCGGCCGCGCCCCAGCGCTTCCCCACCGGCCACGGCGTAGGCTGGAGCGGTGCCTCGTTTCCTCCGCGTGATCGCCCCCGCCGCGCTGCTCGCGGCGACCCTGGCGGCGCTCCTGCTCGGCCTCGGGATCGGCGGCGCCTCCGCCGAGCGGGCGGTGCTCGATCCGGGAGCCGTCGTGCGCTTCGGCATGCCGATCGGGCGCACGCTCGTGAACCTGACCATGGCCGGCCTCATCGGATCGCTCGTCATGACGGTGTGGGCGCTGGCCTCGGAGAAGACGGAGTCGCGGGTCGCGCTCGACTTCGCCGCGGCGTCCTCCGCGGCGCTCACGGTGGCGAGCGCCGCGACGCTGATCCTCACCTACGTCGACGTGTCGGGGCAGCCGTTCTCGGGCGACGCCGCCTTCGGGGCCGGTCTCGCCATGTTCGTCACCGAGATCGAGTTGGGGCAGCTCTGGCTGATCCAGCTGCTGCTCGCCGCCGTCACCACGGTGCTCTGCTTCGCGGTGCGCGGGCGCCGTCTGACGCTGCTCGTGCTCGTCGCCGGTCTCGCGACCGCCCTGCCGCTGGCGCAGCAGGGCCACGCGGCCGGCGCCTCCGGCCACGCCCAGGCGGTGAACTCGCTGCTGGTGCACCTCATCGGCGCGGGCGTGTGGCTCGGAGGCCTGCTCACGCTCGTCGTGCTGGTGAGGGTGGTCGACCGTGCGCGGCTCGCCGTGCTGGTCTCCCGCTACTCCTCGCTGGCGCTCTTCGCCTTCGTCGGCGTCGCCGCCTCGGGGGTTGTGAGCGCGTGGCTGCGCATCGGCTCGCTCGACGCGCTGCTCGGCACGGGGTACGGCCGGCTGGTGATGCTGAAGACGGCCGCGCTGCTGGTGCTCGGCGCGTTCGGCGCGCTCCAGCGCCGGCGGCTGATCCCGCGCATCGCCGGCGAGGATCGCGGCGGCCGCGTCTTCGCCTGGTTCGTCGTCGCCGAGCTCGCGGTCATGGGCGTCGCGAGCGGGATCGCGGGAGCCCTCGGTCGAACCGAGACGCCGGTGGCGCTCGAGCCGGTCAGGGATCAGGGCGGCAGGATCACCCCGGCGGAGTGGCTCACGGGCGATCCGCTCCCGCCCGAGCTCACGACGACGAGCTACTTCACAGAGTGGAAGTTCGATCTGGCCTGGAGCCTGGTGTGCCTCTTCGGGGCCGCACTGTACGTCGCGGCCGTGATCCGGCTCGCGCGGCGCGGCGATCGCTGGCCCGTCGGCCGCACGATCGCGTGGCTGCTGGGCCTCGCTCTGCTGTTCTACACGACCAACGGGCCGTTCAACGCCTACGAGCAGTACCTCTTCAGCGTGCACATGCTGGGGCACATGATGCTCACCATGCTCATCCCGCTGGTGCTGGTGCTGGGAGCCCCCGTCACGCTGCTGCTGCGGGCCGTCGAGAAGCGGCGCGACGGATCCTGGGGCGGTCGCGAGTGGGTGCTCTGGGCGGTGCAGACCCCCTACTCGAAGGTCATCACGCACCCCGCCGTCGCGGCGGTCGTCTTCGCCGGATCGCTGTGGGTGTTCTACTTCACGCCCGTCTTCCGCTGGGCCATGGTCGAGCACCTCGGGCACCAGTGGATGATCGTGCACTTCCTGATCTCGGGCTACCTCTTCTCGCTGTCGATGATCGGGATCGACCCCGTGCCCTACCGCTTCCCCTATCCGCTGCGGCTCGTCACCCTGTTCGCCACGATGGCGTCGCACGCCTTCTTCGGGGTGACGATCATGACGGGCGACAACCTGATGCTCGCCGACTGGTTCGGGGCGATGGGGCGCACGTGGGGGCCGCCGCCGCTGGAGGATCAGATGACCGGCGGCGGGATCGCGTGGGGCATCGGCGAGCTGCCGACGCTCGCGCTCGCGCTCATCGTCGCGGTGCAGTGGTCGCGCAGCGACGCGAAGGAGCAGAAGCGGAAGGACCGGGCGGCGGATCGCTCCGGCGAGGCGGAGCTCCAGGCGTACAACGAGATGCTGGCCTCGCAGGCCGAGCGGGATCGGCGGCTGGACACGCGACGCCGATAGGCCAGCCGGGCCGGGGTCGCCCCGTCTCCCGGGCCGCTCCTACAGGGCCGCCGCGACCTCGGTGCCCTCGCGGATCGCGCGCTTCGCGTCGAGCTCGCCCGCCAGGCGCGCGCCGCCGATCACGTGCGCGGCGATCCCGATCCCGTCGAGCTCGTCGGCGAGCCCCCGCACCGACTCCTGGCCCGTGCACAGCACGACCGTGTCGGCCGGGATCAGCCGGCTGGAGCCGCCGACCGAGACGACGACCCCCTCGGGCACGATCTCCTCGTAACCGACCCCGACGACGGTCTCGACGCCGCGCCTGCGCACCTCGGTGCGGTGGATCCACCCCGTGGTGAGCCCGAGCCCCGCGCCGGCCTTCGAGGCCTTCCGCTGCAGCATCGTGACGCGGCGCGCGCTGGGCTCCGCGGCGGTGCCGACCAGCGCGCCGGGGATCCTCCCGTCGTCGGTCACGCCCCACTCGCGCATGAAGCGCGAGACGTCGAGCGAGGCCGGCGGCAGATCCTGCGTGAGGAAGGTCGCCGTGTCGAAGCCGATCCCGCCGGCGCCCAGGATCGCGACGCGCTCGCCCGCCTCGTGCTCGCCCCGCAGGATCCGGGCGTAGTCGGCGACGAGCGGCAGGTCGACGCCCCGCAGCGCCGGCACCCGGGGAGCGACGCCGGTCGCGACGACGACCTCGTCGAAGCCCCCCTCCGCCAGCTGCGCGGCGCTCGCCGCGGCCCCCAGGCGGGTCTCGACGCCGAGCCGGTCGAGCTCGCCCCCGTAGTAGCGGAGCGTCTCGGAGAACTCCTCCTTGCCCGGGATGCGCCTCGCGAGGTCGAACTGGCCGCCGAGGCGATCCCGCGCCTCGAAGAGCACGGCCGCGTGCCCCCGCTCGGCGAGGGCGGTGGCCGCGGCGAGCCCCGCGGGGCCGGCGCCGACGACGGCGATCCGCTTGCGCCGGCGGACGGGGCCGAGCACGAGCAGCGTCTCGTGGCAGGCGCGCGGGTTCACGAGGCACGAGGTGATGCGCCCCGAGAGCGCGTGGTCGATGCAGGCCTGGTTGCAGCCGATGCAGGTGTTGATGCGCTCGGGCTGCGCGGCGGCCGCCTTCCGCACGAACGCCGGGTCGGCGAGCAGGGGCCGGGCGAGCGAGACGAGGTCGGCGTCGCCGCGGGCGAGCACCGCTTCCGCGGCGGCGGGCGTGTTGATGCGGTTGGAGGCCGCGACGGGCACGGACACCGCCTCGCGCAGGCGCCCAGCGAAGGCGGCGAAGGCCGCTCGCGGCACTCCGGTGGCGATCGTCGGCACGCGCGACTCGTGCCAGCCGAAGCCCGTGACGAACAGGTCGACGCCCGCGCCCTCCAGCTCGCGGGCGAGGTCGAGGGCCTCCTCGGCCGTGGCGCCGCCGGGTACGAGATCGGCGAGCGAGATGCGGAAGGAGAGGACGGGGGCCGGGGCGTCGACGGCCGCGTCCATGCCCTCGCGGACGGCCCGCGCGACGGCGAGGGGGAACGCCCGCCTGCGCTCCGCGTCGCCGCCCCAGGCGTCGTCGCGGCGGTTCGTCGCGGGCGCGAGGAACTCGTTGACCAGGTACCCCTCCGACCCCATGACCTCGACGCCGTCGTAGCCCGCGTCCATCGCGAGCCCCGCCGCCCTGCGGTAGTCCTCGATCGTGCGCCTGACGTCGGCGTCGTCGAGCTCCCGCGGGGTCAGCTCGGCGATGGGCGCCCGCAGCGCGCTCGGCGCGACGAGCCCGGGGTGCGACGCGTAGCGTCCGAAGTGCAGCAGCTGCAGCAGCACGAGCCCGCCCTCGGCGTGCACCGCCTCGGTGATGAGGCGGTGGTCCGCGAGCTGCGAGGGGTCGTCGAGCACGGCTCCGTGCGGCGAGGGGCGCCCCTCCCGGTTGGGCGAGATGCCGCCCGTGACGACGAGCGGTGTTCCGCCCCGCACGCGCTCGGCGTAGAACTCGGCCATGCGGGGGAAGCCCTCCGGGTGCTCCTCGAGGCCCAGGTGCATGGACCCCATGATCGCGCGGTTCGGGATCGTGCGCGCGCCGATCCGGATCGGTGAGAGGAGGTGCGGGAACGGGTGCATGGGGCTCCAGACGCTGCGTCGTCGCTTCGTGGCGCCACCGACACTACCGCGGGCCCGACGCCGTTCCCAGGCCGTTGTGGCGATCCTCAACTGCCGCGGGATCGCGGGCCGGATCGGCGGCTATCCTCCGATATGGCCGCTGTCGGTGCGGGTGACGTCCGCCCGATGGAAGTTCTGGAACGAGCGGGAGGCCGTCGGGCCGCGCTGACCGAGATAGCGGGAGTGCGTCGCGCCCGAGCCGTAGGGGCGCTCGGCCGAGGAGGAGAGGCGGAAGAAGCAGAGCTGGCCGATCTTCATCCCCGGCCAGAGCCGGATCGGCAGCGTCGCGACGTTGGAGAGCTCGAGGGTGACGTGCCCCTCGAACCCCGGATCGATGAATCCGGCCGTGGAGTGGGTGAGGAGGCCCAGGCGTCCCAGCGAGCTCTTGCCCTCGAGGCGCGCGGCGATGTCGTCGGGGAGCTGCACCTGCTCGTAGGTGGAGCCGAGCACGAACTCGCCGGGGTGCAGGATGAAGCCCTCCGCGGGGTCGACCTCGATGAGGCGGGTGAGCTCGGGCTGCTCCTCGGAGGGGTCGATCACCGCATACTTGTGGTTGTCGAAGAGGCGGAAGTAGCGGTCGAGGCGCACGTCGACGCTCGAGGGCTGCACCATCGAGGACTCGCTCGGGGCGAGTCCGATGCGGCCGGATTCGAGTTCTGCGTTGATATCGCGGTCTGAGAGCAGCACGGGTCCATCCTACGGCCCGCGCTGCTCCCGCCGGATCAGATCGCGGTGTAGCCGCCGTCGATGACGACCGACTGCGCCGTCAGGTACCGCGAGGCGTCGGAGGCGAGGAAGGCGACGAGTCCGTGCAGATCCTCGGGCTCGCCCATCCGCCCCATCGGGATCCTCGAGACCCAGTCGGCCGCGAGCTCGGGGTTCGTCTCGGTGAACTGCTTCGTCATGTCCGAGAGGAAGTAGCCGGGCGCGATGGCGTTGACGCGGATGCCCTTCGGGGCCCACTCGACGGCGAGCGACTTCGCCAGGTGCCCCACGGCGGCCTTCGAGGTGTTGTACGCGGCCTGGTTCTGCGGAACGTTGACGATGTGCGCCGACATCGAGGAGACCAGCACCGCCGAGCCGGGCAGCTCGGCCCGGATGAGCTCGCGCGCGAAGGCCTGCGCGGTGAAGAAGGTGCCGTCGACGTTGATCGACTGCAGCCGTCGCCACTGCTCGGGGGTGATGTCGGTGCTCGGCTCGAGCAGCGTGACCCCGGCCGCGGTGAGCAGCGCCTGGGGGGTGCCGAGCTCCGCCGAGACGCGCGCGAAGGCGGCCTCGAGCTGCGTCGTGTCCGTCACATCGGTGCGGATGCCGAGCGCCGAGACGCCCGAGTCGGCGGCGATCTCCTCCGCCGCCGCTTCGACGCCGTCCAGCACGTCGAGCAGGGCGACGTTCATCCCCTGGGCCGCGAAGGCCTCCGCCAGCGACCGGCCGAGTCCGCGGCCGCCCCCCGTGACCACGGCGGTGCGTCCGCGCAGATCCTCAAACTCCATCTTCCGTGTCCTCCGTAGATCCGTGTGATTCGTCTTCGTCCAATAACAATTGTGTTGCGGTTGCGGCGTCGCACACGAGCGTGGTGACGAGCCCGCTGCGCAGCGCCGCGCGGATGGCCGCAGTCTTCCGGGGGCCGCCGGCGACCGCCACGACCTCCGGGATCCGGCGCAGCGTCTCCCCGTCGATGCCCACGCGCTGCTGCTCGGCATCCGAGATCTCCGCGCCCCGGCCGTCGAGCAGCACGGTGCCCAGCTCGGCCTGGACGCCCCGCTCGAGCAGCCGGTCCAGCAGGCCCACGCGCTGCGCGTTGAGGTACACCTGCGAGTCGGGCGGATCCCAGCTGCCGACGCCGACGTAGGCGCAGGTCACCGTCTCGAACCTCGAGATGGTGTCGCGGACGCCGGGCTCCTCCCTCAGGTGGCGCGCCGCCTCCGGGCTCTGGGTGAGCAGCGGCGTCAGCAGCGGGTAGGGGGTGCCGCCGGAGATCCGGGCGATGCGCCGCACGAGCTCGACCCCGCTCTCCTGCAGGCCCGCGGCCACGCCGCCGAGCTGCACGACGTCCGCCTGGGCGAGCGCGCCGAGCCTCGCGGCCATCTGGCGCAGCGTGCGCCCGGCCGTCACGCCGATGACATCGCCCTCGGCGGTGATCTCGGACATGAGGTCGGCGGCGGCTCGGCCCAGGGCCTGCTGGATCGACTCCGGGGCGGTCGTGGGGGCGAACACGACGACCGCGCGGCGCAGGCCGAAGCGGCTCTGCAGGGCGAGCGACCGCTCGAGGTCCAAGCCCCCGGGCGAGCCGATCTCGAAGCGCACGACCCCCTGCTCCCGGGCCTGGGCGAGCAGGCGGGCCACGACGAAGCGGGAGACGCCCATCTCCTTGGCGATATCGACCCGGGACCGGCCGTCGACGTAGTGACGGCTGGCGACCTCGGCGAGGCGAGTGTCTTCGGTGCTCATCGGGTCTCTTCCGGAGTCTTCGGAGGCGCCGGAGAATCGGCGTCGGACGAACCAGACTCTAACACCGCTCATATGTGCAGACGATTTCCACATGTGAGGGATTTCGTGGTAGACACGTTGCATTCTGGAAACATCCCGGACACACGAGGATCGCGACGCCGCGCTGCGCGTCGCCGGTGGAGAGGACCGAGCTATGGCCGAGCACGGAAGAGACGCTTCCGAAGCTGGCGGTGCGCCGCAGCAGGCGGGAACGGCACTGCTTGAGTGTCGGAACATCACCAAGGGGTTCGGCGGGGTGCCGGTGCTGAAGGGCGTCTCGCTGCACCTCGAGCCGGGGACCATCACGGCGCTGGCGGGCGAGAACGGCGCCGGCAAGTCGACGCTCATGAAGATCGCCTCGGGCCAGTACCGTCCCGACGGCGGGGAGGTCTTCGTCGGCGGCCAGCTGCTGCCCGCGGGCAACCCGCAGGCCGCCCACAAGCTCGGGGTCGCGATCGTGCCGCAGGAGCTCGCCTCGATCCTCGAGCTCTCGGTCTACGAGAACCTCTTCGTGGGGCGCGAGCTGCGGGGTCCCTTCGGCCTCCGTCGCAAGGCCATGATCGAGGAGGCGCGGAAGCAGCTCGAGGTGTTCGGCCTCGACCTCGACCCCCGCAAGCGCATGGGCGACCTCGCCGTGGGTGTGCGGCAGATCATCGAGATCGTGAAGGCCACCAACACGGGCGCGGGCGTGATCCTGCTCGACGAGCCCTCCAGCGCGATCTCCGAGCGCGAGGTCGGGCGCCTCATGGCCGTCATGCGCAAGCTCCGCGAGGACGGCGTCGCCCTGCTCTTCACCACGCACAAGATGGAGGAGATGCGCGCGCTGGCCGACCGGGTCGTCGTGCTCCGCGACGGCAACCTGGTGGTCGACCTGCCGCTCTCCGAGCTCAGCGACGACGACATCGTCACCGCCATGATCGGGCGCGAGCTCGAGGACCTCTTCCCCGATCGCGGCGGCCACTCCGACGAGGTGCTGCTCGAGCTCGACGAGCTCCAGGTGCCGGGCGCCTCCGAGCCGATGTCGCTCACCGTCCGCCGCGGCGAGATCGTGGGCCTCTCGGGTCTCGTGGGCGCCGGTCGCACCGAGCTCATGGAGACCATCTTCGGCGTCCGCACCTCCCAGGGCGGCTCCGTCAAGGTGCGCGGCAAGAAGGTGAAGCCGGGCGAGCCCGCGGCCGCGATCGGCGCGAACATCGCCCTCGTCCCCGAGGACCGCAAGGGATCCGGCGCGGTGCTCACCATGTCGGTGCTCGACAACGCCACCCTGCCCGACCTGCCGATGTTCTCGACGGCGGGCATGCTGCGCGGCGGGTTCCGGCGCTCCAAGATCCGCGAGGTCATGGACTCGGTGCGGCTGCGCAGCCGCGGCCTCGACCAGAGCATGGGCACCCTCTCCGGCGGCAACCAGCAGAAGGTCGTCCTGGCCCGCTGGCTCACCTCCGACGTCGACGTGCTGCTGCTCGACGAGCCCACCCGAGGCGTCGACGTCGGCGCCCGCAGCGAGATCTACCGCATCATCACCGACCTCGCCGCAGAGGGTATGGCGGTGCTGATGGCGTCGAGTGACATGCCCGAGATCCTGAGCCTCTCGCACCGCGCCCTGGTGCTGCGCGAGGGCGCCGTGGTCGGCGAGCTCTCCGCCGACGACCTCGCCGACAGCGGGGTGCAGGACCGGATCTTCCGCCTCGCCAGCGGGCTCGACTCCGAGGGCAATGAGACCAACGCGGCTGAACCCGCTCGAAAGGACGCGTGAGATGTCGAACCCGACAAACACCCAGGCCATGAAGACCGTGTCGGAGGGGGGTGAGGTCCGCCGCTTCTCGGGCACCTGGTTCATGGATCTGGCGATCCGCTACGCCATGGTGATCGTGATGCTGCTGATCATCGCCTTCTTCCTCTACCGGAGCGCCCGCTTCGGCACCGTGGACAACGTCGTGACGATCCTGGTGGCGGCGGCGCCGTTCGCGCTGATCGCGATCGGTCAGACGCTCGTGATCCTGACGGGCGGCATCGACCTGTCGGTGGGCAGCGTCATCGCCGTGAGCGCGATGGCCGCGGCGGTCACGGCCAAGGAGATGCCCGACTCGCTGTGGCTCGCGCCCATCGTGGCGGTGGCGGTCGGCTTCATCGCCGGATCCATCAACGGCCTCATCGTCTCGCTCGTCAACGTGCCGCCGTTCATCGCGACGCTCGGCATGATGACCCTCGCCAGCGGCCTCGCCTTCGTGCTCGGCGACGGCGCCCCGATCAACGGCCTCCCCGCGGGCTACGGCGACTTCGCGAACACCCGCGTCTTCGGCCTCACTCTCCCCGTGATCCTCATGATCATCGCGATCGTCGTCTTCGGCATCCTGATGAAGCGCTCGAGCTACGGCCTCCGCGTCTACGCGGTGGGCGGCAACCCGCTCGCCGCCGAGATCGCCGGCGTGAAGACCAAGCGCGTGCTCTACAGCGTCTACGCCTTCAGCGGCGCGCTCGCCGGCCTGTCGGGCATTATGCTCTCCTCCCGCGTCATCAGCGGCTCGCCCAACCTCGGCCAGGGCTACGAGCTCGACGCCATCGCGGCCGTCGTCATCGGCGGTGCGAGCCTCATGGGCGGACGCGGCACCATCTGGGGCACCGCCCTCGGCCTGCTGCTGATCCAGACGCTCAACAACGGCCTCGACATCCTGACCGTCCCGGCCTACTGGCAGGACGTGATCAAGGGCGTGCTGATCGTCGCGGCCGTCGCCGTCGACGTCTGGGCCACGAAGCGACGACGATCCTGAACCACCGGTCCGGGTCGGGCCGATCCCCGAACCGGGCCGCACGGCCGGGCTCGGACCGAGCCCCGAGCCGGATCATCCGGTCCGCGTTCGGCCCAGCCCGACCGGACCACTCGACCTCGCTCCGTCGCTCCTCCGACTTCGCGGAGGGGCGGCGGGGCAACGGAACCCCTCAACATAAGGAGAAACTCGTGAAGTTCAACTCATGGGCAGGCCGCACTCTCGCCGGCGTGGCGGCAGGCGCCGCGACGCTGTCGCTCGCTGCCTGCGGCGCAGGCGACCCCAGCGCGCAGGGCGGCGCGGACGAGAGCGGCAAGGAGCGCGTCACCGTCGGCGTGACCGTGTACAACATGTCCTCGTTCATCACCGAGGGCAAGGAGGGCATCGACCGCTACGCGGAGGACAACAACATCGAGATCCTCTGGAACTCGGCCAACATGGACGTCTCCACCCAGGCGACGCAGGTCGACCAGTACATCCAGGCGGGCGTCGACGCGATCATCGTCGTCCCCGTCCAGGCCGACACCCTGCAGCCGCAGGTCGCCGCCGCCAAGGCCGCCGAGATCCCCTTCCTCGACGTCAACGCGACGCTGAACAACGAGGACGTCGCGGGCAGCGTGCAGCCCGACGACGTGGCCGCCGGCGCCCAGGAGGCGCAGATGATGGTCGACGAGCTCGGCGGCACCGGCAACGTCGTGATCCTGCAGGGCCCCCTCGGCGGCTCGGGCGAGATCAACCGCGGCGCCGGCATCGACGAGGTGCTCGCCGAGAACCCCGACATGAAGGTGCTCGCCAAGGACACGGCCAACTGGAACCGTGACGAGGCCGTCAACAAGATGAAGAACTGGATCTCGGCGTTCGGCGACGACATCGACGGCGTCATCTCCCAGAACGACGACATGGGTCTCGGCGCCAAGCAGGCGCTGCGCGAGGCCGGCATGGAGGACGTCCCGGTCGTCGGCATCGACGGCATCGAGGACGGCCTGAACGCTGTCAAGAACGGCGACTTCATCGGCACCTCGCTGCAGAACGGCACCGTCCAGCTGCCGACCGGCGTGGCCGTGGCCGCGGCGATCGCCCGCGGCGAGAACGTCGACACCGAGCTCGTCTACACGATGCCCGCCATCACCGCCGACAACGTCGACGACGCGATCGCCCACGTGGTGACCGAGCGCGACGCGTTCCTCGACGGGCTGTCCGAGCTGATCGAGGGCAACCTCAAGACCGGCAACATCGCCTACGAGGGGCTGCCCGGCCAGGAGCAGTAACGCTCCGCGGCAGCGCTCGCGTCGCGGAGCCGCCGGGCCGAAGCCCCGGGGCGACGCGCGACGGAGACGAGGGGCGCGGGATCCGATTCGTCGGGTTCCGCGCCCCTCGTCGTGTCCGCGTCGTCGCGGGGCCCGCGCTTCGCGGTTCCCGCGTCTCGCCGTCTCCGCGCGGCGGGGAGCGCTACTGCTCGGCCCGGCCGCGCAGGCGGTCGATCTCGCGGCGCTCGCGCTTCGTGGGGCGCCCGGCGCCGCGATCCCGGATCACGGGGGCCGGCCGCTCGGTGCGGGGCGGTGGCGGTGGCGTGAGATCCTCGTAGTGCTGCGCCGCCTCGGACGCGCTGCCGCGTCGCGTCGCGAGCCCCGTCACCCGGTACACCCGGTCGAAGCCGTGCAGGCGCACCCGCACCACGTCGCCGACGGCCACGGGCTGCGCCGCCTTCGCCGTCTGGTCGTTGACCCGGACGTGCCCGGCGCGGCAGGCGGCGGTCGCCTGGCTGCGGGTCTTCGTGAGCCGCACGGCCCAGACCCAGCTGTCGACGCGCACCGAGCTCATGCGTCGATGCTATCGGGCGGCGCGGAGCCGGGTCCTCGCCGCGTGCGGGAGGATGGACGCATGGCGCAGGAGTACGAGACCGTCGCGGGGCCGATCGACACCGAGATCGAGATCAGCCGATCGCGCTTCCTCACCCGCCTGGAGCGCGTCGACGACGAGGAGGGCGCCCGCGCCGTCATCGCGGCGGCGCGGGCGGAGCACCCTCGCGCCCGGCACCACTGCTCCGCCTTCGTGCTCGGCCCCGACGGGCGGGTGCAGCGCTCCAACGACGACGGCGAGCCGAGCGGCACGGCAGGCGCACCCATGCTCGACGCGCTCGTGTCGGCGGGGCTGAGCGACGTGGTGGTCGTGGTGACGCGCTACTTCGGAGGAGTGCTGCTCGGCGCGGGCGGCCTCACCCGCGCCTACCGGGCCGCGGTGGCCGAGTCGGTGCAGGCGGCGACCCGGGTGCGGCGGGGCTTGCGGCGCGAGGCGGCCGTCGCCGCCGCCTACGACGTCGCCCCGCAGATCGAGGCGGAGGCGAGACGACGCGGCCTCGCGGTGGGGGAGGCGCAGTACGGAGCGCAGGTCTCCCAGACGTATCTCGTGCCCGAGGACCGGGTGCCCGAGCTCCGGGCCGTCGCGGCCGAGCTCAGCGCGGGATCCGCCGAGGTGACCCTCGGAACCGCGACCTACGTCGACCTGCCGGTGGGCTGAGCGGCCGGCCGGGGCCCGATTCCGGCACCTCGGTACGACGCGCGGCACGGGCCGCCTTGTCTAGTCTTGAGTGTGCGGTGCGGTGCGGTGCGACCGCCCGCCAGGAGGAGGACGATGAGCGAGCGTGCGGTGGCCCCCGCCGGCGACGCCGAGCTGCGCCTGCCCAGGCCGCCCGGCATCTTCCGCCGCTGGCTGGCCGCGCACCCGTTCGCGGTCGACGTCGCGATCGTCGTCTGCTACCTCTTCGGTTGCGGGCTGATGCTCGTGATCGATGCGGCCGGGGCGACGAGCGCGGGAACCGCCGCGCCGACGCCCGTCGAAGCGGGCCTGCTGGGGTTCTACCTCGGCATGCCGAGCTATCTGCAGTGGCCGCTCGTGCTGCTGTCGCTGCTGCGCACCGGCGCCGTCGCGACGGCCCTGCTGCTCCGCCGCCGCTTCCCGCTGGCCGGGCTCATCGTGACGGTGCTCGCCCTCTTCGGCGACCAGTCGGCGCAGAGCGTCGCCAACTCCGTCGCGCTCGTCTTCCTGCTCTACGCGGTGCCGGTGTACCGCAGCGTCCCCGCGGGGTGGTTGGGCTACGGGATCGCCCTCGCCGGCTCGATCGCGGTGTACCTGCTGCCCGGGGGCATGGACTCCTCGCCTGCGGAGGTGAACTACACGGGCCCCGATGGCGCGATCGTCACGGAGACCATCGGTCCGTTCGCCTTCACCTGGGGCGAGTTCATCGCCGCGAGCGTCATGACGGCGCTCTGGTACCTCGCGATCCTGATGCTCGGGATCAACCTCGGCAATCGGCGGCGCTATCTCGCGGCGATCATCGACCGCGCCCATCAACTGGCCCGGGAGCGCGATCAGTTGGCGCAGCTGGCGGTCGCCGAGGAGCGATCCCGCATCGCCCGGGAGATGCACGACATCGTGGCGCACTCGGTGTCGGTGATGATCGCGCTCTCGGAGGGGGCGTCCCGCGTGGTGGAGGCCGCGCCGGAGGCCGCGAGCGACGCCATGCGCCGCAGCGCCGAGACGGGGCGCACGGCGCTCGCCGAGATGCGGCGTCTGCTGGGAGCCCTGAGCGAGCCCGCCGAGGGCGCCGCCGAGTTCGTGCCGCAGCCGGGGGTGAACGATCTGCCCGAGCTCGTGCGGAACTTCCGCGATGCCGGCCTCGACGCCTCGCTCGTGGTGCGAGGAGACGCCTCCGGCGATCGCGGTCAGGATCTCGCCGTGTACCGCGTCGTGCAGGAGGGACTGACGAACGTGCTGCGCTACGCCGGCCACGGGGCCCGCGCCGAGGTCGCGGTCGAGCGGCTCGCCGACCGCACGGTGGTCGAGGTGCGGGATCACGGCCGCGTCGATTCCGAGCCGGGGCCGGTCGCCGGGCTCGGGTCGGGCCGCGGGCTGCGCGGCCTCGCGGAGCGCGTGCGCGTCTTCGGTGGGACCATCGAATCCGGCCCGGTGCTCGGGGGAGGATGGAGGCTGCGCGCGATCCTCCCGGTGAGCTCCGATGCGCGCGACCTGGGCGCCGCGGGTGGCGGAGGGCCGATCCCGCAGACCGAGAACGAAGGAGAACGGCAGTGAACGACGGACCGATCCGGGTGATGCTGGTCGACGACCAGGAGCTCATCCGCACGGGCTTCCGACTCGTGCTGATGGGGGAGCGCGGGATCGAGGTCGTGGCCGAGGCCGGCGACGGGGCCGAGGCGCTCGCCGAGCTCGAGCGCCTCGACGGGGCCTGCGACGTCGTGCTGATGGACGTGCGGATGCCCGGCATGAACGGCATCGAGGCCTCCGCGGCGATCGCCAGGGACCATCCCGGCACGCGGGTGCTCGTGCTCACGACCTTCGACCTCGACGAGTACGCCACGGCGGCGATCCGGGCCGGCGCGAGCGGGTTCCTGCTGAAGGATGCCCGGCCGAGCGAGCTGGTGGACGCGATCCGGCGGGTCGCCGGGGGCGACGCGGCGATGGCTCCGAGCGTGATGCGCCGCATGATCGAGCAGATGCGGACGCTCGAATCCGGCGAGGGCGGCTTCCCTCCGCTCGACGGCGCCGCGGAGGGGGACTCGGCCGCGACGCCACGCCCGTTCGGTTCGATGGGCATGGGCTCCGCAGGTGCGGGCTCCGCGGGCTCCGCAGGTGCGGGTTCCGCGGGTGCTGCGGTCTCTCCGGGTGCAGGCTCTGCGGGCGGCGGGTCGACCGGCGCGGCGGTGCCGGACGCCTGCGACGCGGAGGCGTTCACGGCGCTCACCGAGCGTGAGCTCGAGGTGCTCCGCCTGATCGCGGAGGGGCTCAACAACGCGGAGATCAGCGCGAAGCTGTTCCTGTCCGAGTCGACGGTGAAGACCCATGTCGGCCGGGTGCTCGCCAAGCTCGAGCTGCGGGATCGCGTGCACGCGGTGATCTACGCCCGTACGCACGGGCTCTGACCCCCTGCGGCGGCCCCTCAGAGCGCCGGGGGCACCCGGAGGGGGACGCCTCCCGGCGCGGTGACTTCGGGGGGAACCGAGCCGGGAGGCGGAGTTCAGACCCCCGAGGGGGCCGGAACGTCGATGCGGCTTCCGGGGGGACCGATGCGCCGCGTTGAAGAGACTATGCCGCCTCGTGCGGAGGGAGCACGTCCCCGCTCCGAAGATCACCCGCGCTTTCACCCTCCGCGCTTTCCCCTCCGAGATTCCTCTCCGGGGGTCACCTCGGGCCAGCCTCTCGTGCGGCTGTTCGTCAGTGGCGCGCGATAGCCTGGCCGCATGAACTACTGGGCTGAGATCGTGGGCCAGACCGAAGCGGTCCACGCCCTCGATCGTGCGGCTTCGCCCGAGAGCGAGGGCGACCTCGCCCACGCCTGGCTGATCACCGGCCCTCCCGGGTCGGGCCGCTCGAACATCGCCCTGCGCTTCGCGGGCGCGCTGATCGCCCGCACGCCGGCGGACCGGGACGCGGTGTACGAGCAGGTGAGGGCGCGCACGCACCCCGACCTCGGCGTGCTCACCACCCAGAAGCTGCTCATCGGTATCGACGACGTGCGCGAGATCGTGACGACCGCCCACTACGCGCCGGCGGAGGGCCGGTACCGGGTGATCGTGATCGAGGACGCCGACCGCATGCCCGAGCGCACGTCGAACGTGCTGCTGAAGGCCCTCGAGGAGCCGCCCGAGCGCACCGTGTGGATCCTGTGCGCGCCCAGCGAGGCCGACCTGCTCCCCACCATCCGATCCCGCGCCCGTTCGCTGAGGCTCGTCACGCCCGCGCCGGCCGACATCGCCCGGTTGCTGCACGAGCGGGACGGCATCGACCCCGAGGCGGCCGAGCGCGCGGCCCGCCTCGCGCAGAGCCACATCGGCATGGCCAGGCGCCTCGCGAGCGATCCGGAGGCGCTGGCCCGCCGCGAGCGGACGGTGCAGATCGCGCTCGAGGTCGGCACCCTGGGCGAGGGCATGCGCGCGGCCGCCTCGCTCGTGAAGGTGGCGGAGGCCGACGCCGCCGCGCTCACGGAGCAGCTCGACGCCCGCGAGCGGGAGGAGGCGCTGCGCAACCTGGGCGTGGAGCCGGGGGCCGCGATCCCGCCGCAGCTGCGCTCGCAGATCCGGGCGCTCGAGGAGGATCAGAAGCGGAGGGCGACCCGGAGCCTGCGCGACGGCATCGACCGGATCCTGACGGACCTGCTCTCCCTGTACCGCGACGTGCTGGTGAGCGCGCTCGGGTCGGGGGCCGACCTGGTGAACCTCGAGCGGGCGGATCTCGTGGCCGACCTCGCGGCGCGCTGGTCTCCCGAGCGGGCGCTCGCCGCGGTGAGCGCGGTCGAGCGGGCGCGCGAGCGGCTGAGCCGCGGTGTGACGCCGGGGCTCGTGCTGGAGTCGCTGTTCGCCTCCATCGCGGTCGAGGCGGCGGAGGCGGTGTGAGCGGCGCGGAGCGGGAACCGTCGGCGGCGTCGGAGTCGGCGGCCCCCGAGGCGGGCCGGCGGCGTCGCCGGGTGCTCGTGTCGCTCGGGGTCGTGGTGGTCGTCGCCATGCTCGGATACGCGCTCTCGCCGGTGTTCATGCCTCTGCTCCGCGGCGGTGCCTCGGCCGCTTCCCCCGAGCCGCTCCCGCTGCCCGAGGCGCCGGACGGCACCGTCGAGAGCTTCGGCGGGCAGCAGCCCGAGTGGCAGCCCTGCGACGACGGCAAGCAGTGCGCCGACGTCTACGCCCCCGTCGACTGGGATGATCCGGCCGGCGAGCGCCTCACGCTGCGGCTGGTGAAGCAGCCCGCTTCGGGGGGATCCCCCCTCGGCACCCTCTTCGTGAATCCGGGCGGCCCCGGGGCATCGGGCGCCCAGTACGTCGCCGACGGCGTCGAGCGGGCCGTGAGCGCGACGGTGCGCGAGCGCTACGACGTGGTCGGCTGGGACCCGCGCGGCGTGGGCGCGTCGTCCCCGGTCAGCTGCCTCGACGCCGCCGGGCTCGACGACTACCTCTTCGGGGACGACGAGGCGGAGGAGCTCGAGCGGGGCAGCGACGAGTGGATCGAAGCCGCGGTCGCCGAGTCGGCCGAGTTCGGCGAGGCCTGCGCCGAGCGGACGGGGGAGCTGCTCGCTCACGTCGGCACCGACTCCACGGTGCGCGACCTCGACATGCTCCGCGCTATCGTGGGCGACGCGAAGCTCAACTACCTCGGGTTCTCCTACGGCACCTACATCGGGGCCAGGTACGCCGACGCCTTCCCCGAGCGCGTCGGCAGGCTGGTGCTCGACGGAGCCATGGATCCCGCGACGAGCGAGTTCGACGTGGTCCGCGAGCAGACGCGAGGCTTCGAGACGGCGCTGCGCGCCTACGTCGCCGACTGCCTCACCCGGGAGGACTGCCCGCTCTCGGGCACGGTCGACGAGGCCATGGCGCAGATCGGGGCGCTGCTCGACGGCGTCGACGAGCGGCCGCTGCGGGCCTCGGACGGGAGAACGCTCTACACGAGCACGATGCTGACGGCGATCATCACCCCGCTGTACTCGCAGGACTCGTGGACGGCGCTCGACCAGCTGTTCGCCTCGGTCGAGAAGGGGGAGGCCGACACCGCCTTCTGGCTCGCCGACTTCTACTACGGCAGGGAGGACGGCCGCTACACCGATAACTCGACGGAGGCGTTCATCGCGATCAACTGCGCCGACTACCCGAACGACCTCGAGCCCGAACTCATGCGGCATCAGGCCGCGGAACTCGAGCGCGCGGCCCCGACCATCGGGCGCTTCCAGGGGTACGGCGACGTCGGCTGCGCCGACTGGCCGGTGACGGCGGTGAGCGAGCGCGGACCCGTCACGGGCGCGGGCGCGGATCCGATCCTCGTGGTGGGCACGACGGGGGATCCGGCGACCCCGTACCGCTGGGCGGAGTCGCTGGCGGAGCAGCTGGAGAGCGGAGTCCTCGTCACCTATCGGGGCGAGGGGCACACCGCCTACGGGGAGAACGCGTGCGTCGACGAGACGGTCGACGCGTACCTGGTCGATGGGACGGTCCCGGCCGCCGATCCCCAGTGCGCGGGCTCGTAGGCGGCACCGAGCGCTCACGCCCGCAGTTCATCGGTCACGAATGTGCGGTATCGGCGCGAATATCGCACTTCTGCGACCGAAATGCGCGATCTGCGGCGGCGAGCCCGGAGGGGCGGCGGAGGGAGGCGGCGAAGAGGCGGAGCCTTCGGGCTCCGGGTGTCGAGTCGGCCCCCGGAAGCGTGATAAGCTGATTTCTCGTTGCAGGAACTCCGTGAGTTCCGAATACACGCCGCCTTAGCTCAGGGGTAGAGCAGTTCCCTCGTAAAGAACAGGTCGTCGGTTCAAATCCGACAGGCGGCTCTCCCGGCCCCCGTTGACTCCTCAACGGGGGCTCTTACTTTCCCCGGCCGGCCTCGCCGCTCCGCCCGCGGGTCGCGGGTGACCGACTGCGGAGTGCGGGCGGGTCGGCCGTGCTGCTCCGCCGTGCTCCGCCGTGCCGTCCGCTCGCGGTTCGGCCGTCCGTTCGCGGCTGCGCCGGAGTGCTCCCACCGTTCACTCGTGCCGGCGGCTGGGCCGCTGTCCTCAGAAAAGTTCGACAAGGCGAACTTTAAGATTCGGTGCTACTATTCCTGTATCCATCACGGGCGAATACGCAGGGACCGATGGGAGGCCGACACATGCGGGGACTGTTCTCGATGCTGCTGAGTGCGACTCTCGTCGTCGCACTCACCGCGTGCTCTGGTGCGGGAGCGGAACAGGGGCCGAACGACCCGAACGCTCAGACGAACGCTCGGTCGGGTGATCAGGGGGAGGCGCTGTCCGGGGAGCGGGCAGGCGAGCGGGCGACTGCCCAGGCCGACGACCCGAGACCCCTCGTGCTCACCACCTTCACCGTGCTGGCCGATATCGCGCGGAACGTCGCCGGCGAGCACCTGCGCGTCGAGTCGATCACCACGCCGGGCGCCGAGATCCATGGCTACGAGCCGACGCCCGGCGACCTGCGCCGAGCCTCCGGCGCCGATCTCATCGTGGACAACGGCATGCACCTCGAGGCCTGGTTCGAGCAGTTCGTCGCCGATCTCGATGCGCCCCACCGCGTCGCGACCACGGGCATCGACGCGATCGAGATCGCGAGCGGCGAGGCGGCGGGCACCCAGAACCCGCACGCGTGGATGAGCCCGCTCGCCGCGCAGCGATACGTCGACAACCTGGTCGAGGCGTTCGCCGAGCTCGATCCCGAGCACGCGGCCGACTACCGGGCGAACGGCGAGGCCTACAAAGCGGAGCTGCGCGCCGTGCACGAGGAGCTGGTCACCGCGGTCGAGGAGCTCCCGGAGTCGCAGCGGGTGCTCGTCACCTGCGAGGGGGCGTTCAGCTATCTCGCACGCGACGCCGGCCTCGAGGAGCGCTACCTCTGGGCCGTCAACGCCGAGCGCCAGGCGACGCCCCGCCGCGTCGCCGCGGCGATCGACGCGGTGCGCGAGCAGCGGGTGCCGGCGGTGTTCTGCGAGTCGACCGTCTCGGATGCTCCGATGCAGCGGGTGGTCGAGTCGACCGACGCCGTGTTCGGCGGCACGCTCTACGTCGACTCGCTGTCGGCGGCCGACGGGCCGGTGCCCACGTATCTCGAGCTGATCCGGCACGACGCCGATGTCATCGCGACGGCGCTCACGGGCGCTTCGGAAGGGGAGAAAGAATGACGAGGGCGCGTGTTCCCGCGGTGCGGGTCGACGACGTCACGGTGCGCTACGGAGAGGTGCTCGCGCTGGAGGGCGCCACCCTGAGCCTCGAAGCCGGGCGTGTATGCGGCATCATCGGTATGAACGGTGCGGGCAAGTCGACCCTGTTCAAAGCCATGATGGGGATCGTGAGGCCCGACCGCGGGCGGATCGCGCTCGAGGGCCTGTCCACCGCCCGCGCCCGCAAGAGCGGCACGGTCGGCTACGTGCCGCAGAACGAGGCCGTCGACTGGGCGTTCCCCGTGTCGGTGCGCGACGTCGTCACCATGGGGCGCTACGGGCGCATGGGGCCGACGCGCAGGCCACGCCGGGCGGATCGCGCCGCCGTCGCCGAGGCCCTCGACCGGGTCGGCCTCATCGACCTCGCGGAGCGCCAGATCGGCCGCCTCTCCGGCGGGCAGCGCAAGCGCGCATTCGTCGCGCGGGCCATCGCCCAGGGGGCGGGCGTCATGCTGCTCGACGAGCCGTTCGCGGGGGTGGACCGCCGATCCGAGCAGACCATCACCCGCCTGCTGCGCGAACTCGCCGCCGACGGCGCCGCGATCCTCGTCTCCACGCACGACCTGCACGCGCTCCCGCAGCTCGCAGATGAGGCGATCCTCCTGAACCGCCGGGTGCTGCTGCACGACACCCCCGAGGCGGTGCTGCGCCCCGAGAACCTGGCCCTCGCGTTCGGCACTCCGCCGGGGGACGGCGATCTCGCCGACGCCGACCCCTCCGACGCCGGCGCCGGCACCGGCGCCGATCTCGTCCGTACCGACCCCGCGGGCGCCGACGCCGATCCCGAACCGAACACCCCGGGGCAGGAGCAGCGATGAACCCGATCGACTTCCTCATCGAACCGCTCGGCTACACCTTCATGGTGCGGGCGCTGCTCATCACGGTGGTCGCCTCGGTGGTTTGCGCCGTGCTCTCGTGCTGGCTCGTGCTGATCGGCTGGTCGCTGATGGGCGATGCGGTCTCGCACGCCGTGCTGCCGGGCGTGGTGCTCGCCTACCTCGTGGGCGCGCCGTTCGCACTCGGGGCGGTGATCTTCGGCGTGCTCGCGGTGGCGCTCATCGGCGTGGTGCGCGACACGAGCCGCGTGAAGGAGGACGCCGCGATCGGCATCGTCTTCACCACGCTGTTCGCGCTCGGCCTCGTGCTCATATCGGTGACGCCGAGTCAGACCGACCTCACCCACATCATCTTCGGCAACCTGCTCGGCGCCTCCGCGGCCGACCTCGTGCAGGTGGTGGTCCTCGGCGCGATCGTGCTGGCGGTACTGGTCGTCAAGCGGCGCGACTTCACGCTCGCCGCCTTCGACCCCACGCACGCCCACGCGATCGGGCTGAGCCCGCGCGTCATCAACGCGGTCCTGCTGGGCCTGCTCGCGATGACCGCGGTGGTCGCCCTGCAGGCGGTCGGCGTGATCCTGGTCACGGCGATGCTCATCATCCCCGGCGCGACCGCCTACCTGCTGACCGACCGATTCGGTCGCATGCTCTGGATCGCGCCGCTGATCGGCGGGGTGGCCGCCATCATCGGCGTATACCTCAGCTACGGGTTCGACACGGCCTCCGGCGGGATGGTCGTGCTGGTGCAGGGCGCCGCGTTCTTCCTCGTGTACCTGTTCGGTCCGAGGCGAGGGGTGCTCGGGGCGAGGATCCGCTCGCGCCGCCGCGCGGAGGCTGCCGGCCGGGCGTAGCGACGCCCGCCGGGCGCCCCCGCACCCCGCACCGCTCTCGCGCGGGTGCGGTGCGCGCAGCGCTTACCCTTGAGGGGTGTCAACCGCATCCGCACCCCGGCAGCCGAGCGTCAAGCTCGAGGGCCTGCCCGCCGTCTCGAAGACGGAGCGCGTCGCGCTCTGGGACAACGCCAGGTTCGTCCTGATCCTGCTCGTCGTGATGGGGCACACGATCTCGACCGTGCGCATGGACGATGCGCTCGGATGGGGCATCTACACCTACATCTACCTGTTCCACATGCCGGCGATGATCCTGCTGTCGGGCGTCTTCTCGCGGCCCGAGACGACCCCCCGCGCGGTGCGTTCGACGTTCCAGCTGCTCATCACCTGGGCGCTGTGGGAGGGGCTCTGGGCGGTACTGCGGTTCGTGTTCGAGGGCGACGACCTGTCGTCGAAGTTCCTGGTCTCGCCGGCGTGGTCGCTCTGGTTCCTGGTGTCGCTCGCGACGATGCGGATCCTGCTGCCCTACTTCGCCCGCCTGCGGCACCCGCTGCTGTGCTCGGTGCTGCTGGCGCTCGCCGCCGGGGCGAGCCCGGCGATCGGTAGCGAGTTCTCCGCCTCCCGCACCCTCTGCTTCATGCCCTTCTTCGTGGCCGGCTGGCTGGCCCGGGATCGCGGCTGGCTCGCCGGCGACTGGTTCATGCGCCCGGCGCGGCGCACCCGCGCCATCGCGTGGGGACTGCTCGGGATCGTGGCGCTCGGCTTCGTCGCGGTTCCGCAGCTGCGCGAGGTGTGGCGCCTCGACAGCTGGCTGCGGTGGCGCGACGGCTACGCCTACATGCTGGAGGATGCTCCCCTCGGAAGCCTCGAGCCGAGCACCTGGTGGGGGATCCTGCTGACCGGCGCCGGGGTCCGGCTGCTGCTGCTCGGGATCGCGGCCGCGATGATCCTCGCGCTGCTGCTGGTGACGCCGCGCCGCTCGGGTGTCGCGACGGCGTGGGGGGCGCGCACGCTGTACATCTATCTGCTGCACGGACCGATCATCTGGGCGCTGCGCGAGAGCGGGGCCGTCGAGCGGATCTCGGCGCTCGGGGGCGCGGAGGGCTCGGTGCTCGGGATCGCGGTGCTGCTCGGGATCGGAGCCGCGATCACCGTCGTGCTGTCGATGCGCTGGGTGACGAAGGTGTTCCACCCCCTGGTCGAGCCGCGCTTCGAGCCGATGTTCGCGCGGCCGTAGGGGGACGCGGATCCGGGGCAGGCAGGACGTTCGCTCGGTCAGGGAACCCCTCGCCTGTCGCTCCTTCGTCGCGCCATGCGGCCCCGATGCGCTCGCTTCCCGGATACCCGGTCCGTCGCTCACTGATCCGCCCTCCCCCATGCCTCGACCCTCCGCGGTCGCATCGAAACCACCGTGGTTTCGATGCGACCGTGGAGGGTTCGTGCCGGGATACGGGCGTATGTTGCCGAGCACCGGCGCGTCGGGGGGCGGGGTGCGTGAGGCCGAGCGCCGGGGCTGCGGGGCGCGCGAGGCTCAGGCGTCAGGCGTTAGCATCGTCGGGGACGAGCAGCTGGTGCCTGGCGAGCTCCCGGTAGAGCGGCGTCGACGCGATGAGCTCCTCGTGGGTGCCCTCGCCGACCACGCGGCCCTCGTCGAGCACGACGATCTTGTCGGAGTCGACGACGGTGGAGAGCCGGTGCGCGATCACCACGAGGGTGCGGCCCGTCGAGACCGAGTCGAGGGCCTCCCGCATGAGGCGCTCGTTGACGCCGTCGAGGCTGGCGGTCGACTCGTCGAGCAGCAGGATCGGCGGCGCCGTGAGCAGGGCGCGCGCGATCGCGAGCCGCTGCTTCTCGCCCCCCGAGAGCATGATGCCGTTCTCGCCGACCTGGATGTCGAGGCCCGAGGGCGCTCCGTTCGCCGCCCGCCCCGATTGAGCCTGGTCCGACTCCGTCGCCCGACGCGACTGCGCCGCCTGGCGGTCGAGGATCCCGCCGAGGTTCACCGCCCGCAGCACGCGCTCGCACGCCGCATCGCTCGCGTCGGGCGCACCGAGCCTGAGATTGTCGCGCAGCGTGCCGGCGAGCACGGGGGCGTCCTGCTCGACGTATCCGAGCTGGGCGCGAAGCTCGGCGCGGTCGAGGGTGCGCAGGTCGGCTCCGTAGAGCGAGAGCGAGCCGCTGTCGGGGTCGTAGAAGCGCTCGATGAGCCCGAGGATGGTCGACTTGCCGGCGCCCGAGGGGCCGACGAGCGCGACCCGCGCGCCGCGGGGCACCTCGAAGCTGACGCCATGCAGCACCGCGGTCTCCACGACCTCGGCGGGTGCGGCCTCGACGTCGCGCCTCGCCCCCCGGGCGCCGCTGCGCACAAGGTCGCGGGCGTCGGCCCGGTCGGGGGCGGCCGAGCGATAGGTGAAGCGGACGTCGTCGAAGCGGATCGCGGGCGCCGTCTCGTCGCGGACGTCCGCGAGGGGAACGATGCGCCCGGCGGGCGAGAGGCCCTCGTCGCCCGCGGTCTCGGTGGGCAGCTTGGCGATCTCCTGGATGCGTCCGAGCGCCCCGAGGGCCTGGTTGACGGCCGAGATGGCGCCGAAGGCCTGACCGAGCGGCGTGATCATGAGGAAGAGGAAGATGATGAAGGTGACGAGCTGGGCGATCGTGATCGCTCCCGTGGCCACGCGGTAGCCGCCGAGGCCGAGCACGACGAGGAACGAGAGCTGCATCGCCAGGAACGAGACCGGCACGATGAGCGCAGAGATCTTCGCGACCTTCACCCCGAGGGCGTATGCCTCGACGGCGTCGCGTTCGGTGGCGGCCTGCTCGCGCTCGGCGGCACCGGCGGCGCGGATGGTGCGGATCGACGAGATCGACCGGTCCACCTGGGCGGCGAGGTCGCCGACCTTCTCCTGTGCCCTCGCGACGGCAGGTCGGATGCGCCCCGAGACGACGACCACCACGACGAGCGCGACGAGGACGACGCCGAAGGTGATCCCGAACAGCGTGGCGTCGATGACGAGCATGCCGATGAGCGCACCGAAGAACACGAGCAGTCCGCTGGCCGCCTCGACGAGGCCCTGCGTGAGCACCGCGCGCAGCAGGGTCGTGTCGCTGCCGACGCGCGAGACGAGGTCGCCGGTGCGGCGGCGGTCGAACTGCGAGATGGGTAGGTGCAGGATCTTCGCGATCAGCCTGCGCCGCGAGTGCAGCACGACGCCCTCGCCCATGCGCTGCAGCACGTAGTGCTGGAGTCCGTCGAGCACGGCCCCCACGACCACGAGCACGGTCAGCACCGCGAGCAGCGCGCCGAGCGCCTCGCCCGCCTCCACGCGCGAGATGATCTGCCCGAGCAGGGGCGGCTGCACGAGCGAGGCGACCGCGCCGACGACGCCGAGCGCGAGCGCGAGGGCGAGCAGGCCGCGCTGCTCGAAGAGGTACGGGATCAGCTCCCTGAGCGACGCCCGCGGGCCGCGGGGCCGATCGTCGTCCGCGCCGGATCCGGCCCGCCGGGATGCGCGCTTCGTCCGCGCCGCTGAGTCTTCTGCCACGTGAGCCAGCCTATCCGGGCGAGCTGGCGCGCAGCTCGACGCTGGCGCGTCCCCCTATGCGGCCGCGCGGATCGCCCGCAGCTGGACCGCGAGATGCAGCGAGGCCTCGACGGCCTCACGGCCCTTCGACTCGACCGAGCCCGGCAGGCCCGCCCGGTCCAGGGCCTGCTGCTCGGTGTCGGTCGTGAGCACCCCGAATCCGACGGGCTTGCCCGTGTCGAGCTGCACACGGGTGAGGCCCTCGGTGACCGCGTCGCAGACGTAGTCGAAGTGGGGGGTGCCCCCGCGGATGATGACGCCGAGGCAGGCCGCGACGTCGAAGCCGGATCCGAGCGCCGCCTGCGCCGCGAGCGGCAGCTCGAAGGCGCCGGCGACGCGGAACACCGCGTGCTCGGCGCCGAAGGCCGCGGCGGTCTCCTCGGCGCCGGCGACCAGGCCGCCCATCACCTCCTCGTGCCAGCTGCCGGCGATGATCGCGACGCGCAGACCCGTCGCGTCGACCTCGAGATCGGGTGCTCCTGCTCCGCTCATGCGTGTGCTCCTTGCTGGATGTGCAGTGGTATGCGGTGGTCGTGGTGGACGCGCGCGGCGGCCGGGCGGCGCCTAGACCGGCATCGCCCCGGGCAGCTGGTGGCCCATCCGGTCGCGCTTGGTCTCCAGGTAGCGCGTGTTCAGCTCGGTCACGCCCACGAGCAGCGGCACGCGCTCGGAGACCGCCACGCCGTGCGCTTCGAGCTGCGTCACCTTGTCGGGGTTGTTGGTGAGCAGGCGCACCCGGCCGATGCCGAGGTCGGCGAGGATCTCGGCCGCCGCGGTGTAGTCGCGCGCATCGGCGGGGAGACCCAGCTGCAGGTTGGCGTCCAGCGTGTCGACGCCCTGCTCCTGCAGCTGGTAGGCGCGCAGCTTGTTCGCGAGCCCGATCCCGCGCCCCTCCTGACCGCGCAGGTAGACGACGACGCCGCCGCGCTCGCTCACCAGATCCATCGCGGCGTCCAGCTGCGGCCCGCACTCGCACTTCAACGAGCCGAAGGCCTCGCCCGTGATGCACTCGGAGTGCACCCGCACGAGCGCGTCGTCGCCGGGCAGCGCGCCGTCGGGGGTGGCCGCGACGAGGGCGACGTGGTCGACCCCGCTGCGCCGATCCCGGTAGGCCCGGGCGCGGAACTCGCCGTGCTCGGTGGGCAGCAGCGCGTCGGCGCGCAGGCTGACGCGGCGGTGCTGCACCGGCTCGCCCTCGGCGGGGGCGCCCGCCGGGTCGTGCTCGTCGAGGTAGCGGATGAGCTGCTCGATCGTGACGACCGGGATCCCCTCCTGCTCGCCCAGCTCGATGAGGCCGGGCAGGCGCATCATCTCGCCGTCCTCCTGCACGATCTCCGCGATGACGGCGACCGGGCGGAGCCCCGCGAGGCGCATGAGCTCGACGGAGGCCTCGGTGTGCCCGTCGCGCACCCGCACCCCGCCGTCGACGGCCCGCAGCGGGAGGATGTGGCCGGGGCGGTGCACATCGCCGGGCTTGGCGTGCGGGTTCGCGAGGGCCCGCAGCGTCGTCGCGCGGTCGCTCGCGCTGATGCCGGTGGTCACGCCGAACGCGGCATCGACCGTGACCGTGTAGGCCGTGCTGCGGGCGTCCTCGTTGTGCTCGACCATCATCGGCAGTTCGAGCTGGTCGGCCACGTCGTTCGACATGGGCGCGCAGAGCAGGCCCGAGGAGTGGCGCACGGTCCAGGCGATCCACTCGGGGGTCGCGAGCTCGGCGGAGAGGATCACGTCGCCCTCGTTCTCGCGGTGCTCATTGTCGGCGACGATGACGGGGCGGCCCTCGCGGATCGCCGCGACGGCCTGCTCGATGGTGGCGATGCTCATGCGGGCGCTCCTTCGGAATCGGTGGGTCGGCGGGTGGCGGGAGCCGCGGCGCCCGGGTCTGCGGTGCGATCAGTCGCATGCTCCGCATGCTTTGCGAACGCTTGCATGCGCGCGACGTGCCGTGCGAGGATGTCGGTCTCGAGGTTCACGCGGTCCCCCGGCTCGAGCGCGCCGAGCGTGGTCGCGGCGAGGGTCTCCGGGATCAGCGACACCTCGAACCACGGTTCGGGATCCTCGGGGGCTGCGATGCCGGAGACGGTGAGCGACACCCCCGACAGCGTCACGGATCCCTTGTCGACGAGCAGCGGCGCCAGCTCGCCGGGCAGCGAGAACCGCAGCACGCGCCACGCGTCCCCGGGCCGGACCGACAGCAGCACGGCCGTTCCGTCGACGTGACCCTGCACGATGTGGCCGCCGAGACGGCTGTCGACGCGGGCCGCCCGCTCGAGGTTGACGCGGCTGCCGGGCACGAGCTCGCCCAGGGTGGACATGCGGATCGACTGCGCCATGACGTCGGCGGTGAACGTGCCGCCCCCCGCGGCCTCGCCCTGCTCGACGACGGTGAGGCAGACCCCCGAGACCGAGATCGACGCGCCGTGCGTCGCGTCGCTCGTGACGACGGGGCCCCGGATCGTGAGCCGCAGCGAGTCGCCGAGGGGCTGGACGGCGACGATCTCGCCGATTTCCTCGATGAGTCCGGTGAACATCAGTGCTCCTCCGTTGCGGGGATGAGTGCGGGGTCGGGGTGGGGACGGTCGGCGGGGTGCCCGTGATCCGGATCGCGGGGGCGTTCGGCGGGCCGCATGCGATCTGCGGGCCGCTTGCGTTCGGCGTATCGCGGCGGGTCGGAGGAGCTCGCCGGCAATCGGCCGCGCAGCAGCAGATCGCGGCCGAGCGGCAGGGTCTCGGTGATGTCCAACCGTCGGATCCCGGAGATGTCGTCGATCCCGATGTCGCCGATGGCGAGGCCCGGGCCGCCCAGCAGCGCGGGGGCGAGGTAGACGAGCACCTCGTCGGCGAGTCCCCTCGCCAGCAGGGAGCCGATGATCCCGGGGCCGCCCTCGACGAACACGGAGCGGATCCCGTGCCGCGCGAGCTCGGCGAGGTCGGCGGCGAGGTCGTCGCCGCGCAGCCGGATCGGCGCCTCCAGCCCGCGTGCGGCGAGCGCCGGGTGCCGCAGCACGCGCGCACCGCTCGGGATCGGGCGCCGGCCGACGACCACGGGAACCGGCTGCCGCTCCGGATCGACCAGCAGTTCTCCGTCGTGCGCGCGCGCGGTCAGGGCGGGATCGTCGGCGAGCAGCGTGCCCGTGCCGACGAGGATCGCGTCGGCCTCCGCGCGGCGGCGGTGCACGTCGGCGCGTGCCTCGGCACCCGTGATCCACCGGCTCGTGCCGTTCGCTGCCGCGGCGCGACCGTCGAGGGTCTGCGCCCACTTCGCGATCACCCGGGGGCGCGGTGCGGCGGCGGGTGATGCGGCGGGCGGTGCGGTTGCGGACGATGCGGCGGCGGCTCCTGCGCGCTGTCGTGCGAGCCAGGGCCCGAGCAGGGCACGGGCTTCTGACTCGAGCACGCCCCCGAGCACGTCGGCTCCCGCGGCGCGCAGCGACTCGGCGCCGCCCGCGGAGGCGTCGCCGGGATCGTCGAGGGCGAATGCGACGGAGCCGATCCCGAACTCCGCGAGCGCCAGTGCGCACGGCCCGGTGCGCCCGACGTGGTTGCACGGTTCGAGCGTGACGACCGCGGTGAGTTCGCCGGGGCGCGAGCGCCAGGCCTCGGGCACGCGGCCGAGCGCGTCGACCTCGGCGTGCCGGCTGCCGGCGCCGCGGTGCCACCCCTCCGCCACGATTCGGCCCTCGGGATCGAGGATCACGCAGCCGACCTGCGGGTTGGGGTCGTCGGCGGGTCCCCGGCCGGCGAGGGCGAGGGCGCGGCGCATCGCGTCGTCGAGAAGATCGCGCTGCAGCATCTTTCGCTCCCTGTTCCCTGCGTACCGTACGGGTAGGCGTATACCGGGGATCAGGGTCGCTTGCGACCCGCGTTCCTCTCATCCGGACTAGAGAGCGGCCGGGGCCGCGTCCCATCACCGTCGGTTCCGGAATTCCACCGGATCGGCCCCGCAGCGCGGGGTTCGCGGACTGTCACCGCCGGTTCGGAATCACACCGACCCCGGAACACGCTACCTACTCTAACCCGGCCCGCGGAGGAATCATTCCCCCGCCGCGTCGATGACGCTGCGTGACGGGGCGGCGTGCCTCACCCCCGCATCACGAAGGGATCGGCGACGGGCAGGAGTAGCCTGGGGGCAGGACGCCACCCTGACGCCCTGATCACCGGTGCGCGATCGCATCCCGGCGCGCGCCGCGACCTCACGATCGGAGAAGGAGCCCCCATGCGCGCAGTGACCTACGTGAAGAACGACACCGTCGAGGTGCTCGACAAGCCGGTGCCCGAGATCCAGCCGGACGAGGTGCTGCTCCGCGTGGGCGGGGCCGGCCTCTGCCACTCCGACATCGCGATCATCGGCATGGGCGACGACAACCCGCTCATCGGCGGCACGCTCGGCCACGAGGTCGCCGGCACCGTCGAGCAGGTCGGCGAGGACGTGCGGGGCTGGCAGGCCGGGGACGGCGCGATCGTCGCGCTGATCCTCTCGTGCGGGCAGTGCCGAGAGTGCCTCGCGGGGCGCGACAACCAGTGCGAGGTCGCCTACCCGCGCGATGCGCTCGCCCCGCTCTCGCCCGGCATCGGCAGCCCCGGCGGCATGGCCGACTACATCGCGGTGAAGGCGCACCACCTCGACCCGCTCGGCGACCTCGACCCGGTGGAGGCCGCTCCGCTCGCCGACGCGGCCCTGACCCCGATGCACGCGATCAACACGGTTCGGGATCGCATGGTCGGCGACGCGACGGTCGTGACGATCGGCCTCGGCGGGCTCGGCCACATGGCGCTGCAGATCCTCGCGGCGACCACCGGGGCCCGGATCATCGCGCTCGACACCGACCCCGAGAAGCTGAAGTTCGCGGAGGCCCACGGGGCCGACCTCGCGCTGCCGAGCGACGGGAACGCCGCCGCCCGCATCCTCGAGGAGACGGGCGGGAAGGGCGCGGACGTGGTCTTCGACTTCGTCGGCGTGCAGCCCACCGTCGACCTCGCGCTCGCCGTCGTCGCGGGCGGCGGGGCGATCCGCTTCGTGGGGCTCGGCAACGGGGCCTTCGAGTACGTCGCGGGCAGCGGTACGCCGCTGCCGTGGGGGGTCAACATCGAGCGGGCCTACGGCGGCACGCGCTCCGACATGCGGCAGGCCGTCGCGCTCGCCCGTGCGGGGAAGATCGGCGTCGAGGTCGTGCGGTACCCGCTCGACGAGGCCGTGCAGGCCTTCGACGACCTGCACCACGGCCGGATCCAGGGCCGCGCCGTCCTCGTGCCGTAGACGACTCACCGCGCTCGGCGCTCGGGGCCGGGCTCCGACCCCGAGCGCCCGTGAGGGGCCCGCGGCCCGCAGCCCGGTGCCGCGGCGGGAGGGATCAGCGGCGCAGCAGCCCCATCGCGTCGTAGACGCGGTCGAGCGTCGCGGTGGCGACCTCGTTCGCGCGGTCGGCGGCGCCCGAGAGCAGTCGATCCAGCTCGGCGGGATCCGAGAGCAGCTCCTCGGTGCGGGCGCGGATCGGCGAGAACGTCTCCTCCACGACCTCGGCGAGCCCCTTCTTCAGGTCCCCGTAGCCGCGGCCCTCGAACTCGCGCTCGATCGACTCGATCATGCGCCCCGTGAGCACCGAGTAGATGGTGAGCAGGTTCGAGACGCCGGGCTTGCCCTCGTGGTCGTAGCGGATCTCGCCGTCGGCGTCGGTCACCGCCCGCATGATCTTCTTCCTCGTGACGTTGGCGGGATCCAGCACCTTGATGAGGCCGGCCTCGCTCTCGGCCGACTTCGACATCTTCGCCTCGGGGCTCTGCAGGTCGTAGATCTTCGCGGTGCCCTTCTGGATCTGGGCCTCCGGAACCACGAAGGTCTCGCCGAAGCGGGAGTTGAAGCGGGTCGCGAGGTCGCGGGTCAGCTCGATGTGCTGGCGCTGATCCTCGCCCACCGGGACCACGTCGGCCTGGTAGAGCAGGATGTCGGCGGCCATCAGCACGGGATAGGTGAAGAGCCCGACCGAGGTCGCGTCCGAGCCGTAGCGCAGCGACTTGTCCTTGAACTGGGTCATGCGGCCGGCCTCGCCGAAGCCCGTGATGGTGTTGAGCACCCAGGCCAGCTGGGTGTGCGCGGGCACGTGCGACTGCACGAACAGGGTCGACCTGGCTGGATCGATGCCCGCCGCGATGTACTGGGCGGCCGTGCGGCGGGTGCGCGCCGCGAGCTCGGCGGGATCCTGCGGCACGGTGATGGCGTGCTGGTTGACGACGCAGAAGTACGCGTCGAAGCTGTCCTGCATCTGCACCCACTGGGTCAGGGCGCCGATGTAGTTGCCGAGGTGCAGCGAGTCGCTCGAGGGCTGCATGCCCGAGAAGATGACGGGCTTGTGGTTGGTGCTCATTGACGGCTTTCTAGGCGGTGTAATCGACGACGACGGGAGCGTGATCCGACCATCGCGTGTCGTAGGAGGGGTAGCGGTCGATCTGGTAGTCGGCGACGCGCTCGGCGAGAGCCGGGGTGACCACGTGGTAGTCGATGCGCCAGCCGGTGTCGTTGTCGAACGCCTGCCCGCGGTTCGACCACCACGAGTAGGGGCCGTCGACCTCGCCGGCCCAGCGCCGGCCCACGTCGATCCAGCCGAAGCCGACCCCCTCGGAGCCGTCGACGCCGGTGACGACCTCGCCGCGGGCACCGAAGAAGCGGTCGAAGTAGGCGCGCTCGCGGGGCAGGAAGCCGGAGCGCTTGACGTTGCCCTTCCAGTTCTTGATGTCGAGCTCGCGGTGGCCGACATTGAAGTCGCCGACGATCGCCGCGTACTCGCGCTCCGCGGCGAGCTCGGTCATGCGCACGCCCATCGCGTCGAGGAAGGCCCACTTCGCCTCCTGCCGGGGCGTGTCGACCTCGCCGGAGTGCGTGTAGTTGCTCACCACCGTGAAGGGCTTGCCGCCGAGCTCGAAGTCGGCCTCGAGCCACCTGCCCGACGACTGGATCGTCTCCTGCGCCTCGGCGGGGCCGAGGCCGACGCGGTGCGCGGTCGCCGGCACGCGGCTCGCGATGGCGACGCCCGCGCGGCCCTTGATCTGGCAGGGGTCGTGCAGGATGTGCCAGCCCTCGCCGAGCAGGCTCTCGACGTGGGAGTCATCGGCTCGGACCTCCTGCATGGCGAGCACGTCGACGCCGCGCCCGGCGAGCCAGTCGCCCATGCCCTTGCGGTAGGCGGCACGGAGGCCGTTGACGTTGACGGAGGCGACGCGCAGTGTTTCAGCCATGCCCGCCAGTCTACTTCGCGCCGCCGACACCGAGGCGCGGCGCCGCACCGCCGAGACCGAGGACCATACCGCACCGTCGCCTTGTGTAGAAGAACTACTCCAAATCACCGACGCACACCCAATTCTTGCGGAAACGCTTGTGGAAACCCGCTGAGTGCGTAGTATTGCTACGAGCGCGCTCAAGCGGAAGCTCTCCGCGCTCCGTGTCATCACCACAACGAAGTGAGGAGTATCGAGCATGACTCGTAACGCAACGCGACGCGCGCTCATCGGAGTCGGCCTGGCCGCCGCGATCGGCATGACCTCTCTCGCGGGCTGCTCGTCGGCCTCCGAGGATGCGGGCTCCGGTGGCGCCGGCGGGAACGCAGAGGACGTCACCGCGTACCAGGGCGTCCGCAGCCTGTCGAACGCCTACCACGCCAACTGGGTCGAGGGCGGCGAGCTCTTCGGCGAGTGGGCCGGCGTCGAGGTGCACACCATCACCGACGAGGCGGATTCGCAGCGTCAGCTCTCGCAGATCCAGGCGCTCGGCACCTCCGGCGAGATCTACGCCCTCAACGTCGACCCCAACACCTCCTCCGACACCGAGGCGATCGTCAACGCCGTCACCGACGCGGGCGGCTTCGTCGTCACGCAGTGGAACAAGCCCGACGATCTGTTCCCCTGGGACGTGAGCGACAACTGGGTCGCGCACATCAGCTTCGACGGCCGCACCAGCGGCCAAGAGGTCTCGGAGGCGCTCTTCGAGAAGATGGGCGGAGAGGGCGGGGTCATCGCCCTGCAGGGCATCCTCGACAACGTGCCAGCCAAGCAGCGCTTCGAGGGTCTGCAGAACGCGCTCGAGGACTACCCCGGCATCGAGCTGCTCGAGGATCAGACCGCGAACTACAGCCGCTCCGAGGGCCTCTCGGTGACGCAGACGCTGCTCGCGAAGTACGGTGACCAGATCACGGGCGTCTGGGCCGCCAACGACGAGATGGCGCTGGGCGCCGTCGAGGCGCTCCGCGCGGCTGGGCTCGAGGGCGAGATCCCGGTGGTCGGCTTCGACGCCGTTCCCGAGGCACTCGAGGCGATCCAGGAGGGCGATTCGGGTTACATCGCCACGGTCTCGACCGATCCCTGGTGGCAGGGCAGCGCGGCGCTCTCGCTCGCCTACCAGGCGGCGACCGGCGAGATCGACGTGAGCGAGCTCAGCCACGAGGAGCGCGCCTTCTACGGTGAGCAGACCGTCGTCACCGCCGACAACGTGACCGACTTCCTCGAAGCTCCGCCGCTCGAGCAGCTGGTGCCCGACCTCGAGGATCCCTGGGCTCGCAGCCAGGGCCCCATCGAGCCCTGATCGTCTGCCGGCCGTGGGGGGGGGGGGGGGGGGGGGCGCCCCCCCCCCCCCCCCCCCCCCCGCGGCCTGGGTCGGGCCGCGGGGGGGGGGGGGGCCCCCCCCCCCCCCGCCCCCCCCCCCCCCCCCCCACGGCGATCCCGCCTCCGGAGCAGTGATAGAGGAGACCATGACCCAGTCAACCGTGCCCGCCGCGACAGCGGATGCGCGCGTGCCGTCGAAGCTGCCGAAGTGGCTCGTCGACGGCGGCCCGTTCGTCGCCCTGATCGCCATGATCGTGGTGTTCACCGCGGCCAATCCGACGTTCCTGAGCCCGGGCAACGTCGGCATCCTGCTGTCGCAGCTCGCGATCCCCCTCGTCATCGCCACCGGCCTCACCTTCGTCATCCTGCTGGGCGGCATCGACCTCTCCATCGAGGGCGTCATGGCGACCTCCTCGCTGCTCTTCGTCCTGACCGCCGCGAACGACCGCAACGACCTGAGCCTCGGACTGCTCGCCGCGGTCCTCGGCATCGCGGCCGGATCGCTCTTCGGGCTCGCCAACGGCGTGCTCAACGTGCGCTTCGGCATCCCGTCGTTCATGGTTACGCTCGGCATGGGGGCCGTCGGCATCGGCGTCGCGACCGTCCTCTTCGGCGGCCGCTCGCCGCGCCTGCTCGATCCGGGCCTCAAGGCGATCGGCACGGGCAACACCCTCGGCGTCGCGAACATCTTCCTCGTGGCGCTCGCGGTGCTGATCCTCGGCTACCTGGTGCAGCGCTTCACGCGCCTCGGCCGTTACGGCTACGTCATCGGCGGCGACGAGGCCGTCGCGAAGCTCTCCGGAGTGAGCGTCGCGCGCTACAAGATCGGGGCCTTCGTCGTCGGCGGCACGACCTCCGGCATCGCGGGCGTGCTCGTCGCCACGCAGCTCGGCGTCGGCTCCCCGGTCATCGGCGAGGGGTTCCTGTTCACCTCGATCACGGCCGTCGTGCTCGGCGGCACGCTGCTGACGGGCGGGCGCGGCGGCGTGCTGCGGAGCCTCGTCGGCGTCGCGATCATCGTCGCGCTGAGCAACGGCCTGATCCTCATGGGCGTCAACTCCTACGTGCAGATCGCGGTGCAGGGCGTCGTCATCATCGCCGCGGTCGTCGTGACCGGCTGGCGCCTCCGCACTCGAGTGAGGGTGATCAAATGACCGCCGCGTTGGAAGTCCGCAATCTGACGAAGCGCTTCCGGGGCGTGGTGGCGCTCGACGGCGTGAGCTTCGAGGTGCGTTCCCACGAGGTGGTCGGCCTCATCGGCGAGAACGGCGCGGGCAAGTCCACGCTGCTCAAGGTGCTCTCCGGCATCTACCAGCCCGACGAGGGCGAGATCTACCGCAACGGCGAGCGGGTGGCGTTCCGCAGCTCCCAGGAGTCGGCCCGCGCCGGCATCGGCATGGTGCACCAGGAGCAGTCGCTCATCACCAACGTCACCGTCGGGGAGAACATCCTGCTCGGCGCCGAGGGCGACGCGGTGCGCTTCGGCTTCTACAACTGGCCCCGCCTCAACGCCAACGCGCAGCGGCAGCTCGACAAGATCGCCTCGCGGATCCCGCCGACCGCGATCGTCGAGTCGCTCAGCTTCGCCGAGCGGCAGATGGTGGAGCTCGCGAAGGCGCTCTACGTGGAGGAGGGCGCGAAGGCCGAGCCGGTCATCGTGCTCGACGAGCCCACCAGCGTGCTCGAGGGCGCGGAGCTGGAGACGCTGTTCGATCAGATCGACCGACTGCGCAAGATCGCCTCCGTGATCTTCGTGTCGCACCGTCTCGACGAGGTGCTGCGGGTGTCCGACCGGGTCTACGTGCTCAAGGACGGGCGCTCGGTGGGCGAGATGCGCGCCGAGGAGGCCGATGTCGAGACGCTGCACCGCCTCATGGTCGGACGCGAGAGCTCCGCGCAGTTCTACCGCGAGGACGAGCAGCTTCCGGTCGAGGGCAAGGAGGTCGTGCTGAGCGTCGACGGGCTGTCGAGGCGAGGGGCCTTCGACGACGTGTCGTTCGAGGTGCGGGAGGGCGAGGTGCTCGGGATCGCGGGTGTGCTCGGGTCCGGTCGCGAGGAGCTCAGCCGCGTGCTGTTCGGCGCGGAGCCGTTCACCGCCGGATCCGTGCGCCTGCACGGCAAGCCGGTGCGCTTCGGATCGCCCGTCGACGCGGTCACGGCCGGCCTGGGGTACATCCCGGCCGAGCGCAGGATCGAGGGCATCGCGGACGGGATGAGCGTGGAGGAGAACATCTTCCTGGTCGATCCCGACACGGTGTCCTGGGGCCCCTTCCGCAGGGTCGCCGCGGCGAGGGACTCGGCGCGCGAGTGGATCGAGCGCCTCCGCGTGCGCACCCCGGACGAGCGCGCCAACATCGGCAACCTCAGCGGCGGGAACCAGCAGAAGGTGGTGCTCGCGAAGTGGCTCAACTCCCCGAAGCTCCGACTGCTGATCCTGGACCATCCGACCCGCGGCCTCGACGTCGGGGCGAAGGAGGACGTCTACGCCTTCGTGCGCGAGCAGTGCGCGAGGGGGATGGCGGTGGTGCTGCTCGCGGATTCGCTCGAGGAGACCATCGCGCTGAGCCACACGATCCTCGTGATGCGCGACGGGAGGGTCGAGGATCGCTTCGACGCCCGTCCGGGGAGCAAGCCGCTGCCCGTAGACCTCGTAGAGAAGATGGTGTGAGGCATGAGGAACACACGTGACGACCGGACCTCGACGCCGACGAACACGGCGACGGCGCAGCCGAGGACGAGCATCGACCGCTTCGACTGGCGTTCCCGCGCGGTCTCGGTCGTGCCGTTCGCGGTGCTCGTGCTGCTGGTGCTCGTCGTGACGCTGCGGCAGCCCAACTTCCTGGGCGTGGCCAGCATGCGCGGCCTGCTGCTCAGCCTCGCCCCGATCCTGCTGCTCGCGCTGGGCCAGATGTTCGTGATCCTGACCGGCGGCATTGACCTCTCGTTCGCGGCGACCGCGTCGTTCGGCACCGTGCTGCTGGCGCTGTGGCTGCCGGGCATGGGCCCCGGCGGCATCGTGCTCATGCTGCTCGCGATGGCGGCCATCGGCTTCCTCAACGGACTGATCGTGGCCAAAGCGCAGGTGCCGTCGTTCATCGTGACGCTGGGCGCGCTCGGCCTCTACTCCGGTCTCGGCCTGTGGATCTCGGGGGCCTCGACGATCAGGATCAGCGAGGGGTACGAGCCGCTCGCCGCGCTCAAGGATCTGCGCATCGCGCAGATGCCGGCCGTCGGCGTCTTCGCGATCCTCGCGGCCGTGCTGGTCTTCCTGGGGATGCACACGCTCAAGCGGGGCCGCGCCCTGCATGCGATGGGCCTGGCTGAGCCCGCCGTGCTGATGTCGGGGATCTCGACCGTGCGCCTGCGGATCCTCGCCTTCACGACGTGCAGCTTCTTCGCGGGCCTCGCCGCCGTCGTGATGGCCACCGCGCAGCGCTCCGGAGGGCCGACCCTCGCCGACAGCCTCCAGCTCCCGGCGATCGCCGCCGTCGTGGTCGGCGGCACCGCCATCACGGGCGGCGTCGGCGGCGCGATCAAGACGCTCATCGGCGCGCTCATCATCGTCGTGCTGCGCGTGGGGCTCACCGCGATCGGGGTCGATCCGTCCTACGAGCAGATCGTCTACGGCTGCGTGGTCATCGCCGCGGTCGCGCTGACGCTCGACCGCTCGCGATTGCGCGCGATCAAATAGGGGGCCTCGAGGCGTAGGCTGGGCTGGTTGCAGAGAAAGAGGAACCATGCCCCACGCCAATGCGATCAGACCCTGGGCAGCGCTGTGGTCGCTGGTGATCGGCTTCTTCATGATCCTGGTCGACACGACCATCGTGTCGGTGGCGAACCCGTCGATCATGCGGGGTCTCGGCACGACCATGACGGCGACGCTCTGGGCGACGAGCGCGTACCTGCTGGCCTACGCGGTGCCGCTGCTCATCACCGGTCGGCTCGGCGACCGGTTCGGCCCGCGGCGCATCTACCTGTTCGGGCTCTCGGTGTTCACTCTCTCGTCCCTCGCCTGCGGCCTGGCCGGCAGCATCGAGGTGCTGGTGGGCGCGCGCGTGCTGCAGGGCTTCGGGGCCGCCATGATGACGCCGCAGACGATGGCCGTGATCACCCGCATCTTCCCGCCGCGCGAACGCGGATCCGCCATGGCCGTGTGGGGCGTCACCGCGGGCGTCGCGACGCTCGTCGGCCCGATCCTCGGCGGCTTCCTGCTCGACGCGTGGGGGTGGGAGTGGATCTTCTTCATCAACGTGCCCGTCGGGGTGATCGCCTTCGCGCTGGCGCTGCGCTACGTGCCCCGGCTGGAGACGAGCGCGCACCGCTTCGACTGGCTGGGCGTCCTGCTCAGCGCTCTCGGCATGTTTTTGCTGGTCTTCGGCATCCAGGAAGGCGAGAGCTTCGACTGGGGCGTCATCTGGGGGCCGATCTCGGTGTGGAGCATGATCGGCGCGGGCGTCGTGATCCTGATCTTCTTCGTCGTGTGGCAGCGGGTGCAGCGCGGTGAGCCCCTGATCCCGCTGCGGATCTTCCGCGACCGCAACTTCTCCGTGGGCACGGCGGCGATCGTGACCGTCGGGCTCGCGGTGACGAGCATGGGCCTGCCGCTGATGTTCTACCTGCAGCTCGTGCGCGGGCTGACCCCGACGCAGTCCGCGCTGATGATGGTGCCGATGGCGGTGCTCTCGATCGCCCTCGCCCGCCCGGTCGGCCGGCTCATCGACCGGCGGGATCCGCGCCGGCTGCCGCTGCTCGGGCTGCTGCTCGTCGCCTCGGGCCTGCTGCTCTACTTCCTGCTCGCGAAGCCGGACACCCCCATCGGGCTGCTCCTGATCCCGAGCGCCGTGCTCGGTTTCGGCAACGCCTTCATGTGGGGCCCGCTCGCCTCGATCACGACCTTCGGACTCGAGCCCCGGCTGGCGGGTGCCGGATCCGGCGTGTACAACACGAGCCGGCAGGTGGGATCCGTGCTCGGTTCTGCGGCGATGGCGGCGCTCATGGAGTCGCGCCTGACCGCGCAGTTCGGCGAGGAGGCCTCCGCGGCGGGCGGTCTCGGAGGAGCGGGCGCCGCTGGAGCGCTCCCGGAACCGATGCGCGAGGGCTTCACCACCGCCATGGCGCAGTCGATCCTGATGCCGATGGCGGTCATCCTCGTGGGCGCCGCGATCGTCCTCTGGTTCGCTCCGCGCCCGGAGGGCGCGCGGAGCCCGCGGATCCCGGAGAAGCGCGGGTAGCCCGCCACCCGGGATCCGCTGGCGGCCCGCTCGCCGGTCCTGCGCTCGCCGGCCCCGTTCCTCCGCCCGCTCCGGCTCCCGCGCTCGCCGCTCCCGGTCTTCGTCGAGATGCAGCGAGCGCGCACGAAGTGCTGGGATACTCGCTGGGAGCAGCCGTTTCTGCACACCCGGAGAAGGCTCCGGGGCGGCTGAGGAGAAGGGACCGCGCATGATCCTCGCATTTTCCGTCGCACCGAGCGGCGGCGAGAACCCCGACGGTTCGGTGGCCGACGCCGTCGCCGAGGCGGTGAAGGTGGTGCGCGCCTCGGGCCTGCCGAACCGCACCTCGTCGATGTTCACCGAGATCGAGGGCGAGTGGGACGAGGTGTTCGACGTCGTGAAGCGGGCGACCGAGGCCGTGGCGCCGTTCGGGTCCCGGATCTCGCTCGTCATGAAGGCCGACATCCGCCCCGGCTACGAGGGCGAGCTCGACGGCAAGCTCGAGCGGCTCGAGCGGGCGGTCGGGCAGCCGGGAGGGTCGCTCAGCTGACCGGTTCCCCGAGTGTCGGCGGCACCGACTACCCTCGGAAACCATGAGCATGGGCGGGCCGGCAGGAGGACGGGGCACCCGTGTGTCGTCGGCCGACTTCGAGCGTCAGCGCGAGCTGAACCGCGAGGCTCCCCGGATCCCGAACCTGGGCCGCCGCATCGCCGAGCTCTTCACCCCCTATCGCTGGCAGATCGGCGCGATCATCGCGCTCGTGCTGGTCTCGGCCGCGCTCGGCATCGCGCCGCCGCTGCTGACCCAGCGGGTCTTCGACGACGGCCTCTTCCCGACCGACGGCGGGGCGCCGAACCTGCCCGTGCTCGGCTGGCTGGTGCTCGGCATGGTCGTCGCGTTCGTGCTCTCGGGCGGCATCGGGATCGTCCAGACCCTGCTGACGGCGAGGGTCGGCAACCGGGTCATGGGCGACCTGCGGGTGCGGCTGTTCGCGCACTTGCAGTCGATGGAGCTCGGCTTCTTCACCCGCACCAAGACCGGCGTGATCCAATCGCGCCTGCAGAACGACGTCGGCGGCGTCGCCAACGTGCTCACGAACACGGTGTCGAACGTGGTGGGCAACACGGTGACGGTCATCGCCGCGCTCTTCGCGATGCTCGTGCTGAGCTGGCAGCTGACGATCATCGCCCTGCTGCTCATGCCGGTGCTCGTGATGGCCCAGCGGCGCGTCGGCCAGGTGCGCGCCCGCATCGCCGGTCGCACCCAGGAGTCGCTCTCGGAGATGTCGGCCATCACCCAGGAGGCGCTGTCGGTGTCGGGCGTGCTGCTCGCCAAGACGTACTCCCGCCAGCGCACCGAGACGGAGCGCTACGCGGCGGAGAACGCCAACCAGGTGGCACTGCAGGTGCGGCTGACCATGAGCGGCCAGGTGTTCTTCGCGCTCGTGCACGTCTTCCTCTCCGCGGTTCCCGCGATCGTCTACCTCGTGGCGGGCCTGCTGATCGCGCGCTCGGGCGGCGACGGCGCCGACATCGGGATCACGGCGGGCACGATCGTCGCGTTCACCACCGTCCAGTCGCGCCTGCTGTTCCCGCTGACCGCGCTGATGCGCGTCGCGCTCGACCTGCAGACCTCGAAGGCGCTGTTCGCCCGCATCTTCGAGTACCTCGACCTGCAGCCCGCGATCGTCGACGCCCCGGGGGCGCGGCCGCCCTCCGAGGATCCGGCCCTGGTCGGACGGATCGAGTTCGAGAACGTTACCTTCCGCTACCCCGACGCCGAGCCCGGAGAGCGCGCCACCATCGACGGAGTGAGCTTCCGGATCGAACCGGGGGAGTTCGTCGCCTTCGTCGGGGCCTCCGGCTCGGGCAAGACCACGATCGGCTCCCTGATCCCGCGCCTCTACGACGCCACCGAGGGCACGGTCCGCTTCGCCGGCGACGACGTGCGCGAGCTGCGGCAGGAGGCGCTGATGGACCAGATCGGCATGGTCACGCAGGAGTCCTACCTCTTCCACGCCTCGATCGCCGAGAACCTGCGCTACGCGAGACCGGGCGCGAGCGACGCCGAGCTGGAGGCGGCCGCGAGGATGGCGAACATCCACGAGTCGATCGTGTCGTTCGCCGACGGCTACGACACGATCGTGGGGGAGCGGGGGTACCGGCTCTCCGGCGGCGAGAAGCAGCGCATCGCGATCGCCAGGGTGCTGCTGAAGAACCCGCCGGTGCTGATCCTCGACGAGGCGACGAGCGCGCTCGACACCGTGAGCGAGCGGGTCGTGCAGCGGGCGATCGAGGGCGCGCGCAGCGGCCGCACGACGGTCGCGATCGCGCACCGGCTCTCGACCGTGATCGACGCCGACCGCATCTACGTGGTCGACCGCGGGCGCATCATCGAGCAGGGCACGCACATCGAACTTCTGGCGATCGGCGGCTCCTACGCCGAGCTGTACGCGGATCAAGGAGTGGCGGGCACCGCCCCTTCGGCCTGATGCTCGGCCGGCCGCGACGCGGACCGAGGAGCCAACCGTTCGCGAGTGCATCCGTCAAATGACGGATGCTCGGGTGTGCGGCTTCGTCTTGACTGTTGGCAAGCGCGGCACGGGGGCCGTCGGCGGTGGCCCCTATCGAGCAAAGGGGCGGGCATGGCGACTGGTTGGGTGTGGAACGAGGCCTTCAACTGGCACAACACCGGCAACGGCGCCGGCTGGCTGCCCCCGGGCGGCTACATCGAGCCGTTCCACTCGCTCGAGAGCCCGGAGTCGAAGGGGCGCCTCGCGAACCTCGTCGAGGTGAGCGGGCTCGCGAGCCAGTTGCTCCGCATCGACGCCTCGGAGGCGGCCGACGAAGAGATACTCCGCGTGCACACCCCCGAGTATCTGGAACGCCTGCGCGAGCTCGACCAGACGGGCGGCGACACGGGCGAGGTGGCTCACATGGGGCCGGGCGGGCTCTGGATCGCGCGGCTGGCGGCCGGGGCCGTGTCGAACGCGATGCGCTCCGTTCTCCGCGGAGACGTCGACAACGCCTATGCGCTCGTGCGGCCGGCCGGCCACCACGCCGAGGCGGATCGCGGGCGGGGCTTCTGCATCCTGGCCAATGCCTCCATCGCTATCGCGTCGGCCAGGGAAGAGTTCGACGTGGGACGCGTCGCGGTCGTCGACTGGGACGTCCACCACGGCAACGGCACGCAGGCCGCCTTCTGGGACGACCCCGAAACCCTGACGATATCCATCCACCAGGACCGGCTCTACCCCACCGACTCGGGACTGCACGCCGAGAACGGTGGCCCGGGCGCGGAGGGCGCCGCGCTGAACGTTCCCCTGCCTCCCGGGTGCGGAGACGACGCCTATGTCGAGGCCGTCGAGCGCGTGGTGGTGCCGGCGCTGAGGCGCTTCAAGCCCGAAGTCATCCACGTCGCGAGTGGTTTCGACGCCAGCGTCTGGGACCCGCTGGGGCGAATGATGGTGACGAGCGACGGCTTTCGTCGTCTGGCCCGGCTGATGAAGGATCTCGCAGAGGAGCTGTGCGACGGCCGTCTGGTCTTCGGCCACGAGGGAGGCTATTCGGCCCACTACGTTCCGTTCTGCGGGCTCGCGGTGCTCGAAGAGCTCGCCGGCCTCGAGACTCCCGTCGAGGACCCGTTCCTCGAGGGCCTGCTGGCGTACCCGCAGCACCGGCTTCAGCCCCACCAGGACGAGGCGATCCGCGAGGCCGCGCAACTCGTGGCGAGGGTGCCGGGGCGCTGAGACGGCGACCCGTGACCGACCGAACACCGCGAACGAACGAGGGAGAGCGATGAGCAGGAACACGGGATACGTCTGGCACGAGCAGTACGCCTGGCACGACACGGGCACGCACGCGGGGATCGTGCCGTCGGGAGGGTACGTGCAGCCTTACCACAACTTCGAGAGCCCCGAATCCAAGGCGCGCATGGCCGGGCTCATCGAGGTCTCGGGCCTGTTGAAGAGCCTGACGAGGATCGACGCCCGGCCGGTGACCGATGAGGACCTCCTGCGGGTGCACACGCCGGAGTACGTGGAGCGGATCCGCACGCAATCGCAGGGCAGCGGCGGCGACGCGGGCGACGGCTACTCCCCGTTCGCCCACGGGGCCTTCGAGCTCGCGCAGCTCGCGGCCGGCGGCACGTTGGCCGCAGCCGAGGCCGTGCTCCGCGGCGAGGTGGACAACGCCTACGCGCTGGTGCGCCCGCCCGGGCACCACGCCGAACCCGATCAGGGGCGCGGGTACTGCCTCTTCGCGAACGTCTCGGTCGCGCTCGAGAACCTCCGCGCACGGGGGCTCGTCGAACGCGTCGCGATCTTCGACTACGACGTCCACCACGGCAACGGTGCGCAGAAGATCTACTGGGAGGATCCCGATACCCTGCACATCTCCGTGCACCAGGATCGGCTGTTCCCCGTCGACAGCGGGATGATGGACGAGCAGGGCGGGAGCGCCGGGGAAGGGTTCAACATCAACGTGCCCCTTCCCGCCGGTTCGGGCGACGGCGCCTATGCGGACGTGGTGGAGCGGGTGGCCGCTCCCGCGATCCGCGCCTTCGAACCCGAACTCATCGTCGTCTCCAGCGGGTTCGACCCCGCCGCGCTCGATCCTCTGGGGGCCATGAGCGTGACGTCGGACGGCTTCAGGCGCGTCGCGCAGGGGCTGCTCGATGTCGCCGACGAGGTCTGCGACGGGCGGATCGTGTTCTCGCACGAAGGCGGATACTCGCCGGTTCAGGTGCCCTACTGCGGGCTCGCGGTGCTGGAGGCGCTGAGCGGCGTGCGCACGGACGTCGTCGATCCGTTCACGGCGAGCTTCGACCAGTCTCCGACCCGGCAGCTGCAGCCCTGGCAGGACGAGGTGATCGAAGACGCCGCCCGGTTGGCGCGTGCTCTCGGCGTCCGCTGAGACCTGCATCCACATCCGCACCCACACCCACTGAGCGCACCGAGCAACGATGCTCGGCGCCGATCCGAGAGAGCGAGAACACGATGAAGAAGCAACGGATGACGACGGGACTGACGGCGCTCGGCGCGATCGCGGCCCTGGCCCTGGCCGGGTGCTCCGGCGGTGGGGATGGCGGGTCAGGAGGCGAGGACAAGGGCGCGCTCGCGATGAGCTTCGCCGGGCGCGACATCCAACTCTGGAACGACATGCTGCCGTTCATGGAAGACGTCGTGGAGGACGCCGGGTACGAGTTCGTCACCGACAACCCCGAGTGGAACGCCCAGACCCAGGTCGAGAACTGGGAATCCTGGATCGTGCAGGGCGAGGTGAAGGTGATCATGGGGTATCCCGCCCAGTCGGACTCCATGGTTCCCGTGACGCTGCAGGCGCAGGACGCCGGGATCCCCGTGCTGGGATACGGCAGCGAGTGGGAGGGGGTCAGCGCGGCGGTGCTGATGGATCACGAGCGCGACGGGAAGCGGCTGGGCGAGGCCGCCGCCGAGTGGATCCGCGAGACCTACGGGGACGAGTCCGTGGACGTCGCGCTGCTGGCGTATCCCGACACCGATCTCGGTCGATTCCGCGGCGAGGGGATCAAGGCCGCCCTGGATGAGTCGGGCCTCAACCTGAACATCACGGAGCAGCGAGCGCTGAACCTCGACGAGGGCTACGCCGCGGTGCAGAACCAGCTCAGCGCCTTCCCGAACACCAAGGTCTGGCTGGGGATCTCCAACGACCAGACGAGAGGCGCGTACCAGGCGCTGATCGACTCCGGGGTGTCGGGCACCGACCCCACGGTCCTCGTGGGCAACGTCGACGGCACGGACGCGGAAGTGGAGTACGTCATGGAGGAGGGCAGCATCTGGCGGTACCTCTACATGGTCCCCGCACGCGAGATCGCCGAGGCCAACGCGCAGATGATGATCGACGCGGCCGAGGGGAAGGACGTCGAGGACGTCGTTCTCGAGCAGACGCAGGTGACTTCCGAGAACGCGGAGTCCTTCCTGCTCGAGAACCAGTGATGGCTCTTCGAACCCGCGAACGAGGTCACCATGGATGAGCGGCAGCGGGTGCCCGGCCCCCGGCTCGTGTACGACGGCGTGACGGTCGACTTCGGGGCCACCCGCGCTCTGAGCGACGTCAGCCTGTCCGTCGCCCCCGGCGAGATCATCGGCCTGCTCGGCCACAACGGCGCGGGCAAGAGCACGTTGTTCAACGTGACTTCGGGGGCGCTGACCGCGTTCGGCGGCTCCTTCGCCGTCGACGGGAAGAGGATCAGCAGGGGCCTGAGCCCGCGAGAGGCCGCCGCGCTGGGGATCACCGTGATCCATCAGGAGCCGGCCCTCGTCGCCAATCTCAGCGTGTTCGAGAACCTCTTCCTCGCCAGGGACGCCGCCGCGGAGAAGCCCGCGATCAAGCGGCGCCGCGCCGAGGAGGCGCTGGCCTCCGTAGGGGCGGCCCATCTCCCGCTGGACATCCCGGTGGACGCGCTGTCTCTGGGGGAACGCCAGCTGGTGGATCTCGCACGAGGGATGCTCGCGGGTGAGATGAAAGTCCTGCTGCTCGACGAGCCGACCGCCGCGCTCGGACGCGCGGAGACCGATGCCCTGCACCAACTCATCAGGAGCTTCGCGGCCCGCGGCACCTCGGTGCTGTACGTCTCGCACCGTCTCCCCGACATCATGGAGATCTGCACGCGCATGGTGGTGATGCGCGGGGGCGCGATCGTGGTCGACGGGCCCGCACGGGACTTCACGCCCGACGCACTGGCGCGTGCGCTGGTGCCCGAACTGCGCGAGACCCGCCTGATCGAGACGACGCCCGGCGACGAGATCCTGCGGGTTCCACTGGGCGGAGGTTCGATCAGCGTGCGTCACGGCGAGGTCGTGGGGCTCTTCGGCATGGCCGGAGGGGAGCAGTTCAGGATCGCCGCGAGGCTCGCCGGAGCTGACCACCAGTCGAAGTTCGAGTTTCGGGGGCGAACCGTGAAGGTGGTGCGCCCCGCGCAGGCCATCCGGAGAGGGATCTTCTACGTTCCCCCCGACCGTGACGCCGAGGGGCTGATCGCCTCCGAGTCCGCGAAGGACAATGTGATGCTTCCCTGGTACGGGCGCAGTCGCGCGCGCGGATGGTGGGTCTCCCCTCAGACGGGCAAGGACACCTACGCCGCGGCGCGCACGGGCCTGGAGATCCACGGTCCGTCCGGCGAGGCCGAGATCTCCCAGTTCTCCGGAGGCAACCGCCAGAAGCACCTGCTCGCCCGGTGGCTCTACCCGGCCGAACCGGAACTGCTGGTCCTCTCCCAGCCGACGCAGGGCGTCGACGTCGGTGCGCGGGTCGACATCGTCGACGCCGTGCGGTCGACCGCCGCCGCGGGGTCGGGGGTGCTGGTCGTCTCGAGCGAGTCCGACGAGATCGCGATGATGTGCGACCGGGCCTACGTCCTGTTCGACGAGGAGGTGCGCGAAGTCTCTCAGGGAGGGGACTACAACGCCGACCTCCTCTCAACCCTTCTGTCCATGGCCGGTGCACGGCGCCGCGAAAAGCCGGGAGACGAGCTATGAACTCTGAACGCATCAAGATCCTGCTGGCCCGGAACGGCATCTTCGCAGCGCTGATCCTGCTCATCGCTGTCTTCTCGATCCTTCGCCCGAACTTCCTCAGCCTCGGCAACGGGCAGAGCATCCTGCTGCAGGCCGCCGAACTGGGGCTCATCGCCGTTCCCGTGGCCTTCCTCATCATGTCCGGCACGATCGACCTCTCCGTGGGGTCCATCGCCTCGGCCTCCGCCGTCACGGCCGGACTCGTGATGAGCGGCACCGGCTCGACGGCACTGGGACTTCTCGTGGGGGTGGCGACCGGTCTCGTCGCGGGGGCGCTCAACGGCTTCCTGGTGTCGTATCTGGGGTTGAACTCCTTCGTCGTGACGCTCGGCGGGTTGAGCGTGTGGGGCGGGTTCGCGCTCCTGCTCTCGGGCGGCAACACGATTCCGCGCGCGGAACTGCCCGAGGAGTTCCGCACCATCGGCACGATGCGCATCGGGCCGGTCCCGATCCAGATCTGCCTCCTGGTGCTCGTCGTGCTCGTCGGATGGTACGTGCTGAATCGCACCCGGTTCGGCAAGGAGGTGAAAGCGATCGGCGGGAACGAGCGGGCGGCGAGCCTCATGGGCGTCAACGTCAGACGGACCCGGGCGCTGCTGTTCGTCGCCAGCGGCGTGTTCTCCGCGCTCGCCGGCCTGCTGCTCTCCGCGAAGGTCCAGTCGGCCAACCCGAACATCGGTTCCGGGCTGGAACTGGAGGCGCTCACCGTGGTCCTTCTCGGAGGCGTCGCGTTCTCCGGAGGCATCGGGCGCATCAGCGGCGTGCTGGCCGGCCTGCTCTTCTTCCGCGTCCTGCGCACGGGCCTCGTCTTCCTCCAGGCGTCCCCCTTCCTGCAGACGATCCTCGTGGGTGCGACGCTCATCGTCGCGGTCGGCCTCGACCGCAGCGTCCAGAAGGTGATCCGGAGCTCCTGGGCCAAGCTGGGGAAGGAAGCCATCGAGGAGGAGGAGAAGGAACCGGACGGACGGCCGGACAAGGGCGCCCCGTGAGTACGCACGGCCCCCCGAGCGTGCTCGAGTCGAGCATCCGGGAGCTGCACGCGGCGCTCGAGTCCGGAGCGGTCACCTCGGTGGAGCTCGTCGCGGACTGTGTGAACCGGATCGCGTTCTACGACCGCCACGGCATCCTCCTGAACGCCGTACCGGTGCTCAATCCCGATATGTTCGCAGAAGCGCGTGCCGCCGACGAGCGGCGTGAGCGCGGCGAGTCGCGGGGCCCTCTCGACGGGATACCCTACACGGCGAAGGACAGCTACCGCGCACGAGGGCTCACCGTTGCGGCGGGCTCGCCGGCCTTCCGCGAACTCATCGCGAACGAGGATTCGTTCGCGATCGAGCGGCTGCGCGCGGCGGGCGCGGTGCTCATCGGTCTGAGCAACATGCCTCCGATGGCGGCGGGCGGTATGCAGCGGGGCGTGTACGGGCGCGCTGAGAGCCCCTACAACTCCCGCTACCTCACCTCCGCGTTCGCCTCGGGCTCCTCGAACGGCTCGGGAACGGCGACCGCCGCCGGGTTCGGCGTGTTCGGCCTCGGGGAGGAGACCTGGTCCTCCGGCAGGGCTCCCGCGTCGAACAACGGCCTGGTGGCCTACACCCCTTCGCGGGGGCTGATCTCGATGCGGGGCAACTGGCCGCTGATCCCGACGATGGATGTCGTGGTGCCGCACACTCGCACGGTCGCGGACATGCTGGAGGTGCTGAACGTGCTGGTGGCCGATGACGGGGAGCGCCGAGGCGACTTCTGGCGCCTGCAGCCCTGGGTGAGCCTCCCCTCCCCGTCGCGAGTACGGCCTCGGGACTATCGCCGGCTTGCGGATCCCCGGGCTCTCCGCGGACGCAGGCTCGGCGTGCCCCGCCTGTACATCAACGCCGACCACGAGACGACCAGGCCGGTCGAGACCCGACCCTCCGTGATCGAATGCTGGGAGGCGGCTCGTCGCGATCTCGAAGCACTGGGCGCGGAAGTCGTCGAAGTCGACTTTCCCGCGGTCTCCAACTACGAGCGGGACCGGCCGGGCGCCCGGTCGATGATCGACCGGGGCCTCGTGCCGGAAGGGTTCGTCCGGAGCGAGCTCTGGGATCTCGTCGTGATGGCCTGGGACGACTTCCTCAGAGCCAACGGCGACCCTCGGATCCCGTCCCTCGATGCCGTGAACGGGGAACTGATCTTCCCGAGACCGGAAGGGGCGCTGCCGGACCGGTACCACGAGTTCACCCCGGCACCCGACTACCCCGAACACGCCCGGTACGTCGAATTCGCCCGCCGCGGGGTGCCGAGGCTCGAGGAGATCCCGCTGCTGGCGGAGGGGCTGCGCGGTCTGGAGGAGACCCGCAGGAGAGACTTCGAGGAGTGGCTCGACGCTGAAGCGCTCGACGCCCTGGTCTTTCCCGCGGTGGCGGATGTCGGACCCGCCGACGCGGATGTCGATCCGGAGTCGGCGGCCCTCGCCTGGCGCAACGGCACGTGGGTTGCCAACGGCAACCTGGTGCTGCGCCACCTCGGCATTCCCACGGTGACGGCCCCGATGGGGCTCATGTCCGATATCGCCATGCCGGTGGGTCTCACCTTCGCGGGAGGAGCCTACGACGACAGCGCGCTCCTCGGGTATGCATACGCCTTCGACTCCCTGAGGAGGCGACGCACGAGCCCTCCCCGCACCCCTCCGCTGCCCGGGGAGGAACGGCGGGCTCGTGGTACAGCGGGCCCCCGCTCCGGCGCCGGCGCCGGAGCCGCCATGGGGGAGCGCCTCCTCCGCCTTCGAGCCACCGTGGCGGAGGCCGGAGGTCCGGCGGGCGAGGGGATGATCGCCGTCGAGGTGGAGGGGGAGGCGCTCCCCGAGGCGGCGATCCGCGTCTTCGTCGACGGCGTGGAGTTGGAGACGGTGCGCACGGGCTCGGGCTTCCGCTGCCGGAAACTGCTTGCTCACGAGCAGCACGATCGCGTCCACAGCGAGTGGAGGGAGCCCTACGGCACCGTGGTCCTCGCGGTCTCGCGCGATGCGACGGGCGCCTGCGTCGGGGCGTACACGGTCGTCGGCGGTGTCGCGTAACGGGCGAGACCGGCGATGCGGTACGCGTGCCCCGGAAGATGATGTCGTGCGTGAAATAATCGCTCTGTGCGTCCCATCACCCAGTCCAGCAAGCTCAGCGGCGTTCGCTACGACGTGCGCGGCCCCATCCTGCAGGAGGCCGAGCGCCTCGAGCGCGAGGGCTCCGAGATCCTGCGGCTGAACATCGGCAATCCGGCGGCATTCGGGTTCGAGGCGCCCCCCGAGATCCTCGAGGCGATGCGCGCGTCGCTGCCGCACGCGCAGGGCTACAGCGACTCCCGGGGCATCCTGCCGGCGCGCGAGGCGGTGGCCGAGCACTACGCGAGGCTCGGGGTGGAGGGGGTGCGCCCCGACGATGTGCTCATCGGCAACGGGGTGAGCGAGCTCATCTCCCTCGTGCTGCAGGCGCTGATCAGCCCGGGTGACGAGATCCTCATCCCCTCCCCCGACTATCCGCTGTGGACCGCGCAGGTGACCCTCGCCGGCGGCCACGCCGTGCACTACCCCTGCGACGAGCAGAACGGGTGGATGCCGGATCTCGGGGCGCTCGAGCAGCTCGTGACCGAGCGGACCAAGGGTGTCGTGCTCATCAACCCGAACAATCCCACCGGCGCGGTCTACTCGCCCGAGCTGGTGCGCGGCTTCGCGGGGTTCGCCGAGCGGCACGGCCTCGTGCTGATGGCCGACGAGATCTACGACCACATCCTCTACGACGGCGCGATCCACGAGCACGCCGCGAGGCACGCGCGCGACACGCTGTGCCTCACGTTCAGCGGACTGTCCAAGATCCAGCGGGTCGCCGGCTATCGGACCGGGTGGGTCGTCGCCTCCGGCGACCGCTCCGTCGCGACCGACTTCCTGGAGGGGCTCGCGCTGCTCGCGAACATGCGCATGTGCTCCAATGTCCCGGGCCAGCACGCGATCCCCGTGGCGCTGTCGAGCGCGTCGAACTGGTCGGGGATCGCGGATCTCTGCGCCCCCGGCGGTCGGTTCTGCGACCAGCGCGACACGGCCTACCGCCTGCTCACCGGGATCCCGGGGGTCACCTGCGAGCTGCCGGGCGGGGCGATGTATCTGTTCCCCCGCCTCGACCCCGCGCGCTACGACATCCACGACGACCAGCACTTCGTCATCCAGCTGATGCGCGCGACCCGCGTGATGATCACGAACGGGCGGGGCTTCAACCTGCCGACTCCGGATCACGTGCGCTTCGTCACGCTGCCGAGCGTCGAGGTGCTCACCGAGGCGATCGGCCGCATCGCCGAGTACCTGGAGACCGTCAGGATCGACTGAGCGCGGCTCACGATAGCGGGGCGCGCGCCGCTTGTCGAGGGGCTCGCAACGGCACGGCCCCGTTCCTAGTGTGAATCGCACACGAACGGGGCGCGCGTCCGCTGCGCGCTCCGGCAATTCGCCAAGGGAGGTCGCATCATGCCGAGGTCACGTCGCCCGCAGCTCAAGGATCCCGAGCTCTACGAGAGCCTCCGCGAGGACGGGGCGTCGGAGGAGAAGGCGGCTCGCATCTCGAACGCGGCGGCCCGGGACGGACGCAGCAAGGTGGGCAAGCGCGGCGGCAAGGCCGAGGACTACGAGGAGCGCACCGTCCCGGAGCTGCGGGAGCGCGCGAAGGAGCTGGGCCTCTCCGGGTACTCGCGTCTGCGCAAGAAGGAACTCATCGACCTCCTGCGCAACCACTGATCCGCCGCTGCGCTCCGCAGCCGTCGCCCGCATCCCGACGCCCCGTGCCCGCCTGACGGGCACGGGCGCGGGGGAAGATCCGCAAACCGAGGAGGAGCCATGTCACCGAACGTCGATCCGAGAACGAAGTACACGCGTCCGCCGATGCCGCTGCAGCACCAGAGCGGGCAGCCGGGCACGACCGAGCCGATGCAGCCGCGGCCCGACCACGGCGAGGAGAGCTACCGCGGCTCGGACAGGCTGGCGGGTCAGCGGGCCCTCATCACGGGAGGCGACTCGGGCATCGGCCGCGCCGTCGCGGTGGCCTTCGCCCGCGAGGGCGCCGACGTCGCGATCTCCTACCTGCCCTCCGAGGAGGAGGACGCCCTCGAGACCGAGCGCCTCGTGACCGAGGCGGGACGGCGCTGCGTGCGGATCCCCGGCGATCTGCGCCTCGAGGAGCACTGCCGCGAGGTCGTGGAGCGCACGGTCGCGGAGCTCGGCGGCCTCGACACGCTCGTGCTCAACGCGGGCACGCAGTCGAAGCGGGATCCCGACGCCGCGATCGAGCGGGAGGAGATCCTGCGCGTGTTCGAGACCAACCTCGTCGCCCCCATTCTGCTGATGCGCGAGGCGGCGCCGGATCTCCGGCCCGGCGCCAGCGTCATCGTCTCCGCATCGATCCAGTCGTTCTCGCCGAGCCCCGACCTGCTCGACTACGCGATGACCAAGGCGGCCCTCGTCGCCTTCACCCGCGCCCTCGCCGAGGAGCAGGGCGCGCGGGGCGTGCGCGTCAACGCCGTGGCTCCCGGCCCCATCTGGACGCCCCTGATCCCCGCGACGGGGTGGACCGAGAAGGTCGAGCACTTCGGGGAGGACACGCCGCTGGGCCGACCCGGTCAGCCGGCCGAGCTCGCCGGAGCATACGTCTACCTCGCCTCCGAGGAGGCCTCGTACGTCTCCGGCGCGGTGCTCCCGGTGACCGGCGGCAAGCACCTGTAGGCCCCAGCACCTGTAGCCCGGCGAGTCGCCCGGGCCTACGAGGCGGCGGCGTCGCCCGCGCCGAACTCGGACCCGTACAGGTCGAGGAGGCCGGCCAGGCCGCCGTGCTCGAAGGCCCGCACCTGGCGCCTCGCCCCCGAGCCGTGGGCGCGGAGCCGCGACACGAAGTCGCTCACCCGCTGCTCGTCTCCGAAACGGGCGAGCTCCTCGCCCACGGCGTCGACCAGCAGATCCACGAACTCGATCGCGGGCAGCTGCTCGCCGCCCACGACGTCGAGGATGCCCTCGTCCAGTCCGTCGCGCGACGCCATCCAGTTCGCGCCGGTCAGCATCTCCGGCAGCACGCGCGGCCGGGGGAGCCCCGCCTCGCGATCCCGCAGGCACCGGTCGACGAGCGCGCGCACCAGCACCGCGAAGGCCACCGAGTCCTCGGCCCACAGCTGGGAATCGCCGATGCGGAGCTCGATGGTGGGGAAGCGGTTCGAGAGCCTGGCCGTCCAGGTGACGGAGCCGTGGTCGAGCAGGGTGCCGCTGGCGATCAACCGGCTGAGCCGCTCCTCGTACTCCTCCCCGCTGGCGAACTCGGGAGGATACCCGCAGAGGGGCCAGGACCTCCCGAGCATGTGCCGCCAGCCCGCGAACCCCATCACCTGTCCCTGCCAGATGGGGGAGTTCGTGGTCATGGCGAGGAGGATCGGGGACCAGGGCGCCATCCGAGCGAGGACGTCCACTCCGGCGTCCGGCGAGGGCACCTCGACGTGAACGTGCAGGCCCGTGTTGTAGCTGTGCGCGGAGGCACGGCGCATCGTCGCGTTGAGCTCGAAGTAGCGCCGTTTCGGGGTGACGGAGCCCGCGCGCTCGCCGCCGACGGGCGGCACACCCGTCCCGGCGACGATGACCCCCTGCTCCTCGGCCGCCTCCGACGCGCACTGCCGGAAGTACCGCAGCTCCCGTTCGGCATCCTCAGCGCTGCGGCAGATGGAGGTCGCCGTCTCCAGCTGGCTCGCGAAGTATTCGCGCTCGGCGCGTTCGCGGAGGGCGGGCATGGATCGGATGAGATCGGCCGCACGGTTGCTGGGGGTGCCGGATTCGGCGTCGAGGATGAGGTACTCCTCCTCGACGCCGAAGTTTCTGAGCTCGGAGTCGATGCTCGAGGTCATGGCGCGCTATCCCTCGTCTTCGACGTCGTGGCCGCGCTGAGCGGGCGACGAGGAGACGTCCTCCCCGAACTCGTCGAGCACGTGGCGACCGTCCTCCTCCGTGGTCTCCTCTCGGAGCTCCTCCGGGTCCGGCTCGGGGCCGGCATCGTCCCGGTGCTCGGTGACGGCGAGCTCGTCGTCCGCGCCGAGCTCCTCGTTCTCTTCCCACATGCGGCTCATGGTGGACCTCCCCCGCATCTCTTCCGCCGGCCGACCGGCCGACTCCGTCTCGGAGGCTCGCGGCTCCCGTCGCGGACGGCGTGCGCAGGCCCCGACGGGTGCGTGCCCGTGCATCGACGGTAGCCTGCCGCCGAGGGGCGAGTCAGGGGGTCGACACGGCGCCTCCGGCCCCGCTACGATTCTGGAACCGAGCGGCCTGGCATGAGCTCGGCGCCGCCCGCTCCGCGGGCGACTACCTCACCGGGCTCGGTTCGCGCAAGCCCCTAGGGGGCGGAACGCGATCCTCGTAACGTCGGGAACACATCTCCTCGCAATTCATGCGGGGGTTCGACTGAAGGGAGACGCGGAGATGGGATTTCTTGCATTCCTGCTCCTGGGACTGATCGCCGGTGCGATCGCGAAGGCCATCTTGCCCGGGCGCCAGGGCGGGGGCTGGATCGCCACCCTCCTGCTGGGCGTCGTGGGCGCCATGCTGGGCGGCTGGCTCGGCTCTCTTCTCTTCGGGGCCGACCTCGGCAGCTTCTGGTCGCTCGAGACCTGGCTGCTCGCCATCGGCGGCTCGATCGTGGTGCTGCTGATCTACGGCCTCATCGTGGGCCGCAGGAGGGAGTGATATGACCGAGGAACGCCGCGAGGAAGGCCGGAAGGACACCGCTGAGCCGGCCGTGGAGAGCACCGACGCGCCCCCTGTGGAGAGCGATGTCGTGAGCGATCCGGCTCGCAGCGACGACGTCGGGAGCGACTGGTCGACCGAGGGCGGCGCGACTCCCGACGGGCCCGCGACCGCCGAGACGGCCGGGGAGGAAGAGGGCGAGGAGGGCCTGCCCCGCATCACCCTCGATCCTCCGGATTGAGCGGCCGAGGGGGCCGGCCTCAGGGGCGTCTCCACTGCGAGGTGGAGGCGCCCCTGTCGTCTCACCGGAAGCGCTCAGCGCTCAGTGGTGGGAGTCGTGCCCGTGGCCCTCGGGCTCCTTGGCGAGTCGGAGCCCTGCGGGACTGTTGGCGAGGCCCATGAGCAGCTCGATCCACTCCCGGTTCACGGGCGGGGTCTCGGCGGACTCGAACTCGAAGGTGAGGGTGTGAGAGGGATGCATCCAGATGCTGCGCTGCAGGCCTTCGTCGGTCCAGGTGAAGACGAAGCTCTCCTGGAGCACGAACTTGCCGGTGATCACCACGCGGAGATGAGTGAGCGTACGGTCGTCGAACTGGAAGGGCTGGTGCTGACCGTAACGCAGGTATCCCATGGTGTGCTCCTCGATGTGGTGGATGAGACGCGGATGCGCCTCGGTGCCGAACGCCGCCGCTGCGGCTCCCTACGGGCTACTCGACCTGCCTCCGGGCCGCGTACGATTCGGCCTCCTTCTCGCTGATGAGGATCAGGCCGCGCGGGGTGTGGGAGAGTTCGCCCAGCACCTCGAGCCACGTCTGGTTGAGCTCGGGAGCTCGGCTGCCGGCGAAGCGGAAGATGAGCGGGATGTTCGGAGACACCCAGAGCGAGACCCGGCCGCTGCCCTTCTCGACAGGGTTGGACCAGCTCACGAAGAAGCACTCCTGGCGCCTGAGCTTCATGCCGATCGCGACTTTGGCGTGGGCCAGGGCTCTGTCTTCGATCTCATACTCGACGGCTGCTCCGTACACGAGATAACCCATGCCTAATGGTTGCACAGGTGGGAGGCTTCCCGCCATTTCGACGCGCGGCTTTCCCGCCGCTGACCAGAACATTTCGCGGGTTCCGAGCGGGTTCGGGCGCTCCGCTCGCTCCTCCGCCGGGAGCCTTCGGGGGCGGCGTCGCCCCCTGCGTCGATCCCGCGCTGGGAGAATGTGCCCATGAGTGTGCGCATTCTCGCGATCGGCAGGAAGCACGAGGGCTGGGTCTCCGAGGGGATCGAGCGCTATGAGAAGCGGCTGCGGAAGCCGTTCGACACGAAGTGGCAGCTGCTGCCGCACTCCTCGCGCGACGGCGAGGCGGCGCGGGCGGAGGAGTCCGAGCGCGTCCTCGCGAAGGTGGGGCGCGACGAGTTCCTCGTGCTGCTGGACGAGCGGGGGCGCAACGTCGACTCGCCGGCGCTCTCGGGCGCGCTGCAGGGGGCGCTGGAGCGGGGAAGGCCGGTCACCCTCGTCATCGGAGGGGCCTACGGGGTCGACGACGCGGTGCGGAGCCGGGCGGACTTCGTGTGGAGCCTCTCGAAACTGGTCTTCCCGCACCAGCTCGTGCGCCTGATCGTCGCGGAGCAGCTCTACCGGGCTCAGGAGATCGCGGCGGGACGCCCCTACCACCACGTCTGAGGCGGCCTCGCCCGTCGTGCTGAACGGCGCTTCCGTGCTCGGGGCATCCGAGCGGGATCCCCGTCGGGAGGCGACCCGTCGATGTCGGTGGCGGAGCCTACGGTGTCCGCATGAACCCGTTCCGGCTCACCACCCGACTGAGCCCGGCGCCGCGCGTGGACCCCGGTGCCCGGCCGGCCGCCGCCGTACCCTGGCGCGTCGCGAGCCGTTCGGACAGCGGTGTGATCGAGTTCGAGCACTGCGGGCCCGAGCCGCTGCGAGGGGTGAGGTTCTTCCTGGCGGGCGGAGGACTGCTCGGCCTGTCCCTGCCGCGCACCGTGCACCCCGGGGAGCGGCTCCGCGTGGTGCTGCGCGGGGTGCACGCCGACGAAGCGGTGGTCAGCGCCGACTCGATGCTGGTGCTGCGGTGGTTCCACGCCGACGGGACGGAGCTGCTGTGGCCGATCGCGCTCTAGAGAGACGGACGCGTCGAGGCCCGCCGCGCCTGTGCCGGCGGTGCTCGTCGCGGCGCCGGAGATGTTCGTCGCGCCTCGGCCGCATGCCGCAGCTCCCCGTTCAGGGGTCGTGCGCTTCGGCGCTCAGCCCGCGGGCGCGGATCAGGTCGGCCGCCGTGACCCGGCGCTCCCGTGGTGCGACGTGCTCGGCAGTGACGTACCGCGTCAGATCCGACACGGTCGTGTTCAACGCCGTGGCGATGCGGGTCAGCGTGTCGAGGTTCGGGTTGGCCTCGCCGCGCTCGATCTTCCCCAGATTCGACGAGTGCAGCAACGCGAGTTCGGCCAGATCGTTCTGGCTGATGCCCAGGGCCAGTCGGATCTCGCGCACGCGCGCCCCCACCGCGCGTGCGGGGAGGCGGGAGAGGGGAATGTCCATGAGTGTATGTTCGTGCCCGCGCGGGGGAGAATCCAGAGGCGAATGCGCTCGAAGCCCGGACGCTCAGATCGTCCAGGACCAGTGTCTCGCCTGTGAGGTCACAATGCGTATGAGATGGTTCTCGTGTGAGAGCACGCGCACGGCTCATCTCGCCGGCGGGAGTTCGGGTGCGGGATGTCGCGCAGGCCCGGCGAGGAATCCATGCGACACGCCGGAGCGGGGTGTGTGGGCAATTTTCTTTCGCCGCCTCGCCCTTGTGGATAACCGGGGAAGAGGGGCGGAATGGTGCCGAAAGTTCTCCCCAATCCGAGCTGCCTCCCGGTGGAAACGGCGTGGAAAACTACACAGCTGTAACTACAGCATCTTGTGGTCGGCGGCAGTGTGGTTCACTATATGTAGTGCCTCGAACGGGGCGCGGCAGATTTTGACGAAGGGCGTGAAATGGCGATCACGGTGTACACCAAGCCGTCGTGCGTGCAGTGCACGGCGACCTACCGGGCGCTCGACAGCAAGGGGATCGAGTACAACGTTCTCGACCTCTCGCAGGACGAGACGGCGCTTGAGACGGTCAAGGAGCTGGGCTACCTCCAGGCGCCCGTGGTGGTCACTGAGGACGAGCACTGGTCGGGCTTCCGCCCCGACAAGATCTCGGAGCTCGCCGGCCGTCTCGCCGACTGACGCTGCTCGATCGCCCGCGGCTGGCCGGTCGCGGGCGATTTTCTCTATGGAGACGAGGCTGAAGGGGGCGGCTGTGGCGGATCTGGTCTATTTCTCGAGCGCATCGGGGAACACGCACCGTTTCGTGCAGAAGCTCGGCCAGCCGGCGGTGCGCATCCCGCTCTATGCGAAGGATGAGCCGCTGGTGGTGGACGAACCCTTCGTGCTCATCGTGCCGACCTACGGCGGCGGGCCGGAGACCCGTGCGGTGCCGAAGCAGGTCATCAGATTCTTGAACGATGAGCGGAATCGAAAGCACCTCCGGGGCGTTATAGCTGCGGGGAACACGAATTTCGGTGAGGCCTACGGGATCGCGGGCGACATCATCGCTCGCAAGTGCCGCGTGCCGCACCTGTATCGATTCGAACTCTTTGGGACCGAGGACGACGTCAACGCCGTTCGAGAGGGATTGGAACAGTTTTGGAAGCAACACTGACGGAGACGAGCCTCGAATCGTCGAAGATCAGCGAGATGGATTACCACTCGCTGAACGCGATGCTCAATCTGTACGACGCGAACGGCAAGATCCAGTTCGACAAGGATCGGGAGGCCGCGCGCCAGTACTTCCTGCAGCATGTCAATCAGAACATGGTGTTCTTCCACAACTTCGAAGAGCGCATGCGCTACCTGATCGACAACGACTACTACGAGAAGGAACTGCTGGATCAGTACCCGCTCTCGTTCGTCGAGGAGCTCCGCGACGAGGCGTTCGCGATGAAGTTCCGCTTCCCCACCTTCCTCGGCGCGTTCAAGTTCTTCACCTCGTACGCGCTGAAGACCTTCGACGGCAAGCGCTACCTCGAGCGCTTCGAGGATCGCGTCGTGATGGTCGCGCTCGGCCTCGCCCAGGGCGACCATGAGCTGGCACGCGGTCTCGTCCGCGAGATCATCGCCGGCAGGTTCCAGCCGGCGACCCCCACGTTCCTCAACCTCGGCAAGGCCCAGCGCGGCGAGCTGGTGTCCTGCTTCCTGCTGCGCATCGAGGACAATATGGAGTCGATCTCGCGCGGGATCAACTCGTCGCTGCAGCTGTCCAAGCGCGGCGGCGGCGTCGCGCTGTCCCTCTCGAACATCCGCGAGGCCGGCGCCCCCATCAAGAAGATCGAGAACCAGTCCTCGGGCATCATCCCCGTGATGAAGCTCCTGGAGGACAGCTTCAGCTACGCCAACCAGCTCGGGGCCCGTCAGGGCGCCGGGGCGGTCTACCTGTCGGCGCACCACCCGGACATCATGCGGTTCCTCGACACGAAGCGCGAGAACGCCGACGAGAAGATCCGCATCAAGACCCTCTCCCTCGGCGTCGTGATCCCCGACATCACCTTCGAGCTCGCGAAGAAGGGCGAGGACATGTACCTGTTCTCCCCCTACGACGTCGAGCGGGTGTACGGGGTCCCCTTTGGCGACCTCTCGATCACCGAGAAGTACCACGAGATGGTCGACGACGCGCGCATCAAGAAGACGAAGATCAACGCGCGGCACTTCTTCCAGACCATCGCCGAGCTGCAGTTCGAGTCGGGGTACCCCTACATCGTGTTCGAGGACACGGTGAACAATGCGAACCCCATCAAGGGCCGCATCAACATGTCGAACCTCTGCTCCGAGATCCTGCAGGTCAACACCCCGACCACCTACAACGAGGATCTCAGCTACGACGTCATCGGCAAGGACATCTCCTGCAACCTCGGCTCGATGAACATCGCCATGATGATGGACGGCGACCGCTTCGGCGAGAGCGTCGACCTGGCGATCCGCGCGCTCACCGCGGTGAGCGACATGAGCCACATCACGTCGGTGCGCTCGATCGAGGACGGCAACGACAAGTCGCACGCCATCGGCCTCGGCCAGATGAACCTGCACGGCTACCTCGCCCGCGAGCGCATCCACTACGGCAGCGAAGAGGGCGTCGACTTCACGAACATCTACTTCTACACGATCCTGTTCCACGCGCTGAAGGCCTCGAACCGCATCGCGATGGAGCGCGGGCAGCGCTTCGAGGGATTCGAGGATTCGAAGTACGCCTCGGGCGAGTTCTTCGACAAGTACACGGATCAGCCGTGGGAGCCCGTGACCGGGCGCGTGCGCGAGCTGTTCGCCTCGGCCGGCGTCGAGATCCCGACCCAGGACGATTGGCGCGAGCTGAAGGCGAGCGTGCAGCAGCACGGCATCTACAACCAGAACCTGCAGGCGGTGCCGCCCACCGGTTCGATCTCGTACATCAACAACTCGACGAGCTCGATCCACCCGATCGCGTCGAAGATCGAGATCCGCAAGGAGGGCAAGCTGGGCCGGGTCTACTACCCGGCACCCTTCCTGACGAACGACAACCTCGAGTACTACGAGGACGCGTACGAGATCGGCCCCGAGAAGATCATCGACACCTACGCCGCGGCCACGCAGCACGTCGATCAGGGCCTGTCGCTGACGCTGTTCTTCAAGGACACCGCCACCACGCGCGACATCAACAAGGCGCAGATCTACGCGTGGCGCAAGGGGATCAAGACGATCTACTACATCCGCCTGCGCCAGCTCGCACTCGAGGGCACGGACATGTCGGAGTGCGTCAGCTGCATGCTATAGCGTGAGCGTCGAGGGCACCGGTTCGCCGGCGCTCTCGGTTCGCGGGGGCCTGTCCACCCCGATCCCGAACTGAACAAGCGGCCGGATGCAGGAGCCGCGAGCTGAGAAGAAGGAAACGATGAACTTCAAGCTGGGCCATGTGGTGCAGGCGATCAACTGGAACCGGATCCAGGACGACAAGGACCTCGAGGTCTGGAACCGGCTCGTCAACAACTTCTGGCTGCCGGAGAAGGTGCCGCTGTCGAACGACGTGCAGTCCTGGACGACGCTCACCCCCGAGGAGCAGTTGCTCACGATGCGCGTGTTCACCGGCCTCACGCTGCTCGACACGATCCAGGGGACGGTGGGCGCCGTCTCGCTGATCCCCGACGCGATCACCCCCCACGAGGAGGCGGTGTACACCAACATCGCGTTCATGGAGTCGGTGCACGCGAAGAGCTACTCGTCGATCTTCTCGACGCTGTGCTCGACGCAGGAGATCGACGACGCCTTCCGCTGGTCGGTCGAGAACCCGAACCTGCAGAAGAAGGCCAAGATCATCGTCGACTACTACGAGGGCGATGATCCGCTGAAGCGCAAGGTCGCCTCGACGCTGCTCGAGTCGTTCCTCTTCTACTCGGGCTTCTATCTGCCGATGTACTGGTCGAGCCACGCGAAGCTCACGAACACGGCCGACCTGATCCGCCTCATCATCCGCGACGAGGCCGTGCACGGCTACTACATCGGCTACAAGTTCCAGAAGGGTCTCGAGACCGAGACCGAGGAGCGCCGCCAGGAGCTCAAGGACTACACCTTCTCACTGCTGTACGACCTCTACGAGAACGAGGTGCTCTACACGCAGGATCTCTACGACGGCGTCGGCCTCACCGAGGACGTCAAGAAGTTCCTCCACTACAACGCGAACAAGGCGCTCATGAACCTGGGCTACGAGCCAATGTTCCCGAAGGAGATGACTGACGTCAACCCGGCGATCCTGTCGTCGCTGTCGCCGAACGCCGACGAGAACCACGACTTCTTCTCGGGGTCGGGGTCGAGCTATGTGATCGGCAAGGCCGTTGCGACCGAGGATGAGGACTGGGACTTCTGAGTCGTTGATGTAGCCCCAGGCCCGTGAGGGCTGATGAGAGGCCCGGAACTGCAGGATTCTGCAGTTCCGGGCCTCTTTTCATGCCACCTCCTGATGAACAGAGGAGGACGGAAATGCACATCAGTATCCAGTCGGAGTGGCACGGAGGTGGCACGGGCGCACCTGCCAGACCAGAGCGGGGTGGGTTCCCGGACGGAAAGCAGGTTCGAGAGGTCACCGAGGCCGTGCCACAACGTGCCAGCGAGGACGTTTCAGGCTCGCTCGGAACCGCAGAATCATGCGGATCTGGGCTGATCCAGGTGCCTAGTGGCACGAAGTGGCACGACCGTCCGCAACAGTCCGTTTGCGGCCACGGGAGGGCATGATGAGCGTCACGGAGCAGAAGAGGCCAACTACAAAGCGTGAGACCTGGGGAAGCCTGCGAAAGCTCCCTTCGGGGCGATGGCAGGCTCGCTATCCGGCGCCTGACGGGGAGATTTACACTGCGCGAACCGACGACGACAAACCGCTGACGTTCCTTACCAAGACGGATGCTCGCACCTGGCTCGCAGGCGCTCACACGAAGATTGCTCGCGGCGACTGGCAGCCTCCGTCCGCAGTGGCTGCACGTCGTCGCGCGGAAGCAGCTGCGGATCAGGCGCGCGCGGTCGGGTTCTCGGAGTACTCGGAGCGTTGGCTTGCAATGATCCGCACGGAGCCGAACCGCAGCGGTAAGAAGCGTGCCGTCGGCACCGTCCGCTCTTACCAGAGCAAAGTCACGGGCTATCTGGTGCCAGAGTTCGAGAACACTCCAATCCGTGACATCGACGAGGCCCGGATTCGCGTCATGACAGAACGCCTCGACAAGATCCCATCGCCGTTGAATCCGAGGTCGAAGTTCAACGGCGTCACGCGTCCGGTCTTGATCGTATTGATGATGATCTTGCGACAGGCGGCACGGGACGGCATCACTCCTGCGGCTCCGAACGTCTCGATTCCACGTCAAGAGCCGGTGCGACACGATGCCGACCACGATGCCAGCGAGGACGTGATCGCACCCGAACAGGTTGAAGCTTTGTATGCGGCGGCACCCCCTGAGTGGTCGATCATGGTGCTGCTGGCCGCGTGGTGCCAGTTGCGGCGAGGCGAGTGCCTCGGACTCCAACGCCGAGACGTTGAATGGTACCCAGACGGGAGCGCCACGCTGCACGTACGTCGACAGCTGAACGCGAACACCGGGGACTACACAGATCTGAAGAGCGACGCAGGCAAGCGATCGCTCAGCGTCCCAGATCTGATGGTTGATCGCCTGCGCGAGCACCTTCTGTCGCGCGTCGCGCCGGAGGCCAAAGCGCCCTTGGTGCCGGCAAGCCCTCGCGGAAGCATGCCCCTTTCCAACACTCGCTGGGGGTTCATCTGGGGTGACGTCCGTGACAACGTCGCTGGGCTGCCCCCAAGGTTTCGCTTCCACGATCTGCGCCACACCGGTCTGACGCTGTTCGCTCAAGAGGGTGCCACGTTGGCTGAGCTGATGCGTCGGGGCGGGCACTCGGATATGAGGATCGTGTTGCGATACCAGCACGCCACGATGACGAGAGATCGAGAACTCGCCTGTCGAATGAGTCGCCGTGTCGAGGCTGCCATCACCTCCGCACTGCCTGAGAACGGTAGTAGCGGTGCGGCCCGGGATTCGTGAAGGGCACCTATGGGATGAACCCATGTGACGACAGAGAAGGAGAGGTGTTGACATGGTTCGTCAATCTCGAACAAAAGTGCCCGTCGAGAACCTGGTCCCGTTGGCAGAGGCCGCGGTGAGATTCGGGGTGTCCGTGAAGACGCTACGCCGGCGGATCTCGGACGGCACGGTTACTGGGTACCGTGTGGGACGCCTGATCCGAGTCGACATGAAGGAGCTGGAAGAACGATTGCTGGTCGAGATTCCATCGACGCGATAGAAGTGAAAAGGGAGGAACGGTCCTGGCGGACGTTCCTCCCTTTCGTGTTGGCCGGGAGTCCAACCACGGGTGCCGGCCGGGATCATTGAGACTTCGAACCCTTTGCGGCCGCGACCGCGGCGGCGATCGTTTCCTCTTCGATCTGGGCGCGACGGGCGGCGTCGGCAGAGACGAACGTGATGAAGTCAGCGTCCCGATCCGGGATTACCTCATCCTCAATCGGTGCCTGCGCAACCTCACCAGGCCAGGTGGTCTGCCGAGTTGGCCGGTCGCGATCCAGGCGGGTGCCGCAGGTGGCCACCCATTCGCGGAGCCGTTCGCGGGCGAGCGCGAAATCGGTGTGCCACGCGATCGGCCCCGACCCGTCCTGTTCGGGGTCGTAGCTGCACAGCCAATGCGTGTGCAGCGCAGAGAGCTCCCAGACGAGTTCGGGATGCCGATGCCAGAACGGCGGCACTACCGACGCGGGCAGCCCATAGGTCTCGCGGAGCTGGTTCACCCACTGGTTCAGATCGAGCCATTCTTGTTCGGCTTCGTGCGAGCGCAGGAGATGCCAGTTGATCGGCTTCGGGGTGATCGGCAGAGAGACAGTGCTGAGCGGGTCAGTGCCGTCGTCCTCCTCCTCGAGTTCTTCGGGGTCGAAGCCTTCCTCGTCGGCGGGCGCGTCGATGTTCATGGCGGGGTCCCCTTCCCGGTTCACATGGCCCTGGCGAACACCGGCGACGTGCTCCGCTCAGTGCCTCGGGCAGCGGTGCTGGTGCGTTCGACGGTTCGGCTGGCGCGCTGGCTGCGATCCATCGTGAAGGTGGTGCGGGCGGCGTCGGGGCCGATCTTCGAGACGATGAACTGCTCGATCTCGGTCGGCACACCGTCTCGCTCGATGGTTCGGCGATTCACGCGCCCCTCGGCGACGAAGTTGTCGTGCTTCTGCAGCGTCGACAGTGCGCGCACGGCGCTCTCCCCGAACGCGACGAGGTCATGGAACGAGGGTTCGAGCTCCGTGAATGTGCCGTCCTCCTCACGCCGGTAGCGGGGCTTGCCCACGCGGGCGAACATGCGCGGCACCCCGCTCTTCGTGGACGAGGGATGCGGGGTGGTTGCGATGAACCCTGACAACGAGGTCTTGGTCGGGATCGACACGATTTCGCCTCCTGCTTCACGGCCGCGCCCATCACGGCTCTACGAAACAGGTGCACCTTCTCTGCCTGACGGATCGTCCGCGCCCGGCTGGGTGTTGGCCTGCCGGTAATGGAGTTTTGCTTCGACCGCGCGGCGGTCGGCTACGAGTTGTTTCCCGTCGGCGCGCTGGTTCCAGGAGCGCAGGCGTGCCACGATCGGCGGTGCCGCGCGCAGCAGCACGAGGCCGGTGCCGAACGGGAGTCGGCGGATCGCGTCGGGCGGCATGATCGGTACGCGGCGGATCGAGCGTTGCGCGGAGCGGGTGCCGTGGTCGCCGACGGTGGTGGAGTCGGTGATCTCATCGCGTTCCCCAATCAGGGTTGAGAGGTCTTGGAGGTCGCGGCTGTTGGAGGCGCCGCCGAGGACGATCTTCACGATCGCGGCATCCCAGATCGCGGAGGCCGCGTGCTCCGACCACTGCTCCCGCGCCTGCGCAAGCGACTGCAAGACCGGCATGGTCGTGATCCCTGTGCCGCCGCCTTCGGCCATGAGCGTCGGCAACGACGGCAACGGGCTGAGGTTCGCGACCTCGTCCAAGCAGAGCAGCAGGGGCGGATCGAGTCGTGCGCCTGCGGAGCGTGCGGCGAGGCGGCGGGCTGCCTCGACTACGTCTTCGATGAGCGCTGCGACCAGCGGGGCGCTGTTGTTCGCCCCGGCCGCGGTCGCCAGCAGGTACAGGGTGCCCTTCTTCGCGAGGAAGTCTTCGGGGTTGAATACCTCGTCGGGGCCGGGGGTGACGGCATCGAGCACGCGGGGGTCGGCGAGGGCGGCGAGGGCGAGGGAGACGCCCTGCCAGATCGAATCCCTGGTACGCGGGTCCGCGTCGATCATCGCCTGCAACGCCTCCGCCCACCCGCCCGCGGCTTGCGGGTGGGTGGCGAGGATCGATACGGCGTCGCCGGCGGCTGCGGGGTCGAGCGTCCACCGGAACAGGTCGGCGGGCTGCCGCTGGTCGAGGGCGGCGGCGTGGAGCAGACATTGGAGCGCAACACGGGTTTTCGCTTCCCAGAAGTCTCCGCCCTCGACCCCGCCTTTCCCGAGCCCGGTGGCGGAGGCGAGCCCTGCGGCGCGAATCATCGCGGTGAGGGGATCGGTGCAGCCTCTGACGGGCGACCAGCGGAGCCCGGCGGGGATGCCGTCGGCGAGGTGCTGCGGATCGAACACCGCCACCGGCCCCACCTTCTCCCTGGCCCGGATCGTGGCGGTCACGTTGTCCGGACGAGTGGACGTGGTGACGACCGCGCCGGGGGCGGTGAGGATCGAGTTGATGACGATGTGCACGCCCTTCCCGGAGCGGGGCGGCCCGATCAGCAGGATCGAGTCTTCGACCGACGCCCACACCTCGACCCCGCGCGACACCCCGAGCCGGTACCCGACCTCTGAAGGCTCAGGGTTCTCGAGCGACGGGCGCAGGTTCCCCGCCCGAGCCAGGAGCGCGCGCGGAGATCCCGCTTTCGCGACTTCGGCGCGGGTGGCGATCCCGGCGATCCGGTACGGGTCCATCGCCTGCCGGCGGCCGTGCTGCCGGATCGCCGTCCACCCCCGCCAGGCCGCAGCCCCGGCGGTGAAGATCATGGTGCCGGCGATGACCCAGTACACGACCGGGTTCAGGCCCGGCGCGCCGAGTGCGGCGCCAGGGGCGCCGGGGTGCAGGAGCACCCCGGCCCCGGCGCCGAACCCGGTATCGGGTTGCGGGGTGCCGGTGAGGAACGCGGTGACACTGCCCGCAGCCCGGAGGATCACCGCGATGACGGCGAGGGTGGCGAGCCCTACGAGGGCGGCGTTGGTGAGTTCGTCGCCGAGGCTCCCCGTCGGGCGGATCGGGGAGGTCACTGCGGTGCCCCGATGCAGACGGTGGCAGAGATCCGGCCGAGGAGAATCACTTCATTGGTGGGCGCGTGGTCGAGGTAGCGGGAATCGATCAGGGCGCGGGCGATGCCGTCGGGCCCTGTCTCGGTGTGCGCGATGACGATCGCGACCGCGACATCCTCGCCCGGCACCATCCCCGACCCCGCGAACTGCACCAGACGCGGCACCACCGGCACCGGCACCGCGGCCACGGGCGGAACCTGTTGCACCGGCTGCGCCTCTGGTTGTGGGGTGCGGCGCGGGCGCGGGGTGTAGAAGTCGGTCATCGTGCGGCCGTCGGTTTCGATGACGTCGACGCGGATCGTGCAGTCGGTCTGCTCGCGGATCGCGTCCACGATCGCCGGGAACGATCCCCGCCGCCACGGCGGGGAGAACTCCGGCGGCAGAAACGGCGCCCCGTCGACCGTGACGGCCAGGGTGCCGTCCTCGGCGACGACGATGCGCACCATCACCACGGACGGATCAGCAGGGTTCGAGCGATCACGCTTCGACATACAGGGTCTCCTTCATAAGACGGGCAGGCAGAGATCGGCCCGAGGCAAGGGGTGCCATCGGGCCGGAAGACACACACCCAGGACGGCGCGACGTGGATGGCAGTGATGAGCGCCGGGGTTCAGAGCGCTGGCCGGCCCGCGCCGCGGCCTGGGTCTGGGGCGGTGCGGCGGGCGGCCGACTGATATGCCGGCGGGAGCTGGTACGCCGCTGGCGTCGGGTCGAGCATCGCTTCGACATCTCCGACGCTCGTGGTGACTTCTGCGAGGCCTTCGGCGAGGAGCCGGTGGCAGCCGGCTGAGTTCGCGGAGGTGATCGGCCCAGGGATCGCGCCGAGCTGGCGGCCGAGTTCGTAGGCGGCGACCGCGACCCGGAGGCTTCCCGACCGTGCCCCGGCTTCCGGGATCACCGTCGCGGCGGAGAGGGCAGCGAGCAGACGCGAACGTGCCTCGAACCGGCCCTTCGTCGGCGCATATCCTGGCGCGGCCTCGGAAAGGAGGAGGCCACCCTGATCGGTGATGCGGCGGAACAGGTCATCGTGCGCCTGCGGATACGGCCGATCCAGGCCACCCGCGAGCACCGCGATCGTAGATGCCGAACGCGCAGTGAGGGCGGCGCGGTGGGCTTCGGCGTCGATGCCGTAGGCGCCGCCCGAGACGAGGATGCGCGGCGACGCTGCGAGCTGCCACGCGAACTCACGAGTGACCTGCACCCCATAGCCGGTGGCGGCGCGGGCGCCGGTGATCGTCACCCGGGACGAGAGCGAGGCGGTGAGCAGTTCCGGGTTGCCCTTCGCCCACAGCGCCAGCGGTGCGGCGTGGCCGAGGTCTGCGAGGGCTGTGGGCCAGCCGGGGCGGTGCGGGGTGAGGATGCGCAGGCCGTGGCGCTCGGTCAGGCCGATCAGCTCATCGGTGAGCGCGTCCTTCTGCAACGAGGCGGCCTGCTGCCGCCACCTCACCCCGGCCACAGGGTCGACCTGTGACGGGATCGCTGCGCCTGGGTCGCGGATCAACGCGAGCGTCTCCGTGACGCCGATGGCCTGCACGAGCTGCCCGGTGACCGGATCACCGGGCTCGGTGAGCACGGCGAGCGTGATCCGCGCGATCGTGTCTGCCGTGTACTCGCTCATTACCGCCTCCTGCACCGCCGTCACTGTCAGAGGACAGGTGCGCCAGGCGGACACGCGAAAAGGGCGGGGCGCAGACCCTGGGGAATGGTCTGCGCCCCGCCCAGCATGGGGGTGCTGGGGTTACTGGTTCATGAGGTCTTCGATACCGGTGTCCTCCTCTCCGCTGTCTCCGCCTCGCTCCCGGTGGAGCGCGAGCCTGCGCCCGAACCACAGCGTCACTCCGGCCGCGAGGAGCGCGACCAGGCCGCCGGCGGCGATCAGCCACGGGAACCCGCCCCCAGTCGTAGCCAGCTCGGACGGCGTCTCCGGAAGCTCCGGCTGCTCCGGCGTCGGCGGCACCTCTTGCGGCGTCTCGGTCACGACCGTCGTCTCACCCGGTGCACCGCATTTCCCTTCCGCGATGACCTTGCCCGTGGCGTCGTAGAGGGTTTCGACCCAGTAGACGTGCCCGGCACGGTCGACGCTCGTCTTCCCGGAGCGGTAGATGCCAGCCTGGGTGACGGCGATCTTCTCGGAGGTGAAGAACGGCACCTCGCAGACCGGCTCGGCGTCGGGGTCGTGGGGGCCGTAGGCGCGGAACACGAGGTACGCGCCGTCGGGGATCTTCGTCCCCTGCACGAGTGCGGTATCGTCGAACTCCTCACCGACCCCCGCGACGGGGGTGGCCTGCGTGATGACCGACACCGGCTGCTCGTCATCGGGAACGTAGAACCGCTCCCAGATATCCGTCGGCGAGCTCGTGAAGGGCTGCACGCGGTCGTCGCCCGCGAACCGCGTGACGATGACGTAGTAGCCGGCCTCGGTCGGCTGGATGCGGTCCTCATTGGTGTAGCCGATGTCGTAGACCCCGTTCTTCGCGGGCGTCGTGATCCGCGTGAGCACCGGGGCATCCGACAGATCGAGATCGTCGGTGAGCTCCGCATCGGTCTGGAAGGGGCCGTAGACGGTGTGCTCGATCTCCTGCTCGTCGGGCCCCCAGTAGCCGTCACCTGTGAACTCGGGGTGATTCTCCGGGAACCCAGAGACGGTGATCCGGTCGAACGCGCGCCCGTTCTTGTGGACGTTGTATTCGCGGACTTCCGAGGTGATCGTGAGCGGCCACCTGACGGAGTGCGATTCGATGTTGATGCCGTACTCGTCCTGCCAATCGGCGGCGATGTACGGGCGCACCCACTCCGGCTGCGACGCCTTCTTCACCTGCCACACCCAGGCCACGAACCCCGCATCCGGCAACTCCACCTCGGGCGACTCGTACTCACCGGGCCCGGGCGCGGTTACCGTGACGGTGCCGATCGGCACCGCACCCGCCGGCGCCTCCGCACCCTGCACCGGCGGGAGGGTTCCGGGTGCCTGGTAGGCGGTGCCCTCGAAGACGACCGGGATCGGCTCGCCGTTGTGCTTCAGCCAGGCGCCATTGGTCGAGGAGACCGTGATCGTATCCGTCACCCGGTCGCCGGGCTTCACGAGCTTGCCGTTCGCCTTCGATACCGCCTCCGGCTGGAACGGCGTGACCGAGGTCTCGGCCACCCGCCCGAACCGATCCGTGAAGGAATCGGTGAGGTACTTCGCGTTCGCACCCTGCTTGGTCTTGTCGATCCTCCACACCCACGTGTAGAACCCCGACTCCGGGGCCGTGAGCGTGCCCGGCGACACGTAGTTCCCGGGGTGCGTGAGCGTCAGCGACTCGGTCCCGAGCACGGGCGCGCCCTCTGGCGGTGCGTTCGCTTCGACCGGCTGCGCGTCGAACGGCCCGTAGAGGGTGCCTTCGGCGAGCACCGGCACCGGGATACCGTTCACCTTGATCCAGGAGTGCTTCGTCACCGTGACGTTCAGCTTGTCGGAGAATACGTCGCCTGCCTGCACGAACTTCGCATCCACGACCGTCTCGATCACCGGCCGGAAGTCCAACGGAATCACCGCTGACTGCGCAGAGGCGAACAGCGGCTCGAACGAGGCCGCGCCGAGGATGCGTTGCTCGCCCGGAGTGTAGAACAGGTCCACGCCAGCCCCGTACCCAAGCGACGGAGCCTTGAGGCTCGCGGTGATCTGATAGTCCGGTGCGCCCTCGGGTGGGATACCGACGATCTCATGTGTCCCGACACCGAGTGTCGCGGAGGTGCTGCCGTTCGTGAAGTTGGCGTTGGTGAGCGTAACGGTGCCGGTTGCGCTCGTGGGGTTCGCCTGGACTTTGAGCTGCCCCTGGTACTGGTCGGTCATCGTGATCGACATCGACACCGACGGGTTCGCGACGGCGTTCGCCGCCGACTCGCTCCGCATCGTGGTGAGGTGCGACAGGATCGTGGCCTGCATGTTCCCGGGTGCCCGGGTGACGAACTGCCCGTCTCCGCCGCGTGCGGAGTAGTTGCCGCGGTCGGCGATATCCCAGACGTATAGCTGGACGGCGGAGGTGATGTTTGGATCGTTGCTCTCACCCCACCGCCCGAGTACGTAGTTCAGGCGGGCGAGCTCGGTCGCGCTGAGGCTGTCGAGCGTGGTCTTCAGCTCCGGGTGTTGCGTGTTGCCCCACGGGGCGAGCGCGTCGAGATCCATGCAGTACGCCTGACGGCCATGCGACGAGAAGGAACCGAGCCAGAGATCCTGATTGCCATACCCGACGCCCAGGGTCGCGGCCTGCGCCGGGGCTGCCGGGAAGAACAGGCTGCCAAGTAACATCAGCAGGATTGTGAGGGTCGTCGCAACGCTTGAGACAACGCGGCCGGGCAGCGGTGATTTGTCGGGTGGTACGAGAATGTGAGCAGACAAGTGGGATCTCCTTATTGATTGTGTCCGCCGTCGTCAGAACGGCAACAGCTACTAGTCAGGTGCGCACACTGCACCGGTAGGACTTGGACGAGCACTACATAGGTCTCTCCGGTTGCTCAGTGCAGCGCGACGGGGCTGCCGGGAATGCCGCGCCATAGTAGAAGTACCCCGCTTCATGGAATCTCGTGTCAAAGCAGGTCGCTGCCCGGCTCCGGCAGCGGGTGCCGTCGACGATCGCAACGAGGTCGAAGCCCTCGGTTCCGTACTCGGTGGTGATCCGAAGGCTGCCGTTCGGGTCGATCCGCGCGGCTGCGCCATACTGTACGGTGCCAGGACGAAGCAGATTGGTGAGTACTCGGTGCTGGTCGGTGCGGAGGGCGCTGCGCAGCGATGCGACCGAGGATTGGGGTTCGGTGAGTAACCAAATGCCCGAGGGCTTGCGCTACCCGGCGCCTTGACGCGATCTATCCACTCGATTCTGAACTGACCGCATTACCCAGACCAGAGCGTCGAGTGCTTGGAACGTGTTCCCGAAGAGCATCAGCGCTGCAACGTCGGGATCTTCATCATCAAGGCTGGAGAAGGAGACGCCATCGGCGGTACTGCTTTCGACGGCACATTCAGTATCGACGCCTCTGCTATCACGAGGGAGTCCATCCCGGTCTGGGGGAGGGGATGTGGCTACGGCAATCGCTGTCGACAGGTCGTGCGTGCTGTTCATCAAGTCCACCGCCTATGGCCGAGAAGACTCGCTCACGCACATCGGACCCTTATCGACCGAATGCACGCCCACGAGTGGGAACGTGCCAAGCTCACCGACCGAGGCGCCAAGCTGCTCGTGCCGACCGTACTCATCATCGCCGCTTCTCCGTGGGCGCCTGTGAACACCGTCTCCGCCACCGTGAAGGGCGCGATCGGCTCCGCCTCCAAGCACTGAAATGTGCCCAAGCTCCGTCAGGAGTTCGAAGAGCTGGGTACGATCCGCACCGTGGCCCTCAACGGTAAAGGCGCACTTACCCGCAACTAACCCCAAGTCGTCGAAGTCGTGAGCTTCGAATGCGCCGAACGCGAGGTGATCGGCTTCGCCAACGCACTCGAATCATCCAGCATGCACCCGCCGTCGTGACCGTGCCCGATGCGGCGACCAGGCGAGATGCTTAGTAGGATGAGCCGTAGCGCGGAATCACCGGCACCGCCTCCTGCCAGAGGATCCGAATCAGTATTGTCCGCTGGGTTGATCCCGGTAAGGACCGACTCGCCACCGAGTAGCTTGCCGAGCAGGGTATGATCATCGTCGTGATCGAAGCCGATTGGGAACTCCCCAATCTCATCGAGGTTCGCGACGAGTTGCGTGCGCGGGATTGGCTGAGACGATCCAAATGCTGCAGGAGACGGGATCTCTCGATCATGCTCACCGGTGGCCACGATTGCACTGCACAGGCTCTGGCGGCCGACTCCGGCATCTTGAGTATGCACGCCGGGCGGTCCCCGCAGACAAGGCCATGCCATCAGCGCCCTCGTCGCCGCTGATCCCACGGTGATAGTCGGCGATGGTTTTTACGACGTCCCGGCGCTCGCTCCGGTGACCGTCGCGATGAGCGTCAAGGTTCCGTGGCTGCCATTGAGTCTGCTGGCGTTGCCAATAGCCGTCACGATTCAGTCTTCATTCCGCAGAACCTTGTGCCAGCTCAGCGGGGCCGGCGCATCGTTATCCGGAATATAGCCCTAGCCCTCTACATCGTGATTGTCCCCTCGTGCTGTTCTGTGCACTCGGGTAACCCGGAGTCGTGCACGTTCTCAAACTCGCGTAGCGCTCGTGATCCTCAACGGCGTCCCTGCCCCATACCAGTGGGTGCGGCAGGATCAGCCCTGGCATGCGGAGCCGCGCCGACACTGGCAAAAGCGCCGACGTACGCCCACACGCAGTAGCATCCCCTGGCTGACCTCAGGTTCCGATGCTAAATTGTTACATGACAATGGAGGTGATGGAGTGATGAGTGCACGCGTTGCATCGCGACGACCGCTATCGCGGCGTGCGATCCTGACCCTCGTCTGGGTCGGCGCCTTCGTCATCCTCGGTCTCGTCGGACTGCGCGCGCACAGCGCCGAACTCAGCAGCGTGCCGGTAATCGCCGAGGCCTCGGCGAGCACCAGTGCGACCACCCCCTCAACAGCCTCGACCGCCACGCTCGTCGAGGGGGGCGAGCACGCCGCCCACGGCAGCGTGCAGAGCTGGCACCTCGATCTCATCGCGATCTGCATGCTCACCATGCTCGCCACTCTGATGCTGGTCGTGCTCTTCACCCGGCGACCGTGGCTACAGCTGCGGCTCGGCAGGATCCGCGAATGGGCGGTCGCCCTGCCGCGCGCACCCGCCCGCCCGCAGCCATTGCTGCTCCTTCACTCGATCTCGCGAACCTGATCTCCACCGGGAAACCCGTGCACGGGGATAGCCCGCGAAGCTCCGTGTGCCTCCAACCGGCACCACGTTCCCTCTGAGAGCTTCGCCGGCCCCTGCAAAAGCGCTGACATCGGCACGCCTTCCGGCATTGCGCACTCTCGAACATCACTCGGGCGCACGAGCGCCCCCGATCAGGAGCCAGCAGTTTGAACTGCACAGATTCACCGATCAAAGCTAAACACTTCCTCTTCGTCTTCGGCACCGTGCTCCTGAGCATCTGTTTCGCCGTCGTCTCGTTCTTCGTCCTCGGAGTCGTCTTTTGAGGCGGTGTCGGCACGCCGAGGAATCGGCGGGGCCGAGGCGGAGCACCTGGATCGAACCCACTGATACAGACGAACGCTCGACCGACGACTCGGCTCGGCCCCGCCGATCCAAGCATGCAGCCGCAGCACCGTCCACGGTGCCATACACCGATCTCCCGGCGCAGCCCGTCAGCGAGCTGCCTGCCGCCGAGGAGACGCCGACCGGGGGCGGAACGGAACCCGAGACCGGCACGGCACGGCGACGCTCACAACTGCGCAGCTTCGTCGCTGGCAGTACGGCGCTCGCGAGCGTCACCGTACTCGTGGCGGGTACCGTCTTCCCTGCGACCAGCGCCGCGACCGCCGATACCCCCGTCTTCGCGAGCCGACAGCAGGCCTTCGTCACGGGAGGCACAACCGACACTCCGACGCTGCTCGACGAGCTCTCGGTCTCCCCGACTGCGATCGCGCCCGAGATCGGGCTGAGCGGTGGGGCAGTGACCGTCAGCGGCCTCACCGACACCACATTGCAGTACCCCTTCGCCCAAGAGGTGCCGCTCACCGATGGCTTCGGATACCGCTCCGCACCAGTCGCAGGCTTCCACGACGCACAAGACATGGCCGCTGCCGGCGGCACTCCGATCCGCATCGTCGGTGACGGCGTGATCACTGAGGCTGGCTGGGCCTCCGACGGCTGCGGCTTCTCGCTGAAAGTCCAGCACCAGGTTGCCGGTCAAGAGGTCATCAGCCGGTACTGCCATATGCAGGAGAACTCCCACTCCTGGCAGGTTGGCCAAACCGTTCAGGGAGACGACCAAGCCGGACTCGTCGGAACCACCGGGATGTCCTTCGGCAACCACCTGCACCTGGTGGTGCGCGTCGAAGATGAGCCCGTCGACCCGCTGCCGTTCATCGCCGCGAACTCGAAGTAGCCCCCTCCCCGGCGAGCACTCGCCAGCGTCAGTAAGGACAACCCCCGACCGTGTACCCCGCGATGGCCAGCCTCGAGCTCGGCGACCTCTTCCAGTTCGATTTGCGCAGCATGTCGCCGCTCGCCTGGCTCGCCGTCGTCTGCCTCTCCATCTACCTGACCGGGGCGATCTCCCTCTGGGTACGGGGAAAACGATGGGGCGTCGGTTCGACGCTGCTGTTCACCGTCGGCTGCCTCCTCTGGTTCGCGGCCACCGGACTGCGCGCGAACGCCTACGCCGAGGAACTCGTCTCGGTGCTGCTCTTCCAGCAGATCACGCTCATGGTCGTCGCACCCCCGTTCCTGCTCATGGGCTCTCCCGGCCGTCTGCTCCTGCGCGCGACGCCGCGCCGGGGACTCGGGCGGCCGGTGATGCGCGCCGCGCTCAGCGCCTACCGCTCGCGCACCGCCCAGGTGCTCCTGCACCCGGCCACCGTGATCGTCATCGCCGTCGTCGCCTTCCCTACCCTGTACTTCACCGACACCCTGAGCTGGTTCCTCGAGCTCCCGTCCGGGCATCTCATCCTGCTCACCCTGTTCCTCGCCTTCGGCATGATCGGTGGCGCTCCGCTGTGGTCACTCGACCCGTTGCCGCGCGCCCCATCGTTCGTGGTACGCATCGTCGACGTGCTCCTCGAGATCCAGATCCACGCGATCTTCGGGCTCGTGCTGCTGCGCAGCACCGAGCCCATGTTCCGCTGGTACGCCACCGACCCCGAAGCGTGGGGGATCAGCCGCGCTCTCGACCAGGCCATCGCTGGCGGCCTGATCTGGTCATACGGCGAGCTGCCGCTGATCATCGTGCTCATCGTCACCATTTCCAAGTGGCGCACGAGCGATCTGCGGCAAGCGAAACGTCGAGAAGCTCAAGAGGACGCGGAACTCGACGCCTACAACGCCTACCTCGCCGCGAAGTTCGGAAAGGAGCAGTGATGGCGACGATCCTGATCTTCGCGCTCACCGCGATGCTCGGCGTGCTGGCCATCTTCCAGATCGCCCTGGCTGCCGGTGCACCGCTCGGCAAGTACGCGTGGGGCGGGGAACACATCACGCTCCCGCTCAACCTCCGCCTCGGCGCGATCTCCGCTGTGCTCCGCTACGCCTTCATCGCTTTCATCGCCCTCGATCGCAGCGGCACCATCGCTGTGCTGCCCGGGGAGTTCAGCTTCTGGGTGATGTGGCTCATCGTCGCTCACCTCGGGTTCAGTGTGATCCTCAGCCTGCTCTCCAAGAGCAAAGACGAGAAGATGACGCTCGCTCCCTACACCTTCGTGATGGGCCTGCTCAGCCTGCTCATCGCTCTTCAATAGGGTGCAGTATGCCGTGCGCGTCAGTCCACTCCCATGATCGCCTTGAACCCGCTCGGTATAATCGGGGTGTGTCCTCAGTTCCCCGCAGTGCCCGCATCACGCGGCGACGATTCACGATGAGAGCCGCGACGCTGCTCCTCGCCGCAATCGTCACCGTCGTGGGCTTGTGGGGCGTCTCCCACGCCGATGATGTCGGCTTCTCCGCGCCGGCGGCCGCCTCGAACACGGTCGCAGCCACCTCCTTCGACGCCGCAGTGGGACACTTCGCCGACACCGTGGGGGAGACCACCGCCAGCGACGACATCCTGATCGGTGTTGTCACCTGCCTGCTCGGGATACTCTGCGGCTTTGCCTTGGCGATCCTGATCGTCTTCGCGCTCCGCTGCAGGCAGATGCGGTTCCAACGCCAGCGCCCCCAGATCGCTCCGATCGCCGCAACTGCAGCGTTCAATCATCGCGGCAGGCATCGCTTCGGCCTGCACGACCTCAGCCTCCTGCGCATTTAAGCGCCCCTCACGCTGCCCCCTGAGGCAGGAACGGGCCGGCACGTCCGCCATGCCCGCGACCACGCGTTGAGGAATGAGGAGAACCAGGAACTTGAGGACGTCCAAACCGACGTACCTGCTGCTGACCGCACTCGTAGCGACCGCCGCAATCAGCATTGGGCTGATCGGCTGCACAGCCGCCGCGCCGATGTCGGAACAGTACCAGCAGGGCAGTGAACGAAGCGGCACTTCTGATGGCCGCATCGTCGAGATTCCGGTCGACGAGCGTGGCGCCGCCGTGAGCTTCAGCGGCACCACCGAATACGGCGACCCGGTTTCCAGCGACGACTACGCCGGAGAGGTGTACGTCGTGAACTTCTGGTACGCCGCCTGCGGCCCCTGCATCATCGAGGCCCCCATGCTCGAGGAGGTCTGGCTGAACTACCAGGATGAGGGCGTCGGGTTCCTCGGTGTGAACATCTACGACCAGCCCGCAACCGCCGTCGCCTTCGCCGAAGAGAACGGCATCACCTACCCGAGCATCATCGATGTGAACGACGGCCGCGTCAAGCAGGCCTTCGCCGGCGTCACCCCGATCCAGGCCACGCCCACCACGCTCGTGCTCGACCGCGAGGGGCGCGTCGCGGCCCGCATCATCGGGCAACTCGAGTCCGCCTCCATCCTCGACACGCTCGTCGCCGACGCACTCGCGGAGACGCCATGAACCCGAGCGATCTCGTTTTCGACGGCGCACTCTGGGCGGGTGTGCTCATCGCCGCACTCGCCGGCTTCGTCTCCTTCGCCTCCCCCTGCGTGCTTCCGCTCGTACCCGGTTACTTCGGCTACCTTGGCTCCGCCGTCGCCCCCGTCGAGCCGAGCTTTGCACCTGCCCGCGGCACCACCGCACAGCGCCGCCGCCTGCTCCTGGGTGTTCTCCTGTTCATCGCCGGATTCTCCATCGTGTTCGTCACTGTCACCGTGCTCGGAGGTGTCTTCGGCCAGGTCTTCCTCGCCTATGCCGACATCGCCACCCGTATCCTCGGCGTCGTCGTGATCGTCATGGGGCTCGCCTTCGTCGGGGTCTTCCGCAAGATGCAGCGCACTGTCCGACCCCGCTTCCGCTCACGCCTGGGCCTCGCCGGGGCGCCACTGCTCGGTCTCGCCCTCGGTATCGGCTGGACACCGTGCATCGGGCCCACCCTCGCCGCGATCATCTCCGTGTCGTGGAACCTCGGCGACCCCGTCCGTGCGGGGCTGCTCGGCGTCGCCTACTCGCTCGGCCTCGGTATCCCGTTCCTGCTGCTCGCCCTCGGGCTCGGCTGGGCCACCCGCTCGATGTCGTTCCTGCGGCGTCACATCCGCGCCATCAACATCGCCGGCGGAGTTGTCCTCGTCGTGCTCGGCCTGCTCATGGTAAGCGGGCTCTGGACGCGCCTCATGTCCTCCCTGCAGGGGGTGATGGCGAATGTCCAGCTCCCGCTCTGAGAACGATACCCTCCCCGCACGCCCAAGCGATCACGTCGACTCCACCGAACGCGGCAGCGGCGACGTCGGCCTCGGGTGGCAGGGCTGGCTCCGATGGGGGTGGCGGCAGCTCACGAGCATGCGCACCGCGCTCATCCTGCTCCTGCTCATGGCGATTGCCGCGATCCCCGGCTCGCTCTTCCCACAGCGCCAAGCCGACCCCAACGGCGTCGTGAAGTACTTCGACGACAACCCCGAGCTCGCCCCCACCATCGACAAACTGCAGCTGTTCGACGTCTACAGCTCGGCCTGGTTCTCGGCCATCTACCTGCTGCTGTTCGTCTCCCTCATCGGCTGCATCATCCCGCGGATCAAGCATCATGCGAAAGCGCTCCGCGCGCCGGCGCCGAAGACCCCGGCCCGGCTGCAGCGCATGGTCGGCTATTCCTCCAACGATCTGCAACTCGTCGATGATCGCACCTCCGAAGCCGACGTCGCCCAGGCCATCGCGATCGCCGAGAGCGAGCTGCGACGCCGCGGATACCGCACCGCCCGCTACGACAGCGCGACTTCCTGGTCGGTATCCGCCGAACGCGGTTACCTGCGCGAAACCGGCAACCTCGTCTTCCACTCGGCACTCGTCGGGATCCTCGTGACCGTGCTGCTGAGCACCGGCCTCAACTACACCGGCGATCGCGTCATCGTCCAAGGCACCACCTTCGTGAACAGCGAGAGCGCCTACTCCTCGTTCTCGCCAGGACGGTACTTCGACCGAAGCTCACTCACCCCCTACGCACTGAGCCTCGACAGCTTCGACGTCGAGTACGTCGACCCTGGGAAGCCCGGTGCGGGGCAGGCAGGCAACTTCGCTGCCCACCTCTCCATCCGAGAGGCCGGGGACGACGACACCCGTGCCGAGACCGTGCGGGTGAACGCACCGATCGAGGTGAACGGCGACCGCATCTACCTCCTCGGTAACGGCTACGCGCCGATGATCACGATCCGCAACGCCGCCGGAGACGTCGTCTACCAGGAACCCCAGCCCTTCCTCCCGCAGGATTCCGCGATGACCTCGCTCGGCGTGATCAAAGTCCCCGACGGTCTGCCTGAGCAGGTCGGGCTCATCGGCTTCCTGTACCCGACGCAGAGCACCTTGGACACCGGCGCCTACTACTCGGTGTTCCCCGACCTCTACAACCCGATGATGACGTTCAACGTGTTCACAGGAGACCTCGGCATTGACGACGGCACTCCGCGCTCGGTGTACCAGCTCGACACCCAATCGATGACCCAGATCACCGGCGGCGACACCGGTATCGACTCGATCGAGCTCACCCCCGGCGACACCGCCGACCTCCCGAACGGGATGGGAACTATCACCTTCGAGGATCTCACCGTCACCGAGGGCGCCGAAGAGTCGATCAAGCGCTTCGTCTCGCTGCAGATCCAGCGCGACACCGGCGCCACCTGGGTGCTTGTCTTCTCCATCCTCGCCACGGTCGGCCTCATCACCGGCCTCCTCGTGCCGCGCCGTCGGCTCTGGGTGAAAGCCACCCTCACCCGACCAGTCGTCGGCGGCCGCAAGGTCAAGATCGAGTACGCCGGCCTCGCCCGCGGTGAGGATCCAGGCCTCGAGCGCGCCGTCGAACAGTTCCGCACCAGCCACCTCTCGGCCATCGCCGAGCAACTACCGTCACCGCTTTTCAAGAAGGGAACCCCATGAACTGGCCCCCGCACACCGTGCAGAAACCGAACAAGAAGCTGAGCACCTCGCAGAAGGCGGCACTCATCGCCATTCCCGCCGTGCTGCTCATCGCGCTCATCCTGATCCTCATCTCGGTGCTCAACCGGCCCGAAGTCCAGGCGCCCGGCGAGGCGTCGAACAGCGGCGGAACGGGCGGCGGAACCCCCACGCAGAGCGAAGTGCCGCTCGTGCAGGAGAACTCGCACGTCCTCGACGACGCCGGCGAGGGTGCACCCGTGCTCGTCGAGTTCCTCGACTTCGAATGCGAGGCCTGCGGCGCCGTCTACCCGGTGATCGAGGAGATCCGCAAACAGTACGACGGGCAGATCACCTATGTCGCCCGCTACTTCATCACCAACCACACGAACTCCATGAACGCCGCCATCGCGGTCGAGGCCGCGTCGCAGCAGGGCAAGTTCGAGGAGATGTACCAGAAGCTCTTCGAGTCGCAGTCCGAATGGGCGGAGCAGCAAGACTCGCAGGCCGACAAGATCCGCGGCTACGCCGAGGAGCTCGGACTCGACATGGACGCCTTCGATGCGGCCGTCGCCGACCCTGCAACCCAAGCGAGGGTCGAAGAAGACCACAACGCCGGCATGTCGCTCGGCGTGCGCGGCACCCCGACGTTCTTCCTGAACGGTGAGCTGCTGCAACCCCAGACCGTCACCGACATCACCGACGCCCTCGACGCGGCGATCGCGGAGAGCAAGGAGTAGCCATGGATCTGCAACTGCAGGCCGCGCTCGACGAGTTCTCCGTGCTCGCCGTCTGGTCAGCGATCACGATCTACGTCCTTGCGTTCCTCGCCTTCGCCTACGACCTCTCGCAGCGCGCCTCGGCCGCACCCATCAAACAGCGGGAGGCCGCGCTCGTCGGCGCGGCCGGAGGCCCCGCAGCCTCCCCGCAGAACGGGGGAGGGGAGGGGAGCCTCCGCGTGCCCGGTGCCGAACGGTCACGGCGCTACTTCGCGCGCCTCGGTATCGCGTTCACCGCCCTCGGCTTCGCGCTCCATCTCGCCGCCACGGTCACGCGCGGGATCGCGGCCGAACGGGTGCCGTGGGCGAATATGTACGAGTTCGCCCTCATCGGCACCCTGCTGATCGTCGCCGTCTACCTCGCCGCCTTGCGCTGGTACGACCTCCGGTTCCTCGGCGTCTTCATCGTCGGCATGGTGGTGTTCTTCCTCGGTGGATCGACGATCTCCTTCTACGTCGAAGTGACCCCGCTGATGGATCCGCTCAAGAGCATCTGGCTCATCATCCACGTCTTCGTCGCCTCGCTCGCCACCGCGCTGCTCGCGATCGCGGCGGGCCTATCGACGATGCAGCTGCTGCAGGCACGCCGCGAGCGGATCAAGGCCACCGGGGGCGAAGAGGTTGCCCCGGATCGCGGCTACCTGCGCACGCTCCCGAAGGCCGAGGTGCTCGAGACGCTCGCCTACCGCTTCGCGATTCTCGGCTTCATCTTCTGGACGTTCACGCTCATCGCCGGAGCGATCTGGGCGAACGAATCCTGGGGCCGCTATTGGGGCTTCGACGTCAAGGAGGTGTGGACGTTCGTGATCTGGGTGATCTACGCCGGGTACATCCACGCCCGCGCCACCCGCGGCTGGCGCGGCACGAAGTCGGCGTGGCTGTCGCTCATCGGCTTCGCCACGGTGATCTTCAACTTCACCATCGTCAACCTCTACTTCCAGGGCCTGCACGCCTACTCCGGCGTCAGCTGAGCCGCCCCCGACCACACCCGCGATTCGAGCACCAGGAAGGAGGCCGCTGTGACGACCACGGACACGCTCCCGCTGCGCGACGACCCCGACGTGCCCCGCACGGCACTCGGGCGCGGTGCGCGCGAGCAGCGCACCACCACCACGGTGCGTCGCCTGCCGTGGGGCGCGGCGATCCCGATCGCCGCCGTCTCGGGCCTGCTGCTCGACGCCGCGTTCCCGAGCCTCGGCTGGTGGCCGCTCGCCTTCCTCAGCATCGCCGGCGGGCTCTGGACGCTCATGGGCCGCAGCATCGGGGGAGCGTTTCTCGTGGGTCTCGCCTACGGCGCCGCGTTCTACTTCACGCACCTCATGTGGGTCGTGCAGTTCCTCGGCCCGATCCCGTGGGTCGCGCTCGCCGGGGTCGAATCGCTGCTCTTCGCGCTCGGCGCGATCCCGATCGCCCTCGCCTACCGCTGGGGCGCTCTCCTCGAACGCCGCGCCACCCGCCGATTCCTACTCCCGGTGCTCATCGCGGTGCTGTGGGCCGCACGCGAGCTCCTCCTCGGAACCTGGCCCTACAGCGGGTTCCCGTGGGGCAGAATCGGCATGTCCCAGGCTGGTGGCCCCTTCGCCGAAGCCGCTTCCTGGGTCGGCGTCGCCGGCCTCACCCTGCTCATCGTCTGGCTCTGCGCGTGCGTCGTCGACTGGGCCGCCCGGCCCGCACCCCGGAGACGCGCCGAGCTGCTGCCCGCAGCGGTGATCCTCGCCCTGCTGCTCGTGCCGGCGTTCCCCACGACTGCAGCGGGCAGCCTCCGCGTCGGTTGGGTGCAGGGTGATGGGCCTGCCGGCTACTTCGACACGCGCAGCCCCGGCGATGTGCTCGCCGCCCAGCGGCAAGCGAGCGACGCACTCCTCGGTGAACCGATGGATCTGCTCGTGTGGCCCGAGGGTGGGGTCGATTCCGATCCACTGAACACCCCGGCCACCGCCCGCATCCTCGACGAGCTCGTCGCAAACGCCGAGGCCCCGCTCCTCATGAATGCGGCCACCGCGCGAGGCGAGGACACCTACAACACGTCGATGCTCTGGGAGGCCGGCAGCGCCGAGCAGATGCATGACAAGGTGAACCCGGTGCCCTTTGGCGAATATGTGCCCGACCGGTGGTTCTACGAACGCATCGTCCCCGACCTGGTCGGCCTCATCCAGCGCGAGTACACGCCGGGTACGAACCCGCCGCTCGTCTCCGTCGACGGCATCCAAGTCGGGCTCGCAATCTGCTTCGATGTCATCTACGACTCGGTGATCTGGGACGGGGTGCGAGGCGGTGCGCAGTTCTACGCCTTCCAGACCAACAACGCCGACTTCCGGGGCACTGACGAGAACCTGCAGCAGCTCGAGTTCGCGCGTATGCGCGCCATCGAGACCGGACGTGCCGTCGTGAACGTATCGACCGTGGGCACCAGCCAGATCATCGCCCCCGACGGCACCATCATCGACGGCGCACCCGCCGATTCTCCGGCGGCCGCCGTCACCGCCGTACCACTGCGCACCGGGCTCACCCCGGCCGTGCTCGTCGGCCCGACCCTCACCCTCATCATCCCCATCGCCGCGCTCGGCGGGCTCCTCGCACTGGGCCTGCTCGAGCGACGGAGCCGCACGACCTCCCTCCCGCCCGCGCCTGCCTCCGCAAAGGGCGGCGCAGCAGCCGAACTCCCGCCGAAAGCATCATGACCTACGAACTCCCGCACGACCCGCCCGCCGATGAGCGCACCGGCCCGTCGGCGCAGCCCCGAAGCCGCCGTCCCTCCCGCCGACTGCTGTTCGTCTACAGCTGCGCCATCGCCGCCCTCACGATCGCTGTCGACGTGATCAGCAAACAACTCGCCTTGCACTTCCTCGACACGGAGAACCGCATCCCCGTGCTCGGCGACCTCTTCGGGCTGCAGCTCGCCTTCAACACCGGGGCCGCGTTCTCGATCGGTGCCCAGCTCACCCCCTTCATCACGCTGCTCGGCATCGTCGCCTCCGTGCTCCTTATCCGGGCCGCCCTCCGCACGAAGTACCGCATCTACGCCGCCTCGATCGGGCTGATCCTTGGCGGTGCCCTCGGCAACCTCGCCGATCGCATCTTCGCCCCGCCAGGATTCGGCAGCGGTGCGGTCACCGATTTCCTCGCCTACGGTCACCTGTTCATCGGCAACCTCGCCGACGTCGCGATCGGGGCCGGCGTCGTGCTCTATGCCCTCGGTGCTTGGCGCCTCCACGCAGCCTCCCGCGCTCGAGATACCGACGATTCGGTCGAGAGCGCCGAGGCCGAACTGCCGACCAGTAGTCCCGTAACCACCCGAGCAGAAACGACGGACTCATGAGTCAGAAACAGCAGCCCCCGTCCTACCAGCGCAACGCGCTGCTCCCGGGATTCATCGCACTCGCCCTACTCATCGTCGCGGTCGCCTTCATCGGCACCGACTGGTTCACCGTCTTCCGCTTCATCATCGCTATCCTCGCGCTCATCGTCGCCTGGTTCGCGGTGCAAGCCCGCCACTGGTGGTGGGTGCCAGTCTTCGTCGCGATCGCCGTGCTCTGGAACCCCGTCTATCCGTTCAACTTCAGCGGCATCTTCTGGATCCTCGCCCAGCCCATCGCCGGCAGCGTCTTCCTGATCGCCGGAGCACTCATCAAACGGCCTCGCGACTAGAGACCCAGGATCCGACCGTTCACACTCCGCAGACAGGAGGAGCAGACAGATGAATATCACCTCAAGCGTTCGGAGACGCCGGCTCGTCGGCGCTCTCGCGGCCGCCCTGGTCGGCCTCGCCCTCTTCCTCTCGGGAGGGGCGACGCCCGCCCACGGGGTCGAGCTGCCCACCTGGGACGACGTGCAGGCCGCGAAGCGGAACGAGGCGGCCGCCGCCGCGAAAGTCACGGAGATCGAAGGACTGCTCGAGCAGAGCCTGGCGGAGCTCGAGCTGCTCCGGGTCGCGACCGAACAAGCGAACGCGAGCTGGCAGGACGCCGAGACCGCAGCAGCCGACGCCGCGCTCCGCGCTGAGACGCTCCAAGCGAAGGCCGACAAGAGCCGTGAGGAAGCCAACGTCGCCGCAGACCAAGCGGGGGTCGTCGTCGGCCAGATGTATCGCTCCGGCGGTATCGACCGCAGTGCCGACATGTTCTTCGAGGCCGACGCAGCGACCACCGACGCCCTGCTGAACCGCCTCGCGATGATGGAGCAAGCCACCCGGCGCAACACCACCATCGCCGCGAGTGCTGAGCTCGCCCGCAACACGGCTTCCTCGCTGGGCGAGCAAGCCGACGCCGCGAGCACGGAGCGCGATCAGTTGCGAGCCGATGCCGAACAGCTGGCCCAGACCGCCGCTGAGAACCTCGACGCACAGCGCACTACGTTCCTCGCGCAAGAAGCGCAGCAGCGTGAGCTCGAGGCGCAGCTCGCCGCTCTGAAAGACGCGACCACCGACACGGTCGCCGGTTACGAGGAACGCCTCCGCGCCGAAGAGGAGGAGCGCAGAAAGCAACAGAGCGGCGGAGGTGGCGGCGGTGGGGGTGGCGGCGGTACCCCCGGCGGTGCCGGCTGGTACCAGCCGGTGCCGATCTCCTGGATCTCCACCTACTTCCGGCAACCACCGAGTCACACCGGGCTCGATCTCCCAGCCGGCTGCGGCACCCCCATCGTCGCGCCCTCCTCCGGCACCGTCGCCGTCGCCGGTTGGGTCGACAACTTCGGCGGATACATGACCTACCTCAACCAGGACAACGGCTATCAGACCCGTTTCGCGCATCAGATCGGCACACCGCCGGTGGTCTCCGGCCAATGGGTGCCCGCCGGAGCTGTCATCGGCTACGTCGGCAACACCGGGATGAGCTTCGGCTGCCATGTCCACTACGAAGTGCTCTCCGGCGGCAACTTCATCGATCCGACCCCGTTCATCTAGCACGATGTCACCTCTAGACACCGCATCCGCTCAAGACCCGCCTCTGGCACGCCGACGCCCCATGCCGTGCCGCGCGCAGAGGCCGCAACCGGTGACGCCGCACTCGTGCCGGAGCCCACGACTCATCTACATGCAGGAAAGGGGACAAACATGAAGGCCGTTGGATATACCCACCCAGGCCCCCTCGACGAAGACGGGGCTCTCCGCGACGTCGAGCTGCCGATACCCGAAGCCGAGGAACACGATCTGCTGGTGCAGGTGCACGCTGTCTCCGTGAACCCGGTGGACTGTGCGATTCGCGCCACCGAGCAACCCCGCGCCGGGCAGCCTCGCGTTCTCGGCTACGACGCCGTTGGCACAATCGTCGGACTCGGCGCGTCCGTCGAGGACGAACCGCTGCTTGAACACTTCGCCGTTGGCGACCGCGTCTTCTACGCGGGAGCGATCGACCGGCCGGGCAGCAACGCCGAATACCAGATCGTCGATGCCCACCTCGCTGCTCACGCTCCGGCCTCGCTGAGCGACACGCACGCGGCGGCGCTGCCGCTGACAGCGCTCACCGCGTGGGAGCTGCTCTTTGACCGGCTCGAGGTGACGCGGCCCGTCCCGGGAGCCGCATCCGCAGTCGTCATCATCGGCGGGGGCGGGGGAGTCGGGTCGATGGCCATTCAGCTGCTGCGCGCCCTCACCAACGTCACCGTGATCGCCACCGCCAGCCGCCCAGTCACGAAGGCGTGGTGTGCGAACCTTGGCGCCCACCACGTCCTCGACCACCGCCGGCCGCTCACCCCACAGGTGGCCGAGCTCGGCCTCGGGGCGCCCGGCTTCGTGCTCTCCACCGCGGGATCCGAGGAGAGACAGGGCGACATCCTCGAACTGCTCGCCCCGCAGGGGCGCTTCGGGTACACCGATCACCCCGAGCTCGACGTGCAGCCGTTCCAGTCGAAGTGCATCTCACTGCACCCCGAAGACGTGTTCATGCGCTCTCGCTTGCAGACCCTCGACCTGGCCGAGCAGGGCGAGATCCTCCGACAGGTCGGCGAGCTCGTCGACGCCGGGAAGCTCCGCAGCACGCTGACCAGCACGCTCGGCGAGATCGACGCCGCGACCGTCGCCGAAGCCCATCGCCTCATCGAGAGCGGCACGGCGGTCGGGAAGATCACACTCGAAGGCTTCAGCTCCCTGCCGTAGCAGCGAGGCCGCCCAGCTGCGGGCGGCTCAGGAAAGGATGACCGGCATGATGCTTGCCGCCCTCACACTCCGTGTCGACTCCGGCATGCTGCGCACCCCTTGAGCGGCATGACGACACACACCGCCACCTCCGGGCAGGGCCCAGTCCACGGAGGACATGAGCGACCCCAGGAGCCGCCCCAATCGCAACCGGGCTGGTCGTTCCTGCGATCGCGCCGCTGGCTCGGGTACTACGTCCTCCTCGTCATCTTCTGCATCGTCTGCGTCTGGCTCGCTGACTGGCAGTTCGACCGGCGAGCCGATGCCCGAGCGGAGATCGCGCGCATTGAGCAGAACTACGACGCCGCAGCTATCCCGCTCGATGACGCTGTGCCCGACCCTGCTGGCTTCGACGAAGACACACTGAAATGGCAGACCGCCACCGTGCGCGGCGAGTACCTCGGCAACCCCTTCCTCGCCCGCAACCGACCCGGCCCCGAAGGGGTCGGCTCACATCTCCTCCAAGCTCTGCGCACCGATCAGGGGTTGATGTTCATCGTCGACCGCGGCTGGGTGCCGGTCAATGGCAACGAGGCGAATGCGGGCGACGCCTGGCTCGACAGCATTCCTGCAGCCCCAACCGGGCCGGTCGAGGTCGACGTGCGACTTCGGGCGAGTGAACCGCAGATCGCCGGGCGCCTCGCTCAGGGCAGCACGGTCGCCAGTATCAACTTGCCCGAGATCGCCCGGATCGGCGGTTTCGATGAGGCCTACACCGGGGCGTACGGCATGCTCATCGGGGAAACCCCCAAGGCCGAAACCGGGGTGCTCCCCGAGCCACCGGAGCGCGATGAAGGCCCGCACCTCTCTTACGCGCTGCAATGGTATGTGTTCATCCTCATCGCCGCCTTCGGCGTCGTCTACGCCGCCCGGCAGGAGCATCGCGGTCTGAATGCGGGCAGCGAAGCCGTGCTGCGGCAGCAGCGACGAGCCGCAGCGCGCAAGGCCCGGCGCGGCACGACCGACGCCGAAGAGGAAGACGCCTTCCTCGAGCAGTAGCGGTCGCCACCGGCCGCATGCGCCGGAGCGTCTTCCCGACCCGGGCCATCGAAAGGAGCAGGCGTGGAGATCGCCCTCTGGATCACGCAGCTGCTCATCATGTCCGCCCTGATCGCCGTCATCGGTGTCGCCGGCGCACCCCCGCGCGACAGCCGCGAGGATCCGACCGTTCGCGAGGAGCTCGACGACTTCGTCTACCGCTCGCGTCGGCTCGGCTCACGGCTCAAGCGCCGATGGCAGCAGCGCGGCAGGCGGAAGAAACGCCCTCCGCGTCGCTGATCTGTCGTCTTGCCGGGTCTTGCCTACACTGGACGATGCGGCTACACTAGTGAGTGCAAACCGGAGCATTCCAGCCCAGCGCTCGATAGCTCCGGCGGCCCCCGGTCTCTTGCTTCGGCTACCGGGGGTTGCTTTTTTCCACGGGCACGACCCGCAGCAGCGGCGCCAGCGGCACGGCATAGCCCGCGTCGCTCCCACGCTCAAGGTGGCTCTGCGCGAACGCCACGATGTCGGGCACCCACAGCAGCGGCTCCACTGACGGTGAGGTGAAGGTCACCTGCATCTGGCCGATCACCTGCGCCTGTCGCATCGTCTTGATCGTCCGCAGATCACGGGCCCGCTGTCCTTGGTGGCGTCGCTCCTCGGCCACGACGAGCGACGGCCGAGGCGTCAGCTGCCCCTCGTGCAGGTTCCCCAGCAGTGCCGTCAAGCATGCCTCGCGAGCGAGTTCATCGCCGCCAGGAGCATCTTCGATCGGCGACTGCACCGCCAACAGGAACGCTTCGTCCTCCTCGGCTGCGGCGAGGTAGCGGCAGAGCTCGTGGATCGTCTCCGCATCGCCCGCCGCGTGTGCCTCGCTCGTATGCCAGTAGCTTCCGCCGACGATCGACCCGAGATCGTCACGCACCGGCTGATGGAGTCGAACCGGCGACACATACGCGGTCGCGATGTAGAACGTGCGTGCACCGTGTGCGACCTCGGGGACGACGTAGCTCTCATCGACGAACGCCACATGCGCATCCGGTCGGAGACGACGGTAGGACTCGGAGAGCAGCCGACGCCGAGTCTCATCCGTGTGCGAAGCTGCCATTCCGCCATTCTCTCAAACCTCAGCCGGGCGGCGGGCGATGTCACCGCGGCGCGGCGTGCCGGTCAGCGTCGAACTCACTCATCCCCAGATCACCATCATGCGGTAGAGCATGACGGCGACGGCGAAGTTCACGACGACCAGCACGAGGTTCGCCGTGCGGCGACGGTCGACGAGCGCCCAGAACGCCGCACCGAACGGGATGAGTAGCGCGACGATGAGATACATCCAGAACTCGAGCGGATCCCCCACGACGGGATTGCCTGCGACAGGCTGCACGATGCCGACGACTACCTGCGCGATGAGCAGCACCCCGACAAGCAGGGTCGCGCCGAGGGTGTAGTCGTTGGGGCCTCGCTTGCGGGAGAACTCAAGGATGCAGACGAGCGCCGCGAGCAGGGCGAGGACGATCTGGGCAATGCCGAACCAGACGATCATGCGGCGAGAGCGGGGTCGACAGTCACGGCTCAAGGATATGCTGGCGCCGCTGCGCATTGCCCCCGGAGGAGCCAGGCGGCCCGCCGAACGACGAGAGCCGACCGATCAGAGCTTCCAGCGGCCCTTGCCCGACCAGCAGACTCCACACCACGGAGAGCACAATCGTGGCGAGCGTCATCGGGAGAAACGGGTCGAGATCGCGGAACGCATGCTCATGCGCGGAGCCGAGCAGGATCGTCGAGGCGAGGGCCCAGCCCACGATCTGCAGCACATAGGCCGTCAACGGCATCGACCCTACCGCCCGGAGCGGGAAGGTGAGCCACGGCAGCCGTCCGGCAGAGCACAGCAGCAGGCACACGCCGATCACCGCGATCGCGAAGCCGCCGCTCCCGATCGCCTCGAGCACGCCGCTCGAGTGCGGATCCGCCGTCCACCAGGCCTCAAGGAACGGTCGATCAGCCGACTCCTCCGACGGCTCCGCGCCAGGGGAGAGACTGTATCCGGCTACCGCCAGCAACATGCCAAGGCCGAGTGCCGCCCACTGCGCCCGCCGCGACCACATCCCCGCGCGCGCCAGACCGAGGCCCGCGAGGGTGAACGCGACCCACAGCGGAAACGGATAGTTCCATCCGATGTAGAGCCCGGTGAGCCAGCCTTCGTAGCTCTCCCACCACGGCGAGGCATTCGCCCACACCACCACGGGCGAAGCCACGAGCACGACGATCGCGGCTGCGAGGAACAGCCGTGAGGCGCGCTGCGCGAGCAGGGGGAGCGCCAGGACGAAGATGACCGCATAAGTCGGCAAGATGATCGCCGCCGGTACGTCGAGGCTGATGAGCAGCACGCCGATAAGCCAGATCAACAGCGCCCGGATCACCACCCGCAGCCTCGCCCGGCCGAGCCCGGCACCGCTCGGAGGCCTCGGGCCGCCCGTGGAGAGGCCGAGCGAGACGCCAGCGAGCGTGGCGAAGAGGATCGAGGAGCGACCGTTCACGATCGCCCCCCATGTCGACGGCTCCGTCCACGACAGCGAGCCGAGCCAGAGCAGATGCGCCGCCAACATGCCCAGCACCGCGAGCCCGCGAGCGAGGTCGACCCCCGCGACCCGGGCGGGGCCGTTCAGCCGCCGCCAGTTTCGTTCGATGCGGCGGCGCAGCGGAGTCGTGGGGGCGCTCGTCATGCTCCGCCGCCGATCCCGCGCCACTCGCTCATGGGTGCTTGACGCCCACCGGCTCGTCGTCGCTGATGTGCGCCGTCTCGATCTGGAAGGTCGAGTGGTTGACCGACACCTCGAAGTGCTCCGCTACGCACTCCTTCACCGCATGGAGCACTTCGGCAGCATGCCCGTCGGTGAAGCATTCATCCTCGACGACGACATGCGCGGTGATCGTCGGCAGACCGGTCGCGACCGTCGAAGCGTGCAGGTCGTGCACATCCTTGACGTGCTCGAGCTCGAGGATGTGCGCACGCACCTCGTCGAGATTGAGGCCCTTGGGGGTGAACTCCATGAGCACGCTCGTCGTCTCGCGCATCAGCTTGAAGGCGCGGGGCACGATGAGCGCGGCGATGAAGAGGCCGGCGAGGGCGTCGGCGCGCTGGAAGCCCGTGGTGGCGATCACGATGGCGGCGACGATCACGCCCAGGGAGCCGAGCGCGTCGTTGAGCACCTCGAGGAATGCGGCGCGCATATTGAAGTTTGCGCCTCGGCTCGAGGAGAGAATGAGGATGGCGGTGATGTTCGCGGCGAGGCCGACGATACCGAAGACCAGCAGCTCGGTCGCAGGCACCTCCGGCGGTTCGAATAGGCGCCGGATGCCCTCGATGGCGGTGTAAAAGCCGACCACGAGCAGTAGCGTCGCCTGCCCGAGCGCGGCGATCACCTCGATCCGGCGGAACCCCCAGGTGCGCGTCGACGTCGCCGGCCGCAGCATCAGTGTCGCCGCGATCAGCGCGACCAGCAGCCCCGAGGCGTCGGTGATGGCATGCGCGGTGTCAGTGAGCAGTGCGAGGCTTCCGGTGACGACGGAACCCACGGCCTGCGCGACGACGATCGTTGCGGTGATGCCGAAGGCGATCCAGAGCTTACGGCGATAGTCGCCGGGCTGTCCCGCCTCGGCCACGCCCGGGCCGTGATCATGTCCTGCGCCCATTCGAGATCTCCGTTCTCATTCGGTACTGGTCAATACACTTCACTATATAGATAACATCGTCGTTTGGCGATGTTATCTTTCGCCAATAAGTCGCGGCTGCCTCCGACCTAGAGTGATTGCCGATTCGGAGATAACATCGTGATATGACGATGCAAGCCGAACGTTCTCATGAGCTGCCGACGATTGCCGAAGCCGAGGCGCTGACCTCTGCGGCAGCCCTCTTCCATAGCCTCGGCGATCCTTCCCGACTGGTGATCCTGCAGCATCTGCAACTCGGGGAGCACCGCGTGGTCGACCTGGTGAAGCACCTCGGTCTCTCCCAGAGCACCGTCTCCAAGCATCTCGCCTGCTTGAAAGACACCGGCATGGTCGTCTCGCGAGCCGAGGGGCGGGCCTCGATGTACTCGCTCGCGCATCCCGACGCCGTCGTTGCGATCCTCGCAGCAGCCGAGAAGATGCTAGCTCTCACCGGGGACGCCGTCCGCTTGTGCCCCATGCATCATGAGGGCATCACCGCTGACTGACCGGCCAGCGTGCTCACTCCGGCGTCTCTTCGACAGGCGCGGGCTCGGCAGCCGCCGGCGACTGCGCGGGAGGCTGCTGTTTCGGCGGGAGACCAGCTTTCGCGCGCTCCTCGGCCTCGATCTGCTTATAGACCCGGCGCTCCGTGCGATCGGCCCGAGAGATCGCGCGGATCACGAACCAGAAGAAGGCGCCGATGATCACCGACGGGGTGAGCGACCAGAGCGCGTTCGCCCACCAGTTCTCCATGCGCAGAGGCTACTGTTGCATGCTGTGAGAACAATGCAATAACTCGACGAGATGTAGAGTAAAAATCATCGACGAGGAGGGTACGACATGGCCGGGGTGCGCAAACGCGAATGGGGCGGTCTCGAAGACGAGGTCATGCAACGACTCCACGAACAGGAGCGCGCCGTGAGCGCGCGCGAACTGCAGACCATGTTCAGCGAACCCGTGCCGGCCTACACGACGCTCATGACGGCACTTACCCGCTTGGAAGGGAAAGGCCGCGTCGAACGGATCGGCGACTCGCCCCGGAAGATCAGCTTCCGACCGCTGCGATCAAGTGAGAAGGAGGCGAGCGAGACGATGACCTCCGCGCTCGAGCAGGCCGCCGACCGGCGGGCCGCCCTGCTCGCCTTCGCCGGGAATCTCGCCGAAGACGACGTCGCCGCGCTCATGGACGCCTTCGGCGAGGCGAAGCCCGAAGGATAACCGACCGTGCTGCTCCTTGCCCTAGTTCTCCTGGGCACGGCCCTCGCGCTCGCCGTACTCTGCCCGCGCGTGCTCACCGCAGGACGCTGGCACCTCTTCCACCCGAGAGCCGCGCTGACGGTCTGGTTCGGGTCGTTCGGCGTGGGCATCGCGACCGCCCTCGCCGGCATCGCCCTCGGCATCGTCGCGGTCGAGTCGCTGCGGCACACCATCCCGCACACCACCAGCGTGACCGTATCAGCGGTGATCTGGGTCGCCGCCGGGATCTCCGGCGTCTTCCTCGTCTTCGCCTTCACCTTCGCCGGCTCGCTGCAGTCCCTGCGCCCGGCCTCCCACTCCCACGCTGTCGCCTATGCGAGAGACGAGCACATCGGATTCACCCTCGTCCGCTTCCACTCGGAGACGCCCGAAGCCTATGCTGTCCCCGGCAGACGTCCCGAGATCTTCGTCTCCTCAGCCATGGAGCAGCTCCTCACCCCGCCGCAGTTGCAAGCCGTGCTCGCCCACGAGTTCGCCCATCTGCGCCACCAGCACGGACTCGCCATCCGCATTGCCCAGCTCAACACGCTCGTCCTGCCGGGTACCCGAGCCAGCCGAGCGCTCGAACGCGCCACCCGCCTGCAGATTGAGCTCGCTGCCGACGATGCCGCCGCCCGTCAAGTCGGGGCCGCACACCTCGCGAATGCACTCATCGTCCTCGCAGCCGCGACGCACGATGTCGGCATGACCCTCCGAGCCGAGCGCCTCACCCGGAAACGCTGGCCTACCCCGCAGCGACGCCGCATCCCGCAGGGCCTGCACGCCGCCGCACAGTTGCGCTGACCTCGTCGCGCCGGCTGCCCGCGCCAAGCTCGCGTACGTCTACATCTTGTAGTCTTAAGCGAGTATCCCGAGGAGAGGACGACGGCGATGGACGTGACCAGCAAGCAGGAGCTCACCGTCAACGGCATGACCTGCAGCCACTGCGCTCAGACGTTGACCACGGTGCTCAGCGCGCTCAGCAGCGTCGAGAACGTCGACGTCGACGTGACCTCCGGCCGGGTGATCCTCGACGTCGCCCACCCCCTCAGCACCAACGCCCTCACGCAGGCCGTCAGCGAGGCCGGCTTCGAACTCACCGCCATCCGCGAGCGGGCACGATGAGCAGCAGCGCGGCCACGACCACGCCCGCTCAGGCCTCACGGGAGCGCTCGCCACGTCGCACCGCCGTCGCTCTGGCGATCGCGGCATTCGGTCTCCTTGCGATCATCGTCCCCCCGATCGTCGCCACGCTCCGCATCGGGCCGGCCGCCTATGAACAGATCTACCTCACCTTCCCTGGCTTCGACGTCGCCGTGCCGACCGCGCTCGGGCAGGGACTCGGCGATCTCGCCGCCATGCTCACCCTCGGCGCCCTGCTGTACCTCCTGTTCTTCCGTGACGCTCGCGGCAAACAGGCCAAACGGATCGAGCCATGCCTCGAACTCGCCCTGCTGCGTATCGCCTCGGTCGCCTGGGCGATGGTGTCGGCAGGCATGGTGGTCTTCGAATCGCTCGACAGCAGCGGCATGCCCCTCGCGCGTCTCACGGAGCCGGGCGCATTCGCCTTCCTCTACGAGACGAGCGCCTTCCCGCGAGCCTGGACGGTGTCGCTGGTCGCCGCCGTCATCACCTCACTCGTCTGCCAGTTCGTCACCCGGTGGACAGGACTCCTCATCCCGCTCTGGGTGACCTGCTTCGGCATCCTCGCCCCCGTGGTCGTCGGGCAGATCCTCGTCGGCCCGAATCACGACCTCGGCAGCGACGCCGGCACCTATCAAACCCTCGCCACCGGAGCAGTCTTCGGCGTCATCCTCATCGCCGCCATCCGCGCCGCGAGCGGCCGCACCCTCGACCCGGTCATCGTCACCCGCCTCACCAGCTTCGTGCTCGCGGGCATTGCGCTCATCATCGCCACCGACCTCGTTCTGACCTGGTTCAAGCTTGCCGGATCGAGCCTCCTCGAGTCCGAGACGGGCTGGCAGATCCTCGCACGCTGGGCATGCCTGGCACTCCTCACCGTCGCCCTGCTCGGCTGGCGCGCGGCCCAGCGCGCAAACCCGGCACAGCCCGCTGCCCTGCCGCCCGCCATCGCGACCCTAGCGATCACCGGATGGATCGGGATCACCGCGGCGATGACGAGGATCCCGCCACCCCACTACTTCCAGCCCACCAGCATCTCCCAGGTGTTCCTCGGCTTCGACGTCGACGAGGCACCCTCGATGCTCGTGTGGTTGACGCACTGGCGGCCCAATCTCCTCTTCATCGTGCTCGCGATCGCCGCCATCGCCGCCTACCTCTGGGCGGTGCGCGTGCTATGCACGCGCGGCGACCGGTGGCCGATCGGCCGCACGGTCTCCTGGATCGGCGGGTGGTGCGTCATCGTCTTCGCCACGAGCTCGGGCTTCGGCAAGTACTCCGCCCCCGACTTCGGCACGCACATGATCGTGCACATGAGCCTGAACATGCTCGCCCCGATCCTCCTGGTGATGGGCGGCATCATCACCCTGCTGCTGCGGGCGACCCGCGCAGACCCCACCAGACCAGCAGGCCTGCACCTCTGGATCACCTGGATGCTGCACTGGAAGGCGCTCCGCCTCGTCTACAACCCGCTGTTCGTGTTCGTGCTCTTCGTCGGCTCCTACTACGGGCTGTACTTCACCGGGATCTTCGAAGAGGGCATGCGGTTCCACTGGGCGCACCAGCTCATGAACGTCCACTTCATCATCGCCGGGTACCTCTTCTACGGGCTCGTAATCGGGGTCGACCGACCGCCGCGCCCCCTCCCGCACATCGGCAAGCTCGGCTTCGTGCTCGCCGCGATGCCGTTCCACGCGTTCTTCGGCGTGATCCTGATGATGGCTGATGGCGAGTGGATCGCGGAGAACTTCTACCTCTACTTCGGGCTGCCCTGGACAAACCTCCAAGCCTCCCAATACCTCGGCGGCGGCGTCGCCTGGGCTGGCGGCGAGCTGCCGCTGCTGCTCGTCATCATCGCGCTCGGCATCCAATGGTCGCGGCAGGACGCGAAAGAGGCCCGCCGCAAGGATCGACACCTGGACTCCGGCCGCGATGAGGAGTTCGACGACTACAACAAGATGCTCGAAACTCTCGCCAATCGACGGCAAGCCGCAGGCCCTGGACGACCCGCGCCCCGGAGCGAAGAGGAGCCCCAGTCGTGACCCTCGCCCCCGACGTCGTCGAGCCGTTGCAGCTCGACGTCTCAGGCATGACCTGCGCCGCCTGCGCGGGACGCGTCGAGCGCGCCCTGAACAAGATCGAGGGTGTCACCGCGAGCGTGAACTACGCGACCGAGCGCGCCATCGTCTCTGGCCTCGGCGCCGCTCGCGCGAGCGAAGCACTCGAGCGCGTCGAGAAAGCCGGCTACGGGGCGCGCATCCACGACGACGCCGACGACGCCTGGTCAAAGCGCGCTACCGAAGTGCGCATCACCTCGCTGCGCAGACGGCTCATCCTCGCCGCCGTGCTCACCGTGCCGCTCATGGATCTCACGATCGTGCTCGCCCTCGTCCCCGAGTGGCGCTTCCCCGGCTGGGAATGGCTCTGCGTCGCCCTCGCCGTGCCGATCGTCACCTGGGCGGCCTGGCCGTTCCACAAGGCCACCCTCAGAAACCTCCGCCACGGCGACGTCAGCATGGATACCCTCGTCTCCCTCGGCATCGCCGCGTCCTTCGGCTGGTCGGTTGTGACGCTGCTACTCGGTATCGAGGGGAGCGGGGCCGGATACTGGCTTGGCATCGGCGCCACTCCCGAGGGGGCAAACGCCATCTATCTGGACGTCGCCGCCGGCATGACCACCTTTCAGCTCGCCGGCCGCTACTTCGAAACCCGCTCACGCCGCAAAGCCGGCGACGTGCTCGGCGCTCTCAGCGAGCTTGCCGCCACGCACGTCCGCATCCAGCGCGACGGCACCGAGGAGATCAGGCCCGCCACGGAACTCCGCGTCGACGACGTGTTCGTCGTGCTCCCCGGCGAAACTCTCCCCGCCGACGGCACCATCATCGTCGGTAGCGCCGACATCGACGCCAGCATGCTCACCGGCGAACCGCTCCCCGTCACTGCCTCGAGCGGCGATGCGGTGATCGGCGGCACGATCAGCACCAACGGCCGCCTCGAAGTGCGCACGAGCTCGGTCGGCGCACACACCCAGCTCGCGCAGATGACCGCCCTCGCCGAACAAGCCCAGGCCCGCAAAGCCCGCGTGCAGACCCTCGTCGACCGCGTCACCCGCTACTTCGTACCCGGAGTGATCGTTCTCGCCATCCTCGTCACCACTGGGTGGATGCTCGCCGGCCGCTCCTTTGAAGAGGCCTTCGGGATCGGGATCTCCACCCTCATCATTGCCTGCCCATGCGCCCTCGGGCTCGCCACTCCGACCGCGCTCATGGTCGGCATCGGCCGGGGCGCCAGCCTCGGCATCCTCGTGAAGGGGCAGGACGCGCTCGAGGCGAGCGGCACGATCACCACCGTGGTGCTCGACAAGACCGGTACCCTCACCACCGGCGAGATGACCGTGCGCAGCATCGCCACCGTTCCCGGCGTCGCCGAGCACGAGCTGCTACGCGTCGCCGCCTCCGTGGAGCAGGGATCGGAGCACCTCATCGCCCGTGCCATCGTCGCGGCCGCGAAGCAGCAGATCGCCGACCTCGACCCCGTCAGAGACTTCATCGCCGTGCCCGGCCGGGGCGCCTCCGGCACCGTCGCCGGCGACACCGTCCACATCGGCAGCCTCGCCTACCTGGACGAGCAGGGCGTCTCGACCGGTGCCGCCCGCGTCTACCTCACCGAGGCCGACGCCACGGAATCGACCGTGTTCGTCTCCCAGGCAGGACGCCTGATCGGGCGCTTCGGACTCGCCGACACCATCAAGCCGAACGCCCGTGCTGCAATCCAAGCGCTGCAGCAACAGGGCCTCACCACCGTGCTGCTCACCGGCGACTCCCGAACGGCCGCAGAGGAGATCGCCGACACCCTCGGCATCGACCGCGTCTCCGCAGAAGTGCTGCCCGCCGAGAAAGGCGATGCGATTCGCGAGCTGCAAGCGGCGGGAGAGCGGGTCGCGATGGTCGGCGACGGCATCAACGACGCCGTCGCCCTCGCCGCCGCCGACCTCGGCCTCGCCGTCGTCTCCGGCACCGACATCGCCCTCAAATCGGCCGACGTCATCCTCGTTCGGGAAGACCTCGCCGTGATCCCCGAGGCGATCGAGCTCTCCCGTCGCACCCTTCGCACCATCCGCGTGAACCTCGGCTGGGCGTTCGGCTACAACCTCGCCGCGATCCCGATCGCCGCTGCCGGCTTACTGAATCCCCTCATCGCCGCCGGCGCCATGGCACTCTCCTCGGTGCTCGTCGTCTTCAACAGCCTTCGGCTGCAGAACTACCGCCGCCGGATATAGACGGGCTCTCAAAGGTGCGACCACCCCAATACGCGCGCTTCGACGTTGCCCCGATCTCGAAGCGTCGACTGCGCTGGGAGCTCGCGATCGTGCTCGCACTGTCTTTCGGCTACGCGGGCGTGCAGTCGATCATCACGATCCTGCGCCGCCTCAGCCAGGAGACCGCGCTCGCCTCCCAGACCGCCACCATCAACCGGCCGCTGGCCGAGCAGCCCCTCTTCGACCTCGCCTACCAGCTGCTCGGCTTCGTGGGGGAACTCGCACCCGTCGCGCTCGTGGCGTATCTGCTCTGGCGCACAGCGGCCCCGCACCTGGGAAACCTCGGCCTCGGACGGCTCCCCGGCAGGGGCGGCCGGTGGTGGCTGGCAGACACCGGCTGGGGTGTCGTGCTCGCGGCTGCGATCGGGATCCCGGGGCTCGCGTTCTACCTCTTCTCGCGCATCATCGGAATCAACGCGAACGTCGTACCGACCGCCCTCGACGCCTACTGGTGGACGGTGCCCGTGCTGATCCTCTCCGCCCTGCGTGCAGCTCTCGGCGAGGAACTCATCGTCGTCGCCTACTTCTTCGACCGTATGCGACGCCTCGGGGTCGGCCCGATCTCCACCATCGTCTCAAGCGCACTGCTGCGCGGCAGCTACCACCTCTACCAGGGCATCGGCGCATTCATCGGCAACGTGGTCATGGGGCTCCTCTTCGGCTGGGTCTACCACCGCTGGGGGAGGTCGTTGCCGCTCATCGTCGCGCACTGGCTGCTCAACATCGTCAGCTTCGTCGGCTACCCGCTCGCGCTGCTGCTCTGGCCCACTCTCTTCCAAGTCGCGCCATAGCAGGCCGACTACCCGTTCATGAGCAGCAGCATCGCCGTCATCCCCGCCGCCATCAGGCAGTGGCAGAGCGCGTGCAACCGATCCCCGCGAACCGTCGCCGCGCGGAAGGCCCACCACAGTGCGATCGCTGCGCTTCCAGCCACAAACACCACGTTGACGACGTCCACCCACACCGGGGTGGTCATCGCCAACATCATCGCCTCATCAGCGGCCTCTCCGTGGCCGCCACCGTGCTCCCCGCCGCCCATGTCCGCCATGAGCAGCGGCATCGCCGCGATCATCCACACCATCGCGCCAGCGAGCCAGATATGCCCGGCGAGATCGACGCGGCGGGCCGGCAACGGCGCCTTCCAGAGCCCCGGCACTAGGGCGAGCGCAAGTACGGTGAAGACCACGATCTGCGCCCAGTTCGACGCCGCCGGAATCGACATCATCCAGCACATCGCGATCATCCCGGCGCTCATCACCAGGTGCATGAGATGGATCGCCATCGACTCGAGCACCGGGCCGCGCCGCGCGCCGGGAGGGGGCCGGTGCGCGATGAGGCGCACGAGGCAGTACACCCCGGTGAACGCGAAGACGACGGTGAGAATCAGATTCCACGGGGAAGCCAGCATACCCACGAGCTTACATCTACATCATGTAGAGTACGGGCCAAGGCCCGCATCCCTCGAGGTTCCCCGAACCCGGGGGAGGGGAGGAGACATCCCGGGCGCCCGGCGCGGCCCAGAACCCCTGCGGCGTCTGCGAAAGGAATACTGACCATGACCGGACTCACCTTCGCCGTCGGCGGCATCCTCACCGCCACCGGCGTCGTCGCCTACTTCGCGTCCGACGCGAGCAGCATGACCGCACTCATCCCCTCCGCACTCGGCGTGCTCATCCTCGTCGCAGCCGTCATCTCACGCGCGCCGAAAGCCCGCCGCCACGCGATCCACGCCGCCCTCGCGATCGCCCTCCTCGGCATCGCCGGCACCGCGATGAACGTGATGAAGATCGGGGAACTCTTCGCCGGCACCGCCGAGCGACCGAACGCCGTGATCGCGAGCACCGTCACCTTCGTCGTGCTCCTCGTATTCCTCGCCGTCGGCATCGCCTCCTTCGTCCGCGCCCGCCGCTACCGCGCGCAGCAGCCGACGAACGCCCCCGCCTGAGCCGCAACCGCAGTTCCCCGCATGTCCAGCCCCGAGTCCGAGCCCCACGCGCCGTCTGCAGTGTCGCCGTCCTGGGGCTGGGCACGGGGCACGCCGCCGCAGCTGCGCATCATGGAGACCGAACCGCTCGACTACCACAGCCTGCTGCGCGGCACCTCCGCCTACCGATGGTGGAAACCGCTCGCCCTGCTCCTGCTGTCAGGGGCCTTCTTCGGCATCCTCACCGTGGTAGTCACCGTGGCCGTCATCCCAGTGCTCCTGCTCACGGATCCCGACTATCCGGCGCAGGTCGCCGCCGGCACTGCCGCGGCGCTCGACACCCAACGGCCCGTCTCGGTACTCGTGAGCATGGTGTCGATCATCATCATGCTCCCGGCGGTGCTGCTCGCGATGCTCGTCCTCGGCATGCGGCCCATCGGCCTGATCTGGTCAGTCGCGGCCCGCATGCGCTGGGGGCTGCTCGGGCGACTGTTCGTCATCTCCGTGCTCGCGATCGCCGTGATGAACCTCGTCGGTATCGCCGCAGGCGTGCTCCTCGAGCCCGCCACCGACCCTGCAGCGGCTGCGAACGAGACTGCCTTCGATGCACGCGCCGCGCTGCTATCGATGCTGCTCGTGCTGCTCCTGGTGCCGCTGCAATCCACTGCCGAAGAGATCGTCTTCCGGGGACTCTTCATGCAGGTGCTGGGAGCCTGGCTCAGAAACCCCTGGTTCGCGATCCTGATCCCCTCGATCGGCTTCGCGTCCCTCCACATCTACGACATCTGGGGACTCCTCGCCGTCGGGTTGCTTGGCGCAGTATCCGCCTGGCTCACCTGGCGCACCGGCGGCCTCGAGGCAGCGATCGCGATCCACGTCGTCAACAACTACGTCGCTTTCGGCATCATGGCGTCGGGCCTCACCGGGGAAACCGCGCAGACCACAGGCGACGGCAGCGCCGCCGGACTGATCGGCCAGATCGCCGGTCTTGCGCTCTTCGCCTGGCTCACGCTGCGCGTCTTCACACGGGGCGGGTACGGCCGGCAGCGCATCGACCTCATCCAGCACACCTCCGCGCCGAAGGAGCGGGGAACCCGGTAGAGCGCCGCCGAGTCGACACCGGGAGAGCAGTCCCGCGTCGCACGCCCACACTAACCCAGAAATCGAGAGTAAGAGAGACACCATGGACGCCGACACTCGCCGCATCCTCGTGCACGCCCTCGGAGCCGTCCTAACAGTCGGCCTGCTCGGAGGACTCGCCGCCTGTGCCGCCACGAAGCCCGAGGTCACCCCCTCTGCCGAGGACGCCGCCCCCGCCGTCACGGTACGGGCCTACGACGCGATGGCTGAGGCGGTCAACAATCTCTACAAGACCGAGCTTATTCGTCAGCAAGGGCCATGGCGGACCGTTGAGCAGGTCGAGCTCGCGACCCTTAAGTACGTGTGGTGGTGGAACCATGAACGACTTCACGGGGAACTCGACATGCGCACCCCGGCCGAAGTCGAGCAGGCATACTACGCTGAGACCGAGACGCTTCTGTCACCAACCGGCTGACAGGAAAACCGGTCGGAACTCAAACCAGGCCAATTCAACCCATCCCCACACCCTGATGTTGCACTTCAAACTAGAACGTGGGGAAGTGCAAAGTACTGCTCCCTGCTTAGTAAGCATGGCGTGAAAACCGAAATTGAACGAGAAGGAGCGAGGGGTTCACATGGTCGCAACGAAGGGCAGGATTTCACTCGTCGGGTCCGTTTCGCTCGGCACCGGAGTGATGATCGGGGCGGGAATCTTTGCGCTCGTCGGGCAGGTCGCGGGCTTCGCCGGAGACTGGTTTCCGCTCGCGTTTCTGCTCGGCGCGATTGTCGCCGGTGTCAGCGCCTACTCGTACACGCGATATTCAAGCGTGAACCCCTCTGCGGGTGGTATTGCGATGCTACTGAAAGATGCGTACGGACCGGGGGTCGCTGCGGGATCGTTTACCCTGTTCATGTACGTCTCAATGGTGGTCGCGGAAAGTCTCCTCGCCCGCACCTTCGGAACTTACCTGCTGCGCCCATTTGGCCTACAAGACTCTGCAATTCTCGTCCCCCTCCTGGGCGTGCTTGCGATCGTGGCAGCAGCCATCGTGAACTTGCTCGGTAATAAGCTCGTTGAAGGATCCGCGACCACGACTGCGATCATCAAGATCGTGGGCATCGCACTGCTCGCTATAGCGGGACTCGTCGGTGCTGTCGCATCAGGATCCGGACTCTTCGCCCAAAGCTCAGGCGAGGCCCCCGATATCGTCGGACTGCTCGCCGGAACGGTCCTGTGTGTGCTCGCCTACAAAGGGTTCACCACCATAACCAACCAAGGTGACGACATTCAGGACGCGAAAAAGAACATTGCGCGCTCGATCGTCATTTCCCTGGCGGTCTGCACGGTCCTCTACATGCTGATCACCGTCTCGGTAGAGTCCAGTATTGGGGCCGCAGGCGCGGTAAAAGCGCGTGATTATGCGTTGGCTGCGGCAGCCGAACCGCTCTTTGGCTCGTGGGGTATCGGAATCACGGTGGCGATCGCCGTTGTCGCCACACTGTCCGGGCTGCTGGCCAGTCTGTATTCGGTATCACGCCTCTACGGAATGCTCCAAGACATGCGCCAGACGCCGTCACTGCCTGCGCGCGTCCCGCAACAGCCGCTGATCATCACGGCTGGGCTCGCGATTATCGCCACAGCCTTCCTGGACCTCACTCAGATCGCATCGATGGGAGCGTTCCTCTACCTCGCAATGGACATCGCGGTGCAATGGGGCGTGATTCGGCACCTCCGGACAAAAATCAAGGCAAAGCCGTGGGCACCGCTTCTCACAATATTGCTCAACTTCTCGATTCTGATTTCCTTCACGATTCTTAAAGTGCAAAGCGATCTTCAAACCGTAATTGTCGCTGCAGCGGTTGCGACAGCCGTTATCGTCGGCCAGGTGATCGTTATGCGGGTGAGAGCAAAAGAGGAGACGAATTAGAGCCGGGAGTCCTAACTCTGAGGCCTCGCCGATGTCGGAGCCTCGTGCTGTCTCGGTTCCCAGAGCACTGATCCAATTACGGATTTCGTCTTCACCTTCAACGTTGCGGTGCCTGTAGCTCGACCCAATAGCTATCCGTGAATTGGCCTGGGTTTAGTTCCGATCTGTATATAAGGATGGAACTACGATGCCAAGCAAATACGACCCCGAACTTCGTCAGCGTGCGCTCCGCATGCTTGCCGAGGCCCGCCCCGAATTTGAATCGCTGACCGCCGCTTGCCGACACGTCGGCGGCCTCCTTGGAGTGAGCCCGGAGACGCTGAGAGTGTGGCAGCGCCGCTACGACATCGATACCGGCGTGAGACCCGGCGTCACGAGCGATATGGCCGAAGAGAACCGACGTCTGCGACGCGAGAACGCCGAGCTGAAGAAGGCCAACGAGGTTCTTAAAGCTGCGAGCGTGTTTTTCGCGAAGGAACTCGACCGGCCACGAACGAAATGATCCAGTTCATCGACGAGCATCGTGATCGTTTCGGGGTCGAGTTCCTCTGCCGTACGCTCAGGACGGCAGTTCGTGGGTTTCTCACCTCGCGTGGTTACCGGGCAGCCAAGTCGCGGCCGACCTCGGTGAGACAGCTCCGTGACAAGTTGCTCGTGTCCGAGATCCAGCGCCTCCACGCGAAGCATTACAACGTGTACGGGCGACGGAAGATGCACGCCCTACTCAAGCGTGAGGGGTGGGAGATCGGCCGCGACCAGACCGAGCGTCTGATGCGGCTCACCGGTGTGCGCGGGGTGCGAAAATCGAAGCGGGTATTCACCACGCGCCCGGACAAGGCGCTGGCATTGCCTGCTGATCTCGTGAACCGGAGATTCGTCGCTGATGGGCCGCGCAAGCTCTGGGTGTGCGATGTGACCTACGTCGCTACTTGGTCCGGGTTCGCGTATGTCGCGTTCGTCACGGATGTGTACTCGCGCAGGATCGTGGGTTGGAACGTTGCTTCGTCACTGAAGTCAGAGATTCTGCCGATGCAAGCACTCGATATGGCGGCATGGCAGTCAGGCGGCCGGCTCGATGGGCTCATCCATCATGCTGATCACGGGTCGAACTACACGGCCATGGTCTATACCGACCGTATCCAAGAACTCGGCGCTGTTCCCTCGACCGGAACCGTCGGGGATTCGTTCGACGCCTACGACATAGCCGAGGTCGAGGTTGCCGAGGGCGAAGCGGTGCGCTGGGTGTTCGAGGGACAGAACGAGCACGATGTCGTCGCCCAGGATGCGAGCTTCGTGAGCGATCTCATGCGACAGGGCAGCTTCACCCATGTCTTCGACCAGGCCGGCAGCTACGAATACGACTGTTCCATTCACGCGGAGATGAAAGGCGTCGTCAACGTGACGGCCGACTGACCCGTGCCCAGGATCCCGCATGCAGAGCGCCTCTGCCCGGCCGCTGCATTCGTATCGAGCAGCCGTCATCCGTTCAGCCTCCCCTTGTGTAGATTCGAACCATGACCACGAGCGCTGAGACACCGCTACGCCGACGACGCATCGGCTTCGCCTGGTTCTCGATCGTGGCCGGCATCGTCGGCTGGTTCGCCTCCTTCGAACTGCTCACCGAGTACATCAAGACCCTGCAGGAACCCACCCACGCGCCCAACTGCAACATCTCGAAGCTCGTCACCTGCGGGCCGAACATGGACTCCTGGCAGGGTTCCCTCTTCGGGTTCTCCAACACCATCATCGGCGTCACCGCCTTCACCGCGCCGATCCTCGTCGGGGCCGCGATCCTCGCCGGAGCACACTTCGCCCAATGGTTTTGGCGGCTCTACTGCCTCGGCCTCCTCGGAGGCATCGTCTTCATCACCTGGCTGCAGTACCAGAGCTTCTACTCTCTCGGCACCCTCTGCCCCTGGTGCATGGTCGTCTGGACGGCCATGATCCCGCTCTGGTGGGTCACCGTCGCGAAAGCCGGCGCCGACGGCCTCCTCCTCCCGGGCGACTCCGCCATGCGCGCGCTCAAAGGATTCGCGTCCTGGGCATGGGTCGCGATCCTCCTCCACTTCGTCATTGTCGCCACCGTCGCGCAGCTCGCCGTCGACTGGCTCTTGGAGTTCCGACTCTGACTCGGCAACGCGCGACGAACTCCCAGGCTGCGGCAGTCAACTTCACAGCCAGGGAGCGACCCGGCTGCTTTACGCTGACATCATGAACTGCCCCAGCGATGGAACCACCCTGTTGATGAGCGAGCGACAGGGAGTCGAAGTCGACTACTGCCCGCAGTGCCGGGGCATCTGGCTCGACCGGGGCGAGCTAGACAAGATCCTCGAGCGTATGCAGGCCGAAAGCGACGCGGCGCCAGGCTCGCAGTATGCAGAACCCCGCTATGACGACTACGAGGCACCCCGGTACGACGATCGACGTCGCGACAGTCATCACGACGACCGCCGACGAGAAGGCCACCACGGTGACCGACGCGGCGGCTACTCCGACGATCGCCAACGCGACCCCCGCTACCGCAAAAAGAAGAGTCCCTTCGAGTTCCTCGGAGACATCTTCGACTCCTGAGAGCTTCAGCACAGTCGTAGCTGCAGACGGTAGTCGGCCCTACGCCCGGACGATCATGAGCTCGTCCCAATGAGTTGTCGCCCTGGGCGTCAGCAGTCCACGCTTCATCTGCCAGGCCGGGCCGGGCCGGAGACCGCCATAGCCGAGCCCGAGCACCTCTCGGCCGGCCTTCTTCTGCACCGCGTCCACGAGCGTCGCGATACTCGCATCCTCGTGGACGTGCCTGAACAACTCGAGGGCCTGGTGCGCCTCAGCCGCGTGCAGATCCGTAAGCAGGAGCCCGGCCCGCGCATACCGCGTTCCCTCCTGAATCTGCGGGAGCAGCAGATGTGCCGCTCGCGTCAGCATGACCGGATCGGCCGTCGGATAGGGGAGCGGCACCCGGACAGCCGGATAGTGCTGCTGCTCGTGCCAGTGACTCGTGCCGGCGAACGCCTGCACCGACTTCGCCACCTGCCGGTGCTTCACCAGGCGCGCCGCGGCCTGCTGCGCATAGATCGAGAGCGCCTGCCGCATCCCCTCAATCGTGGACACCTTCTCTGAGAAGGAACGCGACACGATCAGCTCGTCTTTCTTCCCCGTGCGATCCTCCTCCGGGCCGATGCACGCGACCCCGCGCAGCTCGAGCGCGGTACGCATGACGACCACGGAAAAGCAGCGTCGGATCTGCGCAGGATCCGCGGTGGCGAGATCCCACACGGAGGTGATGCCGTACCCTGCGAGCCGCCGCTCGAGGCGCCGCGCGATCCCCCAGACCTCCGAGACCGGCAGTCGGCGCATCAGCTGCTCGCGCCACGCCTCCCGCGTCGCCGGCCACACGCACACCCCTTCGAAGACCGGGATCTTCTTGGCCGCGCGGTTCGCGAGCTTCGCGAGGGTGCGGGTCGGCGCGATCCCGACGCAGACGGGCACACCGACGAGCCGGCGCACCTCGTCTCTGATTGTGCGCCCGAGCACCGACATGGCCTCGGGATCGGCCGAAGTCCGACGATCCACCGCGGCGAACGCCTCGTCGATCGAATACACGTCGAGCTCGTGCGTGAAGCGCTCGAGCACCTCTACTGGTAGGTCCGATTGTTGAAGAGTGCACTTTTCATGCACTGTTCGTCGATGATGCGGAGGTCACGCGCGAAGGGCGTTGGCAGCCCTGCCTGAGCACGGTAGGTGAACATCCGGTGACAAAGCCGGCATGGGCTCGCGAACTGATTCGATAGATGTCAATATAGAAGTATGTCGAATCAAGAAGTCGAACTGGTCATCGTCGGGTCCGGTCCGGCCGGATAGACCGCGGCGGTCTACGCGGCCCGCGCGGGTCTTGCGCCGAACGTGATCGCGGGCTCGGTCACCGCGGGCGGTGCGCTGATGACGACGACCGAGGTGGAGAACTTCCCCGGCTTCGTCGATGGCGTGCAGGGGCCGGAGCTGATGGAGTCGATGCGGGCGCAGGCTGAGCGGTTCGGCGCTCGGATCGTCTACGACGACGCGATTCGCCTCGAGCTCGACGGCGACGTGAAGACCCTCGAGACGGGTGCCGGGATGACGTACCGGGCGCGGGCGGTGATCCTGACGATGGGTTCCGCGTACCGCAAGCTCGGCCTCCCCGAGGAAGAGCGCCTGTCGGGGCACGGAGTGTCCTGGTGCGCGACCTGCGACGGGTTCTTCTTCCGCGACAAGGAGATCGCCGTGATCGGTGGCGGGGATTCCGCGATGGAGGAGGCGCTGTTCCTCACCCGGTTCGCATCGAAAGTCACCGTCGTGCACCGCCGGGACGAGTTCCGAGCGTCGAGAATCATGGCACAGCGCGTGCTGGACGATCCGAAGATCGAGGTCGCCTGGAACAGCGAGGTCGCCGCGATCCTCGGCGACGAGCAGGTCACCGGGCTCACGCTGCGCGACACGATCACCGGGGCCGAGCGGAGGCTCGACGCGACGGGGGTGTTCGTCGCGATCGGGCACGACCCGCGCTCCGAGCTCGTGACTGGGCAGGTCGACACCGACGCGGACGGGTACGTGCGGGTCGCGCACCCGTCGACGCGGACGAATCTGGCCGGGGTGTTCGCGGCCGGGGATCTCGTCGACCACACGTATCGGCAGGCGATCACCGCCGCGGGCACCGGCTGCGCGGCCGCGCAGGACGCCCAGCACTACCTGTCGCACCTCGCACCCGCCACCGTTTCCGAGCCTGTTCTGGAGGTCTCCGTATGAGCACCGTCACCCCCGTCACCGACGCCACCTTCCAGGCCGAGGTGCTCGAGTCCGAGCTGCCCGTCGTGGTCGACATCTGGGCGACCTGGTGCGGCCCGTGCAGGGCGATCGCCCCGATCCTGGACCAGCTCGCCGGCGAGTACGAGGGCCGGGTGAAGATCGTGAAGATCGACGCCGACCAGAACCCCGAGACCGTGACCGCGGCCGGCGTGACCTCGATCCCGACCCTCGGCTTCTACCGGAACGGGGAACGTGTCGACGTGCTGATCGGCGCGCACCCGAAACCCGTCTACGTCGCGAAGCTCGAGGAGCTGCTCGCATGACCGACGCCCTGACCCGCACCACCCCGAAACGGCTCTCCACCCTCGACAAGTGGCTGCCGCTCTGGATCGGCCTCGCGATGGTCGCCGGCCTCGTGCTCGGCCGGTTCGTGCCGGCGCTCTCCGACGCGCTGTCTGCGATGGAGGTCGGCGGGATCTCGGTCCCGATCGGGCTGGGCCTGCTGGTGATGATGTACCCCGTGCTCGCGAAGGTCCACTACGACAAGGTCGCAGCCGTCACGGGTGACAAGAAGCTCCTGGTCTCCTCGCTCGTGCTGAACTGGCTCGTCGGGCCCGCGGTGATGTTCGCGCTCGCGTGGATCTTCCTGCCGGACCTGCCCGAGTACCGGACCGGGCTGATCATCGTCGGCCTCGCCCGATGCATCGCTATGGTCGTGATCTGGAACGACCTCGCCTGCGGCGACCGCGAGGCGACCGCGGTGCTCGTCGCGATCAACTCGGTCTTCCAGGTCGTGATGTTCTCGGTGCTGGGCTGGTTCTACCTGACTGTGCTGCCGGGCTGGCTGGGCCTGGACGCACAGGGACTGGAGATCTCGGTCTGGCAGATCGCGCTGAACGTGCTCGTGTTCCTCGGGATCCCGCTCATCGCGGGCTTCGCGTCCCGCTTCATCGGCGAGAAGCGCAAGGGGCGCGACTGGTACGAAGAGAAGTTCCTCCCGAGGATCGGGCCGTGGGCGCTCTACGGGCTGCTGTTCACGATCGTGCTGCTGTTCGCACTGCAGGGCAACGCGGTGCTGGCGAAGCCTCTCGACGTGGCGCGCATCGCGCTGCCGCTGCTGGTCTACTTCGGCCTGATGTGGTTCGCGGGGCTGCTGCTCGGCAAGGGCATCGGCCTCGGCTACGCGCGGTCGACGACGCTGGCGTTCACCGCGGCGGGCAACAACTTCGAGCTCGCGATCGCCGTCGCCATCGGGACCTTCGGGGCCGCCTCCGGCCAGGCGCTGGCCGGCGTCGTGGGTCCGCTCATCGAGGTCCCTGTGCTCGTCGGCCTCGTCTACGTCTCCCTCTGGGCCGCCAGAGCCTGGTTCCGCACGGATCCGTATACCGCTGAATCGAGGACGTCATGACCGACGCTGCCACCATCCCCGACGCCGAGGCATGCTCGCCGTCGACGACCCACGCAATCGGCGCGGAGGCGGCGAGCACGGTCGCCAGTGCGCTGAAGGCGCTGGCGGACCCGCTGCGGCTGCGGATGCTCTCCGCGATCGCGGCCGACCCGCGCGGCGAGTCCTGCGTGTGCGACCTCGCCGAGCTGGCAGAGGTCTCCCAGCCGACGGTCTCGCACCACCTGAAGGTGCTCAAGGAGACCGGGATGCTGGCCTCCGAGCGGCGCGGCACCTGGGTCTGGTACCGCATCGCGCCGGGCAAGCAGCGCGCCGTCGCGTCCCTCCTCGACGCGTTCGCTCCCGCCGCGGCCGTCACCGACGAACCCGAAGACGCCGCAGCACGGGCCGAGGCCCTGCAGCAGATGGACGCCCGCGTGACCCGCCTCGCCGAAGAGCTCGCGGACGAGCTCACCGGGCTGAACCGGGACCTCGTGATCGCGATCGTGCGCGAGTCCTACGCCGGCCTGGTGCGGTCGGCGAAGCTGACGCAGCACATGATCCCGCTGACCGAGCGCTTCGCCCGCCAGCGCCTCGCCGACCTCACCCGGGATCGGTCTTCGGGGGTGCCGCAGGTGCTGTTCGTGTGCGTGCAGAACGCGGGCCGCTCCCAGCTCGCCGCCGCCATCGTCAACCAGCTCGCCGACGGCCGAGTGATCGCCCGTTCCGCAGGCTCGACCCCGGCGTCGGACCTGCACCCGCA